>CAWKAN010000001.1:0-30082 GCA_963847615.1 uncultured Alphaproteobacteria bacterium
GGCTCAGGAGGTCGGCGGTCGTCAGACCGGCAATCGTGCTGGTGGGCAGAGCCGCGATTTGGGCGGTCGTCAGACTGCTCAGTGCCATTTGAAGGCTCCGTCATATAACGGTTGCAAATGGCAAAGTTTTTGTGCCTGCGGCCACGATGCGGGGGAATGGATTGACAGAACGTAAATAAAACGCGCGCGCCGCAAAATCGTTGGGACGGCTTCATGCACCGGTCCGCCGCATGCGAGTTCAGCCGTTTACGATTAGGCAATATATCGCCGCGACGATGGCGTATCGTCACCGGTCGGACGTGCCAGCGTGTCATGGATCCAACGGCTTCACCTTGGTTACCGCGCGCTGCGGGGGCACCCCGCTGCGCGGCTGGCCTATGCCGTCATCCTGGCTGACGACGGCGACCATCAGCGTGCGTTTCAACAGTTTGCGCGCGCGGCGCACGACGGCCTGCCGCGCGCCCAGCTTCGGCTGGGACGTTGCTACCTGCTCGGCCTCGGCGTCCCATCCTGCCTGGACGCCGCGCTGCGCTGGCTGACGCAGGCGGCGCAAGGACATGATGTCGAGGCGCAGGTACTTGCTGGCCTCGCTGGCGGTGCAGGGCATCAGCACCAGTGCCGGGGTCGGACGGTTCGAACCGGCCTCGCGCTACGGCGGTTGACCGCCGGACTATCAGGTGGCACTGCAATGGGGCCAGCCGGCGGCCGACGGAGGATCCGCCGAGGCACAGACGCTGATGGGCTATATCCTGACCTCCGGCCCCGAGGCGTTGCGCGATCCGGCGCGCGGGGCACAGGTACCACCGGGAGGCCGCCACGAGCGGGCTGGTGCAGGGGCAGCTTGGCTGGGCGCTCGCCCTGCTGCGCGACGGCGCCTCCCCGGCCGACGTGGCGGAGGCGCGCCGGCTGCTGCAATCCGCGGCCAAGTCCGACCTGCCCGCCGCGCATTTCGTGCTGGGGGTGCTCGAAGATCAGATCAACCCCGACGCCGAGCAGCTTGCCGCCGCGACGGCGCACTACCGCGAAGCGGCCGAGCGTGGCCATCGCTCGGCACAACTCCGCTACGGCCTCGCCCTGCTGATGGGACGCGGGGTCAAACAGGACGCGCAGACCGGCGAGACCTGGCTGCGTCGTGCGGGCCTCGCGGGTGACGCGCTGGCGGCGGCGATGGTCGGCGACCTCTATGCCCGCGAGGGCGAGGTGCCGCCGAATTTCTGCGAGGCGGCGCTGTGGTTCCAACGCGCGGCGGAGGCGGGGCACGCGGGCGCGGCGCGGGCCCTCGGGCAGCTTTGTCTGCGCGGCGGCGGGTTCGGCACCGACCCGGTGACCGCGGCGCACTGGCTGCGCGTTGCGGCGACCGCGGACGACGTGGTGGCGGCCTACGAGCTTGGCATCTGCCTGGCCCATGGGATCGGCACAAGGCGCGACGACGCCGAGGCGCTGCGATGGTTCCACCGCGCGATCGAAGTCATGCCGGCGGCGCTCTACTGGTTCGCCCGGATGCTGGACGAGGGCCGCGGGATCGCGCCGAACCCCGCCGCCGCGCGCGCCTGCTACCTGCGTGCCGCCGCCAAGGGCAACGGGGATGCGGCGGTCGCCGCCGGCGAGATGCTGGTGAACGGGCGGGGCGGGCCAGCCGATCGGCCAACCGCGATGCGGCTGTTCGCCGGCGCCGCCGCGAAGGGCCATAAAGGCGCACAATATGCCTTGTCGGTGCTGGAGCCGGCGGGCGGCCCGGCCGGGTCAGGCGGCGAGCGCCTCGCCGCCTGACACCAGCTCGGCCTGGATGCGCCGCAGCGTCGTTTCGAAGGCCGCGGTGAATTCCGCGATGTCGCCGATGGTCTCGGCCCACCGCGCCTCGGTGAACAGCGCCCTGTAGGCGGCATGCGCCTGGGGATTGCTGGCCAGCATGACGGCGGTCTCGACATACGCCGCCAGCGTGTGGACGACCCCGTCGCCGGCACCGATCGCGGCAAGCAGGCGGCCCGCCATGCGCGAGGCGAAGGATTGACCCGACAGCGTCAGCAGCGGCAGTCCCATGCGGATCGCGTCGCTGGCGATCGTTCCGGCATTGTAGGGCGAGGTGTCGAGGAACAGATCCGCCAGCGCCAGCCGCGACATGTACTCGGCCGGATCGACGCGGCCGGCAAGGATCAGCCGCTCGGGATCGATGCCGGCGGCCGCCGCGTGCTGGCGCAGGTTGTGCCACGACCACGCATTGTCGGCGGCCAGCCACAGCACCGCGTGCTCGACCCGGCGGAGGATCGCCATCCAGGCGGCGAACATCTCCTCGGTGATCTTGTAATGGTTGGAGAAGCAGCAAAAGACAAAGCAATCGTCGGGCAGGCCGGCATGCGCGCGGGTGGTGGGCGCGCCGATCACACGCTTGCTGTCGTTCGCCTGGTAGATCTCGGCGATGTAGAGCGGTCGCGGGGCGTAGGCGGCGGCGATCGCCGGCGGCACGACGATGCTGTCGCAGAACAGAAAATCCAGCTCGGGCAACGGGACCGGGCCAATGAAGCCAAGATAGGTGGCCTGCAACGGCGCCGGACGCCAGCGCAGGATCTGCAGCCGCGCCCCGGCGGTCAGCCCGTTCAGGTCGATCAGGATATCGATCTCGTCCTCGCGGATCCGCCGCGCCGCCGCCTCGTCGGACAGCAAGCGGATCGTCGCATGGTGGTCGAACGCGCCGATCACGCGCTGGCGGATCTCACTGCCGTCGTCGAGGCCGGTGTCGTAGCCGTAGATCTCGAAACACTGCCGGTCGTGCCGCTCGAACAGCTCGGCGATCAGGAAGCTCATGGCGTGGCGGCAGAAATCCGAGGACAGATAGCCCAGCCGGATGCGGTCGTGGCGGTAGCCGCGCGCCGGGCTGAGCCGCACCGGCGCCGGCGTGGTCTTGCGGTGCAGCCAGCGGGCGCAGATCGCATGCTGCACGCCGACCTGGTCGGTGGACGCCAGCGAGCCGAGCGGGCCGCACTGCGCGAGCAGGTCCTGGCGCGACAGGCCCGGTATCACCTCGGCCAACACCGGCCATTGGCACATCTTCTGGCGGATATGCACCCAGTGCTGGATCACGTCCGGCTGCTGCGGATCGGTCAGCAGGCTGCTGCGCAGGGCCTGCTCCGCCGCCTCCAGCCGCCCGGTTTGCTCGAGCAGGCGGGCGCGCTGGTTGAGCAGGGCGATACGCGCCGCGTCCGGCTGGAGCGCCTGGGCCCAAGCCTGCAATGCGGCCTCCACGCGGCCGAGTTGTTCGAGCAGGAGGCCGAGATTGATCGCGGCGGGGGGAAAATCCGGCTTCAGCGCAAGCGCGCTGCGATAGGCCAGGATGGCGTCGGGCAGCGCGCCGGCACGACTGAGCTCGACGCCGAGATTGAACCAGGCGCCGTGCAGCATGCGCGTCCCGCCGGCGTGGGTGGCGATCCAGCCGCGGTAAAGCGCGATCGCCGCGGGATCGCCGCGGTTGCCGCCGATCCGATCGACCACCTGGACAAGCTGCTCGAATGCGGCGGCTTCGAACTGGAACGACAGGGCCGGGTCCGCGTCCGTGGACGGCGTGCCCGCTTCGGAGGTGCCCGCTTCGGAGGTGCCCGCTTCGGGGGTGCCCGCTTCGGGGGTGCCCGCGTCGGCGTGGTGAGGAAGGTCCATCGGATGCCTGGCCGCCTGGGTTTCGGTGCTGGGCGGAAAGCTTGCCGAGCTCGGGTTAACATCCGGTGTGCGCCGCGCCAGCGGCCGGGCCCGCAAGGCGCCGGACGGCGCCGAACCATGACCGAAGGAGCGTCACCAATCGGTCACTTTACCTCGGCGCCCGGCCTTACCACACAGACCTCACTCACACGGGAGAGGACCCAAATATGCGTTTCACATTGATGGCGGCCGCCTGCCTGGCCGCGATCCTCGGCACCGCCGGCGCCCAGGCCCAGGAGGTGGTGACGATCTACAGCGCCGACGGCCTGCATGACGGCGCGCCGAACTGGTACCAGACCCAGTTCGATGCCTTCACCAAGGCAACCGGCATCAAGGTGCAATATATCGAGGGCGGCTCCGGCGTCGTGGTCGATCGCGTGGCCAAGGAGAAGGCCAACCCGCAGGCCGACGTGCTGGTGACCCTGCCGCCGTTCATTCAGAAGGCCGCCGCCGACGGGCTGCTCGATGCCTTCACCCCGGCCGGCGCGAGCGCGATCCCCGCCGCCAGCAAGGACCCGCACCGCCGCTATACCGCGCTGGTCAACGACTATCTCTGCTTCATCTACGATCAGGCGCAGCTCAAGACCCCGCCGGCGACCTTCGCCGACCTGTTGAAGCCCGAGTTCAAAGGCAAGATCCAATACTCGACGCCCGGCCAGGCCGGCGACGGCACCGCGGTGATGCTCCAGGTGGTGCACGCCTATGGCGGCGCCGACGCCGGCTTCACCTATCTGAAGCAACTGCAGGCGAACAATGTCGGCCCGTCCTCGTCCACCGGACGGCTGACCGGCCTGGTCAACAAGGGCGAGCTGTATGTCGCCAACGGCGACGTGCAGATGAACATCTCGCAGATGGCGCAGAACCCGAACATCCGCATCTTCTTCCCGGCCGGGCCGAACGGGCAGCGCTCCACCTTCGCGCTGCCCTACTATATCGGCCTGGTGCACGGCGCGCCGCACAGCGCCAACGGCAAGAAGCTGATCGACTTCCTGCTGACCAAGGAGGCGCAGTCCACGGTCAGCGAGGTCGCGCAGGGCCTGCCGGTGCGCACCGACGTCCACCCGAGCGATGCCACCTACAAGCAGATCGAGGAGACCATGAAGGGCGTGACGGTCTGGACGCCCGACTGGGCGGCGGTGCTGAAGAACCTGCAGGCCGACGTGAAGCGCTGGCATGAGGCGACCGGCAGCTAGCATGGCGGAGGCCACGGCAGCGGTTGCGCTCGGCGCGTCCGCCCGGACGAACGATGCCGCTGCCGTCTCGGGCAGCGGCATCGGCTTCCACGGTGTGACGGTCGCCTACAAGGGCGCCGTCGCGCTCGACGCGCTGACGCTCGACATCGCGCCGGGCGAGATCATGGCGATCATCGGCCCGTCCGGCTGCGGCAAGACCACCGCGCTGCGCGCCGTCGCCGGCTTCGTGCGCCCGAGCGCCGGACGCATCCGTATCGGCGAGCAGGACGTGACCGACCTGCCGCCACACGCGCGCGACATCGGCATGGTGGTGCAGAACTATGCGCTGTTCCCGCACATGCGCGTGGCCGCCAACGTCGCCTTCGGGCTGCACGCGCGCGGCGCGCCGGCGGCGGCGGTGCGCGCGCGCGTCGCGGACTGCCTGCGCCTGGTCGGCATGGCGGACTACGCCGAGCGGCTGCCGCGCGAGCTGTCGGGCGGCCAGCAGCAGCGCGTGGCGATCGCTCGCGCGCTGGCCATCAGCCCGCGCGTGCTGCTGCTGGACGAGCCGCTGTCGGCGCTCGACGCGCAGATCCGCCAGACGATGCTGGAGGAGCTGGCCCGGCTGCACCGCGAGCTGCCGCATCTGACGGTGCTGTATGTCACGCACGACCAGAGCGAGGCGCTGACGCTGGCCGACCGCATCGCCATCATGCGCGCCGGCAAGCTGATCGCGCAGGGACAGTCGAGCCGGCTGTATCACGAACCGCCGAACCGGTTCGCCGCCGAGTTCCTCGGGCGCGCCAACCTGTTGCCGGTGCGGATCGAGGCGATCGGCAACGGCGTGGCGCGACTGCGGCTGGGCGAGGCGCGGCTGACCGCGCGCGTGCCGCACCCGCTGCCCAGCGGCAAGCCGGCGCTGCTGTGCCTGCGGCCGCACGCGCTGGTGCTGACCGATGATGGGCGGGAGAACCACCTTGCCGGCGTGGTGCGTGAGACCGTCTGGCACGGCGAACGCCACAGCGTGGAACTGGACGTCCCCGGCGGCGTGGTGCGCCTGAGCGCACTGCCGATGCGCGAGCCGCCGCCGCGCGGAACCCCGGTCAGCGTGCATTTCCATACCGACGACGCGACGCTGATCGCCGATGACTGACGAGCGCGCCCATGGCTGAGGCGATGGCTGACACGAACGCGGGGACCGTCGCGACCGCCGCCGCGCCCCGCATCGAGCTCGGCGGACTGCTGGTGCTGCCGCCGCTGCTGCTGCTGGGGAGCGTATTCTACTACCCGCTCGGGCTAATTCTGCGCCAGAGCCTGACGGGCGAGGCCGGTGTGCTGTCGCTGGCGCCCTATGCCGCGGTGTTCGGCGGTGCGCTGTTCCGCAATGCCCTGCTGCACACGGTGACGATCGCGCTCGGCGCCACCGCGGGATGCCTGGTGCTGGGGTTCACGCTCGCGGTGATCCTGGCCTTCATCCCATTCCCCGGCGCGCGCCTCGCCGCGCGGCTGATCGACACCGTCATCGCCCTGCCGACCTTCCTGGTCGCGCTGGCGTTCACCTTCATCTACGGCTCGGCCGGGCTGCTGAACGGCGGGCTGATGCAACTGCTCGGCACCACGCAGCCGCCGCTGGATTTCCTCTATTCGCCCTGGGGCGTGATCCTGGCGGAGATCACGGTCTATACGCCGTTCATCCTGCGCCCGCTGCTCGCCGCGCTGTCGCTGATCGAGCCGGCGCAGATCGAGATCGCCAGCAGCCTGGGCGCCGGCACCATGCGGATCATTCGCCAGATCATCCTGCCCGCCGCAGTGCCGGCGCTGCTGGCCGGCGGCAGCCTGTGCCTGCTGCTGACGGTCAACGAGTTCGGCGTGGTGTTCTTCATCGGCGCCAAGGGCGTGATCACGCTGCCGCTGCTGGTCTACGACAAGGCGATCCAGGAGTTCGACTACACCACCGCCTGCGTCATCGCCGTGGCCAACGTGGCGCTGTCGCTGGCGTTGTTCACGCTGTATCGCCTGCTGCTGCGCGGGCTGGCCGGATCGCGTGCTGGTCTGGTCTAGCGGCGGGCGGGCGCTCGCCTGGGGGCTGTTCGCCGTGCTGTTCGGCGTGGTCTATCTGGCGCCCGTCGCGATCATCGCGCTGGCCAGCATCACCGGGCAGTGGAACGGCGTGCTGCCCAGCCATCTGGGGCTGCACAACTACGCCGCAGCGCTGACCGGGGACGAGGCCGCGGCGTTGCGGGTGAGCATCGAAACCGGCCTGCTGTCGAGCGCGGTGGCGCTGGTGCTGGGCACCTGGGCGGCGCTGGCGCTGCGCCGGCTGGCCCCGGCCACGCGCGGCCTGTTGCAGGCGCTGTTCTTCCTGCCGAGCGCGGTGCCGTCCGTCTCTGTCGGGCTGGGGCTGCTGGTGGCATTCAGCCGCCCGCCGGTGCTGCTGAACGGCACCGTGATGATCGTGCTGATCGCGCATCTGGTGCTGGTCTCGGCCTACACCTTCGCCAGCGTCACCGCCGGGCTGGCGCGGCTGCCGGCAGAGATCGAGCCGGTGGCGGCGAGCCTGGGGGCGGGACCGCTGTATGTGCTGCGCAGGGTGACCTTGCCGATGCTGGCGCCGCACCTGGTGGCGGCGTTCGGGCTGAGCTTCGCGCTGTCGATGGGGGAGCTGGGGGCAACCGTCATGGTGTATCCACCGAACTGGGTGACGATGCCGGTGGGGATCTTCGCGCTGACCGACCGCGGCGACGTGTTCCAGGGCGCGGCGCTGACGATGCTGCTGGCCGGCGCGACGCTGGCGCTGCTGATCGGGTTGGCGCGGCTGCCGACGCGGGCGGCGCCGCGGTAGCCAGGCGATGGCGTTCACCCATCGGCATCCGGGTGTGCCGGGCGGCTGGCGGGGTCAAGGGATGGTCGTGGCGCACCTTGGGCATAATTTCACCACGGGGTGAGCCGGCGGCAGCCGCGGGCTCACCCCGTGGTGACGCCAATTTGCCGCGGGAATGAACGTTCTTTATGATGTCGGGACATCTCCGCCACCCGCCGAAGGGTTGCCCTGCATCTCGAACATGGCCGCCGTTTCCTTCGGCTGGCGCATGCGCGGCCGACGCATCGGCTTGACGCACGGGATGATGTGCGGCTCGATACGTCGCTGAGCCTAGGTCACGCGCGATCGCGTCCTGCTTGATCGGTGTTGCGACCAAACCAGGGAAACGCGATGCAAAGCCGATCGAACCCGGCCCAGCCCGCCGATCGTCCGCCCGTGCAGCGCGCCGCCGCAGCGGCGGACGACACCATGCGCCGGATCGGCCTGCTCGCCCTCTCGATTCTGGCGCTGGCCGTCGGCGTCGTGAGCGGGTTCGGCGCCGTGGTGTTCCGCGACCTGATCGGCCTGATCCACAACGTGCTGTTCCTCGGCCAGTGGTCGGTGCACTACGACGCCAATCTGTTCACCCCGCTTTCCCCCTGGGGCGGATACGTCATCCTGGTGCCGGTGCTCGGCTCGCTGGCGGTGACGTTCCTGGTGTCAACCTTCGCCCCCGAGGCCAAGGGCCACGGCGTGCCGGAGGTCATGGACGCGATCTACTATGGCGGCGGCGTGATCCGCCCGGTCGTCGCGGTGGTGAAGTCGCTGGCCTCGGCGATCGCCATCGGCAGCGGCTCGGCGGTGGGACGCGAGGGGCCGATCATCCAGATCGGCTCCTCGTTCGGCTCGACCCTGGGCCAGATGATCCGGATGGCACCCGGGGAGCGGATCATCCTGGTTGCCGCCGGCGCCGGCGCCGGCATCGCGGCAACCTTCAACACGCCGATCGGCGGCGTCATGTTCGCCATCGAGCTGATGATGCCCGAGGTCAGCGTCCGCACCTTCCTGCCGGTGGCGCTGTCCACCGGCACCGCAACCTTCATCGGGCGCTTCTTCTTCGGCCCGCAGCCGGCCTTCGCGGTGCCGCAACTGGCACCGATCACCGTCGACGCCAGTGCGGCGCTCAGTCTCTGCCTCTATGCGCTGCTCGGGGTGGTCATCGGCGTCGCGGCGGCGGGGTTCGTCCGCGGCCTGCATCTGCTGGAAGACCTGTTCGACAAGATCAAGGAGGGCTACACGCGGCACGCGCTGGGCATGCTGCTGGTCGGCATCCTGATCTATGCGCTGCAGCAGCGCTTCGGCCACTACTACGTCGAGGGCGTCGGCTACGCGACCATCCAGGTGATTCTGGACGGGCAATTGTCGATGGCCGGACTGCTCGTGCTGCTGTTCGTCTGCAAGCTGCTGGCAACCACGCTCAGCCTGGGGTCGGGGTCATCGGGCGGGATTTTTTCCCCGTCGCTGTTCATGGGGGCGACGATCGGCGGCGCCTTCGCGGCGCTGCTGACCATGCTGCATATGCCGTTGGACATCGACATCCCGGCGTTTGCCATGGTCGGCATGGGGGCGATGGTCGGCAGCGGCACCGGGGCGGTGATGACCGCGGTGACAATGATCTTCGAGATGACGCGCGACTACACCATCGTGCTGCCGATGATCGTTGCGGTGGCGGTGGCGGTCGGCGTGCGGCGCGTGCTGTCGCGCGAGAACATCTACACCCTGAAGCTGTTCCGCCGCGGCCACGTCATCCCGAAGGCGTTGCACGCCAACATGTTCCTGGTCCGCCACGCGCGCGAGGTGATGGACCCCGACGTGATCGTGGTGCCCGCCGAGATGAGTTTCGATGCGTTTCTTGCCCAACCCGATCACGCCGGGCGCATGCGCCATGTCGCCGTGACCGAGGGCAATCGCATCTTCGGCGTGCTGCGCGTCAACACGGCGCTGCGCCAGGCCTCGGAGGGGGGGCGCGCCAGCGTCGCCCTGCGCGACATCGCCAGCCGCAATTTCACCATCGTGCGCGAGGACGACATCATCTTCGACGTCATCCGGCGTATCTGGCGCAGGCAGGCGGTCATGGCGCTGGTGGTGCGTGGCCGCGGCGTGCCGCGACCGGCCGACATCGCCGGCGCGATCACCAAAGAGCACGTCGCCAACTCCGTGGCCAACAGCGTCAAGGTGTATCCGACCTGAAGCCCCGCGCCGGCCGCCGGCGCGGGCGACAAGAAATGGGAGGTGGTCACAATGGCAATCGCATGCCCGCCATGTCAGTGGCCGACGGTTCTCGAGGAGCGGGGACCGTCGGAGGACCCCACCATCCTGCTCACCGGCGCGGCCCGCATCGGCGAGGCGCATGTTCAGATCGTCGCGATCCGCATCAACTCCACGCTGCAATGGACACCGGACTACAGGTCCGACGTTGCGGAGGACAGCTACCACGTCGATGGTCTGGACGAAGTCCTCGAGACGACGCTCGACGAATTCCAGTGCATCGCCTCGGAGTTGGGGGAGGTGCTCGGCAACAGCCGCTCGAGCCTGGTCGAGCTCGCCCCTGGTCGCTACCGGGTTTGGGTCATGCCCTGGTCCTTCGGGTCGTAGCGGCACGCGGACACGGCACCGGTGCGTCGAGCCCTGGCGGAGACCCTACGGGATTCACCCCCCCCCTGCCCGCGATTATCGACCGACCGGTCGGCCCTGGGCGGGTTCGCAGCGTCCGCAGGCAAGCAAGTCAGCAAGAATTTCGCTCATATGGCGTTGACTGTTGGACGGCCCCGTAGGGCGGAAAAGCGCAGCGCCTTCCGCCACCGCCGGGCGAGCCGCTCACATCTGCCGACGTCCCCAACAACATATCCCGCCACCGTCCGATGGCGGAAGGCGCTGCGCTTTTCCGCCCTACGGGGCCGTCCAACAGTCAACGCCATATGAGCGAAGAATTTTAACCCGGAGGAAGCGCGGAGGGCCACGCAGGGCCACGGAGAAGGCATTGATGCCCGCCGTGCCGGAACCGACGACAGCGCGAAGCGCCCAAACTTCTTGCTTCTCCGTGGCCCTGCGTGGCCCTCCGCGCTTCCTCCGTGTTGGAAGCCTTGCTTGCTGGCGATGCAGCCAGCGCCCAGGTCGCATCACCGGAGCGCGCCGACCGCCGCGGGCAACGATCGGTGAATGCCGTAGGGCGGAGACCGGGGTCGCGGCCGGCCTGGCCGGCGTCGCCGCCGGTCGGCCGGTGGGAATTCCCCCTTGGCGGCGGAGTGGCGTAGTCTGGCGGGCATTGACCACCCCGTGTTGAAGGGAAGCCCGTGACAGAGATTGCCATCACCCGGACGACCAGCCCGAAGCAGCCGCCGGCGGACGAAACGCTGACCTTCGGCAAGGTCTTCACCGACCACATGTTCCTCATGGAGTATCACGAGGGGCAGGGCTGGCACGATCCGCGCATCGTCCCCTATGGGCCGTTCAGCCTCGACCCGGCGACCTGTGTGTTGCACTACGGCCAGGCGATCTTCGATGGGATGAAGGCGTTTCGCGGCGGCGACGGCCGCATTCGCCTGTTCCGCACACCCGATCACGCGCGCCGGCTGAACCGCTCGGCACATTACCTGTGCATCCCCGAGCTGGATCCCGCGATGGTTGAGGAATCCATCCGCGCGCTGGTGGAGGTGGACCAGCGCTGGGTGCCGTCGCTGCCCGGGACCTCGCTCTACATCCGCCCGACGGTGATTGCCACCGAAACGTTCCTCGGCGTGCATCCGTCGAGCAGCTATCTGTATTACGTGATCGTCGGACCGGTGGGCGCCTACTACAAGGAGGGGATGAACCCGGTGCGCATCCTGGCGTCCGACACCTATGTGCGGGCGGTGCAGGGCGGACTGGGCGCGGCGAAGACCGCCGGCAACTACGCCGCCAGCCTGTACGGCGCGGAGCAGGCGCACCGGCAGGGCTACACCCAGGTGCTGTGGCTGGATGGGGTGGAGCACCGCTACCTCGACGAGGTCGGCACCATGAACATCATGCTGCGGATCGACGACGAGGTCGTTACGCCGCCGTTGAACGGCGCCATCCTGGCCGGCATCACCCGCGATTTGGTGCTGCGGCTGCTGCGCGACTGGGGGTTGCGGGTGTCCGAGCGGCCGGTGGCGATCGACGAGGTGATCGCGGCGGCGCAGGCGGGACGGCTGGAGATGTGGGGCACCGGGACGGCGGCGGTGATCTCCCCGGTGGGCGAGCTGGGCTACAAGGGCCAGCGCTACGTGATCAATGGCGGGCGGACCGGCGAGCTGACGCAGAAGCTTTATGACACGATCGTCGGGATCCAGTACGGCACCGCACCCGATCCGTACGGCTGGGCGCGGGTGCTGGGCAATCGGCTGGGCGGCTGACGCGGGGGCACGCAGAGCCGGGGACACGCCCGACCGCGGACGCAACGGCGCAGAGCATGGCCGGGCTGCATTTCCCTGTCTTGCCATTCGCGCGTAGTCTCCCCGTCATTCGGGTCTTCGACCATCGGACCTGATGGCGTCGGGCCACGCGGCCAGGGTCCGGACCAACTCGCGGGAGGAAGCAAAGCACATGAGCAAGATCGACGGCGCCACGCTGCTGGCGCGCAGCCTGAAGCAGCAAGGCGTGGACTACATGTTCGGCGTCGTCGGGTTCCCCGTCGGACCGATCGCGACGGCGGCGCAGAAGGCCGGCATCCAATATTACGGCATGCGCAATGAGCAGTCGGCGTCCTATGCCGCGCAGGCGGTCGGCTACCTGACCGGCCGCCCCGGCGCCTGCCTGGTGGTCTCCGGCCCCGGCGTGGTGCACGGCCTCGCCGGCCTGGCGAACGCGCAGCAGAACTGCTGGCCGATGATCCTGATCGGCGGCGCCTCGCCGACCTATCAGAACGGCATGGGGGGGTTCCAGGAGGAACGCCAGGTGCTGATCGCCACCCCGTTCTGCAAGTTCGCCCACGCGGTGGAGCACGTGCACCGCATTCCGTTCTATGTCGAAATGGCCGTGCGCAACTCGATCTACGGCCGGCCCGGCGGGTGCTATCTCGACATGGCCGACGACATCATCCTGGGCGAGGTGGACGAGGAGAAGGTGCACCCGGCCGCCACCGTCGCCGACCCGCCGCGCTTCCAGGCGATGCAGGAGGATGTTGACAAGGCGCTGAACGTGCTGGAATCCGCGCAACGCCCGCTGGTGATCGTCGGCAAGGGCATGGGCTGGTCGCGCGCGGAAGATGAAGTGCGCGCCTTCATCGAACGCACGCAGTTGCCGTTCCTCGCCTCCCCCATGGGCAAGGGCGTGATGGACGACAACCATAAGCTGTCGGTCGGCGCCGCGCGCAGCCACGTGCTGCAGGAGGCCGACGTCATCTTCCTGATGGGCGCGCGGCTGAACTGGATCATGCATTTCGGCCAGCCGCCGCGGTTCAACAAGAATGTGCGGATCGTCCAGCTCGACATCTCGCCGGAGGCGATCAGCCAGAACGTGCCGGCGGAGGTGGCGCTGGTGGGCGATGGCAAGGCGATCGTCGGACAGTTGAACAAGACGCTGGAGAGCCGCCAGTGGTTCTATCCGAAGGACACCCCCTGGCATGCCGCGATCGCCGAGAAGTCGGCGGCCAATGCCAAGCAGGTCCAGTCGATGATCGACGACAACTCGGCGCCGACCAACTACTACCGCGCCTTCAAGGACATCAGCGCCTGGCTGCCGAAGAACGCGGTGATCATCGGCGAGGGCGCCAACACGATGGATATCGGCCGCACCCAGATGCCGAATTCCGACGCGCGGCTACGGCTGGACGCCGGCACCTACGGCACCATGGGCATCGGCATGGGGTTCACCATCGCCGCCGCGGTGGCCCATCCCGACCGGCCGATCGTTTCGGTGTTCGGTGACGCCGCGATCGGCTTCTCCGGCATGGAGATCGAGACCGCCTGCCGCTACAAGCTGCCGGTGAAGATCGTGGTGCTGAACAATGGCGGCATCGGCGGCGGGATCGAGGCGTTCCCGGACGATCGCAGCAAACTGCCGCCGCGGGTGATGACGATCGGCTCGGGCTACGAGAAGGTGATGGAGGCGTTCGGCGGCAAGGGCTTCTACGTCGATGATCCGAAGGACCTGCGGGCGGCGTTGGACGCGGCGATGGCGCATGACGGGCCGGCGCTGGTCAATGTGAAGCTGCACCACGCGGCGGGGCGCAAGCCGCAGCAGTTCACCTGGCACACCACCTGACGCGGCGCCGGGGCCTCTCCGGGCGGTAGATCGGTGCGCCAACGGTCAACGTTGGCGCCCCGTGCAACGCACGGCGGCGGTCTGCTCCGCCGTCGGCCCGACCCTGGGCATGGTTGCGGCCGGCGGGACCTTGTCCCGCTTCGTTGTCCGCTGCGCAGCGGGCGGCGTGGGCGGCGGCGATGCCGCGCCTGCCCGCCTGTGCGTCCCGCAGCGGTCGGGTTCAGCCGGCAACCAGCCGCCCGACGCCTTCGATCACGCTGTCCCAGTCATCGACGTTGCGATCATGCGGATGCACCATGATGTGCCCGACGCCGACCGCCGCATAGGCCGCGACGCGATCGCGCAGCTCGCCCTGGTCCTTGCCGCTCCAATGCAATCGCATCGACACGGTGAACCCGTCATCCGGCCGCTCGGCGCGCAGGCGCCGGACGATCGGCGCCGCCTCCTCGGCGGTATAGCGGCTGCCATGCCAGCCATCCGCGACGCGCGTGGTGCGCCGCAGCGCGGCCTCCGAACTGCCGCCGATCCAGATCGGGATCCGGCTGACCGGCATCGGCAGCATGGTCATCTCACGCACGTCGGCCGGAATGTATTTGCCGTGGAACGAGACCGGGTCCTGGGTCCAGACCGCGCGCATCATCGCGATGCCCTCGTCCATCCGCCGTCCCCGCTCGCGGAACGGCACGCCAAGCGCAGCAAACTCCGGCTCCAGCCAGCCGACTCCGGCGCCGAGGATCAGCCGCCCCTCGGACAGGTTGTGCAGCGTCGCCAGTTCCTTCGCCAAGGGCAACGGATGGCGCATCGGCAGCACCAGCACGCTGGTGCCCAGCCGCACACGCTGCGTCACCGCGGCGACCCAGGTCAGGGTCAGCACCGGGTCGTAGAACAGCGGCGAGCGCGGGAAGCTGGCGCGCGGCACGATGATGTGCTCGCTGACCCACACGTCGCTCAGGCCGAGCGCTTCCGCACGCACCGCCAGGCGGCGGATCAGCGCCGGGGTCGCCTGCTCCCCGGCGTGCGGCAGATGGATGCCGAGTTGCATGACTGTCCTCCGATCCGATGTCCGCCGGCGCCGTTGTCAGGCTTGCGTCTCGACCGTCCCGGCTGGCCATCCACGGTTGCCATCGCGCCAGCGAAGACTTGCGTTCACCGCGCCAAAAAAAAGTCGTGGATGCCGGGCCTTCGCCTGGCATGACGGCTCGCTGCGCTCGCCGTCAGTCCGGCAGGCGCGTTGACTGCCACACCACCATCTGCCACTGCCCGCCCCGCCTGGCGTAGACATCGGTGAACCGCACGGCGAACTGCATCGGCTTGCCACCCGAGGTCACGCTGATGCGCGCCACCCCCGTCAGCACCACGGCGTCGCCGCAGTCCTGCGCCACGACGTCGGACGGTTCGACCGAGGAATAGACCGTCGCGCCGGACTGCATCGCGCCGATCAGGCTCGATTTGGTGTCGAGCCGTGCCGAGGAATGCGTGTAGACCAGGTCCTCCGCCAGCAACGCCGTCAGCGTGGCGACATCCTTTTCCGCCATCGCAACCATGCGCTTGCGGTCCAGCTCGATGATCATCGGTCCGTTGCCGGCCATGGTGGGGTCCTCCCGCTGCGTCACACCCATTGGCGGCCCCGCGAATGGCGCGGGACGCCGCGGCACCAACCTTGGACCGGATGGCGGCGTCTGGCCAGCCGGGCGCCGGCCCGGTCCCAGCCATGCCCGGGCGGGGGCGGTCGGGCGCACCAAAGCAAGGTCAGGGGCTTCGCCCCTGGACCCCACCAAGGGGCGCTGCCCCTTGGAACCCCGCCAAGGGCTCGCCCTTGGAACCCTTCACTGGGAGTGTGGGGATGGGGAGGGGGCGGGTGGGCAGGGCACCGGTGTCGTCCGGCGTGCCGGACGACACCGGTGCCCTGCCCACCCGCCCCCTCCCCATCCCCACACTCCCAGTCATGGAGTCCAGAGGCTCCGCCGCGCTGCCCCGGGATGAGGGGGTGGGGGTCCAGGGGGCAAAGCCCCCTGGCGGGTTTCAGGGCGGAGCCCTGACCTTCCTTCGATACGCCCGACCGGCTCCGCCGGGGCATGGCTGGGATCGGGTCGGTACCTGCGTGCGGCGGCGACGTGCGGGCTACGCCCGTTCGAAGATTGCCGCGATGCCTTGGCCGCCGCCGATGCACATGGTCACCAGGGCGTAGCGCCCACCGGTCCGCGCCAGCTCGTACAGCGCCTTCACCGTCAGGATCGTCCCGGTGGCGCCGACCGGATGGCCGAGCGAGATCCCCGAGCCGTTCGGATTGGTTTTCGCCGGATCGAACCCGAGGTCCTTGGCCACCGCGCAGGCCTGCGCCGCGAACGCCTCGTTCGACTCGATGACGTCGATGTCCGCCAGGGCCAGCCCGGCGCGCCGCAGCGCCGCGCGGGTCGCTGGCACCGGGCCGATGCCCATCACCTTCGGGTCCACCCCGGCATGTGCGTAGGCCACCAGCCGGCCCAGCGGCTTGGCGCCGCGCTTCGCCGCCGTCGCGGCCTCCATCAGCACCACCGCCGCGGCGCCGTCGTTGATCCCCGAGGCATTGCCCGCGGTCACCGTGCCGTCCTTGCGGAACACCGCGCGCAGCTTGGCCAGATCCGCCGCCGAGACATCGGCGCGCACGTGCTCGTCGGTGTCGAACATCGTCTCGCCCTTGCGGGTTGTCTGCGTGATCGGCAGGATCTGCGACTTGAACCGCCCCTCGGCGATGGCGCGCGCCGCGCGGCGGTGCAACTCGACGGCCAGCGCGTCCTGCTCGCCGCGGGTGATCTGGTGGCTTTCGGCCAGGTTCTCCGCCGTCTCGCCCATATGGATGTTGTGGAACGGGTCGTGCAGCGCGGCGACCATCATGTCGACCATCGTGCTGTCCCCCATCCGCGCCCCCCAGCGCATGCCCGACGCGGTGTACGGCGCGCGGCTCATGCTCTCCGCGCCGCCCGCCACGGCGATGTCGGCGTCGCCCAGCAAGAGGCTTTGGGCGGCCGAAACGATCGCCTGCAGCCCCGACCCGCACAGCCGGTTGACCGTCAGCGCCGGCGCGTCCTGGGTGACGCCGGCGCCCAGCGCGACGACACGCGCCATGTACATGTCCTTGGGCTCGGTGTGGATGACGTTGCCGAACACCACGTGGCCGACCTCCGCCCCGTCCACCCCGGCGCGCTGCAGCGCCTCGCGCACCACCTGGGAGCCGAGCGTCGTCGGCGCCATGTCCTTGAGCGCGCCACCGAAATCGCCGATCGCGGTGCGCACGCCGGAGACCACCATCACGTCACGTTGCATGTCGGGCACTCCCTTGCAGTCCGGCCGGCGCAGTCCGGCCGGCGCAGTCCGGCCGCGCGGGCGGCCGGCCCGCCCGACTGTCCTATCCACAAACCCGGCCACGTCAAGCCACTACCACAATATGGGTTGCGCAGCGACAACACCCACCATATCTTGCGTCCCGCACGACGCGACCACGCCCAGCCCGCGTGCTATCCTGCCCTCACACCAGCCCCAGGCGGCCTGCCCATGGATGCCAATGTCCGTTCAGCCGACGAACATCCGGTCCGCTTCGACCTGCTGACCGAGAACCCGGTCTACAAGCCGTTCCGCTACCCGTGGGCCTATGAGGCGTGGCTGACCCAGCAGCGCGTGCATTGGTTGCCGGAGGAGGTGCCGCTGGCCGACGACGTGAAGGACTGGCACCGCAACCTGACGGACGCCGAACGCAACCTGCTGACGCAGATCTTCCGCTTCTTCACCCAGGCCGACGTCGAGGTGAACAACTGCTACATGAAGCACTACAGCCGGGTGTTCAAACCGACCGAAGTGCTGATGATGCTGTCGGCGTTCTCCAATACCGAAACGATCCACATCGCCGCCTACAGCCACCTGCTCGACACCATCGGCATACCGGAGATCGAGTACCAGGCCTTCCTCAAATACAAGGAGATGAAGGACAAGTACGACTACATGCAGGGCTTCTCGGTCGATTCGAAATACGAGATCGCCAAGACCCTGGCCGCCTTCGGCGCCTTCACCGAGGGGCTGCAACTGTTCGCCTCCTTCGCCATCCTGCTGAACTTCCCACGCTTCGGGAAGATGAAGGGGATGGGCCAGATCATCACCTGGTCGGTGCGCGACGAATCGCTGCATTGCGAGTCGATCATCAAGCTGTTCCGTACCTTCGTGCAGGAAAATCCAGAAATCTGGACGGAAGAATTGAAGCGGGACATCTATCTGACCTGCGCCACCATCGTCAACCACGAGGACGCCTTCATCGACCTCGCCTTCGAGGCCGGCGCGGTCGAGGGGCTGACCGCGCGCGAAGTGAAGCAATACATCCGCTACATCGCCGACCGCCGCCTGGTGCAGCTCGGCCTCAACGCGCTGTTCCACGTCGAGCGCAACCCGCTGCCCTGGCTCGACGAGATGCTAAACGCGGTCGAGCATGCCAATTTCTTCGAGAACCGCGCGACCGAGTACCAGCAAAGCCTCGACCACCGGGACGTGGGAGGAAGCGTTCGCCAGCCCGGCGTCCGACCCGCTGGCCGGGATCGCCGGTCCACTTCCCGGGGGCCCGCCGCCAGCTGGCCCGGTGCCGGTCGGTTAGATCGGACGCGGATCGAGCCGCCCCAGGCGCTTGACCGAATTCTCGCGGATTGGTATCGAACATCGCCATGTGAGATATGTTGCAAAATCACGCCGCGGCGGGCGCCGGGCCTGAGGTGTTGGGCGTGATGCAGCCGTGAGCAAAGCGTAAAACCAAACTGCGCGCGGCGCGTAGGCGTAAAACGAGTTGCGTGGTCGGACAAACAATTCTGTAATGTATTGAGGTGGCGGGCCAGGCGGAGAACCGGCCCGGGCGGGCCTACCCTGGCGGGCCTACCCTGGGGGGCCTACCCTGGGGGGCCTACCCTGGGGGGTGGGCAAATCGCGACCAGCGGTGCGGCTCACAAAATCGAACCTGAGTTGGGAAAGCCTGCCCTGCGGCGGCAGGAGATATCGGGTAGATCGGAAGAGGATGGACGCCACGACCGACCCCACGGTGAACCGGGCGGAGCCCGACGCACTGCACGAAACGCCGGGGCCGGCTTCCCCGCGCTACAGCCGGCGCTTGTCAGACAAGATTCTGATCGCGTTCCACCACGCCTGCGATCAGGGCGACTTCGAGGTCGCCGAGCAGCTTTTGCACGTCCTGGAAATGATGCTGACCCGCCGGCCGCTGACGCCCGATGGCACGCGCCGACGCAACATGGAGAGCCTGGTCGCCGCGCACGAGCGGCTCTGGTACCTGCGCCACGCCGAAAGCGAAAAGCCCTAGCCCGGACCTCTCACCGTGTCGCGGGACGATGGTGCAGGGCCTTGTCGTGCCGTGACGGCTTCCCGGGGTGTTTCGCGCCGCCGCCGATACGCGATGTGGTCGCTGGGCGCGAAAGCTCCTTGGCGCCGCAAGGACCGAGCCGGCGGCCACGGAAGTGGGCGCAGTGCGAGCCAGGCCGGATCACATCGCCAGCGCCGCGGCGTGCCGCAGGACCGCCTCGGCCTCTGCCGTGAAGCCGCCGGCCTCGGCGTGCAGCACCAGGCCGGGCCGCACGCGAAACCCCCCTCGCCCGCCCTTCACCCCGCGCAGCAGCACCAGCTTGGCGTCCCGACCGGCCCGCGGCCATAGCGGCAGCAGCGCCGACGGCGCACATCCCGCTGCGGTCAGCGCCGCGATGCAGGCCGGCAGGGCGGCGGCGGTGACGACCCAGGTCAGCGTGCCGCGCGGCCGCAAGTGCCCCCCCATCCACGCCGCCCAGGTCGCGAACAGTCCGGGCAGCGCCCGCCGTGCCGCGTCGCGCGCCATGTCGGGCGAGGCGGTGCCGAGCGCCGGATGATACGGCGGATTGGCGAACCCATGGTCGAACCGGCCGATGTCCAATGGACCGATGTCCAATGCACCGATGTCCGATGCACCGCGATCCGAGGCGCCGCCCCGCCCCGGGGGCGCGATGTCGGCGGCCAGGAAACCCAGCTCCGGCCAGCCGTTCGCCGCCGCGTTGCCCGCCGCGAGCGCCACCAGCGCCGGATCGCGCTCCACCCCCAGCCCGCGGATCCCCGCCACCCGCGCGGCGAGGCACAGCAGCGCCGCCCCGGCCCCGCTGCCGGCCTCCAGCACGCGCTCGCCCGGGCGCGCCGGGACCGCGGCGGCCAGCAGCACGGGCTCGATCCCGCTGCGGAAACCGCTGCGCGGCTGCGCATAGCGCACCCGCCCGCCCAGCAGATGCCCCTGCGTAACCTCCATGGCTGACCTCCGCGTGGCTCAGGCCTCGCCCGCCTCGACCAGCAGGCGCCGGGCCCGCGCCGCGTCCGCCGTGGCGACCACCAGCCGCCGCGGGATGGCGCCGATGCTCCCCTCGATCGCACTGGCATGCGCATCCAGCACCGTCGCGCTGATTCCGGCATCGGCCAGCAAGGCATGCAGGAAGCTGAGGCGGACCATATCGTTGGTTGTCAGCACGACGCGCATCAAACTGTTCCTCCGCCGCGGCTTGACCCTGTTTCCGGCCCGCCGATATGGTGCCGTCCCACGCACGCCGCGCAAGCCGGGAGACAGATTTGGGCGTCGCCGCCAGCCTGCCCGCAATTCGCGCAACCCAAGCCCGCGCCGCCGGCGTTGACCCCGAGGTTGGCCCGGCCGGCGGCGTCGCTGCCCCGGATCAGGCCGGGCGTCGCGGCGACGAGGATGCTCTGCACGTTCTCGCCGCGCTGGTCGAGCAGGATATCGCGGTCTGCAACAGCACGATCGTGGCGCGGATGGACAGCCCCGTCGCGCTCATCCCGCAGCTTGCCGCGCACATCGTCGCCGCCGGCGGCAAGCGGTTGCGCCCGCTGCTCACCCTGGCCACCGCCAGGCTGTGCGGCTACGCGGGGACCCGGCACACGCGCCTGGCCGCCTGCGTCGAGTTCATCCACACCGCCACGCTGCTGCACGACGACGTGGTCAACGAGAGCGCGTTGCGCCGCGGCCTCGCCTCGGCCAACGCGGTGTTCGGCAACAAGGCTTCGGTCCTGGTCGGCGACTTCCTGTTCGCCCGCGCCTTCCAGCTCATGGTCGAGGACGGGTCGCTCAAGGTGCTGGCGGTGCTGTCGCACGCGGCGGCGACGATCGCCGAGGGCGAGGTGCTGCAACTGGTCACCCAGAACGACCTGTCCACCACCGAGGACCGCTATCTCGAAGTGATCCAGGGCAAGACCGCCGCGCTGTTCGCCGCCGCCTGCCAGGTGGGCGCCATCGTCGCCGAGCGGGGGGAGGACGCGGAGGCAGCGCTGGCGGCCTATGGCAGCAATCTCGGCATCGCCTTTCAGCTGGTCGACGACGCGCTGGATTACTCGGCCGACCAGGCGACGCTCGGCAAGACCGTCGGGGACGATTTTCGCGAGGGCAAGATCACCCTGCCGGTGCTGGCCGCCTACCAGGCCGGCGGCGCCGCCGACCAGGCATTCTGGCACCGCACCATCGAGGCCAGCGACCAGCAGCCGGCCGATCTCGACCATGCCATGGCGCTGATGGCGCGCCACGGCGCGATCGCCACCACCCTGGCGCGCGCCGCGGGCTTCGCCGCGGCAGCCAAGGCGGCGCTCGCGGTGTTTCCCGACAGCGCGATCCGCCGGGCGCTGATCGATGTGGCGGACTATACGGTGAACCGGGCGCGTTAGCCGGGGCTTCGCCCCGGACCCCACCAAGGGGCTCCGCCCCTTGGATCCCCGCCAAGGGCGAGCCCTTGGAACCCTTCACTGGGCGTGTGGGGAGGGGAAGGGGGCGTGGGGGCGAGGCGAAGGGGCGCCGTCCGGCGTGCCGGACGGCGCCCCTTCGCCTCGCCCCCACGCCCCCTTCCCCTCCCCACACGCCCAGTCATGGAGTCCAGAGGCTCCGCCTCTGGTGGGGGGGTCCAGGGGGGCAAAGCCCCCCTGGCGGGTTCGGGGCGGAGACGTTCCCGGCTACAGCAGATCGGCGACCGCGTTCCAGTAGCGCTTGATCGCATCGAGATGATCGGGCAACGATCTGCCGGCGATGCGACGCAGGTGCCCGCGTCCGGAATAGGTCGCCAGCGTCAGGTGGCTGACGCCGCAGGATTGCCAGAACCGGACCGCGTCACGCCACTCAGCCTCGCCGCCGATGCCGACCGATACCCGCGTGTCGATGCCGATGCTGGCCGGATCGCGGCCGGCGGCCTCGGCGTAGGCGCGCAATTTGGCAATCGCCGCCCTGGCTTCATCGCCCGGGGCATAGGCGAGCGGCATCCAGCCATCGCCCCATTTGACGACGCGGCGCAACGTCGCCTCGGCGTGCCCACCGAACCAGACCGGCACCGAACGCTTTTGCGGCAGCGGGTTGATGCCCGCATCCTCGATGGTGTGAAATTTCCCTTTGAACGTGACGTGCGGTTCGGCCCACAGCGCCTGCATGACCGCGACCTGCTCTTCCGAGCGGCGGCCACGGTTGTGGAAATTCTCGTTGAGCCCGACGAACTCGACCGGATTCCAGCCGACGCCGACGCCAAGGCGGAAGCGGCCGCCGCACAGCACGTCGAGACAGGCAGCCTGCTTGGCCACCAGAGCGGCCTGGCGTTGCGCCAGGATCAACACCTGGGTCGAGAATTCGATGCTCTGCGTGCAGCCGGCGAGGAAACCGAACAGGACGAACGGATCGTGAAACAAATCCGCCGAGGTGTTGCGATCCCCCCACTCCGGCCGGGTCGCGGCATTGACGCCGAGCACGTGATCGGGGGCGGACAGGTCCTGGTAACCGATCGCCTCCGCGGCCTGGGCAAATTCGCGGATCGCCGAAGGATCACCACCGACACCGACATCGATCAACGGCAGCGCCACACCAAGCTTCACCTTGAACCCCCTTCCCTCGGCCCGCCCGGTTCGACCCGGACCGCGGCGCCGGGTTGTACGCCTGGCGCGGGTTTGCGCCGGATGGCTTCGAACGCGGCCGCCCCTTGACCGAGGGTGACCAACACGAACGCCGCGCCGCTCCCGGCCACAGCCGCGCCCCAAGCCTCGTCCGCAACGCCGCTCAGCGCGACCTCACCTGTCACCTTGCACTCAGCGCAAAGCAGCGGTCCGGTCTCGATCCGCTCCGACGACAGGAAGGCGCGCGCGTCGCGGCGGTATGGCGTCGCCGCGACGCGCGGCGGAACGTTACGTCAGCGCACCACCGCGATCTGCTCGCGGCGGAGCTGCACCGTCAGTTCGTCCAGCGCCTTGCCGATGCGATCCAGCATCTCGTCGACTTCCGCCTTGCTGATGACCAGCGGCGGGCTGAAGCACAGCGTGTCGTTGACCACGGTGCGCCCGATCACGCCGTGCTCCTCGATCAGCCTGGTCAACCGCCCGCCGACCTTCGCGCCGGGATCGAAGTTGCTGTGCGTGGCCTTGTCGGCCACCAGCTCGACCGCGGCGATCAGCCCGGTGCCGCGCACCTCGCCCACCAGCTCGTGGCCGGCGAAGCGGCGGCGCAGCTCGGCCTGCATGTGCGGGCCGACCGCGCGGACATGCGTGCCGATATCGATCTCGTCGTAGATTTTCAGCGTCTCGATCGCCACCGCCGCCGGCACCGGGTGGCCGGAATAGGTGAAGCCGTGGCCGAAGGTGCCGATCTTGTTGCTCTCGTTGGCCAGCGCCTGGAACACCCGGTCGTTCACCATCACCGCGCTGATCGGCAGATAGGCCGACGACAGCGCCTTGGCGCAGGTCAGGATGTCGGGCTGCATGCCGAGCGTCTGGCTGCCCCAGTAGTTGCCGGTGCGCCAGAAGCCGCAGATCACCTCGTCGGCGACGAACAGCACGTCGTATTTCGTCAGCACCGCCTGGATCTTCTCGAAATAGCCGGCCGGCGGCAGGATCACGCCGCCGGCGCCCATGATCGGCTCGGCCCACATCGCGGCCACGGTGTCCGGGCCTTCCGCCAGGATCAGTTTCTCCAGCTCCTCGGCGCAGCGCGTGGCGAACTGCTCCTCGGTCTCGCCCGGCGCGGCGCCGTGGTAGAAATGCGGCGTCATGGTGTGCACGAAGCCGGGCAGCGGCACGTCGAAGCTGCGATGGTTGACCGCCAGCCCGGTCAACGAGGCCGCGGCCAGGGTGATGCCGTGATAGCCCTTGATGCGGCCGATGATCTTCTTCTTCTTTTCGCGCCCCAGGGCGTTGTTGAAGTACCAGACCATCTTGATGGCGCTGTCGTTCGCCTCGGAGCCCGAGTTGGCGAAGAACACCTTGCTCATCGGCACCGGCGCGCGCGCGATCAGCATCTCCGCCAGGTCGATCATCGGCTCGTGCGATTTGGCGGTGAACGCATGGTAGAAGGGCAGCTTGCGCATCTGCGCCACCGCCGCCTGCACCAGCCGCTCGTTGTCGAAGCCGAGCGAGGCGCACCACAGGCCGGCGACGCTTTCGATGTAGTCCTTGCCGGAATCGTCCCACACCCGCACGCCCTTGCCGCGGGTGATCACCACCGGGCCGACCTCCAGGTGGGTCTTCAGGTCGGTATAGGGATGCAGCACGTTGGCGATGTCGCGTGCGGCGGCGGAATTGGCGAGCGGTGGGGTCATTTGGGCCTCTTGCTAGGCGATGCGGCCGCATCAGGCAGGCGCGGCTCGGCGGGCCCCCATTGTAGCCGCGTCGGGATGGCGCAGGAACCCCCGATCGGCCTTGGGTGACCGGGGCACGGACGCCCGGCCGCGGCGGTGTCCGGCACCGCCGTCGCCCACGGCATCAGCGCGGCGTGGCGAAGTCCGGTGCCGCGGGGTCCGGACCGCGGGCGATTGCCCGCACGACGCCGGGGCGCGGCCGGGAGCCGGTGGCATGCGGATTGCGTGCCGCGGGCCCCGAGGGATCGCCGCGACGGCGAATCGATGGGACGATGGGAAGCTGACCGAGGAGGGCTGACGATGAACGACGCCAAGACCGCGCTGGGACGGAAGATCGTGGCGATCAAGCAGGCCAGGGGGCTGACCTGGGCCGCGCTCGCCGCCCAGCTTGGGCATTCGCCGGTATGGACCTGTGCCGCGTGCCTGGGCCAGATGTCGATGACGGCGGAAACGGCGGCCAAGGCCGGCGCGCTCCTGGACCTGGACGCGGAGGAGGTGGCGCTGCTGCAGGCCATCCCCTATCGCGGATCGCTGCCGACCCAGGTGCCGACCGATCCGCTGATCTACCGGTTCCATGAGCTGGTGATGGTCTACGCCACCACCTGGAAGGAGCTGATCCAGGAAGAGTTCGGCGACGGCATCATGAGCGCGATCGACTTCGACATGACGCTGGAACGCCAGCCCGATCCGAAGGGCGATCGGGTGAAGCTGTCGATGCCGGGCAAGTTCCTGCCGTACAAGCGGCTAGCAGGGGACTTCATAGACTTCGGTGCAGCCTAAAGACTGGTCGCAGTACATAACCAACATCCAGCCATTGACGCAATTGTATTGCGCACAGATGTGCCCGGCCGGGACGGTCGAACAGTCCCAGGTTTGGGTCGGGAAGCCATATTTTTGTCGATCGACATCGCTCCCGTTGAACGGCCGGCCAACGGCTTGTGCCTCGGCGAGCGTTTGGGGAATCGGTGGTGGCATTTCCTCGTCTCCGCACCTGAGTTAGTGGACGTTGGCCTGGCTCGCGGTCGCCACGGCCTGACCTATAGCGGCAGTAAGATGCGCCAGCAGGCCTTCCAGGGTCAGATTTGCCGGACTGGCGGCGGTCGTCGGAGTCGCGGGAGTTGCCGGCGTTGCAGCGGAAAATGTTATAATAAGGTTGCTGGTTTTCGTCCTCGACGCATCAAGCAACTTCCCCGAGCCATTGACAGTGACGCGCTTGAGGGTCCAGGTAGGAGTGATGTTCGCATCGTAAGATGCCACGAAAGTAACACTATAGGATAGAGCGTTGTACAGGACGCTTTGCTTGTCCGGCAGGATAGTGCCTGGAATGGTTGTAAGGGAGACATATTTAAACAAAAAATTATCAATGTCGAGATCGCTTTGTATCAGGATGCCGTTCTGATTATCGCAGCTTCCTATTCCGACATTCGTCTTTCCGTCGCGCTTCGCGGCGTTCTTCGCCTCATTCCAAAGATCACTGAAAGCGTATGTGACGGTGGAATCTTCCACGCGCGTGGCGTGCGTGGTGGTGGACAGGCCCAGGCCAAGGGAGAACGGTGGGGGAGGTTTGAACACCGCTCCGGGCGCGAGTGTGCCGAGTTCTTCGGTGGTAAATTTGAGTTCTGCTTTCGCGCCCCAACCGTCGATCCAATCGACGCGTGGGTTTGGCTTGTCACCTTCCGCCGCTTTGATCTTTTCGTATCCGCGGCGAAGCTCGCACTTTATATTGTTCAGAACGACGTTGGTAAAATCCGTATCGTTACTTTTTGCCTCATAGAACTCATGGGGCCTGGGGACGGTTAAGCCGCAGCCGGCGAGCGCAATGGAGGCGCTTGCAACCAGGCAAACTCCTGTCAATTTTGGCATTACCCCCTCCACGTTACGATATGTTAGAAATGACACTCTGCCACCAATGTCAAGATTCCCATCGCCACCGCTTCCGCCGAGAGCGTGATGCACTTGCCTCGGCGCGATGACAGACCGCCGGCATCCCGGCTCAGGCTCAGGCTCAGGCTCAGGCTCAGGCTCAGGCTCAGGCTCAGGCTCAGGCTCAGGCCGGGTTCGACCGAGCCTGCCGCATCAGCAACGGCAAAATCAGGCCCACGCCGATGCCCCAGAACCCGTTGATCAGAAATGAGCGCACAAACGCCATGGCCGCCCACCCACCGGCCACCGGCAGACTCTTGATCAGCGGGACGGTGAACAGGCCCACCAGGGCCGCCGCGATGCCCAGCCCCAGTCCAAGGACCCACATCGGATACGACCCCGGCAGCCTGGGCGGCACCAGTCCAAACGCAGCACCCCAGACGCCACCCCAGAAGCACAGGTTGGCGATCAGCGGCACGCCAAAGGGCGGAACGCCACGCGTCGGATACCACGGCGGCATCAGGCGGTATTGAGCGGCGGCCGTTGCGCGGCTTGCCCCTGCCCTGCCCCGCCCCGCCCCTGCCCCGTCCCTGCCCTGCCGCCGCCTGCGCGGTCGCCGGCGGGCGCGGGGCGGGATGTCTCAGGCCGGGCGGTCGATCTTGCGGGCGATGAAGTCGGGGAAGGCGTCGGCCGCCTTGGCGCCGCGCAGCACGTTGATGGCGTAGTCGTGCTCGGCCTGCCATTGCCGTTCCAGGCTCTCGCCGAGCTGTTGCAGCAGCAGCGCCTTGACCCCCATCACCGCGCCGCGGTGGTTGCCGGCGATGGTGCGCGCGATCTCCATCGTCTTGGCGCGCAACTCGGCGCGCGGCACCAGGTGGTTGAGCAGGCCGATGCGGTAGGCTTCCTCGGCCTCGACCACGCGCGCGGTGAACAGCAGCTCCTTGGCGATCGGCCAGCCGATCTGGTTGGGCAATGACCAGGTGGAGTTGATCCGGCCATAGGCGGCGGCGAGGAAGCGGAATTTTGCCCCCTCGCAGCCCACCCGCATGTCGAGCGAGGAGGCCAGCACCGCGGCGCCGCCATAGGCCAGGCCGTTCATCATGCCCATGATCGGCTTGGCGCAGGCTGAGATGTCGTAGCTCGGCCGCCCGGAGCGCATCGCGTCGAGCTCCTCCTGGGTGTAGCGCGCGTCGTCCGAGAGCTGCTCGTGGATGTCGCCGCCGGCGGAGAAGGCGCGCTCGCCGGCGCCGGTGACGACGATGCAGCCGATGTCGGGGTCGGCCTCCATGGCTTTGACCGCGCTGTGCAGCTCGTGCGACAGGCGGCGGTTCATCGCGTTGAGCTTCTCGGGGCGGTTGAGGGTGATGATGCCGACGCCGTCTTCGGTCTCGGTCAGGATGTGCGCGTAGGTCATGTCGTTTCCCCCCCGGGATGGCGGATGCTGCGGGCGCGGTACTATCAGGCGGGCCGGGACGCGACCAGGGGAGGGGGCGCCGCGGGGCAATCCGCAGCAAGGCTGGGGCTGCCGCCCCCAGACCCCCGCCAGAGGCAGCGGCCTCTGGACTCCATGACTGGGAGTGGGTG
The DNA here is from genome assembly GCA_963847615.1 of uncultured Alphaproteobacteria bacterium. Taxonomy (GTDB): domain Bacteria; phylum Pseudomonadota; class Alphaproteobacteria; order Acetobacterales; family Acetobacteraceae; genus Palsa-883. Next base: position 28,029 of record CAWKAN010000001.1, read on the forward strand.
AGAGGGAGGGGGCGGTTGGGCGCAGCAAAGCGGGCGTCCGGCGCGCCGGACGCCGGCTTTGCTGCGCCCAAGCGCCCCCTCCCTCTCACCCACTCCCAGTAAAGGGTTCCAAGGGCTCCGCCCTTGGCGGGGATCCAAGGGGCAGCGCCCCTTGGCGGGGTCTGGGGCGGCGCCCCAGCCTTGCTGCGGGTTGCCGACTGTCCTGGTCCTTGGACGCAGCGGCGCGATATCGCCTATCATGCGCCGCAACGCAGGAGGGTGACTGATCATGGTGGACAAGATCGCGCATCGCGCGCTGGGCGCCGGCGGGCTGTCGGTTTCGGCGATCGGCCTGGGCTGCATGTCGCTGTCCGGCATCTACGGCGCGGCGGACGATGCGGCGTCGGAGGATTTGATCCGCTATGCGATCGACCACGGGGTCGATCACCTGGACAGTTCCGACATGTACGGCTGGGGCCACAACGAGACGGTGATCGGCCGCGCGCTCAAGGGGCGGCGCGACGGCGTGGTGCTGGCCACCAAGTTCGGCCAGACCCAGAACCCGGGCGGGCCGAACGGCGTGAACGGCCGGCCCGAGTATGTGATGGCGGCCTGCGAGGCGAGCCTGAAGCGGCTCGGCGTCGAGGTGATCGATCTGTATTACCAGCACCGCGTCGACCCGAACGTGCCGGTCGAGGACACGGTGGGCGCGATGGCGAAGCTGGTGGAGCAGGGCAAGGTGCGCTACCTTGGCCTGTCGGAGGCGGCATCCGGACCGCATCCGCCGCGCCCATGCGGTGCATCCGATCGCCGCGGTGCAGACCGAATATTCGCTGCTGTACCGGACCGAGGCGGAGGAGACGCGGGCGATGACGCGCGCGCTTGGCATCGGCTTCGTCGCCTATGCGCCGCTCGGGCGCGGGCTTCCTGACCGGGGCGATCCAGACGTTTGCCGACGTCGATGGCCGCCGCGCGGCGCATCCGCGGTTCCAGGAGGCAGAATTTCGCGCAGAACCGCGCGCTGGTCGGCGCGCATCGAGGCGATCGCGGCGGAGAAGGGCTGCACGCCGTCGCAGTTCGCGCTCGCCTGGCTGCTGGCGCAGGGCGAGGATGTCGTGGCGATTCCGGGCACGCGGCTATCCGCAGCGGCTGGATGAGAATCTCGGCGCGTTGCGGGTGACGCTGACGCCGGACGAGGTGGCGCGCATCGCCGCGGCGGTGCCGGCCGGCGCGGCGGCGGGCACCCGCTATCCGCGCCGGCGGCATGCGGGGGGTGTTCATCTAGCCGTCTGCGGGACGCTCGGGCGCCGTCGCGTCGGCCGGGCGTGCGCTGGGCGGGGCGGCTGCTGGCGGGCGCGCGTCGGGTGGGCAGGCTTCGGGCGTGGCGCACGATGCCATGCCCGCCTGGGCGCCGGGTTTATATGTCGCGGCCGGGCCATTAGGGGCGGCGACACGGGGATGGCGGTCCGGGAGATGGCGCACGCGGCAGTCCCGCCTGAGCCATGCGTTCGGGGGGCGCAAACGAAGACTGATCGCCGCAGCGACCGACCCTTGCCGACCGCCTTATTCAAATGAAGCTTCCGCGCTTTTATACCAGGCGTCCGAATGATCGACTCTCCGGTTGTACCCGTATCGTCATGCCGGCCCCCGGGTCCGGCCGCAGGCCGGCCCAAGGACAGGCTCCGGCCGGCATCCACGACTTGCCTTCGTGCAGCAAGCAAAGTCGTGGATACCGGCCTTCGCCGGCATGACGAGAGCGCAGCGCCGATGGGTCGATCCTTTCGCCGGCTGGTATTACCCATCGGAGGGCGATCCTTTCATAGGAGACCACAGTGACACGCACGCGCAACGTCATTGCTCCGGCCAGGGCTATGGTGGCCGATGCTGTCGTCGTTCCGTCAACCCGCTCCGGCGACCCAGGCGGGCGGCGCGGCGCGGCGGCGCGCGGGCCGGACGCCTGCGTGGCTTTGCCGGCCCTGCGCCTTTGATCGCCATGCCGGATCCGGCAATCCGGCAGCTCACCGAACCGCCGGGCTGAAATGCCTTCCGCCACGCTGCCCCAGCTGTTCGCCGCA
>CAWKAN010000002.1:0-41212 GCA_963847615.1 uncultured Alphaproteobacteria bacterium
CAGAGGGATTCTCCGAATGCTGGGTGGCCATGTAGACTTCCCGCCGGACGACTGCATTCGGACTAGGTAGCCTGCGCTCCCATGTCAGACGTGACGCCAGAGCTGTTGCGCACAGAACTTGAGAAACTGGCTGGCCAGAAGGCGCCGCTAGCGTCATTGCCGCCGGGCACAGCATGCACCTTGTTGGGTTCCGGCGGTGTGGGCCTGGGGCACACGCAGCTGAATGAGCTCCTTCTTCTCCTCGGATTCGATCGGGTCTCTCGGAGCTTTTTCCAGTACTTGGTCCATGGTGAGACCAAGTACGACCCATGGCAACCATCGCGTCATACGGGCATCTTCAAGAGGGCGTCTCTCGATTCCGAAAGACGGGTCTTGTTCTGTTTGGCAACGTCAAGTTCGCATTCAAGGAGCTGTCTCGCAGTGCAAACGAAGCTCGCTTGTCCCAGTATGTCCAGTTTCTTGGTCCGGTTGATGAGGCGTCGTTTCGCGGACGCCATGAGCACGTTCTACCGATCGATCCCATTCCCCCGGACAAAACGTACCTTCTCGGCTATCTAGTGGAGCGAGAGCTGCAGAAACGACTAGAGCAGAATCCGGACAACACAGAGACAAGAACCGTGACCGGAACCCATTCGTCGGTCCACTCCGTGTGGTGGTCGCACGGCTGGCATGGCAGTCGCTCGGTCGGCATCGCGTCGGCGGCTGAGACAGAGCGACTGCACTCGGCTCGCATGCTACGGCTGAACACCACAACAAGACCTCCAGCACCGGTTCGACTCCGGTGGCTGGCAAGACTCCCCTGGCCGTTGGCGCCTGTTCTGAAGCGCCGACCGTTCCTCTCGCAGCCTGCGCACACACACGACTTCGTCACTTGGGCGTTGATGTGGGGTCCGCACGCGAATACCCTTGTCGGTAAGGTGCTGGTTCTGCCTTCTCCGCGCCTGCCGCCCCGGGGAAGGAGCGACGCGGCCCACCTGCTCGACCGGCGCGGCCATTCGCGGGGAGGGGGACAAGCTGAGACGACTGACGGCTCTGTTCGTGTTCATCCTGCTCATCGCCATCGCCGTGTTCGCGGGCGTGGCGGCGCCAGGCGCCGGCGCGGCCACGTCGCGCGTCGGCTCGCCGGTAGCGTGGACCTTCGCCTTCTACTGCAACTTCGACAACGATCTGCTGCCCTGCTGGTCGCAGTTCACCAAGGCGTTCCTGGCGCGCATGCCGGCAAACCCCCAGGTGCACATCGTGGCCATGGTCGATCGGCCGGGAGACAGCGGCACGACCCTCTATGAGCTCGGCGGCGGGGACGGTCACCAAGGTCGCCAGCTTCCCCGAGAAGGACTTCGGCAGAGGCGCCACCTTCAAGTGGTTCATCCGGCAGATCCACGCCCGCTACCCGTCCACTCACCTCGGGATCGGCGTTATCGACCACGGGTACGGCTGGCGCTACTTCTCCTGGGACTGCCACGTCGCAGGACGACATCACCATGCCCGAGATGCAGAGCGCCATCGCGGGCGCCGGAGTGCCCATCGACATCCTCTCCTTCGACGCCTGCAACATGGCCGACATCGCGGTCCTCTATCAGGCCGCGCTCACCCAGGCCGGCTCTCCTCCCACCAGCCTCGTGAAGTACGTCGTCGCCTCCGAGGAGGAGATCGAGATGGACGGCTTCCCCTACGACGTCGACCTCGCGCCGCTCGCCAACGACCCGTCGCTCACTCCGCAGCAGGTGGCCGTCGACATGGTCGACGGCTACGCGCGCTACTACCTGGCGCGGCACTGCTTCGACTACGTCAGTCTGGGGGCCATCGACGTGGCCAAGATGGGCGCCGCCAAGGCCGACCTTCAGGCCTGGGTTGCCCGACTGAGGCTCGACCTGCCGGCGTTCAAGGCGCGCTACGACGCCGACCTGGCGGCCTGCATCTACGCCTGGGACTCGTGGCAGGTCGACCTGCCCGACCTCTGCGACAAGCTGGCCGCCGACCCGTTGATCACCGACCCTACACTCAAGGCGCTGTCGGCGGCGGTCTCCGCCGACTGCAAGGGCGCCATGCTGAACCTGTGGTCCGGCTCGTACTCGGCTCAGTTCAAGGGCATGACGATTTGGTGGGGGACCGGCGGCGAGTGGCGCTACTACCGCCAGCGACTTCCAGCAGCAGGTCGCCTTCGGCGCCCCAGTGGCCAAGAACGGCGTGGGCTGGTATGCGTTCCTCAAGGCGTACAACAAAGCGTCGGGCTCGGGAGCGGAGGCTCGGCGCGTGTACCGGCGCGAGCCGCCGGTGAGCCACGGTGCTCCTGGCGCGAGCAGAGGCGCTCGGACGCGCTCTCAGCTGCGCAACCGAAGTCGCCACCGACGACGCTACGGCGCGACAGGTACAGCCTGACCGGCGTTGCGTTCACTGACGCACGGCACGGTTGGGCAGTGGGCTACAACGACGTCTCCGGCACCGCCATCATCCTGCGCACCGTCGATGGCGGCGCTCGCTGGAAGACCCACACCGACCCAGCCTGGTGCGCCTACGGCTTTGCCGGCATCAAGGCCGCTCGGCGCCAAGCATTTGTGGGCCGTGGGCAGCGAGCGTTGGCCTAACAGTTGGGCCGACAGCATCGTGGTGAGATCGACCGATGGCGGTGCGAGCTGGCCCATGCAGACCTCGCACACTTACCAGTTCTTGGCCTCGGTCGACTTCACCAGCTCGCGCAACGGCTGGATCAGCGGCACCAACGGCGCCCTACTGCACACGACGGACGGTGGCGCTCACTGGGCGAGGGCGCGGACGTGGCGCGGCAGCAGCGACGACGACCTCTGGTCGGTCGACTTCACCGACGCGCGGCACGGTTGGGTCGTGGGCGGCAACGCCGCCACTATGACCGGCTTCATCCGCCGCACGACCGATGGCGGCCAGAGATGGACCCTGCAGCAGAGCGTTGCTGGCCACGTGCTCTACGGGCTCAAAGCGCCGGTCTGTGCCGTCGGCGGCGACCCGCTCGCCGGCAGCGGCATCGCCTACTACTCAGTCGACGGCGGCAAGACCTGGAATCTCTCTAGTGGCGTCCCGACCGACAAGTGTCTGTACGGTGTCACGAGCTCTCCCGGCGGCGCCCCCCTGTGGCTGGTCGGCACGCAGGGGCTCGTCATGACCAGCAGCGACGGCGGCGCCTACTGGACGGCCTGCGGGTCCACGTCGGTGGCTCGCGACCTCACTGCAGCCTCGTTCACCAGCGCCAGAACGGCTGGGTCGTCGGGGACTGCAAGGAGATGCTCCACACGACCGACGGTGGCGCCAGTTGGCTGCGACCGTCGCCAACATCACTCGGGCGAGTGACCTGCGCCCCCAGAATCGATCCACGTTGAAGTCACGGTCTTCTCGGCCCGTGCATGGTCGGCACTGCGCCGGCGCGTCGAGATAACCGCCAGCACACGGCACCGTTTCACAGCCCAGACGCAACACGGGTATGTACTGGGCATGACCCAGCAGGGGCTGGGGCCATGTCGGTCGGCTGCGGTAGGTGGCCAGCGCCGTCACTGGCGTCCCTGGAAGCCCCCGGTGCCCGCTCTTCAGCACACCTCGGCAGCAGTGCAGAGCCACTGCGTCGTCCGCCGCAGTGGCTACGTGCGTTCCGGTCCTGACAGCCACGGCCTTGACAACCTGCGGCTGCGGGTGTACACGGTCTCCATACGGAACAGAACAGAGACTCGCACCATAACGGTTGTGAGGAGGCTCTGATCCGTCGGCGGACTTAGCGGCCACCATTCACCGGCGGGGAGCCACTGGTGGAGCCGGCCCACGGGCCGGTCTTGGCGTTTTGTAGGGTCTGGGTCGCTTACTAGGGGGGGCCATGTCACCGCTTCGCGCTCGTCGCTTCTCGTCATCCGTGCTTGTGGTTCGTCTGCTTCTCTGTGCGGCGATCGTCGTCGTGGCCGGGGCGCTGGCCGAGACGGCCGTCGCCGCCACCGGTGGCGGTGGTGGCGCTGGCAAGGTGCAGATCAAACCCCAGATCGCCGCGGCTACGCCCACACCGTAGCCCTCAAGAAGCGACGGCAGCCTCTGGACCCTGGGGACTGAATGACCACGGCCAGCTCGGCCAGGGCGACACCACGCTCGCGCACCAGCCCGACTCAGGTGGGCACTGACAATGACTGGGTGGCGGTGGCCTGCGGCAACTGGCACACCGTAGCCCTCAAGAGCGACGGCAGCCTCTGGACCTGGGGAGTAATGACCACGGCGAGCTCGGCCTCTGCGACACGAGCAGATGCGCAGCAGCCCGACCCGGGTGGGCACTGACAATGACTGGGTGGCGGTGGCCGGCGGCTACATGCACACCGTGGCCCTCAAGAGCGACGGCAGCCTCTGGACCTGGGGCGACAACGACTAGGGCCAGCTCGGCCTGGGCACCTCACAGACATGCCACCCCGACCCGGGTGGGCACCGACAACGACTGGGTGGCGGTGGCCTGCGGCACCTGGCAACCGTGGCCCTCAAGAGCGACGGCAGCCTCTGGGCCTGGGGCGACAACCACTGGGGCGAGCTCGGCCTGGGCGACACCACGCAGCGCACCAGCCCGATCCAGGTGGGCACTGACAGCACTGGGTGGCGGTGGCCTGCGGCGGCGAGCACACGGTGGCCCTGAAGAGCGACGGCAGCCTCTGGACCTGGGGCAGGAACGACGTCGGCCAGCTCGGCCTGGGCACCGCCGACACTGACCGACATCACCCCGACCAGGTCGGCACTGACAACGACTGGACGGCGGTGGCCGTCGCCCGCGGCTGCCACACGGTGGCCCTCAAGAGCGACGGCAGCCTCTGGGCCTGGGGCGATAACGCCCAAGGCCAGCTCGGCCTGGGCGACACCACGCAGCGCAGCAGCCCGACCCAGGTGGGCACCGACAACGACTGGCCGGCGGTGGCCTGCGGCTACACTACACCCTGGCCCTGAAGAGCGACGGCAGCCTCTGGGCCTGGGGCGACAACACGCGACGGCCAGCTCGGCCTGGGCGACACGACGAACGCTCGTCGCCGATCGGTCGGTGCCGGGCGGCACCTGGACTGGACGCCGCCGTCGCCTGCGGCGGCTGCCACACCGTGGCCTCTGGCCAGGACGGCAGCCTCTGGGCCTGGGGCGGCAACGACGACGGCCAGCTCGGCCTGGGCGACACCAAGCGACAGGCTGCACCCCGACCCAGGTGGGCAGCGACAGCGACTGGGCGGCCGTCTCCTGCGGCGGCGGCCACACCCTGGCCCTCAAGAGGGACGGCAGCCTCTGGGCCTGGGGCGACAACGACTACGGCCAGCTCGGCCTGGGCGACACCACGAGCAGCAACAGCCCCGACCCAGGTCGGCAGCGCCAGCGACTGGGCGGCCGTCGCCTGCGGCGGCACTACACCCTGGCCCTCAAGAGCGACGGCAGCCTCTGGGCCTGGGGCGACAACCAGACGGCCAGCTCGGCCTGGGCGACACCACGAACAGGCACACCCCGACCCAGGTCGGCAGCTGCCAGCGACTGGGCGGCCGTCTCCTGCGGCGACTGACCACACCCTGGCCCTCAAGAGGGACGGCAGCCTCTGGGCCTGGGGCGACAACGACTACGGCCAGCTCGGCCTGGGCGACACCACCGACAGGCACACCCCGACCCAGGTCGGCAGCGCCAACGACTGGGCGGCCGTCGCCTGCGGCTACGGCCACACCCTGGCCCTCAAGAGGGACGGCAGCCTCTGGGCCTGGGGCGACAACGACTACGGCCAGCTCGGCCTGGGCGATACCACGAACAGGCACAGCCCCGACCCAGGTCGGCACTGCCAGCGACTGGGCGGCCGTGGCCTGCGGCGACTAGCACACCCTGGCCCTGAAGAGGGACGGCAGCCTCTGGGCCTGGGGCGACAACAGTCGGCCAGCTCGGCCTGGGCGACACCACGACAGGCACAGCCCGACCCGGGTCGGCACGCCAACGACTGGGCGGCCGCTGGCCTGCGGCGACTCCACACCCTGGCCCTCAAGAGCGACGGCAGCCTCTGGGCCTGGGGCTACAACAGCTACGGCCAGCTCGGCCTGGGCGACACACGACAGCGCACGTCGCCGACAGCGGTGCCGCCGGTGATCGGTTCGCTGACCTCCACGACGCACCCGAACACGGCCTACTACGCCAGCAACGCCCCGCTCTTAGCTGGACGGCGAGCGACGTGACCGCGTGGGGGTACGCCGACGTGCTCGACCAGACAGCCGACACGGTGCCCGACGCAACGATCGACACCACGGCGACCAGCACCTCGTTTGCGGGCCTGGCCGACGGTGTCTGGTACTTCCACCTGCGCGCCTGTAACCCGGCGGGCACTGGAGTGCGACGACCAGCTACACGATCCGCATCGACACCACCAAGCCCGAGACACCGACGACGCCCCCTCAGGCTGGCACTGCGAGGACGTGACGGTGCATCTATCGGCCTCCGACACGGGCGGCTCGGGCGTCGATTTCACTGAGTACAAACTCGACGGCGGTGACTGGACGACGGGCACCGAGGTCACGGTCGCGGCGCCACCGGAGGGAACCAACAACGGCGACCACGTGCTCCGCTACCGCTCTTACGACCTCGCCGGCAATCTGGAAGAGGCGCAGACCTGCCACGTGCAGATCGACACCTCGGCGCCGCAGACGACAGACGATGCGCCCGCTGGCTGGGTCAACGCTCCGCTGACGGTGACCCTCTGGGCTTCTGACGCCGGCTGTGGCGTGTTGCAGACCCAGTACCGCCTGGACGGAGGAGGCTGGCGGCGCGGCACGAGCGTAGTCATCGCCGCGCCTGCCAATCCGCCAACGACGGCCTCCACACCATCGACTACCGCTCGCTGGACGGGCTGCTCAACATCGAAGCGACACGCACCTGCCGGGTGAAGGTCGACACCACCAAGCCCGTGACGACCGACGATGCCCCCCCGGGCTGGCAGGACCACTCCGTGACCGTCACCCTTTCGGCCACTGACAGCGTCGGCTCGGGCGTGGCCTTAACAGAGTACAAGCTCGACGACGCCCCCGACTGGACGACCTACAAAGAGCCCGTCGAGATTACAGCCGAGGGCGACCACAGCCTCACCTACCGCTCTACCGACAACGCCACGAACACCGAGGACGCCCAGACCTGCCACGTCCAGATCGACCTGCCGCCCTCGGGCACCTTGGCCATCAACGGCGGCGACCCCTACACCGACTCCAGCGTCGCCACCCTGGACTCGTCCGTGACCGACTACAGCGCTCTGGAGATGCGCTTCCGAGACGCCGGCGGCATTCGGAGCGACTGGGAGTCCTCTGCGGCTACGAAGGCCTGGACGCTGCCTTCGGGGGAATGGCCCCAAGACGGTCGAGGCCCAGTACCGCGACGCGGTCGGCAACGTGCTGGCTCTCTCCGACGACATCGTCCTCGACACGGTCAACCCCGTGACGAGCGACGACGCCCCCTCAGGCTGGGTCGACCACGCTGTGGCCGTCACCCTTTCGGCCACTGACAGCGTCGGCTCGGGCGTGGCCTTAACAGAGTACAAGCTCGACGATGCCCCCGACTGGACGACCTACACAGAGCCGGTGGAAATCAGCGCCGAGGGCGACCACAGCCTCACCTACCGCTCTACCGACAACGCCACGAACACCGAGGACGCCCAGACCCGCCACGTGAAGATCGACACCAGTGCGCCGATCACCAGCGACAATACCGACGGCCTCGGGTACTGAACGCTTCGCTCCTCAAGCTGACGCCAAGCGACACCGGCGGCTCCGGTGTGGACGGCCACCGAGTACCGCATCGACGGCGGCCCCTGGCAGAGCGGCACCGGCTGCGTGCTGCGCATCCGGCACAGACACTGTCCCGGTGGTCTGGGACCAATGGGGCCCACACGGTCCAGTTCTTCTCGACCGACGCGGCCGGTAACAGCGAGGCGATTGTCAGCCGGTACGGTGCTCCTCGACAACCGTCCGCCCCTGACCTCCGACGACGCCCCACTCGACCCGCAGACCAGCGGACGTGACCGTCGATTTGACTGCCGCAGACGGCCTCTCCGGTGTGGCCCACACCTACTACTGGCTTGACCAGGGACCCTGGCTGGAGGGCAACGAGGTGCTGGTCGCTGCGCCGGCTGACGGCTCTGGCAACGGCGAGCACGCCATCTGGTACTACTCGACCGACAACGCTGGCAACGTCGAGGCCGAGCGGTCCTGCACGGTGACCATCGACGTGCCCTAGGGATGGCGAGCCCTGCGGCTGAGGGTGTGGGGCGGGGCGGTACGCCCCTGCCCACAACCCCTGGTCGGCCTCGCCGATTGCGGTACCACCCGAGCTGGTAGGGACGGTGCGGAGAGACGTGGCGCCTGCGGGCAGGTTCGCTTGCCGACGGAATGCCGACAAGACGCCTCACCACGGCCCGACACGGCTGAACACAGCCCATCACAGAGCCTGCCCAGAACCTTGGACTGTGCAGCACCATCGCACATGAGCGGCACCGCCCGTCACGCCTGCCTCAGGTTTCCTAAACCTGGTGTCGCAGGTTCGATTCCTGCCGGGGGCACCACTTTAGGCCTGCAAACAGGCGTGTTCTGACTCTTGCTTTCGTGTAGTGTCGCCCCGAAAAGGCCAAGATGCCGACATTCTGCTGCCGCGACGCACGCTCACGAGGGCACACAGAAGAATACAGAGCAGCACCTTCGGCGGGGGTCGCTGGTCTGAGACGTTGCTGCGGCGTGAGGACCAGCCCGGCGATTAGCGCCGCCGCCTCCTCCTGCATCGCCGGGATGGCGTGTGTAGGTCTTCGGCGTCGCGCCTGCAGATCGCGTTCTGTGACACACTTCTCGCGCTGGCGTCATACTAGCAGATGTGAGACGCGATCCGGACATGACAGACGGACGCCGAGCTTCTCAGGGCAAACGACGCCGATGCCTTCACCGAGCTCTACGACCGCTCACGTCGGGCAGATCCACGCCTGGGCCCGAGCGCCGGGTCGGCGAGCATGCCGCCGACCTGACCGCCGAGGTCTTCGCCCGCGCCCGGCTTGCCCGGCGGCGCTTCCGTGACGACGGCGACGGCTCGGCAGCCCCTGGCTGTTCGGCATCGCCGGGAACGTCCTGCGGCGAGTCGCTCCGTAGGCGCGAGGTGGAGTCGCGGGCGCGACGCAGGCTCGGCCTGCCGCTTGAGCTCGCAGCCGACGACGGCCTCGAGGGCGTCGAGGAGCGGCTCTCGCTGCCGGAGGCGGCCCTGCGAGCGGTCCGCGATCTGCCGGCCGGCGAGCGCGAGATCCTCACCTGCGGGTCGTCGAGGAACGTCCCTACTGGGAGATCGCCGAGCGCCTCGGCTGCTCTGACAGGCCGCCCGTCTGCGCGTCTCACGCGCCCTGCGTCGACTCCACGCCACCTTTGAAGGGGAGGGAGGATCATGAACAACCAGACATCCCACAAAGCCTGCGGGTCTACCGCGGTCAGCTCCGCGAGGCCGTCGCGCGCGACCTCACGCCGACCACATGGCCCGTGACGGTCCTTGCGCGTCTCCGGCGGCGTCCGCCGCGTGGCGCTGTCGGTCGGCGCGGCTGCACTGGCCGTCGCAGTGGCCGTCGTGCTCGTCACCAGTCTGAGCGCCCCGGTCGCCTCCGCCGACGCCGCCATCCTGCGCGACGTGGCCGCTGCGCTGACGCCGCCGGCGGGCACGATCCTCCACGAGACGGGGACCTTCAGCCTGCCCGGCCAGGCGGCGCAGTCCTTCGAGCTCTGGGCGCAGGCCGACTCCCCGTACACGGTCGGCGGCGAGGTCGGCCCGGTCGGCGGCGCCGTCTCGGGCCACCACGCCGGAACCACAGCAGCGCCACGCGACCGGCGGTCCACGGCGACAGCCCCGACACCGACCATGCGCCCCTCGACGCGGCGAAGACGCTCCGCGCCCTCGTGCAGTCGGGGAACGCCAGTGTCGTCGGCAGCACGACGATCGACGGCGTCGCGGCCTACGAGCTGCGGTCAGCGGCGCTCCCGCCGCCACCCTCGACGGCACGGCCTACGTCGCCCAGAGCGACTACCGGCCGCTCCTCATCCAGACCACGAACGGCGAGACGATCAGCTATTCGACCTACGAGTACCTGCCGGACACGCCGGCCAACCTGGCGCAGCTGGGCATCCCTGCCCAGCCCTCGGCCAGTCCGTCGCCCGGCGACTGACCGTTCACGCTCCGAGATCCCATTGGTGCCGATGGCCCGCCTCTCCCTGGAGGGCGGGCCATCGCTACTTCATACGGCGAACACCAGCCCCGCGATCAGCGCCGCCGCCTCCTCCTGCATCGCCGGGATGGCGTGCGAGTAGGTGTCGTCGTGTCGTCAGTAGGCGATCGCAAGGGCTTGGCGAACCATCATGCTGCGAGCGAAACCAAGGAAGGGAGCTGCATGAACAAGCGGAGACCGTACATGGTCCTTCTCATCATCATCGGTGTCGCGCTCATCGCGCTTGCCATCTACTACTGGGTGACACCTGCCGGCTCACTGCCCAGCTTCTTCCCCGGACATCTCGCCGGCTCTGCACACAAGCACGTGAAGCACGGCGTGCTGGCACTGGTCGTTGGCGTCGTGAGTTTCTTGGGGGCCTGGATGCTGTCCGGCAAAGAGTAGGAGTCACTCAGCGATCCGCCGCAAACCTAGCTGGCGAGCTCGTCGAACGAGTCGAGAGGAAGTCGGCTTCGCATCGGCAACTGCGGAGAAACGCCAGCACATGGGGCGTTTTCGGTCGCGCGACATCACAACAAGTCATGTGCCGCCAGGACCAGCGCGTCGCTGACGATCGTCTGCTGTGCCGCGCAATCGCCGACCACAGTCCCGGTGTTCGCGCAAGGGCGGCTCTCGCACTATCATGAGAAGTGGACCGGCGAGTGGTTCCAGGTCATCAAGTCGTATCGGCTGTCGTTTTGACACTAGGGGGGGAGTCAAGATGAAACGAGGCTTCTTGCCGGCTGCGGTCGTCCTCGCAGCCGCGCTCACGTTTCCGCTGCGGGTCGGTGCGACCGCAGCGGCGCGTGCGGTCGTCCGTTCGGCAGCAGAAGTCGCGACACGCGAGGCGCGACTCGAACAGTCACCAAGCAGAACCTTCTGGCCGTATCGTTCGCCACGGCGAAGGTCGGCTGGGCCGTCGGTGAAGCCAAGGTCATCCTCAAGACGACCAACGGCGGCAAGACCTGGCACAAACAGTCATCACCCCTGGCAGCAGTACTTCTTTCCCTTCGCCAGCGTGCAGGCGGTCAGCAAGACGACCTGCTGGCTGGTCGGCGGTGGTGCGGTGTGGAAGACGACGACGGCGGCGCCACCTGGACCTGGGAGGCCAAGACGATGGCGACGTCGGACGAGTTTGATCAATGGACCTACGGCGCGTTTCCCGGCGCCAAGGTCGGTTGGGTCGTCTCCGGCGAAGGTGACGTCATCAAGACGACAAACGGCGGCACGTCGTGGAAGCGGCAGAGCACCGGCGGCATGGGTGTCACCGATGCCTTCGCCGTCGACGCGTCGCACGCCTTCATCAGCGGCGCGACGTCGGCGCAGCCGGCCTGGAACTTCAGCACGTCCGATGGTGGCGCGACGTGGACCCGGATGAGCAGTACGGGGATCGTGTACTGGACTGCCGACGGCATTTGCGCGGCGAGCCCGAAGGTCGTCTGGATAGGCGTCAACAACGGTACGGTGTTCAAGAGCGTCAACGGCGGACAGGGCTGGACGCTCTCGCACCCCGGCGGCGACGGCGGCTGGGTGAACGGCATCGACGTGGGCGGTGGCACCACGGTGTGCGCGGTAGGCGCCAACGGCAACCTGAGCGGCACGCCGGGCGAGGCCTGGCTTTCGCGTGATGGAGGCACCAAGTGGAGCCTGCAGCACATGGCCCCGTCGGCCGAGTCTGCGCCTTACGGGTTGAATGCGGTGGCATTCGTGAGCACCACCACCGGCTGGGTGGTCGGTGACCACGGCCAGATCTTCCGTACAACCAACGGCGGCAAGAGCTGGACCAAGCAGAACTGACGCCGGGCTGGTAGGCACAGGTACCGGCGGCGTCGGTTCGAGCGCACACACGCCGGCTGGCCCTAAGGCTTGGCTTCCGGCAGCGCCGCAGTCTGGTTGGCGGCGTCGGCTTGCGGCAGCACATGCGAGGAGATGTCGAGCGTCGGGGCCACCGTCAATTGCGCAGTCTGCCCGAGACGATGCGCGGGTTGACGTTTGTCGGAGAGCGCCCGTCTCGCGTCGGCTCTGCGTCGGCAACTGGCGGAGAAACGCCAGCACATGGGGCGTTTTCAGTCGCGCAACACGACAACAAGTCATGTGCCGCCAGGGCAGGGGCCGAAAGAGGTGTGAATCTGCAGGGTGCATCTTCACGAGGATGTACCGCTCGAGGCTCTCGTTCCGTCTGGCCTCGTTGCTGAGCTCTAGGTAGGTTGCGACCTCCGTGCCGTGGGCCTTCTCGGCGCGCTCGCTCCCAGGACCGGTGGGGTCGGCATGACGTCGCCGACGGTCGTCCGCCGGCGCTCACACAGGAACCGGCTCTGGCACGAACAAGGAGATGGACCACTGAATTGGAGGCAGGTCAGAGTCGCAAGACGGTATTCTTCCCAGGATGAGCCAGCATGTCATCCTCGGTGTGACCTTTGCCCTTGCCGCGGCGATCTGCTACTACACCGCCTACGCACTGATGGCGCTGGAGGCGCGGCGTGCACCTGCGCGCGCTGCCCTGCGCCCAGCCTTACTCGGCTACCTCGCGGGCCGTCCCCTCTGGCTCGGCGCGACCATCCTCACCGTCCTCGGCTGGCCGCTGCAGCTCGTGGCGCTCTCGCTCGCGTCCTTGCCGGTCGTGCAGCCCACGCTGGCTCTGGGCCTGCTGCTTCTCCTGGTCCTGGGTGCACGCGTTCTTGACGAAGATATCGGTGTGCGTGAACTGGCCGGCGCGCTGGCCATCATCGTTGGCGTCGCGGGCATCGGCTGGGCCGCGCCGGCGCGCACGACGACGCACGCCGGCGCGGCTCCGCTCGGGGCTGCATTTGCGGCCCTGATGCTTGTCACTCTGGTGCCCTATGCCTTGCGCGTCGGCGGTCGTCAGGCAGGCATGTGGGCACTGGCGCTGGGCGCGGGAGCCAGTGAAGTCTGGTCTGCTCTGGCCTCGAAGCTCATCGTCGACGAGCTTTCGCATGGTCGCTGGGTGCTTGCCGTGCTGTGGGGTTTGAGCGCCGGCCTCGCCTTCCTGCTTGGCCTGCTCAGCGACATGACGGCACTGCAGCGCTTCAAGGCCACCAGGGTGGGGCCGATCGTACTGGTCGCCCAGGTCGTGATCCCGGTCCTTCTGGCGCCGCTCCTGGCCGGCGAATCGTGGGGCAGCACGCCGCTCGTCCGGGGAACGTTTCTCGTGTCACTCGCCGCCGTGACAGCCGGCACGGCACTGCTGAGCTCCTCACGCGCGGTGGCTGAGCTGGTCGTTCCCCAGGGCAAGGACATGGGAGGCGGCTGAGGGCCGCTTCGCATGGGCCAGGTCAGGCCTTGCCGACATCGGCCACTACTTGAGAGGCTCCCTCTGCCGTGCAGGGAAGGGGCGCCCATCCGCTCGGACTCAGCCCCCCTAGGCGGGCCGGCCCGCCGCTGCTTGAGCTCCTGCTTCTCTGTGACCTGCTAGAAGCTCTTGCCGAAGTGAACGGCATAGATGATCAGCAGGAAGCCCACGGCGAGCAGCAGCCCGGCAACGATCAGGCCGGTCTTGCGGAAGCCGGGGAACACCCCAGCCGCCAGGGCAAGTCCGCCGATGAGGCCGAGCAGGGCCCCGAGCTCTGTGATGCGCCGTGCAGTATGGGCCGTGAGTGTGGCGAGTGTCGCGAGCATGGCTTCCTCCGAGGTCGCGGTCTGTAGCCGAGCATAGCACCACGCTCGGTTGGTGAGATGGACTGAGCGTTGGCGGAGGTTCTGCGAGCAACCGCCGCGACTCGGTGGAGGCAACGCTTCACGACAGTCACGACTAGCTCGCGCGAAGACAGCTCATCGGCGTGTCGCCGGGGGTCATGTGGTCGCCGCCGCCAAGGCCGGTGGTCAGGCGCGCACCGGCGACATGCGCGGCCTGAGGCCTGGCTGACACTCCTAGAAGGCGTACCGACAGAGGATCGGCGACGCGACTGGCTACTGAGTGACACATAGTGGTAGTGACTCACCACAGCAGGCTGACGCTCGGTCACCGCTACCATCAGACGGCGTTCGCGTCGACGGCGAAGTGGCAGGTGAGCCACAGCATGCACACGAACGAGACCGTCAGCAGGCTCCAGCGCAGGACCGCGTGCTTACTCGTGACCACGGCCATGGCCATGAACAGCGGGAACGCCATGAGCAGGAAGCGGTGGTAGGAGAACATGGCTATCCCCGGCGTGGGAAAGAAGAGCGGGAACGCCGCGGCAACCACGGCGTAGGCCGTGTGGGCAGGCGGCAGCCGCCGCCAGCCCAGCGCGATGGCCACGATGGCAAAGATCAGGGCAGCCAGGGGAAAGAGGTTCATGGCCACCAGGCTGGCGGCGAAGTGGTCGGGCCTCAGGGCTGCGAACAGGTGACTGTGGGAGGCGGCAAGGTAGCTGACCGCGTGCACCGTGTCGTGGAAGCGGCGCCAGACGTCGACGAATGGCCAGTCCAGGCGACGGCCCCAGTGGTGGCGCTCCGCGGAGAGGAAGAGCAGCGTCTGACCGAAGTGCCACCAGAGGTAGCCGACATAGAGCAGCATGCCCACGGGCACGAGCAACAGGCTCCCCAGGCGCCGGTCACGGGGCCAGGCGAGCGACACGTGGCGCCAGGTCCAACCTTGCTGTATCGTCGCAGTAGCGGCAGTGACGATATAGGCGACGTCCGCGGTCTCGCCGTAGTCGTAGACCGCCACGATATTGGGATGCGTGAGCCGCCCGGCGGCCTGCGCCTCGCGGCGGAACCGGGCGATCTCCTCGGCGGTGTCGGGGTCCGGATCGGCCGGCAGGTTGACCGTCTTGATGGCGACACGACGGGCGATCGCCGGGTCCCAGCCATCGTAGACCGTGCCCATGGCGCCTTTGCCGAGGGTGCCGCGAATTTCGTATTTCCCCAGGGTCTGCGCGGCGTCCATGGGCATCCTTCGCTGTTGCCGCACCACTTATAGCCCGGTCGCGCGGTTCGGCGAAGTCCGCAACGCCGGGTTCGCCGCGCCGCCGGCCTGGCCGGTCGCCGTGACGCCGGCCCGGAACAACCCCGCGCGGCGCCGGCGGCGGGACCGCCAGCCGGCGCGGCCAGCGTGATCGCAGGAGTTTCATCGTCGGGCGCATCGGCGCGCATATGCCGCGGTGGCAATCCGGGTTAGGCTGATGGCCGGGGAAGGATGCAGGGACAGCATGAACGCCAGCCACGAATCGGAAGAAGCGGTTCACGTTGCGCACAGCAGCAAGCACGCGGCGCTGGTCATCGCGGTGCTGGCCGCCGCGCTGGCGGTCTGCGAGCAGCAGGCCAAACACTCCGAGGTCGAACTGACCGAGTCGGCGGTGCTCGCCGCGGACAGCTGGAGCCAATACCAGGCGAAGTCGATCCGTGCCGCCACCGCGCACGATCTGGCCAGCCTGGGCGCCAGCCTGGACACGCCGGTTTCGCCGGAGCGCGCGGCGCTGCGCCAGCGCATGCTGCAGCAGCTCGCCGAGGACCAGAAGCATTACAATTCGGATCCCAAGGACGGCAAGACCGCGATCGCGGATCGTGCCCGTGGCTACGAGGAGAAGCGGGTGAACGCGCTGGAGCGCTCGCACTCGCTGGACAACGCCGCCGCGGCCCTCGACCTCGGCATCGTGCTTGCCACCGCCTCGGTGATCACGGCGGCGGCGCCGCTGCTGGTGTTCGCCTACCTGATGGGGGGCATCGGCATCGTGCTGGAACTCGGCAGCCTGATCGCGCCGTCGCTGTTCGTGTTCTGATTTGCCGCCGCCGGCTCACCCCGCGTCGCGCGCCAGTGCCAGCAGGTGGCTGCGGTAGCTGACGGTGCTGCGCTCGTGCAGGCGGGTCTGCCACGGCCAGGCGGCGGTTTCCGCCAGCAGCCGCAGGCCGGGGACCGACTGCGCGTGCGCGCCCGATGCCAGCAGGGCGCGGAGAAACGGCTCCGCCGCGCCGCCATGCGCCGCCCGCTGGGAGTGTCCGCCGATCCAGGTCTCCATCGGGGTGGCGCGGGTCGACCAGTCGTACGGCGTGGCCAGCAGCAGCCGGCCGTCCGGGCGCAGCAGCTCGGCCAGGCCGGCGAGCAGGCGGCGCGGCTCGGCCACACAGTCGAGCAGGTTCAGCGCCGCAACCAGGTCGGCCGAAGCGGCGGCGAACGGCAGGGCCAGCGCGTCGCAGGCCCAGAAATCCACCCGCGCCGCCCCGTCGGGGGAGACCGCGAAGCGGCGGCGGTCGTAGACCAGGCCGATCCGCCGGCGCGGATAGCCGACCGTGCCGTGCAGCGCGCCCTGCGCCAGGCGCAGCAGCGCGAAATTCAGGTCGATGCCGAGCACCAGTGCCGGCTGATGGCGCTCGGCCAGGGTGAACGAGCTGCGTCCGGCGCCGCAGCCGACGTCCAGCGCCCGCGTGACAGCGCCGTTCGGGCCGGCGCTCGGCCCGGCCATGTCGAGCAGCCGCTCGAGGCAGCGGCGCACCGCCCCGGGCGTCGGGCCGTCCTCGGCCGGGGTCTCGTTCGGGTCGAGGTCCGCCCAGCCGTCCCAGGCGTAGCTCGACACGGTCTGGCGCAGCGCGTCGAACCAGCCGCCGGGACCCATCGCGTCGCCGATCAGGCTCTCCAGCGCCGGGTCGAGATCATCGCGCAGCAGCAGTTCGATCCCCCGCTCGGCCAGCAGCCCGCGCAGCTCGGGAACGATCACCGGGATGCCGTCGATGATCGGGTATTCGAGCTGACAGCTCGGGTTCGGACAATGCAGGATCCCGGCGACCACCTCGTCCGCCCGCTCGGCGCGCACCTCGGCCAGCACCAGGACCTGCCGGCCGGCACCCTGCCGGGCGCAATGCGGACAGTGCGGCGCGAAGGCGGCGAAGTGGGCGCGGCGCACCGCGGCTCAGCCGCCGATCATCACGGTGGGGCTGCCCGGGCCGGTGATGGTCCCCGACGGACCAGGCACCGGCCCGACGCACGCCGCATGCTCCGTCGCGTCACCGACCCGCGCGGCCGGCAGGTTGTTGATCATGACGGTGGCGGATCCCTTGGCGATGATCCCCGGTCCCCCCGGGACGCAGACCGGGATGTCGCACGGCTCGGTCTCATCGGTGGCACGGGCGGCCGGCAGGCCGTTGATCATGACGTTCGGCGAGCCGGGCAGGATCGCCAGCGGCATCGGCGGGTGCGGCAGCGGAGTCGGGGTCGGGGCCGCGGGATGCATCGGGGCATGGCAATGCGGCCCTGACTGCAGGACCAGGTCAGTCGCGCGCGCGGCCGGAGGCGCCATCGGATCCACCCCAACGATGAGGAGACCAGGCTAGCGGATTTCCCGGCCGACGGGAATCGCCATGCCGAGCGCGGTCAGGGCAATCGGGTGAACGAAGCAAGGTCGGGGCTCCGCCCCGAACCCCGCCAGGGGGGCGTTGCCCCCCTGGACCCCCTACCCCCCGGGACAAGTGCCCGGGGGCAGGCGCCGGCGGAGCCTCTGGACTCCATGACTGGGAGTGTGGGGAGGGGAAGGGGGCGGGGGGGCGAGGCGAAGGGGCGCCGTCCGGCCTGCCGGACGGCGCCCCTTCGCCTCGCCCCCCGCCCCCTTCCCCTCCCCACACTCCCAGTGAAGGGTTCCAAGGGCTCCGCCCTTGGCGGGGTTCCCAATGGTACCATGGGGGCAGCGCCCCTTGGTGGGGTCCGGGGCGAAGCCCCGGCCTTGCTTTCGTTCGCCCGAATGCCCTGACCGCGCGCGGCAAGGACCGCGCCGGCAGCCGCGACAATGCGCGAAGTCCGGGCTAGCATTGTCCCGCCAGCGGGGGGCGCGACTTGCGTTGCACTGGCCGGCATGCTGCGCCGGGAAGGACATCAGGATGGGTTGTTTCTGCCACCATTCGCTGGGCCCGCTGTCGCTGGTGCTGCCCAGCCTCGACGTCTCGGCCTCGCTGATGCTGCCCGGCATGGACATCCCGCTCGGCCTGTCGGCCTATCTCAACGCCGCCGGGCTGCCCGCGGCGCCCTGGCAACCGGACCCGGGTTGGCTGGCGCTGCCGCTGCCGCAGTTGAAGCTCAGCCTGCAGGCGGTGGCGACGATCTCGGCGATGGCCTCGCTGCGGGCGCAGGTGTTGGCGCAATTCGGCATTGACCTGCTGGTTCCGGGCCAGGCCCTGGCGCTGGCCCGCATCGTCGCGACGATGAACGCGAGGCTGTCGGCGATGGTCAATCTCCGTTTCAATCCGCTGGGTTGGCTGCAACTGGCCCAGCTGAATGCCGCGATCGACCAGGTGAGTCTGGCGCTGTCGGCCGGGCTGTTGCTGCCGTCCCCGAACATGATGCTGTCGCTCACGGTGCCGGGCGGCATTCCGATGCCACGCTGGACCAGCTTCCTGGCGCTGCTGAGGGCGCTGTGTCCGATGATCGCCGCCACCGCCCAGCTTAACGTCAGCCTGTCGGCGACCGCGGAGCTCGCCGCGGCGTTGCGGGTGATGGCCAGGCTGTCGCTGCCCGCGCTCATCGCGCCGCAACTGATGGCCAGCCTCACCGCGGCGCTTTCGGCGGTGGCCTCGCTGCAAGCCAGCCTCGGCGTCAGCCCGCTGACGCTGGGCTTTCCGGCGATCCGGTTGCGCGTGCAAGCGCGGCTCGCCGCCTTGCTGCCGACCCTGGCCGCGCATTTCGGCATCAGCGTCACGCTCCCCAACCTGCTGGCGCTACTGCTGTCACTGCTGCCCAAGTTGCCGGTCGTCCCCAGCAACTTCGCCACCAGCGCCGTGGTGCAGGCAGCGATGCAGGCGCAGGCGATGGCGGCGCTGAACTGGCAGGTACCGGCGATCATCCCGGCGGTTCACATCGGGCTGCCGACCTGCGCCTTGGTGGCCCAGCTCCAGGCAGCGCTGGCGATCACCGCGGTGCTGCCGGCGCCCTGCGGCTCAGGCTGCGACGCGGCGAAGCTGGCGAGCGCGCTGGCGGCGTAACCCGAAGCCGCCCGCCGCGGCATCGATCAGCTATTCGCCTTCTTCAGATCCAGCGGTCCGGTGTAGAACAACTTGCCGGCGCTGCCGGCGGACTTTTGCGTCCGGGTACTTCACCTTGACCGACCGGCAGACGAACTTGCACTTCTCCTTGACGACTTCCCCGGCGTCCCAGTCGATCGCGACAAACAGCACGCTGGTGAAATCGATGCGCAAAAACGCCAACCCTGTACCGTCCGAGGTTGCCCCCAAGCCGCCAGCCTTGCGCATCACCACCGCCCCGGAATCGAATGGGATCGTTTTGAAACAGTTCTTGAACAGCAACGGCGATGCCGAGTCGATTTGCCGGGTGAAGGAGAACGGCTCCATCTCGACCGGATACAGGGTCCCCCCGGCGCCCTGCCCGGTGGCAACCGTGAGGCCCTGGACCCATTTCGAGAATCGCCCGGACTTTGGCTTGGACCTGCCGGCCTCTTCCTTCCCAGTGCCTTTCGTCTCCGGGGAGTCGCTGTCCACCACGTTGATACCGAAATCGAAATCCTCGATCTCGAAATACTTCCCGGCGGTGAAATCATCGGTCCAGCCGGTCTCGCCGTCAACGGCGGACTGGCTCTCGGCCTCGATTGCCGTGCCGCCCGCCTTGAGCATCATCACAATGTCAACAGGGGATCGTTCAGCCATGATCGCCTCCTTGTTGCAGATTGCCTGACTGTCAACGCGCCGGTCGTGCCGCCGCGTTCATTGCGCCGGCACACGCGACACCAGGCGCAGCGAGGCGGTCAGGCCCTCCAGTTGGAAATGCGGCCGCAGAAAGAACCGTGCATCGTAGTTGCCCGGGGTGTCGTCCTTGGCTTCCAGCGTCACGTCCGCCTCGACCAGCGGATGCTCCGCCTTCCATTGCTCGTCCGAGTCCTCTGGATTGCCATCGACATACCTGTTCAGCCAGTTCCGCAACCATTCCTGCAACTGGCTGCGGTTCATCGAGCTGCCGACCTTGTCGCGCACCATGCATTTCAGATAGTGCGCGAACCGGCAGCAGGCGAACAGATAGGGCAGGCGCGAGGAGATCGCGGCATTCACCGTGGCCGCCACGTCGGCGTATTCCTGCGGCTTCTGCAGCGACGGCATGCCGATGAACGCCGGCCAATCGGAGCCCTTGCGATGGACCAGCGGAATGAAGCCATTGCGCGCCAGTTCCGCCTCGCGCCGCTCGCTCAGCGCGATCTGGGTCGAGCAGCGCCGGTCAACGTCGCCGTCGGCGGTCGGGAAGGTCAGCACCGGCAGTCCTTCCACCGCCCCCCCGGTATCGACCCCGCGGATCCGCACGCACCAGCCGTACAGGGTGAAGGCGCGCGCGATATTGGTGGCCATCGCATAGGCGGCATTGGCCCACAGATAGCGTCGTCCATCCGGACCTTCGGCGGTTTCCTCGAAATCGAAACCCTCGGCCGGATCGGTCCGCGCGCCGTACGGCAAACGGGCGAGGAAACGCGGCAGGCAGAGGCCAAGATAGCGGGCGTCCTCGCTGTCGCGCAGGCTGCGCCACGCGGCGTATTCCGGGGTCTGAAAGATCCGCGTCAGGTCGCGCGGATTGGCCAGCTCGGCCCAACTGTCCATCTGCATGACGCTGGGCGCCGCCGCGGCGATGAACGGCGCGTGGGCGGCCGCGGCGATTTGCGCCAATCCGCCCAGCAGTTGCACGTCCTCCGGCCGGTGGTCGAATTCGTAGTCGCCGATCAGCACGCCGTACGGTTCGCCGCCGAACTGGCCGAATTCCTCCTCGTAGACCCGGCGGAACAGCGGGCTCTGGTCCCAGGCGGTGCCGCGGAACTTGCGCAGCGTCCGGCGGAGTTCGTGCTTCGAGATGTCGAGCAGCTTGATTTTCAGCATCGCGTCGGTCTCGGTGGAACCGACGAGGAACTGCAGGCCGCGCCAGGAGGCCTCGATCTGCTGAAACTCCGGATGGTGCAGGATCAGATTGATCTGCTCGGCGAGCTGGCGGTCGATCTCGGCGACGATGGCCGCGATGCTGCGCCGCGGATCGGTGCCGACGCAGCCGGCGTAGCGTGGCGCACGCTGCGCCAGCGCACGCAGCGCCGCCTGGACCGGCGGCTCGGCGAGCGGCGATGGCGCGGCATCGGGCACCACGTCCGGCGTCACCTCGACGCGCGGCACCGGCGCGCGCTTCAGCAGCAGGGTGAAATCGCCGTCGTCTTCCGGTTGCCCGCTTGCCATCCCGTGTTCAGCCGCCTCCGTCGGTTGCCATGTCAGTTGATCGCGATCTCACCGGCCTTCAGCGTCATGGAGGCTCCACCGTTGGCGCTCAGCAATTCCTGGGCGGTCAGGCTGATCGTCCCGCCGCTGATGGTGATGCCGGAGGTGTCGATGACGATGCTGTTGGATCCCACCTTCAGGGTGATCGACTGTCCGGCGCTGATCGTGCTGGACCCGGCCGACACGGTGATCGTGTGATTGCCCTGCGAGACGGTCAGGCTGTCGTTGCCCTGCGAGACGGTGACCGAGTTGTTGCCTTGCGAGACGGTGATCGAGCGGTTGCCCTTGTCAACCGTGGTCGTGGTGTCCTGGGTGATCTTCACCGTCTCGGTGTTGAGGACGACCTTGTTGTAGTCCTTCTGGGCCTGGAAGAAGACCTCCTCCGAGCCCTTCTTGTCCTCGAAGCGCAATTCGTTGAAGCCGCCGCCGCCGGTCGAGGAATTCGTCTTGACGGTCAACCGGGTCTTGTTGTCCGGCAAGGCGTAGGGGACGGTGGTGGTGGCGTTGTAGACGCAGCCGACGACGATCGGGCGATCGGGGTTGCCGTTCAGGTAGTCGACGACGACCTCCTGACCGACGCGCGGGATGAACATGCCGCCCCACTGCGCGCCGGCCCAGATCTGCGCCACCCGGATCCAGCACGACGCGGTGTCGTCCTGCGCGGCGCTGCGGTCCCAGGGAAATTTCACCTTGATCCGACCGTACTGGTCGGTGGTGACCTCGTCGCCGCTGGCACCGACCACCTTAGCGGTCTGCGGGCCGTTCATCAGCGGCCACGGCGTTGTCTCGTCCAGTCGGAACGGGGTGCTGCCGGGGATCGCGCGGAAGGTGCAGACGAAGGTGTCGGCGACGGCGCCGTCCGTGGTCGGCACGCCCTCGGCCTCCTCCAGCGCGTAGTCGGCACCGATCACCAGGTATTCGCGGTTCTGCGAATCGTCGCTGAAGCTGGACAGCGTGAACTTGCAGCCGGTGTAGAGGCTGCGGCAGTTGCTCACGCCCTGCAGGACGAGCGCCTGTGCGGTGAAGCGCTGCATCCGCACGTCGGAGATCTTGGTCCCGTCGGCGGTGACCAGGTAAGGGCCGGGGAATTCGTAGACCTCGAAGCTGCTGTAATCGTGGCTGGCCGGCTGCGTCAACTTCGCCGTCAGGTTGGCCGAGGGGGTGGTGAAGTTGTAGTCGTTGAACGTCGCGGCCCCCGGCTGCAGCCGCTGGTCGGCCGTCCATTCCCAGATATGGTCCTCGACCGTGGTGTACTGGGTCTGCTGGAACTCGAACGGGATCGCGTCGGCCAGGGCGGTGTGCGAGTTGGGATCGTCGGCAAACACCAGCGTGTGCTGACCGTCGGCATGGGTGAAATAAAAATACAGGCCGTATTTCTCCATCAACCTTGTGACGAAGTCCAACGACGTCTCGTTGTATTGCACGCAGTATTCCAGCGTCTGGCTGCCGGCCGAGTTCTGTCGCTTGTCGGAAATGGCGGTGAACCCGGCCCTGGTGAAGATGTCGTTGATGATCGCCCAGACCGTCATGTTCTGGTAGATGTAGCAATCCTGCACGCGCGACAGCAGCCAGATCCACGGCCGCAGTTCCAGCCGGTAGCGATAGGCGCCGCCCAGCAACCCGTCATAGACGGCACGCGCAACAATGCCGTTGAAGTATCGTTTGCTCTTGTCGGGCAGCGTGATCGACAGCGTCGCCGAGGCGCCGAGCCACGACGTCAGGTCGGACACCGCCTTGTCGCTCGACAGCCCCAGGTTGTACTCGAACGGCCGGCCCAATTGCTCGGTCGCCTTCAGGCTGTCCAGATCGAGCGTGATGCCGGGGTCCGGCGCGATCGTGACCTTCACATAGGATTCGGTGGAGCCGCTGCTGTCTCCCGACACGCCCTCTCGCTCCCCTAAAGCTGCGGCGGACAGCGGAACGCGCGCAGCGCCGTCATGGTGAACGGGTTGCGCACACTGGCTGCGTTGAGGTCGAAGACGGCGTTGCCCGCCGGCGTGCTGAACGTCAGGCGGAACTTGTCCGGCTGGCCGCTTGGTTCGACATGCGCGGCGTCGAGCAGGCGCAGCAGGGCCCACGGCCCGGTCCGCTCGATCACCGTCGCCGCGCCGCCGTTGGCGGGAGTGGCGGTGAAGCGCACCTGGCTGTTGCCGTTGGCGCCCGGCCAGACCATCGCGGTCGGTTCGATCGGCCCATGCGCGTAGCTCAGCCGCTGGCCGCCGGCCTCGACGCTGACCTGCGCCAGCCCGGGATCGAGTTGCGTCGGCACCAGCTGGAACTTCACCGAGACCTGCGTCCCGCCGGTCGGGAACAGCGCGTCGCGGATCTCGCTGGCGCGCTGGAATTCGATCAGCGCGCCCTCGGACAGGCCGAGCTTGGTGTGGTCGGCCGACTGCCATTTCCAGGGCAGCGCCGAGGTGTCGACGAACGGCTTCAGGTACTGGTCGAAGAACTGGTCCATCAGCCCGCCCGGCCCGAGCAGGTGGACGAAATCGTCGAGCGGCACGTCCTGCGCGCTGCCGGCGATGAAGGGGTAGCGGTTGAACGCCGCCTGGCAGAGCGGCAGCACCTTCGATTTCCAGGCGTCCTCGAGTTGATGGCTGGCGCCGCTGGCGGTCACCTGCGCGCTGCTCTGCGAGACCGCGGCCAGCATGTCGGCGACCGGCTTCGGCGCCCCCTGCGCCGCCTGCTGCAACTGCGCCGCCGCGCCGCCACCGCCGGCGCCGCCGGCCGCGCCGCCGGCGCCGAGTTGCGCCAGCAGCGCGGTGCCCTGGTTGGGCGCGTTGGCCGCCTGGCTCATGCCCTGGTAGATCTGCTGGATCTTGGCGATGACCGCATCGATCTGCGCCGGGTTTTCCTTGCTGCCGCTGACGAACGCGTGCAGTTGCCGGAAATGGTCGTCGACCCGCGTTGCGGGGTCGATCGGCTTGCCGTCCTTGCTGGTACCCAGGGCGGAGCCGAGGATGTTGAAGGCCTCGCCCTGCTCGAGCGACATGCCGGACCGCGCCAGGTAGCTGGCGAAGCCGCCGAGCTGCTTGCCGACCTTGGTCGCCTTCTTCGCCGCGGCGCCGACCGCCTGGTCGGTTCCCCCGCCCTTGCTGAGCTGGGTCTGCTCGTCGATCGCCTGCAGCAGGTCGCGCAGCGGCGAGTCCGGGGCCGACAGCGCGAACAGCTCGTCCATGCCCTGCGACAGGTTGGCGAACGGCTTGAGCGCGATGTTGGCCAGCAGCAGGTCCCACCGCCGCGTGTAGTCATCCAGATACAGCGCCAGCACGTCGCGCCGCAGCTTCGCCATCTCGGCCAGCGACGCGGCGACGCCGCTGGCCTGCTGGCGTCCGAGCACCCAGTCGTTCTCGGTGGCGCTTTTGGTGACGCCCGGCATCAGCGTCATGAAGACGGTGTGGTAACCGTCCGAGGTGAAGAAGCCGGCAACCCCGGTGTTGAGCGATTTGCCGTCGCGCAGCTCGAACACCCGCCCGCCGGCGGGACCGGCGTTGTCGGCCACCGTCCAGGGTGGCAGCCCCTGCACCACGGAGCTCTTCAGGAGACGGTTGTAGACATACTGGGCCAGCGGCTCGCGCGTCAGGATGCCGCGCACCTGTTCCGCCAGCGGACCGTTCAACGCCACCTTCTTCGAGCGGATTGTCCAGCATCGCGTCCACCTGCTGGTCAAGCGCCTCGCGCGCCGGCGCCGCTTCCTCGCCCGGGTCGCGCAGCGCGACGGCGAGGCTTAGCCACTGGCGGACCAGATCCGCGTCCATCGGCCCCTGCCGGCCCAGGATCAGATAGACCTTGAGCGCTTCGTAGAGCACCTCGGGCTTGTCGAGGTTGGCCTGCATCTGGTTTTCCAGCAGCACCAGCAGGCGCGGCAGCAGCAGGCCGTTGAGCGCGCGGTGATAGCCGTCCTGCGCCGCGGTGCCGAGCTTGTAGCCCTGGTACAGACCGAAGGTGAGCATCAGCGGCGCCGACCTGGTGCGATTGGCGTAGCCGCCGTGCATGTTGCGCAGCGTGTCGAGCGCCGGCAGGACGATTTGCAGATCGGCGTCCTGCGGATCGCGCTTCACCACATCAAGGTATTGCGTGTTGTACTTGATCGAAGCCGCGTGCACGTCGGCGATGATGCCGCGATTGCCGATCCAGCTCGCGGTCCAGATGCCGGCCAGCCCCAGCAGCACGACCGCGGCGGTGGCGTAGGCGGCGATGTGCGCCACGCGCTGGCGCCGCTCGACCTTGGGGTCGCGACCGACCAGACCGGCCTCGCCGAACACCACCTCGCGCACCAGCCGGGCGAGGAAGTAGCTGCGCCCGGTGCCGCTGAACGCCGTCACCGCCTGGCGCTGCAGGCCGAACTGCCCGGCCATGGCATCGAGCAGGCGATCGATCGGCGTGCTGTTCTGCGTGCCGCTGGTGAGATAGACGCCGCGCAGCAGCGGGCGCGCCTCGAGCCGGCTGGGCCGGAAGATCTCGGTGAGGAAGTTGACCGCGACGCCGCGCAAGGAGGCGATCTGCTGGGGGAACCCCCAGATCAGCCGGCGCCGCCTGAGGTCGGTTTCCTGCTGCACCCGCTCCAGCATCCGGTCGTTGAGCCGCTCCAGCAGCAGGTCGAACTCGGCGCCGACGGCGGCGACCGCGCCGCCCTCGTCCTTGCCGTCATCGAGCGGCAGGGTGACGCCCCAGACCTGCTCGCGCTCCTCCTTGCCCAGGGTTTCGAAGAACTCGACGAAGCCGGCGACCAGGTCCGCCTTGGTGAACAGCACATAGGCGGGGATCCGCACGCCCAGCTCGTCGTGCAGTTCGCGGATGCGCCGGCGGATCGCGGTGGCGTGCGCCAGGCGCTCGGCATCGCTCAGGCTGGCAAGGTCGGACAGGCTGATCGCCACCAGCACGCCGTTCAGCGGCTGGCGCCGGCGGAACTTCTTCAGCAGGCGCAGGAAGCCGAGCCAGGCCGACGCATCGACCGCGGTGTTGCTGTCCTGCGTCGTGTAGCGCCCGGCGGAATCGATCAGCACGGCCTGGTCGGTGAACCACCAGTCGCAGTTGCGGGTGCCGCCGACGCCGCTGATGCCCTGCGGCCCGGCCTTGTCGGCCAGCGGGAAGTTCAGCCCGCAGTTGACCAGCGCGGTGGTCTTGCCGGCGCCGGGCGGTCCGATGAACATGTACCAGGGCAGCTGGTACAGGTAGCCGCCGCGGCCGCGGCCGAGCTTGGCCTTCTTCAGCGCGGCCAGCGCCTGCTTCAGCCGATCGGCCAGCAGCGCGACCTCCTCGGCCGAGGCGGTTTCGTTCGGGTCCGCCGCCTGCGCCGCGACGCCCTCGACCAGCTCCTTCTCCTGCTTGTTGGCCCGCAGCTTGTGGATCAGGTTCTCGATCAGCCAGCCGGTGAAGATCACCGCGACGGCGAGGCTGCGCGCCAGTTCGCTCTCCAGCGGATGCACCGGGCCAAGCCCGAGCAGCGGCCCGAAGAACCAGACGAGGACCGCCAGCAGCGCCGCGCCGATGAAGGTGCGGAGCCAGCGGTTGCGGAACAACCCGCTGAACCACGACGTCATGGCTGTAGCGCCGTCTTGACCACGACGACCTCCGTGCGGCGGTTGGTCTGGCGCCCTTCGGCGGTGGTGTTGGGCGCGATCGGATCGCCATCGCCCTTGCCGACCGCGCGCACCCGCTTGGGATCGGTCAGGTGCGCCGCGACCACCTTGGCCACCGCGTCGGCGCGCGCCTGCGAGAGCTGCCAGTTGGACGGGAACTGCACGGTGTGGATCGGCTGGTTGTCGGTATAGCCGTTGACCAGCACGCCGCCCCGCTCGTCGTTCAGCGCCTGGCCGATGCGCGCCAGCAGCGGCAGGTAGCTGGCGTTCAGCTCGGCCGAGCCGGAGCCGAACATGTTGCGGTTGGTCAGCCGGACGGTGATCGACTGGGCGTCCTCGAGCACCTGGACCAGGCCCTGCTTGATCTCGGGTGCGAGGAACTGGCGCAGCTTCGGCGCCGCCTGGCTGGCGGCGACCGCGGCGATCGGCGGCGGCGGCGGCGGCGGCGGGCGGGCGAGCGCCGGGTGCGGCACGACGATCGCGCCATGCGGCGGCAGCCCGGCCAACTCGGCGAAGGCGAGGTCGGACGAGGACGCCAGCAGGAAGTTGAAGATCACGTAGATCACGCAGGCGGCGAGCAGCGTGCCGGCGGCGAGGATCCAGATCGGCACGCGCTGGCCGAGCGGCCGGTAGTCAACGTCGATGCCGCGCCAGTGCGCCGACAGGTCGCGCTCGAACTCGCCGCGCCGCTGGCGGATGGTGCGATAGATGCCGTCGCGCAGCTCGGTGAGGGCCGCGGTGCCGCGCTGCGTCACCCGGTAGCGGCCCTCGAAGCCGAGCGAGGTGCACAGGTACATCAGCTCCACCACCTCGGAATGCCGGCCGAGGTCGCGCTGCATCTGCTCGAGGATGTCGAAGAAGCGCTCGCCGCCCGATACCTCGTTGTGGAAGATGCTGGTCAGGCTCTGCGCGGTCCACGAGCTGGCGGCGCCCCAGGGCGTGCTGAGCACCAGGTCGTCGACCGTGGCGCACAGCGCGTAGCGCGCGGCGCGCAGCGATTGGGTGTCGAGCCCGGTGGCCAGCGCCTGGCGTTCGAATTCGCGCACCGCCTCGACCATGCCGCGCTTGAGCCGTTCCGGATCGGGGGCGCGACCGCGCTCCGCGGTCAGCCGGATCACCGCGCCGAGCACCGGCGAGGCGGCGGCGACCAGCCGGTTGACGCCGACCATCGGCACGCTGAGCGGCGCCCGCCCGGCTTGCGGCGGCGGCGGGGCGGCCGGCGGCGCGCCGCGCCCGCCCGGGCGCGGGCGGATCAGCGTGGCTTCGGTGTCGGTCGGCTCGGCAAACGGATCATCGCTCATGGTTCGCTCAACCCCGGATCGCCCAGCATTCCATCTCCAGTCCCGGCACCTCGCCGGTGACGTGGATCGCTATCCCGCCGGACCGCGCGAGCGCCGCCCAGTACGGGCTGCTGCGGTCCAGCTCGAAATACGTGGTGCCGGCGTAGTACGGCAGTTGGCGCGGCGCCACCGGCAAGGCGCGCACCGCGACGCCGGGCAGCGCCACGTTGATCAGCTCGCGGATCTGCTCGACCGGACCGATCTTCACCATGTTGGGAAAGCCGCGCCGCAGCGCCTCGGCCGGCATCTGCGCCTTGACCGCCAGCACCCAGGTCGCGCTGGCGACCAGCGTGCGATCGGTGATCGGGCCAACCCGGATGCCGAACTTGCGCTCCTGCAACGGGATCGGCACGGCGTTCTGCTCCAGCACGGCGGACAGCGACTGGCGCAGCGCCGCCATCACCGGGCGGAACGTCGCCTGCAGGTCGTCGTGCCGATAGGTCGGGAAGGCAGCCGGGCGCTTGCGCAATTCGGTGAAGGTCGCCAGCTCCCCGGCCAGGGCGACGGCGACCCGGTAGAACGCCTCCGGATGCAACTGGCCGAGCGTGCCGGCCAAATGCGTCAGCAGCGGCTCGTAGCGGTTGCACAGCTGCAGCATCAGATAGTCGGCGATCTCCGCCGCGCCGCGCGTCGCGCTTTCGGAGACCCGGCCCGCCAGCGCCTCGGCGCGATGGTGCAGCAGTCCCTGCAACTGGGTCACGAAGCCGGACAGCGGGGCCGATGCGCTGCTCAGCAGCAGCGGCGGGATGTAGCCCTCGTCCAGCACCAGGCTCTTGTCGGCGCGCACTTCGGCGATGCGGGCGAGGCCGATCGCGGCGTGCCCGTCGCGGCCCTCGGCCTCGATCGCAAAGCGCAGCCGCAGCTTGCCGATCGGCACCGTCGCCGATCCCTGATAGCCGGCGTTGCTGTCGATCGCCTCGTGCTCGCCGACCGCGAAGCGGGCGACGGTTTCCTGCTGGTCCGCCGGCGCGGTCTCCGTGCCGCCCGGCTGGCGGGTCGGCAGCAGCAGATAGACGATGTTGTTGCGCGCGGTTTCCGCGATGTCGAGCGGCTGCGGGTGGTCCACGTCGTCGGGCACGCTGAACGGCGTGCCGTCGGGCAGCACGCCGGCCGCGCTGCGCACCGCGAACTTGCCGAGCGTGAGCAGGTCGAAGTCCAGCTCGAGCTGGGTCAGGCCCCAGCTGAACGGGCGCAGCGCGGCGGTGCTGACCCGCACCAGCCGCTCGAAATAGCGGTCGTGCTGCTGCAAGTGCTGCGGCTGGAGGAACAGTCCCTCGGTCCAGACGACCTTGTTCTCCCAGCCCATGATCAGGACCCGGACTTCAGTGCCGCGGCCGGGTCGGTCTTGACGACGATCCCCTTGGCGCCGGCCTGCACGTCGATCCTGGTGGTCTGGTGCGGCGCGACATTGACCGTGGCGCGCCAGGCGGCGGCCTGGAAATCGCGATAGGCGGCGAAGATGCCGATCGCGGTGACCATGTCGGTTGGGTTCAGCGTGGTCGTCTTGGTCTGTCCCGGCGCCAGGATGTACTCATCGCGCTTGACCATGTCGGTCTTCAGCGTCGCCTGGTCCTGGCTGAACAACTGGAAGAATTCGGCATTGCCGAAAGCGGCGTCCGAGCCGAGCTGATAGACGCGCACCACCAGCGGCGCGCCCTGCCCGGTCGGGCCCGGATTGACGTCCGGCCCGGCCGCCAGCGTGAGCGCCACCACGGTTGGCGGCGGCGGCGCAGGCGCGCACCCCGCCAGACCGCCGAGCAATCCCAGAACCAGCACGCCAACGTGCCAACGACCCATGAAGCGACCTCCCCCGTTTCTACCCGTGCGGCGATGATCGCCCGATCCACGCCGATGCGAAAGCCCTTGTTGCGCCGAGACGCCGTTTGCGCCGATCTTCGCGTTGCGCCGGCCCCCGCGTTGGCTCGATCCCGCGTTGGGTCGATCCCCCGTTGGGTCGATCCCCCGTTGGCTCGATCCCCCGTTGGCTCGATCAATGTCAGAGCTTCTGCATCTGCGCATCATAGGCGCGGGCGAACTCGCGGCCGAACACCGACTGGAAATCCTCCTGCGCCTCGGCGGCGATCGCCTTGTAGGTGGTGCAGAACAGTTCCCAGGTACGGGCCTTGCGCGCCGCCGGCAGAATGTTGCCCAGCATGCCGGGTTCCAGGCGTTGCTCCAGCGCGGTCGGCTCGAACCGCTTCAGCAGCCCCATCAGGGCGGTCTGCACGCCCGCCATCACCGCCATCTCGTGCGAACGGACATCGTCGAACGCCTCGGTCGTCGCGTCCAGCGATGGCTTGTAGCCCGGCCGCGACGGCTGCAACAGGGCGGCGATCGCATCCTCGGTGGTGACCGAGAATTTCAGCGCATTGTTGTCGCGCGCCCGTAGCATGGTCTGCTCGACGCGCAGCTCGTTCTTGATCGAGGCGCGCGACATCAGCACCTGGCGGATGCCGTCGACCAGCGCATGGAACACCGCACCCGCCTCGCGCATCGCGCGTTCCGGATCGGGGCCAAGCGCCAGCCCGGCCACACCCGCGCCCTCGAGGAAGGCGGCAAGCAACCTGGCCGCATCCGCGGTCGGCGCGCCCAGGGACGGCTCGTTGGGGGTCGGGGCCTTGGGGGAAGGCGCGGCGGCGACCTGCGGCGGCGGTTCCGCCTCGAAATCGAACGGCCCCGGCTGGTGCGCTTCCGGCTGGGCCGGCAACCCGATTCGCGCCGCCGGCTGGGCGGCGAGCCCGCCTTGCGCCGCGGGGGCGGGCGGGATCGGCTGGCCCGGCGGCGTATCGCCGAGCAGGGCGTCGATATCGAGATCGTCCAGATTGGCCGGCAGGATCGGTTTCGGCGCTTCGAAGGCCTGGTTCTGCGCGTCCACGTTGTCCGCCTGCGACGGGCCGTGCCAGCTCTCCGGCGGCGTCATGCCGCGGAACAGGCTGTCGTCGGGATCGATGCGCCGCGCCGGCGCCGCCTCCTCGGCCAGGTCGAACGGGTCCTGGCCGCGCCGCATCTGCGGCGGCGCCGCGATCGGGTGCACGAAGGGCGCGGCCGACGGCATGGCGAAGGCGTCGTCGAGTGGATCGGGCGTCAGATCCCCCGGCCCGGCCAGCGGATCGGCGCGCGCCACGCCGCCGGGCGCGAACGGCGCATGCCCATCGG
The DNA here is from genome assembly GCA_963847615.1 of uncultured Alphaproteobacteria bacterium. Taxonomy (GTDB): domain Bacteria; phylum Pseudomonadota; class Alphaproteobacteria; order Acetobacterales; family Acetobacteraceae; genus Palsa-883. The sequence goes on from CAWKAN010000002.1 coordinate 31,467, forward strand.
TGAACGGGGGGGCGAACGGCGGGGCGAACGGCGCAGCCGAGGCCCCAGCGGACATTGTGGTCTCGCTGACCCGGATCACGTAGTCGCCGATGCGGAAATCGTCGCCATCCGTCAGCTCGATCTGCGACTTGCGCGCCATCCGCTCGGCGGCCCCGTTGACGAACACGCCGTTGGTGCTGAGATCGGTCAACATGTAGCGCCCGCCGGCCGCGACGATGACGCAATGCGTCTTGGACAGCTGCCGATCCGGGTCGGCCAGCACCCAGTCATTGCCCGGGGCGCGGCCGATGGATAAGGTCCCCTGGCTGAGTGTGCGGGTTTCGCGACCGGCTCCGGCCTGCGCGCCGTCGAGAACAAGTGTCAGCGGCATGGTGCCTCGCCGCTGCCCGGGAGCGTGGCGACGCGTGGGCGGTCGTGGCATTTCGGGGAGGTTTGCATGGCGGACATCACGCTCGCGGAGTTCAACGGTCGGGTCTGGCTGGTCGGCGGCGAGATACACATCGACGACCTGCTCGCCAACACGCTGACGCCGGATGTTAGCATTGAACTGGTGCGGTGCGAGTCCCAATCCGACGTGCGCGATCTGTGGGTGCAGAACTGCGGCGAGCCGACCACCGGGGGCATGCCGTGGATGATCCATCCCAACATCGCCGAGCGCATCCGCCGCAGCTCGCCCGACTATGCGGTGTATTTCGCGCAGTGGTCGGTGCTGCTGGACCAGGACGCCCTGGCGGTGATCCACGCGGCGGCCAACTGGTGGCTCCAGCACCCCGAGGCGCCGGTCACCCTGGCCGAGTATCTCGATCCGGCCGGGCCGCAGGCGATGGTCGACCTGTCGCGCCTGCGCAGCCAGCTGATCGAGGACAAGCTGGCCGAAAGCGGCATCGAGCGCGGGCATATCTCGCGCGAACGGCGCAGCGTGGCCGACGTCCCGGGCATGGCGCAGGAGAGCCAGCGGGTGGACATCCTCGTGCGCCCGTCCTGACCCAAGGCAGCCCGCCGGGCCGGGTGGTCGGCCGGCGGGTTCGCTCGCCGCGGCGCGGCTTGCACCCAACGGCGGCGCGCGGGGTTATTTCAACGAGGCCAGCAGCGCGTCGAGATCGGGCTCGGTCGCGTCCTCGGCGACCGGCTCGGCCGGCGCATTGAGGCTGGCCAGCAGCTTGTCGAGGTCGCTCATCGCCTCATCCTCGGCCGGGGCCGCCTCGGCCGGGGCCGCCTCGGCCGCGGCCTCAGGCGCCGCGGCCGCCGCGGCCGCGGCCGGCACCGCCGCGTCCGCCGCCGGTTCGTCCGCCGCCGGTTCGGCCGCGGCCGCCGCCTCGGCCGGCACCGCGCGCGGCGGCTCCGCTGCCGGGGGACGCGGCGGCGGCACGGAAGCCGGCGGTGGCCTGACGTCGGCCGGTGCCCAGAAGCCGGCCAGCGGCGTGCCGGCCAGCGAGGCGAAGCCGCCGAGCCGCAGCTCCGGCCGCCCGCGCAGCGACAGCAGCGGCATCACCCGATAGCTCGACACCAGCACGGCCTGGCGCTCGGAGTACAGCCGCTCGGTGCACGGCAGGGCGACCTGCTCGCCATCGGGATCGATGTAGACGTAGTACGGCATGTCGCGCAGGCCCATCACCGTGCCGAGCTTCATCTTGGCGCCCTGCTGGGCCCAGGATTCCGCCAGCAGCAACGCCGGCGCCAGCGCCGGATGGCCCCACAGCATGCTGGACAGGCCGCCCTGGCGGGTGAACTCCTCGAAGCCGAAGGCGTCGATCGGGTCGGTCTTCTTGCCGTACGGCATGCGCAGCATGAAGCGCGGCGCGGCCAGGCCGAGATAGGCGGCGGCCGGCAACTCCTGCAACGCGGTCCAGGCGTCCTGGATCAGTGGGTGCTGCTCGTGGAACGGGGTGAGCAGCGGATCGGGGCCGACCCCGGCGACGAAGGGGGCGCCGGACGCGGCGGCCACCTGGGCCAGCCGGGCCAGCAGATCGGCGTGCGGCGGCGTCACCTCGAAGCTGTAGAGCCCGATCACCGCGGACAGCGGCCCCTGATGGGCGTCCAGCGCCGGCTGTTCGGCCAGCATGCCATAGAGGCCGGTCTGGTCGAGCATGTCGGTGGCGGCGAGGTCGGCCGCGAGCTCCTCGGCGGAAACGTCGTACAGCACGATCTCCATGCGCGCGCCGGTCTCGATCCGGCGCGCCAGGAACTCCACCCCGCGCCAGGTCGCCTCGGCCGCCTGGAAGTCCGGATGGTGCAGCACCCGGCGCATCGCCGCCGACAGCGCCTCGTCGACCCGCGCGATCAACTGGTCCTGGCGGGCATCCCGCGCCGGCACGATGAACGGGCCGATCAGGCGGCGCACCAGGTCGTCGGTCGCCACCTCGGCCCCGGTGTCCGCCATGGCGGGACGGCCGACCAGGCGGGCGAAGTCCGACAGCTTGCGGTCGGTCGCGATGGCGGTGCCGCGCGCCGCGCGCGGCGGCGGCGGCAACGGCGCCTCGCCGCTCCAGGACAGCACCTCCTTCGCCGCGCGGTCGAACCCGGCCTTGCTGCCGAGGTTGCGGCGCAGGGTGGTGAGCTGCTCGAACAGCTCGAGGTTCTCGACCAGTTGGTCGGGATGGAAGTCGTCGATGCTGGCGATCTTCACCTCGATCGCGCCGCCGTCCTCGGCCAGCGGCAGGTTGAGCGCCAGGCCCATCCGCTCGATCACCGTGTCGAGGTTGTCGACATCGAGCTTGATCGGCTTGCGCCTGGCCAGCGCCGCGCCGGTTTCCAGCGTGCCGGCGTTGGCGCGGCCGGAGAAATCGCCCAGCACCGCCAGGCGGAACTTGCTGCCCGGCGTCACCGCACGCGGCTTCCGATCCAGCCGGCCAAAACTGACCTCGTATTGCATCCGATCCCCCCCCAAGCGCGACGCAGCGTTATGCGGACCACGATAGCATCGCGCCCGCGATCGCCAATCGATATTCGGGTGGGGACCAGGGCAATCGGCTGAAGCGAAAGCAAAGTCGGGGCTCCGCCCCGAACCCCGCCAAGGGGCGCTGCCCCTTGGAACCCCGCCAAGGGCGGAGCCCTTGGAACCCTTTACTGGGAGTGTGGTGAGGGGAAGGGGGCGGGTGGGCGAGGCGAAGGGGCGCCGTCCGGCGTGCCGGACGGCGCCCCTTCGCCTCGCCCACCCGCCCCCTTCCCCTCACCACACTCCCAGTCATGGAGTCCAGAGGCCGCTGCCTCTGGTGGGGGTCCAGGGGGCAAAGCCCCCTGGCGGGGTTCGGGGCGGAGCCCCGGCTTGCCTTCGTTCAGCCGATTGCCCTGGCGCCATGGACCCGGGGGGGCGGACCGACTATCTGGTGGCGACCACCGCCGCCCGTTGCGTCCTGTCACGTCCGGAGCCCGATGCCACTTCATCGTCTGCTCGAGCGTCTTGCCGAGCTCTGTCGCCGCCGTGCCTGGATCGTCGTGCTGGCTGGTGCGCTACTCGCCGGGCTGTCGGGGGTCTATGCGGCACGCCACCTCGGCGTCAGCACCAACACCGACGACCTGTTTGCCGCCAGCCTGCCCTGGCGGCAGCACGCCGTCACGTTCAATCGGGATTTTCCGCAGTTCCGCGACCTGCTGGTGGCCGTGGTCGACGCGCGCGAACCGGAGGAGGCCGCCGCCACGGCGGCCGCCCTGGCCAAGGCGTTGGCCGCCGACCATGTTCACTTCCGGACGGTCGACCGGCCCGACGCCTCGCCGTTCCTGCGCCAGGAAGGGCTGCTGTTCCTCGATACCGGACAACTCACCGATCTGCTGAACCGACTGATCGACGCGCAGCCGTTCATCGGCCAGCTGGTGGCGGACCCGACCGCGCGCGGCCTGTTCTCCGCGCTGGCGTTGCTCGGCATGGGGGTGAGCCGGGGCGACTTCGACCTCGCGCCGTACGACGCGGCGCTGGCGGCGTTCCACCAGGCGATGGCGGGCGCGCTCGATGGCCAGGCGGCGCCGTTGTCGTGGCAGCGCCTGCTGGGTGGCGGGCTGTCCGACCTGGCCGGCAAATACCGCTTCGTGCTGGTGCAACCGCGGCAGGACTACGGCGCGCTGGAGCCCGGCGGCGGCGCCACCAGGGCGATGCGCACGGTGATCGCCAGCCTGCCCTTCGTGCAATCCGGTCAGGCGCGGGTGCGCATCACCGGGCAGGTCGCGCTGGCGGACGAGGAATTCGCCACCGTGGCGCAAGGCGCGGTCGAGGGGCTGATCGGCAGCGTGCTGCTGATCGCGCTCTGGCTGTTCCTGGCGGTGCGAAGCTGGCGGTTGATCGTGCCGATCCTGCTGACGCTGGGTCTCGGGCTGATGCTGACGCTGCTGTTCGCCGCCGTCGCGGTCGGCACGCTCAACCTGGTCTCGGTCGGGTTCGGCGTGCTGTTCGTCGGCATCGCGGTGGATTTCGCCATCCAGTTCTGCGTCCGCTACCGCGAGCGACGATTCGAGTTCCCCGACCCCGAGGAGGCGCTGCGCCATACCGCAACCCGCGTGGGAACGCAGATCCTGGTGGCGGCGCTGGCCACGGCGGCGGGTTTCCTCGCTTTCGTGCCGACCGATTTCCGCGGCGTGTCGGAACTGGGGCTGATCGCCGGGGTTGGCATGCTGATCGCCTTCCTGTGCACCGTCAGCTTCCTGCCCGCCGCCATCACCGTGTTCCGCCCGGCCGGCGAAGCCGCCAAGGTCGGCTTCGCCTGGGCCGCCCGCTTCGAGCCCTGGCTGCTGCGCCGGCGCGGCGCGGTGCTGGGCGTGTGCGCGGGACTGGCCGTGCTGGCGCTGGGCGCCTCGCCCCGCCTGCGCTTCGATTCCGACCCGCTGCACACCAAGAACCCGAACACCGAGGCGATGCGCACGCTGCGCGACCTGATGGACTCGCCGCTGACCAATCCGTACAGCATCGACATCCTGACGCCGAACGTCACCGCCGCGGCGACCTTGGCCGAGCAGCTGCGGCAGCTGCCGCTGGTCGCCGAGGCGATCACGCTGCAGAGCTTCGTGCCGGAGGACCAGGCGAAGAAGCTGGCGCTGATCGCCGATGCCGACAACATTCTGGCGCCGACCCTGCTGGCGCCGAGCGCCGTCGCCGCGGTGACGCCCGGACAGCTCCGCCTGGCGGCGAAGACGGCGCTGGCGCAGATCGATCCGGCGCTGGCCAGGCTGCCGCCCTCGCATCCGCTGGCGGCGATCGCCGCCGACCTCAGGCGGCTGGAGGTGGCGCCGGACGCCGAGCTGCTGGCGACCGAGCAGGCGCTGACCCGCTTCCTGCCCGATCAGTTGCGCCAGTTGCGTGAGGTGCTGTCCGCCGGACCGGTGACGCGGCGCGACCTCCCGCCCGAGCTGACGCGCGAGTGGGCGCTGCCGGACGGGACGGCGCGGGTACAGGTGATGGGCAAACCGGCGGCGGACGCGAACAGTGCGGGGCTGCGCAAATTCGTCGCCGAGGTGACCAGGATCGCCCCCGAAGCGGGCGGCTCGGCGGTCACCATCGAGGCGACCAGCGCCACCATCACCGGCGCGTTCCGCAAGGCGGCGGTGCTGGCCGCGGTGGCGATCACCGCCATCCTGGTCGTGGTGCTGCGCCGGCCGCGCGACGTGCTGCTGGTGCTGGCGCCGCTGGCGCTGTCGTCGCTGCTGACCGTGCTGGTCGCGGTGGTGCTGCCGCTACCGCTGAACTTCGCCAACATCATCGCGCTGCCGCTGCTGCTGGGGATCGGCGTGGCGTTCAACATCTATTTCGTGATGAACTGGCGCGTCGGACAGACCGGCCTGCTGGGCTCGGCGACGGCGCGGGCGATCCTGTTCTCGGCGCTGACCACCGCCACGGCGTTCGGCTCGCTGGCGCTGTCGGCGCACCCCGGCACGGCGAGCATGGGCAAGCTGCTGCTGGTCAGCCTGGGCTGCACGCTGCTGGCCAGCCTGGTGTTCGTCCCGGCGTTGCTGGCGACACTGCGCCCGCCAACCGACGGTTAACCATCGCCCGCCCATGCTGGCGGCATGTGGCTGGTGATCGCCCTGCTGCTGCTGATCGCGCGCCCGTTGGCGGCGCAGCCGGCGGATTGCGCGCCGGCGCCGCCGACCGGCCCCACCGTCCCATTGGGGATCGACATCGCCGGGCGCCCTGGGGTGCCGCAGGGCGCCAGCGGCAAGGCCTATGTCAACGTGCCGATTGGCGCACCCGCCGGCAACGCCTGCGCTGACGACAAGCCGGCGCCGCGCGATGTGCTGCACGGTGAGCCCGGCGACGTGCTGGGGGGCCACCGTCGCCCGATCTGCTGCGCGGGCCCGGCCATCCGCATGTCGAGGTCGAGATTCGCTGACCCGCCCCCGCCCCGCCCCTGCCCGACCCGGCCCGGGCAGGCAACACCACATCGTCAGCGGCGGCAGCCAGCGCCGCTTCGCGCTTCCGCTGCGTTAGGCAACGCCCAATAATTGCCGCTTCGAGGTGCGCCCTGGCCAGGCTGCGTAGCTCCAGTCCAGGTGCCCCGGGTCGCCCTCAAACCTGAGGGTGACCCATCAGCCTGAAGGTGTCATCGTGCGGCAAGCAAGGCAAGCAAGTAATCAAGCGGACACAGAGTTACACAGAGGGCGCACAGAGTTACACAGAGAAAGCAAATGGCGCTGCGCGCAAGGTATTCCGAGCTGTAATACCAGGTATCGAAAGGACCGACTCTTCGACGTCGTGACTGGTGGAGGCCGACTATCCAGGACTTTTCTGTTGCCAGCAAGGAAGTCGTGGATGGCCGGCCTCCGCCGGCCATGACGTGGCGCGGTGTAGGTGGGTCAATCCTTTCGTCCCCTGGTATAAATCCGCCATCAGCGCGAAGCGCCAATAAATACTTCTCTGTGAAACTCTGTGCGCCCTCTGTGCAACTCTGTGTCCGCTTGATTACTTGCTTTCCCGCGTTGCCGCGATTCCCGAAAGACCAGTGTGGGCGGTCCAGGCAAGCCGGCGATACGGGCCAAATGCGGTCATCCTGCCCAACGGGAAGCCAAGCTGCACAACCGCGGTCGATTCGTTCATTGTCGGGCGTCGCCTTACCGCGCCTTGGGAACGGTCACGCCGATCATGTCGCCCTCGCGCACGATCGCGGCGAGCTGCGCCTCGCTCCAGCCGTCGGTGCCGGCCGGGCGCAGCGGCAGCACCATCCAGCGATATTCCGCGGTCGAATCGAGCACGGTGACCTTGGTGTCGTCCGGCAACACCGTGCCCCACTCGGCGATCAGGCCGCGCGGGTCGCGCACCGCGCGGGAGCGGTAGCCGGCCGACTTGTACCAGAACGGCGGATAACCCAGCACCGCGCGCGGGTAGCAGCTGCACAAGGTGCACACCACCAGATGATGCAGGCCCGGCACATTCTCCAGCACCCCCAGCGGCGGCATGCCGCGCATCGGAATGCCCAGCATCTCGGCGGCCTTGCTGCCATCCTCCAGCAGCAGCGCGCGGTAGTCGGGATCGGTCCAGGCGCGCGCCACCATGCGCCCCCCCTGGCCGGGCGAGGCGCGGTCGGTGACGGCGATGCACTCGGCGATCTCCGCCGTCGAGGCGATGCCCTTTTCGGCCAGCAGCCGGCGGACCGCCGCCAGCAGCGCTTCGCCGTCGGTTTCCAGGAGGGTCATGCCGGTTCCAGCCAGTGCTCGAAAATTTCCACCAGAACGTGGTCGCCGGCGCGGCCCGCCTGCCAGATCGGCGGCTGCTCGAAGCGCACGTGATACAGCGCGCGCGGCGGCGCCGGGCGGGCGAACGCCAGGTCCTCCGGGTTCCTGAAGGCGCCGAGCGCGCGCACCACGGTGCCCTGCGCGCCGCGCACGTAGTGCGGCGTGCGGATATGCACGGGGCCGCGCGTCTCCGGCCAGTCGTTGCGCACCCGCACGCGCGTGCCCGGGGTCAACGCGGCCATCAGCCGTGCTCCAACGCGGCTTGCAGCTCGGCCTCGGTGATCACGCCCTTGCGCAACAGGGTGTCGGTGATCGAGCGGATCCAGCGCCGGTAATAGGTGAGCCGGTGGTAGTCGGCCTCGGGGATCGCCTCGATCCCGCGGCGCAGCTCGTCCACCGTCATGATGTCCTTCATGCCGAGCACCTGGCGCAGCGCGTCAACCTCCTTGTCGAAGTCGGTCAACGCGTGCGGCGCGATGTCCACCGGCTCGCACATGTATTTCGGCACGCCACCCAGGTCGTGGTGGGCGCGGGGCACATCCTTGTCCATGCGCCGAGCATAGCGCAGGCTGGTCGGCTTGACAACTCAGTTGCCGACCGGCTCGCCGGGCAGCGTGCCCCAGAACTGGTCGCGCCGCAGCCAGCCGCGGTAGGCGCCGGCCTGCACCTGGCACCAGTCGGCCTTCGCCGCGCAGGCGCGGATCCGCCCGATCACGCCGAGCTGGAGGATCGCCACCGCGGGCGAGGCGTCGTCCGGATCATGCCGCAGCGTGCGGTCGGCGCCGGTCACCTGGAAGCTGCGCCGCCCCATGACCATCACCTCCTGCACCCAGCCGCGCACGCCGTCGGCGTCGCGGATCAGGCGCCAGATGTCGAACTCCCGCTCGATCTCCACCGGCAGGTCGCGCCGCTGGTAGACCCATTCGATCTGGTACCGCTCCCCCGGGCCGGTGCGCAGGTTCACCCGCGCGGCCCGCAGCGCGACGAAGCGCGGGACCGGCAGGCCGGTACTGCTGCCCTTGGTCGGATCCTGCGGGGGTGGGGCCGGCTTGGACTGGGCTTCCGGCCCGGGTTTGGCCGGCACCGCCGGCTGCACCGGCCTGGGCGGCGCCGGCGGTGGCGGCAGCGGCAGCGCCGCGTCGCGCGGCGCGACCTTCACCGCGTGCGCCGACCCTTGGGCGCGCACCACCGGCGGCGCCGCCCAGGCCGGCGCCACCACCAGCACCGCGCCGAGCGCCGCCAGACGAAGACCAGACGCCAGGACCGCAACGGACATCCCACCTGCGTGCCAAGACCGCACCGCGCCGGTCAAGTCGGCACATCACGTGACACAGGGCAATCGGGTGAAGCGAAGGCAGGTCGGGGCTTCGCCCCGGACCCCACCAAGGGCTCGCCCTTGGCGGGGTTCCCAATGGTACCATGGCGGGCAGCGCCCCTTGGTGGGGTCCGGGGCTTCGCCCCGGCCTTGCTTTCGTTCACCCGATTGCCCTGCACCGACCGCGCGATCGGCTCGGTTTGCGGCGGCCGGGCTTGGACCGGTTGCAGGGTTCTCGCACGGCCCCGGCTGGACGCGGATCAGGTGGCGCCACCCATAGAGCTGGCCCGTGCCGATGCCATGCCTGCGCGCGATACCCGCGATCAAGGCATTCGGTTCCAGGCTCTCCGCCACGATCGCCTGCTTCTCCACCGCCGACCAGCGCCGGCGACGCTCGCCGCGGGTGATCACTTCGATGCGCCGTGGGCGAGCACTCATATGGTACTCATATGAGTGCTCAGATCGGTGTTCTCGCTGGCCTCCGGGTTGTCCATGTCCGTGGTCATGACGGGACATGCCAACAGAGTTGGCCGCGTTACCGCAATGTGGTCGCGGCGCTACGCTTGCGAGGCCGCTCTCAATGTCCGGACAGCACCTGCCATGCCCCTATAGCGGCTTGAATAGACGCATTCCGGCAAGAACCCGACGCAGAGTCAACAGGTCCTTGTCTAATCGGGACTCCGTAGTGAAAAGACTTACTTCATAATTGATCCACGCATCAATATCCGCACATCTGGGCACCTGAGCAAATACCCAGACCTCAACCTTGCCATTCCCG
>CAWKAN010000003.1:0-8827 GCA_963847615.1 uncultured Alphaproteobacteria bacterium
TAGGCGTCGAAGACGGTGTGGCACAGCGGGCAAGGCGTCACGATGCATTGTGCGCCGTTCTTCTTGGCGTTGCTGAGGTGCCCGCCGCTCATCCGCACCGCGATCTGCTCCTCGGTGCCGATGACATGGAAGCCACAGCACTTGTCGGCCCCCTGGTACTGCACGACCTCGGCGCCCAGCAGCCGGCACAGGCGATCGAGCGCCGGCGCCCGGTCGGCCGGCGTTGCGCCGTAGGCCGTGCTCGGGCGCTGGATGTGACAGCCATAGAACGGAGCCACCCGCAGACCGCGCAGCGGCCGCACCACCCGCGCCCGCAACGCTGCCTCGCCGAGGTCCTCGGTCAGCACCCAGAGGAAGTGCTTGACCTCCCGCTCACCCTTGAACGCCAGCCGTTCCGACGCCAGGGCGCGGTTGACGGCGTCGCGCGCCACGGCGTCGGTCTTGAGACGCTGGTTGGTCTCCGTCAGGTTCAGCAGGCAGTGTCGCACACCGCCACCAGATCGCAGCCCAGCCGCTCCGCCTGCGCCAGGATGCGGCCGTTCGCGGTCAGGTGCAGCATCTCGCTGATGGCACGGAATTCGCGCGCGCCGGTGCAGCCGGGGTTCTCGGCCTCCGCCAGTTCGATGTCAAACAGGCCGGCGACCGCATGGGTGCTGGTGTCAGACTCGCGGCAAGTCGCCTTGGCCGAGCATCCGGGAAAGTAAGCGTATTTCCGCGTCATTCGGCATTCCCACTGGACTGGTAGGTCTTGCGGATCGCCTCGGCGCCGGGCGAAGACCGCTTGAGGAAGGCGTCGGCCAGGCTGAGCTTGCCGCGGGGCAGCCAGGCGGAGCGCGAGGCGCAGGGCGTTCAGGCTGATCCCGTTTGTCTTGAGCGCCACCAGGGCGGCGTTGGCATAGCCGCGCGCCTTGACCACGCCGAGGAACGCACGGGCGCGCCGCGCCCCGCCACTCCGCCCCGAGCGATGGGCCAGGCGCTTGAGCGGCTCGATCGCCTCGCTCACGATCGGGATTTCGGTGGGGCAGACGCGCTCGCATTCATAGCAGGACACGCACTTGAAGACCTGCGCCACCTCGTCGGCGAGCCGAGCCCGGTCGGCACCGTCGCGCGGATCCTGGGCCAGCTCGCTCAGCGCCACCAGCAGAGCCGGGCCGGCAAAGCCGCTGTCGGGCTGCCGGAGCACCGGGCAGACGGATTGGCAAGCCAGGCACTGGATGCAGTCGCGCAGATGGGCGGTCGGCGCCATGTCCTGCGCCGAGAGCTTCTCGGGAAACCCGGCATACGCCTTGTTGCGCACGAGCAACGGCGAGAGCCTGGCCAAGGTCGCCTCGAACGGATCGCGCGAGGTCACCAGGTCGCGCACCAGCGGGAGGTTGCTCAGCGGTTCGATGGTCATGTCCGCCTCCGCCTCCTCCCAGCAGGCGAGCTTGGGCGAGCCGTTGACGTTCACCGCACAGGTGCCGCATTTCTTCGTGCCGCAGAGCCAGCGGTAGCCGAAATCCACCGCCTTGGTCTCGTGGACATGGTCGAGCACGTCCATGATCCGCATGCGCGGCATACGCGGCACTTCGTAGGACTCGTAGCGCGGCGCCTGATCGGTTTCCGGATCGAAGCGGAAGATCCGGACCCGAATCATGTCCGGCTCAGTAGTCGGCTTCGAAGAAGGGCTCAAGGCTTTTCTCCGGCTTCAGGTGCGGGACCGGGATCGGCTCCACGCGCGAACGCCACTCGCCATTCACACGGCTGACCATATTGCGGCAGAGCCAGTTCTCGTTATCGACGAAGGGGTAGTCCTCGCGGAAGAACGGCCCGCGGCTCTCCTTGCGGTTGAGCGCCGAGCGGATCGTCGCCTCGCAGGCATCGAGCATCGAACACACATCCAGCGCGTCCATCCATGCCGTGTTCCAGTTCCGCGACGTGCTCGGCAGGCGACAGGCGCGGCACCATCTCCTCCCGCGTCGCCACGATCGCTGCGAGCGCCTGCTGCAGCTTCGTTTCGTTCTTGATGTAGCCGAGCTGCCACATGATCTCGCGGATGCGCAGCTTGGCCTGGATCGGCCGCACGCCGTCGGGCTGCCGCCTGCAGGAAGCCGAACACCCGCTCCTGCTCCCGCCCGACTGCCTGCTCCGACACCGCCGCCCGGCCCGCCTGCAGCGCGCTCTCGGCGGCCGCCTCGCCGGCCACCTTGCCGTCGTAGCTGACCGGCCCGACGCCGCCGAGATAGTGGCAGCCGAGGCCGCCGGCGACATAGAGGCCGGGCAGGCTTGTCTTCATGCTCGCGGCATCGACGCTGATGCCGCCCTGGCGCATGTGCCAGGTGATGCCGCATTCGATGCGGTCCTTGCCCACGTCGAGGCCCAGCTTGCTCCAGATCTTCGCCTGGTGCTGATAGGTTTTCGTGATTTCCGCGGGGATGTGGTCGTAGCCCGAGAAGTAGCCGCCGCCCCAATCCGCGCGTCCCGCCATGACCTCGCGGGCGAGACGGCGGATCTGCTCGGTATAGGGGGCCGAGGCGCCGGGGCTGTGGGTCTTCTGCTCGTAGAACATTTCGCCCGCGGCATTGTAGAGCCGCGAGGTCTCCTGGGTGCCGAGCAGCGGGTTGGGATACAGGTGGTAGCGCATCCAGGAGCGCGGTTCGAGCACGTCGCTGGCGTGCCACCACTGGATTTCCAGGTTGGCGAGCTCCACGCCGACGCGAACCGCCATGGCGATGCCGTCGGCCGACTGCTCGCGCGTGCCGGTCGCGCGCGTTGCGAGGTAATCCGAATGGCCGGTGGCGAGGATGACGCTCTTGGCCGCGATGGCGAAGAACCTGCCGCGGCGATAGTCGAGCACCGTGGCGCCGACCACCCGCTCGCCATCGGTCACCAGCGAGGTGACCGCGCATTCCTCGTGAACCGGGATGCCGCGGCGGAAGATTTCCCGCCGGCGCTTGTCCATGATGGTCGGGGCCGATGCGCCCTGCTTGTGCGCCACCAGGGCCGGTGTGCGGCTCTGGATCGCCATCAGGCGTCCGTCGGTGTCGCGCCGCCAGTAGACGCCGATGCGCTCGAGATCGGCGAAGAACTCGTCGCGCATGTAGGCGCCCATGCGAATGCAGTATTCCTGGTCCGCAAGGTAATGGTTGTAGTAGCGGACTGCATATCGGAGCCGGTCGGCGCCTTTCTGCTCGGTGCTGGTGTCGTGATAGGGCAGGTGGCTGGCGAAGATGGAACAGCCGCTCTTGCCGAGCAGGCCTTTCACAACCATCGCCACCTTGGCGCCGCGGTCGGCGGCCTTGAGGGCCGCGTTCGTGCCGGCGGCCCCGCCACCAATCACCAGGACATCGGCGTCGATCATATCAGCCATGTTGAAGTTACCTTCGGCACCGTGCGCGAGAGCAAGCCGACAAAGCCAGTCGATACTTCCGTAATTCGGAAAATTTCCTCGATCTTTGGAAGAACTTTCCATAGAGGCGGGGGCATGTCAAGACCGTTCCGTTGGCGGAGGTGGGCGTTTTGGTCCGGGCGGACATATCGTCGCGCCAACGACGGCCTGAAAACGCCAAGCAATATTCGTACAAGGCAGGAATGCCGCATTGCTGGCCAAATATCGAATTCGTTAATTCCTATAACGTTCGTAGCATAACTATTTCTATCAAAATCATGCACTCTCGAATTGATGGCTCCTCCCGTTGGTTCCGGTGCCCCAGACTGGGGCGTCGAACCCGCGACCTCCTGCGCCGCAATGGACCTGACCCGTCACCTCCGCGCCAGTCTCCCGGCGCAGGGAAACGGGACCTGATACCAACCGCCGAAAGGATTGACCCTCCGGCGGTAAAACAGACCCCGGGTTTTCAATTAGATGAACCGGCGGACATGAGACAGTCCCTTCGGCGGTTGGGATGAGATGTTGCACCGCACGCGGTCCATGGTGCTTGACGTTGAGGGGAATTGCGTCGAATATCCGCATATCGAGATAAAATTTCGGAAACCGGAAAAATTTATGCCGGGCGCCCCGAACCCGGCCGGACACCGAGGAGCGGATGACACGACTCGCTGGCGGCTCGGCATCGACATCGGCGGCACTTTTACCGACGCAACCGCGCTCGATCCGGCGAGCGGGGCCGCCATCACGGCCAAGGTCCGCACGCGCGTCGGCGACCCGCTTGCCAGCCTGCGGGCCGCCCTGGCCGCTCTGGGCCTTGCCTGGGAGGATGTCGGTGTCCTCGTCCACGGCACCACGATTATCACCAATGCCATCGTCGAGGACCGGCTGCCGGCGGTGGCCCTGGTGACCACGGCGGGCTTTGGCGACGTGTTGGAGATCGGCCGGCAGAACCGCCGCGCGCTGTATTCCCTGAGCCTGCCGCCGAAGCTGCCGCCCATGGTGCCGGCGGCGCTGCGGTTCGAGATCAGGGAGCGAATGGGGCCGGACGGCACGGTCAGGACGCCGCTCGACCGCGCGGATCTTGAACCGCTGGTCGATGCCATCCGGCGCTCGGGCGTCACCTCCGTCGCGGTGTCGCTGCTGCACGCCTACGCCAACCCCGCCCACGAGCGCATGATCGGCGAGCGCCTTGCCGAGGTGGTCCCGCACGTGTCCCTTTCGCACCGGGTCAATCCGGAGGAGCGCGAATACGAGCGCACCCTCGCCACGGCGCTGAACGCCGCTGCGATGCCGCTGGTGGGCCGCTATCTCGACCAGCTCGACCGCGAGGTGCCCAAATCCACCCCGTTCCATCTGTTCCATTCCGCGGGCGGCATGGCCTCGACCGCGATGGTGCGCGAGCGGCCGCTGGTGCTGGCGCTGTCGGGTCCCGCGGCCGGCGTGTCGGCCGCCCGCCAGGTGGCGCGCGACTTGGCGCTCGACAACGTGCTGACCCTCGACATGGGCGGCACCACCACCGATGTCTGCCTGATCCGCAACGGCATGCCGGAGCGCCGCCGCGAGGCGACGCTGGCCGGGCGGCCGATCCGGCAGACCATGGTCGCGGTGCAGTCGATCGGCGCCGGCGGCGGCTCCATCGCCGGGATCGAGGCGGGGATGCTCCGCGTGGGGCCGCGCAGCGCCGGCGCCAGCCCGGGGCCCGCCTGCTACGGGCTTGGCGGCACTGAGCCGACCGTCACCGACGCCAACCTGATGCTGGGCTATGTGGATGCCGCGAGGCCGTTCGCCGATGGTGTGCGTCTGGACCTGGGGCTGGCGCAGGCGGCGATCGGGCGGCTCGCCGAGCGGCTCGGCCTCAACCCGATCGCAACCGCGCTCGGCATCATGCGCGTCGCCAATGCCAACATGGTGCGCGCGATCCGCCACGTGACGGTGGACCGCGGCATCGACGGCCGCCACTGCACCCTGGTCGCCTTCGGCGGCGCCGGGCCGCTGCACGCGGCGACGCTGGCGCGGGACTTCGGCATCCGCACGGTCGTCGTGCCGGCGTTCTCGAGCGCCTATTCGGCCCTCGGCTGCGCCGTCGCCAACCTGAGCTACACCCAGCAGCACACCGTGCGCATGGCGCGGAGCGCGTGGTCGCACGAGCGCCTTGGCCGGCTGCGCGACGAACTGCTCGCCGACATGCCATTCGAGAGCGCCGACCGCGCGAGCGGCGTCACCGTCGAGGACACCGCTCTCGTGCGCTATGTCGGGCAGAGCTACTCGGTCGAGGTGCCCTATCGCTTTCCCGCCGAAACCGCCACCCTGACGCGCGACTTCCGGGCGATCCACGAGCAGCTCTACGGCTTCTCCACCGAGGAGGATTGGGAGCTCGAAGCGATCCGCGTCACCGCCGCGGTGGCCGCCCCGCCGCTCGAGGTGCAGCCGCCCAGTCTGCCCGCAGGCACCGCGCTGGTGCCGCACGCGACCACGCCCTGCTGGTTCTCGGCCGCGGGCGCGATAGATACGCCACGCTACCGCCGCGATGCGCTTGCGCCCGGCGCGCGCCTCGGGGGCCCAGCCATTGTCGAGGATGAGTGGTCGACCATCACGCTGCCGCCCGGCACGGTGCTCGAGGCTGACAGCGGGCGGCCATCTGGTTTTGCGCTTCGAGGCCACGCCATGACCCGCGCGATCGACCCGGTGACGCTCGAGGTGATCCGCAGCGGCCTGACCGCCGCGGCCGAGGAGATGTCGCTCGTCGTCATGCGCTCGGCGCGCTCGCCGCTGTTGCGCGAGGCGGGCGATCTGTCCTCGGCACTGACCGACGCAAAGGGCGAGATGATCGCCCAGGGCCGCGACATCCCCATGCACCTCGGCGTGATGTGCTTCACGGTGAGGGAATTCCTCAAGCGGGTGCCGGCCCTCCGGCTCGCGCCGGGCGACGTCTGGTTCCTCAACCTGCCGGAGATCGGCGGCAACCACCTGCCGGACGTCAAGGCGATCCGCCCGATCTTCGCCGGGGGCGTGCTTGTCGCGTTTGCGGTCAGCCTGGCGCATTGGGCCGATATCGGCGGCGCTGCCCCGGGTAGCTATTTCGCGAGCGCCACGGACATCTGGCAGGAGGGGCTGCGGATCAGCCCGATCCGCCTGTTCACCGCCAACGGCGCCGACCGCGAGAAGCTCGACCTGATCCTCGCCAACGTGCGCGGCGCGCCGGAGCGCGAGGGCGACATCCACGCTCAGATAGCGGCCACCCTCGCGGCCGAACGCCGCATCGGCGAACTCGTCGCCGAGCATGGAACCGGCGTGCTCACGGCGGCGATGGCGGAGTTGCTGGACCGCTCGGAGCAGCAGATGCGCGACGCGATCCGCGCCATGCCGCAGGGGGTGTTCGAGGGCGAGGACTTCCTCGACGACGACGGCGTCCACGATCGGCCGATCGCCGTGCGCGTGCGTCTGACCCTGGGCGACGGCGAGGCGAGCTTCGACTTCACGGCCTCCGACGACGCGGCCGAGGGCCCGGTCAACACCACGCCCTTCATCGCCGCCGCCAGCGTGTTCTATGCGATGAAGTGCCTGGCCGGCGAGGAGATCCAGCCGAACGGCGGCGTGCTGCGGCCGCTCACGGTCAGGACCCGTCCGGGCTCGGTGCTCGAGCCGCCGCCGACGCGCCCCGTCGTCGGCGGCAACCACGAGACCTCCCAGCGCATCGTCGACGCGATCTTCCGCGCCCTCGAGCCGGCGATGGCGGAGCGTCTCACCGCGGGCGGGCCGACCACCTCCGGGCTGCTGCTGTTCGGCATGCGGCGTGCGGACGGCGCCTGGGCCACGCTCTACGAGACCCATGGCGGCGGCGAGGGGGCCCGCATCGACCGCGACGGCGCGCCGGTCGTGCGCGTGCACATGTCGAACGTGATGAACACGCCCGCCGAGGTCATCGAGGCGGAGTATCCCATCGAAGTCGTGCGGCAGGCGCTGCGGTCTGGCTCGGGTGGCGCCGGGGCGCATCGCGGCGGTGCCGGGCTCCTGCGCGAATACCGCCTGCTGACCGGCAATGTCTCGCTGACCAGCATGTTTGAGCGGCGGGTCATCCCGCCCTACGGGCTACAGGGCGGCGAGCCCGGCGCACCGTTCCGGGTGCACCTAGTCAGCGCCGACGGCACCCGCACGGAGGTCAAGGGCAAGGCCAATCTGCGCCTGTCCGACGGCGACCGCATCGTTCTGCAAAGCTGTGGCGGCGGCGGCTACGGAGCCCCCACGAAGACCGGGAAAAAGGAGAGCACGACATGAGACTGGCGAACAAGACGGGGATCATCACCGGCCCGGCGAAGGGGATGGGCCCGGCGATCAGCGAGACCCTTGCACGAGAAGGGGCGGATCTCGTCCTCACCGGGCGCGACGTGGCGGCGATCGAGCCGGTGGCGGCCAACATCCGCGCCATGGGCCGCAGGGTGGAGATCATCCAGGCCGACGTGAGCAACCCCAAACAGGTCGAGGCGATGGTGGCGCGGGCTGCGCACTTCTTCGATGGCTGCATCGACATCCTGGTCAATGTCGCCGGCATCACCGGCCCGATCGAGACCCCGGTTTGGGAGATCGAGCCGGAGGATTTCGAGACGGTGTTGCGTACCAACCTTATCGGCACCTTCCTGCCGATCAAATACACGCTGCCCTACATGCTGCCGCGCAAGAGCGGCAAGATCGTCAACATCGGCGGCACGTCGGGCATGCGCGGCTATCGCTACCGCGCGGCCTACAGCTCTTCGAAGTGGTCGGTGCGCGGCCTGACCCGTACCGTGGCGCTGGACGTCGGCGAGTACAACATCAACGTCAACGCGGTCTGCCCCGGCATCGTCGACGGGCCGCGGATGCGGAAGCTGTGCGAGGAGAAGGCCCGCAAGCGCGGCTGGACCCCGGAGCAGGTCTACCAGGAATACGTCGATGACCAGGCGCTGCAGCGTATCACCCAGGCGCAGGACATCGCCAACGCCGTCCTGTTCCTGACCAGCGAAGAGAGCCGCCAGATGACCGGCAAGGAGATGGTTGTCGACGGCGGCTGGGATGTCTAGGATGGCAGTGACATGACAAGCGCGGTCGCACGGGACTACGGGCGGGAGGCGGCCGACGTGCCGCGCCTGATGGTGATTGGCGGCGAGCGGGTGGCGGCGGTGGGCGGGCGGCGCTTTGCGCCATCGATCCGCCAGCGGGCGTGTGCTCGCCGAACTGCCGCAGGGCGGGGCGGCGGCCAAGGCAGCGCTCGCCGGCCCCTGGCGCCGGACGCTGCCGGCGAGCGGGCCGCGTCATCGCCCGAACCGCGGCGCTGATCCGCCAGGACGCCGAGCGGCTTGCCCGCATCGAGACGCTCGACAGCGGCAAGCCGCTGCGCGCGGCCCGAGGCGACATCGAGACCTCGGCCCGGTATTTCGAATACTACGTCGGGATCGCCGACAAAATGCAGGGCGACAGCATCCC
>CAWKAN010000004.1:0-41439 GCA_963847615.1 uncultured Alphaproteobacteria bacterium
CAACCGATCGCTGCCGATCGGGCCGGCATGCGCGAAGCCCGCATCGTTCCGGTCATTCTCTCCGGCGGCTCCGGCACCCGCCTCTGGCCGGTGTCGCGCGAAAGCTTCCCCAAGCAGCTCTGGCCGCTGCTGTCCGAGCGCTCCCTGCTCCAGGAAACCGCGCGCGCGCCCGCGGCCCCGGCTTCGCCCCGCCGCTCGTGGTGTGCAACGAGGAGCACCGGTTCCTGATCGCCGAGCAGATGCGCGCCGCCGGCATTCCCTGCACCGGGGACGACGGCGCGCGCATCGTGCTGGAACCGGTCGGCGCAACTCCGCCCCGGCGATCGCCGCCGCCGCCTGCCTGGTGGCCGAGCGGGACCCCGATGCCGTGCTGTGGATGATGGCGGCCGACGCGGCGATCGCCGATGCGGCGGCGCTGCGCCAGGCGCTGGACAGCGCGGTCGGCGCCGCGCGGGCCGGCTATGTGGTGACCTTCGGCATGGCGCCGAGCTCGCCGGAGACCGGCTACGGCTACATCGAGCCGGCGCGCCGCTGCCCGACGCGCCGGCGCCTTCCGCGTCGCCCGCTTCATCGAGAAGCCGGACGCCGCCGGCGCGAGTGCGATGCTGGCCGGCGGGCGGCACCTGTGGAACTCCGGCATGTTCGTGTTCACCGCGCGCACCCTGTTGGACGAGCTGGCGGCGCACGCGCCCGCGGTGCTGGCGGCGGTGCGCCTGGCGGTGGCGGGGTGCAGCTCAACCTGGACTTCGTCCGGCTCGACGCCGCGGCGTTGCCGCCAGCCCGTCGATCAGCCTCGACTATGCGGTGGCCGAGCACACCACGCGGGCCGCCGTGGTGCCGGCCGATATCGGCTGGTCCGATGTCGGCTCCTGGGGCGCGCTGTGGGAGCTGGGCGCCAAGGACGCCGCCGGCAACGTGGCGGTCGGCGACGTGCTGCTGGAGGGGGCGGAGAACTGCTACGTCCGCAGCGACGGCGTGCTGACCGGGGTGATCGGGCTGAAGGACGCGGTCGTGGTGGTGACCAAGGACGCCGCGCTGGCGATGCACCGCGACGCGGCGCAGGACGTGAAGACGCTGGTGGACCGGCTGAAGGCGGCCGGGCGGCAGGAAGCGGTGGCGCACAACCGGGTGTATCGGCCATGGGGCTTCTACGAAAGCCTGATCGCGGGCGAGCGGTTCCAGGTCAAGCGCATCGTGGTTTCGCCGGGGCAGAAATTGTCGTTGCAGAAGCATTTCCACCGGGCCGAGCACTGGGTGGTGGTCAGCGGCACCGCGCTGGTCACCCGCGATGCCGAGAAGACATTGCTGCACGAGAACGAAAGCATCTACCTGCCGCTCGGCGCGCTGCACCGGCTGGAGAACCCTGGAAAAATCCCGCTGACGCTGATCGAGGTGCAGTCCGGCGCCTATCTGGGCGAGGACGACATCGTGCGGACCGAGGACACCTACGGCCGCGCGTGACCGCCCGGCGCGACGGGCGCATCCGGCCCCGCCTGATGGTCCGGCCCCGCCTGATGGTCAGGCCAGGCGCCGGGGCACACCGGCAGGACGAAGGCGACGGCGCGGATCCGCGTCTCGGCGTCCAGGTGCCGCCCATGCAGCAGCAGCGCCACGGCGGCGACGGCGGCGAACAGCCAGCGCCGGCGCAGGGCGGGCGGCGGGCCGGCCAGCTGGGCGAAGCCGAGCGCCCCGAGCACGCCGAGCGCGCCGCCCAGCGCCACCTCGGCCGGGGTGTGCAGCCCGAGCCCGAGCCGCGTCGCGCCGATCAGCAGGGCGGCGAGGCCGGCGACCGCGAGCACCGCCGGGCGGCGCCGGCGCAGCACGACCGCGACGCCGCCGGCCAGCAGCGCGGCCGCCGCGGTGTGCCCGCTCGGGCTGCGCAGCGTGGCCAGGCCAAGCGCCGGGCCGCAGGTCGCGAGCACCAGCTTGAGCGCCAGCACGGCGGCGAGGCTCAGGCCGATCGCGGCCAGCCAGGCCAGGG
Organism: uncultured Alphaproteobacteria bacterium; assembly: GCA_963847615.1. Classification (GTDB taxonomy): domain Bacteria; phylum Pseudomonadota; class Alphaproteobacteria; order Acetobacterales; family Acetobacteraceae; genus Palsa-883. The sequence goes on from CAWKAN010000004.1 coordinate 1,982, forward strand.
CGCCGCGCCGCCAGCCGAGCACGGCGAGCAGCAGCGTGACCGTGGCGACCAGCGGCAGCACCACGGCCTCGTCGGCGAAGTCGGTCAGGAAGCGCATTGCGAGCGGCGTAGCATGGCGCGGGAGGATGCGGCAGCCGGGCTTACCGCAAGGTTTACCGCGCGTTCAGCTGCCCTGGCGTCAGGGGGAAGGCCGCCGGTGGCTCGGCCGTCAGTCGCCCGGCCGTCGCTCGTCCGCTCGCCAGTCGCCGGGTGGTCCGGCCCCCGCTGCTCCGGCTCCCGCTGCTCCGGCTCCCGCTCCTCCGGCGCGTTATCGTCCGACGCCCTTGGACGACGCGCGGCGCGGCCGTTACGGCGCCGGCGCGGGCGGCGGCAGCAGGCCGGCCTCGACCAGCCTGGCATGGATTTCGTGCGCCGGCACCTTGGTGAGGTCCTTCACCAGGGTCTCGCGCACCCGTGCGCGGGTCGGCTCGTCGAGCGCGTCGCGCAGCGTGCCGCTCAGGCCGGGCGCGACGATCAGGATCAGCTCGTCGAACTGCCCCGCGCGGTTGTCCTCGCTCAGCATCAGGGCGAGCTGGCTGATGAAGCGCTCGCGCGCCTCCTCGTGCGGGTCCTGCCGCGGCGCGATGGCGTGCCTGGTGGGGTTGGCGCTTTCGAAGCTGCGGCCGGGTCGGTCGGACGCCAGGTCCTGGCTGCGCCGATGCGCGTCCACCGAGGTCATCTCGCGCAGCGCGTTCAGGCCGCGCCGATCGGCGGCGATCCCCAGCACCCGCGCCTGGCCGCCATCGGCGACGACGATCCACAGGCGATCCAATGGTCTGCGGCCGGTGTGGGCGACCCGGGGACGTCGCGGCATGCTGCGTGCTCCTCTCCCGCGGGCGACGGCGGTCGTGTCGCTGCATGGGAGGGCTGCAATGGACCAGTTCCGGCCGGGCGGCGCCTTGACCTGGGTCAAGCGAAGCAGCGGCGCCGGGTGGGCGCCGGTGCGGGCGGCGGGCCGATCGGGCGGCGTTCGCCGCCGCCGCTAGCGCGTCATCCGGGCGATGGTGGCGATCAGTTCCTCGACCTTGTGGCGCTGCTCGACCACGTCGCCCGAGGCGAACGCGCCGGCCACGCAGTGCGAAACGTGATCGCGCAGCACCTGTTCCTCGACCTTGTGCAGCGCGGCGCGCACGGCATCGATCTGGGTCAGCAGATCGACGCAGTAGCGGTCCGCCTCGACCATGCGCCGCACCCCGCCGACCTGGCCCTCGATGCGCTTCAGGCGGGCGATGACGGCGGTCTTGGTGGTGTCATGCATCGTCGATTTCCTGCCGGGGCCGGCCTTGATACCATACCCTGGGGAGGTATATAGACCGGGCGGTGCGTCGCGTCACCCGCGCGCGACCGGCGCAGCCAGGGAGCCCCGCAATGGCCGAGACCGCGCACGCGTCCCAGCATCCCGCGACCGCCGCCGCGACGGCGGCGACCGCGATCGATCCGGTCTGCGGCATGACGGTGACGCTGGCGAGCTCGAAGCATCAGCTCGCGCATGGCGGGCAGGTGTTGCATTTCTGCTGCGCCCGCTGCCGCGAGAAATTCGCCGCCGACCCCGGGGCCTATCTGCGGGTGGAACGAGTGGCTGCGCCAGGGGAGGCGGCGGCGTCGGCTGCGGCGGCGCCGGCGATCGATCCGGTGTGCGGCATGCAGGTCGATCCGGCGCGCTCGACGCATCGTTTCGACCATGGCGGGCAGGTGTTCCATTTCTGCTCTTCCCGCTGCCGCGAGAAGTTCAGTGCCGACCCGGCCGCCTATCTGCGGGCGAAACCAGCGGCGGCGCCGGCCGGCACCAGCTACACCTGCCCGACGCACCCGGAGATCCGCCAGGCCGGCCCGGGCAGTTGCCCGCTGTGCGGCATGGCGCTGGAGCCGCTGGTGGCGACGGCGGAGGAAGCGCCGAACCACGAGCTGATCGACATGACGCGCCGGCTGTGGCTCGGCGCCGCGCTGGCCGCCCCGGTGGTGGCGCTGGAGATGGGCGGGCACCTGCCCTGGCTGGCGGCGCTGGCGCCGCCCGGTTGGTCCGGCTGGGGCCTGTCGGGCTGGGTGCAGGGCGGGTTCGCCACGCCGGTGGTGCTGTGGGCCGGACTGCCGTTCTTCCAGCGCGGCTGGGCCTCGGTGGTCAACCGCAGCCTGAACATGTTCAGCCTGATCGCGCTGGGTACCGGCGTGGCCTACCTCTACAGCCTGGTCGCGATCCTGGCGCCGGGCTGGTTCCCGGCGGCGTTCCGCGGCAGCGGCGGCGCCGTCGCGGTGTATTTCGAGGCCGCCGCGGTGATCACCGTGCTGGTGCTGGCCGGCCAGGTGCTGGAGCTGCGCGCCCGGGCGCAAACCGGCGGGGCGATCCGCGCGCTGCTCAAGCTGGCGCCGAAGACCGCGCACCGGCTGAGCGCGTCGGGTACCGATGAAGACGTCACGCTCGACGAGGTGCAAGTGGGCGACCGGCTGCGCGTGCGCCCCGGGGAGGCGGTGCCGGTGGACGGCGCGGTGCTGGAGGGGCGCAGCAGCGTCGACCAGGCGATGGTCACCGGCGAGGCGATGCCGGTGGCGAAGGCCGCCGGCGACCTGCTGATCGGCGGCACCGTCAACGGCACCGGCGCGCTGGTGATGCGCGCCGACAAGGTTGGCAGCGCAACGATGCTGGCGCGCATCGTCGCCATGGTCGCCGAGGCGCAGCGCTCGCGCGCGCCGATCCAGCGGCTGGCGGACACGGTGTCCGGCTATTTCGTTCCGGCGGTGCTGGGCGTCGCCGGGCTGGCCTTCCTCGGCTGGTCGGTCTGGGGTCCCGCGCCGGCGATGGCCTACGGGCTGATCGCCGCGGTGTCGGTGCTGATGATCGCCTGTCCCTGCGCGCTCGGCCTGGCCACGCCGATGTCGATCATGGTCGGCATCGGCAAGGGCGCCACGGAGGGCGTGCTGATCCGCTCGGCCGAGGCGCTGGAGCGGCTGGAGCGGGTCGATACGCTGGTGGTGGACAAGACCGGCACGCTGACCGAGGGCAAGCCGCGCGTCGTCGCGGTGCAGCCGGCCGCGGGCCACGCCGAGGCGGACATCCTGGCGCTGGCGGCGAGCCTGGAGCAGTCGAGCGAGCATCCGCTGGCCGGCGCCATCGTCGCCGCGGCGCGCGAGCGGGCGTTGCCGTTGCGCGAGGCGACCGACTTCGCCTCGGTCACCGGCAAGGGCGTGCACGGAACGATCGGCGGGCGCGCGGTGGCGCTGGGCAACGCCGCGCTGATGCAGGACCTCGGCGTCGCGCTGGGCGAGCTGGCGGCGAAGGCCGACGCGCTGCGCCACGACGGCGCCACCGCGCTGTTCCTGGCGGTGGACCGCGCGCCCGGGGGGGTGATCGCCATCGCCGATCCGATCAAGCCGAGCACCGCGGCGGCGCTGCAACAGTTGCGCCGGGAAAACATCCGCATCGTCATGCTGACCGGCGACAACCGCATCACCGCCGCCGCCGTGGCCTTGCAGCTTGGCATCAGCGAGGTCGAGGCCGAGGTTCTGCCGCAGGACAAGAGCCGCATCGTCAGGCGGCTGCGCGCCGCGGGCCGCGTGGTCGCGATGGCCGGCGACGGCATCAACGACGCCCCGGCGCTGGCCGCGGCGGATGTCGGCATCGCCATGGGCACCGGCACCGAGGTGGCGATGCAGAGCGCCGGGGTGACGCTGGTGAAGGGCGACCTCGGCGGGATCGCGCGCGCCCGGGCGCTGAGCCGGGCAACCATGCGCAACATCCGCCAGAACCTGGTGCTGGCCTTCGTCTACAACGCCGCCGGCATCCCGATCGCGGCGGGCGTGCTGTATCCTTGGTTTGGCTTGTTGCTCAGCCCGATCATCGCGGCGCTGGCGATGTCGCTGAGTTCGGTCTCGGTGATCGGCAACGCGTTGCGGCTGCGCCGTTTGGGGTAGGCGGCGCGCGGGGGGGGGGAGGGGGCTGGTACCGCTGAACCGGGTCGCGCGGTAGTGCGCTGACAGAGTGAGGGGAATCGGTGGCGGGAGGCAGGTGCGTGCAGGTGTGTGATAACATTCGTTATCGCGCTCACTTGCAGGCTGAGGGGCAATGGCGAGTAGGGAAGATGCCGCAGTTCTGCGACCGCAGCAGTTCTCATTATGGCGAGACGACGCCTTCCCCACGTCATGCTCGGGCTTGACCCGAGCATCCGTATCGGCACAAGCCTTTGAAATGACGCGCGTACCTTAGATCGACAGGGCGCGCGGCGGTGCTCGGGTCAAGCCCGGGCAGAGCGGAGGATGGCGTCGGCCGGCCAAAATGAGAACTGCTGCTGCGACCGCCGGGCACTTGCGTGTTTGCGCGATTGCGTGTATTCGCAGTTGCGTAACATCGGCCTGACCGGGTGCGGCCATGCGACAGCGTGTGAAGATTACGAACGCTTCGCGAAACAGCGAAAGCCGACTGGCTCCCGCGACTATGGGGTTGTCGGCCGGGAAGGCACGCCCGCGTCGCCGAAAAGCTGCGATCGTGGAGCCGGTCGTGGACAAGCCTATCGCACTTACGGTGAAGGTCGATCAGCCCCGCTATGAAGCTCTCAAGGTGCTCGGTGCCCGCACGCGCCGGAGCAACCAGGAAATCCTCCTTGCCGCCCTGGATGCGTATTTACGTAACGCAGGGGAGGGAGGACCATCAAACGTGCGGCCGGTCGGGGGACAGTTAGAATGAACTACCGCAATGAGAAGGAGGTCGAGGTGCGTCTCCTTCATCCCCTTTTCCGCGACACTCTTGGCTATCCGGACAGTGAACTCGACTGGGGCCGTTCGGTGCCGATGCAGTTCGGGCGGGAGAAGAAAACCAAGGAAGCAGACCTGGTTGCCAAATACCACGGCAAGCCGGTTATCACGGTCGAGGCCAAGAGTCCGAATGAACCCGTCCTGGCGCACCTTGGTCAGGTGGATTTGTACGCGTTCTATCTCAAGACGCCCTACAGCGTCATCACGAACGGTCATCAGTTTCTGCTGCGCGGGTATTACTCTTTCAACAGCCGGATCAACGTCATCGACGAAACCGTCGACCATCTTTCCAGCGACAAGTGGCGGAAACTGCAAAGCTTGATCTCGTTTGCGAACATCGAGACCACTATCCGTGAGCCTGAGAACTCTATCCGCACGCCCGATGCGGAGAAGATCAAGGACTACCGCCGGTTTTTCCGGAAGATCCATAGCGCCATTCGCAATCGCGATAAGCTGGATCCCGCTGCGGCCTTCGATGAGCTGAGCAAGCTCTTGTTTCTGAAAGCCGCCGAAGACGAATGGCGGCTGAAGGCCAAATCGAAGCCGGTGCTGACGGCGGAGAAGATCGAAGAGTGGGAGTCCCTTGGCAAAGGGAGAGCTAAGGGGATCATCAACGAGTGGTTCCAGGCTGCAACTGACGAGCTATTTCCCGGCGTGTTTGACAACCATCCGCAGCTCAATCTGTCGCCGGGGACGCTTGCGGCGGTTTTGGAGATGATGCGTCCCTTCCACGTCAAAAACGGCGACGTGGACGTAAAAGGACGGGCTTTCGAGGAATTTCTGCCCTCGCAACTGCGCGGGGAGGGCCTGGGCCAATTCTTCACACCGCGTCCGATCGTCAATTTCATGGCGGCTCTGGCCGACATCTCAATTCATGACGTGGTGGTGGATTTTGCCTGTGGCTCAGGCGGCTTTCTGATCAAGGCGTTTGAACAGATGCAGCGCGGGGTGGAGCAGTTACCGTCGGGCACTCTCCAGCGCATGGGATTTTCACGGAAGGATCTCCTAGAAGATATCAAGGCCACGCAGATATGCGGCATCGACGCGGAACCGCGCGCCGCGCGCACCGCCAAGATGAACATGCTGATGTGGGGCGATGGAAACCGTGTCGCACGCGGGAATGCGCTCGACACGAAGGACATCAACGGGACTGCTTACGCACCTCGAGAATACGAGGCGAAGGACCAGGGATCGGGCTGCACCCTGATCCTGGCCAACCCACCGTTTGGGAGCAAGGAGAAAGACCCCGACATCCTGAAGCAGTACGCACTGGGCAGCAAATATCAGACCAAGGCGTCGGAGCGCACGGAGGTGCTTTTCATAGAGAAGGGCCTCAAGCTTCTCCGGCCGGAAGGCCGCATGCTGATAGTGCTGCCACAGGGCATCCTGAGCGGGCAGTCCAACGGCCGCGTGCGCGATCTAATTCACAGCCAGGCAGAAATTCGGGCGATCGTCAGCCTGCCTACGCATACCTTCGTGCAGTCCGGCGTGCCCACGGTGAACACCTGCGTGCTCTATGTGCAGAAGTTCACGGATGAAAAGAAGCAGCTCTATGACGCCAGGACCGGCGGGCTGTCGGACTTGGAAATCCGTCACCTTCTGCGCACTGACCCGGACTTCGATTATCCGATCTTCATGGGGACCGCCGAGTTTATCGGCTACGAGCCGAGCGGCCGCATGATCGTATCATCAGGTGAGAAGACCGATCTCGACCTGATCTACGAGGATTTCATGAATCAGGCAGCGATCTCGCGACCTGATGTGGACCTGTTCGAGTTCGCCAGCCGCTTCTACGGCGATAAGTCCTACCGTCGCAAGGAACAGACCGTCCGAGGAACGGTGAAGGGCCTGAAGACCGCCTTTGTCGTGAACCTCAAGGATACAGAGGACCGGCTCGATCCGCCCTTCTACCTGTTCCGCTACCAGGCGGGAGACTTGATCGCGGCCCTCACGCCGCTGGGCGAAACGGTCGAAGAGGGCAAGACCCGCTTCCGTCCAACGACGGAGGATGAGCTAGACAACGAATATCCGATGCTCTCCGTATCGAGCGACGGCAAGGTTACGCTCAACGAGTATGTACGCGGCGAAAGTTTCACGCGGCTCTACCGGCCGAAGAAGGTGCGGCACAACGATTTCGTCTATAATCCGATGCGGGCGAATATCGGCAGCATCGGCCTGGTTCCAAAGGAACTGGACGGCAGCCTGACCAGCCCGGACTACGTGGTCTTCCGCTCAAAGAAGCTCAATCCCGAATTCCTGCTGAGTTTGCTGCGCTCTCCGTTCTACCGCATGTACATCGATGTCGTTTCCACCGGCTCCATTCGCGATCGCCTGTATTTTCAGAACCTGCGCGAAATGCGCGTGCCGGAGGTGGATACGACGGAGCAAGCTGTGGTCGCGGAGATGATCCGCCGTACCGAATCGGAGATGGAGCAACTCCTTGAGGAGCTTGCGGTGCAAAAAGCCAAGGGGGTTAACCGGCTGCATCGGTTGGTTGATGCTTCAGGGGCGCAGGCGAACAGGAACGTCAAGGCCGCCTTCGCAGCTCTTGCCGATCAGTGGAAGCGCGAAACTGGGATGCTTTCGTCAGTGAGCAGGAAGATTCAGCACCCTGCCTATAAGAAAATCATCGCCCTCGGCGAGCCGGCAATTCCTCTCATTCTGCATGAGCTGAAAGAACGCCCTGGGCATTGGTTTGCCGCACTTGAAGCCCTCACCGAGGCCTCGCCGCTTCCTGCGGCTGGTCGGGTTGACATGAGCCGCGCCGCCGCTGCCTGGCTGGATTGGGGCAAGCAACATGGATATCTCGCATAATGCCGCCGAAGCATCTGCCCGTGGACCGCGAAGCTTATTTTCCGAATCTACAAAGAGGACAATACGAAGTCACAAGTGCCGAGACTTCTGAATATAACTGCATCGCTCACGCTGCCGGCAAGGACAACAACTGGTGGTGGCCTGCGCCACCGCCGTCTTACTGGCCGCATGGCGTGGCCCAGGAAGAGACCCTGCAATCTTTCGTCCTGGCTTATACAGTCGAGGGTTACACGGTGTGTGCGACACAAAGCAGAGAGGTGGAAAGCGGGATCGAGAAAGTTGCCATTTACGTGGATGGCAACGGCGTTCCGACACATGCCGCTCGTCAGCTTATTGATGGCACCTGGACTAGCAAGCTTGGGGAGTGGGAAGACATTCAGCACAACTCGCTTGAGGCGATGGAAGACAGCGGCGGGATGGGCCTCGGGTATGGAAAGGTTGCTCTCATCCTCAGGCGGCAGCGCCCGTGAACCGACATTGGTTCACGTCCAAGCCGACGGCTGTGCGTGCGCTCCACGCCATCTGCGTGCATCCTTCTGATCTGCGTGTATCTGCGTTTCCACTTCCTGTTGCCTGAGCAAGCGCGAAGCCGATGCGGGGCACCATCGTGATCCCGCGACGAAGCGATCCAGATCGCGGCGAAATATCCGACTGACAAAATCCCCAACCTCGGTCACGGCCTAGCGCTGTTCGCCACCGGTGATCGGGTCCTCGCTCTTGCTTGGTTGCGGCCAGGGGCCGGGCTGCGCGCACGCGGTGAAACTCTGTGTCCGCTGGCTTCCTTAGCTACCTGCCGCATCGGCGCCCGCGCGCCTGGATGAAGGGGCGCTGGCGTTGCGCGTGATGTTAGTATATATACCTATCCACGTCAAGCCAATTTCAGCCGGAGGCTTCCCGCATGTCGCTTGCCAGCAACGGAATCACCCCAGACGTCATCCGCGAGATGATGCCGCCGTATCACCTCAGCCCCGACCTGCTGGAGGCGACGTTCGCCGCACTGCCGCCGCCGCCGCCCGCGGCGTCGCCGCCCTGGCGGCAGGCCCGCCTCGCGCGGCTGCTGCAGGAGATCGCCACGCTGATGCCCGCCAATGCGGCGCAGGCGCGGCTCGTGGCGCAAATCCTGATCGTGCGCGAGCTGGCCGACACGATCGCGGCCCGGGCCTACGCGCCGGAGCTGACGGTGCCGCAGATGTGCCGGGTGGGGCGTGCCTCGGCCGAGCTGGTGCGGACCGCGACGGGGCTGCTGCGCGCGCTGGCGCGCGAGCAGCAGAAGCCGGCGGCGTTCTTCGGCACCGTGCTGGCCGACGCGGTCGATGTCGCGGCGCTGGAGGCGGGGTGGGGCAAGGGCGTCGCGGAGGCAGCTGCCAGGGGACCGGACGGCGCCGCGGAGGCCGCTGCGGAACCGGCCACCGACCAGCGGCAAGGTGCGGCCGAACCTGAGACCGGGGAGGCGGATCGCCTCGGCGCCGCGGGGGCGCGGACCGCGGCGACCGCGGTTGCGGCGATGGCCGGGACCAGCGCCCGACCGGGCGAGGGCGCCAGGCGGCAGGCTCCCGGCGGGCAAGGCCTGCCGGCGGCGAAGCGGCAGGAGATTGTTGCCATCAACCCCATGCACCTGTCAGCCAGGCCGGCGGCGGCGGCAAACCGGCGGTCCGCTGGCGCCTTGGGTGAAACCCCGCCCGAGGCGATACCGGTGCCGTGCGGTGTCGCCGGCCCGTTCAGACCCGAGGCCGGCGGCGGGCGGGAAAACCCGGCGGCGGCGCGATCGTGAGCATCAACCCCATGCAACTGTCTGCCACGACCCGCCATGCCGCCGCACCGGACCCTGCCCCCGGGCCGCGCCACGATGGCCCCGGTGGCGCGGCCGGCCGGCGGCGCGGGGGCAATCCGCGCGGCAATCCCGGCCTCAACCTGGCGCCACGCTGCGGGGCGCGGGCGCGCTCCGGCTGCCCGTGCCGCGCGCCGGCGATGGCCAACGGGCGGTGCCGGATGCATGGCGGGCGCAGCACCGGGCCGCGGACGGCGGAGGGGATGGCGCGGATGACCGCGGCGCGCACCACGCATGGGCATTGCACGGCGGCGCAGCGGATGCAGCAGCGGTATGTCAGGACGCTGGTGGTGCGGACCCGGCTGTACTGCGCCGCGATGCGGCTGCGCCAGCACCTGCCGGCGGACCTGGCGGCGCAGTTGGCGCAGTCCCCGGCGGCGTTCCTGCCGCCCGAGAAGCCGTCGGACGCGGCGGTTTCGAGGAATGCGCCAACAACCCTCGGGTCAAGCGCCCGAGGGCATGCCCCATGCAACAGTCTGCCGGCGCTGCGCCGCGCGTCCCGCGCCGCTCGGACCGGCGGGGCGGCGGGTCGGGCGTTGCCCGGCCGGGCCGCCGAGCGGCTGGCGGCGCGGGCGGAGGTGGCATCCCAGGCGCCGTGGCGGCAGGCCATCGCCTTGGCGCTCGCGGCGAAGCGCGACGCGCGGGCGGCGAAACGGATCGGGACGGCGCGCGCCAGGAGCGGCGAAACGGGTGTGGTGCGTCAGAACCCCCTGCAACTGTCTGGCAGCGTGGGGCCTGCCGCCGGCAGGCCTTGCCCCCGGGCACTTGTCCCGGAGGTTGACCCGGTGGCGCCACGGCCCGGTGGGTCCAGTGGTGCGGGTGCGGTTGGTCGCGGCGGATCGGGGCGTGGCGGCGGCGGGCAAGCGGCGGAAGGCGCTGCGCTTTTCCGCCCTACGCTGGAGGCGGATGTGGTTGCGCGGGCTGTGGCGCTCGGCAGCACGCCGCTGGCGGTGCCGTGGACGTCGGGTTTGCGCGCGCAACTCGCCGCGTTGCTCGGGCCGGCCGCGCCACCGGCGGGCTGGCGCGTGCCGCAGGCATGGCCGCCGCCGCGCATGGCCCCCCGCCCCATCACCCAATCCAAGTGAAGGGTTCCAAGAGCCTGCCCCGGCGAAGGCCGGGGGCTCGCCCTTGGCGGGAGTCCAGAGGGCAGCGCCCTCTGGCGGGGTCCCAATGGTCCCATGGGGGCAACGCCCCTGGCCTTGCTTTGGTCAGCCGGTCGCCCCGGCGCGCGCCGACCGCCGGGCGGCGTGCTCACCACTTGTCAACCAATTTGCCGGACACTCGCCCGACATGGCGCGTCCCCCCACTCCGGCCCCCCAGGCCGAGACCCTGATCAACGGCCAGTTCCGGGTCGACATCGCGCGGCCGCTGCCGGGTGCTGGCGGCGGCTTGTCCGCCTTCGCCGTCAGCGACCAGCGGGACGGCCAGATCGGGTTGATGGCGGTGCAGGTGCGCCGGCATCTGCCGGTCCGCGACCATGCCTTGCAGAGCCTCGCGGGTAGCAACCTCGACGGGCTGCTGACGCCGCTGGCCTATGGCGTCGCCGCCACCAAGGCCGGCGAGGAGGCCGGCTTCCTGATCTGCCGCGCGCCCCCCGGCCCGGCGCTCGCGGCCACGCTGCGGCCCTGGGCGGAGGCCGAGCTGCTCAGCCTGGTGCTCCGCCCGGTCGCGCGGGTGCTCGACCAGCTGCACCAGCGCGGCCTGTCGCATCGCGCCATCCGGGCCGACAACGTGTTTCGTGCCGGTCCCGGCCATCCGGTCACGCTCGGCTGCGCCTGGGCCACGCCGCCCGCCGCCTTGCAACCTGCCGTCGCCGAGCCGCCCTACGTCGCGATCTGCCGGCCGGGCGCCCGTGGCGACGGCAGCATCGCCGATGACGTCTATGCGCTCGGCGTGCTGATGCTCACCCTGGCACTCGGCCGGGCGCCGCTCGCCGGCGTGGATGAGGCGGAGATCATCCGCCGGAAGCTGGACCAGGGCAGCCACGCCGCACTGCTCGGCGAGCACCGCGTGGGCCATTTCGTGGGCGATCTGCTGCGCGGCATGCTGGCCGAGGATCCCGAACATCGCCCGCCGCCCACGTTGCTGCTCGATCCCGCCGCGGCGCGGTCCCGCCGGACCGCCGCCCGCCCGCCGCACCGCGCGCCCCGGCCGATCGAGGTGGGCGACGTGGTCTGCTGGCATCCGCGCATGCTCGCCCATGCGCTCGCCACCCAGCCCGAAGTCGGCCTGCGGGCGCTGCGGACCGGCGCGGTCGGGCAGTGGCTGCGCCGCGGCCTGGGCGATGGCGCGCTGGCGGTCCGGCTGGACGAGCAGCTCGGCTTGCGCGGGACCGGCCTGGCCGAGGAGGCGGGCGGGGAGGACAGCGTCGCCCTGATGCGTGCGGTGGCCACGCTCGATCAGCTTGCCCCGCTGTGCTGGAACGGCCTGAACCTGTGGCCCGATGCGATCGGCACCACCCTGGCCGAGGCGATGCAGGACCCGGCCGCGCCGGCCAACGCGGAAACCGCCGCGCAGGTCGCCGGGCTGGTCGGCGTGGAAGCCCAGACCGCCTGGACCGCGTTGCGCCCGGACCGGGCGAACTCCAGGCGGCTGCGGATGGACGCGCGCCAGGTGCACGCGCTGTTGCACCTGCCCGGCGCGGCGGGCGGCCTGATCCGGTTGACCTATCAGCTCAACCCGCTGCTGCCCTGCGTCAGTCCCGATGTCGGCGCGCGTTGGGTCAGCCGCCTCGCCGAGCTGTTGCCGGTGTTGGAGGCCACCGCGCAGCGCGACCGGGCGTTGGCACGTCCGATCGGCGCCGGCATCGCGGCCTTCATCGCGGCGCGGGGAGATCGGGGGCTGGAGCCGCTGGTCAGCCGGCTTGGCGACCTTACCGGCCCGGTCGATCCGTTGGGGCAGCTACGCGTGCTGGCGCAGTTGCAGGCGCGCTACCATGCGAACCCGTTGCCGGCGCTGGGGGCCTGGGTCGGCGAACGCGTGGAGGCGTTGCTCGACCGGTGGCACAGCCGGCCGCGCCGCGCCGAACTGCGGCCGCGACTGCTTGAGCTGGCCGCGGCGGGGCAGCTCGCGGCGCTCCAGGGGCTGCTGGACGACCTCCAGGCCCACCGGAGCGACGATCGCGACATGCAGCAGGCCAGCCGCGAGCTTGCAGGGATCGACACTATGCTGGCGCAACTCGCCGCCGGCGGACCCGCGCGCGCCGAGCAGGCGCGGCGCCTGGGTCAGGAGATCGCCGCCGGCCTCGGCCTCAGTGCGCTGGCGCTGCTGCTGCTGATCGCGGCGTTCGGCTGAGCGCGGATGGCAAAGCCGCCCGCCACACCCGCCGCCGCGTCCGCGGCGCCCGCCGGAGGCGGCCGGGCGAACGCCTTGCTGTGGCTGCAGGGCCTGTTGTGCGGCGGGTTGGTCGCCCTGTTGCCGTCGATCGCGCTGTTGCTGGGCGCGCTGCTGGGGCCGGCGCTGCTGGCGCTGTTCCTCGACAGGCAGCCGGGCAAGCCGGGCGCGCGCAGCGTGCTGCTGTGCTCGCTCGCGGCCTGCGTCACGCCGGTGCGCCTGCTGTGGGCCACCGGGCACGGCATGAGCGCGAGCGTTGGGCTGGCTGCCGACCCCGACATCGTCGGCACCGCCTGGGCTGCGGCGGCGGCGGGCTGGCTGCTGGCTGAACTGATGCCGGTTGCCGTGCGCATGGTGCTGGAGGCGCTGAGCCTCTCGCAGGCGGCAAGGTTGCGCGCCACGCGGGCCGCGCTGGCGGCGGAATGGGGGCTCGACGGCGATGCGGAACCGCCGGGTTGATCCGTCGATTCCGCTCAGTGGGTCCGCCCGATAGCCCCCAGCCAGCCCCCCGGCGGGTCAGGCGCGGGGGTGGTCCCTCGGGCGGTACGGCCGCGCTACGCAGATCGCCCTACCGATCGCGCAGCTTCGGATCCAGCACGTCGCGCAACGCGTCGCCGAACAGGTTGATCCCCAGCACCGCCCACATGATCGCCAGCCCCGGAAACACCGCGATCCACGGCGCCGTGGTGGCATATTCCTCCGCCCCGCCCTGCAGCATCAGCCCCCAGGCCGGCACCGGCTCCTGCACGCCCAGGCCGAGGTAGGACAGCGATGCCGCCGCCAGGATCGCCTGGCCGACGAAGGCGGTGACCATGATCAGGAACGGCGCCATCACGTTCGGCACCATGTGGCGCAGGATGATGCGCTGATGGCTGTAGCCGCAGGCGCGCGCCGCATCGACATAGGGAATTTCGCGGATCGCCAGCGCGGACGAGCGCACCACACGCGCGCAGCGCGGGATCAGCGGGATGGTGATGGCGATGATCACGTTGTGCACGCCGGTGCCGAAGATGGACACCACCGCGAGCGCCATGATGATCAGCGGGAATGCCATCATCACATCGGCCACGCGCTGGATCACCATGTCGAGCCAGCCGCCGAAATACGCGCTGCCGACGCCCAGCACCAGACCGGTGGCACCGCCGACGAAAGCCGAAGACAGCCCGACGACCAATGCGGTGCGCGCGCCGAAGATGATGCGCGACAGCATGTCCCGGCCGAACTGGTCGGTGCCGAGCCAGTGCGCCCAGTTCGGCGCCTGGGTCATTGCCTCGAAATCGTTGGACGTGGGGTTGTACGGCGAGATCACATTGGCGAAGACCCCGGCGAACGCCATGATCAGCACCAGCGCCATGCCGAAGCTGCCGAGCGGCTGGCGGCGGCAGAAGCGCACGATCTCCTGCAGATATGACCGCTTGATCTCCTCGATGTCTTCGATGACGGGCGGCAGTATGGCGCCCGTCGGGAGGGTAACGGACATGGCGCGGGCTCCTTAGCTGAAGCGGATGCGGGGGTCGAGCCAGGCGTACAGCAGGTCAACCACCAGGTTGGTCAGCACGAACACGGTGACCGTCAGCATCACCAGCGCCTGGGTCAGCGTGTAGTCCTGGTTCTGCACCGCCTGCACGAACAGCCGGCCGACGCCGTTCAGGTTGAACACCTGCTCGGTCACCACCAGCCCGCCGATCAGGAACGCGAATTCGATGCCGATCACGGTGACGACGGGCAGCAGCGCATTCTTCAGCGCATGGCGGGTGATGATGACCTTGCGGAGCAGGCCCTTGGCGCGGGCGGTGCGGATGTAGTCCTCGCGCAGCACTTCCAGCATGGCGGACCGCGTCATGCGCATGCTCACCGCGGCGTAGCGGTAGCCCACGGTGACCGCGGGCAGGAATGCCAACTGGAGATTATACAGCGGATGCTGCCAGATCGGCACGTAGTCGATCGGCGGCATCCACGGCGTGCCGGTGAGGGCGGAACTGATGTCCAGCACGAGCAGGATCGACAGGATGCCGATCCAGAACGACGGCGTGGCAATGCCGCCGATCGCCACCGTGCGCACCACCACGTCGATCCAGGTATTCTGCTTCAGTGCCGAAATCATGCCGAGCGGAATGGCGATCGAGATGGCGACGACGGTCGCCAGCAGGGCGATCTCCAGCGAGATCGGCAGACGGGCGGCGATCTCCCGGGTGACCGGATTGCCGGACCACATCGAGATGCCGAAATCGAGACGGAAGAACCCCCAGATGAAGTCGAAAAGCTGCAGCAGAATCGGCCGGTCGAGTCCCAGTTGGACATGGCACGCGGTCACCGCACGCGCATCGAAGGTGGTGCCGCCGGAGCCAAGCCGGATGACGCAGATGTCCCCCGGGATCAAACGCATCAGTATGAACACGAGTATCGCCGCCCCGATCAGCGTCGGGATCACCAGCAACACACGCTTTACGATGTATCGGTACATCGTTCTCGTCCCATATCAGAGCGCGGTGCCGCCCGCCCGGCTGTCGGGCGGGCGGCACAGGCCGGGCTACTTCTTGTCCAGCCAGATGTCAGCCAGATCCTGATTGATGTAGTGGCTTGGCCCGATCTTCCAGCCGTTGCACATAGGAACGGTAGGGCACGTTGCGGTACCACCACAGCATCGGGAACTCGTACGCCTCGGTGTCGATGACGCGCGTCTCGTATTCCCGCATCAGCACACGCTGCTTGGCGGGGTCGATCTCGTGCAGCATCTTGTTGTAGATCTCGGCTTCCACCGGATCGCTGTAGCCGCCGTAGTTCTCGCCGAACACGTCGTGCGGCAGGTATTTCTGCGTATCCAGCACCGGGTTGACGATGCTGTTGCAGTTGGCTTCCACCACCACGTCGAAGTCGCCGCCGCGCATCGCCGCGAACCACGGACCGGTCGGCACGGGGTGCTGCGTGACGCTGACGCCGATCTTGCTCCACTGGTCGATCAGCCAGGTGCCGACATACTTGTACGGCTGATCGACGTTGCGGTTCAGCAGCACGAAGTGCAGGTGCTCCTGGCCGGCCTCCTTCAGCAGCTTGCGCGCTTCGGCACGGGACTTCTCGATGTCCGGCCAAAAGCCGGCGAGCTTCTCCAATTCGGGCTTGGTCGCCGCCAGCGGCGATCCCGGGAAGACGATGCCGCCGACGGTGCGCACGTTGGCGATCTTCGCCAACGCCGGCGCGCCATGCCACTGGTCGATCGCCAGCAGCAGCGCCTTGCGGACCCGCACATCGTCGAACGGCTTCCTGCGGCTATTCGGCGTGATCAGGTTGCCGCAGTTCCAGTCGCTGGACTGGACCATGATCTTATCGCCGAGTTCCTGCTTGAGCTGGTTGATCGCCGAGGGCGGATAACCACGGAACTCGATCGCCGCGCGGTCGGCGCGGAGCGCGTCGATCTGCACCGCCTGCTTGGGGGCGTAGATGCCGACGAACCCATCGAGATAGGGCAGGCCCTTGTGATAGTAGTTCGGGTCCTTCGTCCCTTTGATCTCCTGGCCGATCTCGTAGCTGGCGAACTTGAACGGACCGGATCCCAGTCACGTTCTTTTCGAACCAGTGCGGGTCCTTCTCGAGGATGCGCTTGGGATAGATGAACGCGTACGGATCAGCCAGCGACGGCAGGAACGTCGCGGAGGGATATTTCAGCTTGAACACCACGGTGGTGTCGTCCGGCGCCTCGACCGAGCTCACCATCTCGTACCAGTTCTGCCGCGCACTCAACACGCCAGGGCGCGGGAAGATGATCTCGTGCCAGCTTGCCGCCACGTCCTGTGCGGTCAGCGGCGAGCCGTCGTGGAAATGCACGCCCGTGAGAATCTGGAACGTGAAGGTCTTGCTGCCGTCGGTGATCGTCGGCTGCGCCGTGCACAGGTCGCAGGCAAACCTGGTGGTGTTCGACGGATCCTCCGGATCGACGCGCATCAGCACGCTGTAGAACGGCGCCACCGAGTGGATCGTGGCGTAGGTGGATTCGCGATGGCCGTCGAAGCTCGGCGGAGCCTCGGCCGGTATCAGATAGGTGAGGATGCCGCCGTGTTTGGGCGTGTCCTCCGCGGCGGACGCAGCCGTTACGGACCCGGCGGCAAGCATGACGCCCAATCCGGTTGCCAACAGTGCTGTTCGCATTATCCAAGCCTCCCTTATAGACCGACGTTTGCCTGATCTCCTGATCAGGTCCCATGTTGTTGGCCGAACCGCATGCGGCGGTGCCGGCGGTATCACCCGCGCGCCTAGCGACGCGCGGGCCGCAGCGCGATCACTTGTCCTGCCAGGGGGTCGCAAGCTCCTGGCTCAGAGAGTGGCTCGGGCTGATCTTCCATCCTTTCACGTATGACGGGCGGCAACGGTGCGTTGCGACCACGATATCGACTGCATATGCGCCGCGGCCTCCGATGCGGTCGAAGATGGGGTCTGTGCAAGGGGCACGCGGCAGAGTGGTGCCGTCGCATAGCTCGTCCGGCAATGCCCGTCGAAACCCGGCGGCACGTCTGCCGGGATCATCCAGGTCGGGATGCCACCATGCTTTGGCGTATCATCCGCCGTGCCCCGCGTGGTCCCGGCGATGACACCGGGCAGCCCTGGCCGCCGTGTCATTTCCATCCCGCGATTGCCGTGGTTGCCAGGCATCATTCAGGCAACCTCGCCGCACGCCACGAAGTGGCCCGGGCGCAGCTCGCGGGTTTCCGGGCGAGCGCGCCGGCACGCATCCACCGCGATCGGGCAGCGCGGATGGAACACGCAGCCCGACGGCGGATTGATCGGACTCGGCACCTCGCCCTGCACGGGCCGAAAATCGCGGCCCTGTTCGACGCTTGGGTCCGGAACCGGAACGGCCTCGAGCAGCGCCTTGGTGTAGGGATGCTGCGGATTGTCGAACAGCTCGTCGCTGTCGGCCAGCTCGACGATGCGCCCCAGGTACATCACCGCGACGCGCTGGCAGAGGTGGCGCACCACCGACAGGTCGTGCGCGATGAACAGATAGGTCAGGCCGAACTGCTCGCGCAGATCCTCCAGCAGGTTGACCACCTGCGCCTGGATCGACACATCCAGCGCCGAGACCGGCTCGTCGCAGACGATGAACTCCGGCTCCAGCGCCAGCGCGCGCGCGATGCCGACGCGCTGGCGCTGCCCGCCGGACATCTCGTGCGGGTAACGATCGGCGAAGTTCGGGTTCAGCCCGCAGACCGCCAGCAGCTCGCGCACCCGCGCCGTGCGCTTGGCGGCGTCGGGCTGGATGGCGTGCACATACATCGGCTCGGCAATGATCTCGCCCACCTTCATGCGCGGGTTCAGCGACGAGTAGGGGTCCTGGAAGATCACCTGGATGCGCCGGCGCAGCGCCACCAGCTCCTTGCGGTCCAGCCCGGCGATGTCGGTCCCGTCATAGAGGATCTCGCCCGCGGTCGGCTTCTCCAGCCGCAGGATGCAACGCCCGGTGGTGGTCTTGCCGCAGCCGCTCTCGCCGACCAGGCCGAGCGTTTCGCCGCGCTTTACCGCGAAGTCGATGCCGTCCACTGCCTTCACCTCGCCCACCTTGCGCCGGGTGACGATGCCTTCGGTGATCGGGAAGTGCATCCGCAGGCCCTTCACCTCCAGCAGTGGGCGCAGCGACGTGACGGAGGCGGTCATGCGGCTTCTCCGGTCTCGCTGTCGCTGTTGCCGGTGGCGATCGCCGCGCTGCGGAAGCAGGCGGCCAAATGCCCGTCCTCGCCGCCTGGCGTCAGCGCCGGGCGCGCCGCGGCGCAGGCATCGACGGCGAACCGGCAGCGCGGACGGAAGGCGCAGCCCGCATCCAACCGCGTGAGGTCCGGCGGCTGCCCCTCGACCGGATCGAGCCGCATCTGCCGCGGCCGGTCCAGCCGCGGCACCGAGCGCAGCAGCGCGATCGTGTACGGATGCCGTGGATCGTGATAGATCGCGTGCGCCGTGCCGCTTTCGACGATGCGCCCGGCGTACATCACGTTCACCCGGTTGGCGTAGCGCGCCACCACGCCGAGATTGTGGGTGATGATGATCAGCGCAACATTCAGTTGGTGCGTAAGCTGCTTCATCAGTTCGAGAATCTGCGCCTGGATGGTGACGTCCAGCGCCGTGGTCGGCTCGTCGGCGATGATCAGCTTGGGGTCGCAGGCCAGTGCGACGGCGATCATGACGCGCTGGCGCATGCCGCCGGAAAGCTGGTGCGGATACTGCCTCAGCCGGCGCGCCGGGTCGGCGATGCCGACCAAATTCAGCAGTTCCACGGCGCGGTTTTCCGCCGCGGCATGGGTCATGCCGCGATGCTGCTCCAACCCCTCGGTGAGCTGCCGCCCGATGGTCAGCACCGGGTTCAGCGAGGTCATCGGCTCCTGGAACACCATGCCGATGTCGCCGCCGCGAATCTCGCGCATCTCGGCTTCGCTCAGGCCCATCAGGTCGCGCCCGGCGAACCGGATCTCGCCCTGCGTGATGCGGCCGGGCGGGTCCGGGATCAGGCGCAGAATCGACATGGCGCTCACGGACTTGCCGGAGCCGCTCTCGCCGACGATCGCAACGGTTTCGCCCGGATCGACAGAATACGAAATGCCGTCGACCGCGCGCACGATTCCAGCACCGGTACGGAACTCGGTGTGCAAACCGCGAATCTCTAAGAGTGGCTGCAAAGGCCCCCCCGAACGTTGTCTCCCTGTGGATCACCTATAGGCGATCACCTGCGTGATTGTCACCAACCCGCGGTAGCAAAGTTGCAGTTAGTCGAAATGGGATGCGTCGGCATGGCGCTCAAACGGCTCTGACGTGGTGGGCGCGACAGGGATCGAACCTGTGACCCCCTCCGTGTCAGGGAGGTGCTCTTCCGCTGAGCTACGCGCCCGGCCATCGCGGACGAGCGGCTTCTAGCGTGCCCCCGGGGCCGCCGGCAAGCGCACCCATCGGCCCAATCGGCGGAACCGAGGGAAGGTCAGGGCTCCGCCCTGAAACCCGCCAGGGGGGGCGTTGCCCCATACGCATCAGGATAAGGCCGAGACCGGGTAAATTATCTGCCTTCGTCGTTGTCGGCTGGGATCGGCGAGGAGTTTGTGCCAACGGGCGTCAGCGGCCAGCACGGTGTGCAGGTTGCCCGGCCCGTGTATGGCGATGCGCAACGCTTCGACGGTAATCTTACAGAGCCGCCACAAGGATGGTGCGCGCCCGTGGTCAGCAAGGTCCTGAGGGGAAAGATTCCAGGAGTTCCTGGTTCATGTCGTCGCTCAGCAAGGCCATGATCAGGTGAGCATACAGCCAACTCAGGCTGCCGCGCTCGGTGCGGGTCGGTAATCGGTCGATATGGATCAAGGATTTCAGCCGCTTAAACGCCAACTCGATTTGCCATCTCAACCGATAGACGGCGCAGATCTCGCTCGCCGGGATCTCGGCCGGCAACGAGGTGACCAGCACCATGAAGCCGGCCGCGACCAGGCTGCGCGGGTCGAGCCTCTGCTGATCGCGGCTGGCCCTGCGTTTCAGCTTCTGGCGGTTGGCCTCGGCCTTGTCGGCGGGCAGCGCCAGGGCGATCAGGCGCAGCGCCAGCGGCGCGGTTTGCTGCGCGGAATTGCCCACCAGCTGCACCGCCCACTCGTGCGCCCGGGTTTCCCCCGGCAGCCCGGCGAGCGTCTCGATCAGGTTGAACGGTCCCCCCTTGGCATCGCGCAGCACCAGCGCATGCCAGCCAACCCGCACGATGAAGTCGCGGCTTTGCGGGCCAAACGCATCGAGGCACGCGCGCAGTTCGCGCGCTCTGGCATAGCCGCGATCGGCGATCGCCACCTCGCCGGGCGTCGGCGCACAGCGCAGCAGCAATTCCGCGCCTCGCCCGTCGCTGACCTCCAGATGATGGAAACCGCCACGGCCAAGATCGTAGACCGCATGGACCCGCCAGTCGGTCCCTTTGCTGCCCGGACGGCTGACCGTGCTGCCATCGATCAGGTGCAGGCAACGCCCCGCCCACAGCACCGGTGGGCCGGTCCTGGCCGCCAGCAAACGTTGCGTCATGGCGCTGAGGAAGGCCACCGATCGGTGCAGCCGCTCGTTCAGCGACTGCCCGGTCAACTCGGCCAGGCCGATCTGATGCGCCCAACTGGCGGTCTCTTGCAGGCTTTTGCCGCCCGGGCCGTGCGCCAGGCATAGCAGGGCCAGCGTCTCGCCATCGCCGATGCCGTCGCCGCGGCGGCGCTTGATGGCACCCGTCGCGCGGGCCAGGGCGTCAACGTCCAGATCGGCGGGAAGACGGGCCGCAATCGCTGGCCAGCCGCCCTCGGTGGGGGATGCTTGCGTGTGCATCTCCGCCATGAAATTGGACCACAATGCGTCGTACAAAGGATTTTCTTCTCCCGCAGGAGATTATCCTGATGCGTATGGGGCGTTGCCCCCCATGGTACCATTGGGCCCCCCCACCAGAGGCGGAGCCTCTGGACTCCATGACTGGGAGTGGGTGAGGGGGAGGGGGCGTGTGGGCGAGGCGAAGGGGTGCCGTCCGGCACGCCGGACGGCGCCCCTTCGCCTCGCCCACACGCCCCCTCCCCCTCACCCACTCCCAGTCCGGGGTTCCAAGGGCTCCGCCCTTGGCGGGGTTCCAAGGGGCAGCGCCCCTTGGCGGGGTCCAGGGGCGGAGCCCCTGGCCTTCCCTCAGTTCCGCCGATTGGGCCGCTGCCGGCGCGGTTGGCGCGTGACAGGCGCGCGGCGGGCCGCTTCAATGGGGGGATGGATATGCAAGTCCCCGTGACGAGCCAGGGTCCGGCGGCGCCGTTGCGTCTGGCGCGCCCGGTGCGGCAGACCGCGCCGGTGGTATTTGCCTCGTCGCATTCCGGGTGCGACTACCCGGCGGACTTCCTCGCTGCGGCGCGGTTGGATCCGCTTGGCCTGCGGCGCAGCGAGGACAGTTTTGTCGATGATTTGTTCGCCGAGGCGCCCGCGCATGGGGTGCCGCTGCTCAGTGCGACGTTTCCGCGCGCGTTCTGCGACGCGAACCGCGAGGCCTGGGAGCTCGATCCGGCGATGTTCCAGGACGCCTTGCCGGCCTGGGTGAACACGGCGTCGCCGCGGGTTGGGGCCGGGCTTGGGACCATCGCGCGCGTGGTGGCGTCGGGGGAGACGATCTACCGCGACAAGCTGCGGTTTGCCGAGGCGGAGCGGCGGGTGCGGGGCTACTGGCAGCCGTTCCACGACGCGCTGGCCGAGGTGATCGCCCAGACCCGTGCCAGGTTCGGCGCCTGCCTGCTGATCGACTGCCACTCGATGCCGGCGCATGGCGCGGCGGGGCGTGGCGGCGCGGCGCCGATCGACGTGGTGCTGGGCGACGCGCACGGGACGGCCTGCGCCGCCCGGATCACCCGGCGGGTCGAGCAGGTGTTCATCGGCCTCGGCTACACGGTGCGCCGGAACGACCCCTATGCCGGCGGGTATATCACCCGCCATTACGGCCGCCCGCGCGAGGGCGTGCATGTGTTGCAGATCGAGGTGGCGCGCCGGCTTTACATGGACGAGGCGCGGATCGAGCGGGGTGCGGGCTTCGCCAGCGTCCGGCGCGACCTGACCAACCTGATCGCCGCCATCGCCGCCGAGGCGGGGGCGTTGCTGGCCCGCTGAGCACGCGGCCGGGTGGGGTGGGCTTGGCGGGCTGGCGCGCGGACAAAAAAATGGCGGCGCTTTTGGCGCCGCCAAGTTTAGGGAGGAAACGTCCAAGAAAGCAGACAGCGCGGCAAAGCCGCATTGCTGCGGTGCACAATCTAGCCATTCCCCCCTGGCCCTGCAAGCACGTTTTTGCAATGCAGCATTGCTTTTGGCGTGGACCGATCCGCCGGTTTTCAGGCGGCCGGCCACAGGTGGTCAGGGCCTCGCCCGACAGCGCCAGGAATGGCGCGAACCCTGGGGTTTGCGCCGGATGTGGCGCGCTCGGCCAGGTCGTACCAGCCGCGCGGGGCGCTTCGGGTGGCCGGCCGGACCGCCGCGCGGGGCTTTCCGGGCTAGCCGGCGGCGAGCTTCGGCAGCACCTGCTCGCCGAACAGCCGCATCGACGCCTCGGCCGCCGCCAGCGGGATGTCGTTGAAGTTCACCTGCAGCGAGGCGATCTCGAACCCGCCGACCTGGCGCTGGTAGGTGGCGATGGTGTCCAGGATGCGCTCCGGCGTGCCCACCCAGGCGGCGCATTTTTCCACCTGGGTCGCGAAGGTCTCGCGCGCCAGGGCGGCGATCACCTGGTCGTAGCCCTTGTAGTCCGCCGAGCAGGTGCCCGTGGTCCAGGCCGAGGCGGCGGCCACCAGCGAGCCCAGGTAGCGCTCCAGCGGACCCCGGGCGATCCGCTCGGCTGCCGCCTGGTCGGCGTGGCACAGCAGGTGGAACGCCAGCATCACCGTGCCGCGCCCGGGATGCCCGGCCTGCTGCCAGGCCTCGCGATAGGTGCCGATCAGCTCCGCCATCGCCCCGCCCGCCATGGGGATTGCCATGACCCCATGGCCCGCCGCCCCGGCCCGCTCGAACAACTCCCGGGACGCCAGCGCGGCGACATAGAATGGCGGGCGCGGGCGCTGCGTCGGCCGCGGCAATGAGGTCACGTCGCGGAAACTGTGGAACCGCCCGGTGGCGGTGACGCAGTCTTCCTCCAGCAGGCGGCGCACCTGGTCCATGCCCTCGTCGAACCGCGCGCGGCTTTCGTCCAGTGCGACACCGAAATGGGCGAACTCGTGCGGCAGGAAAGCGCGGGCGAAGCCGACATCCAGCCTGCCGTCGCTGAGCGCATCCAGCATGGCGATCTCGCCGGCCAGCTTCAGCGGGTTGTTGAAGGCGGGCAGCACCGCCCCGGTGACCAGCCGCGCGGTGCGGGTGAGCTGTGCGGCGGCGGCCAGGAACAGCATCGGGTTCGGGCTGTAGCCGCCATAGGCGTTGAAGTAGTGCTCGATGGTCCGTACGTGACTGTAGCCGTAACGATCGACCAGCCCGACCAGCTGCAGCGCCTCCTGCCAGTAGTCGCGTGCGGATTTTTGCTCCGGGCCGATATCGGGGAAGAACTGGATGCCGACCTGCATGGCGCTCACCGGTGTCCGCCGCGACGATCGATTGCCGCGGGCGGGCTGCGGCGGATCGGCGCTGCCGGCCGGCGGGCGACAAACATCGAGCGGCAAACCTCGGACGGCCCGGGGGCGCGCTGGATGCGCGCCGCGATGATCCGGACCGTGTCCCAAGCCCGCTCGCTCATTCCAGGTGCCTTCCGACCCAGCTCAGCCCAGGTCTGAGTCCATCGCATCGCGCGCCAGGCCGCTGCTGGCGACGCCAGGCATGCGCGTGGCGGTCAGTCCCGGGCGTTGCCGTGGTGTGTCACGCCGCCTTCGCCATCCCGCGCAGCACGTAGTGCAGGATGCCGCCGTGCAGGTAGTACGCCACCTCGTCGAGCGTATCGATCCGGCAGGTCACCGGCACCTGGTCCACCTTGCCGTTGGCGCGGTGGATCACCAGCGTCAGGTCCATGCGCGGCTTGATGTCGTGCAGGCCGACCACGTCGATGATCTCCGCCCCGGTCAGGCCCAGCGTCTTGCGGTCCGTGCCCTCCTTGAAGGTCAGCGGCAGCACGCCCATGCCGACCAGGTTGGAGCGGTGGATGCGCTCGAAGCTTTCGACGATCACCGCCTTGACGCCGAGCAGCATGGTGCCCTTGGCCGCCCAGTCGCGCGAGCTGCCGGTGCCGTATTCCTTGCCGCCGAAGATCACCAGCGGCACGCCTTCCGCCTTGTAACGCATCGCCGCCTCGTAGATCGGCATCTGCTCGCCGGACGGCAGGTGCTTCGTCATGCCGCCCTCGACGTTGCTCAGCATCTCGTTGCGGATACGGATGTTGGCGAAGGTGCCGCGCATCATGATCTCATGATTGCCGCGCCGCGCGCCGTAGCTGTTGAAGTCCTTCTGGCCGACCTGGCGTTCCAGCAGGTAGTCGCCGGCCGGCGAGACCTTCCTGATCGACCCGGCCGGGCTGATGTGGTCGGTGGTGATGGAATCGCCCAGCTCGGCCAGGATGCGCGCGCCGGTGACGTCGCCGACCGGGGCCGGGTCCATCGTGATGCCCTCGAAATAGGGCGGGTTGCGCACATAGGTCGAGCCGTCGGACCAGCGGTAGGTGGCGCTGCCGGTCTCGACCTCGATCGCCTGCCACTGCTTCGGGCCCTTGAAGACCTCGCCGTAGCGCTTGAGGAACTGCTCGCGCGACAGGCTGGCGGCGACGGTCTCGGCGATCTCCTTGTTGGTCGGCCAGACGTCCTTCAGGTAGACCGGCTTGCCGTCGTTGCCGATGCCCAGCGGCGCCGTCGTGATGTCCTCGGTCACCTTGCCGAGCAGCGCGTAGGCCACCACCAGCGGCGGCGAGGCCAGGTAGTTGGCCCGCACGTTGGCGTGCACGCGGCCCTCGAAGTTGCGGTTGCCGGAGATCACCGCGGCGCCGACCAGCCGGTTGTCCTCGATCGCATCGACGATCGCGTCATCCAGCGGGCCGGAATTGCCGATGCAGGTGGTGCAGCCATAGCCCACCAGGTTGAAGCCGAGCGCGTCCAGGTCGGCGGTCAGCCCGGCCTTGTCGAGATACTCGGTCACCACCTGCGAGCCGGGCGCCAGCGAGGTCTTCACCCAGGGCTTCGGCCGCAGTCCCTTGGCGTGCGCCTTGCGCGCCACCAGCCCGGCGGCGACCAGCACCGAGGGGTTCGAGGTGTTGGTGCACGAGGTGATCGCCGCGATCACCACGTCGCCATGGGTGAGCTCGTAGTTCTTGCCCGCGACCTTGACCGAGGTGGCGGCTTCGTTGGCCGGCACGCCGAGGCCCTTGGTCAGGTCGGACCTGAACGAGGCGCTGACATCCTTCAGCAGCACGCGGTCCTGCGGCCGCTTCGGCCCGGCGACGCAGGGCAGCACGCTGGACAGGTCGAGTTCCAGCGTGTCGGTGAACACCGGGTCGGGCTGGCCGGGCTCGCGGAACATGCCCTGGGCCTTCAGGTAGGCTTCGACCAGCGCGATGCGGTGGGTGTCGCGCCCGGTCAGGCGCAGGTAGTCCAGCGCGATCTTGTCGACCGGGAAGAAGCCGCAGGTGGCGCCGTATTCCGGGGCCATGTTGCCGACCGTGGCGCGGTCCGGCAGCGCCAGCGCGTCCAGGCCGGGGCCGAAGAATTCGACGAATTTGCCCACCACGCCCTTGCGCCGCAGCATGTTCGTCACCGTCAGCACCAGGTCGGTGGCGGTGGCGCCCTCGGGCAGCCGGCCGGTCAGGCGGAAGCCGATCACGTCGGGGATCAGCATGGCGATCGGCTGGCCGAGCATCGCCGCCTCGGCTTCGATGCCGCCGACGCCCCAGCCCAGGATGCCCAGGCCGTTGACCATCGTGGTGTGGCTGTCGGTGCCGTACAGCGTGTCCGGATAGGCGAAGGTGTCCGGCCCGTGGCGCGAGGTCCAGACGGTCTGGCCGAGATACTCCAGGTTGACCTGGTGGCAGATGCCGGTGCCGGGGGGGACGACGCGGAAATTGTCGAAGGCGTCCTGGCCCCAGCGCAGGAAGCGGTAGCGCTCGCTGTTGCGCTCGAACTCGATGTCGACGTTCCTGGCCAGCGCGTCGGGGCGGGCGAACACGTCGACCTGGACGGAGTGGTCGATCACCAGGTCGACCGGCACCAGCGGGTTGACCTTCTGCGGGTTGCCGCCGAGCCGGGTGATGCCGTCGCGCATCGCCGCCAGGTCGACCACCGCGGGCACGCCGGTGAAGTCCTGCATCAGGATGCGGGCGGGCTTGAACGGCACTTCCTGGTCCGAATGCGCGGCGGCGAGCCAGCCGGCGATCGATTTGGCGTCGTCCACGGTGTAGCTTTTGCCGTCCTCGAAGCGCAGCACGTTCTCCAGCAGGATTTTCAGGCTGACCGGCAGGCGGGCGATGTCGCCCAGCGTCTTGGCGGCTTCGGGCAGGGAGAAGTACTCGTAAGCCTTGCCCTCGACGGTGAGGGTGCGGCGCGTCTTCAGGGTGTCCTGCCCGATGGAGGTCATGTGTTCGTTCGTCCCCCGGTACGGGGGACCCCTCTGGTAAGTTGCGCGGCGCGCCCCGCCGTGCTTGAGGGCGCCTACCGCCGAGCGAATGGTGCTGGCGGGCGCTTTAACCATAGCCGCCGGCCAGCGTCCACCAAAGCGGCGCGCGGCCGGCGGGCGCGCATCTGGGCATGCCAAGGGGCGTGGCCAGGCGATGTGAGGAGGTCACCCTGTTACAGGCGCACGGCCTGGCGGCCTTCCGCGGCGAGCGGCTGGTGTTCCGCGACCTGGAGTTCGCCGTCGCCGCCGGCGGCGCGCTGGTGCTGGCCGGGCCGAACGGATCGGGCAAGTCGACGCTGCTGCGGGTGCTGGCCGGGTTGGGGCGGCTGGCGGCCGGGCAGCTGCTTTGGGCGGGCGACGACGCGCTGGCCGACCTGACCGCGCACGCGGCGCGGGTGAGCTATGTCGGGCATTTGGACGCCGTGAAGCCGGGCCTGACCGCGGCGGAGAACCTGCGCTTTGCCGCCCGCGTCGGTGGCGGGCAGGTCGCGGCGGCGCTGGCGGCGTTCGGCCTGACCGCGCTGGCCGAGCTGCCGGCGCGGATGCTGTCGGCCGGGCAGAAGCGGCGGCTGGCGCTGGCCCGGCTGGCGCTGTCCGCGGCGCCGCTGTGGCTGCTGGACGAGCCGACGCTGGGGTTGGACGTGGCCTCGGTGGAACGCTTCGGCGGCGTGCTGGCGGCGCATCGCGCGCGCGGCGGGATGATCGTGACGGCGACGCATCTGCCGCTGCCGCTGCCGGATGCGGCGGAGCTGCGATTGGCCTCTGAGGCGGCGGAGGCGGCGGACCTGGCGGAGGCGGGGGAATCGGGGGTAGCGGCGGCCCCGACGGCGCCGCAAGTGACCAGCGACCCGGCGGCGTGGCGATTGGCCACCGATCCGGCGGGGGCGCGACCGACAACCGACCCGATGACGCCGCGACTGACGCCCGACGCGGCCGAGCCGCGCCCGACATGAGCCGTTTCGTCGCGGTCCTGGCGCGCGAGCTTCGCCTGTCGCTGCGTCACGGTGCCGATACGCTGGCGGCGCTGCTGTTCTTCCTGGTGGCGGCCTCGTTGTTTCCGCTGGCGATCGGTCCCTCGCCCGAAGTGCTGGGGCGGCTGGCGCCGGGGATCGTCTGGGTGTGCGCGCTGCTGGCGGCGCTGCTGCCGCTCGATCGGCTGTTCGGCGCGGACCTGGACGACGGCTCGCTCGATCAGTTGCTGCTGTGCGGGCTGCCGATGATGGCGATCGCCGGGGCGAAGGCGCTGGCGCACTGGCTGGTGACCGGCGTGCCGCTGCTGCTGGCCGCGGCGCCGATCGCGGCGATGCTGCGCATGCCGGATGCGGGGATTCCGATCCTGCTCGCCGGGCTGCTGCCGGGGACGTTGCTGCTGTCGCTGCTGGGCACCACGGGCGCGGCGGTGGTGCTGGGCGCGCGGCGCGGCGGCGTGCTGCTGCCGATCCTGGTGCTGCCGCTGACCACGCCGGTGCTGATCTTCGGCGTCGCCGCAGCCGACGCGGCGGCGACCGGCATGAGCGCACGGCCGCATTTGCTGCTGCTGGCGGCGCTGCTGGCGGCGGCGCTGCCGCTGTGTCCGCTGGCGGCGGGGGCGGCGCTGCGGAGCGCGGCAGAGTAGCGAGCAGGCTTGGGCATCTGGCGAGGACCGCTTCGCGCGGGTCGATCGGCGCCGGTTGCCGGCCGCTTGCCACGAGCCGCCGCGGTGCGATCCGTGTGGCCGGCTCGGCAGGACGGTCGGGCAACCGGCATGGGCAGGCCGGCCGTACGGCCACTTGGCTGTCGAGGCGTCGGCGACCGGATGCGCGCCGCACCGGTGCCGGCGTCCCCGCCGCGGGGGAGGCCGGGCCCTGGCACCGCGGCCTTGTTGGCAGCCGGGCAAGTTAAGGGTCCGTCAACGCCAGCCGCGTAACCAGGCGGTCGGGATCAGCCCAGGGGACCACACCATGCAGCCGATGTGCGTTGCGGCCGGCGCGACGATCTTTCATGCCGGCGAGCCAAGCCTCGCCGTCTACGTCGTGAGGAACGGCGAGGTCGCGATCACCGTCGGCGATGCCGCCGCGCCGGTCGAGGTCGCGCGGGTGCGCGCCGGCGAACTGTTCGGCGAGTCGGGCGTGCTGGAGGTCCGCCCGCGCGTCGCGACGGCGACGGCGGTCACCGCGACAACCTTGCTGGTGACCGAGGCCGCCTTATTCATTCGTGCGTTCGGGCTGGACAACGACCACGCGCTGTTCCTGGTCAAGCTGCTGTGCCACCGCCTTCGCCGCACCACCCAGCGCCGGACCACGCCGCGTAAAGCCACCCAGCGCAGCACCCTCCAGCGCAGCAGCGCCACGCCGCGCGGCGCCCGACCTGAGGAGCCGGATTTGCCGGCCTCCCGCACCGCCGCGACGCAGGCCGCGCCTGCCGCCATTCGGCTTGTTCCGGGCCATGAGCGGCTGTTCACCGAGTACGGCATGGGGCCGATCGACGTGCGCCGGGTGCCGTTCCAGATCGGCAACCGCTACGGCGGGGAAACGCTGCCGATCACGTCGGACCGCAACTGTTGCATCCCGGCGCACGGCGAGATTGATCTGGCCGCGCCGCATTTCGAGATCCTGCGCCGCGGCGGGCGGCTGGGGGTGCGCGACCTCGGCAGCCGTCACGGCACCATCGTCAATGGGGCTGTTGTCACGGGGGCCTCGGTCGACACCTTCGTGCCGCTGCAAGTCGGCGAGAATGACGTGATCGCCGGCCGCGCCAACTCGCCGTTCCGCTTCCATATACAGGTTCGCGGCGGATGAGGGCGGAGACGCGCAGTGCGCCGCTGCGGCCTGCGGCGCCATGGCGTGCGCTTCACTTTGTCCTCGGCGCAGCGGGCCTGGCGTCGCGCCACGCCGCAACGGCCGGTCGCCGGCGCGAGGCGCGCCGCGCGGAGACAGGCCAGGCCGTTAGAATTTTCTTCTCCAAACTTGCGTGATGGGGGGCATGTATGCAAATTGTTCCTCCGGCAAAGGGGCCGATGATTGAGCCGGAGACCCGTACATGGCCGACAGGGAGCTGGATCGACTGGATCGCGAGATCCTCCGCCTGATCGCCACCGATGCCTCCCTGTCGCTGGCGGACATCGCCGCGAAGATCGGCCTGACCTCGACGCCCTGCTGGAAACGCATCCGGCGAATGGAGGAGGCGGGCATCATCAAAGGCCGCATCACCAAGATCGATCCCGCCAAGGTCGGCTTGCCGGTGGCCGCGTTCGTCGCGGTGGAGACCGCGGATCATTCCGCCGACTGGCTGCAGCGCTTCGCCGAGGTGGTGCGCGAAACGCCGGAGATCGTCGATGCATGGCGCATGAGCGGGGATGTCAACTACCTGCTGCATGTCGTGGTGCCCGACATCGCGGCGTACGACGCGTTCTACCGCAAGCTGATCGCTGCGGTGCCGCTGCGCAACGTCACCAGCCGGTTCTCCATGGAACGGCTGAAGGACGCGCCGCTGCCGATCTGACGCGGGGTGCGGATCCGCCGATTTGACCGGAGGCTGCCGGCCTCGCGCGCCAGGTGCGGCGAACATCGGCTCGTGGTGTATCTGGCCTGGGGCGCCGCGGCTGGACGGCACCGCCACGCAGCCGGCTTGGTGGCTGGCATCGGTGAGGGCGGCTCGGGCGCAGGCCCGCTCATGCAGTTCGCGACCGAAACAGCTGCCGTCCTGGCGCCAGGCGGCGAAGGTCGCCGAGCCCGAGGCCTGGATGAAGCCGGCGCCTTGATGCGGAACGTGCCGGTCCGGACCAGGATGGGGGACCCGATCACGTCCTCGACCGTGCCCAGGATCGGCGGGGGGCGGATCAGCGCGTTGAACCGGGGGGAATGGGCCTCGGCGTGCGAGCGCCGTTTGATCTCCGCCGCGGCGACCGGCGCGCCCAGTTCGGTCTCAAGCTGTGCAAGGCCGGCGAGACGGCAGGCAACTTCCGGCAGTGTCAGGGCTGGAATGGGAAACAGCAAGCCGTTGCAGCGGCAGCAACCCAGGTGTTCCGGTGTCATACCAGCGGCCCTAATTTCCGACCGTTCGGCCCGTGTCGGGCCGCCGGTATGAGTCTTGGTTTGGCGCGCGGCCGCCCCCTGCTCCCCTGGGCAATCCCGCGTGCGATACCAGCGGCCCGAAATGGTGGAAGAGTCCGGTATTATGGCGCAAACGCAAAACGGAATATCTAGTCCCTGACTGCGGCCTTGCCTACCATCCCCGCCCATGCGCGATACCTACGCCATCCTGGCCCTACGCCGCAAGCGGGCATATCTCGCGGGCGAGATAGCCCAGGCTGAGCGGCAGCTTGCCGAGAAGTACAAGGCGCTCAAGACCTTGGACGCTACAATTCAGCTATTCGCGCCCGCGACCAACCCCGAGCTAATCCCGGCCATCCGTCCGACGCGCCGGGGACTGTTCTTCCGGCAGGGCGAGCAGATGCGCCTCTGTCTTGCTGCGCTGCGGGAGGCCGGTCAGCCCAGGTCCGCCCGGCAGGTTGCCGAGTACGCCATGCGTGCGAAGGGACTGCCAGCCGGCAACGCGCCGATCCTGGCCTCGATCGCGGCGCAGGTTCGGGTGGCGCTGGGGCGGTTGGAAGACAAGGGAGCGGTCGTGCGGATCATCAGTGCGCCCGACGCTTGGTGGGCGCTGGCAGAGGGATAGGGAACGGACGGTTGGCGGCTACTGCCCTTGTTGTGCCACGGCCGTAGTCCTACGGTGCCGGATGGGGTTGGGCACCTTTGGCAATATGGGGGAGTGATGGCCAGTACTCTGCCGCGGTATGCGGTTTGGAACAATAAGGGGGGCGTCGGCAAGACGTTCGTCTGTTTCATCATGGCAAGCGAGTATGCCATCGCGCACCCTCAGGAGGTGGTGATCGTAATCGACATGTGCCCCCAGGCCAACGTCAGTGAGATTCTTCTCGGGGGCAATGGAAAGGGTTCGGAAGAGCTGGCGAAGCTGCTGTCCGCCAGCCCACGACGGTCGATTGGCGGCTATTTCGACCAAAGAATCAGCTCGCCACACACAAAGACGGGCACAGAAGCCGGCTTTCTCGTCCATCTGAAGGCGATCAACCCACATCTGTCTGCGAATATGTTCCTAATTGCCGGCGATCCTTCGCTGGAACTGCAAACGCAGGCCATCAATCAGATTGCCGCACAGACGCTTCCAGCGCATGCGTGGGCGAACGTCCACCGCTGGGTTGTGGACATGATTGCAGCGATTACCACCCAGCATCCGAACGCGGTGTTTTTCATCGATTGTAACCCAAGTTTCTCTGCGTACACGGAGCTTGCGTTGCTTGCAGCCAATCGAATGGTGATTCCCTGCACTGCCGATGGGTCATCCGCTCGCGCCATTGATAATATTGGGCAACTTCTCTTTGGGGTTGGGGTGCCGGCGACGTATTCGGGCGTTAATTTTGCCTCGCGCGCAACAAACGCAGGAATGGGGCTTCCTTCGATCCATGTGGTGCCGCTAAATCGTAGCACCCAATACGACAAGCGCGCCTCAAAGGCATTCGGGGGCATGTACGATGAGATAAAGCGCCGCGTAGAAGCGCTCAAGCTTGCTACTCCTGCGGTCTTTTCGCTGCCGAACGGGCAACAGCCGTTCCTGGATATCCCCGACGCTCATGCCGTTTCAGTTGTCGCGTCACATCTCGGCCTACCTCTCGCTGAAATCACTCCCAAGCGGTACTATATCCACGGACGAAAAACAAAAGTTAACGAGGAACCGTTAGATCGGTACAAGACCGCAGTAGCGCAACTTATCCACTTGTTGTAGGTTCTGCGTCGTCACGCCGCCTTATGTCGCTGCCAGTACCCGCAGAAATCCGGCGACGGACGCGAGGCTAGTGCCAGCGATACGGCCATCTGAACCTGATCGCCGTTGGAGACGCGCCGCTTGTCCTCGCGCCACGCGGACTCCTGGGCATACCTGACCAAATACGGACCGGCGACATGGTGGTGATGCCCCATCTCGGCGCGCCGTAGCCGCGAGAAAAAGGACTCGGCGCCGTTGGAATACACACCATTGAGGCTGTAAGCCTGCTGATGGTCGATCCGGGCAACCTCATACTTGGCGTGCAAGTCATTCCACGACGGGGCTTCGTCGGCCACGATCTTGCTGCCCTTGGCGACGCGCGCCGTGATCCAGCCCAGGGCGGCGGACTCGGACCTGAACACCGCCGGCAGCGTGCGCCCTTCGCGCTCGCGGACTACCACGACGACTTGCCGCTTGCCTGATTGGTTCTTGGTCAGCCGGCGATCCCGGCGGTTTCCTTTCAGATTGGCGGGCCTGACGTGGCCGCCGAAGTACGCCCCATCTGTCTCGACGGTTTTCCCTTCGCCACCAACCCGAACGCCCTTCATCTCGGATGCCATCGCCTCGCGGATTTTGTGCGCTAGGACGAAAGCGGTCTTGTAGGAGGTGCCCAAGTCGCGGGAGAGGGCCAGCGCGGCCTTCCCCTTCACCTCGTTGGCGAAGATCGCGATGGCCGCCAAGTAGGACTGCACCGGCAGCTTGTGCCAGGCGAACAGGGTGCCGCTCGTCACGGTGAACTCCTTGCCGCACGCCTTGCAGCGCCAGCGGGCCGGCCCAGTGGGACGGCGCACGTCATAGACGGCTTGTCCGGTGCAGTGCGGGCACACCGGCCCACCGTTGGTTTCCGGCCAGCGGATGCGGGCAAACAGGGACTCGGCGTCCTCATTCGTCATCCGCACGACGTGCGCCAGCGTGAGGGTCTTGGCGGCTGGGCTGAGGAGGAAGTGCTGGGGCATAGCGTATCTGCCTTGTTGCTGGCAGATAAGCTAAGATATTGGCATTGCGTTGTCAACAGGAATCTGGCATATAAGCCAAGTTATTTGCGCGAGGGTCGAGCCAATGGGGATGCCAGCCAAGGAGAAGGAATACGCCGACCGGGCGCGGCGCTTCCTCAAAGCCGAGTTGAAGCGGGCGGATGTCAGCTACAAAGAATTGGCCGAGCGGCTAACGGCGCACGGGTTAGAGGAAACCGAGGTCGGCATCGCCAGCAAGCTGGCGCGCGGGACCTTCTCGGCTACGTTCCTCCTGGCGTGCCTCGCCGTGCTGGGGGTGGAGGCAGCGCGGTTGGTGGATTTGTAGGACGGTCTCGCACCCGGATTAGATGCACCCTGATCGGCTCGCGCTCGCCAGCCTCGGTTTGTCGGTGCTCGACCATCAGGTCACCACGTATGGCGGCCTTGGTGTAAATGTCCTTCGGCTTGATCGGCGGATACAGATACATGGGAATCCGCTTGGACGACAACGCTGGAACGACAACCGCCCATCCACGCTTGCTGTAATCCCTATCTTGAGCGTGCAACGTGATCTCGACATCTTCCAGCGGCGTCGTGATCGGTTCCGGCGCATCTTCTAGTCGCTGCGCAGCACTGGGGAACTCCGCCACAAGCTCGTGTGAGAGCGCGTGCCTGTTTATCGTGAGCGGCGCATTCGCCTGGTTTTTGCTGGGCAGCAACACCCGAGCGGCGCAGTCAACCAGCGGGCCGATCCTGGCGCCCCCGAATTTGTCTTTGATGACGCGCTTAACCGAGTCCTCCGACTTGTTGAGCATCTTGGCGATCGCTGAGATCAATCCGTTAAACTCCCGGCGTAGTTTGCGTCTTTCTACCAACTTGCCGGCCGCATTGTGAATAAACTGTCCAGCATAGAACACCAGAACTATGAATAACAGGGAGACAATGTTGTCATACTGTGCTGGAAGATGGGTACCAAATAGGTGATGTATTATATTAGGCATGTCCTTGCCTATGCTCTCTTGGTACACACCGACCAAACCGAACGCGAACGCTTCCCTGAGTGGACTCTCCTGGGATATCTCTCGCAGGGTGATCGTTAGGTCCTGCACCTGGAGGCCGGGAATCAAGCCTTCGAGGAGGGGGCCGATCTCTTCGGTTAACCGAAGCGCCCCGCGAAGCGACTCGATGATATCCGCGACCGGAACCGGCCCCGCCGTGTCGTAGACGATCTCGTGCGGTAGACTTGCTTCCACCAGCCCGCTCCGAATTCGTTCCCCGAGGGAACGGTCCCAGAGAAGGTGGGCGCGCGCAAGGGGCGTCTCACGGGAACATCCCCGTCAGCATAGGCGGCGGCCGGGAGGCTGAACCAGACCGAAGCGGGCACATTCGCCAGATACTTGGCGTTTGCGCCATAATACCGGAAAAGTCGTCACTTTGGGCCGCTGGTATCAATGGCTTGATTGGCTTCGTCCCCTCGTCGGCTGATGTCTCGGCGATGGTTGGCGGGGTTTGGTGCCGCCGTACCATCCGCGGATCGCCCGGCCGTCGCCGGAGCAGGTATGGTGCGGCCACGCAACAACCCACCAAACGCATCGACCGGGACGGGCACGACCGGCTAGTGTGCCCGAATGTTTGCTGCACGTTGACGCCGCCGGATCGACGTCGGCGTATCCCGCAGAGGGGGGGCGATGACGCAATGGGGGCGACTTGCGATGTACGTGTCTGCGTTAGCCAGCGTCGCCCTCGGCGCGCGGGCAGCCAGCCCGGCGGGCGCGGAAGCCGCGACGCAGGTTGTCGGCCTGTTCATGCAGAGTTGCGTCCGTTTCGGCGGCGATGTCGCCGGATTGCGCAAATGGGCGGTGGGGATCGGCATGCAGCCCTTGCCCGCAGCGGGGCAGCGCGCCTTCCTGCGTGGCGTGCCGGGCGAGGCGCTCGATGCCTCGACGCCGCAGGACAAGCTGGTGCTGATTTCGGCGGATGCCGGCACCTGCTCGACGGCCGCCGAGACCGCCAGCGGGTCCCAGGTGGTGCAACTGCTGGAGCAGGCCATGCGGCTGTCGCGCATCGACTTCGCCCTGACGCGCGAGGACGACGACCAGGAGGAAAGCGACCTGCACCACCGCACCTACGCCGTCTCGCGGGGCGACCGCCAGTGGGACCTGCTGGTCAGCACGGTCAAGGGCGCCGCCGCCGGCGAAGTGATGCTCACCGCCCGCCCATGATCGCCTGGCCGATGGTTGCCCGGCCGCTGATCGCCTGGCCCCTGATGGCCTGGCCGCTGACGGCCTGGCCGATGACGCTGCGGCCCACGCGCTCGCGGCCGTTGCCGCCCTGGTCGGGGTGGCCGGGCGGGTTTGCCTGGCTGCGGGCCATCGCCGCCTGGTCGATGACGCCAAGGTCCAGGACGGGCCGGTCGATCAGCCGCCGGCTTATGCTCGGCCGGACTGCGCCCCCGCTGGCGGACTGCTGAGCGGGTTGGCCAAGTCCACCTCCCGCTTTGTCTGCCAAAGCTGCGGCGCGGTCGCCGGCAAATGGGCCGGGCGCTGCGAGGCGTGCGGCGCGTGGAACACCATCGTCGAGGAGGCCGTCACGCCGCGGCCCGGCACGAACCGCGCCGGGGCCAGCGGGCTGGTTGGCCGGGCGGTCGCTTTCGTCGGGCTGACCGGCGAGGCCGCGCCGCCGCCGCGCGCCGACACCGGGATCGCGGAACTCGACCGCGTCCTCGGCGGTGGGCTGGTCGCCGGCTCCGCGGTGCTGGTCGGCGGCGATCCGGGCATCGGCAAGTCCACGCTGCTGCTGCAGGCGGCGGCGGCGCTGGCGCGGGCCGGACGGCGGGTGCTGTACATCTCCGGTGAGGAATCGGTCAACCAGGTGCGCCTGCGCGCCCGTCGGCTGGGGGTGGCCGACGCGCCGATCGAGCTGGCCGCCGCCATCAACCTGCGTGACATCGCCGCGGCGCTGGACGGTGCGCCCGCCAGCCGCCGGCCGGGGAGGGCGCGGCCGGGGACCGGGCGGCCAGGGGGGGCGCCGCCAGGGACGGGCCTGCCGGCCGCAGTGCGGCCTGGGGCGGCGGTGCCGAAGGCGGGGCCGCCGGTGATTGGCGAGCCAGACATCGGGCTGCCAGACATCGGGCTGCCAGACATCGGCCTGCCAGACATCGGCCTGGTGGTGATCGATTCGATCCAGACGATGTGGCTGGACACCATCGAAAGCGCACCCGGCACCGTCGCCCAGGTGCGCGCCGCGGCGTTCGAGCTGATCCGCCTGGCGAAATCCGCCGGCTTCGCCCTGGTGCTGGTCGGCCACGTTACCAAGGACGGCGCCATCGCCGGCCCGCGCGTGCTGGAGCACATGGTCGATGCGGTGCTGTACTTCGAAGGCGATCGCGGCCACCAGTTCCGCATCCTGCGCGCGGTGAAGAACCGCTTCGGCGCCACCGACGAGATCGGCGTGTTCGAGATGACCGACCAGGGGCTGGTGCAGGTCGCCAACCCCTCGGCGCTGTTCCTGGCCGAGCGGCGCGGCAACATCGCCGGGTCCGCGGTGTTCGCCGGGCTGGAGGGCACGCGCCCGGTGCTGGTCGAGGTGCAGGCGCTGCTCGCCGCCAACGCCGGGGGCTCGCCGCGCCGGCAGGTGATCGGCTGGGACGGCGGGCGGCTGTCGATGCTGCTGGCGGTGCTGGAGACGCGCTGCGGCCTGCGGCTGAGCGGCACCGACGTCTACCTGAACATCGCCGGGGGGCTGCGGATCAGCGAGCCCGCCGCCGATCTGGCCGTGGCCGCCGCGCTGGCCTCGGCTGCGACCGAGCAGCCGACCGATCCGGACATGGTGTATTTCGGCGAGGTGGGGCTGTCGGGCGAGGTGCGCCAGGTCGCGCAGGCCGAGGCGCGGTTGAAGGAAGCGGCCAAGCTGGGGTTCGCGCAGGCGACGTTGCCGCGCCGGGTGGCGCGGGGGAACCGGCCCGCGGCGGCGCCGGAGGGGCTGCGGCTGGACGAGATCGGGCATCTGGCCGATCTGGTGGCGCAGTTTACCGGCAAGCGGCGGGCGGAAGCGTGAGCGGGCCGCCGGCGAGCCAGCGGGCCAGCTCCGGGGGGCTGCGGTCTGCGAGCGGGCGAGATGGTGGTGCATTCGGGCCGGTGACGTCCGAACGGCCTCGCCGACGTTCCGCGGGGCAGCGGCATCGCCGCGCCGCGACAGCAGGCGTTGACCGGCCCGCCGGGGCGATTGCTGCGAGGCTGGCGCGGGCAGGCCGGTCAGTGCCGCGTACCGCCAGGGGGGATACGACCGTTGCATGTCGCGACGACCGCGGCTCGCTCGGGCGCAGGCGATCAGGCAGTTCAGCGTTGCAGTCATCGAGCTTGCCGTGTGAAGCGATAACCATTCTGCTGATGCAGACGCCGCCACGCCAATTACCACCAACGCGCCGACACGACCCGGCGGGTGGATCGGCCCCCGGTGTTCGCAAGCAGTCATCGTTCGTGGTCTGGCGATAGGATCGGGACTGCGCCAGTGGCTTGGAAGCTGACCCGCCGATCGAGTCTGGGGCTTGCCGCGTGCTGCACCGTGGTGCTTTTGCTGGCATCGGTCGAAGCACTGGCCACGGAGATCTGGCTCAGCGGGCCCGCACCGACCGCCTTTACTGCGACGCGCGACGCCAGGCGATCGGATTTCCAAGCCCTGTTCCAGCCGAACGCGCCATGGTCGCGGGCAGCCGAGGCCGTTCGGGTTTTCAAGATCTATTCGCAGTTTGCCAACACCGCCTCGGATGCCGAGCTACGCACGACGTTCGCCGACCTGCGCCGCCGGCATATAGCGCTCGCGCTTGAAGCTGGGCTGATGACACCAAGCGACAAGTGCGGCCATCAGGTCGAGGGTTTCGGTGGCCCCGTGACGGCGGGCCGGATCGCCGAGCGGATTCGCCGGGCGGGCGGCGACCTGCGGTACATCGCGATGGACGAGCCATTGTGGTTCGGGCATCAGGTACAGCGGCGCCAACGCGTGTCGCATGCCGATCGGCGAGCTTGCGCGCAACGTCGCTGCCAATGCCGCCATCTACCAGCGGGTGTTTCCGGCTGTGCGGTTTGGCGACATCGAGCCGTTCGGCCTTGCCGAGGCGCCCGGATGGGTCGATGAGGTCATGCAGTGGGCCCAGGCCTATCGTGATGCCGCCTGCGCGCCTCTGGCGTTCTTCGACGTCGATGTCGCATGGACCGGCCCGTGGCGGCGCCAGATGCCATTGCTTGCCCGTCGTCTCCGCACCGCCGGCATCAGGTTTGGCATTATCTACGATGGCGACCCGAGTGATCAGACCGGGCTCGCATGGACCCGTCACGCCGAGGAGCGCTTCGTGGCAGTTGAGTCCGGTCTCGGACTCTCGCCTGATCAGGCCATCCTGCAAACCTGGATGCCGCAGCCGGCCCAGATGCTGCCGGAGACCCAGCCGGGCACCATGACCTGGTTGGTGAACCGCTATCTCGCCGCACCGACGCGCCTCACCCTGCGCCATGCCGACGGCCGGCTGGCGGGCGAACTTACCGACGATGCCGGCCATCCGCTTGCCGGCGTGCCGGTGACGCTATCGGCCGAATTGCTCGGCGAATGGGGGAACCCCGCCGTGCACACCCGCTCCGGCCGCGTGCCCGCACAAGCGGTCGCGGCGGTGCTCGCGCTGCGGATCAACGTGGAATGCGGATGCTCCGGTCCGGCCGATATCGGCATCGGCCTGATGCGCTACCACGATGACAGGACCCGGCCAGACGGTGCAGCAGGCGTTCCGGTCGCCCACCGTGCCCGGCGACCCCGCCGCACTGGCCACTTCCAGGCCCGGCCCGGACAGGCGATCACCCAGAACA
>CAWKAN010000005.1:0-41466 GCA_963847615.1 uncultured Alphaproteobacteria bacterium
GCCTCCGTGGTCCTCCCTGCTTCTCCGTGCTGAAAACCTGGCTTGCTTGCGGCCCCCGCCAACCCCCAGACCGAGGCCGCCCCAACCCCAACCAGGCAGCAAACCAGCCAACGCCCCCCATCCGCCCCCCGATCGGGTTTGCTTCCGTTGCTTAGTTAATATATGTGACTGTCCCTTATCCATTTCAGCCGGAGCCCATCACCATGCCCGACCCCACCAGCGGAATTACCTTCCGCACCATCCAGGAAGCGATGCCCGAGTACCACCTCAGCCAGGACCTACTGGGCGGCGTGCTGACCGCCATGCCGCCGCCGCCCGCCGATGCCTCCCCTGCCTGGCGCAAGGCGCGGCTCACCCGGATCATCGAGGAGATCGCCGCCAGGGTGCCGATGGACCCGGCGCAGGGCCACCTCGCCGGCCAGCTCGTCGTCGTACAGTTCCTCGCCGATGAGATGATGCAGCGGCTGATGACCCCCGACCTGCCGCTGGCCGAGCGGCGCCTGACCGCGCGCACGACCGACGAGCTGCTGCGCTCGGTGGTGCGGTTGGAGCGGGCGCTGGAGCGGCGGCAGACGCGGGTGCTGCCGTTCCGCGACGTGGGGGCGGCGGACGGCTTCGACCTGGCGGCGCTGGACGGCCTCTGGTGCCGCGGCATCCCGGCCGCCGCCGCGACCGTCGCCCGCCCCGCCGCCGCGGAGCCGCCGCCGCCGGAACCCCCGCTGCCTGGCCCGGGACTGACGCCGGAACCACCCGCGCCGGCGGAGGAACCGGCCACAACGGCCTGGGCTGACCGCCCGGCGGCCGAGCCCCCGGACGGCGGCGTCGGCGTGCGCCGCGCCGGCGCCATCGTCGAGCAGGGCGATGGCTGGTCGCTGGAGGTCTGGCCGCCCAGGCCGCGCGCCGGCGTCGCACCCGCCCCCACCACGCCCGCCCAGCCGGCCTGGCCGACCCCACCAACCGAGCGAACCCCGGCCAAGCCCACGCCAAACCAGCCCAGAACCCAGCGCCCGCGCCCCCGGGTCGTGGCATGAGCGCCAGCGCCCCCCCACCGCAGCCAACCGCCGCGCCCCCACCCGCCCCGCGCCGCGCCCCGCCGTGCGGCGCGCGGACCCGAGCCGCCACCCCCTGCCTCGGCCTGGCGATGACGAACGGCCGCTGCCGCCTGCACGGCGGGCTCAGCACCGGGCCGCGCACCGCCGCCGGCCTGGCGCGGATGATCGCGGCGAAGACCACGCACGGGCGCTACGCGATGAGCGGGGCGGCGCAGCGGACGCAGCAGCGCTATTTCCGGGCGCTGGCGGTGCGGACCCGGCTGACGTGCCTGGCGCATCGGCTCCGGCCGTATTTGCCGGCCGAGGCGGCGGCGCGGCTGGAGACGGTGCCGATGGAGCTGCTGCCGCCGAAGCACCCCTCGCAGCTGGCCTGGGAGGCGCTGCACGCAACGACCCCATGCGCGGACCCGCCGCCGGCGCGCGGGGCGGGGCGGCGGCGGCGCGCGGCGCAAGCGCGGGCGCGGGCAGCCGGCGGGGGCGCCGACGGCGCGGCGGCGGTGGCGTTGCGCGGCCGGGTGGCCGAGCGGGTGGCGGCGCGGGTCGAGGCGGCAACGCAGGCGGCGTGGCGCGCGGCGATCGCGGCGGCCCTCGGGGCGAAGCGCGCGGCACGGGCGGCAGCGCGCGCCGCGCGCAGTTCGAGCAACGACCCCATGCAAGGCGCGCCGGTGCGGCGCCGGGCCCGCGCCTCGCGCAACGACCCCATGCGCGGCGCCCCAACGCGGCCCCCGACCGGCGAGGCGGTCGGCTGGGCCCCTGGCTCGCCCGGGCTGGCCGAGGCCCTGGCGCGCGAGCTGAGGCTGCGCCAGTTGCGCGCCGCCTTGGCAGCGCGCGGCAACGACCCCATGCAAGGCGCGGCAGCGGGGCACCAGTCGGGCACGCCGCGCAACGACCCCATGCAAGGCGCGGCGCGCCCCGCGCCGGCCGCGGCGCCGGCGGGCTCAGCGCGGGCGTTGGTGCTCGGCGGCACGCCGCTGGCGCGGACCTGGCAGCCGCCGGTGGCCGAGCTCCTCGCCGCGCGGTTCGGGCCGCCGGCGGTGGCGGGGTGGCCGGGGCCGCTGGCGCCGCCGCCGGGGATCGCGGCGATGCCGAGCTGCGATTAGGCGCAACGACCCTATGCGGGGGCGGCGACGGCGGCGGATGGCGGCTTGGGTGGGCCGGTGGGGCGAGCGGCTTGTCGCGGGGGAGTCGCGGGCCGGGGAGCCACGGGTGTGCTTGCTGCACCAAGGCAAGCCGTGGATGGCCGGCCTTCGCCGGCCATGACGGGGGGGGGCCGCCGGACCCGGGGACCGGCATGACGGTGGGGATGCGCCGGCATGACGATGGGGGAGCCGCCGACGGGTCAAAGCCTGCCGCCGGTTGGCGTCAGAGGCGCCCTCCCGCCAGCGGGGGCGAAGTGCAAGGGGCACCACGACGCCGGTTGCGGCGCCCGCGCCGGCGGGAGTTGGTCGCCACCCTCGGCGGTCCGTGCTAATCGGCCAGCCAGCCAAGCCCCCACCGGCCAGGGACGCATCGCATGGACGCCGTCGCCCACCCCTTGATTGCCCGCCGTCCGGCCGGTCCGCTGAGCGGGCGGATCGCGGTCCCGGGCGACAAGTCGATCAGCCACCGCGCGCTGATGTTCGGCGCGCTGGCGGTGGGAGAAACCCGCATCAGCGGCCTGCTGGAGGGCGAGGACGTGCTGCGCACCGCGGCGGCGATGCGCGCGCTGGGCGCCGAGGTCGTCCACGATGCCGACGGCACCTGGCGCGTGGCCGGGCGCGGCGTCGGCGGGCTGACCGAGCCCGAGGACGTGCTCGACATGGGCAACTCGGGCACGGCGGCGCGGCTGCTGTGCGGCATCCTGGCCAGCCACGACCTGTTCGCGGTGATGACCGGCGACGCCAGCCTGCGGCGGCGGCCGATGCGCCGGGTGATCGACCCGCTGACCGCCTGCGGCGCCCGGTTTGCCGCGCGCGCCGGCGGGCGGCTGCCGCTGGCGGTCGAGGGGGCCAGGGAGGCGTTGCCGCTGGAGTACCGCGTGCCGGTGCCCTCCGCCCAGGTGAAGTCGGCGGTGCTGCTGTGCGGGCTGAACGCGCCCGGGATCACCACGCGTGGAGGAGCCCGAGGCGACGCGCGACCACAGCGAGAACATGCTGCGCCATTTCGGCGCCACGGTGCAGGTGACCATCGCCGGGGCGGGGCGGATCATCCAGCTGCACGGCCAGCCGGAGCTGATCGCCGCGGACGTGGTGGTGCCGGGCGACCCGTCCTCGGCCGCCTTCCCGCTGGTGGCGGCGCTGCTGGTACCGGGCTCGCGCCTGACCATCACCGGCGTCGGGCTGAACCCGCTGCGCACCGGGCTGCTGGCGACGCTGCGCGGAGATGGGCGCCGAGCTGCGGGTGGAGAACCAGCGCACCGAGGGCGGCGAGCCGGTCGGCGACCTGGTGGCGGTGCACGGCCCGTTGCGGGCGGTCACCGTGCCGGCGGGGCGCGCGCCGAGCATGATCGACGAGTACCCGATCCTCGCCGTCGCCGCGGCCAACGCGCAGGGCACCACGCGGATGCGCGGCCTGAAGGAGCTGCGGGTGAAGGAGAGCGACCGGCTGTCGGCCACCGCGGCGATGCTGGCCGGCAACGGCGTGCGGGTGGAGATCGAGGGCGACGACCTGATCGTGCACGGCATGCCGGGGCGGGTGCCGGGCGGCGCGCACGGTCGCCACCCACATGGACCACCGCCTGGCGATGAGCGCGCTGGTGTTCGGCCTGGCGTCCGTGGCGCCGATCGCGGTGGATGACGCGGCCTTCATCGACACCAGCTTCCCCGGCTTCGTCGCGCTGATGGATCGGCTGGGCGCCGGGCTGGCCGCGGCGTGAGCTCCGCCGCCGCCCCGGCCCACCGCCGCCCGGCCGGCGCCGGGCCGATCGCCGCGCCGATCATCGCCATCGACGGTCCGGCGGCGGCCGGCAAGGGCACGCTGGCGCGGCGCATCGCCGCGGCGCTGGCGCTGCCGTATCTGGACACCGGGCTGCTGTATCGCGCGGTGGGGCGGCGGGTGCTGGACCAGGGCGGCGATCCCGCGGACCCGGTGACGGCGACCGCGGCGGCGCGCGCGCTGGTGCCCGAGGACCTCCGGCGCGACGATCTGCGCGGACCGGTGGCGGACGACGCGGCGGCCTCGGTGGCGGCGATCGGCGGGGTGCGCGGCGCGCTGCTGGACTTCCAGCGCGGGTTTGGGGCGCGGTCGGGCGCGGTGCTGGACGGGCGCGACATCGGCACGGTGATCTTTCCCGAGGCGCCGGTGAAGCTGTACGTGACCGCCAGCCCGGCCGAGCGGGCGCGCCGGCGCTGGGCCGAACTGCGGGCGCGCGGCGTGGCGGCGGCGCTGGCGGAGGTCGAGGCCGAGCTGCGCGCCCGCGATACGCGCGACGCCCCGAACATGCGCCCGGCCGCGGACGCGGTCTGGCTTGACACCACCGCGCTCGATGCCGATGCCGCGTTTGCCGCGGCGATGGCGGTGATTCGCGGCCGGCTGGCGGGGGTTTGATGCCGGCATCCCGCGCCGTGCCGCGTCCCGCTGCGGGAAACGCTGGGTCAGTTCAGCCGGCTGCGTCCGGACGGCCGGGTCGGGACCTGCGCCCCCGGGGGTTAGGCGCTGCCGCCAGCGGCCGGATCGCCCGGCTCCGGATCGCCCGGCTCCGGCACCGCCGCCCAGACCCAGACCAGGTTGGCCAGCAGCAGCGCCGCGGTCACCACGAACACCCAGCGGATCCCGAAGCTGGCGGCAACCGCTCCGCCGGTGAACGGGCCGAGCGAGTTGCCCATGAACGTCGCCGATGCCGTCAGCCCGTAGACGAAGCCGCGATGCGACGCCACCGCCAGGCGGCCGACCAGCGCATTCGCCGCCGGCAGGATGCCGCCGACGAACAGGCCGAGCCCGAAGCGCTCGGCGACGAAGGCCGCATAGCCCAGGTGCAACGCCTGCGGCAGGGTGAACAGCGCCGCCCCGGCCAGGCTGATCAGCAGCGTCCGCCGGTAGCCGATGCGGTCGCTGCGCTTGCCGAGCACCGGCACCGCGGCGATCCCCGCCAGCCCGGTGATGGCGAAGGCGATGCCGCCGAGGGTGGCGATGTTGGGCAGCGGCCCCAGCATGTCCTGCACATACAGCGTCACCACCGGCTCCACCGCGCGGGTGCCGAACTGCGCCAGCAGCAGCACCAGGAACAGCGGCAACAGCCCGCCGGAACGGATCAGCACGCCGAACATGGTGGCGAAGGAGGCGGTGCGGCGGGCCTCGGTCGGGCGGACGAAGCGCTCCGGCACGATGATCCAGCACAGCACGAAGGCGACGAAGCAGCCGGCGCCGGCCCAGTAGAACGG
The DNA here is from genome assembly GCA_963847615.1 of uncultured Alphaproteobacteria bacterium. Taxonomy (GTDB): domain Bacteria; phylum Pseudomonadota; class Alphaproteobacteria; order Acetobacterales; family Acetobacteraceae; genus Palsa-883. The sequence continues at coordinate 5,411 of CAWKAN010000005.1, forward strand.
CATGCGGTAGCTGCCGGTGAGGTCGGCAATGGCGCCGCCGACCACCGGGCCGATCAGCGTGCCCAGCAGGTTGCCGCTGGACAGCCAGCCCAGCGCGTAGCCCAGCCGCGGTTCCGGCGTCTGGGTCGCCACCAGGGCGATCGCCGAGGCGTTGTAGCCGGCCACCACGCCCATCCCGGCGCGCAACGCGAACAGCTGCCAGACCGAGCCGGAGGCGCCCATCAGCGCGGTAAACACGGCGATGCCGAAGCACGAGCGCAGCACCATCAGCTTGCGCCCGTAGCTGTCGGCCAGGCGGCCCCAGACCGGGGCGGAGAACACGCCGATGAACGAGGTGACCGAGGCCAGGATGCCGGCCCAAAGATCGATCGCGCTGGCGTCGTGCACGCCGAGGTCGGGCAGGAACAGCGGCATGACCGGCGACAGCACGGAGAACGACAGGCTCATGACGATCTGCACCGCCACCATGGCCCAGAGCGTTACCCGCCAGGGCGGGCCCATGCCCGAGTTCGTGCGGGCCGCTGCGTCCTGCATTGCTGTCCCGATCTTCGCCCGGCTGCAGGATCGATGCGGAACTGCGACGTGTCAAAGGGGCGGGGGCACCGCCGGGCTGGCTGGAACGTGATCACCTTAGGCGGAATCGCGGTGAAGCGCCCATCACGCGACAAAACAAAAAGCTGGCGTGGGATGACCTCGCCTGTCAGGCGCCCTCGCGCTCTAGCACCCCTCGCTCTGGCGGCGCGCGAGCGCGTCGAGCTGCGGGAGAAGCGGTTTCAGTTCCTGCTCGATCGTGAGGAAGAGGATGGAATCGTCGATACCGAAATAGCCGTGCACGATCCGGTTGCGCACCGCGGCCATCGTTGCCCAGGGAATCACGGGATGCGCCGACTTCAGCGCGTCCGGGATGTGGCGCACCGCCTCTCCCATGATCTCGAATCCGCGCATCACCGCGTAGCGTGTCCGCTCATCCGCGAGATCGGCCTCCAGCGTCATGCCTGCGGTGAAGCGCAGGATGGAACGGCAGGCGCCGACGATGTCGTCGAGGAAGTCGCGATGGTCGCGTGGCGCGGTCAAACCGTCACGGCCTCGGCGCGAATGCGTTGCCCGATATGGGGCTTGAGCGCCCTGGCGGACACCAGGTCCACGCGTCGTCCAGCCAATCCGGCAAGCTCGTCCTCAAGCGCGAGGAAAGCCGACAGCGTTACCGGATTATCGAACTCGACGAGCACGTCGAGATCGCTCGCCGGACCGGCATCGCCGCGTGCGACCGAGCCGAACAGGGCAAGCGAGCGGATCGGCCAGCGCCGTCGGAGTGCCGGCAGGGCGTTTCGCAGCGTGGCCAGGATGTCGTGTGCCTCGGACATGGCACGAAATCATAGCACAGGTTTGCGGCACCGTCCTCGGTCCTCAGGCGGTCGCCGCGGAACGGGCCAGTGTCGCTCGACCGGCGCGGCCGGCTCAAGGGTGCTCGCGGAACCGGGCGGCGGTCACCACGTCCGCGGCCAGCGCCGCCCGGACGGCGTCCGCGCCGGCCGCGTCGCGCGTGACGGCGACGACGGAGCGGAACCATGGCATCTCGCCGCGTGCCCGCGCCAGGAACAGCTGGCCCAGCGCCGTCGCCACCGGGCCGCGCGGCGCGCAGCAGGCGCAGCCCGGCGGATGCGCCGCCACCCGGGCCGGCAGGACGAACCGCGCGACCGCCGGCCGATCCGCCGGGGCGTCCCCCTGGATCAGCAGCGCCTCGTCCGGGCCGGCCTCGCCGGCCGCAGCGAACCGCACCCCGATCCGCGCATCCTCCCGGCCGCTCAACTGCGTTCCCTCCTGTGCGATCCCGCGCCTGCCATGCTCATCTGGCCCATCATCCGCTAGACATAAGGATATGTTTATGTCATTGGCAAGCGCATGGATCACCTCCTGCTCGCCCTGCGCGCCGCCGCCGAACCGACCCGGCTCCGCCTGCTCGCGCTGGCCGCCAGGGGCGAATTCTGCGTCATGGAATTCACCGAGATTCTCGGCCAATCGCAACCGCGCCTGTCGCGCCACCTGAAGCTGCTATGCGACGCCGGCCTGCTGGAGCGCGTGCCGGAGGGCGCCAATGTCTGGTTCGCCCTGCCCGGCGGGGCCGACCTGGCGCTGGTGCGCGACCTGCTGGCCCGCCTGCCGCCGGACGACCCGATCCTGGCCGCCGACCGCCGCCAGGCCGCCCGCGTGCTGGCGGAACGCGCCCGCGTCGCCTCCGAGAGCTTCCGCCGCCAGGGTGCGGACTGGGACGAGATGCGCGCCCTCGACCTGCCGGCGGCCGAGGTGGAAGCCGCGCTGCTCGCGCCTGGTGCCGCCGGACGCCGGACGCCTGCTGGACATCGGCACCGGCACCGGGCGCGTGCTGGAGCTGCTGGCCCCGCGCATCTCGCGCGGCCTGGGCATCGACGCCTCCAAGGCGATGCTGGCGCTCGCCCGCTCCCGCCTCGCCCGGGCCGGCTGTCCGCAGTGCGCCGTCCGGCTGGGCGACATGTACCGCCTGAAGCTGGCCGATGCCGCGTTCGACCTGGTCGTGCTGCAGATGGTGCTGCACCACGCGGAAGACCCCGCCGGCGTGCTGGCGGAGGCGGCGCGCGTGCTGCGCCCCGGCGGCACGGCGATCGTCATCGAACTGGCCGCGCACGGCCGGCAGGACCTGACCGCCCGCCTCGCCCACCGCCGCCCAGGCTTCTCCGAGCCGCAGATGCGCCAACTGCTGCGCGATGCCGGCATGGAGGCCGGGCCGCCCATCCCGGTGCCGGGCCGGCTCGACCCTCCAGCTCTGGTCCGCCACCACCCGCGCCGCAACCCGCGCCGCCGCGATGCAGGAAGCCCCCAGTCTGATGTCGCCTCTGATGTCGCCTCTGATGTCCGTGCCCTGATGTCTTCCCGCCCCCATCTGCTCGATGCCTTGCGCGACCGCGTGCTGCTGTGCGACGGCGGCATGGGCAGCCGCGTGCAGGCCCTGACGCTCGATGTCGAGCACGACTATTGGGGCCGCGAGAACTGCACCGACGTGCTGTGCCTGTCGCGCCCCGACCTGGTGCGCGAGATCCACCGCGGCTACTTCGCCGCCGGCGCCGACATGGTGGAGACCAACAGCTTCGGCGGCTCGCCGGTCACCCTCGGCGAGTTCGATCTGGCCGACCGCGCCTTCGAGATCAACCGCGTCGCCGGCGAGCTGGCGCGCGAGGCCGCCGACAGTTTCGCCGACGGCCGCCATCGCTGGGTGCTGGGCAGCCTCGGCCCCGGCACCAAGCTGCCCAGCCTGGGCAACATCGGCTACGACGTGCTGGAGGCGGCGTTGGCCGAACAGTGCCGCGGCCTGATCGCCGGCGGCGTCGATGCCATCCTGATCGAGACCTGCCAGGACACCTTGCAGATCAAGGCCGCGGTGAACGGCGCCAAGATCGCCCGCGCCGCCGCCGGCACCGACACGCCGATCTTCGTGCAGGTCACGGTGGAGACCACCGGCACACTGCTGGTCGGCCCCGACATCGCCGCCGCCGCCACCGTGGTGCACGCGCTGGACGTGCCGCTGATGGGGCTGAACTGCGCCACCGGCCCGCAGGAGATGGCCGAGCACGTAAGCTGGCTCGCCACCAACTGGCCGGGCCTGATCTCGGTGCAGCCGAATGCCGGGCTGCCCGAACTGGTCGATGGCCAGACCCACTACCCGCTGGGCGCCGACCAGCTGGCGAGCTGGCTGGAGCGCTTCGTCGCCGAGGACGGGGTGAACCTGATCGGCGGCTGCTGCGGCACCTCGATCGCGCACATCGCCGCGCTGGATGCGATGCTGCGGCGCCGCGGCGCGCCCCGCCCGACGCCGGTGCCGCGCACCGCGGTCTGGGTGCCCTCGGTCGCCAGCCTCTACCAGGCGGTGCCGTTGCGCCAGGAGAACGCCTATCTTCGCCATCGGCGAGCGCTGCAACGCCAACGGCTCGAAGAAGTGGCGCGAGCTGCAGGAAAAGCACGACTGGGACGGCTGCGTCGCGATGGGCCGCGAGCAGCTCGGCGAGGGCTCGCACGCGCTGGACATCTGCACCGCCTTCGTCGGGCGCGACGAGACTGGCCGAGATGAGCGAGGTGATCCGCCGCTTCACCGGCAGCGTCAACGCGCCGCTGGTGATCGACAGCACGGAAACCCCGGTGATCGAGGCCGCGCTGAAGCTGCATGGCGGCAAGCCGATCATCAACTCGATCAACTTCGAGGACGGCGAGAGGCCACGCCACCGAACGGCTGAAGCTGGCCAAGCGGTTCGGCGCCGCGGTGATCGCGCTGACCATCGACGAGGTCGGCATGGCGAAGACCGCGCGGAGACAAACTGCGCATCGCGCGGCGCCTGGTGGATTTCGCCTGCAACCGGCACGGCCTGGCGCAGTCGGACCTGCTGATCGATCCGCTGACCTTCACCATCGCCACCGGCAACGAGGACGACCGCAAGCTGGCGCACTGGACGCTGGAGGGGATCGCGGCGATCCGCGCCGAGTTCCCCGACATCCAGATCATCCTCGGCCTGTCGAACGTCAGCTTCGGGCTCAACCCCGCCGCGCGCGCGGTGCTGAACAGCGTGTTCCTGGACCATGCCGCGCGGGCCGGGATGACCGGGGCGATCGTGCACGTCTCGAAGATCCGCCCGCTGCACCTGCTGGCGCCCGAGGAGGTGCAGGTCGCCGAGGACCTGATCTTCGACCGCCGCCGCGAGGGCTACGATCCGTTGCAGCGCCTGCTGGCGATTTTCGCCGACCGCAAGCTGGCCGACGCCGCGGTGAAGCAGCGCGCCGAGACGGTGGAGGGGCGGCTGAAGGACCGCATCGTCGACGGCGACCGCAAAGGGCTGGCCGCGGACCTGGACGAGGCGATGCTGAAGCTGCCGCCGCTGGAGATCATCAACAACGTACTGCTGGACGGCATGAAGGTGGTGGGCGAGCTGTTCGGCGCCGGCAAGATGCAGCTGCCCTTCGTGCTGCAAAGCGCCGAGACGATGAAGGCCGCCGTCGCCCATCTTGAGCCGCACATGGAACGGGTCGAGGGGCAGGAGAAGGGCACCATCGTGCTGGCGACCGTGAAGGGCGACGTGCACGACATCGGCAAGAACCTGGTCGACATCATCCTGACCAACAACGGCTATCGCGTGGTCAATCTCGGCATCAAGGTGCCGCTCGCCGACATGCTGGCCGCGGTGCGGGAGAACCGGGCGCACGCCATCGGCATGTCCGGCCTGCTGGTGAAATCCACCGTGGTGATGCGGGAGAACCTGGAGGAGATGTCGCGGCAGAACCTGGACATCCCGGTGCTGCTGGGCGGCGCCGCGCTGACCCGGACCTATGTGGAGGACGCCTGCGTCGCCGCCTATGCCTCGGGCCGCGTCGCCTATGCGCGCGATGCGTTCGACGGGCTGCACCTGATGGACAAGGTGACCGGCAACGGCTTCGACGACTACCTGGCCGCGGTGCAGGCGCGGCGCAGCGGCAAGGCGCGCAACACCGCGCGCACGCTGGGCCAGGCCGATGCGCTTGCGTTTCGGCCGGTGGACGTCGCCGCGGTGCAGGCGCGGCGGCGACGGCTCACGCGGGACGTGCCGGTGCCGACGCCGCCGTTCTGGGGCGCGCGGGTGGTCGAGGCGGCGCCCAAGGCGATCGTTCCGTTCCTGAACGAGCGCAGCCTGTACCAGTTCCAGTGGGGCTTCCGCAAGCAGGGACGGTCGTTGGACGATTTCCTCGGCTGGGCGCGCCAGGAGCTGCGCCCGGTGATGCGGCGGATGCTGGGGATCTGCGAGGCCGAGGGTATCCTGAAGCCGCAGGCGGTGTACGGCTACTGGAAGGCGGCCGGGCGAGGGCAACGACCTGATCCTGTTCGATCCCGACGGGCACACGGAACTTGCGCGCTTCGCGCTGCCGCGCCAGCCGAAGCAGGATGGCGACTGCATCGCCGACTTCTTGCGCGACATCGACGAGGCCGAGCGCGACGTGATCGGTTTGCAGGTCGTCACGATGGGCAGCCGCGCCTCCGAGGTCGCGCGCGCCTGGTTCGAGGAGAACCGCTACCAGGACTATCTCTACCTGCACGGGCTGTCGGTGGAGATGGCCGAGGCGATGGCCGAGTACGTGCACAAGCGCATCCGCGCCGAGCTGGGCTTCGCCGGCGAGGACGAGCGCGAGATGGAGAAGATGCTCGCGCAGGGCTATCGCGGCAGCCGCTATTCGTTCGGCTATCCGGCGTGTCCGAGGCTGGAGGACCAGGTGCCGCTGCTGCGCCTGCTGGACGCGGGGCGGATTGGGGTGACCTTGAGTGAGGAGTTCCAGTTGGATCCGGAACAATCCACCAGTGCGATCGTCGTGCTGAACCCGAAAGCAAAATACTTCTCGGTCTGATCCGGAGCGGCAAGGATTCTCCCCCTCCCCCTGAGGGAGGGGGTTGGGGGGAGGGGTTGGTGCGGCAGGTGCCTTCGGTGCGACCCTGGCACCGGCCCCTCCCCCTACCCCTTCCCTCAAGGGGGGGGGAGAACCCCGCGCGGCCCGCCCCGCCATTGGAGACACGCCGCCGCTGTGCCATCCTTTCGTCACTGACCGCACACCCTGGACGGGAGGGGCAACAAGCGATGGACAGCAACACGGCACCGGTGGCGTTTCTCTCCGGCATCCGCATCGTCGACTTCACCCAGTTCGAAGCAGGACCTTCCTGCACCGAGGCGCTGGCCTGGCTCGGCGCGGACGTGGTGAAGATCGAGAACCCCAAGCTCGGCGATCCCGGCCGGCGGCGCCGGCCCGGCGCGCCGGACGAGGACCCCTGGTATTTCTACATCTTCAACGCCAACAAGAAATCCATGACGGTCAACCTGAAATCGCCGCGCGGGCTGGCGCTGGTGAAGGACCTGCTGCGCAAGGCCGATGTGTGCGTCGAGAACTTCGCCCCGGGCACGATCGAGCGGCTCGGGCTTGGCTACGACGACGTGAAGGCGCTGAACCCCGGCATCATCTACTGCCAGGTGAAGGGCTTCGGCGAGGGCAGCCCGTTCGAGGCCAATCTCGCCTTCGACATGATCGCGCAGGCCTGCGGCGGCACCATGAGCGTGACCGGCGAGGCCGGGCGCATGCCGGTGAAGCCCGGCATCTCGATCGGCGACACCGGCACCGGCATGCTGATGGCGATCACCATCCTGGGTGCGCTGTACCAGCGGCGCGACACCGGGCAGGGCAGGCGGCTGCAGGTGGCGATGCAGGACGCGATGCTGCACTACATGCGCACCAATTTCTCCACCCAGCGGCGCACCGGCAAGCCGGTGGGGCGCGCGGGGGCCAAGGTGCCGGGCATCACCAACGCCCCCTCCGGGCTGTTTCCATGCAAGCCGGGCGGCTCGAACGACTGGGTCTACATCATGACCAGCCGCGCCAATCCCGAGCATTGGTCGCGGCTGATGACGCTGATCGGGCGCGAGGAGATGATCAACGATCCGCGCTACGCGACGCCGGCGGATCGGGTGAAGCACGAGGCCGATGTCGACGCGGCCATCACCGACTGGACGCTGCGGCACACGAAGTACGAGGCGATGAACCTGGTGGGCGGCGTGGGGGTGCCCTCGGGTGCGGTGCTGGACACGATGGAGTTGCAGAACGATCAGACCTTCGTCGAGCGCGGCATCATGCAGACGGTCGAGCACCCGAAGCTGGGGGCCTACAAGATGCCGACCTGGCCGGTGCGCATCGACGGCAAGCCGCCGCAACTGGTGCGGGCGCCGGAGCTGGGAGAACACACCGGCGCGGTGCTGGTGAAATGGCTGGGGATGACCGAGGCGGAGGTGGAGAAGTTGCGGGCCGAGGGGACGCTTTGAACGGATCACCGGCGCCCATGCGCTCGGTCCGTTGCCATACCGTCATGGCCTAGCCTGATCGGTCCGTTACCTCACCGTCATGGCCTAGCCTGATCGGTCCGTTACCTCACCGTCATGGCCGGGCTTGACCCGGCCATCCGCGCACCGCCGCCTTGGGGGCAGATGGCCCGATCAAGCCCGGCCATGACGACAAGAGTGGGAAGACCAGGCGCGAGCGCCATCCTACGCGGCGTCGTGGAAGATCACCCCCAGCGTGAAGCGCTCCCCATCACGCACGGTGCTCACCCCATGGCGCAACGCGGCGCGATAGACCCCGCGTGCGCCGCGTGCCGGGCGGTGGTGCACGGCGAAGATCACCGCCTCGCCCTGGCGCAGCGGCACGACCTCGGCGCGCGATTGGGCACGCGGCTTCTGCTCCACCAGGACGAATTCGCCGCCGCTGAAATCGCGCGCCGGATCGCTCAGCAGGATCACCAGCTGCAACGGAAACACGTGCGCGCCGTAGAGATCCTGGTGCAGGCGGTTGTAGTCGCCAGGCCCATATTTCAGCAGCAGCGGCGTCGGCCGCGTCTGCCCGGCGGCGTGACACTCGGTGAGAAACCCGTCGAGCGTCCCGGGCAACCGCCCCGCCTCGCCCAGCAGCGCCCGCCACCGGTTCGCGGTGGCCACCAGGCGCGGATAGAACGCGCGCCGCAGCGAAGCGACCGGATCGGGCAGCGGATAGGCAAAGTAGCGATACTCGCCCTGGCCATAGCCGTGCCGCGCCATCACGACCCGCGAGCGAAACCCATCCTCGCCCGCATACCGCGCCGCCATCGACGCACACTCCGCCGCCGACAGCAGCGGCCCGGTCACCGCGTGCCCGGCCGCATCCAAACCCGCGTCGATCGCCGCCCAGTCCAACTTGGCCACGCGATCCTCGATCGCGTGCGCCGTGGCAAACCCCTCCGTCATGCGCGCCTCCCTCCCCGCCCCGCGCATCGTCGCGCAGCAACCCACCGCCGGCCACCCGATCCTTGCGCCAGAACAATCGGGCGAACCGAGAGAAGGCCAGGGGCTTTGCCCCTGGACCCCACCAAGGGGCGCTGCCCCTTGGATCCCCGCCAAGGGCAGAGCCCTTGGAACCCTTCACTGGGAGTGGGTGATGGGGAGGGGGCGTGCGCGCGCGGCGTCGGTGCCGTCCGGCGCGCCGGGCGGCACCGACGCCGCGCGCGCACGCCCCCTCCCCATCACCCACTCCCAGTCATGGAGTCCAGAGGCTCCGCCTCTGGTGGGGGTCCAGGGGGCAACGCCCCCTGGCGGGTTTCAGGGCGGAGCCCTGACCTTCCTTCGGTTCGCCCGACTGCTCTAGCGCCGGAGCGGCTGGCCGCGCGGGCTGAGCCGGGCCGGCAGCAGCGACGACAGCACCAGGGTCAGCACCGCCAGCAGGCAGGCGAGCAGGTAGTCGTTATGCAGTCCCGCGGCCATTGCCTCGGTCAGCCGCGCCAGCACGGGGCCCGCCAGTTCGCCGCGGTGGGTCGGGTCGAGCAGGTGGTCGGCCTCGAACATCAGGTCGGGGGCGCGGTGCAGCAGCGTCAAATTCAGCACCGCGCCGAACGAAGCGGCGCCCAGCGACTGGCCGACGAAGCGCAGGAACAGGCACGACGAGGTGGCCGCGCCGCGCTGGTTCCACGGCACCGCCGCCTGGATCGAAACGATATAGGCGGTGTTGCACAGCCCCATGCCGATGCCGATCACCAACGAGCCGACGGTGGCCCAGACCGGACCGCGCGCCGGCGTCAGCGTGACCAGCAGCAGGGACCCCGCCAGCAGCGCCAGCGCGCCGAGCACCGCGGCCAGCCGGTAGCTGGTGCGCACCATCAACCGCCCGCCGAAGATGCTGGCCAGCGCCCAGGTCACCGACATCGCGCCCAGCACCAGGCCGGCGATGGTAGCGCTCTGCCCCATCGCGCCCTGCACGTAGGCCGGCAGGAAGGCGGCGACGCCCATCATGATCGCCCCGGCCAGCCCGCCGCCGAGGCTGCCGACGACGATCACCCGGTGCTGCCACAGCTCCAGCGGCAGCATCGGCTCCTTGGTGGCGCGTTCGTGCAGGATCAGCGCCACCAGGGCCGCCAGGCCGCCCAGCACCAGCGCCAGCAGCACCGGGCGCGGCAGCGTCGCCTGCTGCACCATCGCCAGCATCAGCGCGCTGATCGACAGCAGCATCAGCAGCGAGCCGAGCCAGTCGATGCGCCGCGCCCGCGGGCGGATGTCCTCGTGCAGGAACGCCGCGATCATGCCGATCGCCGCCGCGCCGATCGGCAGGTTGACCCAGAAGACGAATTCCCAGTTCACGTGCTCGACCAGGAAGGCGCCGAGCAAGGGCCCGACCACGGCGGAGACGCCGAACACGGACGAGACGATGCCCTGCACGCGGGCGCGCTCCGCCGGGGTGTAGATGTCGCCCAGGATGGTCATCGCCACCGGCTGCACGCCGCCCGCGCCGAACCCCTGCAGCAGGCGGAACACGATGAGCTGCACCATGGTGGTGGAGAAGCCGCACAGCGTGGAGCCGACCAGGAACAGCCCGGCGCCGGCGAAGAACATCCGCTTGCGGCCATACAGATCAGCAAGCCGGCCGTAGACCGGGATGCTGACCGCCTGGGCCAGCAGGTAGACGGTGAACACCCAACTGAACACGCTGAAGCCGTGCAGGTCGCCGACGATGGTCGGCATCGCGGTGGCGACGATGGTGCTTTCCACCGCGGCCATGAAGGTGCCCATCAGGCAGGCGGCCAGCACCAGGGTGCGCCGCGCGTCGGCCGGCGGTTCCAGCAGGATGGGCGCGGCGGCGGCGCCCGCCCGCTCGACAGCGGCGGCAGCCCCCGCCCGCTCGATAGCGGCGGCAGTCGCCGCCCGGTCGATAGCGGCGGCAGTCGCCGCCCGGTCGATAGCGGCGGCAGTCGCCGCCAGGGCGTTCGTCTCGTCGTCGGCCATGTTCCCCCCGCTTGCCGCAACTCTGCCCCGGCGCGGGCGGTCCTGTCACCGACCAGGCGGATGACAACCGGACAAACCGGCGCAATGCTGGGTTGCACGGCAAAAGCAACGGAGGCAACGATGCGGTTCCAGGACAAGGTGGCGCTGATCACCGCGGCGGGCGCAGGGATTGGCCGCGCGACGGCCGGGATCATGGCGCGCGAGGGCGCGATCGTGGTCGGCGTGGACACCGACCAGGCGCGGCTCGACGCACTGGTGGAAGCGGTCTCGGCGGCGGGCGGGCGCGCCCACGCGCGGTGCGCCAACGCGCTGGACCCGGCGCAGGTGGACGCCGTGGTGGCGGAGACAGCACGCCAATTCGGCGGCGTGGACATCCTGGTCAACGCGGTGGGCGGCAGCACGGTGGTCCCACGCCCCTCGGCGACGGTGGATGAGCTCAGCTTCGCGGACTGGCAGAAGCTGATCGCCTTCAACCTGGAGGGCACCTTCCTGTTCACCCACGCGGTCGTGCCGGTGATGAAACAGGCGCGGCGCGGCAAGATCGTCAACCTGGCCTCGATCGCGGGGCGTGGGCTGAGCCGCTCGTCGTCCAGCGCCTATGCCGCGGCGAAGGGCGGCATCATCGCCTTCACCCGCAAGCTGGCGTTCGAGCTGGGGCCGTTCGGCATCACCATCAACGCGATCGCGCCAAGCCTGACGCTGAGCGAACGGCTGCTGCCGCACTGGAACCAGCGCGCGCCGGAGGACCAGGCGGCGGAGATCGCGCTGGTGCCGCTGCGGCGGATCGCGCAGGCGGCGGATCAGGCCAAGGTGATCTGCTTCCTGGCCTCGTCGGATGCGGATTTCGTGACCGGGGTTACGATTGACGTCACCGGTGGACAATGAGCGAAGGGGGCAGCGACGGATCACACTAGCGGCGCTAATGGCTGACCGATCGGCCGGCGTTGGGCCGTTGGCATGAGTCTTGGTTTGGCGCGCGGCCGCCGCAACTCCCCTGGGCAACCCCGCGCGCGATACCAGCGGCCCGACACGGGCCGGACGGGCAGCAATCAGGGCCGTTGGTATGACTGGATGCCAGTGGGTCGATTTTCACACCGAGGGACCAGGCGCACCTGCTTCGGATGATGCGCCGTCATACCTCGAGCCCGGTTCACTGGCGGATGAACGCGCTGCTGCCGGACGACGGCTGACCGAGGCGCGCATGGCGGAGACGTTGTTGGTCAACGCCCAGCCTGCACTTATCACGCTCTCGCGGGTGCCGACCCGATCCTTGCCGCGTCCCAATGGTACCCTGGGGCTTGCGCGCTGTGCGAATACACCCTGGATCGGCGGCGGCGCGCACGCCCGCTGGTCCCTCGCGGCACGCCAATGTCCTGCGCCGTCATCCCACGACGGTGGGAGCAATCCGGGTCAGGCCAACTCCCGCACCGGGCGCAGGAACGCCGGATCGAACACCTTGGTTGCCATCACCTGGCAGCGCCGCATCAGCCGTATCTCGTCCGCGGCGTAATCCGCGATCGCGCGATGGATCGTGCCGAAGTGATCCCACAGCAGCACGTCGTTCTCCGTCCAAACATGCGTGTAGCGAAATTGCGGTTGCAGTTGATGCGTGAACAGATCGGCCAGCATCGCCTCGCTCTCATGCTCAGGCAGTTCGTTGATCCGCGTGGCGTAGCCCGGGTTGCAGTACAGCACCTTCCGCCCGGTGATCGGATGGGTGAGGAACAACGGATGCACCACCGGCGGCCGCCGTCGCCGCTGCGCGTCCGTCATCGGCGGACGCGTGCTCGCCTTGTCGCGGCGCATATGCTCCCAGAATTTCTCGAAGTCGTGCGTCGCCGTGGCGCTCGCCAGGCGCGTCCGGATCTCCTCCGACAACGCGTCGTACGCCGCGTGCATGTTAGCAAACTCCGTGCCGCCCAGCGGCTTGCCGTCGCGGCGCGGAATGCGGATGCCATACAGGACGTTCACGAAGCCCATCACGTCGCGATACGACATGTCGGTGTGCCAGTCCTGCCCGGCATCCGGCAGCCCGATATACGCACCGTTCTCCTTGATGTTCGACAGCATGCCCACCTCGGCGTAGGTCGCCTTCGCCACCTCCGGCGTGGCCGCGCTCGGCCCCTGGATTTCGCCGAAACGTTCCGAGAACCGCCGCAACTCGGTCATGTCCAGGTGCTGGTCGGGAAACCGCAGCACGCCATACGCCCCCAGCGCGCGCAGGATCTGCCCGAAACTCCGCGCGTCGAGTTCGCGCGACAAATCGACGCCGAGCACGGTCGCGCCCAGCACCGCGCCTGTCGGTTCGATCGCCAGCATCGCCTTCCTCCCGGGTCGCCGTCGTGCCAGCCTAGCGCGATCCGGCCGCCCACGACAAAGCCCAGACACGACGAAACCCGGGGGAAACCGCCAATGATCGAACAAACACTGGACATCGCCACCAAGGACGGCGCGATGGAAACCTTCATCTGCCACCCCGAGCGCGGCGGCCCGCATCCCGCGGTGTTCCTGCTGATGGACGCCCCCGGCATCCGCGAGGAACTGCGCGACATGGCGCGCCGCCTTGGCACCGTCGGCTATGCCGTGCTGCTGCCGAACCTCTACTACCGCGCCGGACGCGATACGATCTATGGCCCGGACGTGCTCACGAAAGGCAGCGCCGAACAGCAGCGCATGCGCGCGGTGCGCACCAAGATGACGATCCCGCCCGTCATGGACGATATCGCCACCATGCTCGCCTTCATCGAGACCCAGGCGGCGGTGAAGCGCGGCCCGGTCGGTGCGCACGGCTACTGCATGAGCGGCCCCTACGCCCTCGCCGCCGCCGCCCGCTTCCCCGACCGCGTCGCCGCCGCCGCCTCGTTCTACGGCACCTGGCTGGTCAGCGACGCGGAGGAAAGCCCACACCTCAGCCTGGCAAAAGCCAAAGCCGAGCTCTACATCGCCTGCGCCGAACACGACGAACTGGCGCCCCTGCCAATGGTCGAGGAACTGCGCGGACTGTTCCAACGCTCCGGCAACCAAGGCGAGCTGGAAATGTATCCCGCCGTCCACCACGGCTTCGCCTTCCCCCAACGCTGGTGCTACGACAAGCCTGCCGCGGAACGGCACTGGGAACGCCTCATCGCCCTGTACCGGCGCCGGCTGGGATAGGCGGCACCTGCGTCGGGGGCAAAGCATGGGGCTTGTGGCGCGGCAAGGACCGCGCCAACGCCCCGCGAGCGGCAGAAATCCTGGCTAGGATTGCGCCTCCGGCGAAAGCACGATGCAGGCGCCGTGGCCACGCAGCCGCTCGCAGGCCGTCACCGCCGCGTCACGCGACAGCCCGGTCAGCCGGGCGCGGTACAGCGTGCCGTGGCTCTCATGCACACTGGCGACCAGCGGGTGCGCCGCCGTCAGCGCCTCGCGCGCGTGGGCCTTGGCGGTGTCGATCGCCGCATGCGCCTGGCTTGGCTTGCTGAACGCGCCGATCTGGATCGCCCAGTCGCCGGTGCGCGGGCCGCCGCGCCGCTCCGGCATCGGCTCCGCGTTGGCGACGGGAACCAGGCGGAACCCACCGCGCCGCGGCTGCGGCGGCGGCACGACCAGCGCGACCAGGCGCGGTGGCGGCGCACTCCGCGGCGGCGGCTCGAGCAGTTGGGCGGTCTGCACCGGCGTCCGTGGCGCGCCGCCGCCGGAGCCGCGTTGGCTGGCGAACTGACTGCCACGCCCATAGCGCGGCCCAGGCGGGATGTTGATCGGCAGCGTGTTCATCGCATAGGCCTCGGCGGGCGAGCGGGTACGCGGGGACACGCCTTCGATCTCCGGGCCGATCATCGCCACGTAACGCCGCGTCTCGTCGGGCAGCGGACGGTTGTTGCTGAGGTAGTCGTCCAGCCGCGTCGGCCCGGCATTGTAGGCGGCCAGGAAGCCCGGGGCGCCGTAGATGTCGTACATCTCGCGCAGATAGGCGGTGCCCGCCAGAATGTTGTTGTGCGGATCATACGGGTCGTCGGCCAGCGCATAGCGCTCGCGCAACTCGTCGTAGGTCGATGGCATCACCTGCATCAGGCCCATCGCGCCGGCGCCCGAGGTGACAAGCTGACCGTTCAGGTACTCGTTGCCGCCGGATTCGACCCGCATCACCGCCCGGATCCAGGTGCCCGGCACGTCGAAGCGCTGGCTGGCCTCCTGGATATAGGGCCCCCACGGGTCACTGGTCGGGCCCGGCGGGGCGTAATTGCCGCGCGCGTGTGCGGCGTAGCGGGCGGCTTCCTGCGACGCGCTGCTGCGCGGCCCCTGGCCGGAACATGCGGCCAACAGCTCAAGCAGGACGATACAGCCGATCGCGCGTGCTCCGATCAGGGGTAGGGTGCGAGACATCCGCTTGGACCTCCGTCGTGGCGCGCCAGCAGCGGCCGGTGGTCACGACGGCCTGGAAGCCGTCGCTCAGTCAGGCGCTTAGGAACACCACCTAACGCCCTATCCTATATTACTGTTCCGGGCAAGCCCACAGTGCCGATCGGTCAGGGGGAATTTGGCGGGTTCGCTGGGGTCGCGCTCCCAGCGTGCCGACCCGCCGGTACCGGGCGACCGCGCCGCCCACCTCGGATTCGCGCGTCAGCAAAGCAGGCGTGGAATTGCATATGGCTCGGCGTCCGGCGCCGATGCTGCCCGATGGCGTGACAGGAAAGCCGCCGAAGCCATGCGGCCCAGCGTGATGCCTCAGCCGCAGCACGTCCCCGGCCGCTGTCGCCAGGCAGACGACGGGGCTTACCGGTAACCGGCCGCCAGCGCGCGGCTTCCGCTTCCTGTTCGTCGATCACGCAACCCCGGCCCGCGACACCACCCGCAACACCACCGCGATCCCGCTTGACCAACCGCCGACCGTGGAAACCGGGCCGGTGCCAATTCAACAAGAAATACTCTTATGGCGAACTCTGTTGGCTGGGATTCCGCCGCAGCGGGCGCACCAAAGCCAGCAAGCCAGAATAACACGGAGGCCACGGAGACAGCCACACGGAGGGCACGGAGAAGGACATCCTGCGCTCCGCGCGAGAACCCGGCGGACTGCCCACCGGGGGAATGCCCACCGGGGGAATGCTTTGCGCGCGCAGCGCAATCAATTCTTCTCCGTGCCCTCCGGTACCTGCCTCCGTGCCCGCCGTGTTATTTTGGCTTGCTGGCTTTGCTGCGGTTGCCCGGGCTCGCTACGTACCGGCGGCACAGTCCACCCCTGGGTCATCCGATCACGCAACAGGCTGCGCGATAAGAGCGACAAGAAACGCTCGCGTTTCCTGGCATCGGATGCCAGCGGCCGCCGCCGCTGGTCAGGCGTGCTCGGCATAGCGCGGGTCGGGGAATGCGATCAGCTCCACGTCCTCGGTCGCGGTGTCCAGGATGGCGCAGCGAAGCTGCCAGGCGTTGCCGCCGTAGCTTGCCATCCCGGCCGAACCCGGGTTGACCACCAGCACGCGGCCGACGCGGCGGACCACCTGGGCATGCGTATGTCCATACAGCACGACATCCGCGTCGGCCTCGGCGAAGCGCTCCAGGTGCGGGCTGTGCGGGAAAATATAGTCGCCGCGCGGCTCCCAAGGCGTGGAATGGATCATCAGCAGCTTCTTGCCGCCGACCTCCAGCATCTGCCGCAGCGGCTGGCCGGCCAGCCACGCCACCAGGGCGCGGTCGGCGCCGTTGCCGTCGCGCGCCGCCTCGCCCGCGGCCGAGAGGAACGCTTCCTCATGATTGCCGAGGATCACCCGCGCCCCACGCGCCTTCAGCGCGGCGATTGTTTCATTGCAGAACTGGGCCTCGTTGATGCTGTCGCCCAGGCACAGCACTTCGTTGACCGCGGCCATCGCCGCGAGCGCCTGCCGCAGCCCGTAAGGGTTGCAATGGATGTCCGATATGATCCCGAGTTTCACCGGGTCCCCTCGCTCCCCTCATGCGTCCCGGCCGGCCCGAAACGTCCGCCTCCTTGGGCACCGCAGGCAGGATCGGCAAGCCCCTCTGACTGCGGGCGCTGACCGACCCACCCTGCCGTCGGCGGGAATCGGTTCCCCCGCCGTCCCCCCTCTCCTGCGCTTCGCTGCCCGCACCCGGACGGGGGGGGGCGGGGGCGCGAGAGTGTGCGACGTCCGGGCTAACCCTTGGTCCCCGTGCCCTGGCGCCCCAGCCAATCGCCGATCCGGCCGACGGCCTCCTTCAGTGCCTCCAGGCTGGCGGCATAGGAAAACCGCAGATAGCCCTCGCCGAATGCACCGAAGCTGGTGCCGGAAATGGTGGCGATTCCGGCCTCATCCAGCAGACGCGACTGCAAGGTTCGCGAGTCAAAGCCGGTGTTGCGGATGTTGGGGAAGACATAGAACGCGCCGCCGGGCGTGGCACACCGGAACCCCGGCAACGCGTTCAGCGCCGGGACGATATACGCGCGCCGTTCGGCAAACGCGGCGACCATGCGCTGCGACGGCTCGCGCGGCCCGGTCAGCGCGGCGATACCGGCATATTGCGCCGCCGCATTGACGCAGGAGTGGTTGTTGATCGCCAGCCGCTCGGCATGCGGCAACAATGCCGCCGGCCAGACGCCGTAGCCCAGCCGCCAGCCGGTCATCGCATAGGTCTTGCTCCAGCCATCCAGCAGGATCAGCCGGTCGGTCAGTTCGGGATAGGTGGTCAGGCTGGCATGCACGCCTTCATAGACCATCTCGCCATAGATCTCGTCCGACATGACCGCCACATGCGGATGGCGCGCCAGTCCGGCGACCAACCGGTCGAGCTCGCTCTTCGGCACCACGCCACCGGTCGGATTGCTGGGGCTGTTCAGGATCAGCAGCCTGGTGCGCGGGGTAATCAGCGCCAGCACCTCCTCGGCGCTGAAGGAAAATCCCTTGCTCTCGTGCGAGGGCAACGGCACCGGCGTGGCGCCGGAAAACCGGATCACGCTCTCGTAGATCGGAAAGCCCGGGTTGGGATAGATGATCTCCGCCCCCTCCTCGCCGAACATCAGGATGGCGAAGAACATCGTGACCTTGCCGCCGGGCACGATCAGCACCCGCTCGGGCGAGACCTCCACCCCGTGGCGGCGATGCAGGTCCGCCGCCACCGCCTCGCGCAGCGGCAGGATGCCGTTGGCCGGGGTGTAGCCGTGATGGCCGTCGGCCAATGCCTTGCGCCCGGCCTCGACGATGTGCGCGGGGGTCGGGAAATCGGGCTGGCCGATGCCGAGATTGATGATGTTCCGCCCGGCGCGCTGCAGCGCGTTGGCCCGTGCCAGGACCTCGAAGGCGGACTCGGTGCCGAGCTTGCTCATGCGAGCGGACAGAATGGGCATGGCGTGGATCCTTCGCCGAAGCGCTACGGGTCAGTCGGTGTGCTCGAACCCGCGACATCCAGAACCACGGCCTGGCCCGCGCGCCCGAGGTCTGCCGGTGGTATCGCGCACGGCGGCCGAGGGCAATCCGGCGAACGAAAGCAAGCCGGGGCTCCGCCCCGAACCCCGCCAGGGGGGCGTTGCCCCCCTGGACCCCCCACCCCCCGGGACAAGTGCCCGGGGGCAGGCGCCGGCAGCGGCCTCTGGACTCCATGACTTGGAGTGTGGGGAGGGGGAGGGGGCGTGTGGGCGAGGCACCGGTGTCCGTCCGGCACGCCGGACGAACACCGGTGCCTCGCCCACACGCCCCCTCCCCCTCCCCACACTCCCAGTGAAGGGTTCCAAGGGCGAGCCCTTGGCGGGGTTCCAAGGGGCAGCGCCCCTTGGTGGGGTCTGGGGCGAAGCCCCAGCCTTGCTTTCGTTTCACCCGGTTGCCGCGATCCACCCGCTCCGATAGGGTCCGCCGCCGATTTCGCGGGGCCCAGCCATGTCACTCACTGCCGACCGACTCGACCGGATCCAACCCAGCCTGACCATCGCCATCTCCACGGTGGCGCGGCGGATGATCGCCGAGGGCAAGAACGTCATCAGCCTGTCGCAGGGCGAGCCGGATTTCGAGACGCCGCGCAACGTCAAGGACGCCGCCATCCGCGCGATCGAGGCCGGCGAGACCAAATACACCGACGTCGCCGGCACCCCGGCGCTGCGCAAAGCGGTGGCCGACAAGTTCCGCCGCGACTCCGGCCTGGACTACAAGCCGGAGGAGATCATCGTCTCGACCGGCGGCAAGCAGGTGATCTTCAACGCCATGCTCGCCACGCTGAACGCCGGCGACGAGGTCATCATCCCCAGTCCCTGCTGGGTCAGCTACCCCGACATCGTCACCCTGGCCGACGGCAAGCCGGTGTTCGTGCCGTGCGGGCAGAACCACGGCTTCAAGCTGCGCGCCGAGGACCTGGAAGCGGCGATCACCGACAAGACCAAGTGGTTCATGCTGAACAACCCGTGCAACCCGACCGGCGCGGCCTACAGCAAGGACGACCTGAAGCCGATCTGCGAGGTGCTGATGCGGCACCCGAACGTCTGGATTTTCACCGACGACATCTACGAGAAGCTGGCCTACGACGGGTTCAAGCCGGCCACCATCCTGGAGGTCGAGCCGCGCCTGCGGTCGCGCACGCTGACCATGAACGGCTGCTCCAAGGCCTATGCGATGACCGGCTGGCGCATCGGCTTCGCCGGCGCACCGGTGGCGCTGATCAAGGCGATGGACAAGCTGCAGAGCCAGTCCACCTCCAACCCCAACTCGATCGCGCAGGCGGCCGCCGTGGAGGCGCTCAACGGCCCGCAGGAGTCGATCGAGGCCATGCGCAAGGTGTTCGAGGAGCGGCGCAACCTGGTCGTCGCCGCGCTGAACCAGGCGCCCGGCCTGCACTGCCACAACCCGGAAGGCGCGTTCTACGTCTATCCCTCGATCCATGGCTGCATCGGCAAGACCAGCCGCGGCGGCAAGCGGATCGTCGATGACGAGGCGTTCGTGACCGCGCTGCTGGAGGAAGAGGGCGTCGCCACCGTGCACGGCGCGGCGTTCTGCTATCCCGGCCACATCCGCATCAGCTACGCCAACGCAACCGAGGAGTTGCAGGAAGCCTGCACGCGCATCCTGCGCTTCTGCGCGGGCCTGCACTGATGGCGGCGCCGCGGCCGGCCTTGGCGGAACGGCTGAAACGGGTCCAGGTCGCCGCCAGCGTCGCGATGACGATCAAGGCGCGCGCGCTGCGGGCCGCGGGCAAGGACGTGATCTCGCTGACCATCGGCGAGCCGAATTTCGACAGCCCGCCGCACGCGATCGAGGCAGCCCACCAGGCCGCGCTGCGGGGCGAGACGAAATACCCGCCGCAGGACGGCACCCGCAAGCTGAAGGAAGCGATCCAGCGCAAGTTCCAGCGCGACTCCGGGCTGGACTTCGCGCTCGACGAGATCGCCGTGTCGAACGGCGGCAAGCAGTGCATCTTCAACGCCGTCCTGGCCACGGTCGATCCCGGCGACGAGGTGGTCATTCCGACCCCGTCGTGGATCGCCTACGCGCTGATGACGCAACTGGTCGGCGGCGAGCCGGTGTTCGTGCCCTGCCCGCAGAACAACGGCTTCAAGCCGCGCGCCGAGGACATCGACGCGGCGATCACGCCGAAGACCAAGTGGCTGATGCTGAACAACCCGAACAATCCCTCCGGCGCGGCGTGCTCGGCCGAGGAGCTGGCCGCGATTGCCGCGGTCATGCGCAAGCATCCGCATGTCTGGATCATGTCCGACGACATGTACGAGCACCTGGTGTTCGACGGGTTCCAGCATGCGACGATGGCACAGGTGGCGCCGGACCTGCGCGACCGCATCCTGACCGTCACCGGCGTGTCGAAGACCTACGCGATGACCGGTTGGCGCATCGGCTTCGCCGCCGGCCCGCGCGACCTGATCAAGGCGATGGTGAACATGCAGGGCCAGGCGACGGCCGGCGTCTCCACCGTCGGCCAGGCGGCGGCGGCGGCGGCGCTGGACGGGCCGCAGGACGGGGTGCAGCAGCAGATCGTGGCGTATCAGCGCCGGCGCGACATCGCGGTGGAGATGCTGAACGCCTGCAAGGGCATCAGCTGCCACAAGCCGGAAGGCGCGTTCTACGTGTTTCCGAACGTCGCCGGCTGCCTGGGGCACACCAGCGCGGGCGGGCGCCGGCTGGAAACCGACGAGGATGTCTGCCTGGCGCTGCTGGAGGAGAAATACGTCGCCACCGTGCACGGCGCGGCCTACGGCATGAGCCCCTATCTGCGGGTCAGCACGGCGGTCGCCGACGACGCGCTGGTCGAGGGCCTGCGGCGCATCGGCGCGTTCTGCGACGCGTTGCGTTGAGGCCGATGACGCCGCGCGGCCGGAACCCGACGATCCGGCGGCGAACCGGCTGACCTGCCATGCGGGTCGTGCTGCTGGGAACCGAGTTCAGCATGACCGGCGCCGGGCT
This sequence comes from uncultured Alphaproteobacteria bacterium, assembly GCA_963847615.1. GTDB lineage: Bacteria > Pseudomonadota > Alphaproteobacteria > Acetobacterales > Acetobacteraceae > Palsa-883. The sequence continues at coordinate 26,604 of CAWKAN010000005.1, forward strand.
GCTGCTGTTCCGCTGGGCCGCCCATCTGCGCCGCCGGGGCCACGACGTGGTCGCGGTGCATGACTCGAACGCGGCCGGACCCTTGCGCGACGCCTACCTCGCCGAGGGCGCCACGCTGACCCAGCGCTGCGAGATCGACGCCAGTACGCTGGTCATCTGCAACACCATGATGGCGGCACAGTACGTGCTGCAGACCGCGCCTACCGCGCGCACCATCTGGTGAATCCACGAAGCCGAGGTCGGCCTGACGCTGCTGGTCGACAATCCCGGTGCGCAACGTGCCTTCGGCGCCGCGCACGCCATCATTTTTCCGTCGGCCGCGATTCGCGACCTGGTCTACCGGTCCTACCTGCTGGGCGTGCCGCAGGCGCGGCTGCACGTCGTGCCGCCCGGCCTCGATCCGCTCGATCCCGCCCAGCTCGCGGCCGAACCGCCGCCGCAAGGCCGACCCATCCGCGTCGTCTCGGTCGGCTCGATCTATCCGCGCAAGCGGCAGGCCGATCTGATCCGTGCCGTCGCCCGCCTGTCCGACGTCCCGATCGAATGCCTGCTGGTCGGCCAGATGGTGCAACTGGAGGCGGAGGCCGTGGCGCTCGCCAAGGCGGCGCCGGACCGGTTCGCCTTCGCCGGGCAGCTCGCGCATGCCGAGACGCTGCGCCTGATCGGGCGCGCCGACATCTTCGCCCTGCCCTCGGCCAGCGAGTGCCTGCCGATCGCCCCGCTCGAGGCCGGCCAGCGCGGCAAGGCGCTGCTGCTGTCGGACCTGCCGGCCCATGAGGGGATCTGGCGGCACGGGGTGAACTGCCTCATGCATCCCGTGCATGATGTCGATCTGCTGGCGCATCTGCTGCGCGTGCTGGCGACCGACGCGGCCCTGCGCGCGCGACTGGGCGCGCAGGCACGCCGCACCGCCGCGGGTTTCCGCAACGACGTGTTCCTCACCCGGCTCGACATGGTACTGGCCAGCCTGGCCTGATCGCGGCGCGGCCCTCGCCCCGAGAGCGCCGCGCCGTTAAGCTCTGCTCGCCAATGGACAGACAAGCATTCACGATCCGCCCCGGCCGCGACGCCGATGCCGCCGGCTTCATTGCGCTGATCGGCGCCTGCTGGGGCGAGTATCCCGGCATCGTGTTCGATGTCGATGCGGAACTGCCGGAATTGCGCGCGCTGGCGACCTACTACGCGGCCAAGGACGGCGCGCTGTGGGCGGCCGAGGCGGACGGCTACGTGGTGGGCATGATCGCCGTCGTGCCGCACGGCGACGGGACGTGGGAGATCTGCCGGCTGTATGTCCTGGCGCCCTGGCGCGGCCACGGTCTGGCGCATCGCCTGCTCGACCAGGCCGAAGCCCACGCGCGCGCCGCCGGCGTACCACCCCCGCGCGCCGCCGGCGTACCACCCCCGCGCGCCGCCGGCGTACCACCCCCGCGCGCCGCCGGCGCGACCCGCCTGGTGCTCTGGAGCGACACGCGCTTCGAGCGCGCGCACCGGTTCTATGAAAAGCGCGGCTATGTGCGCAGCGGGCCGATCCGCGTCCTGGCGGACCTGTCGAACACGCTGGAGTTCGGCTACGCCAAGCCGGTCGACGGCGTCGCCCTGCTGGACGCGCCGGCCGCTGCCTCAGCGGAGCGGCGCCTGGCGGAGATCCTGGTGGCCTGCGTCGATGCCGGGGCCAGCGTGTCCTACCTGCCGCCGCTGCAGCCGGACCTGGCGCGCGCATTCTGGCGCCGCACCGCCGCCGAGGTGGCGCGCGGCGAGGCCATCCTGCTGGGCGGCTGGCGCGACGGGGTGCTGGTCGGCACCGTCTCGCTGGAGCTGTGCGCCATGCCGAACCAGCCGCACCGGGGCGAGGTGCACAAGCTGCTGGTGCACCCGGCGGCGCGGCGCTCGGGGCTGGGGCGGGCGCTGATGCAGGCGCTGGAGGACGCGGCGCGGCAGGCCGGACGCAGCCTGCTGGTGCTGATCGCGCGCGCCGGCGATGTCGCGGAGACGTTGTATCGCGCCGAGGGGTGGATCGAGGCCGGGCGGATTCCGGATTTCGCGCTGAACGCCGACGGGACGCTGTGCGAGACGGTGTATTTTTGGAAACGCCTCGCGCCTACATCTGCACCACGGAGGTGAGCTCGAAGGTCTGGCCAGGCGGGTTCTCGCCGAGCCGTAGCGTCTTCGGATTGGGGAAATGGTACGGCGGGACCGGCAGGTTGTACGGCGCTGGCACGCCTTGGAACACCCGCCCGACCAGGTCGTATTTCGAGCCGTGGCAGTGGCAGAAATAGCCGCCCGGCCAGTTCGCCACCGGCTCGGTGGCACTCGGTTCCGGCACATAGCTCGGCAGGCAGCCGAGATGCGTGCAGATGCCGACCAGCACGGCGTATTCGGTTTCGATCGAGCGGTGCCAGTTCTGCGCATAGGGCGGCTGCTGCTGCACCGCGGAATTCGGGTCCGCCAGTTGGGTGAGCAGGGCCGGCTCGCGCAGGGTCTTCACCATCTCCGGGGTATGGCGGACGATCAGGATCGGGGCGCCACGCCAGAGCACGATCACCTGCTGGCCGGGCTCCAGCGGCGTCAGGTCGAAATCGATCGGTGCGCCGGCCGCGATCACGTCGGCCGAGGGGTTCATCGAGTTGACCACTGTCCAGCCGATCGCGGCGGCGCCGATCGCGGCGCCCGCGGTGGCGATCAGGGAGAGGAAATCACGACGGGTGCCGTTCGGCCCCACTGACTCAGCGTGCGATGACATATACGGAACCTAGTACCTGCTGCTATCCGGGGCGCGTCTGTACCATGTGGACCCGCGCATGGGAAGGCGACTCCCGCGCGGGAAGGGAAGGCACACGCATGATCACCCAGGACTACGTGCGGATGATGGCGGCTTACAACGCGGAGATGAATCGCCGGCTGTACGCCGCCGCCGCCGCGCTTTCGGACCAGGAGCGCCGGGCCGATCGCGGGGCGTTCTGGCACTCGATCCACGGCACGCTGGCACATCTGTTATGGGGCGACTGCCAGTGGATGTCGCGCTTCGACGGCTGGGAGAAGCCCGACCTGCCGATCGGGCAGAGCGCCGGCATCATCGAGGACTTCGACGAGCTGCGCACCCGGCGGGTCAAGGCGGACGCCGACATCGAGGCCTGGGCACGGCGGATCGACGACGCCTGGCTGGCCGCGGACCTGGTGTGGTTCAGCGGTGCCGCGCAGCGGGAGATGCGGCGGGCGAAGGGCAAGCTGCTGGTGCATTTCTTCAACCACCAGACCCACCATCGCGGGCAGGTGCACGCGATGCTGACCGCGTGCGGACAGCAGACGGGGGATACCGACCTGTTCCTCGTCGTCCCCGACGCGGAGTGATCGCGGCGCCGGAAGCGGGCACGCGGTCCTGCGCCCGGGGCAGGACCCAATTCGGCTGGCGGTCGTGCTTGCGGCGACGCAGCCGCCGCGCCGAATCTGGATGCTATCGCCCGGGACCTCGGCTTGGCGCGGCGTGCAACTGCCCCAGGACGTCACGATCCGCCCCGCAGACACGATCGAACGCCAGGACGTTGAACCCCGCCCCGCTCTGACGCCAACACCGGGCGGTGGCGAAGCGGGCCTGCAACATCGCTGACGTGGCCCGCGAGTTCGCATCCACGCCAATCAGCGCCAGCACGACACGGCGCGCGCCGCCGATGCGGGCATCAAGCTGCCGCCCCGTATCGGTCGGTCCGGCGATCGACAGGCGCAGCCCGCCCGGGGCTTCGTTGACGAAGGCGCCGACCACGCCGACACCGTCATTGCCGCGCGGCAGCAGCACCACGCCGCCCTCGGCCAACGCCGCGGCGGCCGCGGCGGTCGCCCGCGCCGGCTGCATCGTCTCCTGGCGGGTCATCATGCCGGCGAGCGCGACCGCCTGAATCCCTAGGACCGCACCGCCAAGGCCGAGGCACCAGCGCCGTGGCAGGCTACCCAGCGCACCTGCCAGCAACAGCCCGGCGAACGGCGTGGCGAGGGCGAGGTAGCGCAGCTCGATCGGCGTGGCATTGAACACCAGCCCCAGCACCAGCAATCCCACCGGCGGCGCCAGCACGGCGAGCGTCAGCAGCCCGCGCGGAGATGGCGCGCCGATGCGGCGCCAGCGCAGCACAACCAGGCCCACCAGCAACACGGCAAGACCTGCCAGTCCGCAAGCGACGGCGGTGCGCGCATGGGCCGGCACATAGAGCGGCAGGCCGCCGAACAGGTTGGCGGCGGCGTACTGGGCCAGTCGGGGGAGACTGCCGAGCAGCGAGAAGGCGGGGAATTGACCCGGCCGGCTGTTGCGCTGGGCGAGGAAGAACCAGAAATCGGCCGGCAGGAACAGGGCAAACCCGGTGGTGGCGGCCAGCCAGGCACGTGGCCGGTGCAGCAGCCACAACAGGACGGCGCCCGCCACAAACGCCGCGAGGTAGTTGCTCAGCGTCGCGGCGCCGAGACACAGCCCGGCACCAAGGGCGAGCAGCCAAGGCGTGCGGGCAACGGCGTCGCCACGACGGGAAGCCGCGGAGACTGTTTGCAGCGCCAGCCAGACCCCGGCCAGCGACAGCGCCTGGGCCAGCGCCAGGTCCCGGGCGATCGCCCCGGTATAGGCGAACCCGTAGCAGCCGACCGTCAGCAGGATGGCGCCGGCCAGCGGCACCCGCGCGAGCCGGGCGATCGCGCCGACCAGCGCCAGCGCCAGCACGCTGTACAGCACCGACAGCAGCCGCACCCCGAACAGGCCAGGCCAGGCCAGCCAGCGCCACCCCGCCACCGTCCAAAAGTACAACGGCGGGTGAACGTCGGTGGCGCGCAACGCAAGCGCGATATCGCCCAGGCCGGCGTGCCCGGCGAACGCCGCACGCGCCTCCCCGGCGGTGAACACGCCGCCGGGCCAGGCCGGGCGCGGTGTGCCGGCGGCCAGCAGCAGCGTGTAGCCCTCGTCATACTCCGCGCCGCGCAGTGCCGCGGTGGCCAGCAGCACGCCGGCCCCGATCAACAGGGCGGCAACGACCGTCCAAGGGATTCGTTTACCGTTCACCTGCATGGTTCCCGCCGGCATGGTTCCCGCCGAACCCATTAGCGGGGGAAGATTGACATGAGGTTGATCGCGCGCCGGCTGGTGCTGAGCATCGCCGCGCTGCTCGCCGTCCCCCCGGCGGGACACGCCACGCCGCCAGCCGAGCGCACCGCGGCGCTGGCCCGCGGCGTGAACCTCACCAACTGGTTCCGCTTCCCGGCGCGGGCGGACGACCAGGCGCTGCGCACCTATCTGCCGGACGCGGCCATCACGGCGCTGCGCCGGGCGGGGTTCACCTTCGTCCGCCTGGCGGTGCAGCCGGAGCTGCTGGACGCCGCGCCCCAGCGGCTGGCGCTGCTGGTCCAGGCCGTCTTGCGCCTGCAACGCGCCGGCCTTGCGGTCGTGCTCGGGCCGCATCCGACGACCTGGCACCTGGAGCGCAGCGCCGAGGACCGTGCCCGGCTGCTGGCATTCTGGCGGCGCGTCGCGCCGGCACTGCGTCCGCTCGACCCGCGCCTGACCTATCCCGAAATCTTGAACGAGCCGGTGTTCGCCGACACGCCCCAGGCATGGGCGGCATTGCAGGTGCAGGCGCTGGCGGTGGTGCGCGCCGCGCAGCCGGACGCGACGGTGGTGCTGACCGGGGCCGGCTGGGGTGGCGTCGACGGGCTGGTGGCGCTGCGCCCGGTCGCGGACCCCAACGTGATCTACAGCTTCCACTTCTACGAGCCGTCGGAGCTGACGGCGCTGGCGGCCTACCGCCCCGGCCTCGATCGCGCGGCGCTGGCCCGCCTGCCGTTTCCGATGGACCCGGCATCCTGCCACCCCGCCGCCGACAGCACCGCGGATGCCACGACGCGCGGGCTGATCACGTTCGTCTGCGCGATGCGCTGGGACGCCGCGCGCGTCGGTGCCCGGATCGAACAAGCCGCCGCCTGGGGGCGTGCGCACCATGCGCCGGTGCTGCTGGGCGAGTTCGGCGCGACCAGGGCGCTGAACGCGCCGGCACGGCTGGCCTGGCTGCAAGCGGTGCGGCGCGCCTGCGAGCAACGCGGCATCGGTTGGGCACTCTGGGGTTATGACGACGCGATGGGGTTCGGGATCGAGCCGCGCACGCCGGCGCGATCGACGCTGGACCGCGCCCTGCTCGCCGCGCTCGGCCTTGCGGCCGGGCCTTGAACGGTCGCGCTGCCGCGTGATTTCACCGCGACCGCGGTGTCATCCCAACGGCCCTGATGGCTGACCGTTCGGCCGGCGTCGGGCCGCTGGTAGAAGTCTTGGTTTGGCGTGCGGCCGCCCCACCAACCCCGCGCGCAATACCAATGACCCTGATGGCCGACCGTTCGGGCGATGTCGGGCCGTTGCGTGATACAGGTTCGGCGCGCGGCCGCCCCGGGCACGATACCAAGCGCCTGGGTGATGCGCGTCGCCGCGGTTACAATTTGTCACATTCGTAATGATATCGCACCATCAACCTCGCGTCAAAGCAACGTCCCAAAGAAAATGCCCCCGGCACAAGGCCGGGGGCAAGTAAACAGGGAGGCTTCACGTCTGGGAGACGCAGGGACCAATGGCCCCTTTCCAGCTACAAGAGCCGGAACACTGGCGGCACAACCGCCGTAACCATCACGCAGAAAATAGTGACCCCGCCCCGTGGTTGCCAATGCCGAAAGCCGAAAGGCCGCCATGCTTGGATCGCATGACGCAGCGCATCGATTGTGACGGCAATGTGTCCGTGCGGCGGAGGCGGAGCCGCCGCGTGCCAAGGCAGGACCCCTATCAGCCGCCCGATCAGCCCGCGTCGCTGCCTGAGTGCGACAGCAGGCGCGTCGCAGTGCGGTCAGTGCAGCTCGGCGAGGCGGGTCAACAGGAAGTCGCGGAACACCGCGACGCGCTTGGAATTGCGCAACTCTTCCGGATAGACAAAGAACACCTCGACCTTCGGCCCTTTCAGCTCGGGCAGCACGCGCACCAAATCCTGGGTTTCCGCGGCCATGAAATCCGGCAGCAGGCCGAGGCCGAGGCCGGAACGGACCGCCAGCAACACTGCCTGGGTGCTGTTGACATCAAGCGTCGCGCGCCGCGGGTTGCCCGGTCGCCGGCCTGCCTCGGCCAGCCAGTTGATGTCGGCAACCGGCGCATGGTACTCGCCGAACAGCACCAGCCGGTGCGCGTCCAGATCCTCCGCGCGGTGCGGCACGCCGTGCTTCTTCAGGTAGTCCGGCGAGGCGACGATCTGCCAGTCGATCGTCATCAGGTGCCGCTGCACCAGGTCGGGCTGCTTCGGCGGATGCATGCGGATCGCCACGTCGGCCTCGCGCATTGCCAGATCGAGGTCGAGGTTGTCCAGCAGCAGCGAAACCGAGACGTCCGGGTACATATCGAAGAACTCATGCAACCGGGGTGCCAGCCAGGAAGCACCGAAGCCGACCGTGGTGGTCACCTTCAGCCGTCCGGCCGGCTTCTCCTTGCTTTCGGTCAACAGCGCCTCGGTGATCGCCAGCTTGGCGAACACCTCGCGCACCGTGCGGTTGAGCTGCTCGCCCTGCTCGGTCAGGATCAGTCCACGGGCATGGCGATGGAACAGCGGCACCTGCAGCGCCTCCTCCAGCGCCGAGATCTGCCGCGACACGGCCGACTGGCTCAGGTTCAGCGTCTCGCCCGCATGCGTGAAGCTGCCGGCCTCGGCAACCGCGTGGAACACGCGCAGCTTGTCCCAGTCCATTGTGAAGCCTCTCCCCTGGCTGGCCGGGTGCGAGCCAGCGCGGACCGTCAGTCTAGCCGATGTTGCACGAGTTCACGCCCAGGGAAATGATCCGGGAAAAACCCCCGGACACGGCCCCCTGGCCAGCCGAACGCGGCGCCGATGGCGCTGCACCGCCGCGCAGCGGCCGATCTAGCCCATTTTTCTCACGCTGTCGCGAGACCATGGCGAACGCCCGCAGCAGCATGCGCCAGGCCGGCTAGGCGGCACGCGCTTGCGCCTCGGCCAGTCCGGCAAGGAATTTCTCCGCCTCGAGCGCGGCCATGCAACCGGTGCCGGCCGCGGTCACCGCCTGGCGAAACACCTTGTCCTGCACGTCGCCGGCGGCAAACACGCCGGCAACCGAGGTGCGGGTGCTGCCCGGCGTGGTCCGGATGTAGCCCTCGGCGTCCATCTCCACCTGGCCGCGGAACATCGCGGTGTTCGGGGCGTGGCCGATGGCGACGAACACGCCCTCCACCGGCAGACGCGTCGCGGCGCCGGAACGGACGTCGCGCAGGCGCAGGCCGGTGACCGTCTCCGGCGCTCCCTCGCCCAGGATCTCCTCGACCACGCTGTTCCAGACCACGGTGACCTTCGGGTTGGCGAACAGCCTGGCCTGCAGGATCTTCTCCGCGCGCAGCGAGTCGCGGCGATGGACCAGCGTGACCCGCGCGGCATGGTGCGTCAGATACAGCGCCTCCTCCACCGCGGTATTGCCGCCGCCGATGACGGCAACCTGCTTACCGCGGAAAAAGAACCCGTCGCAGGTCGCGCAGGCCGAGACCCCGGCGCCGCGCAGCCGCACCTCGGAGTCCAGCCCGAGCCAGCGCGCCTCGGCACCGGTCGCGACGATCGCCGCGTCGGCCAGGAACACGTCGCCGGAATCCGCCGTGAACCGGAACGGGCACGCCGACAGGTCAGCCGTGACGATCAGGTCCTGGATGATGGTCGTGCCGACATGCTCGGCCTGCTTCGCCATCTGCTCCATCAGCCAGGGGCCCTGGATGATGTCGGCGAAGCCGGGATAGTTCTCCACGTCGGTGGTGATCATGAGCTGCCCGCCCGGCTGCAGCCCAGCCACCAGCATGGGGCGCAAACCGGCGCGCGCAGCATAGATCGCCGCCGTGTAGCCGGCGGGGCCCGCGCCAATGATAAGGGCGCGCGCCTGGTGGGTCTGCGACATCGACTCGGTCCGCTCTGTGGATGCAAGACCATATCGGTCGGGTCCGCCACAAGACAAGCAAGCGGCCGCCGCCCGCGCTCGCGCACGACCAAGGTATCGCTTCAACGCCAGCAGGGCGAGGCTCGCGGCCCCCCCTGATCGCACCGAGCCAGAGACCGCATCCAAGATCGCGCCGGCGCCCGCCCCCGGCCCTTGACCCGTGCGGGGCGCCAGAGGGCGAAGCCGCCTCCGGCCGGTCTTGGGAGGCGGGCCGGCCCTGCGTTCGTGCATCCGCTTGCCCGGGGATGCGATTTGGGAGCGCACACACTATGTTAACGTCGTGGTGTGCCGGTAGAGGCCGTTGCGTTTCGGCCGGACATGATATGGTGCGCCGCCGCCCGGGCAGTGTCCCGAGGGTGGTTATCCGGCGATCGGCTGGGGTATCGTCCCTGCCGATGGTCACGCGGCAGCTTGTTTGGCAACCAGGGTGAAGAGACAGCGATGAGCAATTTCGGCCGCAATCTGGCGCTTTGGGTGATCATCGCCCTGCTCTTGGTGGTGCTGTTCAACCTGTTCCAGCCTGGCGCGACGCACACCACCGCGACCCAGGTCGCTTATTCCGACTTCCTCTCCGAGGTGAACGGCGGTCGGGTGAAAGACGTGGTGATCCAGGGCCACACCATTTCCGGCCAGCTCAGCGATGGGCGCACCTTCCAGACCTACACGCCGGACGACCCCACGCTGGTCAAGGCGCTGACCGACAAGAACATTCGCGTGATCGCCAAGCCCGAGGACGACGGCGCCAACCCGCTGCTGCACTACCTGCTGTCGTGGTTCCCGATGCTGCTGCTGATCGGCGTCTGGATATTCTTCATGCGCCAGATGCAATCCGGCGGTGGCCGCGCCATGGGCTTCGGCAAATCGCGCGCGCGCCTGCTGACCGAAAAGCAGGGCCGCGTGACGTTCGACGACGTCGCCGGCATCGACGAGGCCAAGAGCGAGCTGCAGGAGATCGTCGAGTTCCTCAAGGACCCGCAGAAATTCCAGCGGCTTGGCGGCAAGATCCCCAAGGGCGTACTGCTGGTCGGCCCCCCCGGCACCGGCAAGACGCTGCTGGCGCGCGCCATCGCCGGCGAGGCGAACGTGCCGTTCTTCACCATCTCCGGCTCCGACTTCGTCGAGATGTTCGTCGGCGTCGGCGCCTCGCGCGTGCGCGACATGTTCGAACAGGGCAAGAAGAGCGCCCCCTGCATCATTTTCATCGACGAGATCGACGCGGTCGGGCGGCATCGCGGCGCCGGCCTGGGCGGCGGCAACGACGAGCGCGAGCAGACGCTGAACCAGATGCTGGTCGAGATGGACGGCTTCGAGAGCAACGAGGGGGTCATCCTGATCGCCGCGACCAACCGCCCGGACGTGCTGGACCCGGCGCTGCTGCGCCCCGGCCGGTTCGACCGCCAGGTGGTCGTGCCGAACCCCGACGTGAACGGACGGGAGAAGATCCTCCGGGTTCACATGCGCAAGGTGCCGCTGGCCTCCGACGTCGATCCCAAGGTGATCGCGCGCGGCACGCCCGGGTTCTCGGGCGCCGACCTGGCCAACCTGGTGAACGAGGCGGCGCTGCTGGCGGCGCGCCTGGGCAAGCGTGTCGTTGCGATGGCGGAGTTCGAGCACGCCAAGGACAAGGTGATGATGGGCACCGAGCGCCGCTCCTTGGTCATGAGCGAGGCGGAGAAGCGGATGACCGCCTACCACGAGGCCGGCCACGCGCTGTGCGCCATGCATGAGCCGGAATGCGACCCGGTGCACAAGGCGACGATCATCCCGCGTGGCCGGGCGCTGGGGCTGGTGATGAGCCTGCCGGAGGGCGACCGCTACTCCAAGAGCAAGTCGAAGCTGCTGGGCGAGCTGACCATGGCGATGGGCGGCCGCGCGGCCGAGGAGATCATCTTCGGCCCCGACAAGGTCTCCAACGGCGCGGCCGGCGACATCAAGATGGCGACCGACCAGGCGCGGCGGATGATCACCGAATGGGGCATGAGCGAGAAGCTCGGCATGATCGCCTATGGCGACAACAGCCAGGAGGTGTTCCTGGGGCACTCGGTGACGCAGAGCAAGAACGTCTCCGAGGCGACCGCGCAGGAGATCGATACCGAGATCCGCAACGTGATCGACCGGGCCTACGCCAAGGCGCGGCGCCTGCTGACGGAAAACATCGAGGAGCTGCACCGGGTAGCGCGCGGCCTGCTGGAGCACGAGACATTGAGCGGCGACGAGATCCGCACCGTGCTGCGCGGCGAGCCGGTGATCCGCAAAGTGGTGGACGAGCCGGCGCCGGAGAGCCGCCGGGCCTCGGTACCGACGGCCGGACGGCCGGCCGCGCAGCCGACGCCACCGGCGGGTGGGCTTGGGGCGGCGCCGCTGCCCGGGTAGCCCACGGGTGAGGCCGTGCCCGTGCTTCTTCTCCCTCTCCCCTTGGGGGCTTGGGCCGCGAAGCGGACCAAGGGTGGGGTGAGGGGTAACACCCCCACCGGGGCGAGCGGTTCTGCCCCCTCACCCCAACCCTCTCCCCAGCGGGGAGAGGGAGAATTCACCCCCACCCCCCTCCCCGCGCCAATCACCGCCTGGGCCGGCCTCCCCCTCGACCGCCCGCGCGTCATGGGCGTGCTGAATGTCACCCCCGACAGCTTCAGCGACGGCGGCACCCATCTCGATCCCGCCGCCGCGATCCGCGCCGGCCTGGCGATGGCCGCCGCCGGCGCCGACATCATCGACGTGGGTGGCGAGAGCACCCGTCCGGGCGCGCGGCTGACCCCGGCGAGCGAGGAGCAGGCCCGCGTCCTGCCGGTGATCCGCGGGCTGGCCGTCGCCGGCCTACTGGTCTCGATCGACACCCGCCACGCCGCCACCATGGCGGCGGCGCTCGACGCCGGCGCGGCGATCGTCAACGACGTGACGGCACTGTCGCACGATCCGCTCGCCGCCCCCCTGGTCGCGGCGCGCGGCTGCCCGGTCGTGCTGATGCACATGCGCGGCGACTTCGCCACGATGTACCAGGCGGCGGTCTACAGCGATGTCGTGCGCGAGGTGCGCGCCGAGCTGGCCGCGCGGATCGCTGCCGCCGAGGCCGCCGGCATCCCGCGGGCCAATATCGCCATCGACCCCGGGATCGGCTTCGCCAAGACCGCCGCGCACAGCGTCGCGATGCTGCGGGGCCTGGCCGTGCTGCGCGACCTGGGCTGCCCGGTTCTGGTCGGCGTTTCGCGCAAGTCGTTCATCGGCGCGCTGGCCGACGAGCCCAAGGCAAGCCATCGGCTGCCCGGCTCGCTCGCCGCCGCGCTGTTCGCGCTGCGCGCAGGGGCCGCGATCCTGCGCGTGCACGACGTGGCGGAAACCGTCCAGGCACTGCGTGTGTGGCAGGCTTTGAGCGGATGAGCGGTTCGGCACGGGCACTGGCGCGAACCGGACGCGAAGGCGCCGATGGCCGGGGGATGATGCGGCCAGGGAGGGAATTGGCCTTGGGACAATACGCCCTGGGACAATGGCCCTGGGGCAAATAGCATTGTATGACGCCAGAAGGCGTCATGCGGTCGCCAGCATGGTACGAAACGGCACCCCTTCGGTGGATCCGGCATGACCAAGACCCGCCGCTTGTTCGGCACCGACGGCATCCGCGGCAAGGCCAACACCGAACCGATGACGGCCGGCACGGCGCTGCGCCTTGGCCAGGCTGCCGGGCTGATCTTCACCCGCGGCAGCCACCGCCACCGGGTGGTGATCGGCAAGGACACGCGCCTGTCCGGCTACATGATCGAGCCCGCCCTGACCGCCGGCTTCGTCGGCGCCGGCATGGACGTCACCCTGGTCGGCCCGCTGCCGACGCCGGCGATCGCCATGCTGACCCGCTCGCTGCGCGCCGATCTCGGCGTGATGATCTCCGCCTCGCACAACCCGTATGAGGACAACGGCATCAAGTTGTTCGGCCCCGACGGGGCCAAGCTGTCCGACGCGATGGAACTGGAGATCGAAGCGCTGATGGCCAGCGGCTGCGCCGACCGCCTGGCCGGCCCGGCCGACCTCGGCCGCGCCGCGCGGCTCGACGACGCCGCCGGGCGCTACATCGAGGCGGCGAAGGCCAGCTTCCCACGCGGCCGCCGCCTGAAGGACCTGAAGATCGTCGTCGATTGCGCCAACGGCGCCGCCTACCGCGTCGCCCCCACCGTGTTGTGGGAGTTGGGCGCGACGGTCATCCCGGTCGGCGTCTCGCCCGATGGCTTCAACATCAACAAGGGCTGCGGCTCCACCGTGCCCGAGTTTCTCTGTGCCCAGGTGATCGAGCACGGCGCCGATCTGGGGATCGCGCTGGACGGCGACGCCGATGGGGTCCGATCGCCGATGAGCGCGGCGAGCTGATCGACGGCGACCAGTTGCTGGCGCTGATCGGCGGGGCCTGGGCGGTCAGCGGCCGGCTTCGCGGCGGCGGCATCGTCGCCACCGTGATGTCCAATCTCGGGCTGGAACGATTTCTCGCCGGGCGTGGCCTGGCGCTGCACCGCACCCGCGTCGGCGATAGATATGTCGCAGAAATGATGCGCGAGGCCGCGATCAATGTGGGCGGCGAGCAGTCGGGCCACCTGATCCTGTCCGATCTTGCCACCACCGGCGACGGGCTGGTGGCGGCGCTGCAGGTGCTCGGCGTGCTCGTCGAGCAAGGCCGGCCGGCCAGCGAGGTCTGCCGCGTGTTCGCCCCGCTGCCGCAATTGTTGCGCAACGTGCGTTATGTCGGCGCCTCTCCGTTGGGTGACGCCTCCATCCAGGGGGCGATCCGGGCGGCCGAGGGGCGGCTGAACGACGCCGGACGTCTGCTGATCCGCGAGAGCGGCACCGAAAAGATGATCCGCGTCATGGCGGAATCCAAGGACGAGGCGCTGGTCGCCCAGGTCGTGGACGAGCTGTGCGCCACCATCGCGGCACGGGTGCGGGCGGGTAACGAGTGATGGCAGCCGCACCGCTGCCACGGGTGCGCGCGGGCGCCGGCTGATGGACGTTGGATTGCGCGGCCGGGTGCTGGCGATCGCCGGCTCGGATTCCGGCGGCGGGGCGGGGATCCAGGCCGACATCAAGACGATCACCGCGCTGGGCGGCTACGCGGCGACCGCGATCACCGCGCTGACCGCGCAGGACACGCACGGGGTGCACGACATCCTTCGCGTGCCGCCGGCATTCGTCGCCCATCAGATCGCGCTGGTGCTGGACGATATCGGCGCCGACGCGGTGAAAACCGGCATGCTGGGCGACGCCGCAACGATACGGGCGGTGTGCGACACGCTGGCCGCGCACGCCCCCGGGGTGGCGCTGGTGGTCGATCCGGTGCTGCGCGCGACGGGCGGCGGACCGCCCCTGCTGGCCGACGCGGCGCTGGAGACGTTGCGCCGGCAACTGCTGCCGATGGCCAGCGTCATCACGCCGAACCTGGCCGAGGCGGCCGCGCTGTCCGGGCGCGCGGTGCGCGATCGCGCGGGCATGCACGACGCCGCGCGCGCGCTGCTGGCACTCGGCGTGCCGGCGGTGCTGCTGACCGGGGGGCATTTGGCGGGCGGGACCGTGGTCGATCTGCTGGTGACGCCGGCGGGCGCGGAGGAATTCGCGGCACCCCGCATCGAGACGCGGCACACGCACGGCACCGGATGCACGCTGGCGAGCGCGGTGGCGACCGGTCTGGCGCAGAGGATGGAGCTGCGCGACGCGGTGATTCGGGCGCGGGCCTACGTGCGCGCAGCGATCGCAGCGGCGCCGGGGTATGGCGGCGGGCAAGGGCCGCTGAACCACGCGGTCGATATCGGACATTGGTAACGAGCGCGGCCAAGCGCGCTTCTACCAGCCGGCGGAACGATTGACCCATCGACGCCGCGCCCACGTCGTGCCGGCGAAGGCCGGCATCCAC
>CAWKAN010000006.1:0-54131 GCA_963847615.1 uncultured Alphaproteobacteria bacterium
GCGGCGGGCGCTGCTGTTCGACATCGGCGGCGGCTCGACCGAGCTGGCCTGGGTGCGGCTGGACGCCGGGGCGGCGCCGCGGCTGATCGGCTATGTCTCGCTGCCGGTGGGCGTGGTGAGCCTGGCGGAGCGGTTCGGCGCGGCGGGGTTCGGCGCCGCCGGGTTCGCCGCGATGGTGGACGACGTCGCGGCGCGGCTCGCCGGCTTCGAGCAGGTGCACTGCATCGCCCAGGAGCTGCGCCAGGGCGGGGTGACGCTGCTCGGCACCAGCGGCACGGTCACCACGCTGGCCGGCGTGGCACTGGGGCTGGAGCGCTACCGGCGCCAGTTGGTGGACGGCGCGGTGCTGACCGACGCCGCGGCCCAGGCGGCGCTGGCGGCGTTGCGGGCGCTGGGGCCGGACGGGCTGAGCGCGCATCCCTGCGTCGGGCCGGAGCGGGTGGAGTTCGTGCTGCCGGGCTGCGCGGTGTTCGCCGCGATCACCCGGGTGTGGCCGGCGCCGCGCGTCGTGGTGGCCGATCGCGGGCTGCGCGAGGGTATGCTGCTGCGCCTGATGCGCGCGGATCGGCAGCGGCCGCGGCCGGCGCGACGCCCCGTCGCGGCATGAGATGGCGCGGCGTGAGATGGCAGGGTTGCGGCGGCCGGCCCGCGCGCGCCGAGGCGTGGCAGGGTGCGGGCAGCGGGGCGTGACACGGTGGCGGTGAAACCGGTGGGTGGGCGCGCCGCGGCGGTGACGCTGCGCACCGCGCGCGGGCGCAGCCCGGCGCAGCAGCGCTGGCTGCGCCGGCAGTTGAACGACCCCTATGTGCAGGCGGCGCAGCGCGAGGGGTTTCGCTCCCGCGCGGCGTTCAAGCTGATCGAGCTGGACGCGCGGTACCATCTGATCCGCAAGGGCGCGCTGGTGCTGGACCTCGGGGCGGCGCCGGGCGGCTGGACCCAGGTGGCGCTGCGGCGCGGCGCGGCGCGCGTGGTCGGGATCGACCTGCTGGCGGTCGAGCCCATTGCGGGGGCGACATTGGTGCAGGGCGACATCATGGACCCGGCGCAGGAGCAGGCGGTGCTGGCGCTGCTCGGCGGCAAGCCGGACCTGGTGCTGTCGGACATGGCGCCGAACACCACGGGGCATGCGGCGACCGACCACATCCGCATCATGGCCTTGGCCGAGCTGGCGCTGGAGATCGCCGGGCCGATCCTGGCCGAGGGCGGTGGTTTCGTCTGCAAGTTGTTCCAGGGCGGGGCGGAGCGGGCGATGCTGGAGCGGCTGCGGCGCGGCTTTCGCGTGGTGCGGCACGCCAAGCCGCCGGCGAGCCGGAAGGAGTCGAGCGAGCTTTACGTGGTGGCGACCGGGTTTCGCCGGCTGGCGGGGGCCTAGCCCGGGGCCTCGCGACCGTATCGTTCCGTGCCGATGATGTTATAGCAACGGCCCTGATGGCTGACCGATTGGCCGACGCTGGGCCGTTGGTATGGGGCTGGGGTTGGCGCGCGGCCGGCCGCAACCCCCTGGGCAACTCCCCTGGGCAACTCCGCGCGCGATACCAGCCGCCCGAAAGGATGGAAGGGCCAGCATTTCGGGCGGCTGGTCGTGCGTCACTGGTCAACCGGGCGGCTTGCACGACACCGACCGGCTGGGGTCGCGCATCGCCTGCAAGCAAGCAAGCAAGCAAGCAAGCAAGCAAGCAAGGGTTTACCACGGAGACACGGAGACACGGAGAAGGCACGGGAAACAAGAATTTTGGGCGCTTCGCGCGGGCGCGTGATCCAACACCGCGCGAAGCGCATCAGCTTTCTCTCCGTACTCTCATGCCCGCTCCGTGTTCTCCGTGTTCTCCGTGGTAAAACCTTGCTTGCTTGCCGGAGACCGAGCGCAAACGTCCCATCAGCGAACCAAACCCGGTTCACCCAACGATGGGTGCATCTGCCAGGACGCAAGCTGGGCCCGGCATCGACAACCTTGCTCGCGCCACGCGGGCCGGTCGTGGCTGCCGACATGCGCCGGCATGGCGGAATGCGCGATGCTGCGGCTGGCGAAATGATCCCGGCGGCCCAACGCCGGCCGAACGGTCAGCCATCAGGGCCGTTGGCAGTCATCGCCGTCGTTGCGGCCGCGTTTGCCGCGTGCCGCCCCCGCGGCACCGCAGGCGGACACGGTCTGTGCCTGGTTTGGTGTCTCATGCCTGGCGGGGCGCGCCAAGCAAGCCGAGGCGCATGGCGCAGAACCCCAGGCCGAGCAGGCACACCGGCGCACCGGCGCCCAGCCGCGCGGCGATCAGCCTGACCGGTCCCTGCGGCGCGCCGAGCAGCCATGGCACCAGCAGCGCCGCCGCGACCGCGGCCGTCGCCACGCACAGTCCCGGCAGGCCGGCACGGATCGGCGCCACCAGCCGCCCGAGGCCCGCGGGGCCGATGCGCAGCACGCGGGCGCTCATCGCCACGGTGTAGGGGCTGGTCACCAGCTGGGCGGCCAGCCAGACCGCCATCGCCGCGACCGGGGTTGCCGGGCGGACCAGCGCCACGCCGGCGAGCATCGCGACCACCGCGGCGACGTTGGCGATCAGCGCCGGGCCCGGCGCGCCGCGCGCGATCAGCGCGGCACCGGCGGGAAACCACAGGAACAGCCAGGCGGTCAACGCGATCAGCGGCAGCGTGGCCGGGCCCACCGCGACCCAGGCCGGTCCCAGCAGCAGCGCGACCAGCGGCACGACCGCCACCGCCATGGCCGCCAGCAGCGGCAGCACGACCAGCGCGGCCAGGCCGAGGCAGCGGTCCAGCACGGCGCGCAGCGCGGCCAGGTCGTGCTGGCGCGCCGACATCGCCGGCAGCATCAGCCGCCACAGCGCGGTGAAGGTCAGCTCGCGCACCGTGTCCACCAGGCGGAACGCCATGTGCACCTCGCCGAGCGGTGCCGCGCCGGCGGTGGCGCCGATCAGCAGGACGAACAGCCGGTAGCGCCCGAGCTGCACCAGCGTG
Source organism: uncultured Alphaproteobacteria bacterium (assembly GCA_963847615.1). Lineage (GTDB taxonomy): Bacteria > Pseudomonadota > Alphaproteobacteria > Acetobacterales > Acetobacteraceae > Palsa-883. The sequence goes on from CAWKAN010000006.1 coordinate 2,968, forward strand.
CTGGCGGTCAGCGGCAGACCCAGTGCCAGCAGCGCGCGCACCTCGTGCAAGCGGGGGCGCAGGCGGGGGCGCAGCAGGCGCCGGTGCCACGGGCCGGGGTGCGGCGCGCCCGCGTGCGGCCCGTCGGGGCGAGCCGACGGCCCGGCCAGCGGGCCCCAGCCGGCGTGCAGCAGCAGCGCCAGGGCGCCGACCGTGGCGTTGACCGCCTGCTGCATCACCAGGGCCCAGGCTCCGGCGCCGGCCAGCGCCGCGGCGACGCCGACGAGCGTGCCGAGGCCCTGGCCGATCAGCGTGCGGCCGGCCAGGGCGCGGTAGTCGCGCGCCCGGGTCAGCCGGCCCTGCATCGCGCCGGCGGCGCCGACCAGCGGCAGCGGCAGGGCGAGCAGGGCGGACATCGCCGGCAGCCGCGGGTCCGCCAGCAGCAGCGCGAGCAGCGGCCCGGCGGCGAACTGGATCGCCGAGGCGGCGACGCCCACCGCGGTGGACGCCCAGAACGCGCTCGCCATGGTCACGTCGTCGAGGTTGGCGCGCTGCACGATGGCATCGGCGAACAGCGTATTGACCGTCACCCAGAGCAGCACATGGACCGACACGGCGGCGGCGGCGATGCCGACCTCGGCCGGGCCGATCAGCCGGGCGACGATGAAGGCCGAGGCGAACGCCAGGCACGCCGCCGCCACGGCCTCCAGCCCGGACCAGAACACATGTCCCGCGACGCGCTGGGTCAGCATGGCGTCACCCGGCGGGGTCCCCGCGGCGGTATTTCCTCCCGTGGGACGGCCCGGTCGCGGATCGCCATTCCGGGGCCGCCAAGCCGGGGCTGGCCGACGCGGGGATGACCAGGGCGGGACTGGCCAAGGCGGGGCTGGCCAAGGCGGGGCTGGCCAAGGCGGGGCTGGCCAAGGCGGAAATGGCCAGCGCGGGGATGGCCAGCGCGGGGATGGCCAGGGCGGGGATGGCCAGCGCGGGGATGGCCAGGGCGGGAATAGAAAGCGCGGCGAGCAGCGGCGGCAGCCACATCACGCGGCTCTGGTAGCGGTCATGCGGGCCGGACAGCCCGCCGGTGATCAGCGCGTTGATCGGCAGCGCCAGCAGCACCAGGGCGAGGAAGCCGGCGAGGCGACGCCGCCGGCGCAGGGCGGACGGCAGCAGGGCACAGCACAGCGCGACGCCGGCCAACGCCACCGCGCGATGCAGCCCCAGCAGCCAGTCGGGCAGCACCAGTGCGCCGTTGCTCTGCCGGGAGGCCAGGTAGGTCGCGGCCTCGAAGCGGGGAAAATCCCGCACGATCCAGGGGGTGACGGTGCGTGGCCAGGCCTCCAGCCCGTCGCCGGTGGCGAACAGCGCAAGCTGGTGCGCGGCGTTGGCGAGCAACGCGCGCAGCTCGGCGCGCGGCTCGGCGGCGACGGCGCGGGCGATGATGGCGTCGGCCTCGGCGCTGACCAGCTTGGCGCCGCCGGCACGGGCCACCGGCCCGTCCGGCTGCCAGAGGAACTCGTCCGCGGTCGGCGGGAAATCGCCCAGGTAGGGACATAGCCGCCAGTGCGCGGCCGGGCAGTCGCGCGCCAGCACATGCCTGCCCGGCCCGTCGTAGATCACCCGGGCGAGCAGGAACACGTTGCCGAAGGGGGCCACCGAGGCACGGTGGTGGCCCGCGAGGTTGGCGCCGGCCAGGGCGAGGCAGGCCAGCGCCGGCGGCACCAGCAGGCGCCCCGCCGCGCGCCATAGGGTATCGCCCGCCGCCGTGCCGGGCGCTCCCTCGGGGAGAGACAGGTCGCGGAGCGACCCATCGGCCAAGGGCGCAGGTGACGGCGGCACGTTGGCGAGGGGCACGTTGGCGAGGGGCACGTTGCCGAGGGGCACCGCGACCGGGGTTGGCCCGACCGGGGGCGCCGCGACCAGCGGGGCATCGGGGCCGAGCCACCAGCGCAGCGCCAGCAGCGGCGGCAGCAGCAGCAGCGCCAGCGGCAGGTGCGACTGGTGCGCCGCGATCATGAAGGCGCTGAACCCGATCAGCCAGCGCCGCTCGCCGCGCGACAGCCGCGCCGCGGCGAACCCCAGCAGGCCCAGCGCCAGCACCAGCAGCCCGGTGAACAGATCGGGCATCAGCTGCGAGGCAAGCCAGGGCAGCGGGCTGGCCAGCGCGAGGGCGCCGAGCAGCGGCACCAGCCACCAGGCGGACATCGCCGGCAGCAGCGCGCGGCGCAGCAGGTGCAGCGTGTACGCGACCAGCAGCGCCTGCGCGACGATCGCCGGCCAGGTGGTCAGCGTCAGGTGCAGCGCCAGCAGGAACAGGCTGTAGAACACCGGCCGGTCCCAGCCGAGATAGTGCTGGATCGCCTGCGACAGGTAGGTGCCGGTATCGGAGAACACCAGCGGATAGCCGTTGATCGCCGCCGGCCAGAGCAGCAGTGCCGCGCCGAGCAGGATCGGTGCGAGCGGCGAACCGCGGACGACGAGAGGCGAGCGGCGCATCGGCCGGCTGGCCGCCTGCCCAAGAGGGCCTGGACCGTGCACTGGACCGTGCACTGGACCGTGCAGTGGATCACCGTTGGCGGGAAGGGGCGCGGCATGGCCGCTGCGCTGCGACCCTGGCGCCGCCCCCTCCCCCCGCCCCCCGCCCGCAAGGGGAGGGGGAGTCATGGGGGGTAGGTCAGTCGCCATAGCCGTCCGGATGCGCCGCGCGCCAGGCAAAGGCGGTGCGCACGATGTCGTCCAGCGCGGCGTGGTGCGGCTGCCAGCCGGCCTCAGCCCTGATCCGCCGCGCCGAGGCGACCAGCACCGGCGGATCGCCCGGCCGGCGCGGGGCCAGGGTGTGCGGCACGGCGCGCCCGGCGACGCGCGCCACCGCCTGCAGCACCTCCAGCACCGAGTGGCCGGTCTCGGTGCCGAGATTCCAGGTGACGCTGCCGTGCTCCAGCCGGTCGAGCGCCAGCAGGTGCGCCTCGGCCAGGTCGGCGACGTGGATGTAATCGCGGATGCAGGTGCCGTCCGGCGTCGGGTAGTCGGTGCCGAACACCTGCAGCGGCGGGCGGCGGCCGAGCACGGCATCGATCGCCAGCGGGATCAGGTGGGTTTCCGGATCGTGATCCTCGCCGAGCCGCCCGGCCGGGTCGGCGCCGGCGGCGTTGAAGTAGCGCAGCACGCCGGCGTGCAGCCCGTGAACGCGCCCGGCCCAATGCAGCGCGCGCTCCAGCATGCGCTTGCTCTCGCCGTACGGTGAGCCGGGATCGATCGGCGCATCCTCGTCGATTGGCGACACCGCGGCGGGGCCGAACACCGCCGCGGTGGAGGACAGCACGAAGCGCGGCACGCCGTGGCGCACGCAGGCGGCGATCAGCCGCGTCCCCAGCATGGCGTTGTCGAGCAGGTAGCGGAACGGTTCGCGCATCGAGGCGCCGACCTCGATCAGCGCGGCGAAGTGGAACACCGCGTCCCATGGTCCGTCGGCGAGCCGCGCATCGAGCGCGGCGGCATCGGCCAGGTCCGCCACCACCAGCTTCACGCCGTCCGGCAGCGCGGCGCGATGCCCGGTCGAAAGATTGTCGAACACCACGACGTCCGCGCCGCGCGCCGCCAGCAGCGCAACCAGATGGCTGCCGATATAGCCGGCGCCGCCGGTGACCAGGAAACGCCGTGCCATCGTTGCCTACTCCCGGAAATAGCCGCCGTAGCGCGGGTGGTAGACCCCGGCGTCGGCGGAGCCCGAGTGCAGATGCGCGTGCGCATCGACGCGCGTCAAGGCGATGCCGACCACGTTGGCGCCGGCCTCGTGCAGCAGCGCCAGCGCGTTCTCGGCGACGCCCAGCGGGGTGGAGCGCCAGCGCAGGCACAGCAGCGTGGCGTCGGCGATGCCGGCGATGACGCGGGTGTCGGTCATCGCCTGGGCCGGCGGGGCGTCGAGCAGCACCAGGTCGAATTGCTCGCGCAGGCGTTGCAGCAGCCGCGCCATGGTTTCGGACATGAACAGGCTGAACGCGTTGGCCTCCGGCGAGCCGGCGGCGATGAAGTGCATGCCGGTCAGCTTGTCCTGGCGGATCACCTGCTCGTCGGTCGCGTGGCCGCCCAGCAGGTCGGTCAGCCCGGCCTCGCCGTCGGCCAGCAGCAGGCGGCCGAACGAGGGCTGGCGGATGTCGCAGTCCAGCACGCAGACCCGCTCGCCGGTGAGCGCGGCGGCGCGCCCCAACGCCAGCGCCACCGAGGTCTTGCCCTCCGCCGGGCGCGCGGCGGTCACCGCGACGATGCGCGGCCGGTCGCGGCCCAGCCACAGCCCGGCGCGCAGCGCGCGCAGCTGCTCGGCGAACTGCGACAGCGGCTTCATCGCGGCATAGGCGGCGACCGGCATGCGGCCGAGCTGGCGGCGCGGGATCTCCGGGATCAGCGCGAAGCAGGGCAGGCCCAGCGCGGCGCGCACCTCGGCGCCGCTGCGCAGGCTGCGGTCGGTGATCTCGGCGAGGTAGACCGCCAGCAGGCCGAGCAGCAGGCCGAAGGCGCCGGCGCCGGCCATGATCGGCAACACCCGCGGCGAGCTGGGGCTTTCCGGCGGCAGCGCGAGCGAGACCTCGTGCGCGTCCGGCGTCTCCACCGCGGCCTGCTGCGCGGTCTCCTGGATGTGGCCGAGCATCGCCTGCAACAGCGCGCGCTCGGCGTCGGCGTCGCGCTGCATCGCGCTGAGCGGGATCTGCGCCTGGGAGATCTTGTCCTCCGATTGGCGCGCCTGGTTCAGCCCGGCTTGCAGGGTGGTGACGCGTTCGCGGGCGGCGGCGGCGTCCGCGGCGGTGGCGGCGACCACGCGCGCGGTCTCGGCCCCCACCGCGCGCTCGGTCGCCTCGAGCTGCCGGCGCAGGTTGATCACGTCCGGGTGGTTCGGTCCCAGCCGGGCGTCAAGACCCTGGAGCTGGGCGCGCAGGCTGTCCTGCTGGGCGCGGAGCTGCACCACCGAGGGGGCGATCGCCGCCAGCGCCGTCGCGCCGGCCCGCCCGCGCGCGGCATCCAGCCGCGCCTCGGCCGCGGCGAGATCGGCGCGCGCGTGCACCAGGCCCTCGTTGAGGTGGCTGACCGCCTCGGCGTCCAGCGGCGCCTGCATGCCCTGGATCATGCCGTGGCCGGCGCGGAAGGCGGCGATGCGGTCGTCCGCCTCGCGCACCTGGGCGCGCAGCTCGCCGACCCGTCCTTCCAGCCACTCGGTCGCCTTGCGCACCGCGCGGAACTTCGCGCCGAGCTGGTCCTTGATGTAGATGTCCATCACCATGTTGACCGCGGCGGCGGCCAGCACGCGGTCGCGCGAGGTGAAGGTGACGGTGATCACCCGCGAGGTGTGGGCGGCGGTGGCGGTGGTGGCCTGCTGCACCGCGAGCAGCACGGCATCGCGGACATCGTCGAGCACCGGCCCGGCCGCTGCCGGGGCCTCCGGCGGGTCGCCGGCGGCAGCGGCCGCCCGGTTGGCTGCCCCGGGGGCCGCCCGGCTGGCCGTGCGGTAGCCCGCCGCGCGGCTGGCGAACGGGTCGGGCCGGGTGGCGGGCGACAGCCAGGCCATGATCGGGCGCATCACCCGGCCGAGCAGGGTCGGCGGTCGCAGCGCCTGGTTGAACTCCGGATTGTCGAACAGGTTCAGTTGGGTGGCGACGCGCTGGGCGATCTTCAGGCCGCGCATGACCTCCGCCTGGCTGGCCAGCACGGCATCGCTGACCGGGTCGGCGCGCAGGATGCTTTGCATCTCCGCCAGCCGGTAGGCCGGCGGGTCGTACAGCAGGGTGCCGGTCGCGGTGTAGCGCGGCGTGGTCGCGTGCAGCGCGATGGCGGCGGCGAGCGGAATGAGCAGGACGGCGGCGATCAGCGGCCACTTGCGCCGGCGCAGGATGCCGAACAGCATGCCCGGCGTGATGGGCGGCGGGGCCGCGTGCGTGGCATCCTCGGCCGGCTGGCGATGACGTGGCCCCGGTCTGGTCGCCTCTGCCGTGTCAGGTGGAGTGTCCAGCATGGCAAGTCCTGCGCCATAATCATTCGGCACGACGTTTTGTCGGGTCGGGCACACCTGGATGTGCAGAGGATGGGTAGCGGCATGAGCCTTAACGGCTCGCTAACGTACCTCTGGCAAACTCTGCCGATGCGAGTGGTGCTGGCGATTTTTCTGCTGATCCTGGCCGGGTGCGGTGGACCGGGCGCCAAGCTGCGGCCGATCCCGCCGACCGAGCCGGGGGCCTATCACCTGGGGCCTGGCGACCAGGTGCGCATCATCACGCTCGGCGAGGACCGGGTGACCGGCGAATTCCGCGTCAATGACGGCGGCGCCGTCGCGCTGCCGCTGCTGGGCACGATCCCGGCCACCGGGCTGACCACCGCCGAGCTGCAACAGGCGATCGCCGACGCGCTGCTGCGGGCGCAGTTGATCCGCGCCCCCTCGGTGTCGGTCGAGGTGACGGGGTATCGGCCGATCTTCGTGCTGGGCGAGGTCAACCATCCCGGCCAGTTCCCCTATCAACCGGGGATGACCGTGGTGACCGCGGTGGCGGTGGCCGGGGGGTTCACCTACCGCGCGGTCGAGGATCGCGCCTCGATCGTGCGGACGATCGACGGCAAGGCGGTCGAGGGGCGGGCGATGCGGCAGACCTACGTCCAGCCGGGCGACGTGATCACGATCTACGAACGGCGGTTCTGAGCGTCCCGGGCCGGGCACCCGGGTGAACGAAGCAAGGTCGGGGCTCCGCCCCGAACCCCGCCAGGGGGCTTTGCCCCCTGGACCCCCACCAGAGGCAGCGGCCTCTGGACTCCATGACTGGGAGTGTGGGGAGGGGAAGGGGGCGTAGGGGCGAGGCGAAGGGGCGGCGTCCAGCATGCTGGACGCCGCCCCTTCGCCTCGCCCCTACGCCCCCTTCCCCTCCCCACACTCCCAGTGAAGGGTTCCAAGGGCTCCGCCCTTGGCGGGGTTCCAAGGGGCAGCGCCCCTTGGTGGGGTCTGGGGCGAAGCCCCAGCCTTGCTTCGTTCGCCCAGTTGCCCCGGCGCCCCGGGTTCAATGGAACATCCGGCCCGAGTTGATGACGACGGTTTGGCCGGTCATGGTTTCGGTGCGGCACATGGCGACCACCATGGCGGCGCAATCGTCCTTGTCGGCGGCCTTTTTCAGCAGCGCGCCGGCGGCGGAGCGCTCGACCTGTTCGGGGCGGAGATTGGCGGTCGCGCGGGTGCCCTCCAGCAGGCCGGGGGCGACGCAGTTGACCAGCGTCTCCGGCGCCAGTGCCACCGCCATGCAGCGGGTGAGGTGGATCAGGCCGGCCTTCGAGACCGCGTAGGCGATCGAGGAGCCGGTCGGGCCGAGCCCGGCCACCGAGGCGATGTTGACGATGCGGCCGCGGCCTTGCGCCTGCATGATCGGCGCGACGGCCTTGATCAGGCGCATCGGGCCGGTGAGGTTGACCGCCATGATCTTGTCCCAGACCTCCTGGGTGAGGCCGTCGAGGTCGGCGAAGGGGATCGATTTGTTGTAGGCGGCGTCGTTGACCAGGATGTCGAGCCGGCCGAAGCGCTGGGTCACCTCGGCGACCAGGCGGTCCACCGCGGCGGGCTCGGTGATGTCGCAGGCGAAGGCGGCGGCGTTGACCTGGGCGCGGGCGGCGAGGTCGCGGGCGACGCCTTCGGCCTGGTCGCGGCTTTGCGCGTACATGACGGCGATGTGCGCGCCCTGTTGCGCCAGGGCGTGGCAGATGCGCTGGCCGAGCCCGCCGTTGCCGCCGGTGACCAGCGCGACCGCGCCGTTGAGGTCCATGTGGTGTCTCCTGCCTGCGGGGGCGCTGATGTGCGTGGCGCGGGCCCGTTTCGGCGGGGAGAGTGGGGCCGGAACGGTGGGGCAGGCAAGCGGGGGCGGATGCGGCGGTTCGGCGGGCAGTGGGAAGCTGGCCGCTTGGCGGCTCCCAGCAGTGAATGGATCGATCGCGGTTGTGCAGCCGGGCGCCGCGGCGGGCGGGATGACCCGCATTTGGCCCGTGTCGCCGGCTTGCCTGGACTGCCCACATTGGCCTTTCCGGAATCGCGGCAACGCAGGAAAGCAAGTAATCAAGCGGACACAGAGTTGCACAGAGTGTCCACAGAGTTTCACAGAGAAAGCAAATGACGCTGCGCGCAAGGTATTCGGACCTGCACATCCGTTACCAGCGCGAAACGCCAATAAATACTTCTCTGTGAAACTCTGTGGACACTCTGTGCAACTCTGTGTCCGCTTGATTACTTGCTTGACTTGCTTGCCGCGCGGTGGCGCCTTCAGCCGGATGTGTCAACATCAGGATTGGGGGCGACCCAGTGCATCTGCAATGGAAGTACGAAGCCTGGCCAGGGCGCACCTCGAAGCGGCAATTATTGGGCGTTGCCTTAGCGGCTCCCGCTGGGGTCGGGGCGTGGCTGTGCGCGGGCGTCGGTGGTCGATGCGGGTCGTATATCCCATTGACCTATCCAATCGGCCAGCCGATCTGGTGGTGCAAGGAGTGCCGCCATGGTCCGCACCACGATCTTCCGCTCGAACCGGTCACAGGCGGTTCGCCTGCCGAAGGATGTCGCGTTCCCGGACGGCGTGAAGCAGGTGACGGTGTTGCGCGACGGCAAGCGGCGCGTGATCGTGCCCGCCGGCGCGGTGTGGGACGCGTTTTTCGACGCGCCCGGCATCGACCTCGGGCCGCGCGAGCAACCGTTGGCGCAGACGCGCGAAAGCCTTTGATGCTGCGCTATCTGTTGGCCACGAATTTCTGCATCCGTGTGCTGCGCGATCGCCCGCCGACATTGCGTGGCCGCTTCAATCGCGACGCCGAGAGCCTGTGCGTCTCGACCATTGTTCTGACGGAACTGTTGCATGGCGCGGCGAAATCCGCACGGCCGGACCACAACAGGGGGGAGGTCGAGCGCTTCGCGGCGCGCCTGGAGGTGTTGGCGTTCGATGTCGACGCGGCCGGGCCGACGCGGCCGGTCACGCCGCCGACATCCGCGCCGGGCTGGAGCGGCGCGGCCAGACGATCGGCGGCTACGATGGGCTGATCGCCGGCCACGCGCACAGCCGCGGATTGGTCGTGGTGACCGGCAATCTGGGCGCGTTCAGTCGCGTTAAGGCCTGCGATGCGAGGACTGGTTGGGGTAGCCTGATGCAGCGGGTTGAGTCCGGCCGAGGGAACAGCGCGCCGCGCTGGCTTGGGGCGAGAGGGGCGGCGGGCCGCGCGTGCGATCGAGCCGCCTGCCGCGCCCGGTCAGGCGCATGGCAGCTTGTCGGCGGACGTGCAAAGCTGGCGATCGCGGCGCAGCGCAGGATCCGGGACGCGCCCGACAGCGTTCCGAAGTCGTTCTGAGCGCGGGGCTGCCAGGCGGCCAGGGGGGGGACCATGAAGGTCGGCATTTTGCAGTTCTTCGGCTGGCGCGACCGGTCCGTGCCGCTGGGCTCGGTCTACCAGGCGGGGCTGGAGCGCTGTGCCATCATGGACGCGACGGGCTATGATGCCGTCTGGCTCGCCGAGCATCATTTCTCAAGCTTCTCGGTCTGCCCTTCGGTGCACATGATGGGGACCATGGCGGCCGCACGCACCACGCGGCTGCGGATCGGCACGGCGGTGTCGCTGGCCCCGTTCTACAACCCGCTGCGGCTCGCCGAGGAGGTGGCGCTGCTGGACGTGCTGTCGGGCGGCCGGGTCAACTGGGGGGCGGGGCGCGGCTTCGAGCGCAGCGAGTTCGCCGCCTTCGGCATTCCGGGCGAAGAGAGCGCGCCGCGCTTCCACGAGACGGTCGAGATTGTGCTGAAGGCCTGGACCAACCAGCGGGTCACCCACCAGGGCCGGTTCTTCCAGTACGACGGCGTCGAGGTGCTGCCCAAGCCGTTGCAGACGCCGCACCCGCCGGTCTGGATGGCGGCCTCGTCCATGCCGGCCATCGACTGGGCGGCGAGCCAGGGCCATTCGATCCTGATGGACCCGCATTCGTCCCGCGCCGAGCTGGTCCGCAAGCGCCGGCACTACGCGGCGAAGCTGATGGAGGCCGGCTACAGCGACGCCGGGCGGACCATTCCGATGGCACGGCTGGTTGCCGTCGATGAGACGGCGGAGAAAGCGCGCGCGGTGGCGAGGCGCGCGGCCGAATGGACGGTGGCCTCCTATGTTGGTCCGCAACACGGCGGCAATGTGCGCCAGGAGGTCAGGACGTTCGGCGGCAAGGACCCGATCGATTTCTATTTGGACGACGTGATGATCCACGGCACCGCGGAGAGCGTGGCCGAGCAGATCCTGTCGTTCGCGGCGGAGATCGGCATGACCTATCTGATGGCGGCGCCGCTCAGCGGGCGCTCGTTCCGGCTGTTGACCGACCAGGTGTTGCCGCGGATCGCGGGGTGAGGGGGGTTCATCGTCACCCGACGCGGCTGTTCGGGCCTTGCCTTGCGGCGGGCTCAGTCCGGGCCATGGTGGCCAAGAAGCGGGCCGGGGGGTCTCGTTTGACCGTGCCGCGCCGGCGGCCCTGGTGCTAGGATCGCTTCGAGGAGGGCAGGATGTCGGAGGCGAAGCGGCACACGAGCTGGACCTGGGACGCCTACCTGGCGTGGGAGGCGCGTCAGCCGATCCGTTACGAGCTGGTGGACGGCCAGGTCTATGCCATGGGCGGCGGGACGGCGGACCACGATACCATCGGCAACAATTTGCGCGCCGCGCTTCACACGCAGATGCGTGGCAAGCCGTGCCGGGCGCACGGTCCGGACCTTAAAGTGCGGGCGGGCAAGGATGGCCGCTATCCGGACGCGCTGATCGACTGCGGTCCGCGCGAGCCGGGCGCGCTGCAGGCGCAGGAGCCGGTGGCGGTTTTCGAGGTCTTGTCCAAGAGCACGGGATGGATCGACCAAAGCCTGAAGCTGCGCGACTACGACGCGACGCCCAGCATTCGCACCTATGTGCTGATCAGCCAGGATGAGCGGCGGGCCATGGTTTACACCCGTGACGCGGCCGGACGGCTTGGCATCCAGAGCGCGGTCGTTCTCGAGGGCGCGGAGGCGTCTGTCGAGATTCCCGAGTTTGGATTGGTGGTGCCGTTTTCCGCCCTCTATGAGGGCCTTGAGTTCGTTTCCGACTAGGCGCCAACACCCTGATCGGCGCCGAACAGTGATGGTCCTGCTGTGCCGAGCGGCGTCCTGAGATTTTGGCAAAGGCCACGGTGTTGATCTGCTCGCGATCGCCACCGGCACCCGACTCTCCCGCCCAGCCACACCGGAAGGAACCACATGCGCATCGTTGCCCTGGAAGAACACTACACCGTCCCGCGCCTCGTCGCCGGCATCTCCCCCGACGCGATTGCCCGACGCGGTTTCCCCGGCCCCGAGTTCGTCTGGGCGCAGACCACCAGGCGCAACGAACTCGCCGAGCTTGGCGCGGCGCGGCTGGCCGACATGGACGCCAGCGGGATCGCGGTGCAGGTGCTGTCGGTGGCCGGCCCGGGGGCCGACCTGGTGCCGGGCCAGGCCGGCATCGACTTGGCGCGCGCCTACAACGACGCGCTGGCCGAGGCCTGCGCCCGCCACCCGACCCGCTACCGCGGCTTCGCGCACCTGCCGCTGCTCGCCCCCGCGGCGGCGGCGGACGAGCTGGAGCGCACGGTCAAGGACCTCGGTTTCCACGGCGTGCTGGTGAACGGCGCCACCGACGGGCGCTTCCTCGACGACCCGGCGTTCGAGCCGATCCTCGCGCGGGCGGAACAACTCGACCTGCCGATCTACCTGCATCCCGGCATCCCGACGCCGGCGGTGCGCAGCGCCTACTACGACAACCTGCCGGGCAATTTCAGCTTCACCCTGGCGCTGTCCGCCTGGGGCTGGCACGCCGAGACCGCGATCCACACGCTGCGCCTGGTGCTGTCGGGCGCGCTGGATCGCCATCCCGGGCTGAAGATTGTCATCGGCCACATGGGCGAGGCGCTGCCGTTCATGCTGGATCGCATCGACGAGACCACGGCGGCGGAGGCGAAGGCGCGGCTGCGGCGCTCGGTGCGCCAGACGATCCTCGATCAGGTGTGGATCACGACCAGCGGGTTCTTCACCATGGCCCCGTTCATGGCGGCGCTGATGACGTTCGGCGCGGACCGCATCCTGTTCTCGGTGGACTACCCGTTCGCGTCGAACGCGCGGGCCCGGGCGTTCCTGGACGCGCTGCCGGTCTCGCCGGCGGATCGGGCGAAGATCGCCCATGGCAACGCCGACCGGTTGCTGCGGCTGCCGCTCTGACGGCGGCGGGCGCGGGCCGCCCGCGCCCGGTCGCCTGCGCCCGGTCGCCTGCGCCCGGTCGCCTGCGCCCGGTCGCTCGTGCCCGGTCGCGCCCCCTGGTCCCCCACGCCGGGTGCTCTCTGGGCCTTCGCCGGGGCATGTTGTTCCGGTTCCCCGCCTGGGCGTGGCGTCGCTTCCAGCCGCTCCACCGGACGCCGGTGGAGCGGTGGCGGCGACCCGCGCCTTGGCTGGGGAAGACTTGCGGGCGTTGTCCCCGGGCAGCGGGTCAGAGGCCCCGCAGCAGGTCCATGAACGGCGGGAAGGTCAGCAGCACGCCGCCGGCGAGCATCGCCAGCGCCGCGAAGGTGACCGGCGTCAGGTTCACGTTGCGCGCGGACCAGCGGCGGGCCAGCAGGAACCAGGCGACCAGCCACACCAGGACCGCCGCCGAGGTCACGCCGGAGAGCGGTCCGGTCGGGTTCCAGATGTTGAACGCCCGCAGGATCGGCGGCGAGGCGTCGCCGGCGAAGGCGAAGATGCCGAGAGCCAGCGCGCCGATGCCCGCGGCCAGGATGGCCGCCGCCCCGGGGCCGTTCGGCATGGCCGGGCGCTCGGCGGGGCTCGGCGCTGCGGCGGCCGGGTTCACGCGCGGGTCGGGCGCCATGTCACTTGTCCACCAGCAGCACGATTTCAGGACCGCCGCGCACCGGGGCGTATTTGTTCAGGAACGCCCCGAACATGCCCGCCACGGCGGTGGCGAAGAAGGCAACCACGGTGAAACCGAGCACCGCGGTGCGCAGTTGGCGGAAGCGCGCCAGGTCGGGGCCGTACTTGATGAAGACATAGGCCACCATGGTCATGGCGATCGGCGTCAGCCAGGCGACGTGCTCCTTCCACTCCATGCCGTAGCTGTGCCAGCCGGCGGTGAGCGGGCTGGATTGCAGCAGGTGCTGCGGATACAGGGCAAGGTCGGTGGTGCCGGGCGGCGGCACGGCGCGATACCAGGGGTAGACGAGATAGGCCCCGGAAATCACGGCCAGCCAGGCCAGCACCGCCATGCTGATCAGATAGAAGCGGAACATCAGGCTGTCGCCGACACCCGGCCGCCAGCGCGCGTCGGTGACCGCGGTGGCATAGATCACGCCGATGGCGCCGGAGAAGGCGAGCATGAACAAGGCGCCGAAGCCCATGCCATGCAGCACGGTCATCAGGTCGCGAAAACTGATCTCCATTGTGCGGGTTCCTTGGATTGCGAGCGGCACTTCGGCCGGCGCGCCGCCGGTCCGCTGGCGCGGGCCGGCGGTGCCGATCGGTCAGAATGCCATCCAGGCGAAGGCGAGCAGCGTGTTGTTGCCGCTGGCGTTGCGGCCGTAGCCGTCATAGTTGCTGGTACCGCCGTTGAATTCGGTATAGGCGGTGTATTGCAGGCCAAGCTTGAGGTTGGCGAACGGGCCGGCCCAGGAGTCGTCCTTGCCGAACGGCACCCAGTCGGCCTCGACGATGAAGGCGTTGCTGTCCGGCTTGGAGTTGTTGCTGCCGTAGACATCGGAGCCACCGTATGCGGGGGACTGATACAGCACCGGGTTCGCCGGCCCCCAGGTCCGCTGCCAGCCCAGCGTCACGCCGATGGTGTTCTTGTACCAGGTACCGAGGTGTTCAACCGGATCTGGTTCAGGCTGGAACTTGCACCGAAGTTCGTCGCGTTGCCCGCGTTGAACGCCGCGGTGGTGCCCTTCAGGTTCTGGTCCTCGTGCGTGAAGATGCCCTCCACCGTGACGATGTGCGTGCCGTCGCCGAGGTACTGGTAGCCGGCGTCCACCGCATAGTCGGTGTAGTGATCGACGCCCATCGACCCGTCGGTCTGCTGCGGCGTGCCGAAATACGGATTGACGTCGGCGTGCATGAACATCGCGCCGACATGCGCCGACTGGCTGTTCCAGTTCCATTCATAGGCGGCGCGCAGGTAGGGCGCCGGGTTGGTCGTCGCGCCGATGCCGTAATCACCGCCCATGCGTGCCAGACTCCACGGGCTGAACGTGTTGTAGGCGCCGGCCTCAAGGTAGAGTTGCTTGTCGTACCAGGCGTACACCGTGTAGCCGATGCTGTTGCCGTTGAAGCCCCCGGACAGCATCACGTCGGCGGTCGGGGTCGGCGCGAGGGCCGAGCCGATGTACGGGAAGCCCCAGGCGAAGGTGGAGTTGTACGGGTCCTGCACCGTCGGGTTGTTGTTCAGCGTGAAGCCGATACGCAGCGAATGCTCGCCGACGGAGAACTCCTTGGTGAACGGCCGCAGGTCGGTGTTGTTGACGGCGGCGGTGTTGTCCACCGGCGAATAGGTGAACTGCATGAAGCCGCCGGTGTACGGCCCCAGGCCGCCGGCGATGAAGCCGCTGATCTGATCGATCGAGTAGTTGTTGTTCGCCGCATAGTGGTGCGGGATCTGGTCGTCCGGCAGGCTGGTGCTGGTGCTGGTGAACGACGACTGCACCATCAGCGACAGGGGGATCTTGCTGGCCAGGCCGTCCCCGCCGGTCTGGGTATAGCCGCCGATCTTGAAGGCGCGGCCGAACGGCGTGAGCTGCGGGCCGAAGCCGCCGATATGGCACATCGTGCACGGCTGGCCGGTCTGCGACGCCAGGTCCGGCACCGCCTGCGCCTGGCGGTTCAGCGCCAGAACGAACGCCGGAATCAGCAGTGCGGATAAGACGAAACGATACGTCAGTCTGAGCATCCCCGAGTCTCCCTGTCAGGCCCCTTACACGCATCCCTCCGAACCGTGCGGCGCGGCATTGACTTATGTCAATCTCGGAAGCGCGATTGTCGTCGGCCGGCGATCAATCTCGGACGCACGACGGTACCGCTGCCGAGCCGGCGGCGTTGACCGACCGACGGCCCGGCGCCTGCGGCCTGGGTGCGCAAAGTCCGGGGGTGGATTGTCTGTCCGGAGAGCCGGATTACTTGAGCGTCGCGAGGTAGGCGATCACGTCGGCCCGCTGCTTGGCGTCCTTGAGGCCGCTGAAGCTCATCTTGGTTTCCGGAACCATGGCTCTGGGGCCGGAGAGCCACTTGTCCAGGGTCGCCTCGTCCCACGTCGCGTTGAGTGCGCGCAGCGCCGGCGAGAAATTGTAGCCGGGCACGGCAGCGCTCTTGCTCCCGACGATCCCGAACAACGATGGGCCGACCGAGTTGCGCCCCGGTGCCACGTTGTGACAGATGCTGCAATGGGTTTGGAACACCTGGCGCCCGGCCGCGGCATCGCCGGCGGCCTGGGCGGGTTGCCAGGCGCCCGTCACCAACGAGCCGGCAAGCAAAACAACCAAGCTGGTGAGCGCGACAGGCAAAAGACGCTCAGACATGACATAAACCCTTCCGAAGCATGCGATAGAAGCAGTTTCGCCCTGATCTGGACCCGGTCGGGACGATGAAGCTGCTCGACAAGGAAACACCCCCACGCGGTGGCCCGATACGGCCAGGCTTCCGGCGCGCTAATGCGCGGCGTCCAGCTTGAGGTGCAGATATTCGCCGATCAACAGAACCGTCGGCTCTTCCAGCTCGGTGTCAACCAGCACATCGGCCGCCACGTCTTGGGCGAAAGCGATGGCCTCGTTATCATGTACGGGCAACGCGGCTGCAATGATCCCATTGAGGGCATCCGTCATCCGGGCGCGTTCCTCAAAAATCTCCTCGCGAGTCGCCTTGGTCCGATCCGTCATCGCCAGCGCCCATTTCATGTCGGGCGTCGCCTTGCCCTCGGCCAGCTCCGGCAGCAGGGTCAGCGGCGGCAGGATGTAGTCCACTTCGCGCGCCATATGTTCCTTGAGCACCGCCTCCGCCTTCTTTGCCGCAACCCCGACCGCTCCCTTCCGCCGCGTGAGAATTGCGAGTCGCTGCAGGGTTTGCTCATGCTCGAGTTGAACCGAGGCCGGAAGTTCATGGTGATTGGCCGCTTGCTGCGCGGTGGCGCTGCCGTGCCAGCCAAGCCAGACCCCGAAGGCAAGAGCCACCAGCGAGCTTGTCACAGCCGGTCGAGAACGCATGGCTTTCCTCCCATGATCGTCCTGGACGCCAGGACGATAGTTTCACCTGCACCTATAGCATCAGTGCGAGTCGGTCGACAATCCCACGGCCGCGTGGGCGAGGGGGTACTTCGTTTTGGCCTCGCGTCGGCGCGCGTGCAGAATGAACTCGGTGTAGCCGTTCGGCTGTTTACGCCCTTCGAACACCAGGTCGCAAGCCGCCGCGAAGGCCGGGCCGGCGAAATCCGGCGCCATCGGCCGGTACAGCGGATCGCCGGCGTTCTGCCGGTCGACCACCGCCGCCATGCGCCGCAGCGTCGCCAGCACCTGCGCGCGCGTCGCGATGCCGTGGCGCAGCCAGTTGGCCACGTGCTGCGAGGAGATGCGCAGCGTCGCGCGATCCTCCATCAGCCCGACGTCGTGAATGTCCGGCACCTTCGAGCAACCCACCCCCTGGTCGATCCAGCGCACCACGTAGCCCAGGATGCCCTGGCAGTTGTTGTCCAGCTCCTGCTGGATCGCCTCGGGCGACCAGTTCGGCTGGTCCGCGACGGGAATGGTCAGCAGGTCGGCCAGCGGCGGGCGGGCGCGGCCGGCCAGTGCGGCCTGGCGCGCATGCACGTCGACCGCGTGATAATGCAGCGCGTGCAGGGTCGCGGCGGTGGGGGAGGGGACCCAGGCGGTGGTGGCGCCAGCCTGCGGGTGGCCGATCTTCTGCGCCAGCATCTCGGCCATGCGGTCGGGCGCCGCCCACATGCCCTTGCCGATCTGCGCCTTGCCGCGCAGGCCGCACTGCAGCCCGATAGCGACGTTCTGGTCCTCGTACGCCTTGATCCAGGCGGCGTCGCGCATGGCGGCCTTGCGCACCATCGGCCCGGCCTCCATCGCGGTGTGGATCTCGTCGCCGGTACGATCGAGGAAGCCGGTGTTGATGAACGCCACACGATCTTTCGCCGCCGCGATGCAGGCCTTCAGGTTGGCCGAGGTGCGCCGCTCCTCGTCCATGATGCCCAGCTTCAGGGTGTTCGGCGCCATCCCGAGCATCGCCTCGACGCGGCCGAACAGCGTGGCGGTGAACGCCACCTCGGCCGGGCCGTGCAGCTTCGGCTTGACGATGTAGACCGATCCGGTGCGGGAATTGCGCAGCGCCCCATTGCCCTTCAGGTCGTGCAGCGCGATCAGCGCGGTGACCGCGGCGTCCAGCATCCCCTCGGGGATTTCCGCCCCGTCGGCGTCGAGCACCGCATCGGTGTACATGTGCAGACCCACGGTGCGCACCAGCATCAGGCTGCGCCCCGGCAGGGTCAGCGTGCCGCCGGCGGGCGCGCTGTAGACGCGATCGGTGCGCAGCCGGCGGGTCAGCCGCTTGCCCCCCTTCTCGAAGCGCTCGATCAGCCTGCCCTGCATCAGGCCGAGCCAGTTGCGGTAGGCCGTGACCTTGTCGGCGGCATCGACCGTGGCGACCGAGTCCTCGCAGTCCTGGATCGTCGTCACCGCGGCTTCCAGCACCACGTCGGCGATGCCGGCCGGATCGTCGCGGCCGATCGGATGGCTGCGGTCGATCCGCAGCTCGATGTGCAGGTGGTGGTGGCGGAACAGGATCGCCGCCAGCGCGGTGACGTCGCCGCGGTAGCCGACGAACGCCGCCTCATGCGCCAGCGCGGTTTGCGCCCCGGTGTTCAGCGTCACCATCAGCCGCCCGCCGCTCAGCTGGTAGGCCACGGCGTCGGCGTGGCTGCCGGCGAACAGCGGCACCGCCTGGTCGAGGAAGGCGCGCGCCCGCGCGACCACCAGCGCGGCGCGCCGCCGGTCGAGGCCGGGGCCCGGGGCGGCGTCGGCCGCGCGGGGGATCGCATCGCTGCCGTACAGTGCGTCGTACAGGCTGCCCCAGCGCGCATTGGCCGCGTTCAGCGCGTAGCGGGCGTTGGTCACCGGCACCACCAGCTGCGGCCCGGCGATCGCGGCGATCTCGGGATCGACCTGCGCGGTCGCGACGGCGACGTGGTCCGGCTCGGCGACCAGGTAGCCGATCTCGCGCAGGAAGTCCTGGTAGGCGGCCGGGTCGAACGCCGCGCCGCGCTGGGCCTGGTGCCAGGCGTCGATCGCCGCCTGCATCTCGTCGCGCGTGGTCAGCAGGGCCTGGTTGCGCGGCGCCAGCTCGCGCAGCAGGGCCGCGAAGTCGGCCCAGAACGCCGCCGCGTCAAGGCCGGTGCCGGGGATCGCCTCGGTGGCGATGAAGTCGTGCAGCACCTGGGCGACCCGCAGCCCAGCCGCGGCGACGCGCCCGGCGGCGGCCTCGACGTGATCCATTCGCCTGATCTCCCCGCCCTTGTTGCGGCGCAGCATAGCGCAAATGCCGCACTGCAACATCCGGAAAATCGCCGGCCCCGGGCGGTCGGGCGGCCAGCCGGCGGGGGGGCGCGGTCATGGCGGCAGCGAGCGCCGGGCGGGGGCGGCGCGCCCATCCGGTGCGGCGTCGCCCGATGGCCCCGCGGCGGGAAGCCGCAGCCGCTTGACACCGCGCGCGCCCGGCGCAGAAGGAGGCCGAGCATGGAGGGCCGCCGATGGGCGACGTGACCGAACCAATCGCCACGCCTGGCTATACCTTGCCCGAGCCGCCGCCCGGTCTTTATTACGTTGCGCCGCCGACCCTGGCCGAGGTCGGCCCCGGCAGCCTGCTGACGGTCGAGGAGAGCGATCCGTTCGATCGTTACACCTACCGCCTGCGCGCCGTGCTGCACCAGGGCCGCACCGCGTTCCAGTCGGTGCTGATCGCCGATACGATCAATTACGGCCTGGCACTGTTCCTCGACGGCGTGATCCAGAGCAGCGCCGACGACGAAGCGCTGTATCACGAGCTGCTGGTCCAGCCGGCGATGCTGCGCCACCCGGAGCCGCGCGACGTGCTGATCCTCGGCGGCGGCGAGGGGGCGGCGCTGCGCGAGGTGGTGGCGCACCGCTCGGTCCGCTCCGTCACCATGGTCGATATCGACCGCGAACTGGTGGAGCTGTGCCGCACCCATCTGGCGGCGTTCCACCGCGGCGCCTTCGACGATCCGCGGGTCCGCCTGATCCATGCCGACGGCCGCGGCTTCCTCGAGCAGGACGATGCGTTCTACGACGTGGTGATCCTCGACCTGGTCGATCTGCTGGACAGCGATCTGGCCGATGCGCTGTACACGCAACAATTCTACCGGCTCCTGCGCCGCCGGTTGCGCCCCGGCGCGATCGTCGCCGTCCAGGGGCTGGAATTCTCCTGCATCGACGACAAGCCGCACGCCGCGCTAGCGCGCACGCTGCGCACGGTGTTTGCCGAGGTGCACAGCTACCAGGCGCTCATCCCCTCGTTCCTGGCCGGCTGGGGCTTCCTGCTGGCCTCCGACTGGGCGCGGCCGCAGGACTGGACGCCGGCGGAGATCGACCGCGTGATCGAGCAGCGGCTGGGCACCTGGCTCGATCACCTGAACGGCGAATTCCTGCGCGGCTGCTTCGCGCACTGCCAGGAGACGCTGTTCGCGCTGGCCCAGCCCGGCCCCATCCTGGAGGACGGCGTGCCCTTCGTCGCCCCGCCGCACCTGGAGGAGATCGCACCCACGCTGATGCAGTTTCCGGTGTTGCCGGGCTAGCCCAGCGCATGGACGCCAACCCGACCCACACCACCTGGCGGCTGCGACTGCTGCCGGAAGCGGCGGCGGGCGCGACGGCGACGGTGCTGCTGGCGCTGCCGGAACTGGATGCGGTGGTCGCGCGCGAGAAGCTCGCCGCCTGGTTGCCGGAGGCCGCGCCGGACACGCTGGATGTCGTGCAGCTGCCCGGCGGGGACGCCAGCCCGGCCGAGGCGGTCGAACGGGCGCTGGCCTGGGTGGCGCCGCCGTCCGGCCGGCGCGCGACCGAGCTGCTGCTGCACAGCGAGCGGGTGCTCTGGGCGCCCGGGCGCGCGGTGGTGATCGGCAGCGCGGCGAACCTGGAAGCCTACCTGCGCGGACTGGCCTGCTTCGGCTTTCTGGAAGCCGCGCTGGCCGCCCTGGAGCGGCAGATCGAGGCCGCCTGGCCCGCCGCCGCGCGCGACGCCGAGCTGACGCACGGCCTCGACGCCGCGGCGCTGCGCCGCTGGCCCGCGGTCAATCTGGCAACCCGCCAGGCGACCCAGGCGCGGCTGCGCCTGGCGGCGATCGGCGGGCCGCTGGAACGCGCGCCCATGGCGCTGGCCGCCCCGGCCGCCCGGCTGTTCACCGAGCTTGCCACCCAGGCCGAGGTGGTGCACCGGCTGGACCGGGCGGAAACCCGGATCGAGGCGCTGGTGGAACTGTATCAGGCAGCCAACGACCGGCTGTCGGAGTTCAGCTATTTCCGCCGCGAGTCCCGCGTGGAATGGCTGATCGTCGCGGTGCTCGCCGCCGAGCTGGTGCTGCTGGCGCTGCGCTGGTGAGCGCCTATGGCGCCGGGCGCAGGCTGTGCAGGATGTGGTCCACCACCTGCTGCAATTGCGGGCGCGCCATGACGTCGGGATCGCCGTAGACCAGCGCCTCGATGATCGCCGCGGCGCCGCCGGGATCGAGCGCCAGGGCGCGGAACACGATCGCGTCGCCCTCGTCGCTGCCGGTGCCCTCCAGCCGCCGCGCGGCGAAGCCGGCCAGCTTGGCGGTGGTGTCGCTGGCGACGTGCATGTCGTCGATCTCGTCATCGACGAAGTCCGCCACGTCCTCGTCGACCAGATCGGCGTCGGCGTCCTTCAGCGGGCCGATCACCACGTCGATGGTGTCGGGCGGATTGTGCGCCACGATCCGGTTGCCCTGCTGCGCGATCACCCAGCCATCCGGCAGCCAGGCGGAGAAATGCCCCGCCGCGTTGGCCTGCTCGCCGGCGAGCGCGCCCCCGGCAGTGAGCAGGCAGGCGGCGGCAAACAACATGGCGCGCATGAACATGATCCACCTCGGGGCTCGTTGCGGTCAGCATCATATTAACCGACTGCACCGACCTTGCGAACAGGGTAATCGGGGGGGGGGAAGGAAGGCCGGGGCTCCGCCCCGGACCCCGCCAGGGGGCTTTGCCCCCTTCCCCTCCCCACACTCCCAGTGAAGGGTTCCAAGGGCTCCGCCCTTGGCGGGGTTCCAAGGGGCAGCGCCCCTTGGTGGGGTCCGGGGCGAAGCCCCGGCCTTGTTTCCTCCCCCGATTGCCCTTGCCGCGCGGTGCGGGGCGCGTCAGCTTGCGGGGGTAGCCAGATCATCGGGGAGCCAAGATGTCTCAGCC
This sequence comes from uncultured Alphaproteobacteria bacterium, assembly GCA_963847615.1. Lineage (GTDB taxonomy): Bacteria > Pseudomonadota > Alphaproteobacteria > Acetobacterales > Acetobacteraceae > Palsa-883. Next base: position 24,440 of record CAWKAN010000006.1, read on the forward strand.
GCACCAAGCCGGCCGCCATTTCCTGCAGATCCCCGGACCGACCAACGTGCCCGACCGGGTGTTGCGGGCGATCGACAGCCCGACGATCGACCATCGCGGTCCGAGTTTCGGCGTGCTCGGCCTCGACATCCTCGCCGGCCTGCGCAAGGTGTTCCAGACCGCGGGGCCGGTGGTCATCTACCCGGCCTCCGGCACCGGCGCGTGGGAGGCGGCGCTGACCAACACGCTGTCGCCCGGCGACACCGTGTTGATGTGCCGCACCGGCTGGTTCGCCACGCTGTGGAACGAGATGGCGCAGCGGCTGGGGCTGGAGCCGATCTTCATCGAGACCGACTGGCGGCGCGGCGCCGACGTCGCGGCGATCGGCCAGGCGCTGGCCGACGACAAGGCGCACCGCATCAAGGCGGTGTGCGTGGTGCACAACGAGACCTCGACCGGCTGCACCTCGCGCATCGACGAGGTGCGGGCGGCGATGGACGCGGCGCGCCATCCGGCGCTGCTGCTGGTCGATACCATTTCGTCGCTGGCCTCGATCGACTACCGGCACGATGCCTGGGGGGTCGATGTCACGGTGGCCGGCTCGCAGAAGGGGCTGATGCTGCCGCCGGGGCTGAGCTTCAACGCGGTCAGCGCCAAGGCGCTGCAGGCGGCCGAGACGGCGAAGCTGCCGCGCTCCTACTGGGACTGGCGGCCGATGCTGGAGGCCAACAAGGGCGGGTATTTTCCTTACACTCCCGGCACCAATTTGTTGTTCGGCCTGCAGGCCGCGGTGCAGATGCTGCTGGAGGAGGGGCTGGCCAACGTGTTCGCCCGCCACGACCGCCACGCCGAGGCGACGCGCCGCGCGGTGCGCGCCTGGGGGCTGGAGATCCAGTGCGCCGAGCCGCGGCACTACTCCTCGTCGCTGACCGCGGTGCGCCTGCCGGAGGGCCACAGCGCCGACGGGTTGCGCGCGGTGATCCTGGAGAAGTTCAACATGAGCCTGGGCAACGGGCTGGGGATGCTGAAGGACCGGGTGTTCCGCATCGGCCACCTGGGCGATTTCGGCGACCTGCAGTTGCTCGGCACGCTGGGCGGGGTGGAGATGGGGCTGCGCGCCGCCGGCGTGCCGCACCAGCCGGGCGGCGTGCAGGCGGCGATCGACTTTCTGGCGGGCAACGCCTGAGGCAATGGGGGAACGACGATGATCGAGGTTTGGAGCTGGCCGACGCCGAACGGCCACAAGGTGCACATCACGCTGGAGGAGCTGGGGCTGCCGTACCAGGTGATCCCGATCAATATCGGCCGGGGCGACCAGTTCAAGCCGGAGTTCCTGGCGATCACCCCCAACCACCGCATCCCGGCGATCGTCGATCCCGACGGTCCGGGCGGCAAGCGGTTCACCCTGTTCGAGTCCGCGGCGATCATGCTCTACCTGTCGGAGAAGACCGGCGGGCGGCTGATGCCGACCGACCCGGTCGGCCGCTACCGGTGCCTGGAATGGATGATGTTCCAGATGGGCGGCGTCGGGCCGATGTTCGGCCAGTACAATCATTTCGCCAACTACGCGGTGGAAAAACTGCCCTACGCCATCGAGCGCTACACCAACGAGGTGAAGCGGCTGCACCGGGTGCTGGAGACGCGCCTGTCGCAGGCCACCTGGCTCGCCGGCGACGAGTACAGCATGGCCGACATCATCACCTTCCCGTGGATCCGCAATCCGGACCGGCGCGGGATCGACCTGGCCGAGTATCCGAACCTGTTGCGCTGGCACGACGCGATCGCCGCGCGTCCGGCGGTGCAGCGCGGCGTCGCCGTGCTGGCGGAGAACCAGCGGAAAGGCCAGATGACCGACCAGGAGCGCGAGGTGATGTTCGGCAAGACCCAGTTCGCCGTGCGGTGATGTCCAAGCCCCCGCGCACTGAGGTGCGCGGGGGCTTGGATCGCCAGGGCAGATCAGGCAACTCTGCGTGCGCGCGGCTTGGGTCGGGCGGCCATGGCCACGCCAAAGGTGGCGGCGATCTGCTGGCCGTTCGGCGTGCCGAGACCAGTGCATGCGTCCCAGCCAGGTCCGGCCGAGAAGTCGCCGTTGTTGCCCTGGGTCACGTCACGCAGCGCGCGGGGCGCGCCGTACAACGCCGGGTTGATGAACCCGATCGGGCTGTGCCTGGCGGCATTGATGCGTGCAATCAGCCCGGCCCAGAGCGGTGCAACGGCGCTGGTCCCACCGATCACGGTGTTGGTGCCGTCGATGCGGACGTCATACCCGGTCTCCGGGTCCGCGTCGCCACTGACATCGGGGACACCGCGCATGGTCAGCTTCTTGGCACGGCCCCCCTGGATTGCGCTCAGTCCCTGCTGCCAGGACGGCACCGTGAACTGAGCACTGACACCACCGCCGCCGGCGCCACCGCGGGCGCCGTCGTTCCACACCGTTTCGCTCTCGATCGTTCTATTCAAGGCGCGCAGGCTGGTGCCGCCGCAGGCCAGCGCATGCGGACTGGAAGCCGGGAAGTTAACGTGATCGGCGTGGTCGGTTTCGCCGTCGCTGGAGCCGTTGTCGCCCGAGGCGACGCACACCGTGATCCCCATCGCCGCGGCAGCCTGAAACGCGTTGTCGAACGCGGTCATGGCCTGTTGCGTCCAGGATGCCTCGGGCCCGCCCCAACTGATCGAGATCACCGACGACCGATGCGTCGTGTCGTGCACCGCGGTGGTGATCGCGTCGAGGAAGCCGGCGTCGGTGTTGGGCGCGAAGTAGACTGCGATCTTCGCCGCTGGCGCGACCGCGCCCACCACCTCGACGTCGAGCATCACCTCGCCGTCCGGGCCATTCGGATCGCCCGTCGCATGGTTCTTGCCGTGATCCACCGATACGGCGGAGACATTTGGTGCCGGCGTGACCCCCAGGCCGTTGAAGTAGGTCGTCAGGTCAGCGGCCCGGTAGCCGCCGCCAAGCTCGATGATGGCGACGCACTGGCCCTGCCCGGTACCGGCCGGGAAGCCGTAGAGCGTGGCAAGGGTGGTCGGGGTGTAGGACGTCGGCGCGCCGGCGTGCGCGTGCCAGTGCACGTTGCCGACCGTCGCGCGGCTGCGGAAATGCGGCCGGGCGGTTGGCCGGTTGTCGAGCCCGAGCACCGCCTCGACCGCGTCCTTCAGTTCCTCCGGCAGGTGGACCGGACCGGTCCGGCCGCGATAGGTGCCGTTCGGATGCTCGAATTGCTGCAGGTCCACCTCGAAGGCGGCATTGAACTGCTGCACCGTGCCGGCCAGCACCACGGTGCGCCGCGCGGCATTCGCCTCGATCACCGCCAGGCCGTGCGCGGCGGCGAAGGCCTTGACCGCGTCGATGTCGTCCTTGCGGGCACCGAAGCGGGCGGCGAACTCTTCCCGCCGCAGATGGCCGCCCGAGGCGTCGCCCCCGGCGGCGTGGCGGACCATCTGTTGCAGGGCATCGCCGGCGCGGTTGCGCAGGATGACGCTGACCTCCAGGCGTTCCGCGGGATCGGCTTTGCCAACGGCGCGGGCGCCCGCCATGGGGTGCCGCTCGCTGCCGCTCAGTGGGTGTCGGGCCATTTTGAGATCCTCCCAGTGGCTACGAAAGCGACATGATCCTGCGCCGCTCCGGTGCCGCCGGATGTGATCTGGCTCACACAGGCGGGCCGGCGGGGGCGGGCCGGCGGGGGCGGGCCGGCGGGGGCGGGCCGGCGGGGGCGGGCCGGCGCGATCGGGCGCGGCGCCGGCGAATGCGCTCAGCGGCGGCCGACCAGCCAGCAGCCGACCGAGGACACCGCCAGCCCGAGCACCGTCAGCGCGGTCAGGCTCTCGCCCAGCAGCAGCCAGGCCAGCACCGCGGCCGTCCCCGGCACCAGGTAGAAATTCGCCGCCGCCCGCGCCGCCGACCCGCGCGTCAGCATCAGCAGATACAGCGCCATGCTGCCGAGCGAGACACCGACGGCGTTCCACACCGTCGCCGCGATCGCCGCCGCGGTCCACTCGGCGTGCGGGGTCTCGAACAGCAGGATGGCCAGCGCGCCGGCCACGGCGGCGGCCAGGAACTGCACCGTCGCGCTCTCCAGCAGCGGCACGCCGCGGCAGAACCGGGCGAAATACAGCGTGCCGCTGACCAGCCCCACCACGCCGGTCACGGTGAGCAGCGCCAGGTTGAGCTGGACCGGGCTCTGTGCCGCGGCCAGGCCGACGATCAGCACCACGCCGGCCACGCCGAGGCCGAGGCCGACGAACTGCCAGGGCCGCAGCCGTTCGCCCAGCAACGGCCAGGCCAGCAGCGCGGTCAGCAGCGGATTGAGCGTCTGGATCAGCGCGATCGGCGCGGCATGCATGCGGGTCATCGCGACATGCGCCGGATCGAGCAGCACGGTGTTCGCCAGCACGCCGACCACCGCGCAGTGCAGCCAGCGTCCCCGCAAGACCTGCCAGGACCGCCGCAGCACCAGCATGGCCAGCACCAGCAGGCTGGCGGAGAGGCACAGGCGGACCTCGACGAACAGCAGCGGCGTCACGTCGCGCAGGCCGACCCGGGCGCCGATGAAGGACGAGCTCCACAGCAGCACGAAGGCGAAGGGAACCAGCCTGATCAACATCGCTCCACCAGACTGCATCGTTCCGCCGGGCGGCCTCGCCAGGCCAGGCCGCGTCGCCACGCTGGGCCTGCGCCGTGCCGCCCACCTTCCGGCCGCCCGTCGTCCGGTCTTGTCGTCGCGGAAACGACCCGCTGCCGGTCCGGTTCAGGCGGCACGAGCCGCGGCAGACAATCCGGCGCCGGCGATCGGCCCCTCTCAGATACCATCCGGCGGAAGGATTGACCCATTGGCGCCGCACCCACGTCATGCCGGGCCCCCGGGTCGGGCCGCAGGCCCGCCCGAGGACAGGCTCCGGCCCGGCATCCACGACTTCGGCTTGCTAAATGAAGGCAAGTCGTGGATGGCCGGCCTTCGCCGGCCATGACGGGGTGGGCACCGCCGAAGAGTCGATCCTTCTGCCGGCTGGTATCAGTCGAGCGGAGTGTAGCGCCAGACGCTGGCGGGTGGGAAATTGAGCGGCGTCCACGCCTCGCGCCTTGCCGCCAGCTGGTGCTTGCGCGCGTCGATCGGCGAGGTGGCGCAGTAGCTGAAATGCAGAAAGCCGCGCCCCGGCGCCACCGCCTGCATCGCCGTGACGATGCGGCGCTGCTCGGCAAACGCCAGCAGCACCAGCGGGATGCCGCAGATCACCGTGCCGATGCGGCCGTGCCAGTCCGCCGGCAGCAGCTCCGCCAGTTGGCGCGCGTCGCCCTCGATGACCCGGGCGCCGGGCAGCGCAAGACGCAAATGCGCCGCCATGGCCGGCACGATCTCGACCACGAACAGCCGATCGGCCGGCACGCCGCCGGCCAGCAGCGCGCGCGAGATCACGCCGGTGCCGGCCCCCAGTTCCAGCACCGCCTCATCCGCGGCGCGGCGGGTCTGGCGAACGATGCGCGCGCACAATGCCGCCGAGGACGGCACCACGGAGCCCATCTGCAGCGGGTTGGCCAGCCAGCGGCGAAAGAACATCCCCGGCCTGGCGACAGAGGCAGTCCGGCGAAGATTGGTGGAGCTGCCGCCACTATCAGACGAATCGACGATGGTTGTCATGATTTTGTCGCTTTTTCTTCATATTCATTGCATGGGGACTTAACGAATACACGACATGCCTGAGTCGCGAAAGCCCCGCCGGCACGCTGCCAGCGGGCGGTCCGCATCCGCCCTCCATGCAGCCGCCGCCACGCAACGCGGGACACCCAACCACCTGGCCCGACACCCACGGCGGTGTGCGTCGTGCCTGTCCCGGCGGATTGCTTTCGTAATCGGCCCGGATGCATTATCTATGATCCCGCAAGGGCCCCGGCATCACCGATGTCGCCCAGCTTTGAAGGACGACCGAACCCGGATGACCGCGCGAATCCTGATTATCGACGATGTTCCGGCGAATACCCGCCTGCTGGAGGCAAAACTGTCGGCCGAATACTATCAGGTCGCCAGCGGTCGCGATGGGTTCGAGGCGCTGCGCCTGGCGCATGAATGGCAGCCCGACCTGATCCTGCTCGATGTCATGATGCCCGGCATGGACGGCTTCGAATGCTGCCGCCAACTGAAACAGAGCGCGGCAACCCTGCATATCCCGGTGGTCATGGTCACCGCGCTGGGCGAGCCGTCGGAACGGCTGCGCGGGCTGGAAGCCGGCGCCGACGATTTCCTGACCAAACCGGTCGAATACGATACCCTGATGGTCCGTGTGCGCAGCCTGGTGCGGCTGAAGCGCCTGCTGGACGAATGGCGCGCGCGCGGCGACACGGCGCGCGCCCTCGGCCTGTCGTCCGACGAGGTGCGGGTTCCCTCGGTCGCCGGGGCGCGGGCGCTGGTGATCGACGACTGGGACCCAAGTGCGCAGGCCATCCAGGACGCGCTCGCCCGCGACGGGATCGTCAGCAGCCGGGCGCGGAGCGAGGCCGAGGTCATGATGCCGTCGGCGACCAGCTCGCTCGACCTGATCGTGCTCAGCCTGGCCATGAGCGCGGAGGATCCGCTGAAACTCACCTCCAGCCTGCGCGCCGCCGACGCAACGCGCGACGTGCCGATGCTGCTGGTGGCCGAACCGGAGGAGCGCCAGCGGCTGCTGCGCGGCTTCGACCTGGGGGCCAACGACTGGCTGGTGCTGCCGCTCGACGAGAATGAACTGCGTGCCCGGGCGCGCAACCAGATCCGCCGCAAGTTCTACCAGGACCGGCTGCGCGACGATCTTGGCCAGGCGCTTGAACTGGCGCTGACCGATCCGCTGACCGGGCTGTACAACCAGCGCTATCTGCTGCGCCATCTGCGCGGCCTGCTGGTGGCGAACCCCGATCGCGAGGTGGCGGTGCTGATGCTGGATGTCGATCACTTCAAGGAGGTGAACGACGCCTATGGACACGCCGCCGGCGACCGGGCGTTGCGCGCGATCGCCGAGACGCTGCGCGCCAACACGCGCGTTTTCGACTCGCTCGCCCGTTACGGTGGCGAGGAATTCGTCGTGGTGATGCCCGGCTCCGGCCCCGACGAAGCAGTTGCGGCCGCGGAACGCCTGCGCGGGGCGGTCGACGCCCTGCCGTTCGCGCCGGTGCCGGGCCGCCTCTGCCACCTGAGCGTCAGCATCGGCGTTGCCTGCAGCGGCAGCGGCGGCGAAACCGCCGAGATCCTGCTGCACAGCGCCGACGTCGCGCTGTACGCGGCAAAGCGCGCCGGCCGCAATCGCGTCGAGCTCGCCGACGCGGCGCCGGCATAGCCGAACCGCGCGGTGGCCGCGCGAGCGGCGACCATGCGGCGGCGTTGTCCCATCCGCTGGCCACTCGGCGTCAGATCACCCCGCCGCGGCGCAGATCGGCCAGCTCGCGCGCGCTCAATCCAAGCCAGCCGCCATAGATGTCATCGTTGTGCTGGCCGATCGACGGACTCGGAACGGTCGCCACCTTGTCGGCGCCGTGCAGGCGCAGCGGCGTGGTCGGCACGACGATCTCGCCGATCTCGGGATGGTTGATCCGCTCCAGCATGCCGCGGGCGTGCATGTGCGGATCGTTCATCACCTCGGGCGCGGTGCGCACCGGGGCGCAGGGGATGCGATGGCGCCGGGTCGCGGCGAACACCTCCTGTTTCGCCAGCCCGCTGGTCCATTCGCTCACCACCGCCTCGGTCGCCGCCATGTTCTGCGCCCGCGCGGCCATCGTCGCGAAACGCGGATCGTCCCGCAGGTCCTCGCGCCCCATCGCGGTCAGCAGCTTCTGCCAATGGGCCTCCGTCACCACATGGATGGCGACATGGCCGTCGGCGGCGGCGAACACGTTGTACGGCGCGGTGGCCAGCCCCGCTTGGCGGTTGCCGGTGCGCGGCGGGACCTTTCCGGTACGGAAATGGTATTCGAAGCTGGAGGCCAGCGTCGAATACACCGCCTCCTGCATCGCCACCTCGACGAGCTGGCCGCGCCCGGTCCGCTCGCGCTGGAACAGCGCCGTCAGCACGGCGCCGTAAAGATGAATCCCGCCCATGTAGTCCACCACGGTCGGCCCGGCCTTGGTCGGCGGCCCGTCCGGATCGCCGGTCACGCTCATGATCCCCGACGCCGCCTGGATCGTCAGGTCCATCGCCAGCGTGTCGCGGTCCGGCCCGCTGATGCCGAAGCCGGTGCCCGTCGCATACACCAGCCGCGGATTGGCCGCGCCCAGCACCGCGTAGCCGACGCCGAGGTTGTCCAGCGTGCCGGGGGCGAAATTCTCCAGCAGCACGTCGGCGCGGCGCACCATCTCGATCAGCAGCGCGCGGCCACGTTCCGCTTTCAGATTGAGCGTGATCGCCCGCTTGTTCGAATTCAGCATCGCGAAGGCCAGCCGGGTGCCCTTGCCGGCGTGATTGCGCCGCAACGGCTCGCCCGCGGGCGGCTCGATCTTGATCACGTCGGCGCCGGCGCGCGCCATCAGCGCCGTGGCATAGGGCCCCTGATAGATCTGGCCGAGATCCAGCACGGTGATGCCGGCCAGCGGCGTGTTCGGCACCGGCGGTGCGGCGCGTGCGCCAGTGGGTGTGTCAATGGGGGCGGCGCTGGCGGTCATGATGTCCCGGTCGTCTCGGTTGCCTGGCCTGGATTTGAGCCGCCGCGACCGGATCGGGCAAGCGCCGGCAGAACCGATCTCAGGCCGGCTCGGACTGGGTGAGCCGAAGCAAGGCCAGGGGCTCCGCCCCTGGACCCCGCCAAGGGGCGCTGCCCCTTGGAACCCCGCCAAGGGCGAGCCCTTGGAACCCTTCACTGGGAGTGTGGGGAGGGGAAGGGGGCGGGTGGGCGAGGCGAAGGGGGCGCCGTCCGGCACGCCGGACGGCGCCCCCTTCGCCTCGCCCACCCGCCCCCTTCCCCTCCCCACACTCCCAGTCATGGAGTTCCAGAGGCTCCGCCTCTGGTGGGGGTCCAGGGGGCAAAGCCCCCTGGCGGGTTTCAGGGCGGAGCCCTGACCTTGCTTCGGCTCACCCCGTCCGGGCCGGCCCGCGATCGGTTCCGGCCGCTACAGTCGCGGCAGCTTGGCGGCCAGGGCGGTGAAGGCGGTGGCGTCGGTGCGGTCGTAGCGGATCGGGGTGACGGCGATGCGCCCGGCGGCGATCACGTCGGTATCGGCATCGGGGCCTTGGGCGCGCGGGCCGCGGCGGAAGTTCAGCCAGTGGTACTGGATGCCGCGCGGATCGGTGCGGGTTTCCACGACCATTCCCTGCAGCAGCCCGGCGCCTTGCCGCGCCACCGTCAGCGGCCCCACCGCATCGGCCGGGCGATCCGGGAAATTCACGTTCAGGCAGGTATCGGCGCTCCAGCCGAGGGCCAGCAACTGCGTGATCACGCCGGGCGCCAGACGCCGCGCGGTGTCCCAGCGCACGTTGTTGCGATCGGTCCAGACCTGGCTGAGCGCGATCGCCTGCACGCCGACCAGCATCGCCGTCATGGCGCCGCCGACGGTGCCGGAGAACACCGTCTCCATCCCCAGGTTGCCGCCGCGGTTGACCCCCGAGAGCACCAGGTCCGGCGGCGTCGGCATCAGGTGGCAGATGCCCATCACCGCGCAGTCGCCGGGCGTGCCGTTGATGCCGAAGCGTCGCGGGCCGTACTCCACCACGCGCAGCGGGTGGTGCAGGCTGACGGCGTGCGAGACGCCGCTCTGGTCGTGTTCGGGCGCCACCACCCAGACCTCGCGCGCCAGCTCGGCGGCGATCTCGCCCAGCACGGCGAGGCCCGGCGCGTCGATGCCGTCGTCGTTGGTCAGCAGAATGCGGTCAAGCACGGGCAATGCCTCCGGTTGCGTTGATGCAGCGGTGCCGGGACTGGCGGCACGCATGCGCGGGTCCCGGCGCAGGGGTGCCGCCGGCCCGTCGCGCGGCGCCGGTCCAGTTTCCAGCAGATGGGCGGGGTCGGCCAGTGACAAGGCGATGTTGCTGCCCTGCCGGTTGAGCGGGAGCCTCGGGCGGTCGGCGCGCGGCGTGGTTCGTTCCGTCAGCGGCGCAGCTTGCGGCGGGCTGCCTTGCCGTAGGCGACGAGCCGATCAAGCGGGGTTTGGGCCGTGGCACGGCGCGCGAAGGCCCACACGACGATGGGGAACTCGGGCTCGTTCGCGAGCGAATGCAGCGCGGGGTCGTAGTCGGGCCAGGTATCGAAATTGCCCGCGACGCACGCGCGGTTGCCCCAGGAATCGGCGGTGACGCTGGCGAATCCCGCATCCTCGAGCCAGGCTTTCAGGCCGCTGGCGGTCCAGCGCCAGAGATCGAGCGGCTCCGGGTGGTATTTGATCAGGAACGGGGTCGTCATCACGAACACGCCGTGGCGGCGCAGCATGGCGAGGACGTTGCGGGCGGCGCGGTCGGGCCGGCGCAGGTGCTCGAACACCTGTTCGGCGATGATGATGTCGTAGGTGCGCGACGTGCGGTCGCGGCAAATGTCGAAGTCGGGAAAGCCGGCGTGCTCGTAGGAGCGAAACCCCGCATCGCGCCATGCGGTGCCGGAGATCTCCAGCGCATCGAGGCGCTCCGGGACCAGGCTGGCGACGAACGCGTTGGTGGCGTTGTTCATCACGATCCGGCACCAATGCGGCAACGGCGCGCCGATCATCGGTCGGTCCCCGGGAGGCGGCGCCGGCGTCATCGGGGCCAGGTTCGCCGGGCCGGCGGCGCGGCGCAACGAAACCGCGCACGCCGCGCAAGCCGAAACCGAGGCCGTGCCGACCGTCATGCAAATCCGCCGTCGCAGCCGGTCTCTTTCGGCAGGGGCCGAACCAGCCGTGGCTGCAACGCGCGACACCGCGTGAAATTCCTGGGTGCGGGCTAGATGAAATGCAGGCCGCCGTTGAGCTGGATGGTCTGGCCGGTCAGGTAGGCGTTGGCCATCGCCAGCAGCACCGCCTGCGCCACCTCCCCGGCGGTGCCGAGCCGGCCCACCGGGATGCGCGCGGCGGCGGCGCGGATCGGTGCCACCATTTCGGTGTCGATCAATGATGGCGCGATGGCGTTCACCGTGATCCCCTCGGCGGCCAGGCGGGCGGCGTAGCCGCGCGTCAGCCCCTCCAGCCCGGCCTTCGAGGCATTGTAGTGCACGCCGATGCCGCCCGCGCCGCGCGCCGCGCCGGAGCTGATGTTGACGATGCGCCCGAAGCGGCGCGCGCGCATCGCCGGCAGCACCGCCTGGATGCACAGGAAGGCGGCGGTCAGGTTGACCGCGATGGTGCGCTCGAACACCGCCGGCGTCAGGTCGTCGATGCCGTGCGCCGGGCCGATGCCGGCATTGTTCACCAGCAGGTCGATCGGCCCCAGCGCCTCGGCGACCGCCGCCACCATGGAAGTGACGGCGGCGCCGTCGGCGACATCGGCGGCGATCGTCAGGGCGCGCCGGCCGAGCGCGCGGATCTGCCGCGCCACGTCCTCGGCCTCGGCCGCGCGGGCGTGGTAGTTCACCGCGATGTCGGCGCCGGCCTCGGCCAGCGCCAGCGCGATCGCCCGGCCGATCCCGCGCGAGGCGCCGGTGACCAGCGCGACATGACCGGCGAGGTCGATGGTGTTGCCCATGGGCGGCCTCCGACGTTACGGCGAATACACCAGGCTTGGTGGCAGCAGGCGGCCATGGCGGCAATCCCACACCAGCCAGGCATGGTGGTGCTGTCCGGTGGTGGTCCGCTCGCCCATGTCGAACCATTGGATGCGCTTGGTCAGCACCACCACCTGGCTGAGCGGCCCCGAGGAGATCAGCGCGGCGGCCCGCTTGCCGGCGATCCACTGGAACCGCACCAGCAACGCCAATTGCCCGTTGGCGGCGATGGTCAGCGCCAGCGCGTGGCGGACGAATCGTTGCAGGCTGAGCGAGCTGTTGGTCGATCGCAGCAACGCCCCGCCATCGCCATAGGGCGGGTTGGTCACCATGGTGCGGCAGCCGGGGGGAAACGCGGTGCAGTCGAAGAAATCCACGCCGCCGCGGCCGAACCCGCGATCGACCAGGTCGCTGGCCACCACCCTGTGCCCGGCCCGCTCCAGCACGCGCGCCATCGCGCCGTCGCCGCAGCACGGCTCCCACACCGCGCCGCGCGGCGTCAGGTGCTTCAGCAGCGCCTCGGTCACCCAATCGGGCGTCGGATAGAAATCATGCGGCTCGCGGTCGTAGCCGGAGATGTGGATCGGCCGGAATTCCATCGCCGGCGCCGGGCCGGGGCCCGCCGCGGCCGGCCCAACCTCGCCCGGCCCAACCTCGGCCGCGACCTTGCCGGCAGCCGGGGCATGCTCCGAAGACGGTGTCATCCCTTAAAGCGTGCCCGGATCGACGTTGACGTCAAGCCGGCGCGCAGCACCCCCGGGCACATGATCGGCCTCGCTAGCTCAATTTGCCGTGGCAGTGCTTGTATTTCTTGCCCGACCCACACGGGCAGGGGCCGTTGCGCGCGGCATTGCGCCAGGTCGCCGGGTCGTTCGGATCGACCGCGTCGGCCCGCATCGAGCGGGCGGCAACCGGCATCGGCGCCGGAGCCGAACGTAGTTCCATCGTGGCGCCCGGCCCGTCCGCGGCCGCCCCGGCAAACGCCAGTTCGGGTTCGGGGTGCAGTTCGAACATTTGCAGCGGCGGCGGCGGCGGCGGCTCCGCGGGGCCGTCGGGGGCCAGCTCGACGCGGGCCAGCATGGCGGTCACGCGTTCCTTCAGCTCGTCCAGCATGGCGTTGAACAGCAGCGAACGCCTCGCTCTTGTATTCGTTCAGCGGGTCGCGCTGGCCATAGGCGCGCAGGCCGATGCCCTGGCGCAGATGGTCCAGCGCATACAGGTGCTCCTTCCACACCGCGTCGAGCACCTGGATCAGCAGCGACTTCTCGATGAAGCGCATCAGCTCGGGGGCCATGTTGGCGGCCTTGGCCGCCATCATGGCGTCCGCCGCGGCCACAACGCGCTCGCGCAACTGCGTCTCGTCGATGCCTTCCTCGCGCCCCCATTCCACCACCGGAAGGTCCGTGTTGAGCAGGCGGTTCAGGTCATCGGCGAGTTCCGCCAGCTCCCATTGCTCGGCGAAGGCCTTTTCCGGCACCCGGCGGCTGATCATCATCGTCGATGATCTCGGTGCGCATCTCGGCAACCGTTTCGGCCACGTCGGCGGCCTTCATGAACTCCTTGCGCTGGGCGTAGACCTCCTTGCGCTGGGCGTTCATCACGTCGTCGTATTTCAGCACGTTCTTGCGGGTGTCGAAGTTGCGCGCCTCGACCTTCTTCTGCGCCTTCTCCAGCGCCTTGTTGATCCACGGATGGACGATCGCCTCGCCCTCCTGCAGCCCCAGGCGCTGCAGCATCCCGCCCATCCGGTCGGAGCCGAAGATGCGCATCAGGTCGTCTTCCAGCGACAGGAAGAAGCGCGAGCCGCCGGGATCGCCCTGCCGGCCGGACCGGCCGCGCAACTGGTTGTCGATGCGCCGGCTCTCGTGGCGCTCGGTGCCGACCACGAACAGCCCGCCGGCCTGCTTCACCGCCTCGTGCGCCACCGCCAGCTCGTCGCGGATCTCCGCCTCGCGCGTCGCGCGCAGCGCCGGGTCGTCGATGGCGGCGAGCTCCGTGCTTCAGCCGCATCTCCAGGTTGCCGCCGAGCTTGATGTCGGTGCCGCGGCCGGCCATGTTGGTGGCGATGGTCACCGCGCCGGGCGCGCCGGCCTGGGCGACGATCTCCGCCTCCTGCTCGTGGAAGCGCGCGTTCAGCACCTCGTGCGGCACCCGCTTCTGCTTCAGCAGCGCGCTGATGTGCTCGCTTTTCTCGATGCTGGTGGTGCCGACCAGCACCGGCTGGCCGCGCTTGCGGGTCTCCTCGATCAGCTTGGCCACCGCCTCGTATTTTTCCGCCGCCGAGCGATAGACCTCGTCGTCCTCGTCCTTGCGGATCACCGCCACGTTGGTCGGGATCTCGACCACGTCCAGCTTGTAGATCTCGGCGAATTCGTCCGCCTCGGTCATCGCCGTGCCGGTCATGCCGCCGAGCTTCGGATAGAGCCGGAAATAATTCTGGAAGGTGATCGAGGCCAGGGTCTGGTTCTCCGCCTGCACGGTGACTTGCTTCCTTGGCCTCCAGCGCCTGGTGCAGCCCGTCGGAGTAGCGCCGGCCCTCCATCATGCGGCCGGTGAACTCGTCGATGATCACCACCTTGTCCTGGCGCACGATGTAGTCGACGTCGCGGGTGAACAGCGTGTGCGCGCGCAGCGATTGCTGGACGTGGTGCACCACGCAGACGTTGAAGATGTCGTACAGGTTGCCCTCGGTCAGCACGCCGGCCTCGCGCAGCATGTCCTCGACGCGCTCGGAACCAGGCTCGGTCATCGAGACGGTCTTGAATTTCTCGTCTTTTTCGTAAGCCGATTCGGGTCGCGTCACCAGCTCAAGCACCACCGCGTTGACCCGCCGATACAGGTCGGAGCTGTCCTCGGCCGGCCCGGAGATGATCAGCGGGGTGCGCGCCTCGTCGATCAGGATGCTGTCCACCTCGTCGACGATGGCGTAGTTGAAGTCGCGCTGGACCATGTCCTCCAGCCGGTACTTCATGTTGTCGCGCAGGTAGTCGAAGCCGAACTCGTTGTTGGTGCCGTAGGTGATGTCGGCGGCATAGGCGGCGCGGCGCTGGCCGTCGTCCAGCCCGTGCACGATCACGCCGACAGTCAGGCCGAGGAAGCGGTAGATCTGGCCCATCCACTCGGCGTCGCGGCGGGCCAGGTAGTCGTTCACCGTCACGACGTGCACGCCCTTGCCGGCTGAGCGCGTTCAGATAGACCGGCAGGGTGGCGACCAGGGTCTTGCCCTCGCCGGTCTTCATCTCGGCGATCTTGCCGTCGTGCAGCACCATGCCGCCGACCATCTGGACGTCGAAATGCCGCTGGCCCAGCGTGCGCGTGCCGGCCTCGCGCACCACGGCGAAGGCCTCGGGCAGCAGCTCGTCCAGCGTCGCGCCGGCGGCGAGGCGCTCGCGGAAGTCCGCGGTCTTGGCGCGCAGCGCCTCGTCCGACAGCGCGGCGATGGCCGGCTCCAGCGCGTTGATCTGCGGCACCCGGCGCTGATAGGCCTTGAGCGAGCGATCGTTGGCAGTGCCGAACACGGCGCGGGCAATAACAGCGAACATGAGAACCTTCTGCGACAGCTTGTCCACCGGCGATTGGCCGCATGATCGGCCCGGCGGACCCCGGCACGGAGGTGCCGGACGGAGCCTGGTTCAGATAGGACCCACCGCGGCCCCGGTCAACGACAGCAGCGCGGCCGCGCCGCAGGAAGGCCAGGGGCTCCGCCCCTGGACCCCGCCAGGGGGCTTTGCCCCCTGGACCCCCACCAAGGGCACAGCCCTTGGAACCCTTCACTGGGCGTGT
This sequence comes from uncultured Alphaproteobacteria bacterium, assembly GCA_963847615.1. Taxonomy (GTDB): domain Bacteria; phylum Pseudomonadota; class Alphaproteobacteria; order Acetobacterales; family Acetobacteraceae; genus Palsa-883. The sequence goes on from CAWKAN010000006.1 coordinate 39,821, forward strand.
GGGGAGGGGAAGGGGGCGGGCGGGCGAGGCGACGGGGCGCCGTCCAGCACGCTGGACGGCGCCCCGTCGCCTCGCCCGCCCGCCCCCTTCCCCTCCCCACACGCCCAGTCATGGAGTCCAGAGGCCGCTGCCTCTGGTGGGGGGTCCAGGGGGGCAAAGCCCCCCTGGTGGGGTCCGGGGCGAAGCCCCGGCCTGCCTGCGGCGCGGCCGCGCGGTTGCCGCGGCGTCGCGGGCTCGGCAAAAAACCGGGAACTGACCGCCGTCTGGCGGGGGGCTGGTTGCCTTGTGGCAGGCAGATGCTTCCGCCATGATCGGCCACCTCTTTCGACAAGGATTTCCATGCCGTCTTTCGGGCGTTGCCCCACTGCACCCAAGCTGCGTCGGCTTCTGCTGGCCGGCGCGGGCCTGCTGCTGCTCGCCGGGCGCGTGAACGCCCAGACACCGACCCCGACACCGACCCCGGCCCCGGCCCCGGCAGCGAGCCCGGCGCCCGCGGCGTTGCCCGCCGCGCCGGCGCAAGCCGACGCCGCCAAGGGCGCCGCCGCCGACCCGGTGGTGGCCACGGTGAACGGCCAGCCGATCCATCTGAGCGACGTGAAGAGCGCGGCGCAGGATCTGCCGCCAAATGCGCGCGCCATGCCGCCGGCGACGCTGTATCCGATGCTGCTCGAGCAGTTGATCGACGGCGAGGCGCTGGTGATCGAGGCGCGCAAGGCCGGGCTGCCGAACGATCCCGCGATCCAGCGCCAGATCGCCACCGCCACCGATCACGTGCTGGAGACGGCGATGCTCAGCCGCGAGCTCGGTCCGCAGCTGACCGACGAGGCGTTGCGCGCCCGCTACCAGCGCGAGGTCGCCAACAAGCCCGGTGCCGACGAGGTGCATGCCCGCCACATCCTGGTGGACAACGAGGCGCTGGCGGCAAAGATCATCGCCGAGCTGAAGCAGGGCGGCGACTTCGCCAAGCTGGCCAAGGAATACAGCAAGGACCCGGGCGCGGACCACAGCGGCGACCTCGGGTTCTTCCACCAGGACGAGATGGTGCCGGAATTTTCCGCCGCCGCCTTCGCGATGCAGCCCGGCCAGATCTCCGACGTGCCGGTCCACACGCAGTTCGGCTGGCATGTGATCCAGGTGCTGGAGCGCCGGCATTCGCCGCCGCCGAGCTTCGAGCAGGCGCGCAACGACCTGCGCCAGAAGGCGATCCATGAGGGGATCCAGCGCGTCCTGGCAGACGCCCGGGCCCAGGTGAAAGTGGAGAAATTCAACCTCGACGGCTCGATCCCGCGTGCCACCGACACCGCCGAGCCGCCGCCCGCCGCCAAGCCCTGACGGTTTTCCCCGCGGTTCGCCGCTTGGCGCGGCGCGCACGGGGGAAGCAGGCCGGCGCAACCGGAGACCCGCACAGCAACCCACGGCCACACCGATCACAGCGACCCTGACCCCAGCGACCCTGACCCCAGCGACCCTGGCCACATTGACAGGGCGTTCCGCCCCCGCCGCGCGGCCGTGACATCGCCTGTCCCGACCGGACCATCGGCAGCGGCGCGTCCGCCAGAAACCAACCGCCCGAGGAAACGCCCAAAGGACCCACCATGGCCATACCGACGTCACCGCTTGCCGTTGATCTGCCCGAATTGCCGCCAATGGCGGGCGTGCGCCTGGGCGCCGCCGCCGCCGGCATTCGCTACCAGGGACGCAACGACCTGGTGATGCTGGAGCTGGCGCCCGGCAGCACCGTCGCCGGCGTCTTCACCTCCAACAAGTGCCCCGGCGCGCCGGTCGACTGGTGCCGTGGCGCGCTGAAGGGGGGGCGGGCGCGCGCGGTGGTGGTCAACGCCGGCAATGCCAACGTGTTCACCGGACGGGCCGGGCGCGAGGCCTGCACGGCGACCGCCGAGGCGGCGGCGAAGCTGCTCGGCTGCCCGGCGCGGCAGGTGTTCGTCGCCTCCACCGGGGTGATCGGCGAGACGCTGCCGCACGAACGGCTGACCGCCGCACTGCCGGCGCTGCACGCGGGCCTGCGCGAGGACGCCTGGGAAGCTGCCGCGCGCGGCATCATGACCACCGACACGTTTCCCAAGGCGGCGACCCGGGTGGCACGGATCGGCGACGCCGAGGTGCGCCTCAGCGGCTTCGCCAAGGGCAGCGGCATGATCGCCCCCGACATGGCGACCATGCTGTGCTTCGTGTTCACCGACGCCAAGCTGCCGGCCGACGCGTTGCAGGCCATGCTGCGGCGCGGCGTGGATGCCAGCTTCAACTGCACCACGGTGGATTCCGACACCTCGACCTCCGACACCGTGCTGCTGTTCGCCACCGGCCAGGCGAAGCACCCGCGCATCCCGCCGGCCGCGGCCGCGGCGGCGCGCACCCGGCTGCTGGCGGATTTCGCCCGCAAGCTGGACGAGCTGCTGCTCGACCTGGCGTTGCAGGTGGTGCGCGACGGGGAGGGGGCGCAGAAGCTGGTGCGGATCGATGTCACCGGCGCCACCACGGCGCGCTCGGCCAAGCGGATCGCCATGACGGTGGCCAATTCGCCGCTGGTGAAGACGGCGATCGCCGGCGAGGACGCCAACTGGGGCCGCATCGTCATGGCGGTGGGCAAGGCCGGCGAGCCGGCGGACCGCGACAAGCTGTCGGTCGCCGTCGGCGGGGTGTGGATGGCGCGCCACGGCGGGGTGGTGGCGGGCTACGACGAGTCGCCGGTGGTGGCGCACATGCGGGGGCGCGAGGTGTCGATCGCGATCGACCTCGGGCTCGGCCGCGGCAAGGCGACGGTGTGGACCTGCGACCTGACGCACGGCTACATCGACATCAACGGCAGCTATCGCAGCTGAGCGGCGCGGCTGACCGGCACAGTTGACCGGGGCAGCTGACCGGCGGGGGGGCGGGCCGCTACAGCAGCCCCGCCGCGATGTTCACCGCCAGCGCCAGGATGACGGTGTTGAACAGGAACCCCAGCAGGCCGTGCAGCGCCGCCAGCCGGCGCAGCTTGCGCGCGGCGATGGCGACGTCGGAGACCTGGAACGTCATCCCCAGCACCAGCGCGAAATACAGGAAATCCAGGTAGTCCGGGTGTTCCTCGCCCGGAAATATCAGCCCGCCATCCACCGCCGGCCCGTCGCCCGACACCGCGTAATATTCGTGCGCGTAACGGAATGCGAAGGTGAATTGCAGCATCAGCCACGACCACAGCAAGGTCGCCGCCACCAGGGCGACATGCAGCAGCTTGCTGGTGCCTTTCAGCTCCGCCGCGCCGGCGAATTCCGCGGCGATCGCCACCGTGCTGGCCACCACCGCGGCCACCGTCAGGGCGAAGATCGTCCACTCGCCCTCCTCCTGCGCCGCGGCGTTGGCCGCCATCTCGCTTGGACCCTCGGTCAGAAACAGGTGCAGCGCCAGCAGCAGGAACACCCCGACGCCGAGGTCCCAGGCCAGGATCGAGCGCGTCGTGGCGGCGAGCCCGCCCGGCAGCAGCGGCGCGGCCGCCAGCCCGCACGCCAGGCCGATGAACAGCCGGCGGCGGGCGACGACGATCTGCCCGAGGCTGGCCAGCCCGCCGCGCCGCCGGTGTGGCCCGCCCGCCGCGCCGCCGCTCACGTCAAGGCCGCCAGCAGGCCGGCCATCAAGCGCCCGCGCGCGGCCAGGCTATCGACCACGATGTGCTCGTCCAGCGTGTGCGCGTTGGCGCCCTGCACCCCCAGCCCGTCCAGCGTGGCGATCCCCATCGCGCCGGTGAAATTGCCGTCCGAGCCGCCGCCGGAACTTTGCGGCGGAATATCGAACCCCAGGTCGCGCGCCACCCCGCGCGCCACCGCGTGCAGCGCCATGGTCCCGGCGTCGGCCTCCCACACCGGGCGCGTCACGCCGCGCGTCACCTTGAACTGCACCTCGTTCGAGGCGGCGCCGAGCGCCAGCATGCGTGCCACGCCGCGGTCCAGGTCCTGCTGGCGCTTGGCCATCGACAGCGCCTGCGCGGTGCAGGTGGTGGCGACGCAGTTCACCCATTCCCCGCCGCGGATCACGCCGACGCTGAAGGTGCAGTCCGGCGTGGTCATGTCCTCGATCGCGATCAGCTGGCGCGCCATCTCGCGGATCGCCGAGCGGCCCTCGGCCAGCCGCGCCCCGGCATGGCTGGGCCGGCCGGTGGCCTCCAGGTCGAACCGCGCGATGGCGTAGCGCCCGGTCACCACGCCGCCGTCGGGGCGCGCCGGCTCGGGGATCAGCACGGCGCGGTGGCGCGCCGCCTCGGCCTCGATCAGGTCGCGCGTCGAGGGGCTGCCGACCTCCTCGTCGCTGGTGAACAGCACCGTCACCGGCAGGTTGGTGGCGATGCCGGCGCGGCCGAGCTGGCGGATCGCCTCCAGCGCCAGGTAGTTGCCGCCCTTCATGTCCTGGATGCCGGGCCCCCAGGCGCGCCCGCCCTCGCGGCGGAACGGCAGCTTCGCCAACGTGCCGACGGGGTGGACGGTGTCGAGGTGGCCCATCACCAGGATGCCCGGGAGGTGCGGCGTGGGATGGGGGAAGCTGGCGCGCACGCAGTCGCCGAAGCCCATGCGCCCGGCGATCCGCTCGACCCGGGCGCCGGCGATCGCCAGCTCGCGCGCGGCGAGATCCATCATGCGGTTGACGGCTTGCGCGTCGTAGGTCGGGCTTTCGCACTCGATCCAGGGGCGCAGCCCGTCGAGCATGGCGTCGGCGTCGAACGGCAGGGCGCGCGGGTCCATCGGGGTCTCCTTGCTTGGCGTGGCGGGCAGCAAAGCCGAGGCGGCGCGCGAGGGCAAACCGGCGCGCGGCCGGCCCGCGTTCCCCGATCCGCGTCCCCCCGGTTCAGCCGGTCGGTGCGTGCATCCTGGCTTGGCCGCGTGCCTTGGCGTTGCCACGTCCGGCTGCCCGAGCAAACGCGAAACCGCCGCCGGGGCGCGCTCGATCCGCGGACCAGGCGCGGTCGACCGCGCGCAGCGGATCTGACGGCAGACCGCATCAGCGTCGGTCAGCGCCTGACGCTGGTCGCCGAGGATGATCGGGTCCCGCTTGTGTTGGATTGCGGCCAAGGGCCGCGCCGCGCGCGCGGTGTCGCCGTGACGAACCCGCTTAGGCAACGTTCAATAATTGGCGCTTCGAGGTGCGCCCTGGCCAGGCTGCGTTGTTCCATTCATGCCTATCCGGTTAACGCATATGCCTACCATATATGGTGAGGAGGGTTAGCTATGGCAGATAACAGGGGCGTCTCGCCCCCCTCTTGCGCGGGCGATTATGCGGGGCTTGACAGACCCTCGCAGGTCACGCGTCACGGCGCGGGGGGCGTGCGATGAAGGCGCGCTTCGTAAGTTTGGGCCGGGAACATGCATTCGTCGTCGGCGCCATTATATTTGTCATGATAGCGCCAATCCATATCGCCGCTTTCGACTTTCCCGCGAAGGGAAACCTCGAAGCAGAATTCAGTCCGGTGCCTGGGAGAGTCGCCAAAGATATCGTCATATTCACACCATCCCCAGACGTAGAATCGAACCTCTCCGCTGAGAACTTTGTCGGCATCCACCAGATGCAACCGGAATCGCCCGGCGGCGGCCATTGCCTGCGGCCCGAGAGACGCTGGAATACACCGGCCGTCGCCAAGGTCGGGGAAATTGAAATTGTCAGGCATCCCATTAGTATCGAACGAGCCGCCGTTGACGTAGGACAGCAAATGCTTTGTGCGGGTGTCCCCGCCGTTTTTCCACAAAACCAATATGATCAACTCATGGACGAACCCATCCCTACCCTTGCCGGCTTCGCATCGTATTCCGTCCACAATAACCGAAGCGCGCTGCGTCGCGGCAGATCGAGCATTCTGAGCGGCCATAAGGTCGCGCTGGTGACGATACGTCGCAACCTGGAGGTAGCCAACGCGAACCAGAAACCCACTAAAAACCGCAATGAGAACGTCCGTGATTTTCAGATCAAGGAAGATTCTCCGCCACCATTGATCGCCACTCTCCTCCTGCTCTATGGCGTTGCCGCTCCGATAGGAGGGCTGGAGATAGCTCTGCGAAGCAGGAGCGCTCTGGGGCAAAGGGGCGGTCTTTGGATTGGCTGTTCGGCTCCCTTGTTGGTGCTGATCATTTGGCAAATGTGTCGAATAATCTAAGATGGAAGCGGAACGTATGCAAATATCGACGCCCAGAAATCCAATCAGCGCGGTGACGCCCACGATCTTGATCCACTCTCTCACTGAGAACGCCCCCGCTCCCTTCGGGCCTTCCGGCGCCTCAGTGTCCGTCCGAGAACAAATCAAATGATTTCAGTTAGTTGCAGTGATTACCGAAGCGGAAAGATGGCATGTTTTGAGTCAAATCCCTGCCTTTCGATCAGGTGTCAGAAATCTACCTTTCTAATCAATAGGTTGCTTCCGGACGGAACTCTCAGCAAAGCGCTACGGCTGCGCCGAAGATGTCCGCGTTCTTCCGGTTGTTGTAGCGCCGCTCGAACTCGGACCGCACATATGATAAACGGCACGGCTTCGCCCCCCCTAGGTGTCGCAACCCCAGGATAGCGAACGGCAGGGCTGGGCGCGAAGTCCAGCCCGGTTAGTCTACAGGTAGTAGGCGTATGCGTTAACCGGATAGGCAAGGTTCCATTCCAGGTGCACTGGCTCGGCATCAGTCCTGATGGCGACCCATCAGGTTGCAGGCGCCACCGCGTGGCAAGCAAGTCAAGCAAGTAATCAAGCGGACACAGAGTTACACAGAGTGTCCACAGAGTTTCACAGAGAAAGCAAACGGCGCTGCGCGCAAGGTATTATGACCTGCACATCCGTCATCAGCGCGAAGCGCCAATAAATACTTCTCTGTGCAACTCTGTGGACACTCTGTGTAACTCTGTGTCCGCTTGATTACTTGCTTTCCCACGTTGTCCGCTTGATTACTTGCTTTCCCACGTTGCCGCGATTCCCGAAAGACCAGTGTGGGCAGCCCAGGCAAGCCGGCGACACGGGCCAAATGCGCTCACCCTGCCCACCGGGGCGCCAGGCTGCACAACCGCGATCGATTCGTTCATTGTTGGGCGTCGCCTTAGGCGAGCTTGCGCGGTGCAACGCCGCCGGCAAGACCAAGCAGGCGTCAGCCGCGCTGGATCAGCTCCACCAGCACGCCCTCCGGCCCGCGCAGAAAGGCGATGCGCACGCCCGGACGTATCGTCGTCGGCTGCATGGTGAAATCGGCGCCCTTGGCCTGCAGCTCAGCGGCGATGGCGTCGATGTCGCTCACCGTCAGGCCGATATGCTCCAGCCCGAAATACGGCGCCTGCGGCGCGGCGTTGGTCTTGTCGGGCTGCGCCAGCGCGATGAACACCTTCTGCCCGCCCAGGTTCAGGTCGATGCGCGGCGCGCCGTCCACCGGCTTGGAGCGGATGATTTCGGCATCGAACATCCTGGCGTAGTACTGCGCCGTCGCCTCCGGGTCGGGGCTGCGCAGATGGATGTGCTCGTAGGTGAACCGGCCCATGTTTCTCTCCCCGTCGGTCGCGATCAGGCGCGCATTAACCCATCGCCCCGCGCCGGCGGCAAGCGCGGGCGCTGGCCGGCAGGGCCGGGGCAAGCCCGGCCAGCGACGCGTGCGCCGTGTCGTTGGTATTGCCTGGATTCATGCTCCAACGATCGTTACAGATAGCGTAGCAAGCCAGCCGCGCCGTCGCCACAAGATCGGTGACGCAGGGTGACAAGTCCCGCTGCACCGTGATCCTGATCGGCTCAGCACGCTCCGGCCGCGGCTCGGAGAGGCTGCGATCGCCTACCGCCTCGCCCCGCATTGCGCGCTGGTGGCGCGGCAGAGCAAGAAAAAGGTTCGCTCATATGGCGTTGACTGTTGGACGGCCCGTAGGGCGGAAAAGCGCAGCGCCTTCCGCCACCGCCGGGCGAGCCGCTCGCATCTGCCGACGTCCCCAACAACATATCCCGCCACCGTCCGACGGCGGAAGGCGCTGCGCTTTTCCGCCCTACGGGGCCGTCCAACAGTCAACGCCATATGAGCCAAAAGGTTTAACGCAGATGAAGCAAGGCGATGCACGCCGATGCACGCCGATGGGTCCGTGCGGGTCACCGGTCGTGCGCCACGCGTTTGGTCTCTGGCCCGGATTTCTCGCACTGGCGCGGGATGATGGCGAAGGGGATTGTCGTGCCCCGTGGTCCCTTGGGGCGCGGCAAGGACCAAGCCAGCACCCGCGAGAGTGTGAGCAGTCCGGGCTAGGCGCGGCTTGGCGGAATCAAGCCGCGGGCGGAACCGCAGGTCGGTCGCTTTGCGGCCCTTGGCGCATCGCATCCGACCCAAGGGCCAAGCAGCCCCGGGCCATGTCTGCGTCGTCCGGTGCCTTGACGGTGTTCAGCACAGCCGGAGGTGCGTCCTCGACCCGCGGGTCCACGAAGTCGTCGCCGACCACCATGTTCCTGTCGTACACCCAGGCGGCGCATGGTTGCGCACCCGATAGGACCCCGGCCTTCGCCGGGGCAGGCGCTCGCACGAACTGCAAATGCCGGCGCGTTCTCATCGACCTTTTCCAGCAACCCGGCCCCAGGCGTATCGAGCACGGTGAACGCGCAGCCGATCACCTGCCCCGACCGATCATTCCGCCGCTGGCTATCTGCGTGCATCGGCGTGCATCGCCTTGCTTCATCTGCGGCAAAATTCTTGGCTCATATGGCGTTGACTGTTGGACGGCCCCGTAGGGCGGAAAAGCGCAGCGCCTTCCGCCGTCGGACGGTGGCGGGATATGTTGTTGGGGACGTCGGCAGATGCGAGCGGCTCGCCCGGCGGTGGCGGAAGGCGCTGCGCTTTTCCGCCCTACGGGCCGTCCAACAGTCAACGCCATATGAGCCAAATTCTTGCTTCGCGGCGCCGCGGCCAGATGGGTACGGACGTGTTGACGCGCCTGCGATGCACCAGATCGTAACCGGCCCGGCGAGACCGAGGTGATGCAATGCAAACCCGGCACGCCGCTCATGCGCACGGAAGTTGGTCGAGCGCCAGGCCTTCCCAGCGCTGGGATCAAGCCACCGGCAAGCGGGCAGGATCCCTGCGCAGCGCCAGCAGTGCCCCGAGTTGCCCATAGTGCGCTTGTTCCGCGTCCGCCTGCGACCTCGGTAGAGTACCGCAAGCGGGTCGCGAAATCGCCGCAGAGTCGGTGACGCAGGGCACTAGGCGTAACGACCGGCCGGGCGCGGCAGGCCCAGATTGTCCCGCAGCGTCGTGCCCTCGTACTCGGTGCGGAACAATCCACGGTCCTGCAGCTCGGGCACCACCAGTTCGACGAAATCGTCCAGCCCGCCCGGCAGGTGCGCGGCATGGAACAGGAACCCGTCGACGCCGTAGCCGTGGAACCACGCCGCCATGTCATCGACCACCTGCGCCGGCGTGCCGATCAGCGTGCGCTGGCCGCGCGCCCCGGCGAACCGCTGGTACAACTGCCGGATCGTCAGCTTCTCGTCGCGCGCCCAGCCCAGCACGTTGTTGAACGCGGTCGTGCTGCTGCCCTTCGCGGTCAGGCCGAACGCCGCTTCGGGCAACGGCCCGTCCAGGTCGTAGCAAGACAGGTCGATGCCGCCGAGCGAGTTCGACAGCAGCTCCAGCCCGACCGCCGGCTGGATCAGCGATTGCAGGAACCGGTGCTTGTCCCGCGCCTCCGCCGCGGTCCGCCCGACGATCGCGTTGAGCCCGGGCAGCACCTTGAGGTGCTCCGGCGCGCGGCCATATTTCGCCATCCGCCGCTTCAGGTCGCGATAGAACGCCTGCGCGCCTTCCAGCGTGTGCTGCGGGGTGAACACCGCCTCGGCATATTGCGCCGCCAGCTCCTTGCCGGTCTCCGAGGAGCCCGCCTGCAGGATCACCGGATTTCCCTGCGGCGGGCGCGCCACGTTCAGCGGGCCGCGCACGGTGAAATGCGCGCCCTGGTGGTTCAGCACGTGCAGCTTGTCGGGCAGCCAGTAGCGCCCGCTGGCGCGATCGCGCACGAAGGCGTCGTCGTCCCAACTGTCCCACAACCCCTGCACCACCTCGATGAACTCGGCGGCACGGTCGTAGCGCGCGGCGTGGTCGTAATGTTCGGCGCGGCCGAAATTATACGCCTCGGCATGGTTCGAGGAGGTGACGACGTTCCAGGCCGCCCGCCCGCCGCTGATATGGTCCAGCGAGGCGAACTTGCGCGCCACGTTGTACGGCTCGTGGTAGCTGGTGGTCGCGGTCGCCGCCAGGCCGAGATGGGTGGTCAGCGGCGCCAGCGCCGACAGCAGGGTGAGCGGCTCGAAATACGCCATGTATTGCGGCCAGCGGCTGAGCGCCTCGGGCTTGCCGTCGCGCACCGCCAGCGCGTCGGCCAGGAACAGCAGGTCGAATTTGCCGCGTTCCGCGGTCTGCGCCAGCTGCGCGTAGTGGCGGAAATTGGTGCCGGCGTCGATCTGCGACTCCGGGTGCAGCCAGGAGGCGACGTGGTTGCCGGTGGGATGCACCAGAGTGCCCAGCTTCATCCGGTCGGGGCGACGGTCGGTTGGCATGGCCGGTCCTCCAGCAGAGCGCGCGCCCGGCGGGGCACGCATGGCGCAGCCTATGCAACCGCGGGGCCAGGCGCACGCCCCCTCTGCGGGCGCCGTCCGGCCGTCCTGCCGGTTGCCCGGGCTGGATGACCGGAGCGGGCGATCGGCCGGGGCGATCCCAGCGGGCAGTCCCATTGGGCGATCCCACGGGGCGATCCCACTGGGCGATCCCATTGAGCGATCGGACCGGGTGAGCCGGGCGGGCGCCCCGGCTGGCCGTCTGCCCGCTACCGCCGGCCGAACAGCCGCTCGATGTCCGCCTGGGTCAGCTTGAGGAAGGTCGGCCGGCCGTGGCTGCAGGTCGCCGCGCGCGGCGTCGCCTCCATCCGGCGCAGCAGCGCGTCCATCTCCGCCGGCGTCAGCCGCCGCCCGGCGCGGATCGAGCCGTGGCAGGCCAGGCGCGCGATCGCCGCATCCAGCCGCGCCTCCAGCGCCGTCGCCTCGCCGGCCTCGGCGAGCTGGTCGGCCAGGTCGCGCAGTAGCGGCGCCGGTTCCGGCGCGCCGAGCGCGGCCGGCAGCGCGCGCACCAGCACCGCGCCGGCGCCGAACCCCTCGATCTCCAGCCCCAGCCGCGCCAGCGCGTCGGCCTGGGCCAGCAGCCGGGCCGCGTCGGCCGGCGGCAGCTCGACCACCTCGGGCAGCAGCAGCGGCTGCGAGCGCACGCCGCCGGCCAGCATCTCGTCCTTCAGCGCCTCATGGGTCAGCCGTTCGTGCGCGGCGTGCTGATCGACCAGCACCAGCGCGCCGTCGCTGGCGATGGCGAGCACGTAGGTGTCCAGCACCTGCGCCACCGGGGCGCCCAAGGGGTGCTCGGGCCGCGCCGCCGGCGCCGGCCAGAACCGCGCGGCCGGGGCGGCGGCCAGCGGCAGTTGTGCCTCCGAGAACCCTGGCGCGACCCCTGGGGCGAACCCGGGCAGCGGGGCCGGGCGCGGCAGCGATGGGTGGGGACGCGAATGCACCAGGTGCAGGGCAGGGCGGGGCGCCGGCACGTCGGTCCCGGCGCCGCCGCCCAGCGCCCGGCCCAGCGCGCCGATCACCAGCGCGCGCACCGCGGCGGCGTCGCGGAAGCGTAGTTCAGCTTTGGCGGGGTGGACGTTGACGTCGAGTTCCTCGGGCGGCAGGTCGAGATACAGCGCCACCACCGGGAACCGCCCGGCGGCGATCACGTCGCGATAGGCGACGCGCACCGCGGTCTTCAGCACCGGGTCGGCGACCGGGCGGCCGTTGACGGTCAGGCCCTGGGCGGCGCCGGTGGCGCGCGTCACCGCCGGCGAGGCGGCGAAGCCGGCGATGCGCAGCGCGCCGCGCTCGCCGGCGACCGGCAGCAGCGCGGCGGCGGCGTCCGGGCCGAGCAGGGCGGCGACGCGGGCGGCGCGGTCCTGGCGGGGCAGGTCGAACGCCGTGCGGCCGTCGCTTTCGAGGCGGAACGCCACGCCGGGCGCGGCCAGCGCCAGCCGGCGCACCGCGGCCTCGGCGTGCTCGGCCTCGGTGCGCGGGTGCTTGAGGAATTTGCGCCGCGCCGGGGTGGCGAAGAACAGGTCGCGCACCACGACGCGGGTGCCCGGCGCGCCGGCGGACGGCGCTACCGGCGAGACCTCGCCGCCCTCGACGCTGATCGTGTGCGCGCTGTCGGCGTCGGCCGGGCGCGAGGTGATGGCCAGCCGCGCCGCCGCGCCGATCGAGGGCAGCGCCTCGCCGCGGAACCCCAGGGTGGCGATGCGCACCAGGTCGTCGTCGTCCAGCTTCGAGGTGGCGTGGCGCAGCACTGCCAGCGCCAGGCCGGCCGCGTCCATGCCGGCGCCGTCGTCGGTGACCTCGATGCGGTCGATGCCGCCAGCGTCGAGCGCGATGGCGATGCGGCTGGCGCCGGCGTCGAGCGCGTTCTCCACCAGCTCCTTCACCGCCGCGGCCGGGCGCTCGATCACCTCGCCGGCGGCGATGCGGTTGACGATGCGCTCGGGCAGGACGCGGATGGCGCGGCACGCTCAGGCCTCGCCGCGCAGGGCGCGGAAGCGGGCGATCAGGGCGGTGGTGGAGGGGTCGTGCGCCGCGGCGGTGGGCGCCCCCGGGGCCAGTTCCGGCAGCACGCCGCCGGCCAGTTCCTTGCCCAGCTCGACGCCCCACTGGTCGAAGCTGTCGATGCCCCAGAGGCAGCCCTGCACCGCCACCTTGTGCTCATAGAGGGCGATCAGCCGGCCCAGGCTGAAGGCGTCGAGTTGGCGGAACAGGATGGTGTTGCTGGGGCGTTGGCCGGCGAAGTCGCGCCAGGGTTCGCCCGAAGGCGCGGGGCGGCCGCGCAGCAGTGCCTCGGCCTGGGCGAAGGCGTTGGCGGCGAGCGCGCGATGGCGCGTCCGGCCGGTCGTGGTCGGGCTCGGCGGCGAGGATGAAGTCCACCGGGATCGTGCGCGGTGCCCTGGTGGACCAGCTGCATGAAGCTGTGCTGCGCGCTGGTGCCGGGTTCGCCGAAGAGCACCGGGCAGGTGTCGTGGTCGAGCGGCGCGCCGTCCAGGCCGATATGCTTGCCGTTGGATTCCATCTCGACCTGTTGCAGGTGCGCCGGCAGCCGGCGCAGCCGCTCGTCGTAGGCCAGCACGCAGTGCGCCGCGCAGCCCAGCGCGTTGACGTGCCAGACGCCGACCAGGCCGAGCAGCACCGGCAGGTTGCGCGCGCAACGGCGCGTCGCGGAAATGCTGGTCCATCGCCCAGGCGCCGTCGAGCAGCGCCTGGAATTTCGTCCCAGCCGACCGTGAGCGGAATGACCAGCCCGACCGGCGACCACAGCGAATAGCGCCCGCCGACCCAGTCGCGAAAGCCGAACACGTGCTCGGGCGCGAATGCCGAAGGCGGCGACCGCCTTGAGGTTGGTGGACAGCGCCGCGAAGTGCGCCGCCACCGCCGCCTCGCCCAGCGCGCCGGCGATCCAGCCGCGCAGCGCCGCGGCGTTCATCGCGGTTTCCTGCGTGGTGAAGGATTTCGAGGCGACCAGCACCAGGGTGCGCGGCGGGATCGAGGTCCTTCACCACCTCGGCGAAGGCGTGGCCGTCCACGTTGGCCAGGAACCTCGCCTGCAGGCGCGCGTCGCGGCGCCCGATGGTCAGCGCCTCGGTCACCACGCGCGGGCCGAGGTCGGAGCCGCCGATGCCGACATTCACCACGTTGGTGAAACGATCCCCGGTGGCGCCGGTCTTGTGCCCCGCATGCACCGCGGCGACGAAATCGCGCATCCTGGCGCGCTCCTCGGCCGCCAGGGCCGAGGCATCCTCGGTGCCGCCGGGCAGGGCCGCGCGCAGCCCGGCATCGGCCGGCGCGCGCAGCGCCATGTGCATCGCCGCGCGGTGCTCGGTGGGGTTCACCGCTGCGCCGGCGAACAGGCGGCGGCGGAAGCCGTCGAGATCGGCGGCGTCGGCCAGCGCGAACAGCGCGTCGCGGGCCGCGTCGTCGATCGAGGATTTGGCGTAGTCGAGCGTCAGGTCGTCCAGCGTGGCGCTGAACCGGGCGGCGCGGGCGGGGTCGGTGGCATACAGGTGGGTGATGTTGCGCCCGTTCGGCCGCGCGGCGAGCGCCGAGAGGCGGGCGAGGGCGGTGGCGCGAGTCGGGGTCATGGCGCGGAGTATACGCGCTCTGGCGGCGGAGCAGAATGCCGGGTTGTGCGGTTGGTCGGTGGGGATGGAAGGGGCGGGCGGCTGGTCCGCGGGGAGGGGCCGCCGCGGCGGGGAGCGGATGCACGCCGGTGCGAGGGGCGCTGGC
>CAWKAN010000007.1:0-12778 GCA_963847615.1 uncultured Alphaproteobacteria bacterium
GTTGCTCATGCTCCAATCCCTGTGACGATCGTCTTTGCTAAACCTTTATTAGGATGCGGTTGCTACCCCCTCCGCCGATCAAGCCCGCCACCGGTCAGAGGCAGTTCATCCCCATGGCGCCCGGACCGCCGCATCACAACGATAATGCCCGGCCGTCTTATGTCCCCGCTCCGGCACTTTTGCACGCCTTTCCGGACGCTCGCCGCGTGCGGGGCAAGACCCCAAAGCCGGGCGGCGGCCTACGACAGAGATGGAAATCCCGCTCTGGGGTCATCTATGAATGGGACTACCTGCACGGCCGCGTTGAGGCGTATGATCGCTTCGGCCGGCACCTTGGGGAATTCGACCCGGAATCCGGTGCCAGGACCAAACCCGCCAATCCGGACTATCGGATCGAACCATGAATGCCGACCTGACCTTGACGGCCTACGACAAGCAAACCGAGGACCCGTGCAAGGTCCTCGTGCTGCCCACCGACCTTCTCGGTTACGCGCGCGACGTTGCGAGTGTTCCGGGAACCGACCCCGACATTCTGGGCGTTTATCCATTGACGGAGCAGCAGGCCGAGGCGATCGCCCGGAAGGCTGGCCTGCCTCTGGAAACCGGCGAATACGACTACTGCCTTGAGACCATCGCGAGGGATGAGCGCCCCCAGGCGCATCGGGCGTGACATTGTCGGGCTCGGCACCCACTCGGATCGGTGGTCGCTGCGAGCGTTTGGGTGCTTTGCGCGACCGGGCACAGCAATCAGTTTCTGACCCGGCTCCATCGCTGTCCGAGGCGGAAGTTGACGCCCGGCTCGCGGCACTGTCATGCTGACCACCGCCGAGATCGACCGCTACGCCATCGACGGCTACCTGCCCGGCCATCCGCTGCTGACCGCCGAGGAAACCGCCTTCTACCGCGCCGGCTGCGAGCAGGGCTGCGGCCCGATGCAGCGGGACGGCACCCGCCGCCAATCCACCAACCGGGTGAAGCCCTACCTGCTGTTTCCCTGGGCCGCCGCGCTGGTGCGCCACCAGCGCATCCTCGACTGCGTCGAAGCGCTGATCGGCCCCGACATCATGGTGTTCCACACCACCGTCTGGCTGAAGGAACCGCACAGCGAAACCTTCGTCCCCTGGCACCAGGACGCCACCTATTTCGGCCTGGCGCCGTTCGAGCACGTCACCGCCTGGGTCGCGCTGACCGACTTCACCGCGGCAGAACGGCTGCGTGCAGATCATCCCGGGCTCCCACACCACCGGCCAGCGCCCGCATTTCGACCAGCCGGACCCGAAGGCCATGCTGTCGCGCGGCCAGACGCTGGCCGACGCGGTTGACGAAAGCCGCGCCGTGGCGCTGCACCTCGCCGCCGGCGAGGTGTCGTTCCACCACACGCTGGCGTTCCACCGCTCCGGGGGGAACCGCACCGGGGCGCGGCGCATCGGCATCGGCGTCAGCTACATCCCGACCCGCGTGCGCCATGTCGGCACCACGCGCCTGTCGGCCACGCTGGTGCGCGGCACCGACGCCTACGGGCACTTCGACCACGAGCCGGCGCCGCTGGCCGACGAGGACGCGGCTGCGTTGCGCGCCCACGCGGACTTGGTCGGCCGCTTCTGGAAGGCGTCCGAGAGCATCCCGGCGATGGCAATGGCGCATTGAGCGCCGCTCCGTAGGGCGGGAAAGCGCAGCGCATCCCGCCATCCCGGAGTGGCGGGATGCGCTGCGCTTTCCCGCCCTACGGCGTCTCGGCCCTGCGCCTTTCCTTGCGGTGGCACTGTGGCCATGCGTCACTGGCCGTCGGCCCGGCACGCGCTATAGTCGCCACGACCCCAGGGGAGCCATCGATGTCCGCGACCACGCTGCCGAACGCCACCATCCTCGCCACCTACGAAGCGATGACCCAAGGCTCCGCCCGGCTCGCCGAGGCGGCGCGCGCCGTGCTGCCGAGCGGCCTGGCGCACGACAGCCGCAACTTCGATCCGTACCCGATCTACGTCAGCCGCGCCGCGGGCCCGCTGAAGTGGGACGTTGACGGCAACCGCTACGTCGATTATTTCGGCGGCCATGGCGCGCTGATCCTCGGCCACAACCACCCCACGGTGATGGCGGCGGTGCACGCCGCGCTGGACCGCGGCACGCATTTCGGCGCCTGCCACGAACTGGAGGTGCGCTGGGCCGAGCTGATCTGCCAGATGGTGCCGTCCGCCGAGTGCGTGCGCTTCACCTCCTCGGGCACCGAGGCGACGCTGATGGCGCTGCGCCTGGCCCGCGCCTACACCGGGCGGGGCAAGCTGCTGCGCTTCCGCGGCCACTTCCACGGCTGGCACGACCACATGACCAGCGGGCACCACAATCATTTCGACGGCGCCGCCTCGATCGGCGTGCTGGGCGGCATCGCCGACAACACGCTGTTGTGCGATCCGAACGACACCGCCGAGCTGACCAGGCTGTTCGAGCAGCACCGCGACATCGCCGCGGTGATCGTGGAGCCCACGGGGGCGCATTTCGGCCGCATGCCGATCGTGCCCGACTTCCTGCGCACCCTGCGCACGCTGACCAGGGAGTCCGGCACGATCCTGATCTTCGACGAGGTGGTCACCGGCTTCCGCTGCGCCCCGGGCGGCGCGCAGCAGGCGCTGGGCATCACGCCGGACCTGACCACGCTGGCGAAGATCCTTGCCGGCGGCCTGCCTGGCGGGGCGGTGACCGGACGCCGCGACATCATGGACCTGCTCGACTTCAAGCGCACCAAGGCGGCGGGGATCGAGAAGATCGCGCATCCCGGCACGTTCAACGCCAACCCGGTCTCCGCCGCCGCCGGCATCGCGACGCTGGAGATCCTGGCCAGCACGGATGCATGCGCCAAGGCCAACGCCTATGGCGCGACGCTGCGCCAGCGGATGAACGAGGTGCTGGAGGACGAGGGGCTGAAATGGGCCGTGCACGGCTCCTATTCCGGCTTCCACGTGTTCACCAATCCCGACAACGCCGACATCACGCCCAGCACCTTCGATGCCGTCGCGTTCGTGCCGACGATGATCGGCAACAAGCGCGGCGAGGCCATCGCGTCGGCGCTGCGCATGGGCATGCTGGTGAACGGCGTTGACGTGAATTCCGGCCCGTCGGGCACCATCTCGGCGACGCATGGCGACGACGAGATGAACGTGACGGTCGAGGCATTCCGCAGCACGGTCCGCGCGTTGCGCCGCGAGGGCGCCATCTGACACAGGGGGGCACGGACATGAACGACGTTGGTCCGGCGGGGCGCAACACCAATCCCTATCTGGCGCTCGGCGTACGTCCCTTTATCAACTGCGCCAGCGTGCGCACCGCGCACAGCGGCAGCCTGATGCTGCCCGAGGTGCGCGAAGCGGTCGCCCAGGCGTCGCGCCACTTCGTCAGCCTGGACGAGCTGATGGAGGGCGCCAGCCGCCGCATCGCGGAGCTGACCGGCGCGGAGTGGGGCATGGTGACCTGCGGCAGCGCCGCCGCGCTGACGCTGGCCACCACCGCCTGCGTCGCCGGCAACGATCCGGTGAAGATGCTGCGCCTGCCGTTCACCGATGGCTGGGTGAACCGCGTGATCATGTTGAAGAACCAGCGCTTCGCCTATGACCAGGCGATCCGCATGGTCGGCACGCATATCGTCGAGATCGAGACGCTCGCCGACCTGGACGCGGCGCTGACCGAATCGGTGGCGATGATCGCCGTGCTCGGCACGCACGAGGCCGCCGCGCAGGTCCGGCTGGAGGATCTCGTCGCGCGCGCCAGGCCGCGCGGCATCCCGGTGCTGGTCGATGCCGCCTCGGAACACATCGAGAAGCCCAGCCCCTATCTGGCGCGCGGCGCCGACATGGTGATCTACAGCGGGGGAAAATTCCTGCGCGGGCCGCAGACCAGCGGGTTGCTGCTCGGCCGCAAGGACCTGATCCAGGCGGCGTGGCGCAACGCCTCGCCCCACCAGGCCTTCGCGCGCGGCATGAAGGTGTCGAAGGAGGACGTGATCGGCGTGCTGGCCGCGCTGGAGGTCTGGTTCGAGCATCGCGACCCGGCCGTCGAGCTGGCGCGCTGGAATGCCGATCTGGCGACGATCGCCGGACGGCTCGACCTGCCCGGCGTCGGCACCGAGGTCATCGCGCCGCAGGGCGTGGTGCGCGTGCCGCGGCTGCGCGTGCGCTGGGACGCGGCGAGGTTCGGCCTGGACGGCGAGGCGTTGCGCCTGCGCGTGCTGGACGGCGAGCCGCGGGTGATGCTGGACGACACGACGGTCACCCGGAATTCGATCGAAATCGATCCGTTCGGGCTGCAGCCGGGCGAGGCCGAGCAGGTCGGCCGCGCCATCGCCGCCGCGCTGGCCGCGCCGGTCGCCGCGCACCCCGCGCCAGTGGTGCCGACGATCGACGTCTCCGGCGCGTGGGAGGTCCATGTGCGCTTCCTGCACGGCGAGCGTTCGCACCGGCTGACCTTGCAGCAACAGGGCGGCGCGATCACCGGCAGCCAGAGTTCGCTGCAGTTCGACGGCCCGGTGACCGGCAGTCTCGACGCCGACGTCATCCATCTGATCTTCCGGACCCGGTACGAAGGCGCGACGATCTCCTACCAGTTGGATGGCGCCGTCGCCGACGGGCGGATGCAGGGGACCGTTGTGCTGGGCAGTGCCAGCGACCACCATAAGGGGCCGATCAACCTGACCCAGTTCGGCACCGGGCAATTCCAGGCGGTGCGTGCGGGAGGCGTGTGATGGACGGATTTGTCGCGATTGGCACCAGCAGCGGCCGCCCCGAGCGGCTGCGCATGCGCCAGGGCCTGTTCACCGGCCCCACCTCCGGCCTCGCGCCCGGCAACGTGCAGGCCAATCTGGTGATCCTGCCGAAGGACCTGGCGAACGACTTCCTGCGCTTCGCGCAGGCCAACCCACGGCCCTGCCCGGTGCTGGGCGTGACCGAGGCCGGCGATCCGCGCCTGCCGATGCTGGGCGAGGACCTCGATCTGCGCACCGACCTGCCGCGCTATCGCGTCTGGCGCCACGGCGACCTGGTCGAGGAGCCGACCGATATCAGCCATCTCTGGCGCGACGACCTGGTGGGCTTCGCCATCGGCTGCTCGTTCTCGTTCGAGGAAGCGCTGATCGAGGACGGCATCGAAATGCGTCATATCGCCTGCGGGTGCAACGTGCCGATGTACCGCACCAGCGTGGACTGCGTGCCGGCCGGCGTGTTCCACGGCAAACTGGTGGTCTCGATGCGCCCGATGAAGCCGGCGGACGCGATCCGCGCGGTGCAGATCACCTCGCGTTTTCCGTCGGTGCATGGCGCGCCGGTGCATATCGGCCTGCCGCACCTGATCGGCATCAAGGACATTGCCAGGCCGGATTATGGCGATGCCGTGCCGGTAGGCGCGGATGAACTGCCGGTGTTCTGGGCCTGCGGCGTGACGCCGCAATCGGTGGTCGCCGCGGTGAAGCCTGAGTTCTGCATCACCCACGCGCCGGGCAGCATGCTGATCACCGATCTGCGCAACACCAAGCTCGCGGCGCTCTAGAGGCTGCATCAGGCGCGTGAACCGCCCCGCGCTGATCGATGCGATCGAGGCGGTCATCCACCAGGATGTCGGGCGCAATATCGCCCCGCTGTTCGCCGCATCGCGCGGTGGTCTGCGCGGCGCGGTCGCGGCGCTGGCTGAAGTTGGCGGTGCCGCCGGGCGTGGCACGATCGGGCTGATCACCGGGTTCTATGTGCCGGAGGGCACGCCGCCGGCGGCGGAGACCGACGGGCCGGTCGCTACGGCGCTGCTGGCGCACGCGCTGCGCCGGGTCGGGATATCGTGCCGGATCTGCACCGACGAACCCTGCGCGCCGGCCTGTCGCGCCGCTCTGTCGGGGCTTGCGGAAATCCCGCTGGATGTCGCGCCCCTGGATGTCGTGCCCTTGGGCGGCTCGGTCGATGACGTCGTCGCGTGCTGGCGCGCCAACGATGTGCAACTCGCGGTGGCGATCGAACGCTGCGGCCGCACCGCCGACGGCACCGCGCGCAACATGCGCGGCGGCGATATCAGTGCCTGTACGACGCTGCTGGACGACCTGTTCCTGGCCGGACCGTGGGACACGATCGCGATCGGCGACGGCGGCAACGAGATCGGCATGGGGGCGCTGCCGCCGGCGCTGATCGGCGCGCATGTCGCGCATGGCGCGGCGATCGCCTGTGTCACGCCGGCGACGCATCTGATCCTCGCGGGCGTGTCGCACTGGGGCGCCTACGCGCTGCTCGGCGGTCTGGCGGTGACGCGTCCCGCCTGGCACAGGACGCTGCTGGAATGCCTTGATCCCGCGCTGGATCGGACGATTCTCGCGACAACGGTGCGCGACGGCCCGGCGGTGGACGGCGTGACGCGGCGGCAAACCCTGACGATCGACAGCCTGGACTGCGCGACTCACCACCTTGTGCTACAGGCAATTCGGGCACTGGCCGGTGCGGCGGAGGCACCTTGATCGCCCATTCGCCACAGCCGCCGGCCGCTTCCCCGCCGCCGCCGCGACCACCACCCGGCCGGTCGCGATGTCCCCGATCAGCGTCGCGCGCGCGGATCTCGGGGACGGGGGATGCGGTGGGTTGCCGTCAGGCGCGCCAATCCTGCATGCGGCGCTGCGCGGGGTCGGGCAGCCCGGCCCTCTCCTGAAGCCTCCTGAGCAGTGCCACCGCGGCCTGTTCGGTGGGGTAGGTTCCCACAAGCCTGCGTCCGCCGTCCTCCGCGGTTGCCTCGACCCGGTAGGCTCCGGCACGCGGTCTGATCGTGTAAGTTTCCATACCCTGAGTATGGCACGGGTGGGCTGGGGATCAACGTGGGATCGGCAGAAAGAAATCGGCGGATGTCAAACCGACCCATTCCCCGGCCCGCCAACACGTCATCGCCGCCCCCGGACTTGACCCTACGGGATTCACCCACCCCCTGCCCGCGATTGTTAACCGACCGGTCGGCCCTGGGCGGGTTCGCAGCGTCCGCAGGCAAGCAAGTCAGCAAGAATTTGGCTCATATGGCGTTGACTGTTGGACGGCCCCGTAGGGCGGAAAAGCGCAGCGCCTTCCGCCGTCGGACGGTGGCGGGATATGTTGTTGGGGACGTCGGCAGATGCGAGCGGCTCGCCCGGCGGTGGCGGAAGGCGCTGCGCTTTTCCGCCCTACGGGCCGTCCAACGGTCAACGCCATAAGAGCGAAGAACTTTAACACGGAGGAAATCCTTGCTTGCTTGCGATGCAGCCAGCGCCCAGGTCGCATCACCGGAGCGCGCCGACCGCCTCGGGCAACGATAGGTGCATGCCGTAGGGACTTGACCGGGGACTTGTGCCGGCCATCTGTCGCGGCACCGTGCCGGAGGGGCCGGCCGGGGGGATCCCCCGGCCAGCCCCGGTCCACCCAAAATGCGCGCGGCTGATGACGGAGGGAATGCATGGCTGCCACGGCGCTGGCGACGCGATCCACCATCGGTGACGCACCGAAACGTCGCGAGGATGCGCGGTTCCTCATCGGTCGCGGGGCCTACCTCGACGACCTGGTGTTCGACCGCCTGACGCACGCCGCCCTGCTGCGCTCGCCGCATGCCCACGCGCGGATCGCCCGCCTCGACGTCACCGCGGCCCGAGCCGCCCCCGGCGTGCTTGCCGTTCTCACCGGCGAGGACGCGGACGCCGATGGGCTGCGGCCGATGCTGCCCGTCGCGCAGGCCAACACGCAGACGGGGGAACCCTTCGCCTTCGCGCCGCAACCCTTGCTGGCGCAGGGCACGGTGCGCCATGTCGGCGAGCCGGTGGTGCTGATCGTCGCCGAGACGCACGCCCAGGCGCTGGATGCCGCCGAGCGCATTGCGATCGAATATGATCCGCTGCAAGCCGTCGTCACCGCCGCCGCCGCAACCGCGCCCGGCGCGCCGCTGCTGTCGCCGCTGGTGCCCGGCAATCTGTGCATGGACTGGCATGCCGGCGACGCCGCCGCGACCGAGGCCGCCTTCGCCGCCGCCGCGCACGCGGTCACGCGGCGGCTCGACAACCACCGCATCGTCACCAACCCGATGGAGCCGCGCGGCGGCATCGGCAGCTACGACGCGGCCGGCGATCGCTACACGCTGCACGTCTCCAGCCAGAACATCCACGCCAACCGCGACCTGGCGGCGCGCGCGCTTGGGCGTGCCGCCCGCCCGCGTGCGGTTCATCGCCCCGGATGTCGGCGGCGGCTTCGGCGCCAAGAACTTCGCCTATGCCGAGCACGCGCTGGTCCTGTGGGCGGCAAAGCGGGTCGGTCGGCCGGTGAAATGGATCGCCAGCCGCGAGCGAGGTATTCCTGTCCGACCATCAGGCCCGCGACCATCAGGCCGAGGCGTCGCTGGCGCTCGATGCGGCGGGAAAATTTCTGGCGCTGCGCATCGTCAGCACGTCGCCAACATCGGCGCCTACATGGTGGGCGGCGCCGGCGGCGTGCAAACCTACCAGTACACCCATCTGCCCGGCACCGTCTACGCCATTCCGGCGATCGCGCTGCAGGTGCGCAGCGGTGCTGACCAACACCACGCCGATCGGCGTCACCCGCGGCCCCGGCTTCGCCGAGATGGTCAACATCATGGAGCGGCTGATCGATGCGGCGGCGCGCCAATGCGGCTTCGACCGCGCCGCGCTGCGCCGGCGCAATTTGGTCCCGCCGAGCCACGCCGATGACCAACGCGTTCGGCTTAACGTCGTGGACAGCGGGCGATTTCGCGGCAACTTTTGATCGCGCGCTGGCGCGGGCGGACGTGGCGGGGTTCTCCGCGCGCCGCGCCGCACAGCGAGGCGCGCGGCTGGCTGCGTGGGCTGGGCTTTGCCTACCACATCAAGGCGACCGGCGGCTCGCCGCACGAGAATGTCGATATCCGCTTCGAGGACGACGGCAGCGTGGCGCTGATCACCGGCACGCAGACGATCGGCCAGGGCCACGAGACGACGTTCCCGCAGATTCTCGCCGACCGGCTCGGCGTTCCCAACGCGCTCATCCGCCTGCGCCAGGGCGACACCGACCTGATCCCGACCGGCGGCGGGCACGGCAGTTCGCGCGCGACCTACATGGGCGGCACGGCGATCTGGCGCGCATCGGAAGCGATCGTCGCCAAGGGACGCCGCATCGCCGCCGAGGCATGCTGGAAGCGGCGGAAGCGGACATCTTTTTCGCGACGGCCAGTTCTCAGTCGATCGGCACCAACCGCTCGGTCGCGCTGCTGGATGTCGCCGCGCGCGCGCGCGACGCTCGGCACGCCGCTCGACACCTACCACGCCTGGACGCGCGAACACATGACCTTTCCCAACGGCACGCATGTCGTCGAGGTGGAGATCGATCGCGACACCGGGCCGTGTCGCCTGGTGCGGCACACCGCGGTCGACGATTACGGCGTGCTGGTGAATCCGATGATCGCCGCCGGCCAGGCGCACGGCGCGATCGCCCAGGGCGCCGGCCAGGCGCTGCTGGAACGCGCGGTCTACGACGCGGTGTCCGGCCAGCCGGTCGCGGCGTCGTTCATGGACTACGCGATGCCGCGCGCCGACGATTTTCCGTCGTTCGATCTGGACTTCAATGCCACGCGCTGCACGACCAACCCGCTCGGCGTGAAGGGCTGCGGCGAGGCCGGCGCCGTGGCGCTGTTCCCGGCGATCGGCAACGCGGTGCTGGACGCGCTGGCGCCGCTCGGCGTGACCGGGTTCGATGGTCCGGCGACGCCGTTGCATATCTGGCGGGCGATGCAGGGCGGCTGAGCGGGAAAAATCCCGCCTGCCGATCGTCCCTGCCGGACAACGTCCATCTCCCGCGGGCGGCGCGCGGAGCAGCGCCATCTTTTCGCCTCCGATCCCATTGCGCCAGGATGGAAAGCCCCAACTCTGCAATCCCCGACCCGCCCGGATGCAGGAGCCGCCAGCGTGACCCAGATCCACGTGCTGCACGAAAACCCCGCCTGGCTGCCGCCGCTGGCCCATGCCTTCGACCAGCGCGGCCTGCCCTGGACCGAATGGTTCCTGCACGAAACCAGCTTCGATCTCGCGGCCCCGCCGCCCCAGGGCGTGTTCTACAACCGCATGAGCGCGTCATCCCACACGCGCGACCATCGTTACTCCGCCGAGCTGACCGCCTGCGTGCTCGCCTGGCTGACGCGCTGGGGACGCCGCGTGGTCAACGGGCCGGACGCGCTCGATCTGGAGATCAGCAAGGTCCGGCAATACGCCCTGCTGGAACGCCACGGCATCGCCACGCCGCGCACCGTCCTGGTGGCCGGGCGCGACCTGATCGTCGCCGCGGCGGAACGGCATTTCGCCGGCCAGCCGGTGATCCTGAAGCCGAACCGCGGTGGCAAGGGGTTCGGCGTGCGGCTGTTCCACAGCGCCGCGAGCCTCGCCGCCCATGTCGCGAGCGACGCCTACGAGGCCCCGGCCGACGGCGTGCACCTGCTGCAGGAGTACGTCCGCGCCCCGGCGCCCTGCATCACCCGGGCCGAGTTCGTCGGTGGGCGCTTCCTGTACGCGGTCGAGGTGGATACCAGCGACGGCTTCGAGCTGTGCCCGGCCGATGCCTGCGCGGTGGGCGACGCCAATTGCCCGGTCGGCGAGGCCCCGCGGCAGAAATTCCGGATCGTGGCCGGCATCCCGGAGGCGCTGCGGGCGCGGCTGGAACGCTTCCTGGCCGCCGCCGGGATCGACGTCGCCGGCATCGAGTTCATCACCGAGGCCGCCGGCCGGACGCTGGTCTACGACGTGAACACCAACACCAACTACAACCAGGACGCCGAGGCGCGCGACGGCCGCACCGCGACGGCACGCTCCGGCCCAGGCGCCATCGCGGCCTTTCTGGGCGCCGAGCTGGCCCGGCTACGCGAGGCAGCGTGACTCCAGGTTGCCGTCGGTTTCGCACAGCATGCCGTGCGATGCCGGATCGAAGCCGGGGGGAAACTCCGTCGCTGCGTTGAACCGGGCGCCGGTCAGGCTGGCCGGGATCAGGGTCGCATCGGCCAGCCTGGCGGATCCCAGGTCGGCGTCGGCCAGGTCCACCTGATCCAACCGCGCCTGCGACAGATTGGCCGCGTGCAAGTCGGCCCCACGCAGCCGCGCCCGCGTGAAGCTGGTCACCTGGAACCGCCCGCCAGGCATCAGCAGGGGGCTCGCGTTGATCCGCGCCAGGCAGCACCCGGTCAGCGTCGCCCGGGTGAGCGTGGCACCGCGCAGGTCCGCACCGGACAAATCCGCGTCGCGCGCGTCGACCAGGCCGAGGTCGGCCATCGCCAGCGATGCGCCGCGCAGCCGGCCGCCGCGCACCACCGCTCCGCGCAGGATCGCGGCCCCGAGCAGGACCCCTCGCAAGTCCAGGGCGGAGAGATCCTGCCCCGACAGGTCAGCCCTCGCGCCAACCTTGCCGAGGCTTTCGATCCACAGCCCGTGCTGCCCGATCACCGCCATGACGTCCACCTGGCCGGCGCGCAGCCGGGCCGCCGGCTCCGGGGCCGGGTCGCGCGTGACCTCTAAATCGGTCTCATCCAACAACGCACCGGTGAGGCTGACGCCGGCGAGACGGGCCCCGTTCAACACGGTCCGGCTCATGTTCGCGCCATCCAGCCGGGCGCGGGTCAGATTGGCGCGGGTGAAATTCGCCTGTTCCAGGTTGCACCCGGTGAGATCCGCCTTGGACAGTTCGGCTTCGACGAAGCTGCTGTTGCGCAGGTTCGCATCGCGCAGGTCGGCATGTTGCGGCCGGCCGTCGGCGGCAGCGGGTCCCAGGCCGGCGCCATGCCGGCCAGAGGCCGCGCGCTTGTTGTCATGCAACTCGCCGGCCTGACGCGTCAGCAGCACCCCTTCCCGCAGATCCGCCCCGGCCAGGTCGCAGGCCAACATGAGTGCATCGCGCAGCACAACTCCGCGCATGTCGCAACGCACCAGCTGCGCGCCGGTGAGATCGGCCTCGGTGAGGTCGGCCGCGAACAGCGTCGCATCGGTCAGGTTGGTGCCGACCAGGCGGGCGTGGTGCAATCGGGCCCCGGTCAGGTCGATCCCGATCAGACAGCGGCCGCTGAGATTGCGGCCGGACAGATCGTGGAATTTGAGGAAGGCTCGCTGCCCGCCCGGCTGACCGGTCGCGAACATCTCGTGCGCGCGCAGGACCTCCTCAAGCCGGGCGGGCTCGATCTGAGCCAATGGGGCATGCGGATCGTGACTCGACGAGGGCAACCGGGTAGCCTCCGAAAGGATCGGAACGTGCGCCGGCATACCAGGACAACGCTTAAGCAAGTCTTTAGCGGCGGTGGAAAGGTCCCCCATTGGCTGGGCGAAACCCCCGCGTTTACGTCCTTCGCACCACTGAGCGGGTTCATCGTGTGGCACCGTCGCGCCGCGCGTACACCTCGCCCGCGCTGGCGGGCAAGGGCGGCGAAGAGCGGACCAAGGCCTGCCCCCGGGCTTGACCCGGGGGTCGCGGAGCCCTCGCGACGCGGGTGAGGGAGCTGCGCGCGGCACCGCCCTCCCCACCCTCATCCCCAAGACACCCGCCCCACCGGCTCCCCCCACCCTCCGCTTCCGGCGCGATCGCCCGCGTATAGGGTCGTTGCGCGCAATCCGCGTTTCGCACTCCGCCACGACCACCAGCCACAGGCTGGGACCAGACCCTCAAGCTCTCCCCCTCCCCTTGAGGGAGGGGGGCGGGGGGAGGGGACGGCGCGCGAGACGCTGCGCGCATAGGGTCGTTGCGCGCAATCCGGATTCCGCGCCCCGCCACCACCGCCAGCCACGCCGTCCCGC
>CAWKAN010000008.1:0-20810 GCA_963847615.1 uncultured Alphaproteobacteria bacterium
CCGGTTACACGCCGGCTGGTTTACCCACGTCGTCACAGCCGATAACGGCGGCAAAGGCACGGTAATCTACTGGTCGCATCTGATCGATGCCATTGTATTGGCGCTACGAGCGCCGTTGCGGCTGTTCCTAAACGATCAAGCCGCCTTGTTTGTAGCAGCGGCTACTACCGGACCGATATTTGCCGCGCTTCTTGCTGCTGTATTGGTATGGGGCCCGTTGCCTCTTGTATATCCTCATTGGCCGTGGCTGTGGACTGCCCCCCTTGCCGCGTTGCTTTCCCCCGCAATTTTCATCTATGGCCTGCTCGGATACGTTCATTATCACCTGCCGCTCATCCTTATGGCCGCGTTGGCCGCAGCTTGCGCCGGGCGCGCCACGACCGGGCGTGCGGACGCAGGATTCTGGTGTGGTATTTCGTCAGCAGTTGGCATCTGGTTGAGTTCCGAGGCGCTGCCCTATGTGCTGATGGCCATGGGCGCGATCGGCGTAGCGTGGTGTTTGCGACCCGCAGCGCTGGCCAACGCCCTCAAGGCGTGCGGGGCCGGTTTTGGCGCAGCGACGGCTGCTGCGGTGCTGATTGACCCACCGTACGGCGGTTGGCTGTCGCCAGAAATCGACTGCATCTCAATCGTGTACGCGGTTCTCGCGGCCCTAATCTGTGGTGCTGCTTGGTTATTGATCCCGGTAGGGCGCTACACGACCTCGGTGTGGACGCGTTCTTTTGGTTGTCTGCTGATCTGCTTGGCCATCATGGGCCTCTGGCTCTGGTTCTACCCAAGCATAACCCATGGCCTGGGGGGGCTTGTGCCACCCGCTGATACCGTTGCTTTTTTCGGCGCGATTACCGAAATGCAACCTGTTGGCGGCAACGCGCGTGGCATCGGCCTGCTGATGACCGGGATGCTCGCCGTACTTTCGGCAATTGGTCTCGCTTGGCATAGGCGAAGTATATTGTGGGCATATGCGGCTATATGTGGTGTGGTTGTTGTCGTTCTGGCGGAGATGTACATCAGGTTTCTAGGATATTCGGAAGCAATCGGCGCCCTTATGCTCCCAGTCACAGTAGTATTTGTGGGTTCATTGCAAAATCTACCAGATCGACGGCCCTTATTGCGACTGGCGGCGGTAGTGGTGTTTCTTTTTGGGCCGGTGGCCACGCTGGCCCTGGCAGGCAAAGAGAACCGGACCTATCCCTTGCATGACTGCCATCTCGCAAAAATCCTGCCGATTTCTGCGCCAAGAGAAGCATGCGATCGTGCTGACGGAAATCAGCGATACCCCTGAGATACTCTGGCGTGCGCCGGTACGAACTGTCGGTTCTCTGTATCACAAAAGCATCGAGGCGTTCATGCGAGCAAGGAACGCCTGGCGAACGGGCCCGTCGGACGGCGTGCCACAGGCTGTGCTGGCGACGGGTGCTACGCACATCCTGGCCTGCGATTTGACTGGCCGTTGGTCCTTTATCAGCGATTTGCCTCCTTCCACACTCCAAGACAGACTAGCCCGGCACGACGTGCCGTCATGGCTACATGAGGTCGGTCACGGCGGAGGATACTATCTTTACCGTATCGATAGGAAATCTTCGGGGAGCTCATAATGGCGCAAGCACCACCGCGTATCGGCGAGCGTGATCGCCATTCCAAGGAAGCGCGCCCTGGTAGTATTCGAGGCCTCTGATCGGCGCGGTTCGGTTACCGTCGGGACTCAGGCGGCGATAGCCTCGCGGCGCCGCCTCATGCCGACTCAGGCCGTCTACCATCACCGCGCGCCGGATCCTGGCATAGAGTTCCACTGTAAACATCCTTCCAGCCCCTCCATGCCCGGCAGGGACATCAAGGAGACCTATCAGGACCGGTACACTTTGGCACCGCTTTCACGGCACGATCACAACCGGTGCAGCGGTACACTTTGCGACCGCTGTTCATACCCGCGGGGGCAACGCTGCGGACCCACGGTCAGGCGGCTCCAGATCCGCCAGAAGCCGGTTATCGTAGGGCACGCCTGGCGCCGTCCAGCACGATTACGCCGGTCCGACGGCTTTCCGGCCAGGGTGCAGCCTGCGCGCCGCTGGAGGCGTATGCGGAGGCGGCGGAGTAGCTAACTGTCCAGCCTGCGTCCCCGCGCGGCGACGCGGCTGACATAGATGGTCAGCGCGATGGTCGCCATCGCGCTGACGCCGAGCAGCGTCCAGTGCACCCGCGCGGCGTCGCGCTCCGACGTCGCGAGGCCAGCCCTGGCGAAGCTGCCGAGCATCACATAACCGAACAGCGCCGGCAGGGCCGCCAGCGTGCCGAGCGCGTAGCCCCGCGACGATACCGAGGAAAGCCCCAGCGCGTAGCTTGTCGCGGCGAACGGCATGATCGGCGAGACGCGCAGCAGGCAGACGAGTTTCCAGCCGCCGCGTTCAAGCGCCGCGTCGAAGCCGCGCATTTGCGGACGGCGCGACACCATGCGGGCGATCCAGGGCCGAAACAGGGATCGGCTGAGCCAGAACGCCAGAATTGCGCCCAGGAACGTGCTCGCAGCGGCAAGGGCGAAGCCGATCGTCAGCCCATAGAGGACACCAGCGGCGACGCCCATCAGCGAAGCCGGCAGAACCCCGCTCATGGCAACCACGACCTGCAAGGCGACCAGCCCGATCCAGCCCGACGCACCGAGCGCGCGGATCGCATCCAACACCATGTCCACCCGTGCGGTGCTACCCGCCAGCCCGGCGTGCAGAACGACATAGGCCGCCGTGAGCACGACGAGGACCGCCAGCGTAATCGCGACGCGGCGCAGCGTCATCCTCTACGTATCGCCCGTTGTGTCGGCGAAGAGATCAGAATGGATCAGGCGCATGCGATGTAGCCGGTACGCGGCGGAGGTCTGCAAGACGCCCAGGCCGTAGACGATGCTGCGCCGGAGATTGATTGAGGACGCCTCCGGGAAATAGCGAGTGGGGCAAGATATCTCGCCGATCCGGAAACCCCAGTGGATCGCCTGCACGAGCATCTGATTGTCAAACACGAAATCGTCGGAGCAGCGCGACAACGGCAGCGTTTCGAGAACCCTGCGGCTCCAGCCGCGATAGCCGGTGTGGAACTCCGACAGCTTACGCGCAACCGCGAGGTTCTGTAGCAACGTGAGAATCCGGTTGGCGACGTATTTGTAGGGCGGCATGCCGCCCGCCAGAGCACCGCGCCCCAGAATACGCGAACCAAGTACGACGTCGAACTCGTCCGAAGCAATCATCGACGCCATCGCAGTCACAAGTTTCGGCGCATACTGGTAGTCTGGATGCAGCATCACGACGATGTCGGCGCCGCGTTCAAGTGCCGCGGCATAGCATGTCTCCTGATTGCTCCCGTAGCCGCGGTTGCGGCTGTGTACAAGGGGGTGGATGCCGAGCGCACGCGCCAGGGCCGAGGTGTTGTCCGAACTCGCATCGTCCGTGAGGATGATGTCGTTAACGATGTCCTTCGGAATCTCATCGAACGTACGCCGCAGCGTCTGCGCGGCATTGTACGCGGGCAGGATGACGGTGATCTTCTTTCCGGCGATCACGACGGTCAGGGCACCAGCTTGACGAGGACCATCGGCGACAGCCCGGGTGGATGGATCGGAAACGCCATACGCGTGCCAGGTGGTGCCGCCTCGAACGCGCGGGCGCGCTCGATGAAGTCGGTGCGCAGGATCGGCCGTTCCTGCCGGTCATGCGGAACGGCCCACAGCAGCAGCACGAGCAGAAGCGCCACGCCGATCCCGCGCAGCCAGCAATTGCGGTCGGCGGCCAGCGTGAACAGCACGCCGATCCAGGCCAGCATCGGGATCATGCACCAGCCGTCGTCGCCCCACAGTTCCGCGCGCAGCAGCATCTCGGGCTTGCGCGACAGCACAAGTGCCGCAAACAATAGGCCGAGTAACGCAAGCGCCCAGGGCGAGGGCGCCGAAGCCTTGTTCGTCGCGGTCTTGCGCGCCCCAGCACGGGCGATCGCTGCTGACGTCATCACAACGGACTTGTCCCAATTGGCCCCAGGGGCATTACCGCATTGCCAGCGTGTCGGCAAATGGATGCATCCGACGCCAGCAGTTCTTATTTTGACGTGACGCACGTCGTCCTGGGTCGCCGGGTTGGCTTTTATCAGGGCCCGAGCGGTGGCGGCCGGTGGAATGCCATGGTCGCGAGCAGCTCCTGCCAAGAGGGGAACACGAGATAGGAGGTGAGCGTCCGTAGGGCGTGGAAGAACCCTTGTCGGGTGACCAATTCACGCCGCGCTGCCTTCCACGCCTTGTCCCCCAGCTCGCAGACGGTGTGGCAGGCAAACGCCAGCAGGTTCAGCGTGGCGAGCACGGTCGAGAGGTTGTGCCGACCATGCCCGAAATTATGCTCCAGATTGTATCCCTTGGTCTTCAGCACATTGAAGGTCTCGTTCTCGATCTTCCAGCGCGCCCGTCCGGCGGCGGCAAGCGCGGCGACGGTGTCGCGGGTCACAGCTAGATCGGTCATGAAGCTGTTGCGGTAGGTCACCCCTACCCATGGTGCGAGTCAAGCCCTTGAATTAGCAAGCAAAACAGACGAATTTCTCGGGTCCCGATCGGCGCCGATCGGGACCCCACCCCGAACGAATTTTATGAGATATATCAAAGCGCAGCCAGGCTTCGGCCCGGAGTCCCGATTGGATGCCGACTAACAATCAGAAGACCACTCCCCGCGTCCCCCGCTCTTCCCCCGGGGGTATCGCCGGCGATCACGGGTCAACGTGGGTAAACAAGGGGATGGGGCTCGCCCGGCGTTGGCCCAAAAGTTCCTGAAGTGGTTCGAAAAATGGTCAATTCGGGCCGTTCGCCCGAGGCGCTCTTCGAACTTTTAATCTTGGGGTCGTGGGTTCGAGTTCCCACCGGGCTCACCATACGAATCGAGGCGTTGGATGGTTGGCTCGCGCTGTCCCGCGCTGCCTCCCACATCCTTCCCCGGAAATCGCCCCGCCGGCACCGCCCGATCCCGACGCACCGGGATGATGTTCGGCACCGGCGCCGGCCGCCTCTCGATCGGCTGTGGCACCGAGAAGAAGTCCGCGACCGCCACCCGTAACGCCGGCAAGAATTTGCTTCAGGCCGCCATCAACCGCTGCCGCACCGAGGCTGACGCCAACCCGCCCCCTTCCGGCGGGCCAGGAATCCCGAAAAGCTCATCGTCGCTGCCGGGAGAGGGCAGGGATTGCCAGCCCCTCCCCGCTAGCCCATCTTATTCACCGCATAGCAGGGATTCGCAGACGGGCATGTAAGCGGGGCAAAAGTGTGGGTGAGCCGCATTTTTTCCTTGCGCCGATTCGGCGCCGTGGATTCTTTGCATCATGTGCCGCCGCCTCCGGTTTCCCTTTCCGGCCTGACCCGGCCAGAGCTTGAAGCTCTGCTGGTTGATCTGTTCGGTCAGGTTGCCACGCTGACCCAGGTGGTTGGCGAGCAACGTGAGGAGATTGCCCGCCTGGAAGGTCTGAAGGGGCGTCCCGTCATCAAACCGAGCGGCATGGATAAAGGCACTGGACCGCCGCAGTCTGTTAAGCGGGAGCAGCGTCGGGGCCGCGGCAAGGTGACCCCTCGGGTCAGCGTCGAAGATCGGGTGGTTAAAGCCACGATCCCGGAAGGATCGGTTTTCAAGGGTCACGAGCCTTTTCCGATTCAGGAGCTGGTGATTTCGGCCCGGGCGACCTGCTACCAGCGTGAACGCTGGGTCACACCGGACGGCCGGACGGTGCTGGCACCGCTGCCGGATGGGATCGATGGTCATTTCGGCCCGGAACTCAGACGTTTCGTGCTGATGCAATACCATCAGGGGCAGTCCACACTGCCACGTCTGCTGGCGCTGTTACGGTCGGTGGGTGTGTCGATCTCGAAGCGGCAATTGCAGCGGCTGCTGACGGCAAAGCACGATGATTTCGTCGCCGAAGCCCAGGCTGTCCTGCGCGCCGGGCTTGAGACGGCACCGTTTGTGTCCGCCGATGACACGGGCGCGCGTCATGGCGGCAAGAACGGCTTTTGCACGCAAATAGGCAACGACTGGTTCACCTGGTTCGGCACACGGCCATCGAAGAGCCGGCTGAACTTCCTTGATCTGCTTCGCGCCGGCCATGCCGATTACGTACTCAATAACGCCGCCTACGGCTACATGCGGCGTCATGATCTGTCAGCAGCGGCGATCGCGCTTTTGATGGCCGGACCGCAGACGCGGTTCGAGGACCGCGCGGCATGGCTGGCCCATCTCGACGGGCTCGGCTTCGGCGCGCTGAAGGTGATGCCCGAGCCCGCTGACCGCTTTGCGGGGCATCGGTTCGCTTCGCGACCCGATCCGGTGCGGGTCGCCTCCGAGGGTGCTTTGTGGGGCAGCGTTCAGTCGCACGGGTTGCTGTGCGATGGCGTCGTGCTCAGTGATGACGCGGGACAGTTCAATGTCGGGCGGCATGCCTTATGTTGGGTTCACGCGGAACGGCTGGTGCACAAGTTGAACACCTTCACGGACAAGCACCGCGCCGCCCAGAAGCGGGTTCGCGGGCTGATCTGGGACTTTTACGCCGATCTCAAGGTTTACCGGGCTAAACCCGGCAAGCGCCGGGCCCTCGCGTTGCGCGCCCGGTTCGACCGTATCTTTTGCCGCCGCACCGGCTTTGCCACGCTGGACCGGCTGCTGGCGCGGCTGCACGCCAACAAGGCTGAGTTGCTGACGGTGCTCGATCGGCCGGAAATACCGCTTCACACCAACGGCTCAGAGAACGATATCCGTTGTTACGTCACGCGGCGGAAGGTCAGCGCCGGAACCCGAAGCGAGGTCGGACGCGATTGCCGGGACGCGTTCCTCGGTCTGGCCAAAACCTGCGCGAAACTCGGAATCCCGGTCTGGGACTATCTGGGCAGTCGACTCAGGGTGATGGGGCACGCCGTTATCGAACCTCTCGACCATTATGTCAGAGCACGTATTCGATACGCGTGATCGGCGAGGCTACCAACACTTTTGCCCCTCTTACAGTGAA
Source organism: uncultured Alphaproteobacteria bacterium (assembly GCA_963847615.1). Lineage (GTDB taxonomy): Bacteria > Pseudomonadota > Alphaproteobacteria > Acetobacterales > Acetobacteraceae > Palsa-883. Next base: position 7,009 of record CAWKAN010000008.1, read on the forward strand.
GCCAATATCGCCAATCCAATCATACCACATGTCATCGGTCAGACCGAGCACCTTCGGCGGCGCCTCGATCACCAGCGGACCGTTGCGCAGATCGATCCAGAACCACGTGTAGGGCGTGTTGTCGTTGGCGGTCAGTTCGACCGTGCGGGAGTCAACCATCTGCTCCCAGATCGGCACGGTTGTATTGGCCGGACCCATCGCCAGGATCCCACGGCGATTTGCCAGCTGGTTCACGGCGGGCAGCGCCAGCAGATAGGCCTGCACCGCGCGCTGGTAATCCAGATTGTCATAGATCTTGTCAGTGCTGCTCTGGTCCGGGACCCCGTCAAAGAACCGCAGCGTGCCGAACCGGGTTTCGACCGTGTCGGGAGTCACGACGCCTTGGGGCATCGGCGTCGAGAATTTCAACTCCGGTGCAACGGGGGCACCGGTGAGAGGCTGTGCAGCGCTCGGCCCCGCATTGAACGCGACACCGGCGGCAAGCGCGGCACAGATCATGATGTGACGATAAGTGAGCATTTGTTCCTCCCTCGACGCGCAGCCAACCAGGTCTAGTAAGCCGCCGGATCGGAGCTTGCCCGTGAGGTGGGCCAATGACGGGAAGCCTGACCGGCCCAGTCGGGATCGCGACAATCACCGACGCAGACAGAAATCGAGAGCTTCGGAAACGCCGCTGTTCCGCGTCGATGCCGCCTTTGCGCCGCCGCCTTCATTGCATGCGGATCACCATGGCGTCGCCGCCCAAACTCAGCATCAAACCGGTACGTTTGGCCTTTAGATGCATGATGACCCCCGTCTCATTCTGCATCCACCGGTCGCCCCAGCTCAGGGTACCGACAGCGTAGCCGTAGTGCGCTTGACCGTAGGTTCCGGGAAAATTCGCCAGATTGCCAAGCTTGTAGACTTCGCCCTCGGCATCGGGACCAGGCGGACCGGCTAGCCATGGTCGGCCGCCTTGCGCATTCCCTCCATGAGCCGCCGCTCGTCCTCCGGCGTGAGCACCGGCGGCTGCACGGCGATCGTCAGCTTGTCGATCTTGCCGGTGAAGCTGAACGGCACGCGATAATCCCGGTCATCGACCGGCGTGCCGGTATCCGAGCCGATGTCGAAGGTCTCATCCCACGGCAATATGAGCGGAATCGTGCGATCGAGCGTTTGGGTGGCGACAACTTTCCCGTCCACCTTGAACGTCCCGGTGCCTGGCCGGCCGATGCCGCTGATATTGTTGAACGCCAATGTCGCGAAGCCGAGCCCGTCGTATTTGAAGTCGTACTCCAGCGTGTGCTTGCCCGGTTTCAGCGCCTCGGGCGCTTCCCAGCGCACCCGCTTCAGATCGAGCAGGTTCCACACGAACACCGGCCTGCCCTTCAGCAGATACATCCCGTATCCGCCGAACCGTCCGCCCTCGGTGACGATCATGCCCTCGGCCCCGCCTTCGGGCACGTCGATTGCCGCCGTGATGGTGTAGGACGTGTTGAGCAGGGTCGGCGATGTGCCGCGTGGGATGCCGGTGATCGGCTCGCCCGAATAGGTGAACAGCTTGCGGCCCCCCGACATGGCCGGGCGCGGCGTTACCATCCGCGTCGCCGCCGAAGCATCCAGCGGCAGCACCTGATACTTCGCGAACTCCGCGAACATCAGCTCCGTCATCTCCCGCACCTTGGCGGGATTGGCCGCGGCCACGTCGGTGTACTGCGTCCAGTCACGCCGCACGTTATACAGTTCGAACTTGAACGCGCTGGCCGGGTCGGCGATCGCGGTGCCGAGCAGGTCCCAGGGCGGACGCACCGGAACCGCGCTCAGCATCCAGCCGTCGTGGTACAGGCCCTGTACGCCCAACATCTCGAAATATTGGGTGGTGTGTCGCGCGGGCGCGTCGGCACCCTCCTTGTCGAAGGTATAGGCCATGCTGACGCCTTCGATCGGCTTCTGCGCGATCCCGTCCACCATGTTCGGTGCCGCGATGCCGGCGACCTCCAGGATGGTCGGGAGGACGTCGATCACGTGGTGGAACTGCCAGCGGATGCCGCCCTTGTCCTTGATCCGCGCCGGCCAGGAGATCGCCATGCCCTGTCGCGTGCCGCCGAAGAAGGACGGAACCTGCTTGGTCCATTTGTAGGGCGTGTCCAAGGTCCAGGCCCAGGGCACCGCGAAGTGACAGTAGGTCTGGTTGCGTCCCCCAGGCGTCGTAAAACGGCATCTGTGCCGCGGCCGGCAGTTCGACGCCGTTGAACTGCAGCACCTCGCTCGGCGTGCCGTTGGGCGAGCCTTCGGCCGAGGCGCCGTTGTCGCCGCTGATGTAGATGATCAGCGTGTTGTCGAGTTTGCCCAGGTCCTCGACCGCCTGGATCACCCGGCCGATCTCGTGGTCGGTGTAGGCCAGGTAGGCGGCATAGACCTCGATCTGGCGGATGAAGAGCTTCTTCTCCTCCGCCGTCAGCTTGTCCCAGGTTTTCAGCAAGTCGTCCGGCCAGGGCGTCAGCTTGGCGTCCTGCGGGATCACGCCCAGCCGCTTCTGGTTGGCGAAGATCTTGTCGCGCAGCGCGTTCCACCCCTGTCGAACAGGTGCATGTCGCTGATCTTCTTGATCCATTCCGGCGTCGGATGGTGCGGCGAGTGGGTGCCGCCGGGAACGTAATACAGCAAGAACGGCATGTCGGGGTTGATGTCGTTGAGCTGGTTCACCCAGTGGATGGCGTCGTCCGCCATCGCGGTGGTCAGATTCCACTCGGGGTTGCCGACATAGGGGTAGATCGCGGTGGTATTGCGGAACAGGTTCGGCTCCCACTGGTTGGTGTCGCCGCCGACGAAGCCGTAGAAATATTCGAACCCCATCCCGGTCGGCCACTGATCGAACGGCCCGGCCTGGCTCACGGTCCAGGTCGGCGTGTTGTGGTCCTTGCCGAACCAGGAGGTGCGGTAGCCATGCTCCAGCAGGATGCGGCCGATCGTTGCGCTGTCCTTGCCGATCAGGCTGTCATAGCCGGGGAAGCCCGTCGCCGCCTCGGAAACGACGCCGAAGCCCACCGAGTGGTGGTTGTGCCCGGTAATCAGCGCCGCGCGCGTCGGGGAGCAGAGCGCGGTGGAGTGGAAATTCGTATAGCGCAGGCCGTCGGCCGCGATGCGATCGAGCGCCGGGGTCGGGATCACGCCGCCGAAGGTGGACGGCGCGGCGAAGCCGACATCGTCGGTCATGATCAGCAGGATGTTCGGCGCCCCCCGTGGCGGCACGATCCGCGGCTGCCACCATGGCTTCGATTGCGCCGCGTTCAGATCGATCGTGCCGCCGAACGGCAGGTCAGGCGGCGGCAGCACGTCGCCCGGGATGCTGCGGGTGGCGTCGGGCGAACCGAGGGCATTGCTCACCTGTTCGTGCGGCCGGGGTGCCGCGCCCGCGCCTAGACCGGGCGTCTGCGCCCTGGCGCCGCCCAGCAGCCACGACCCGCTGAACGCCGTCGCCAGCGCGGCCTTCGCGGTGGAGAGGAACAACTGGCGTCGCTTCATAGGGGCTTCTCCTTCGTAACTCTCATTAGTGCCGACAGGATGGCGCGGCGGCAGCCGATATGGCGGGTGGCGGCGTCGATCATCCGCCGCTGGCGCACGGCGGTCCGGTCGCGCCGGCGCCCGGCCGGAACGTGCCGCCCACAATCCGACGTCGGCCGCCGCGTGGCGGAGGCGCATATGATGCCGCGTTTGGCGCTACGGCGGTCACATTCTCCCCGTTCACGCTGGTTCTTCTCAATATCATGTGATCGGAGCAGCCCTTTGACTATTTCGCGCAGCATGCAATGAACTATTCATGAGTGGGGCCAGGGACGCCTTCGGTAGCAAGTTACGGCGCCTGCCGCGTGGCAGCGCTCGGATAGGGCCCATTCGCAGTTTGCCGGCGTTGTTGCGCGCGCGTGGCATCGACCCCGCGTGGGTGTTCGCGCAGGCGCAGATCGACCCGTCGCTGTTTGACGATCCGGAGAATGTCATCGCCTACCACGATATCGGCCGCGTGCTGGCGGTTTCAGCAGCCGCGATGCATTGCCCGCATGTGGGCGTGTTGATCGGCGAGCGCTGCGGGGTCGCCGACCTCGGGCTGGTTGGCTCGCTGGCCGCTCACGCAGCCGATGTGGGCACGGCACTGCGTGATTTCGTCCGCCACATGCCGCTGTTCGACCGCGCCGCGGTGGTGTCGCTGGCGGTAGACGGCGACGTTGCGACATTCACCTACACGATCGTCGAGCCGGATATTCCCGCACCGGAGCAGATACGCGAGGGTTCCGTTGCGATCATGGTGCACGTTCTGCGCGATTTGTGCGGCCCGTCCTGGGCGCCGGACATCGTCATGTTTCCGCACCGGCTCCGCGGACCGTTGCGCCCCTATCGCCGATACTTCCGCGCCCCGGTGCACTTCGGCGTCGGGATCGCCGGCATCGTCTTCCCCGCCCGGTGGCTGCGCCAAGCCATCCCCAACGCGGACGGGACACTCCGGTATGCCTTGCTGACGCACATCACGGCAGCAACTCCCGCAAGCGACGGTCCGTTTGCCGATCAGGTTCGCCGCCAGATCCAGCTCGCCATGCCGCGCGCCAGGGCGGACGAGACGGTCATCGCGCGGGCGCTCGGCATGGACCGCAGCACGTTGCGCCGCCGGCTGATGCGCGAAGGCAGCAGCTTTCGGACGATCGTCCAGGACATCCGGTACCAGACCGCCAGGCACCTGATCCATGAGGCGGGTCTGCCGCTGGCCGAAATCGCGACCACCCTCGGCTATGCCGAGCTCAGCGTGTTTACCCGCGCCTTCCGGCGGTGGGCGGGCATGACGCCGAGCGAATGGCGCCGACGCCACGCCGAGTGCTAGCCCGGACGTCTCACGGGGTCGCGGCAGCAATGCCCGTCTTGGCCGGACCTCGTTGCTTCGCCGTCATGGCCGGGCCGGGCCTGGCCCGGCCATCCACGCACCGCCGGCGGGGGCGGATGGCCGGAGCAAGCCGCGGCGATGCATGTCGTGACGCAGGCTGGGGGGCACGCCCGGCGATGACGGAACGAGGCTGCCAGATCGGCCAAAATGGGAATGACCGTTCGCTCGGCCGATATCCGGGCCTTGATGACCGCAAGCACCCGAATTCAAGCCTTGACGCGCGGACGCCGGATCACGCCTACTTCGATCACCTGCCGCGGCGCGCGGCAGCATGAATTTCGCCGCCGACGCCGCGGCATCGCTCTGGTCGGGTTATGCTCGCCCTCGGCGACGCCCCGCCAACCGCACACGATCATGCCAACCGGCAGAGGCTCCACTTATCGAGACGGAAAAATTGTCCGGACGAAGCCGGCCGCCCCTCAGGACGATGGACACCAATGACCCAACGTCGCCAAGGTTCATCGCTGAAGCGCATCGTCGTCGCCGTAACATTGGTGCTCGTGGCGCTGATGGTCACCGATGCCTTTGGCACGGCGGCGCGTGCCGCCGACCTCGACCCGGATGCCCCCTACCTGCTGACCATGCCGGACCTCGCCAGTCCGCGCGCCACGATCGAGGCGCTGCGTGCCAACGGCGAGATCCTCGCGCAACATCTGGCGAGCCAGGAAATCGGTTGGGTGCAGCCGCCGGCCTTGCGGCGCATGATGGCGACCATCGATACCAGCGAGCTTCCCCCTGCCCATGTTCTATTGACCACCGGGCTTGCAGCGATCCATCTCAAATTCGTCCTTGATCGCCTCCCCGCCGAGCGACTCGCCGATGCGCCGGATGCGGCGGCGGTCGCGCGCGACAAGATCACCCAGTGGCGGGTGCCGGGGACCCCGATCGTCATCGCCAAGGCCGCCGCCGGCCCGCAAGCCGGCCAGTTCCTGTTCTCGCCGCAAACCGTCGCTTTGTCGGGCAGCCTCTACGACGCGGCGAAACAGCTGCCGCAGCCCTTGGGTCCGGCCGCGCAGGCGATCGATGCGTGGATTATCGCGCCAGGTCCGCTGCTGCCGCGCGCGATGATCGCCGCCTTGCCGGCCCCGTTGCGGATGCCGCTGTACGGGCAGGCGGTCTGGCAATGGATCGGCCTCGCGGTGCTGCAGGCGGTTTCCATCGCGGCGATGCTACGGCTGGTCGTTTGGGGTATCGGCCACGATGCGCGCGAAGCCAGAGCGGTCCGCCGTTTCGGCCAGCTGGCGGCGGCGGCGATGGTGGTCGGCATCAGCAGCGCCGACGCCGCGCTGGCGTTCTTCGCTCTCAAGATCTGGGGCGACACGCTTGGCATTGTGGTCGTCGCCATGAAAACGCTGGCCGTCGGTGGTGCGGCCTGGTTTGTGGTCATGGTTGCGCAACGCCTGGGCGGCCTGGCGGTGCAGACCCGCGACGCGGCGGGGCCCAGCGTGGACCGGCAGCTCATCAAGGTCATCTGCACCCTGCTGAGCATCGTCACGGTGATCGTCGCCGGCTTCGTGATCGCCGACCTGTTCGGCATCCCGGTCGGCCCGCTGCTCGCCGGACTCGGCATCGGCGGCCTGGCGATCGCGCTTGCCATCCGGGCCACGCTGGAAAACGTCATCGGCGGCCTGACGCTGTTTGCCGACCGGCCGATCCGGGTGGGCGAGTTCTGCCGTTTCGGTAACGAGGCCGGCACGGTCGAGGAAATCGGTCTGCGCACCACCAAGATCCGGCGGCTGGATGACACGCTCACGACCATTCCGAACGCCGAACTCGCCCAGATCCAGATCGAGAACGTCAGCCGCCGGCGTAAGTACCTGTTCAACCCAACCCTGGGCCTGCGCTACGAAACCACCGCCGAACAACTGAAACAGATCGAGACCGGTATCCTGCAGGTGCTGGCCGAGCACCCCAAGGTGCTGGATGACGGTCCGCGGGTCAGGTTCGCCAATTTCGGCGACTATGCGCTCAACCTCGACGTGTTCGCCTATGTCGACGTGACGCAGATGCCGGCATTTGTTGCCGTACAGGAAGAACTCAACCTGCTGATCATGGACGTCGTGAAACGCGCCGGCACCGGCTTCGCATTCCCGTCGCAGACCAACTATCTCTCCAAGGACACCATGCCCAACGCCGACGGCTGAATGCGCCGCCTGGCCGCGACTAGTTCACGCGGCCCGAGAGACACTGCGGCGTCGTCTCGCCGGCGAGCAGGCCAGCGGATCAGGGGGTCGGCACCACCCGGTAGTAGACGCCGTTGGCGCCATAGGTCGGCTGGAACCACGTGTTGCCGCACAGGTAATACGTCGTGCCCTGCACGGAGGGCGTCACGCAACCGGACGGCAGCATCGCGTAGTTTGCCCCGATCACATATGCGCCCGCCGCGCCGGCGGCCACCCCGGCATTGTAGGCACTGTTGGTCGCCGCGGCCGTGTTGGCCGAGGCCACCGCGGCCCCGGCGGCCACGCCGACGATCGCGCCGGCCGCCGCGGCGCAGCCGTAGCAGCCGGACGCCGCGTAGTACGGCACCGCCACCGGCGGGTGATAGGCGGGATAGCCCGGATAGGCCACGTAGCCGGGTGGGTGATAGGCCGTCGCCCCCGAGGGATAGGTGTGCGCCACGCCCGCGCCATAGGCGCCATAGGTGCTGCCGCCGTAGACGTTGGTGTGTTCCGTGCCGCCGCCGTAGGCGTGCCCGGTGCTGCCGCCGTACATGTTCGTGTGCTCGGTGCCCTGGCCGTAGGAATGCGACGTGCTACCGCCATAGGCGTTGGTGTGGCTGGTTTCCCCATAGCTGTGGCTCGTGCTTCCACCGTATCGATTGGCCGAGGTCCACGCCGCGCCTGGATCCGACCAAACGACGCCTGCGAGCAGGACGCCGAGCGCAATGACGATCGCTTTCATGACACTCCACCTCATCAGGGTGACTTCGGCGCGGGCTTCGCGCTCTTGAGCGGGTTCAGGCCGGGGGGCGGTGGGCGCGCGCTCATTGGCCGGGCGAACGCGATGTGCCGCGCGCTGTTGGCCTTGTCCGACGTGAACATGTCCGCGGGGATCGCCGGATCGATCTGCCAGTTCGACAGGTCCAGTTGGTGGCGCAACTGCGCCGGGTCGGCGCTGTAGACCGCGCGGATCCGTCGCGGCAGCTTGTCCTCGGCGCCGATCCAGATCTGCAGGAACACGTCGGGATTGGCCCACGCGAGCATCTCGGTCTTGGTCCCCCCGACCACCTCCGACGGCCCGATATAGAATGCCAGGATCGCCCCCTTGGTCATGGCGGCGTAGGGATCGGCCACCAGCAGGTCGGTGAACGGATAAAAGATGTCGGCGGTGTCGTATGCGGTCTTCAGCGCGCCGTCGATCGTCGGCGGCGCCGGCGCGGCCGCGACCAGGTTCTCGGCCGGCGCATAGGCCATGATCGACTTGCCGTCGTAATAGAACTCGGACGCCGGCCCGTCGCCGGGAATGATCACCCGGAGCTTGTCCGGCCGTTGCATCGCGACGTCATAGCGCATCGTGTACTGGATCGGCGGCCCGAGCTGGCTCGGATACTCGTAGCTCACCGTGGCGGTGAACGCCATCGACTTCGCCGCCGCAAGCCGGGCGCAGGCCGCCTTGAGCAGGTCCAGCGCCCGCGGCTCCAGCACCATTTTCGTCGGCGCCGCCGGATGGGTTTTTGCCGCCGGCCGGGGCGGCTTCGCCTGGCTGGCACCAGGCGGCGTCTGCGCGCCGGCGCTGGTCGCAAGCAGCAAGCCAAGGCCCAACGCGAGCATCGGCCCGAGCAGTCGGCAAGGCATCGTTGCCGCACGCGCGGGGCGCGGCAGGTGGCATCCTGGGGTCATGGGATCATTCCACATTCGAACATCTTGTTGGCGATCGGCGCCGCAACCTTGTTCAGGAACGCCGCCCGCATGGCGGGATCCTGGCGCAGCATCTCGACGGCGCGCTGTTCCCGCTCGGGCTTCGGCTTGCCTTGCCCTTGCGCCCGTTCCTGCCACAACTGCTCGCAGGTCGAGGATTGGTATTTCTGGATGACCTTGTTGGCCACCATGTCCATGATCGGATATTGTGCCAGAGCAGCACCCGCGAAAGCCAGCGCCGGCACCGCTGCCAGCAGCCATGCGTTCAGCTTCATCAGCCTGTCTCCCTTACCCCATGCACAGCAGAAATTCAACGGCCAACGACATTCGCGCGGGCCCGGGACGCGACATCATCCTCGATCGGCAGAGCCCCTTCCTGTCTCACCCTAGAAGCTGAAGTTCACCATGACCATCGGGCCGCCCATCGACAGGTGCTGCACGAGGGCGCCGCTGCCCTGCTCGAACGACAAATAGCGGTAGGTGAGCGACACGCCGGCCCAGCCGGTCTGGTAGCCAAGGCCGGAGGCGACCTGCCAGGTCAGGTTGGATCCCCCCGCACCGATGTCGAAATAATACGGGACGAACAGCCCGGTATCGCCGAGGCGGATGCGGCCGCGGAAGCCGCCGATCCCGTTCCAGATGTCGCCGTTGCCGGACAGGCTGCCGCCACCGCCGAACGTCGCGCCGCCGCGGTTCGGCGGCGTCAGTGTCAGCGCAAGGTTGTAATTGGTTCTGGCGTCGATCCCGAGGTAGCGAAGCCCGACAAGCACGTCGAGATTGCCCCAGTCTCCGCGCAGCACCGTGTAGCCGCCCGCCAGGGTCCAGACCGTGGCCTTCAGCGTCAGGCTGGCGCCAAGCTGCACCGAGCGCGAGATCGGCGTGGAGGGCAGGCCAACGAAGTCCACCGACTTGATGTGCGTCCCCTTGGCGCTCAGGTTCATGTAGATGAAATCGGTCAGGATCGAGAACCGCCCGTATTGCGCGTCAGCCGCCAGCATCCCCGCGAAGTTGAGCTTGGGAAGATAGTCGCCCGGCCCGGCGGACACTTCGGTGGGAACCTTGCCGTCCAGCGCCGGCGGCAGGGGAAAGTTCAGGGTGGTGTTGATGGTCGGCAGCCACAGATACGGCGCGACGTTGAATGTCCAGCCCGATTGGGTGGCCGGTTGCGACGCCGGGCTGGCGGGTTGCTGGGCGTGCGCTTCGGGCAACGCAGCGGCCGCGAGCAACCCCACCAGCGCTGCGGTCATCAAGGATCGGCTGAACATCGGGCGTTTCTTCCGCTACTGGCTCGTTGCGTTGTTTCGGTGCGCCTGCATCAACCGCTGCTTGTCCGCCTCGGTCAGCACCGGCGGCGCCACCTTCAGCGTCAGCTTGTGCAGCTTGCCGGTGAAGCGGAACGGAATCTGGTAGTCGCGGTCGTCCACCGGCGTGCCGGTATCGGCGCCGACGTCGAAGTTCTCGTCCCATTGCAGGATCAGCGGAATGGTGCGCTCCATCTTCTGCGTGGCCGCCACCTTCCCGTTCACCTTCAGCACGCCGGTGCCGCTGCGCCCAATGCCGCTGAGGTCGTTGAAGGCCAATGTTTCGATGCCCAGCCCATCGTATTTGAAGTCGAATTCCAGCACGTGCTTGCCCGGCGGCAGTGTGTCCTTTGCCTCCCAGCGAAGGCGCTTGAGGTCAACGAGGTTCCATAGGAACACCGGCTTGCCCTTCAGCAGGTAGAACCCGTAGCCGGCGAAGCGCCCGCCCTGGGTGACGATCATGCCCTCGGCGCCGCCCTGCGGAATCTCCACCTCGGCCGTGAAATTGTACGACGTGTTGAGGATGTTGGGCGCATCGCCGTTCGGCGTGCCGGTCAATTCGCCCACCCAGGTGAACTCCCGGCGCCCGGCGGTCAGGCTGGGCCGCGGCGTGACCACCCGCGTTGCCACCGTCGCATCCAGCGGCAGGATCTGGTACTTCTGGGCCTCGATCCAGAACAGCTCCTGCAATTCGCGCAGCTTGTCCGGGTATTTCGCCGCCACGTCCTCGAACTGGGTCCAGTCGTTGGTCAGGTCATACAGCTCCCAGGTCACGTGGTTGGCCGGATCGATGTTGGTCGGCCCCAGCACGTCCCAGGGCGGCCGGACGACCTTGGTGCTGGCGATCCAGCCATTCTGGTACAGCGCGCGATCGCCCATCATCTCGAAATACTGGATGCGGTGCGTCGAGGCCGCGGCGGCATTCGCCTTGTCGAAGCTGTACATCATGCTGACGCCGTCGATCGGCTTCTGCGGGATGCCGTTCACCACGTTCGGCGCCGGGATGCGCGTGGCCTCCAGGAGGGTCGGAACGACATCGATCAGGTGGTGGAACTGGTTGCGGATGCCGCCCTTGTCCTTGATCACCTTCGGCCAGGAAATCGCCATGCCCTGCCGCGTGCCGCCGAAATGCGAGGCGACCTGCTTGGTCCAGGTGAACGGCGTGTCGAACGACCACGACCACGGCACCGCCATGTGGTTGTAGGTCTGGTCCGATCCCCAGGCATCGTAGAAATACTTGAGCTGGTCCGCCACCGGCACCTCGACGCCGTTGAACATGGCGACTTCGTTCGGGGTACCGATCATGGTGCCCTCGGCGCTGGAGCCGTTGTCGCCGCTGATGTAGATGATCAGCGTGTTGTCGAGCTTGCCCATGTCCTCGACCGCCTGGATCACCCGGCCGATCTGCTCGTCGGTGTAGGCCAGGTAGGCGGCATAGACGTCAACCTGGCGGATGAACATCTTCCTCTCGTCCGCCGTCAGCTTGTCCCAGGTCTTCAGCAGGTCGTTCGGCCAGGGCGTCAGCCTGGCATCCTGCGGGATCACGCCGAGCCGCTTCTGGTTGGCGAAGATCCTGTCGCGCAGCGCGTTCCACCCCTCGTCGAACAGGTGCAGGTCGCTGATCTGCTTGATCCATTCCGGCGTCGGATGGTGCGGCGCGTGGGTGCCGCCAGGGACGTAGTAGCAGAAGAACGGCTTCTCCGGGTCGAGCGCGTTGAGCCGGTTCATCCAGGCGATGGCGTCGTCCGCCATGGCGGTGGTCAGGTTCCACCCGGGCTTGCCGACATAGGGGTGGATTTCGGTGGTGTTGCGGAACAGGTTCGGCTGCCACTGGCTGGTGTCGCCGCCGACGAAGCCGTAGAAATACTCGAAGCCCATGCCGATCGGCCACTGGTCGAACGGTCCGGCCTGGCTGGCCTGGAAGGCCGGCGTGTTGTGGTCCTTGCCGAACCACGCGGTACCGTAGCCGTGCTGCTTGAGGATCTCGCCAATCGTCGTGACGTCGCGGCGGATGAAGCTGTCGTAGCCCGGATAGCCGGTCGCCTGTTCGGAGATGACGCCGAAGCCGGCGGCGTGATGGTTGCGCCCGGTGATCAGCGCGGCGCGCGACGGCGAGCACAGCGCGGTGGAGTGGAACTGCGTATAGCGCAATCCGGCATTGGCGATGCGGTCGAGGTTCGGCGTCGGAATCACCCCGCCGAAGGTGCTGGGCGCGCCGAAGCCGACATCGTCGGTCATGATCAGCAGGATGTTCGGCGCGCCGGCGGGCGGCACCACGCGCGGCGGCCACCACGGCGTGGATTGGGTGGCGTTGAGGTTCGCCGTGCCGCCCCAGGCAGGTCGAGCGGCGGCAGCACGTCGCCCGGGATGGTGCGGGTGCCCGCGGGGGACCCGATGCCACTGCCCATCGGCGCCGCCGCGGCTGCGCCGGCGGTCGCCGTGGCCGGCGTCTGCGCCTTGGCCCCGTTGATCAGCCAGGAACCGCCGAACGCGGTTGCCAGCGCCGCCTTGGCCGATGACAGGAACAGTTGGCGTCGGTTCATCAGGCGACTCCTTCCTCGTTCGTTTCGGTCTCGTCGGCACGCACGACGCAGCGAAAGCCGATATGGCAGGTGCCGGTGTCGATCATCTGCGGATGCCGCGCCGCCGGCCGGTAGCGCCGGCAGTCATTCGGCGCGCAGAGATACGAGCCGCCCTTGATCACCTTGCGCGGGATGCGCACCGCGGGTTGCGTCGGGTCGTAGCTGAGCGCTTGCGGCGCCCCGTGCGGGTCGCGCGGCACGCAGCAGTCTGCCTCGGCCGGCGGCAGGTGGCGGTCGGCATACCAGCTCGTGGTCCATTCCCACACGTTGCCGGCCATGTCGTAGAGGCCATAGCCGTTTGGCGGGAACGATCCCACCGGGGCGCGGCCGGTGAAACCGTCCAACCCCTGGTCATGGAACGGAAACGGGCCCTGCCAGGTATTCGCCATGTAGCGACCGCCCGGAGTGAATTCATCGCCCCAGCAGAACAGGGCGTCGTGCAGCCCGCCGCGGGCGGCAAACTCCCACTCCGCCTCGGTGGGCAGCGCCTTGCCGGCCCAGGCGGCATAGGCCTCGGCGTCCTCGAACGCCACGTGCACCACGGGCTGCTGCGCGCGCCCGTCGAGCGTGCTGGCCAGGCCTTCCGGATGGCGCCAGTCGGCGCCGGGCGCATAGGCCCAGCGGCTGCGGATGTCCGCAGGTTCGCGCCGCCGCCGGGCATGAAGAACACCGCACTGCCGGGGATCAATAGGGCGGGGTCGGCGCCCGGATAGGGGGCCGGATCGAGCGGTCGCTCGGCAACCGTCAGGTACCCGGTGGCGGCGACGAAGGCGGCGAATTCGGCGTTGGTAACGGCTTTCGTCCATCCAAAAGCCGCCCACGCTGACGCCGTGGGCTGGCCCTTCGTCCTTGTAGGTGTCATCGGCTCCCATTCGGAACGTGCCGCCGACGATCCAGCGCATGCCGCCGCTCGGCTGGGGTGTGTTCTGCGAATTGGCACTCAGTCCGCGGCGATCTGACATTGAAGGACGTCCTGATAGCCGCGCCAGAAGGATTGCCGGGTCATGCTGCCGGCGCTATGGAAACTCGGTAAGCCGGTGGATGTCAAGTCCATCTCCGACAGTAATCTCTGGCAAGCTGCTCAGTGTCCGTCCGGAGACTTTGCGAGGCATATGAGTTGGTCACCGGCCGCCCGAATATTAATCGTAAT
>CAWKAN010000009.1:0-12799 GCA_963847615.1 uncultured Alphaproteobacteria bacterium
CGATTTAGTGGTGCCGCAGCTCCGCCACCTGGAGCGGGGCCTGCATGCGCCGCTCGGCGATCTGCGCCTTCATCGCCTTCTGCAGCTTCTCGAAGCCGCGCACCTCGATCTGGCGCACCCGCTCGCGCGAGATGTTGTATTGCTGCGACAATTCCTCGAGCGTCGTCGGATTGTCCTTCAACCGGCGCTCTTGCAGGATGTGCCGCTCGCGCGCGTTCAGCGTCCTCAGCGCGGTCGCCAGCAGGGCGCGCCGTCCGTTCAGTTCCTCGCGATCGCCAAGCTCGGTCTCCTGGCTTTCCGATTCGTCGACCAGCCAATCCTGCCACTCGCCCTCGCTGTCGGCGCGCACCGGCGCGTTCAGGCTATGGTCGGGCGCCGCCAGGCGGCGGTTCATGCTGACCACGTCCTGCTCGGGCACGCCCAGCGTGGTGGCGATCTTGGCCAGGTGTTCGGGCTTCAGATCGCCGTCCTCGATCGCCTGCATCTGGCCCTTCAGCCGGCGCAGGTTGAAGAACAGCTTCTTCTGCGCCGCCGTGGTGCCCATCTTCACCAGCGACCAGCTGTGCAGGATGTACTCTTGGATCGCCGCGCGGATCCACCACATGGCGTAGGTTGCCAGGCGGAACCCGCGCTCCGGATCGAAGCGCTTGACCGCCTGCATCATGCCGACGTTGCCTTCGCTGATCAGCTCGCCGACCGGCAGGCCATAGCCGCGGTAGCCCATGGCGATCTTGGCGACCAGGCGCAGATGCGAGGTGACCAGCTTGTGGGCCGCCTCCAGGTCTTCATGGTCGCGCCAGCGGCGCGACAGCTCCAGCTCCTCCTCGGGGCTGAGCATCGGGAACTTGCGGATCTCCTGCAGATAGCGGGAGAGGTTGCCCTCGGGGGCAACGTTGATGACGGCAGAGACCACGGTGGCTCCTTTCGCCTGAGCGGCTTCCTGTCCTGTCCGACACTGGCACAGGATCCGAAGGCCGAGGACTGAATTCCAGTCCATGAAACGGTAGGAATGTTACGTCCTGGTTGACTGCCCCGTGCCGGCAGCATGCCTCCCATACGTCCGCCGGAGAGGAACCTACCCCTCCTCCCCTCGGTGCGCGGCTTATACCGTACCGAATTGGTCCTGTCAAGAATTCTGACCCAATCGTGACCAGCCGGCCCGCCAGCAAGCGGGCAGGGCGGCGCCCGGTGTTCGGCTCGCCGGCCGAGATTTGCAGCGTCTGCCCCGGCGCCCCCGCCGCGGCGGCGTCGCTTCCCGGCCGCTGGTTCGGTGCTTTGCCCGCTGAGGCGACGCCCGACAATGAACGAATCGATCGCGGTCGTGCAGCTTGGCTTCCCGTCGGGCAGGATGACCGCATTTGGCCCGTATCGCCGGCTTGCCTGGACCGCCCACACGGGTCTTTCGGGAATCGCGGCAACGCGGGAAAGCAAGTAATCAAGCGGACACAGAGTTGCACAGAGGGCGCACAGAGTTTCACAGAGAAGTATTTATTGGCGCTTCGCGCTGATGGCGGATCTACAGGTGGGAATACCTTGCGCGTAGCGCCATTTGCTTTCTCTGTGAAACTCTGTGTGCCCTCTGTGCAACTCTGTGTCCGCTTGATTACTTCTTTGCCTTGCTTGCCGCGCGATGACACCTTCAGCCTGATGGGTCACCCTCAGGTTTGAGGGCGACCCGGTGCGCCTGGACTGGAGCTACGCAGCCTGGCCAGGGCGCACCTCGAAGCGGCAATTATTGGGCGTTGCCTAACCTGACCCGGGGTCGGGCCCGCCAGGCCCGTCCAGGGCTGCCAGCAGGGCGGCGAAATCGGCCGGCGGCGGCGTCTCGAAGCTCATTTCCTTGCCGCTGACCGGGTGGCGAAACCCCAGCCGCGCGGCGTGCAGCGCCTGGCGCGGGAACGCCAGCAACTGCGATCGCGCCGGCTCCGGCACCAGCCTTGCGGCGGCCGGCACGCGGCGCAAATAGAGCGGATCGCCGACCACTGGGTGGCCGCTGGCGGCCAGGTGAACGCGGATTTGATGCGTCCGCCCGGTGGCCAGCCGGCATTCCAGCAGCGAAACCCCGCCATGCCAGACGCGCAGCGTGGTGTAGCGGGTCAGCGCCGGCTTGCCGCCCTGGAGGCGCACCGCCATCCGCTTGCGATCGCGCGGATCGCGCCCGATCGCCCCCTCGATCGCGCCGGCCGGCGGCGCGGCCACGCCCCAGGCCAAGGCCAGATAGGCGCGATCGAGGTCGCGCGCGGCGAAGCGGGCGGTCAGCGCTGCCATCGCTTCCTGGGTCTTGGCCACGACCATCACGCCCGAGGTGTCCTTGTCCAGCCGGTGCACGATGCCGGGCCGGCGTTCCCCGCCGATCCCCGACAGCGACTCGCCGCAATGCGCCAGCAGCGCGTTGACCAGCGTGCCGTCCGCATTGCCCGGCGCCGGGTGCACCACCAGCCCGGCCGGCTTGTCCAGCACGATCAGCGCCTCGTCCTCGTACAGGATGGTCAACGGGATGGCCTGCGGCAGCGGCCGCGCCGGCAGCGGTGGCGGCACCGTCAGCGTGTAGACCGCGCCCGGGCGCACCGGCTCGGCCGGCGCGTGCAGCACCGTGCCGTCGCGCCGCGCCTGCCCCGCCTCGATCAGCGACTTGACGCGCGCGCGCGACAGCGTGCCGATGGCCTCGGCGAGGAAGCGGTCAACTCGCACGCCGCGCGCGGCGGGACCGGCGACGATGCGCAACGGCCCGTCCGGCGCATCGCGCGCGGGCGGCGCCTCGTACGATTGTGGCGCTTCGGTCGATGGCGGCCCGGACATCATGGCCTCGGTGGACAGCGTGGCGGCGTCCCCGGCGGCAGCGCCGGGAGCAGCAGACAGGGAAGGACAGGGATCATGCGTCTGGTCAAGCTGCTCGCCGTGGTGATGGGGGTGATGATCGTGCTCGGCAGCACGGTGGTGGTGGTCACGATCATCAAGCGCGCCTCCAGCGGATCGCCCGTCGCCCACGTCGCGGTGGTGCTGGACCAGCCCGCGGGCACCACGATCGGCGGCATCGCCGCGTTGTCCGACCGGCTGGCGGTGCTGTTGCATGGCGCCGGACCCGACCGCATCGTGCTGATCGATCCGCGCACCGGCAAGCCGGCCGGCACGATCGGCCTTGCACGCTGAGCCGGGGACGGCTCTCCTTCCGGCTCGCCGACAGGCTTTCCCTCCAGCACGCGACAACAGCGGAGCAGACAATGGCCTCGACGTTCCCTCTGCCAAAAGCCCCTTCCTGGCTCAATGAGTTCCGCGGCTTCATCATGCGCGGCAGCGTCGTCAACCTCGCGGTCGGCATCATCATCGGCGCGGCCTTCACCGGCGTGGTCAACAGCCTGGTCAAGGACATCTTCAACCCGGTGCTGGGCCTGCTGGTCGGCGGCATCGATTTTTCCAACATGTTCGTCGCCTTGAACGGCCAGCACTACGCCACGCTGGAGGCCGCCAGGCAGGCCGGCGCGCCGACGGTGAATTTCGGCTTGTTCATCAACGCCATCATCCAGTTTCTGATCGTCGGCCTGGCGATTTTCTGGACCGTCAAGGCGTTGATGAAGATGCGGCTGCACCAGGAGGCGGCCGCGGGGCCGAAGGCGGAAGAGGTGCTGTTGACGGAAATTCGCGACATTCTGAAGGCTAAATGAACGGGCTGAAAGCGAAACACACGGGTGGTTCCGGCGCGGCTTGAACCCACGATTGGGAGCCGCGCACGCCGCGCAAGCAAGAAGGTTGGCTCATATGGCGTTGACGGTTGGACGGCCCCGTAGGGCGGAAAAGCGCAGCGCCTTCCGCCATCGGACGGTGGCGGGATATGTTGTTGGGGACGTCGGCAGATGCGAGCGGCTCGCCCGGCGGTGGCGGAAGGCGCTGCGCTTTTCCGCCCTACGGGCCGTCCAACAGGCAACGCCATATGAGCGAAAAGCTTTCACCACAGCGGCACCGAGACACAGAGAAATGAACTGCCGTCTCAGTGTCTCAGTGGTGAAACCTGCCTGCGGCAGCTCAAGCGCCCATGCCGCGCGACGGCAGCGCCCATGCCGTCAGCGCGTCCAATCGGCCAACGCCGGTGCCGCGAATGGCCCCGCAACGTTAACCTCCGCAATCCGCAGCCCGGTGTAGTCTGGCCGGCAGATCGGAAGGAAAACCGGGCGATGCGTCGACTCGCGCTGTTGATTGTCATGCTGCTGGCCCTGGCCTGCGGTGCGGCGCGCGCCGACGATTTCTCCCTCCCCGGCCTGGCGGCCGACAGCGACGCCTACGCCGCGCTGCTCACCAGGCGCTTCCCCGCCGGCGGCACGCCCCAGGCGCGCCGCCAGGCCGAGGCGCGGGCCGACGCGGCGATCCGCAACAACGACTGGCCGGCCGCTGCGGCGGCGCTGGAAACCCGCGTCGCACTCGGCGATGCCGGTCCGGCGTTCTGGCTGGCGCTCGCCCGGGCGCAGCTCCGCCGCACGCCGCCCGAGGCCGCGCGCGCCCTGCAGGCGGCCTGGAAGAACTTCGGCGCGGTCGATACCGGTCCGGACGAAATCCCCGCGCTGCTGCTGATGGCCGACGCGCTGCACCTGCTGAACCGTCCGGCGCAGGAAATCCAGGCGCTCGAGGCGGCGGCCGAGCGCGCCCCCGACGACGCGGCCCTGCGCCAGCGCCTGGCCGAGACACGCCGCGCCGTCGGCCTGCTGGTCCGCCGCGTCCGCGCCGAACCCGAAACCGAGCCGCCGCGCGCCTGCATCGACTTCACCTCCCCGCCGACGCGGCGCGACGATTTTCACCCCGGGGATTGGGTGCGCCTCGCCCCGCCGGTGCCCGGTGCGGCGGTGACGCGGGAGGGCGATCAGATCTGCGTCTCCGGCCTGCCGTCCGGCGCCACCACGCGCATCGTGCTGCTGGCCGGCCTGCCCGGCGAGGACGGGCTGAGCCTGGTGAAGCCGGCCGCGTTCAACGTCGCCATCGCCAACCGCCGCCCGCGCATCGACTTCGACACCCGCATGTTCGTGCTGCCGCGCGACCAGACGCCGACGATCGCCATGAGCACCGTCAACCTGTCCGCGGTGAAGCTGACCCTGGCGCGCCTGACCGAGCGCAACATCGTCGCCTTCGTGCGCGAGAACCGGCTCGGCCAGCCGGTTGCGACCTACAGCGCCAGCGACATCGGCGAGCAGTCCGGGCCGGATCGTCTGGCAGGGCAGTGCCGCGATCCCGAGCTGGGAACCGAACCGCGCCGCGCGCACCGCGCTGCCGCTGCCGGACGCGCTGGCCGCGTCCGGCCCCGGGCTCTACGCGCTGACCGCGCAGGCCGGCGACGGCACGCCCAACGCGACGGGCGCGGTGCAGATGATCCTGCGCACCGATCTGGCGCCGACCGTGTGGCGCGGCGCCGACGGGCTGACCGTGCAGGTGCGCGGCTTCTCCGACGTGCTGCCGCGCCCCGGCGTCCGGCTGCGGCTGATCGCGGCGAACAACGACATCCTGGCCGAGGCCACCACCGACGCCGACGGCATCGCGCGGTTCGCCGCCCCGCTGCTGCACGGCGAGGGGCCGGTGGCGCCACGGGCGATCCACGCGTTCGGCCCGGGCGATGATTTCACCATGCTCGATCTCGACAGCGCCGCGTTCAACCTGGCCGATCGCGGCGTGGCGGGCATGCCCGATCCCGGGCCGCTCGATGCCTTCGTCTGGCTTGATCGCGGCATCTATCGGCCGGGCGAGACGGTGCAGGTGATGGCGCTGCTGCGCGACGATTCCGGCCAGCCGGCCGAACTGCCGGCGCATGTCACCGTCCGCCGACCCAACGGCCAGGTATTCCAGGAGACCACGCCGACGCGCGGTCCGGACGCCTCGCTCTATCTGCCGGTGAAGCTCTCCGCCGGGGCGCCGGTCGGCGCCTGGAGCGTGGAGGTGCGCGCCGATCCCGCCGCGCCGCCGATCGGCCGGGCGACGTTCCGCGTTGACGCCTTCGTGCCGGACCGCATGGCGGTCGATCTCGGGCCGGCAACCGGCCCCATCGTGCCCGGCCGGCCGTATGCGCTGCCGGTCGCCGCGCGCTTCCTCGTACGGCGCGCCCGGCGCCGGGCTGACCGGCAAGGCGACGCTCCGCCTGGTGCGGGACGACGCGCCGTTCCCGGCGCTCGACGGCTACCGCATCGGGCTGGAGAACGAGACCTACGCCCCCGACGCCAGGGACACCGAGCTGAAGGCCACCGACGCGCAGGGCCGCACGACCTACCCGATCCTGATCCCCCGCGCGCCGGACACCTCGTTCGCGCTGAAGGCGGCGATCGACGTGGTGATCAACGACCCCTCCGGCCACGGCTCGCGCGCGCAGACCGAGATCAAGCTGCGCCCGGCCGGGCGGCTGATCGGCATCAGGCCGCTGTTCAAGGGCCGCGCCGTGGATGCCGGGACCGAGGCCGGGTTCGACATCGTCGCGGTCGATCCGGACGGCAAGCCGGTGGCGATGGCGGCGAAGCTGCGGCTGGTGCGCGAGCGGCCGGACTGGCGGCTGGTGATGCGCGGCAACCTGGCACGCTACGAGACGGTCTGGCGCGACGAACCGTTGCGCACGGTCGAGCTGCAGATCCCGGCCGGCGCGCCGCTGCACTTCGCTCAAAAACTGGACTTCGGCGGATATCGTATTGAAGTTCTTGAATCCGGTGGTCTGGCCGCCACCTCGCTGCGGTTCCGCGCCGGCTGGGTCTCCTCGGACAGCCCGGATGTGCCGGACCAGGTGGACGTCTCCGCCGACCGCGCGCTGTATCCGCCCGGCGGCACCGCGCACATCCACATCACGCCGCCCTTCGCCGGCCAGGCGACGGTGCTGGCGCTGACCGATCGTGTGCGGGTGCTGCGGACCCTGGCGGTGGCCGAGGCCGGCGCCGATGTCGACATCCCGGTCGCGGCGGACTGGGGGCCGGGCGCCTACATCACGGTCCACCTGTTTCGCCCGGCCGCCGACGCGCGGGGCAAACCGCGCCGGGCGATCGGGCTGACCTGGGTGGGCCTCGACCCGGCGGGCCGAAAACTCGACGTGGCGTTCGACACGCCGGACAAGCTGGCGCCGCGCGCCCGCGCGGCGATCCCGATCCGCACCGCGCCGGGCGCCTGGGTGAGCCTGGCCGCGGTGGACGAGGGCATCCTGCGGCTGACCGGCTTCGCCTCGCCCGATCCGGCGGCGCACTACCTGGGGCGGCGCACGCTCGGGGTCGACATCCGCGACGACTGGGGCCGGTTGATCGCCTCGGGCGAGGGCACCGCGACCGCGCTGCGCCAGGGCGGCGACGAGGGCAGCTTCGTGCTGCCGGAGGTACCGCAGAAGACGGTGACGCTGTTCACCAAGCCGGTCCAGGCAGGGCCTGACGGAAATGTCTCCATCCCATTGGATTTGCCGGATTTTGCCGGCCAGGTGCGGCTGATGGCGGTGGCCTGGAGCGGGGCGGGCATCGGGGCCGGCGCGCAGGACGTGCGGGTGGTCGATCCGCTGGTGGCCGAGCCGCTGCTGCCCCGCTTCCTCGCGCCCGGCGACCAGGCGCAGGCTGACCGTGCTGCTGCAGAACCTCGCCCTGCCGGCGGGGGAGGACGTCGCGACGGTCTCGGTCGAGGGGCCGCTGGCGCTGGCCGGCCCGGCCCGGCTGGCCGCCACGCTGGCGGCCGACGCGCAGGCGACGCCGTTCACCCTGCTGCGCGCGACCGGCGCCGGGCGCGGCGTGGTCAAGCTGGACGTGACTGGCCCCGGCGGCTTCCAGGTGCATCGCGAGGCGGCCATCACCGTGCGTCCGGCGCGCGGCGTCGCCACCTCGATCGCCGGCGCCGAGCTGGCGCCCGGCGCGCAGGGGACGCTGCAACCGCCGACAGATGCCTATCTGCCGGGCACCTGGCGCGCCTCGGCCAGCTTCGGCGGGGCGGTGCGCTACGACGTCGCCGGGCTGGTGCAGGCGCTGGACCACTATCCGCTGAACTGCATCGAGCAGGCGACCAGCCGCGGCCTGCCGCTGGCGCTGCTGCCGGACGGCCCGCTCGCCGGCGCGGACCGCGCCGGCCGGCTGCAACGCGCCGTCGGCTTCGTGCTGGATCGCCAGCGGTTCGACGGCGGCTTCGGCCTGTGGTCGGCCGAGGGCGACGCGCAGCCCTGGCTGTCGTCCTACGCCACGGAATTCCTGCTGCGCGCCCGTGCTGCCGGCGCGGCGGTGCCCGCGCAGGCGCTGAAGGACGCAATGAAGTTCATCGCCGACGCCGCTGACAACTCGGGAAATTCGCCGAAAGACCTCGCCGAGCAGGCCTATCGCCTCTATGTGCTGGCGCTGGCCGGACAGGGCCGCCCCGGCGCGGCGCGGGTGCTGGCGGCGCGGATCGACCGGCTGCCGACACCGCTCGCCAAGGCGCAGCTCGGCGCCGCGCTGGCCCTGGCGCACGACCCGGTCCGCGCCGAGGCGGCGTTCGCCGCCGCGCTGGCCGCCCCGGCGCGCACCTGGTGGCGCGCCGACTACGGCACCGCGCTACGCGACCAGGCCGCCATCGCGGTGCTGTTGAAGGAAAGCGGCCTGGCGCCGGAGCGGTTGCAGCGCCTGCTGGCGGCGATGCCCGGCGCCAACCTCGATCCGGACCGGCTCAGCACCCAGGAGCAGGCCTGGGCGGCGGCGGCGGGCGCGGTGCTGGGCCGCGACGGCCACCCCGCCCGCATCGCGCTCGACGGCAAGGAGCTGCCGGGCGCACCGGTGCTGACCGTCGCCCTGACCGGCCCGGCGACGGCGCGCAACCTGGACGACCAGCCGGTTTGGCAGAGCGTCTCGGTGACCGGCGTGCCGGCCACGGCGCTGCCGGCGGCGCGCTCCGGCCTGCGCATCACCCGCCAGTTCTTCAACCTGGACGGCAGCCCGCTCGACCTCGATCACCTGAAGCAGAACACCGTCTTCGTGCTGCTGCTGGAAGGCCGCGCCGATGACGGCCAGCCGCATCAGGCGATGCTGCAACAGGGGCTGCCGGCGGGCTGGGAACTGGCCGGGCGGTTCGCCGCCGGCGAGGTGCCCGGCCTGTCCTGGCTGGGCAAGCTGAGCGACCCGCAGGCCCAGCCGGCGGCCGACGACCGCTACGCCGCCGTGGTCGAACTGACGCCGCAGCAACCGAACTTCCGCCTGGCGGTGCGCGTCCGCGCGGTCACCCCGGGCAACTTCGAACTGCCCGGCGCGGAAGCCGCCGACATGTACCAACCCGGCGTGTTCGCCCGCCAGGCCGCCGGAAAGGTCACGGTGCAGGGGGCCGAGTGAGCCAGGACCGTCGCCTGAACGAAGCAAGGTCAGGGCTCCGCCCTGAAACCCGCCAGGGGGCTTTGCCCCCTGGACCCCCACCAGAGGCGGAGCCTCTGGACTTCATCCGTTTGGTTGGTGCGGGGGCGGGGGGAAGGGAGGCGAGGCCGACACCGCCCGTCGCGACGGGCGGCGTCGGCCTCGCCTCCCTTCCCCCCGCCCCCGCACCAACCAAACGGATGGGTTCCAAGGGCTCCGCCCTTGGCGGGGTTCCAAGGGGCAGCGCCCCTTGGTGGGGTCCAGGGGCGAAGCCCCTGGCCTTGCTTCGCCCTCTGGCGCCGGTGGTTTCGGCGGTGTGGCTGTTGGCGGCGGTTGGGCTGTGGTTGGACTGGATGTTGCCGCCCGATTTGTCGCGGCTCGCGGCGGTGGGGACCGAGGTTGATGATGCGGCGGGGCGGCCGCTGGCGTTGCTGCCGGCGCCGGGCGGGGTTTGGCGGTTTCGCGTTTCGGCCGGGGAGGTGTCGCCGGCGATGCTGGACCTGCTGATCGCGGTTGAGGATCGGCGGTTCTGGCTGCATCCGGGGGTTGACCCGGTGGCACTGGCGCGGGCCGCCGTGCAGATGCTGCGTGCCGGGCGGGTGGTGTCCGGCGGCTCGACGTTGGCGATGCAGGCGGCGCGGCTGCTGCACCCGCGCCCGCGCACCCTGCGGTCGAAGCTGATCGAGATGGCGCGCGCGTTGCAACTGGAGCGGCGTTTTGGCCGGGCCGGGGTGCTGGATATCTGGCTGACGCTGGCCCCGTTCGGCGGCAATCTGGAGGGCGTGCGCGCCGGGTCGATGGCGTGGTTCGGCGTGCCGCCGTCCGCCCTGGAGCCGGCCCAGGCGGCGCTGCTGGTCGCCATCCCCCGCCGCCCCGAAGCGCTGCGCCCCGACCGCCATCCCGCCGCGGTGCGTGCGGTTGTGGCGCGCATGCTTGTTGCCGCGGCGGGTGGGGCGGCGGTGGGCGATGGGCCGGGCGGGTTGGCGGGCGAGGGGGGGATGCCGCGCCACCCGATGCCGCGCCACGCGGCGCAGATCGTTGCCGCGTTGGCGCGCGCGCCGCGCGTCCGCACCACGCTCGACCTGCCGTTGCAGACCGCGCTGGAGCGCCTGGCCCGGGAGCGCCTGCAGACCCTGCCGCCGCGCGTCTCGCTCGCCATCGTGATCGCCGACGCCGAATCGCGCGCGATGCGCGCCGCGTTCGCCGGGGCCTGGCGTGACGAGGCGCGGGCCGGTGCGCTGGACCTGACCCGCGCGGTCCGTTCGCCCGGTTCCGCGTTGAAGCCATTCATCTACGCGATGGCCTTCGCCGACGGCCTCGCCGGGCCGGAGACGCGGCTGGCGGACCTGCCACACCGCTACGGGAGCTATGCGCCGGAGAACTTCGACCGCGGCTTCACCGGCAACGTCACCGCGGCCGAGGCGTTGCGCCGCTCGCTGAACCTGCCCGCGGTCGCGCTGCTCGACCAGGTGGGCGCGCTGCGCTTTGCGGCGACGCTGCGGCTGGCCGGCGCCGCGCTGCGACTGCCGCAAGGGGCCGATCCGTCGCTGCCGCTGGCGCTGGGCGGGGAGGGGGTTACGCTGCGCCAGGTGGTGGGCCTGTATTGCGCGCTTGCCAGCGACGGCAGTGGCGGGGCGCTGCGCCTGCTGGCCAGCGACAAGCGCGTCGCCACGCCGTTCCTGCCGTCGCCGGTTGCCGGTCTCGTTGCCGATGTGCTGACCCACGGATTCCCCAACGACGGTCCCGCCGGCGTCGCCTGGAAGACCGGCACGAGCTGGGGCGGGCGGGATGCCTGGGCGTTCGGCTTCGACCGCCGCCATGTCGTGGGGGTCTGGGTCGGCCGGCCGGACGGCACGCCGATGCCGGCGGCCACCGGTGCCGCGACGGCGTTGCCGCTACTGGCACACGTGTTCGACCTGCTGGCGAAGGCGCCGCGCACGGTGGCGCCGCCGCCGCCGTCGCCGAGGGCGCGGCTGCTCGGGCAATCCGCCGGACACCCGGTCGGACAATCCGTTGGCCGCTCGCTTGGGCAGGGTGAGCAGGTGGCGACCGATACGCTGCAGCTGCTGTTCCCGCCGCCGGGCGCGGTGCTGGCGGCCGATGGCGCGGTGACGATCCGGGCCATGGGCGGACGCCGGCCGCTGAGCTTCCTGGTGGATGGCGTGAAGCTGGGTGGCGAACCGGCGCGGCGCGAGGCGGCGTGGCACCCAGCCGGGCCGGGGTTCTACCGGCTGACCGTGCTGGACGCCGACGGCGCCGCGGCGCATGCCGCCGTGCAGGTCCGCCCGGCGCCCTGAGAAGGGGCTGGCCGCGTGGCGGCCCGGACCCGGCGTCGCGGCCCAAGCCAACGACGCGCGGGCGAGGCGTGCTTGCAGCGGGTTTATACCAGACGTCCGAATGATCGACTCTCCGGCGGTACCCACCACGTCATGCCGGGCGCAGGCCCGGCATCCACGACTTTGCTTGCTCCACAAAGGCAAGTCGTGGATGCCGGCCTGCGCCGGCATGACGTAGCAGGCGCCGCCGAGGGGTCAATCTTTCCGCCGGCTGGTATTAGCTGTTCGGCCCGCGCTCCATCGAAACCGGCTGCCAGCGCCGCAGGTCGGACTTCATCAGCACCGCCGGGTTGACGCAGCTCATCGGCCACTTGCCGCGCAGCACCAGCGCCAGCTCGCGCCCGACATGGCGTTTCCGGGCCGGATCGAACCGGGCGGAGGCCGACGCCGTGTGCGCGCTGAGCGTCACGTTCGCCATCCCCAGGATCGGATTGTTGTTGCCCGGCGGCTCGATCTCCAGCACGTCGAGGCCGGCGTGCGCGATCCAGCCCTCGGCCAGCGCCTTGATCAGCCCGGATTCCTGCACCGTCGGGCCGCGGCCGGTGTTGATGAAGATGGCGGTCGGCTTCATCAGCCGGAAGTGCTTCTCCATCAGCATGCCCTCGGCCTCCGGCGTCGCCGGGGCGTGCATCGACACGAAGTCGGACTGGCTCAGCACCTCCTCGAGCGTGGCGGGGATCACGCCGTGCTCGATCATGATCAGTTCCTCGATGAACGGGTCATAGGCCATCACCCGCAGGCCGAACGGCTTGGCGCGCTTGGCCACCGCGCGGGCGACATGGCCGAAGGCGATCAGGCCGAGCGTCTGGCCCAGCAGGCGCGGGATCTGCAGCAGCGCCGGGCGGCCTTCGCGCCAGCGCCCCTCGCGCACCATGCGGTCCTGTTCGAGCGTCCGGCGATGCGACGCCAGCAGCAGCATCATCGCGTGATCGGCGACCTCGTCGATGAAGGTATCGGGGCAGTTGGTCACCGGCAGGCCGCGCGCGGTGGCGGCGACGACATCGACGCTGTCGACGCCGACGCTGCCCAGCACGATGGCGCGGCACTTCGCCGGCAGCGCGTCCACCACCTTCCTGGTGAAGCGCATCCCCTTGGCATAGATCGCGTCGGCGTCCTGGGCGAATTTGATAGCAATACGGTATCCGCAACGAAAGGCGCCCCGCAGGTAGA
>CAWKAN010000010.1:0-79028 GCA_963847615.1 uncultured Alphaproteobacteria bacterium
GTTCGCCCGCCAGTTGCGCCGTTACGTCACCGGTTGCGCAGCACCAGACGGGTCAGTGCGCCGAGTGCCAGGTTCAGGGCGATGCCGGCCAGCGACAGCAGCACCAGGGCGGCGAACATGCGCGGCACCTGCAGCCGGTAGCCGGCCTCCAGGATGCGATACGCCAGACCCGAGGCGAATCCACCCGAGCCCGCAACGAACTCCGCCACCACCGCGCCGACCAGCGCCAGCCCGCCGGAGATGCGCAGCCCGGCGAGGAAGAACGGCAGCGCCGCCGGCAGGCGCAGCAGCCACAGGGTCTTCGCGCGGCCGGCGCCATACAGGCGGAACAGATCGACCAGCTCCGCCGGTGCCGAGGCCAGGCCCGCGGCGGTGTTGGCGAACACCGGGAAGAACGCCACGATCGTTGCGCACACCACCAGGGCGGCGAACGGATTGCCGACCCAGACGATGATCAGCGGCGCGATGGCGACGATCGGCGTGACCTGCAGCACCACCGCCCAGGGGTGGATGGCCGCGGCCAGCAGCCGGCTCGCGGCGATCGCCAGCGCCAGCAGCACGCCGATCACCGCCGCGACGATCAGCGCGGCGAAGGTCACGGACAATGTTGACAGCAGTGACAACAGCAGTGTCGACGGGTCGGCGAGGAAGGCGCGGACGATCGCGATCGGTCCGGGCACCAGATAGGACGGCACGCCGGTCAGCCGCACCGCCGCCTCCCACAGCGCCACCGCCAGCACCGCGAACAGTGCGGGGGCGTATCGCATGGCGCCTTTCATGCGGCGAGCGCGCCCTCCATCGCGCGGGTGACCGCGGCGACCAGCGCGGCATAGGCGGGGTCGAGCCGCCGTTCCGGTCCGATGTGCAGGGTCGCGGCAAGCTCGGTCGCGATACGGCCCGGGCGTGGCGTCATCAGCACGATGCGTTGCGCGAGGAACGCGGCCTCATAGATCGAATGCGTCACGAACACCACGGTGCAGCCCAGGCTCTGCCACAGCGCCAGCAGGTCGGCCTGCAAGCGGTGACGGGTGAATTCGTCGAGCGCGGCGAAGGGTTCGTCCATCAGCAACAGCCGCGGGCGGGTGACCAGCGCGCGGGCGATCGAGACGCGCATGCGCATGCCGCCGGAAAGCTGCGCCGGGCGGGCGTGCTCGAATCCGGTCAGGCCGACGCGGTCAAGCACCGCGCCGATGTCCTCCGCCGCCCGGGCACGCGGCACCCCGCGCAGGCGCAGCGGCAGGTAGACATTGTCCGCGGTGCTGGCCCAGGGCAGCAGCGTGGCGTCCTGGAACACGAAGCCGATGCTGCCCGCGCCGGGTGCATGACCCTCCTGCCAGGTCAGCGTGCCGCTGTCCGGCTGGTCCAGCCCGGCGATCAGGCGCAGCAGCGTGGATTTGCCGCAGCCCGACGGGCCGAGCAGCGCCACGAAGTCGCCGGCGCCGATCGTCAGCGACACCTCGCGCAGCGCCTCCACCCGCCGGGGAAGCGCCGGCCGACCGCCTCGATGCGCAGCATCCTGGGCGGCGGCACCTAGGGCGACTTGCGCAGGCCGACGCCGTGATCGACGAAGCGCAGCGTGTAGGCGCGGCGATAATCGATCCCCTTCGGATACATTCCGAGGTCGGAGGTGATACGGTAGAACGCCGCCCAGCGCGCATCGGTCATCGCGCCGATCCCCAGTTTCAGCGCGTCGCCGGACTGCACGATGCCGTGCGCCTGCATCACCGCGCGGCCGTACCGCAGCAGCGCGTCGGTCATTTCGGGGTTGTCCGCCTTGATCAGCTTGTTGGCCGGGCTCGGGTCGCCGTAGAGATAGGACTGCCAGCCCTCGATCGAGGCATCGATGAAGCGCTGCACCACGTCCGGCTTGTCGGCGATCAGTTTGGTGCTGGTGGTGATGATGTTGGCGTAGCCCGGATAGCCGGCATCGGCGATCAGCAGCACCACCGGCTTGAACCCGGCCGCCTGCTCGATCGAGAACGGCTCGGAACCGAGATAGCCCTGCTGGATCGCGGCCTGGTCGGCGAGGAACGGCGCCAGGTTGAACGAATAGGTGCGGATCTGGCTGTCGCTGTAGCCGAACTTCGCCGCCAGGTAGCGCCACCAGCCGGCGCGGGTGTCGCCGCTGATCATGATCGGCTTGCCCTTCAACGCCGGGAAGCTGTCGCTGCCCATGCCGGGATGGGCGATCAGCACCGAGGGGTCCTTCTGGAAGATCGCCGCGATCGCAACGAACGGCAGCTTCTGCTGGGCGAACTCGATCGCCCGGCCGCCGCCCAGGTTGAAGTCCAGCCGCCCGGCCATCATGAGCTGCATCTGGTTCACCTGCGGCCCGCCCTGGCGGATGGTGACCTCCAACCCCTTTCGCGCATACAGCCCGGTGGCGAGCGCCTGATAATAGCCGCCGTATTCGGCCTCGGCCACCCAATCGATACCGAAACTGATGTGGTCCTGGGCGCGCACCGGCCGGCCCAGCGCGGCGACCAGGCCGAGCAGTGCGATGCTGCCGCAGGCGGCAATCCGGCGTGCGATACCCTGGCGTGCGATACTTCCGCGCATGGACGAACCCCTCGATGTGTGGGCGACAGCCGATCGAACGCGCATAATGACCGGCACAGCCGATGAGGAAAGAGGCAGATGAGCGAGCCGCGGGTGAAGGCGGGGCTCTGGGTCGGCGCGGCGCTGCGGATGGCCAACCTCGCGGGTCGGCCGGGTGCCGTGCTGCACAAGGGCGACCCGGATGCCGGCGGCGTGCTGGCGGTGCTGCGCGGGCGCGCGGGGCTGTGCGTGCTTTCGCAGGTGCGCACCGCCGAGGGTGCGCTGGCCTGGATGCGGGCCACCGGCGCCGATCCGGTCGACCAGGGCACGGTGGACGCCTACGTGGCGCGCCAGCGGCGGATCGATCCCGACCTCTGGGTGGTGGAGTTCGAGTCGCCGGACCTGCGGCCGCCGTTCGAGGCGCGGATCATGTAGTGGCGATGGGCAAAATTCTCCCCCTCCCCTTGAGGGAGGGGGCGGGGGGAGGGGGTGGTGCCAAGGTCGCACCAAAGGTCCCTGCCGCACCGCCCCCTCCCTCAAGAGGAGGGGGAGCAGGATCTTGTCCCCGCCCTCAGCCGGCCAGAAAATCCATCGCCGCGTCGACGCCGCCCTTGCCGTGCGGCACGGCGTTGATGCGCAGCCCCATCTCGATCGCGCCCAGCGCGCCCAGCACCATGGGTTCGTTCAGGTCGCCCAGGTGGCCGATGCGGAACACCTTGCCGCGCAGCTTGCCCAGCCCGCCGCCGAGCGAGACGTTGAAGCGCTGCCGCACGGTGGCGCGCAGTGCCTCGGCGTCATGGCCCTCGGGCATCACGATAGCCGTTACCGAGTCGGAATAGCGGGTCGGGTTGGTGCAGAACAGTTGCGGGCCGTTGTTGCCGGCCCAGACCTTGACGCATCGCCGCACCGCCTCGGCCAACCGGGTGTGGCGGGCATAGACGTTGGGCAGCCCTTCGTCTTCCAGCAGGCGCAGCGATTCCTGCAGGCCGTAGAACACGTTCACCGGAATGGTGCCGATGAAGCTTTTCTGCGGCCGGCCCAGCATCAGCGTCCAGTCGAAGTAGTAGCGCGACAGCTTGGCCGAGGCATGCGCCGCCATCGCCTTGGGGGAGACGCCGGTGAAGCTCAGGCCGGTGGGCAGCATCAGGCCCTTCTGGCTGCCGCCGACGACCCCGTCGATCTGCCATTCGTCCATGCGGAAATCGAGCGAGCCGAGCGAGGAGATGGTGTCCGCCAGGAACAGCGCCGGGTGGGCGGTGTCGTCGATCGCGGCGCGCACCTCGGGCAGCGGGATATACAGGCCGGTCGCGGTTTCATTGTGCACGACGCAGACCGCCTTGATGACGTGCGCGGTATCGGCGGCGAGCGCCGCCCTGACCTGGGCGATGTCGACGCCGCGGCGCCAGTCGGCGGCGACGATGCGCGTCTCCAGGCCGAGCGCCTGGGCCATCCGCGCCCACTCGTCGGAGAAGTAGCCGGACTCCAGCAGCAGGATGGTGTTGCCGGGCGACAACAGGTTGGTCAGCGTCGCCTCCCACGAGGCGTGGCCGGAGCCGTTGTACATGAACACGTCGTGCCGGGTGCCAAGCACGCGCTTCACGCCGGCGAAGCCCGCGTCGTAGACCGGCACGAACTCCGCATCGTGGAAGTCGATGCTCGGCCGGTCGAGCGCGCGCAGCACCGAATCGGGGATGTTGGTCGGGCCGGGGTTGGCGAAGAAGTGCCGTCCGCGCGGCTTGGGTCGGGTGGTGCTCATGCGCTGGTCCTGCTGCGTGCCGCCGGGGCGGCGGGGTCGGCATCCATCGCCGAACAGGCTGGATTGTAAAGGCCCAAGTTTCGCGCCCCGGTCATGCGCGAGGTTGTGGTCATCGGGCTGTCGCCACCCGGCCGAGCGCCTTGTCGAGGGTGACGAGTTCCGCGCCAAGCTGCCGCGCCAGCCAGAGATAGCCCGCGTCATAGGCGGTGAGGCCGGTGTGCAGTGCCAGCCCAAGGGCGCCGGCGTGATCGACCGCGATCGCCTCGACGGCGAGCCGATCGCGCAGGTCGAACGCGGCGAGAAGCGCCTCGCGCTGGTCGGGGTGACGCCTGCACTTCATGACGCAAACGTTTGCCAGCTCGAAGGCGAGCAGGCTGGGCGCCACGAGCCGCGCGCCGTCGAGTTGGGCGGCCACAAGACCGGCCTCCGGTTCGCCGAACAGCAGCGCCGCGAGGGCCGAGGCGTCGACGACCTTAACGTCCGTCACGGTCCGCGCGGATCAGATCGGCAGCCTCGCTCGGGGTCTGCACCCCAAGCCGACGGACTTCGGCCAGGATGTCGGACGCGGCGGCCGGTTGATCCTCCCGCGCGGCAGCCTCGATGATCACCAGGAGTTCACCCTGCAGCGACCGGTGATGGCGTTCCGCTCGCTGCCGGAGTCGCTGCACGACGTGGTCCGGAGCGTTCTTGATCGAGAGATTTACCGGCATGGTTCCATTTTAGCTCCAGGATGGATCCTGCTCTAGCACAGACCCGAGGGAAACGCACGCTGCGCGTTGGGCCGGCAGCAGTTCTCATTTTGGCCGGCCGACGCCATCCTCCGCTCTGCCCGGGCTTGACCCGAGCGCCGCCGCGTGCCCGGTCGATCTAAGATACGCGCGTCATTTCAAAGGCTTGTGCCGATACGGATGCTCGGGTCAAGCCCGAGCATGACGTGGGGAAGGCGTCGTCTCGCAATAATGAGAACTGCTGTTGGGCCGGCGGCCATCCGGGGGGCGATGGGCAACCATGCACCAGAGTCAGAGTCGCCAGGGCGCACGCCCGAACGCGCGAACGTTCACGCCCGAGACGCCGTCAGGCCCCACATGACCGGTTCAAGCGCCCCATCCGAAATGTCACGCCGGCGTCGCTACTCCCACTCAATTGTTACGCAGCCCCGTAAGGAGCTGTTTTAATTTGGAAAGCCGGTGAGGCCCCCCGAGTTTTCCCGCCACTGACACCGTCAAAAATTCGGGCTATTGATTTCATTGGAAAAATTCTTCGCTCCCCGAAAACCTCCTAACGCGTTCAATCGCCATCATTACGTCGCTTTCGGGCTCCCGGCCTGCAATTCGTTTAGCCCAGGAATTGTGGCAAGCGTCCGGTGAGCCACGTGGCTCACCGGACGCCTCCTCCCAAACTGACGCGCGGCCTCACGCCCGCTCATGCCGTCGCCGCACGCGAGGCGAACCTTCCGATACAGTTCCACGGTGATAATGCTCCCGCCCTCCCAGTAGCCAGAGAGGGCTAAACTGGCAGAGTTTTACTCCGCCCGCGGCCGGACTATCCCGCCGCTACCGTGGCAGAGTTTTCCACCGCCGTTCTCACTCTTTGTCCATCTTCAATCTCCAGTTGCGGTTCGTTGACCGCAGCCGGATGTCTCAAAAAACCGTGCCGCATCCCACGGTTGACATCTGTTTCCGGATGGACACTCAGAATGGCGAAGAAATTTCTCAGCCACATGGCCCCGAAAGTGTCGTTCATGTGACCTTTATCAATGTCGGGATGGATCTCATCATCGTCTCCATCGCCGACCGCCAGTCGTTTGGAGCCCTGGGAATATACGACGTCTGTACACCTGCCGCTGCCGATCGTTTCGATCGGCTGCGGCAGAAAACAAGCTCCCATCGGGTTGTAGACGACGTCATTTATGAAGGCGATACCCTTAACGTAGCTTCCGACGTCGGGGTCCCGCGCGAACTTCGGTGCGGCTGGCAGCGGGGTATGCCCGACATAGATGGGCTTGCCGTAGATACCCGACAGATCCTTGAGAAGCCGGAAACTAAGCGAGTGATTCGTCGCATCCTCCGCGGCCTGTCGGAGAACTTTGCGCGTGAAGAACATGTTCTCATCGACGAAGAATGCGTTTGCCCCCAAACCGTAAATGAGAAACGCGTCGAATTCCTCGGTGTCAACGAATTCCCTGCCGCCGGAGGTGAATTTGATCGCCTTTTGCAACTCGGCAGTTCTTGGAACCCATCGCGTCCCTTCGAGCCGTAACTCCTTCAGCCCGTCCATGCGCTGCCCGAAGAAGACGATCTCCATGTCCGGGTACTCCGACTGCATGAGATCCCATCCTCTCTTTAACGAACCTATATGACTATCTCCGAGAACGCCGATCTTCATCGCGCACCTCCAAACGCGTCGAGGAGTTCCTCCTCGCAGACGTCATCTGCCTTTTTCGCGGGGACCGTGATCTTCGCTGAAGCCGTTTTGTATTCGCCGAACTTGGAGACAAGAGAGTCGAAAAAATGATCCATGACGAAATTGACGCCATACGAGCTGATGTTCCGTTGGTTTGGTTCAAAAAAACCCCCTCGAAATACAGGGCTGTTTATGATTTCATAGGATGGGAAATAGTCGATGAATGCGTTGTACCGGGCGACCTGACCGGCCACAGCTCTCAGCACAGATTTTGAATACATAGTTGCGACCATAACGTGTTCACCTGACTTCGTTGCGGTAAGCGGAACCGGCGAAACCGTCAGGATGAAGCGAAGATTCTTGTTCAATTCGCGCATCATGGCAATGGCCTTCATTAGATTTACCCGCACATTTTCGAAGTCCTGATTGACAAATCCATGGGACTCTTCATCAAATTCACCGGCCACTGTTCCCGGGCACATCGGGTACTCATATTTTTCCGTTTTGTTGAACCAGCTTTCGGTCAGCCCGAGGGTGAAAACGAAATACTGAGATTTCTCTATGCAAGCTCTGAAGGCTTCAATGGTCACTTCCCGTGAGCGGCGAAGTTCGTCCAGGGTCTCAAAACCCCCTGGCTCCACGGCAGGCCGGAACGGATCGAAATAGGCGCCTTCCGCCCCCCAATACTCGTCGGGCGGCTTTGACTTGCCTAGAGCCCACGACGTCCACTGGCACAAGAGCGAAGTCGTGTAGATATTCCCCGTGCGGCAGGAAAAGACACTGTAGTTGAAAACTTTCGCCGACTTTGACAGCCCGGAAGGGAGCTGTTCCGTAATCAGCCAGCTGAAACCCCGGCTCTTCAGCGCGTTGCCGACATGTTGCGCAAAACATGAGCCGAAAGTGGCGATGGGTGCCGATGGCATGATGCGAAACTTCGGCGACCACAATTCTTCGATCGCAAACATCGCCCGATCGGCGATCGCCGGCCGCCAAAACGCCTTCGAGGGAAGGTCTTTATAGGGGTTCATCGTCGCAGTCCTAAATTATGAAGTGGGCACCTGTAACTCCAATAACGCAAATAGGACGGTTCTAGCCACCGGGGGGTTCCCGCTCTCTTTGGGAATCCGCCGAACCGGCCCTGCTGGGTCGGGAAGTTACGCGGCGGCGGTTTGCCGTTCAAGCACCGATTTGACGGTGTGTCTGGCGGCGTGAGCGGTCAGGGCGGCCTTGAGGATTGGCAATTGGCGATGGGCCTTGAGACGGCAAATGTCTTGCCTTGGCGGGCCGCTTTGAGACCCGGCCGCAGAAAAAGCTGCGCAAATCTAATTGCTTGGCAAAGCCGTCGGTCAACTGACGATATAGGGTGGATCATCAATGGGAGAGACCATAGCCATTGCTCTTTCAGCTATAATTTACAGTATACTTCGCCACATTACGCTAATCCCCTACTCCCACTCAATCGTCCCCGGTGGCTTGCTGGTGACGTCGTAGGTCACGCGGTTGATGCCGCGCACCTCGTTGACGATCCGGTTCGCCACACGGGTCAGGAACGCCATGTCGAACGGATAGACGTCGGCGGTCATGCCGTCGGTGCTGGTCACCGCGCGCAGCGCGCAGGCGTTGTCGTAGGTGCGGCCGTCGCCCATCACCCCCACCGTGCGAACCGGCAGCAGCACGGCGAACGCCTGCCAGATCGCGTCGTACAGCCCGGCGGCACGGATCTCCTCCAGGTAGATCGCGTCGGCCCGGCGCAGCAGCGCCAGCTTCTCGCGCGTGATCGCGCCGGGGATGCGGATCGCCAGGCCCGGGCCGGGGAAGGGATGGCGGCCGACGATGCTGTCGGGGATGCCCAGCTCGCGGCCCAACGCGCGCACCTCGTCCTTGAACAGCTCGCGCAGCGGCTCGACCAATTGCATGCGCATGCGCGCCGGCAGCCCGCCGACATTGTGGTGCGACTTGATGGTCACCGACGGCCCGCCGGTGAAGCTGACGCTCTCGATCACGTCCGGATACAGCGTGCCCTGCGCCAGGAAATCCGCGCCGCCGAGCTTGCTGGCTTCCTGCTCGAACACCTCGATGAACAGCCGGCCGATGGTCTTGCGCTTCACCTCGGGATCGGTGACGCCCGCCAGCGCGCCGAGGAACAGCTCGGCGGCGTCGCGGTGCAGCAGCTTGATGTTGAACCGGTCGCGGAACGTGGTCACCACCTCCTCGGCCTCGCCCTCGCGCAGCAGGCCGTGGTCGACGAAGATGCAGGTGAGCTGCTCGCCGATCGCCTCATGGATCAGCACCGCGGCGACCGACGAATCGACGCCGCCGGACAGCCCGCAGATCACCCGCCCGCCTCGCTCCCCCTGGCCGACCAGCGCGCGGATGCGGGCGATCTCGGTGGCGCGGAAGCCGGCCATGGTCCACGACCCGGACAGGCCAGCGACTTTGTGGGTGAAGTTGCGCAGCAACTGCGCGCCGTGCGGCGTGTGCGCCACCTCGGGGTGGAACATCAGCCCATAGAAGCGCCGTGCGTCGTCGGCGAACACCGCGAACGGCGCGCCCTCGCTGGCACCGACCACGCGGAACCCGGGCGGCAGGCGGGTGACCCGGTCGCCGTGGCTCATCCACACCTGCTCGCGCGCGCCCACGTGCCAGACGCCGTCCAGCAGCGCGCAGTCGCCGGTGACGTCGACGAAGGCGCGGCCGAACTCGCGATGCTCGGAGCCCTGGGTCTCGCCGCCGAGCTGGGCGCACATCACCATCTGGCCGTAGCAGATGCCGAGGACCGGCACGCCCTGCTCGAACACCAACTGCGGCGCGCGGGGCGATTCGCCCTCGTGCACGCTGGCCGGGCCGCCGGACAGGATATAGGCGCGGGCGTTGAAGGCGCGGATCCGCTCGGGATCGGCGTTGAACGGCCAGATCTCGCAATAGACGCCGGACTCGCGCAGACGGCGGGCGATCAACTGGGTGAACTGTGAGCCGAAATCGAGAATCAGCACCCGTTCGTCGGCGATCGCGTCGCCAACGGTCGGCTTGTGGGCGGGTCGAGCTGGATCAGGCAGGGAATCGGGCATGGGTCACCGGCCGCGCGTGATCCGCGGGCTTGGACCACGGGGGCGACCCGGCTGGCAAGGGCCAAGCGCGAATACGAGGGCCGCCGCTGGCGCAGCCGGATGCCGCGCAGTCGGCCGATCGGCGCGCGGCTGCAGTGCAGGTTCCATTGTGCGCGCCAGCGCCGTCCCCACGACCGGCCTCGGCTCGGGCGGCGTCCGGCCGGCCCCGCGCGGCTACATTCCGCCGATCGGCGTCGGCGCCCCACCGCCGCCGCTCTGGCCGCTACCGACGCCGGTCGGATTGAAGCGCCCGATGTTGCCGAACAATTGCTGCATGAACGACGCCTCGGTCCCCGGCGACGGCGTCGCCCGCGCGACGATGGTCGCCGACATCGCATCCGCCTGGCCGAACTTCTTGATATCGCGCAGCACGCCCTGGTCATCGAAGCGGAGCGCGACCACGGCCTGGTCATCCACCCCCGGCGTCCGCGCGATGCGGGTCTGGGTGACCTCGGAAATGTACAGCCAGGTGTTGGGATCGAACGTCGCCTTGAGGGTCGGCGAGCCGATCAGTGCCGTGACGTCGGCCTGGGTGGAAGTTCCGGGGACCAGTTCCTTCAACCGGTACTCGTCCACACGATTGCCGTGCAGCGTTTGCGGCGCGCGAAACACGCCGATGCTGGAACAGCCGCCCAGCAACGTCAGGAGGCCCAGCACCACCAGCAGAGGCCGGGCCGTTCGGAAGGAACTGGTGATCACAGTCGGCACGCCTGCATCCTCGTTCGTCTGTGACAGGCCGGCGTCGATTGACGATCATGGCCGACGCGCTATGAGAAGGGCGTGTCATGCCGGTTCGCGTCTGTCAATCGGTAGGGCGCCAAACTGTAGGGCGCCGGCGTATCGGGCGCCAGAGCGACCCGCCTCCCAACCTGCCTCGCGGCACGCCCCGTGCCACATCTCACGCCCGGCGATACATCCACGGAAACCCGCCAGGGCGACGCACCTGGCAGACAAGGCTGAAGGAATGGCGTCTCTGGCTTCCCTGCTGCCACAATTCGGGCGTCGCGCCGGACACGAGCGGACCGGCTTCCTGTTGTATGGCGCGGCCGTGGCGGCAGCGCGCGCGCCGTATTTCTATACCGAGCGCGGCGTCCCCGACACGCTCGACGGGCGGTTCGACCTGATCGGCCTGCACGCGTTTCTGCTGGTCCATCGGCTGCGCTTCCTCCCCGACCCCGGCCCGGCGCTGGCCCAGGCGGTGTTCGACGCGATGTTCAGCGACATGGACCAGGCGCTGCGCGAAATGGGCGTTGGCGACCTGTCGGTCGGCCGCCGCGTGCGCACGATGTGGGAGGCGTTCCACGGCCGCTCCCGTGCCTATCAGGCAGCGCTGGACAACCCGGACGCCGCGGCGCTGCCCGCCGCCCTGGCGCGCAATGTCTGGCGCGGCCTGACGCCGCCACCCGGCGCCGCGGACGCCCTGGCCCGGCTGACCCGGGCGCAGCACGAGCACCTTGCCGGTCAGGACCAAGCCAGGCTGTTCGCCGGCTACGCCAGCTTCCTGCCGGCGGCCGAGGCGGCACGATGACCGCGGAATTCTCCCGCAAGCTGGCGGTCGAACGGATCGGCCAGGCCGGGCAGCCAGCCTGGCACGGCGTCACGGTCGAGGCGGATAGCGCCGAACTGGCCGCGTTGGCCAAGCGGCTGCACCTGCCGGCCATCAGCGCGCTGACCTGCCGCTTCCGCCTGCGCGTAGCGCAAGACGGCACCATCGCCGCCGAAGGCTGGCTCGATGCCGTGGTGACGCAGACCTGCGTCGTGTCGCTGGACGACTTCATCGCCCCGGTCAGCGAGCATTGCGTCATCCGCTTCGTCCCGGCAGGCCGCGAAAGCGACGAGATCGACCCCGACAGCATCGACGAGATCCCCTACAGCGGCGGCACGATCGACCTGGGCGAAGCCGCGGCCGAGCAACTCGCGCTCGGGCTCGACCCATGGCCTCGCAAGCCCGATGCCACCCTGCCGGAAGCCGCAACCGACGAACCGGCCTCGGCCTTCGCGGCGCTGCGCCAAAAGCACCTGCCCACATGAGGCCGACCAGCCGCAAGCAAGCGCCGTCGCGCGGTCGGGGGGAAGGCAGCAAGGGCGGGGCTCCGCCCCGGACCCCGCCAGGGGGCGTTGCCCCCTGGACCCCCACCAGAGGCGGGGCCTCTGGACTCCATCCATGGGAGCGGGTGATGGGGAGGGGGGTGCGCGTCGGCCGTTGGTGCCGCCCCTCGCGAGGGGCGGCACCAACGGCCGACGCGCACCCCCCTCCCCATCACCCGCTCCCAGTGAAGGGTTCCAAGGGCTCCGCCCTTGGTGGGGGTCCAGGGGGCAACGCCCCCTGGCGGGGTCCGGGGCGGAGCCCCGCCCTTGCTTCCTCGCCCCAACGTCGCGACGGCGCTTGCTTGCGGCTGGCCGGTCCCTCTGCTAGACGGCGCGGCTCACGCGATTGCGACACTGTGACGCCCATCGGAGGGGCGCAGCATCATGGCGGTACCCAAGAGAAAGACCTCGCCATCACGGCGGGGCATGCGACGCAGCCACCAGGCGCTGCCGCACGAGGCGCATGCCGAGTGCCCGAACTGTGGCGAGCTGAAGCGGCCGCACCATGTCTGCAGCCACTGCGGCCATTACGACGGGCGCGAGGTGGTGGCCGCCGGCAAGACGTTGAAGGGCGCGATTCGCGCCTGACGTTTGGCCGCCACGCACGGGTGAGCGTCGGTTGACCGAGCCCTACACGCTGGCGGTGGACGCCATGGGTGGCGACCACGCACCGGCGATGGTGATTGCCGGGCTCGAGATCGCCGCCGAGCGGCATCCCGGCGCACGGTTTCTGCTGGTGGGCGACGAGGCCAGGATCGCCCCGCTGCTGGCGGCGCATCGGCGGGCGGCCGGTGCCTGCACGCTGCGCCATGCCCCGGATGTCATCAGCAACGAGGCCAAGCCGACCGCCGCGCTGCGCCAGCGCCAGGCGTCGATGCGGGTGGCGATCGACGCGGTGGCGGCGGGCGAGGCATCCGGCGTGGTCTCGGCCGGCAACACCGGCGCGCTGCTGGCGCTGGCGAAGATCGTCATCAAGACGCTGCCCGGGATCGACCGGCCGGCGATGGCGGCGATCGGGCCCTCGGCGCGCGGCGACGTGGTGATGCTGGACCTCGGCGCGAACGTCACCTGCGACACCCGCAACCTGGTCGAATTCGCCGTCATGGGCGACGTGTTCGCCCGCACCGTGCTGGGGCTGACCGCGCCCTCGATCGGCCTGCTGAATGTCGGCTCGGAGGAGCTGAAGGGCGACGACCGGGTGCGCGACGCCGCCGAGATCCTGCGCCAGAGCGCCATCGGCAAGCAGTTCTACGGCTTCGTCGAGGGCCACGACATCGCCGCCGGCACCACCGATGTGGTGGTGACCGACGGCTTCACCGGCAACGTCGCGCTGAAGACCGGCGAGGGCGCGCTGAAGCTGATCGGCGAACTGCTGCGCCAGGTGTTCCGCTCCTCGCTCGCCGCCCGGCTGGCCTATCTGCTGGCGCGCCCCGGGCTGGACCGGCTGCGCGAGTGGCTGGACCCGCGGCGCTACAACGGCGCCGTCATGCTCGGGCTGAACGGCGTGGTGGTGAAGTCGCACGGCGGCACCGACGCGCAGGGCTTCGCGCATGCGATGGACGTGGCGATCGACATGGTGGTGCACCGCTTCAACGACCACATCCGCAGCGGCCTGACGGGCGTGGTGGCGCTGATCCCGACCGCCGGGCGCAACGGCACCGCACCGCGCGAGGCCGCGCCACTGGCCAGCGCGCAGCCCTCGGACTAAAGGCGCCGAATGATGCCCTTACGGTCGATTCTCGCCGGTGTCGGCGGCTACCTGCCCGAACGCGTGGTCAGCAACGACGAGCTGGCCCGCTCGCTGGAAACCTCCGACAGTTGGATCGCCGAGCGCACCGGGATCCGCCAGCGCCACATCGCCGGCCCGCGCGAGACGGCGGCGTTCATGGGCACCGAGGCGGCGCGCGCCGCGCTGGCCGATGCGGGCGCCGCGCCCCATGAGGTGGATGCGATCATCCTGGCCACCTCGACCCCCGACCAGGCGTTCCCGGCCACCGCGCTGCGCGTGCAGGCGGCGCTTGGCGTGCCCGGCGGCTTCGGCTTCGACCTGTCGGCGGCCTGTGCCGGGTTCATCTACGCGCTGTCGGTGGCCGACGCGCTGATCCGCGCCGGCCAGGTGCGCGGCGTGCTGGTGATCGGCAGCGAGGTCTACTCGCGCATTCTGAACTGGCAGGATCGCGGCACCTGCGTTTTGTTCGGCGATGGCGCCGGCGCCGTGTTCCTGCGCGCCGGCGAGGGCAGCGGCACCGATCGCGGCATCCTGTCCACCCATCTGCACGCCCAGGGGACCCTGGGCGACATCCTGTATGTCGACGGCGCGGTCGGCCAGCCCGACAAGCCCGGGCATCTGGTGATGAACGGGCGCGAGGTGTTCCGCCACGCCGTGACGCGGCTGGCCGAGGCGGTGGACGAGGCGCTGGCAGCCAATGGGCTGACGCGGAAGGACATCGACTGGCTGGTGCCGCACCAGGCCAACCTGCGCATCATCGACGCGATGGGCCGCAAGCTCGGGCTGGCGTCGGTGCGTGTGGTGGTGACGGTCGATCGGCACGCGAACACCTCGGCGGCATCGGTGCCGCTGGCGTTGGCCGAGGCGTGGCATGACGGGCGGATCCGGCGCGGCGACCTTGTGCTGCTGGAGGCGCTTGGCGGCGGCCTGACCTGGGGCTCGGCGCTGGTACGAATGTGACACAATCGGCTTTTCCGTCGCAACACGCTGATCCTGATTGATTTTCGAGGCAATGCACGCTTGACGTGCGGAGCCTGCGTGCTTAGCGTTCGCCAATGAACACTGTAACCCGGGCGCAATTGGCCGAGGTGATCTACGCCCAGGTAGGCCTGTCGCGCAACGAATCCGCCGACCTGCTGGAGCATGTCCTGGCCCGTGTCGCCGCGACGCTGGAGGCTGGAGAATCCGTTAAAATCAGTGGGTTCGGAACATTCTCTGTGCGCCAAAAGGGGCGTCGGATCGGCCGCAATCCGAAGACCGGCAAGGAAGTGCCGATCCTGCCGCGCCGCGTGCTGGTGTTCCGCCCCAGTCATGTGCTGAAGGCAAGGGTGAACGGCGGTACCGCCGTCATGGACGACGATGAGGAGGCCGACGGCGCATGAGCGGCGTGCCCGGGGGCAATGCGATGGACGCCGACAGCATCGCGGCGCGCGTCCGCCCGAAGAAGGCGCCAAACGCCTTTCGCACCATCAGCGAAGTGGCGGATGACCTGCATATTCCGCAGCATGTGCTGCGCTTCTGGGAAACCAAATTTCCCCAGGTCAAGCCGCTGAAACGCGGCGGCGGCCGCCGCTACTATCGGCCGGACGACATCGCGCTGCTGCGGCGGATCTCCGATCTGCTCTACATCCAGGGCTACACGATCAAGGGCGTGCAGCGGCTGTTGCGCGACGGCGGCGGGCAGTTGTCGGACGACATCCCGCCGCCCTCGGCGGATGAGCAGGAGGCCGCGGCGGGGGAACGCGCCGATGTGCTGCCGCCGATCGAGCCGGAACTGCCGATCCCCGGGCTGTCGCCGCCCGCCACGGCCTCGGCGCAGACGGCGCGGGTGACCGTGCGCCCGAAGGCGGACCCTGAGGTCGAGCGGCTGCGGACCCTGCTGGCCGAGACGCTGCGCGAACTCGAAGCCCTGCGCGCGCTGCTTGGCTGAGATT
Source organism: uncultured Alphaproteobacteria bacterium (assembly GCA_963847615.1). Taxonomy (GTDB): domain Bacteria; phylum Pseudomonadota; class Alphaproteobacteria; order Acetobacterales; family Acetobacteraceae; genus Palsa-883. Next base: position 15,556 of record CAWKAN010000010.1, read on the forward strand.
GCATGCCGCGGGTCGGTCCTGCTAGACCCGCGCTCCCCACGGTCGGAGCGTAGCGCAGCCTGGTAGCGCATCAGTCTGGGGGACTGGGGGTCGTGGGTTCAAATCCCGCCGCTCCGACCAACAAATCAAAGCGCTCATATGGCGTTGGCTGTTGGACGGCCCCGTAGGGCGGAAAAGCGCAGCACCTTCCGCCACCGCCGGGCGAGCCGCTCGCATCTGCCGACGTCCCCAACAACATATCCCGCCACCGTCCGATGGCGGAAGGCGCTGCGCTTTTCCGCCCTACGGGGCCGTCCAACAGTCAACGCCATATGAGCCAATCAAAGCTTCTCGGCCCGAGTTTGAAATTTTTCTCGACAACGTCCCGCGTTTTGTTCGCAATCCGAGCGGGGCGGTGGCAGGGGGCGGCCCGGGGAGGCAGGCAGGGCGGCGGTGCCGCGGCCGGGCAAGCCGGCGGCGGGTGACCGGTGCCGGATCGCCCGGTTCGGTTTCGATCCTGGCTTCGTGGCGACCGAATTGGCTGCCCGTCGGGGGCGTATCGGATGCAGGCGGTATTGCGGCTCCAGGCGATCTGGCGGGTCTGTTCGGTAGCCGAAAAGGCACCGGCGCGCCGCAACCGATCCGCGGCGGACACCGGGATTGCCGTGCCGGCGGCCTTGCCCTCCGGCTGCGGGATGGTGCCGCCGACCGCGCGGCGCAAGGGCCAGACACAAACAGAGGTCCGATGAACGAAATCCGGCCACCAGGCGTCCGTAGCCGCAGCGCAAGGATGGGATGCCATGGCAACAGGGGCCAGTTCGGCAGGTTCGGGGTTGTGGCGACCGTCATGCTGCTGCTGGGATTCGCCACCGCGCCGGCCGGGGCGCGCGACTGTTCGCGGGATGGGCCTGGGATCGGCGGGCCCGCCGTGGCGTGCGACCCCGAAGCCCCTGGCCAACTGGTCTGCCCCAATGGCTACTATCCCTCAAGCGACCAGCAGAACCGCCCGGTCTGCCGTTCGAGGAACGGAGACCAGGACTACTACGGTCCCGGTCAGGCTTGTCCCATGGGAACCCAGCCCTGGCGGGATCCGTCGGGAAACCCGACATGCCGCAGGCTGTAGGCTGACCTGCCTGTCGCGCGTGGCCGATTCCGACGCGATCATGCCGACGAACGGGTCCCGCTTCCGTCGGGCCGGCTGCGGCCCCGGGGGACGCGGGAGCGGGGACACGGGAGCGGGGGCGCCGGTTCAAGTCCGGCTCCAGATCCGGCGCCATGTCGATCCGTGCTCGCACCGACAAAATGGCCGCCAGGCGCGCCACGAACCGCCCGTCCGCCGGCCGCGCCGCGCCGGATGTTGAACCGCACGGCGTCGTGGTGCGAGATGCGTCTCTCGGTCTGATCGCCGACGCCCGTCAGGCCCGCACGAAGCAAGGTTGCACCTGCCATGATCATCGCGTTCGAGATCACCAGCCGCGCCCCCTTCGTCGGCGGCGCCGAATTCGCCGACACCGGCGCCTATGAGCGGATCGACGGCACGGCCATCGGCGAGGTCGATCCCACGCACCAGGGCAACGCCGGCATCGCGCTGCTGGACCAGGCCCCGCGCAACGCCCGCGGCCGGGTCGAGTACCGCAGCGACGTCACCATCCTGCGCCCCGCCGATCCCGCCAAAGCCAACGCAAGGCTGCTGTACGAGGTGAACAACCGCGGCCGGATGATGCTGTTTCCCAACCTCTGCGCCGGCGCCGCGGGGAACCAACCGAAGACCGCGGCGGACCTGGGCAACGCGCTGCCACTGCGGCGTGGCTTCGCGCTGGCGTGGTCCGGCTGGGACCCCGGCGCGCCGCGCGCCAATGGCGGGCTGGGGCTCGACGCGCCGATCGCGACTGACGACGGCACGCCGATCATCGAGTACATCCGCGAGGAATTCGTCTCCGGCACACGGCTTGGTGTGCTGGCCACATTGCCTTTGTCATACGAGGCGCGAACCCTTGATGCCGGCGCCTGCCGGCTGACCGTGCGGCCGACCCAGACCGCCCCCCGCCAACAGGTGGCGTTCGAGTTCCTCGACGCGCGCACGGTGCGCCTGCTGCCCGAGGGCACGACGCCGCAGATCGGCGCGATCTACGAACTCAGCTACCTTGCCACGCAGCCCCGCGTTCTCGGCCTCGGCTTCGCCGCGACGCGTGACCTGGTCAGCTACCTGCGCCACGACGGCGGGGCGCTGCTCGGCCGGCGCATCACCCACACGCTGGCCTTCGGCATCTCCCAGGCCGGCCGCTACCTGCGCGACCACATCGCGTTGGGTTTCAACCGGGACGAGGACGGCGCGCGCGTGTTCGACGGCGTGTTCACCCACGTCGCCGGCATCGGCCGGCTGTTCTTCAACACGCCGTTCGCCCAGCCGGCCCGCACCCGCACCTGGCACGAGGACCACGACTTCCCGGAAGTCGCCTTCCCCTTCTCCACCGCGACCTTCACCGATCCGATCGGCGGCGGCACCGCCGCGCTGCTGCGCCACGACGGCAGTGATCCGTTGCTGATCGAGACCAACACCGCCACCGAATACTGGCAGAAGGGCGCCTCGCTGCTGCACACCGATCCCGACGGCACCCGCGATGCCACGCTGCCCGACACCGTCCGCGGCTATTTTCTCACCGGCACGAACCACACCGGCCGCGCCGGCGTGCCGCGCGACGCTGGCCCCTGCACCCTGCCGCGCAACTGGCACGACCCGATGGCCGCGGTCCGCGCCCTGCTGGTCGCATTGGACGACTGGGTCACCACCGGCCGCGCACCCCCCGCCAGCCGCCTGCCCCGCATCGACGACGGCACCCTGGTGCCTGCCGAGGCCGTAACATTCCCGACCGCCTCCGGATTCACCGCGCCACGCGCCGCCAACGACGTAACCCCACGGCCCGACTGGATCGAACCCGGCACGCCGACACGTGCCTGGCGTGCGCTGGTCCCGCAGGTCGGTCCCGACGGCAACGAACTCGCCGGCCTGAAATTGCCGGACATCGCCGTGCCCCGCGGCACCCATACCGGCTGGAACCTCTACAAGGCGCCCTATCCGGCCGGCGAACTGGCTGACCGCGACGGCAGCTTCCTCGCCTTCGCGGCAACCCGCGCCGCCGACGACCATCGCCCGTCACTCGCCGAACGCTATCCCACAGCATCCGCCTACGTAACGGAAATCGAAACAGTCGTCGCCCGCCTGCGCAACGACCGCCTGCTGCTCCCGGAAGACGCCGCCGGCTATGTCGATCGCGCCAAGTCCCGAGCGGCGGACTGAAAGCAAAGGAAGCCGGGGCTTCGCCCCGGACCCCACCAAGGGGCGCTGTCCCTTGGATCCCCGCCAAGGGCTCGCCCTTGGAATCCTTCACCGGGAGTGGGTGATGGGGAGGGGGCGTGTGGGCGAGGCGACGGTGCGCTCCGGCGAGCCGGAGCGCACCGTCGCCTCGCCCACACGCCCCCTCCCCATCACCCACTCCCGGTCATGGAGTCCAGAGGCCGCTGCCTCTGGTGGGGGTCCAGGGGGCAAAGCCCCCTGGCGGGGTTCGGGGCGGAGCCCCGACCTTCCTTTGCCCTCAGTCGGCCGCTTCGGACATGCCGATCGGCGGCTGCACGTCGTCGGGGATGGGGCACACGTAAGGGGTTCGGGCCAATCTGGCCTGATGGTCCGCCTTGGCGCGGGCCAGCAGCGTTTCGTCGCGAATCGCGTCGAGTGCGGTGCCGGCCATCACTTTGGCGACGTGCACCATTCCCTTGTGCGCCGCCGGTGTCATGCCCTGCGCGGTCAACTGCCAGGAGTGGCCTGGCGTGCCGATCGCATAGGTGGCGCCGCGCGCCTGCACGGTCGGCACCGCCCAGCTCACGTCGCCCACGTCGGTCGAGCCCATCATCGGCGCGCCCTTGGCATCGAGCGGCACGATCGCGTCGCACAGCGTGGTGCTCGGCTGCACCGGCAGACCGACGCGGCGCCAGGAGGCTTCGATATCCTCCTCGCTCAGGGAGCCCTGGATTTTGGCGGCGAAGGCGCGATCCGCATCGTCGAACGGCGGCGGGCCGAGACGTTCCATGTTGGCATACATCGCCTTCTCCAGTGGCGTGTTGCCCAGCAGGTTGGACACCGCGCTGACCACCTTGGCCGCGACCGAGGTCTCGGTCATCAGCGCGGCCCCGTCGGCGATCTTGCGCACCCGCCCGATCAGCCGGTTCAGCTCCGGCAGGTCGCGGGCGCGGATCAGGTAGCGCACTTTGGCGCGCGCCTGCACCACGTTCGGCGCGATGCCCCCGGCATCCAGCAGCGCGTAGTGCACGCGCGCATCGGACGGCATGTGCTCGCGCATGTAGTTGACGCCGACATTCATCAGCTCGACCGCGTCGAGCGCGCTGCGGCCCAGGTGCGGCGCCGCGGCGGCGTGGCTGGAGCGGCCGGTGAAGCTGAAATCGATGCGGGTGTTGGCCAGCGACTGCGCGTCATCGACGCGGCAGAACGCCGCCGGGTGCCAGGTGATGGCGATGTCCACGTCGTCGAACGCGCCGTCGCGCACCATGAAGCCCTTGGCCGCCCCGCCCTCCTCGGCCGGGCAGCCGTAGTAGCGCACGCGGCCCTTGATGCCGTGCGCCGCCAGATAGTCCTTCACCGCGGTGGCGGCGAGCAGCGACGCCGAGCCCAGCAGATTGTGGCCGCAGCCATGGCCGTGGCCGGCGCCGGGCAACGGGCGATGCTCGGCCACGCCGGCCTCGTTGCTCAGCCCCGGCAGCGCGTCGTATTCGCCCAGGATGGCGATGACCGGCCCGCCGTCGCCGGCCTCGCCCAGCACGGCGGTGGGAATGCCGGCGACATGGCGGGTGACGCGGAAGCCCTGCTGCTCCAGCATCGCGGCATGTTCGGCGCAGGAGCGTTGCTCGGTATAGGCGATCTCGGGCATGGCCCAGACGCGGTCGGACAGCGCCTCGAAGTCCGTCCTCTTGGCGTCAACCAGGCGCCAGATTTCCTCGGTGTTCTGCATCATCGCTGTCCCTTGTTGCGCCGGCTTCAGAGCGAGCAGACGTGGCGTCTCACCCGCGGCCGGACAATAGGTCAGCCTGGCGCTGCTCGCCCAGAGGCTGTTTTGCCTTCGGCTGTTTTGCCTTCGGCTGTTTTGCCCTCGGCTGTTTTTCTAGCGGGCCTCTTGCCAAAGCCTCCCTTGCAGGTGGATCGGGAGGCCCAAGCATCGGCGGTTGGTTTAGCAACCCGCGCGACCCCTCATCGCCATCGGGCGCCCCCGGTATCATACCGTCTGCAGCGCCACCGCCTCTATCTCCGGCGTCAGTTCGCGCCGCCAGTCGGCCTCGCGCGGTAGTACCGCCTCGCGCGCGCGCATCGTGTAGTAGCTGGCGCCTGTGCCGGCGGGCGCGCCGCCCTCGGCGACGGTGCGCACCGCGTCGCGCAGCAGCTTGCGCGCCTGGATGATCGCCTTGTCGGCCGGGCCGAGATGCTCCTTCGAGCGATCGACGATCCGCCCCATGCTCTCCTGCAGCGCGCGGTCCTGCGCGTTGATCCCGTCGATGCCGGAGAACGTTTCGCGCCGCTGCACGTCCCGGTCGAGGCCGTAATCGTTCGACCGGTTGGCCTTCGACCGGAACGTTGTCTGATCGACATGGACAGGCCCGTTGCCGAGGCTGCGTTCCAGCCGGTCCTCGTCGTCCATCGGCTCGTCGGTGGTGCTGAAGGTCCAGTTGTAGACCATGGTGGTCTCGTCATCCATCGGCACCCAGATGTGCCCGGCGTCCATCGGGAAGCCGCGTTCGGACAAATGCGGCCGGACCTGGTGGAACGGCATGACGAAGTGATAGGTGCGGACATGCAGCTTGGCGTCCGCCAGCGCGCGCAGGCCGGCGTACTGGTAGCCATAGTCGGTGATGTCCACCACCAGCGTCGGCGCCTTGCCGCTGACGAACGGGGTGGACGGCTTGAACCCGCCGCGCGTTGAGCTGTCGGTCAGCAGCCGGTGCAGGATCGGTGCGTGCGAGGTATCCAGGCCGCCTTCCAGTGCCTGCAGCCAGTTGCACTCCTCGATCACCTTGGTGACGTGGCGATGGGTTTCCGCCACCTGGGTCCAGGCGAATTTCGGCAGCGGCGGGATGCGCTCCGGCGGGCCGAGATAGGCCCAGACGATGCCGCCCAGCTCGCAGGTCGGATAGGCGGTGGCGCGGATCTTGTGCTTGAAGTCGAACTCCTCGGGTTCGTTCATCATGTCGGTGCAACTGCCGTCCACGTCGAACTTCCAGCCGTGGTAGATGCAGCGCAGGCCGCATTCTTCGTTGCGGCCGAAATACAGCGACACGCGCCGGTGCGGACAGAGCTCGTCCAACAGCCCGATGCGCCCCGCGGTGTCGCGGAACGCCACCAGGTCCTCGCCCAGCAGGCGCACGCGCACCGGGGCGCCGTCGGGTTCGCCGATCTCGCGCGACAGCAGCGCGGGGACCCAGTACATGCGCAACGTGTTGCCCATCGGGGTCCCCGGCCCGACGCGGGTGACGATTTCGTTCTCCTCACGTGACAGCATGGCCGATAGTCCTCCTGCCTGAACCCTTGCTGGGTGTGTTTTGTGTCGGGCTTTGCCCGCTTGGACGGGCGAGCTTAGCGCGGCCGTGGCGCGGGCGGAAGAAAGACGCGAGGCCCGGGCGAGGCGGGGTGGTGACGGCGCGGTCGGCTGAGGCAGGCCCGGGCGTCGCGGCACCCAGGCGCGACCGCCGTCCTCGCCGCCTGGCCGCTGGCAGGCGGTTGCACGGAAGCCGGTCCCGGCGAAGGCCGCGGTTGCTGCGCGACCATGACCCGGCTCCTGTCCTTCACCTCTCGCGCAGGCGGGCTTGGGCGGCGAAGCGCGGACCAAGGTCGCGGCGCGCACCGACACGAATGAGGGAAGCGCCGTCCGCGCCGATCCATTCTCACGCTGCATGGAGTTGTTGCGCGGTCTTTCACCCGCACTCCTGTCGCCCCAGCCGAACGGCTGGCGCTCTGGCGTTGCCAATCCGCCACCCTCGCCACCGCCGCAACCTCACCTGCAACGCAACAACGACCATCCCACGCCCTAGCGAATATCCCGATACGCCTGCGTCACCGGCCGCTTCAGCACCACCTCGGACAGAAAATTCGTCACGTATTTTCCCGCCATTACGGCCATCCCCTCCTCCTGCAACCGCCGCGAGGAGGTGCGCATCGGCAGCCGCAGCGAAAACTTCACCTTCCCCGCCGCATGCAGCCGGCGCGCGATGTTGGTGTCCTCGCCATAGAACGCGATCGCCGTGTCGAACCCGCCGATCTGCTCCAGCGCACTGCGCCGCGCGGCGAAATTCCCGCCCACAACCATGTACCGCGTCAGCCAGTACGCCGGGCTCGCCAGCAGCACCCAGTACAACCGCACCATCGCCCGCTGCCACCGCGCGGCATCGTAATAGATATACGGCCCGCTGACGCACACCACGCCCGGATAGCGCTCGAAGGTGCGCAGCACGCGCGCGATCCAGCCCGGCGGCATCCGCGTATCGGCATCGACATAGCCGATCAGCTCGCCGCGCGCTGCCTCCAGCCCGGCCTGGCGCGCCCGCGTCAGCCCCTTGATCGGCTCCTGCACCAGCCGCACGCCGGGGATGCTGCGTGCCACCTCCGCGGTGGCGTCGACGCTGGCGTTGTCCACCACCAGCACCTCGACCTGGTCGGGCTCGGCGCAGCGGCGCACCTCGGCCAGGATCTGCTCCAGGCAGCCGCGTAGGTAGTCCTGCTCGTTGTAGGCCGGCACGACGATGCTCAGGCGCATGACAGTCTCCAATCGGGCGTCGCCGCCGCCGCGCCGCGGCTCGCGCGCGCATACACATCCTGCCAGGCATCCACCACCGAGGAGACGCCGAACCGCGCGGCCGCCCGCGTCGCCTGCGCCCCCATCGCCGCGCGCCGCGCCGCGTCGTCCGCCTCGCCCTCGGGCCCGCGCAGCAGCCGAGCCAGCGCGGCGGCGAAGCTCTCGGGCCGGTCCGGCTCGGCCAGCAGCCCGACCTCGGGGCGGATCGTGTCCACCAGCGGCCCCTGCCGCGCGCCGACCGCGGGCAGCCCGGCGCTCATCGCCTGCAGCAGCACCATGCTCTGCGATTCCGAGGTGCTGGCCAGCGCGAACACGTCCGCCGCGCGGCACAACTCGGCCAGCCGGTCGTGGTCCAGCGTGCCGGTGAAGCGCACCGCGCCCGCCACGCCCAGCGCGCCCGCCAGCGCTTCCAGCGCCGGGCGCGCCGTGCCGTGCCCGGCCAGCACCAGCTCGGCCCCCGGCACCGCGCGCCGCAGCGCCGGCAGCGCGCGCAGCAGCACGTCGATGCGCTTTTCCCGCGCCAGCCGCCCGGCATACAGCACGGTCGCCGCGCCCAGCCCCAGCCGCGCCTTCAGCGCCTGGCGCTCGCCCGGGCGCGGCGGGCGGAACCGCGCGGTGTCGATCGGGTTGGAGATCACCGCCCCCGGCCGATGGAACCCGTGCGCGCGCATGTCCGCCAGCGTCGCCTGCGACGGCGCGCTAACCCAGTCGAAATGGTTGTAGTAGCGCGCCAGCGTCCGCCAGCAGCCGCGTGCCACCGCCTCGCGCGCCACCGGCGCATACAGGCTGAACCCGCCGATCGCCCAGTGGTTGGTGCCGACCAGCGGGGTGCCCAGCCGGCGCGCCACCGCCAGCGCCTCCAGCCCGGTGCCGAGGAACGTGTGGCTGTGGATCACGTCCGGGCGGAACCGCGCCACCGCCGGCCAGCGCCGCCCGGTCGGCAGTACCAGCCGCGACTGTCCGGTGGAGCCCGGCATCGGCAGCGCGAACAGCCGGTGCACCTCAACCGAGGCGCCCAGCGCCGGCTCGGCCACGCCCAGGTTGGCGCGGGCGAAGTCGCGCGGCGCGGCGGCCGGGGCGAAGATCGCCACGGCGTGGCCTCGCGCGCCCAGCTCGCGCGCGCTGATCAGGATCGAATCCTGGATGCCGCCCAGCTCGGGGTAGAAACTGTCGGTGAACAGCGCGATGCGCATCGGCCCGTCAGGCCTCCCGCCCGTCCGGCGCGCCCAGCATCCGCCGCGCCATCAACAGCAGCGCGCTGCCGGCCAGCAGGAAGCCCACCACCCCGACGATCCGCAGCTCGCCCTGCAGCGGCGCATAGAGCTTGCCGAACCAATAGCCCAGCAGCACCAGCACCAGCGATTTCGGCAGCGTGCCCAGCAGGTTGAACGCCAGGAACCGGCCGAACGGCACGCGCGCCGCGCCGGCCGCCAGCAACACCGCGAAGCCGGCCGAGTGGGTCAGCTTGCCGAACAGCAGCATCGCCCCGGCGCGGGTGCGGATGCGCGGGGCCAGCACTTCGATCCGCCGGCGCAGCCGCGCCGCCCAGTCGCCGCCCAGCGCCGCCGGGCGCTGCCGCGCCCAGCGTCGGCCCGCCCAGCGCCCGACGGCGTAATACAGCCCGTCCCCGAGCAGATCGGCGAGCACCACGATCGCGTAGACGCCGGCGACGTCGAACATGCCCTGTGCGGCCAGGAACGCCGCGAGCACCGTCACCGCCGGGCCTTCGATGACCGCCAGCGGCAGCAGCGCGAGGTAGCCGTAGACCGCGATTGTGTGCTGGATCTCCGCGTGCATCCGATACGTCCCTCGCGCCGTCAGGACAGCGCCGGCGCAGCCGGCTGCCGGCGCGGCGGCGCATCGGCCCGGTAAGTCGGCACCGCGTGGTCGGGCGCATCTTCCGCGAAGGCCGGCACCGTTTGGCCCGGCGCATCGGTCTGGTAGATCGGCACCGCGCTTTCCGGCGCAGCGTAGATCGGCACCGCCGCATCCGGCGCATCGGCCGCGAAGATCCGCACCACCTGCTCCGCCGCCTCGGCCGGCCAGCGCAGCAACTCGAACCGCCCGTCCGGGTGCTCGACGACGGCGGTGCAGGACTCCACCCAATCGCCGGTGTTGACGTAGTGCACGCCGAGCCGGTCGTGCATCGCCGGGACATGGATGTGGCCGCAGATGACGCCCTGCACGTGCTGGCGCCGCGCCTCGGCAGCCAGCGCCTGCTCGAAGCGGGCGATGCACGCCGCGCTACGCCCGGTGCCGTGGCCCAGCCGCCGGCGCCAGCGGTGCATCGCGTCATTCGCCAGCACGGACGCCGCATACACCCAGATGCCGAGCGCCGCCAGCCGGCGCATCCGCCCCAGCACCGGGTCGAACCGGTCGCCGTGCACCACCAGGTGGCGCCGCCCGTCGGCGCCGTGATGGATCGCCTCGCTGACCACCTCGATGCCGCCCAGCCGCACACCGATGGAGTGGCGCAGGAACTCGTCGTGGTTGCCCGGGATATACAGGATGCGCGCCCCGTCCTGCTGCTTGCGCAGCAGGCAGCGCACGATGTCGTCGTGCGAGCGCGGCCAGTGCCAGCGCGCCTTGAGCCGCCAGCCGTCAACCACGTCGCCCACCAGGTAGATCAGTTCCGCATCGCACGATTGCAGCAGGTCGAGCAGGCGCTCGGCCTGGCAGTCACGGGTGCCGAGATGCAGGTCGGAGATGAACAGCGCTCGCACCCGCATGCGGCCCGTGCCCGGCGATCCGTAGCCATCTGCCATCCGCTGTGCTCTCCCGCGTCTGCTCGCTGCCGTCCGCCGCATCGTCGTGCGTCGGCGCCACCGTCCGTCCACCCCGCCGGGCGGGCGCCGAAATCCACTGGAGCGACGACGGCTCACGGTTTCGACTCACACGCCTGCCCGATGAACTTCAGATAGGCGACCGTGTATTACTGACCTGTCGGGACGCTTACAATGCGCTTCGCATGACGGCAAATCTATACGTCCGTCATCAAGCGGCAATCCAAGGGTAATATTTACGTAATATATCGATCTCCCTCCGCCTTTGCGGAGGAGGCGCGGGGAGGGGGGAAGCGGCGTGCTGCCACGGTGCTGCGGGCGCCCATCCGGTGGTCGGTCGCCGCCCTGCCGGTCCAGCCACCGCGCCGCCGCACCCGCACGGCGCCAATTCGCACTGCCTGCGGCGGCTCATCGACGCCAGCAAGAACGGCACCCGCCGCCGCTGCGACATGACCGCCCGCGGCAACCGCGCCGCGCCGCGCCGCAACTCCCTGAAGTGGCAACAGCTATGACGGCGCCTGATCGGACCATGCAGCGCGCGCAATGCGGCAGGCTAGGCAAACGCCACAGGCTTGCGCGGCCTCCGGGGCGCCGCCCGGGTTAACGAATCGGACAAAGTGCAGTCTTCTGTGCCAATGAACTTCATGCCCACACGCCAATCCTCGCCCGACCTGTTGGCGCGCTACGCGCAACTGCCGCCCGGACCCAAACTGGTCCTGCGGTTGAAAACCCTGCTGATCCCGCCCGTGACGAAGTCCGAATTCGTGGATTGCATGAAGGCAACCGGGCTGCGCACGCGACAGGACAAGGCCTGGTCGCCCCAACTCGTCAACGCCATGCTCGACGAGCTTCGCAGCCAGGGACTGCTGAGCAATGACCACGCCTGCCTGCCGGCGCTGGTGCATCCCGTGGCGGCCGATGCCGGGGCATCCGCGGATGCCGAGGCGCTGGCCACGGCGATCCGCCGGCTGTTTCCCGCGCAAGGCAGAAACCTCTACGCCTATGCCTACGCCCCCACGATTTACCGCGATGCCCTGCACCGCCTGATCCGACTCGCGGTCTACACCAACGAGGCGACCGAGTTCATCGCCTGCCGCGACCTTTGCGACAGGACGTTTGGTCTTCATGGCACGATCATGTTGCTTGCCGCCACGTTCTACGACGTGCCGCTGGCGGCGGACTGGATCGCCGCCCGGCATCCGGCCATTCAGGCGCCGCTGCTCGAAGCCAAGCTCAACGCCTTCATCGTGACCGGCCTGGGCGGCCCGGAAATGCTGGCGACGGTCGCGCTCAGCCGGGCGCAGCGGACCCAGCTGGGCTTCGGCGAGATGTGGGCCCAACTGCTGCGCTACGATCTGCTCGCCGGCCGCGTGGACGACGTGCGCGACGCGGCGAAGGTGATTGAGCACAGCGCCGGCGAACACAGCGCCAGCGCCGCCAGCACCAGTGGGATCAGCCCCAGCGGGACCAGCCCCAGCGGGACCAGCCGGGGTGTGCCGAACGCCGGCGAGCTGCTGCAGGCGCTGGCGGGCGCGGTCGCTTTCCTGGAGGGGCGCAACGAGGCGGCGCTGCAGCACTACCGCGACGCCCTGAAGCTGCGCCGCAAGCGCCTCGGCAAGCGCAAGGTGTTCCTGGAAAACGAGCACAGCACGTTTTTCCTGCTGGCGCTGCTGCGCGCCAACGACCCCCGGCTGCATGCCGAGATCCAGGCCGGACTCGATGCCGCGCTGTCCGAGCGTGCCGCCCACGACGCCGGCTTGCCGGCGATGCAGGCGCTGCTCTGGCTGGTCCAGGGGCTCGAAGCCAGGGCGCGCGAACTGCTGCGTGGGCTGCGCCAGGCGATGCCGTCCGCCCCGCTCGCCGCCGCCTGCGTCGCGCTGGCCGAGCATGCCGTGGATGCCGCGCTGTCACGCGCGAACCGCGCCGACCTCGCCGCCCGCTTCGAGCAGTTTCGCGACACGCTGCCGCTGATCGCCCGCATCTACGCCGAAATCCTGGCCGAGGTGGCGGCGCAGCCCGGCCCCTACCAAGCCTGGCTCGCCCCGCACGGCGGCCTCGCCTTCACCCGGATCATCCAGACCCTGCAACCCTGGGAGCGGGCGCTGGAGAGCCTCGACGCCCTGCTCGGCGGCAGGGAGGCCGGCGGCGAGGCCGCCAAGGCGCCGCGCAAGGCGAAGCGCCTGGTCTGGTTCGTCGATCCGGACGCCGAGGACGTGGCGGTTGCCGAGCAATCGGCGAAGGGCCGCGACGGCTGGACCGACGGAAGGGCGGTGTCGATGAAGCGACTGCATGAACAGGACCCGCGGCTCGACTACCTGACGCCGCAGGACCGCGCGGCGCTGCGCACGATCCGCAAGGAGGCGTCGGGCTGGCGCGGCGAGGACAGCTACGCCTTCGACACGCCGCGCACGATCGCCGCCCTGGTCGGCCATCCGGCGGTGTTCGACGCCCGCCGGCGCGCGCAACCGCTCGAACTGGTGGCCTATCCGCTGGAGCTGCTGGTCACCGCGGAACGCGACGGCTACCGCATCGCGCTGTCGCACGAGGCCGCAGCAGCGACGGTGTTCCTGGAGGCCGAGACGCCGGCGCGCTACCGGGTGATCGAGTTTCCGCGCAAGATGCTGGCGGTGCAGGAGATCCTCGGCGCGCGAGGGCCTGATCGTGCCCGCCGCCGCGCGCGACCAGGTGCTCGCCATGGTGCGCCGGGACAGTCCGGCGCTGCCGATCCGGGCCGAAATCGCCGAGGTCGAGCAGCCCGGGATCGAGGGAGAATCCGCCGCCGGTCGTCCAATTGGTGCCGTACGGGGCGGGGTTGAGGCTGTCCCTGCTGGTCCGGCCGTTCGGCGCCAAGGGTCCGGCCTATGTGGCGGGCCTCGGCGGGCGCTCCGTGCTGGCGAGCGTCGGCGGCCAACAGCTTCGCGCCATCCGCGATCTGCCGCGCGAACTGGCCGAGCGCAACGCCCTGGTCGCCGCCATCCCAACCTTGCGTGATCGCGGCGGCGCGGAGCTGCACGACCTGGTGGTCGAGGACCTGGAGGGCTGCCTCGACCTGCTGTTGGAGCTGCGCTCCTACACCGGGCCGATCGCGGTCGAGTGGCCGGAAGGCCGTGCGATGCGGGTCAGCCCGGTGGCGGCCGGCAACCTGAAGCTGCGCGTCGCCAAGGACCACGACTGGTTCAGCGTCGATGGCACCGTCGCGCTGGATGACGAGCAGGTGCTGGACATGCGCTTCCTGCTCGACCGGCTCGACCGCATCCAGGGGCGGTTCGTGCCGCTGGGGGACGGCAGCTTCGTCGCGCTGACCAGGCAGTTGCAGGCGCAGTTGCAGCGCCTGGCCGCGGTGTCGGAACCGCCCCGGGCCGGATCGCAAAAGGCTGGGCGGCGGGTGCACGCGCTGGGCGCCCCGGCGCTGGACGCGGTGCTGGCGGACGCCGGCGAGGTCAGCGCGGACGCCGCCTGGAAAAAACACGTCGCCCGCATCCGTGCCGCCGAGGGCTGGACGCCGGTGCTGCCGCCGACCTTGCAGGCGGAGCTGCGCGACTACCAGGTGGAGGGCTTCGTCTGGCTCTCCCGCCTGGCGCGCTGGGGGGCCGGCGCCTGCCTGGCCGACGACATGGGCCTGGGCAAGACCGTGCAGGCGATCGCGGTGATGCTGGACCGCGCGCAGGAGGGACCGTGCCTGGTGGTCGCGCCCACCTCGGTCTGCCCGAACTGGGAGGCCGAGATCGCCCGATTCGCGCCAACGCTGCGCACCCATCGGCTGTCGGCGGCGGGCGACCGGGCGGCGCTGATCGCCGGCCTCGGCGCGCGCGACGTGCTGGTGTGCAGCTACGGGCTGCTGCACCAGGCGGCCGAGGACCTGGCCGGCCGGCCCTGGCAGATGGTGGTGCTGGACGAGGCGCAGGCGATCAAGAACGCCGACACCAAGCGGGCGCAGGCGACGCAGGCGCTGCAGGCCGGGTTCCGCCTGGCGCTGACCGGCACGCCGGTGGAGAACTACCTCGACGAGCTCTGGAGCCTGTTCAACTTCGTCAATCCCGGCCTGCTGGGCTCGCGCGAGGGGTTCCAGAAGCGGTTCGCCCGGCCGATCGAGCGGGACAAGGACCACAACGCGCGTCAGGCGTTGCGCGCGTTGCTGCGCCCGTTCCTGCTGCGCCGGACCAAGGCGGCGGTGCTGAGCGAGCTGCCGCCGCGCACCGAGCAGACGCTGAATGTCGAGATGCAAGAGGCCGAACGCGCCTTCTACGAAGCGTTGCGGCAGCGCTCGCTGGAGCGGATCGCCGCGTTGGATGCGCCGGAGGGGCGGCGCAAGATCCAGATCCTGGCCGAGATCACCCGGCTGCGGCGGGCCTGCTGCAATCCCGCGCTGATCGACGCCGCCGCCTTGGTGCCGAGCGGCAAGCTGGCGGCGTTCCTGGAACTGGTCGAGGAGCTGATCCGCAACCGCCACCGCGCGCTGGTGTTCAGCCAGTTCGTCGGCCATCTGGACCTGGTGCGCGCGGCGCTGGACGCGCGCGGGATTCGCTATGAATACCTCGACGGCGCCACGCCCTCGAACGAGCGCGAGCGCCGCGTGGCGGCGTTCCAGGCGGGCGGGGCGGACCTGTTCCTGATCAGCCTGCGTGCCGGCGGCACCGGGCTGAACCTGACCGCGGCGGACTACGTCGTGCATCTGGACCCGTGGTGGAACCCCGCGGTCGAGGACCAGGCCTCGGACCGTGCGCACCGGATCGGCCAGGAGCGGCCGGTGACGATCTATCGGCTGATCATGCAGGACAGCATCGAGGAGCGCATCCTGCGCCTGCACCGCGACAAGCGCGACCTTGCGTCCGAGCTGCTGGACGGCGCGGAGGTGGCGGGGCGGTTGAGCGAGGCGGCGTTGCTGGATTTGATCCGGGGGTGAAGCGGGGAGCGTCGGTCTTGCCGGGCCGCTTCGCCCATGCGCGCACGCCATGCCAGGGCGGGACCCCGGGGGTCGCATGGGGCAGCGGGCTGGGCGGCAAGCCGCGCTGAAGCAGTCGGTCGTGGATCGGTTCGAGTGCCGCCGACCCTCGACCGAACCAGCCGGGCGCCTGTCGGACCGGCAAGGTGTCTGCCAGGCGCGCAACACGGCCGGGCGCCTGCGTGGCCGCGGCGGCAGCCCGCCCGGCCCGGCGGGGTGGCAAAGTTTCGGGCCGCCGGTAAGATACCGCCATGACCCCAGACGAACCACCGACCACCGAGACCCTCCTCGACGCCTTCGCCACCGCCGGGCGCGTGCTGCCGCACGCCGCGCTGCGCCACGCGGTGGACCGCTGGGCGGAGGTCGGCACCACGCTTCTCGCGACGCTGCAGGACGTCGCCGACGGGGCCGACCGGACCGATCGCACGAACGACATTCTGTTCTTCGGCATTTACCTGATGGCGCAGCTCTGCGAGACGCGCGCGTTCCACCCGCTCTGCGCCGTCGCCGCCGACGGTGAACGAATCGTTGAGTTGATCGGGGACGGCGTCACCGAGGACCTCTCGCTGATCCTCACGCGCACCTACGACGATGATCCGGCACCGCTGCGCACGCTGATCGAGGCCGCGGACGCCAGCGAGTACGCGCGCAATGCCGCCCTTGACTCGCTGGCCTGGCTGACGGCCACGGGACGGATCGATCGCCGCGACACCGCGCGCTATCTGCGCGACCTCTTCACGACGCTTCGCCCGCAAAACGACTGCTTTGTCTGGGTGGGTTGGCAGTCGGCCATTGCCCATCTCGGCCTCGACGAACTCGTTCCGCTGGTCGAGCAGGCCTTCGCCAGCGGCTGGATCGATCGGGGGGTGATGGAGCTTGACGATTTTCAGTCGGACCTGAACGCGGCGCGGCAGGCCGCCGAACCGACTGCGGTGTTCGAACCCAACATCAGGGACGACGGCCGCCTCGACGACGCGGTGCGTCATCTGTCCGACTGGGACGCCTTTCGCCCGGAGGACGATCCCATGCCGAAACAGGACGGGTACATGCCGATACCGGCCGCCGCGCCGCAGCTCGCCGTGGCGGCACCGCAGCGACCCATGAACGCGGCACCCCTCCGCAAACCGAAAAGCGCGGTCGGCCGCAACGATCCCTGCCCCTGCGGCAGCGGCAAGAAGTTCAAGAAATGCTGCCTGGGCAAGCCGCAGTAGCGGCCCCCGGGCAGGCCTGCGCCGCAACCTCCGACCAGCCGGGCCACTCCCTGGCCTTGCCGCCCCGCTACCTGGCGCGCGTGGTCTTGCCGCCGCGGCGCGGTCGCGCCGCGCCCTCTGCCCGCTTTTGTTGCGGGGCCGCCGCCCGTCGCGCGCCCCCCGCCCGGCCGCGCGGCCGCCGCGCCTTGCGTCCGCGCAGCCGGCCCCACAAAACGCCCGCCGCCACGGCCAGCACAATCGCCACGGCGGCAACGAGGGCATGTGCCCACAGCAACCCGCCCACCAGCTCCAGCACCGCGCCGGTGTCCAGGATCAGCCCGGCGGCAAAGACCAGCACGACCAGCAGGAACATGGCAACTCGCACGATGGGCGGACCCTCCCGCGTGCCGTGCCCCCGCGCAAGCCGGTTCTCGCCGCCGCGCAGGGCAATCGGGGGCGCGAAGGGAAGGTCGGGGCTCCGCCCCGAACCCCGCCAGGGGGCTTTGCCCCCTGGACCCCCACCAGAGGCAGCGGCCTCTGGACTCCTTGACTGGGAGTGTGGGGAGGGGAAGGGGGCGTGGGGGCACGGCGACGGGGGGCGTCCGGCACACCGGACGCCCCCCGTCGCCGTGCCCCCACGCCCCCTTCCCCTCCCCACACTCCCAGTCCGGGGTTCCAAGGGCTCCGCCCTTGGCGGGGTTCCAAGGGGCAGCGCCCCTTGGTGGGGTCTGGGGCGGAGCCCCAGCCTTCCTTCACTTCACCCGATTGCCCAGCGCCGCCGCGCCGCGCCCGCGGCAGGCGGCGAAACCGACGCTACCGCCGGCCCATCCGCGTCTCGATCCGCGACAGGATCTCGGTCAGCCCGACGCTGCACAGCACCAGCACCAGGATCGCCGCATAAGCCCCCGCGGCGTCGAACGTGCCCGAGTAATACTCGATCAAAAACCCGATACCGCGATTGGACGCGATCAGCTCGGCCAGCAGCGTGTTGGAGAACGCATAGCGCACCGCGATCCGCATCCCGGTGAAGATCCACGGCAGCGCCGCCGGCACCAGCGCCTTGCGGATGACCTCGCTGCGCGTTGCCCCCATCAGGCTGAGCGCTCGCACCAGGTCGCGATCGACATTGCGCACGCCGTCCAGCGTCGCGGTCAGCACCAGGAAGAACACCGTGATCGCCACCAGCGCCACCTTCGAGGCGATGCCGATGCCGAACAGAATCACGAACAGCGGCGCCAGGGCGATCTTCGGCAGCGCGTACAACGCCGAGATATACGGCGACAGCACCCGATGCAGCCGCGGCAGGAAGCCGAACAACAGCCCCAGCCCGACGCCCGCGGCGGTGCCGATCGCATAGCCCAGCGCCATCGCTGCCAGCGTCGCCTGAAGGTTCTCCCACAGCGAGCCGTCGAGCATCCAGCTCCACAGCCGCGCCACGATGTCAACCGGTCCGCTGACCCAGAAGCGCAACGCCGGGCTCGGCGCGAACTGCCACACTGCGAGCAGCGCCGCCAGCACGAACAGCCGGGCGACCGCCTGGCCCGACGGCGTCGCCACGAACCGTGCCAGCGACGCCTGCCCGCCGATCGGGCGCAACGCTGCCTGCGCGTCGCTCATGCGCCGGCAACCGCACGGGACAGGGCAGGGGGGACGCAACGATGCAACATCCGCCGCAACGCACGCAGAGCGCGCAGGGACCGGTCGTCCAACGCCGTGCCACGCGCCATCATGCTTGCCTTCTCGGTGCGCGCTGCGCGCTCTGCGGTGAACCTGCTTTACGACAGCACGAACCCGCAAGACCTGTCCCGCAATCCCCCAACCGCACCGACCTCATACGTCGGTCCCTTTCACCACCTCGTCCTTCAGCTCATCCCACAGCGCCTCATGCAGCCGCGCGAAATCCGCGCCGAACCGCGCGGTGAACACATCGCGCGGCCGCGTCAGGTCGATGTCGCGCACCACCCGGATCCGTCCCGGCCGCGCACTGAACACCACCACCCGATCGGCCAGCGTAATGGCCTCGCCGAGGTCATGGGTAACGAACAGCACGGTCATCCGGCGCTGGCGCGTCAACGTCTGCAACTGATCGAGCAGCAGCAGCTTGAGCTGCGCGTCCAGCGCGCCGAACGGCTCGTCCATCAGCAGCGTCTCGGGCTCGTAGATCAGCGTGCGCGCCAGCGCCACGCGCTTGCGCATCCCGCCCGACAGCTCGGCCGGATAATGCGTCTCGAACCCGGCCAGCCCGACCAGCTCGATCATCTGCGCCACCCGCTCGGCCGCTTCGCGGCGCGGCACCGCGCGGCATTTCAGTTCGAGGGCAATCCGGATATTGTCGGCTGCGCTGCGCCACGGCAGCAGCGTGTCCTTCTGCGTCATGTAGCCGACCTGGCGGTTCAACCCGGCGACCGGCGCGCCGTCGTAGAACACCTCGCCCACGCTCGGGCGCAGCAGCCCGGCGACCAGGTTCAGGATCGTCGACTTGCCGCAGCCGCTCGGCCCGACCAGTGCCACGAATTCCTCCGCCCGCACCGCCAGATCGACCGGGCGCAGCGCCTCGATCTCCTGGCCGCGGGTGGCGAAGCGCTTGCCGACGCCGGCCAGCCGGATCTTCCCGCCGTCATCCTGCGGCATGGCGCCAGCGCAACAAATGGCGTTCCAGCCACGCCGCGGCCTCCGCCACCGC
The DNA here is from genome assembly GCA_963847615.1 of uncultured Alphaproteobacteria bacterium. Taxonomy (GTDB): domain Bacteria; phylum Pseudomonadota; class Alphaproteobacteria; order Acetobacterales; family Acetobacteraceae; genus Palsa-883. The sequence goes on from CAWKAN010000010.1 coordinate 34,983, forward strand.
CAGGCCCAGCAGCATCAGCACGGCCAGCGCGGCATACAGCCCGGTCATGTCGAACTGCGCCGCGGCATCGCTCAGCAGGAACCCCAGGCCGCGCCGTGCCGCCAGCATCTCCCCGGTGGTGGCGGCCACCAGCGCATAGGGCAGCGCCACCTTGATCCCGCCGATGATCCAGGCGACGCAGGCGGGCGCAACAACCTTCTGGAACCGCTCGCGCGTCGTGCTGCCCATCAGCTCGACCGCGGCGATCAGGTCGGCATCGACGTCCTGCGCGCCGGCGAAGGTATTGAAGAACAGCAGGAAGAACACGACGATCGCCACCAGGATAATCTTCGGCTCCATGTCCAGGCCGAAGAACATGATGAACAGCGGCGTCAGCGCGATCAGTGGCACGCTGTAGAAGGCGACGACGATCGGACGCATCACCCCGGCCAGCAGCGGCGAGCGGCCGAACCACAGCCCGGCCAGGATGCCGCCCGCGGTGCCGATCAGCAGCCCGACGACCACCTCGGTCAGCGTGGTCGCGACATGGATGTACAGATCGCCGTGCGCCCAGCGCAGCAGCCGCGCCGCGATCAGGCTCGGTCGGCTGATCCATTGCGAGCCCGTCGCCGCACCGGCGATCTCCCACACCGCCAGCCAGACGACGCCGACGCCGATCTGCCATGCCAGGATGGCGCGCCCGCCCTCCGCCGTGCCGTTCGACGCCGTGCCGTCCGCCGTCGCGCGCGTGCCCGACACGTTACTTGCCGAGAATGGCCTTGGCGGCCTGTTCCGCCAGGCTGTTGTCAACCACCTGGTCGAACGGCGGGTGGATCGGCGTCTTCTCCGCCAGGTTGACCATCTTCAGCGTGTTCGCCACCTGCGCCTCGGTCAGCACCGGCGTGGTCGGCACGCCCTTCAGGTAGCTGTCGAACGCGGTGTTGAACTCGGCCTGCGGAACGTCGGTGAAGAACGTTCGCACGATGCGCCGCGCCGCCTCGGGCTGGTCATGGCAGAGCTTGATCGCCTTGGTCAGCGCGCGCTCGGTGGCCAGCAGCAATGGGCGCTTGCTCTGCAGCGTGCCGCGGCTGGTGGTGATCACCTGATATGGCACGTCCTGGTATTCCGGCACGTTGTCCTGCATCGGATCGGCAATGATCTGGCCCTCGGCCTGGTTGACGATCATGTCGGTGAACGGCGACATGTAGGCAAACCCGTCGATGCTGCCGCCCTCGGTCGCGGCGACCATCGGCGCGCCGATGCCGATCGGCTGCAACCGCACCGCCGTCGCGGCATCCATGCCGCGCACCTCCAGGATCGTGCGCATGAACTCGTCGGTGGACGACCCCGGCGAGGTGATGCCGATGCGCAACCCGTGCAGCCGCTTGATCTTCTCATCCAGCGTCATGCCGGGGGTGATGCCCATGCGCTTGATCGCCTCGTTCGAAAGCACCAGCGCGATCGGATACTTGTCGAAGCCGGTGCCGATCGCCACCAGCGTGCCGCCGCGCGCCACCGCCTCCAGCGTGTGCGGCAGGCCAAGCTGGGTGATGTCGGCGCTGCCGCCCATCACCGCCGCCGCCATGCGCGTGCCGGAGGCGACGTTGACGATCTCCGGATCGATGCCCTCGTCTTTGTAGAAGCCGGCACCGATGGCGACGTACTGGATGATGAACGACAGCCCCTTACCGGCAATCGCGATCGTCAACCTCTGAAGCTGCGGCTGCGCCGCCGCCGGGCTCAGCCCACAAGCAACCGCGGTCAGAACAATCGCCGCCAGACGCAACATGCGAGCGAACATCGGCCCCCCCTGTCCGCGGGCAACTCACCGCGGATCATCTTGTGATTTATCTGGTGGACTATGCGGCCCACCCGCCCAGCCGGCAAGCGCGCTGAAAAGCCAGGTCGGGGCTCCGCTCCGAACCCCGCCAGGGGGCTTTGCCCCCCAGGGTACCATTGGAACCCCCACCAGAGGCAGCGGCCTCTGGACTCCATGACTGGGAGCGGATGAGGGGAAGGGGGCGCCCGGCCTATTTCAGGATGGTGAGCTCGGCCGGTCGGCAGGCATAGGCGGTCAGCAGCATCGCCACGATTCCCCACATGCAGGTCTTGCTCGGCTTCTCCGCGAGGCCGGCTTTGGTCGCGAGGCCGGGCAGCGTCGTCGCCAGCATTGTCTCGATCCTCATCGTGGTCATCCCGAGTCGGGCAATCGAGGACTTCACGTCGCGCGTGGCTTCCTCCAGTCGGGAAACGCGCGTTTCCATCGCCCGCTCGTCAGGGCCGTCGCCATGGCGCGCAGCTGGTGGCCCCGGCAACGTCGCCAACCGCGGTGTTGCCGCAGTCTCGGCGCCACAGGTCAAGCAACGGCTGACTGCGCCGGCGGCGTCACATGGCGTCCTTCGCCAGTTCGATCAACATACGTATGTAGTCCTCGGCGGTTTCGGCATGCCGGTCGAAGCCGATGCGCGTGCGCAATTCGTGCGCGCGCAGCGAGAAATCCGTGATGTTGTCGGACTCGTCGAGCCAGCCGCACAGTGCGTGCAATTCCCGCACCAGCGGCACGTCACCCAGCTGGCGCACGCCCTCGGCCAGGGTCTGCAGCTGGCGCGCGGCGGCGGCGCTTTGGACGTCGTCGGGGTCGGCATCCACCTGGCGCAGCCGCCACGCCGCGGCGGCTTCCAGTTCGGCGACTTCGGGGGGATCGTTGTCCTGCATCATGACCTGGATGGTACGGGGCGAGGGCAGGGCGGCTTCACCATGGCAAGCCCGCCGGACGACGGCCGAGCGCTCGCGGCGACCGCGGCGTCGGGCCGCGCCGCAAGCGCCAGGTCAGGATCGCGGGCAGCAGGCAGCGCGAGCGGCCGACAGCACGAACGCCCCAACGATCCGGTCGGTCAGCAACTCGCAACCGAAACCCGACAACCGAACCCCGGCCACTGACGACCGCCAACCGACGCCTGCTCAGCGCGGCGACAGCACCATCACCATCTGGCGGTTTTCCATCCGCGGCATCTGCTCGACCTTGGTCACCGGGTCCATCTCGCTGCGGATCCGCTCCAGCACGCGCACGCCGATCTCCTGGTGCGCCATTTCGCGGCCGCGGAAGCGCAGCGTGACCTTGACCTTGTCCCCCTCCTCGATGAACGACTTCATGGCGCGCATCTTCACCTGATAGTCGTTCTCGTCGATGTTCGGGCGGACCTTGATCTCCTTGATCTCGATGACCTTCTGCTTCTTCCTGGCTTCGTTCTTTTTCTTCTGCTGCTCGTATTTGTATTTGCCGAAGTCGAGGATCTTCACCACCGGCGGATCGGCGTTCGGGCTGATCTCCAGCAGGTCGAGGCCGACGGCATAGGCGCGCTGGATGGCCTCCCGGGTGGACATCACACCCTGCATCTCGCCGTCCTGGTCGATCAGGCGCACCTGCGGCGCGCGGATGTCCTCATTGACGTGCGGCCCGTCGCGGCTTGGCTGCGCGGGCTGTGGGGGTCTTGCTATGGGTGGCTCCTGTTGCTGTTGCGAGGGTCGTGGTCCGATCGTTCGCCAGTGTGACCGATCCGGGCGGTATCGATCAAGCCGGCGGTTGCTACATGATCCCGAAAGCGCGGCAAGCCAAGGGGGGTCGCCTCGCCCGCACGCCCCCTTCCCCTCCCCACACTCCCAGTCATGGAGTCCAGAGGCCGCTGCCTCTGGTGGGGGTCCAGGGGGCAAAGCCCCCTGGCGGGGTTCGGGGCGGAGCCCCGACCTGCCTCGCCCCAGGTTCACCGCAGATCGGGCGGCGTCGCCTCGGCGGCCAGGCTGGTCACCGCCTCGGACAGCGTCACCACCTGCTGCGCCTGGCTGCCCAGCCGGCGCAGCGCCACCGTGCCGGCCTCGGCCTCCTTGCGCCCCACCACGGCCAGCACCGGCACGTGTTGCAGGCTGTGCTCGCGCACCTTGGCGTTGATCTTCTGGTTGCTGAGGTCAGTCTGCACCGCCAGCCCGGCCTTGGCCAGGGCGGCGGCGACCCCGGTGGCATAGGCGTCGGCGTCCGATACGATGGTCGCCACCACCACCTGCACCGGCGCCAGCCAAAGCGGGAAGCGCCCGGCATATTGCTCGATCAGGATCCCCAGGAACCGCTCGAAACTGCCGAGGATCGCCCGGTGCAGCATCACCGGGCGGTGCCGCGCGCCGTCCTCGCCGACATATTCGGCGTCCAGCCGCTCCGGCAGGTTGAAGTCCACCTGCAGCGTGCCGCACTGCCAGTCCCGCCCGATCGCGTCGCGCAGCACGAATTCCAGCTTCGGGCCGTAGAAGGCGCCCTCGCCGGGGTTCAGCGCATACTCCACCCCGGCGGTGGCGCAGGCCTCCTTCAGCGCCGCCTCCGCATGGTCCCACACCGCGTCGGCGCCGACCCGCTGGGCCGGCCGGTCGGAGAACTTGATGCGGACTTCCGGGAACCCGAAATCGCGGTAGACCGACGACAGAAGTTCAACAAAACGAACGGTCTCCGAGGCGATTTGCGCCTCGGTGCAGAAGATATGCGCGTCGTCCTGGGTAAACGCGCGCACCCGCATGATGCCGTGCAGCGCGCCCGACGGCTCATAGCGGTGGCAGGCGCCGAATTCCGCCATGCGCAGCGGCAGCTCGCGGTAGGACCGCAGGCCCTGGCGGAAGATCTGCACGTGGCACGGGCAGTTCATCGGCTTCAGCGCCAGGAACTTGTCCTCGTCCGGCACCTGGGCCACGAACATGTGCTCGCGGAACTTCTCCCAATGGCCGGAGGCCTCCCACAGCGCGCGATCCACCAATTGCGGGGTCTTCACCTCCTGGTAGCCCGCCGCGTCGAGCCGGCGGCGCATATAGGTCTCGGCGGTGCGATACAGCGTCCAGCCCTTCGGATGCCAGAACACGCTGCCGACCGCCTCCTCCTGGATATGGAACAGGCCCATGTCCTTGCCGATCCGCCGGTGGTCGCGCCGCTCCGCCTCCTCCAGCATGTGCAGGTAGGCGTCGAGCTCCTTCTGGTCGCGCCAGGCGGTGCCGTAGATGCGCGACAGCATGGCGTTGCGGTGGTCGCCCCGCCAATAGGCGCCGGCCACCTTCATCAGCTTGAACGCGGCGCCGACATCGGCCGTGCTCCGCATGTGCGGGCCGCGGCACAGGTCGACCCACTCGCCCTGGCGATACAGCGTGATGACCTCGCTGCGCGGCAGGTCCTGGATCAGCTCGGCCTTGTATTTTTCCCCCTTCGCCTGGAAGAAGCCGATGGCGTCTTCGCGGTCGATCGCCTGGCGCTCGAAGCGTTCGCCGCGGCCGACGATCTCGCGCATCTTCGCCTCGATGGCGGGGAAGTCCTCCGGGGTGAACGGCTGGTCGCGGGCGAAGTCGTAGTAGAAGCCGTCGGCGATCGCCGGGCCGATGGTGACCTGGGTGCCGGGAAACAGCGCCTGCACCGCCTCGGCCAGCACATGGGCGGCGTCGTGGCGGATCAGCTCCAGCGCGTCGGGGTCGCGGCGGGTGACGAAGACGACGTCGGCGTCGTGCTCGATCAGCGTGGACAGGTCGACCAGCTTGCCGTCGAGCTTCATCGCCAGCGCCGCGCGGGCCAGGCCGGGACCGATCGCCGCCACCACCGCGGTGCCCGTCACCGGCGCATCGAAGCGGCGCACGGAGCTGTCGGGCAAGGTGATGGCGGGCATCGGCGCGGGTTCCTTTCAGGCAGGGCTGGCGGTTTGGGGGAGGTGTATGTGCGGTCGGGCGCCCGGAGGGCAAGCCCTGAGCGGCCCGGGCGCCGTCCAGGACATGCCCTGCTTGCGTCCCGGGTTGGCGGCAGGTGGTGGTGCGCGGAGAATGCGGGCAGGAGCAGGCTGCGGTAACTGTGCCGCGCGCGGGGAGGTTCATCGATGCAACAGCGTTCGCTCGGCAGGTCCGGCCTGCGCGTCTCGCTGGTCGGCCTGGGCTGCAACAATTTCGGCCGCCGGATCGATGCCGCGGCCTCGCGCAAGGTGGTGCACCGGGCGCTGGACCTGGGCATCACGCTGTTCGACACCGCCGATGTCTATCGCAGCGAGATCGGTGGGTCGGAGGAGTTCCTCGGCCAGGGGCTGGGGCCGCGGCGCAAGGACATCGTGTTGGCAACCAAGGTCGGCATGCCGATGGACGCGGCGGGGCGCGAGCGCGGGGCCTCCCGCCGCCACATCATGCAGGCGGTGGAAGCGAGCCTGCGGCGGCTGAACACCGACTGGATCGACCTGTACCAATTGCACCAGCCCGATCCGCTGACCCCGATCGAGGAGACGCTTCGCGCCTTCGATGACCTGGTGCGGCAGGGCAAGGTGCGGTACCTCGGCTGCTCCAACCTGAAGGCGTGGCAGGTGGTGGAGGGGCGCTGGACCAGCCGGATGCTGGGGCTGGGGCATTTCGTTGCGTCACAGGACGAGTACAGCCTGCTGTCGCGCGGGCCGGAGCGCGAGCTGATCCCGATGCTCGGCGCCTACGGGATGGGGCTGCTGCCGTATTATCCGCTGGCCAGTGGGCTGCTGAGCGGCAAATACCGCCGCAACACGCCAATGCCCGCCGGCGCGCGGTTGACCGCGCACGCGGCGCGCTATGGCGGGCGGTTCATCAATGACGCGAACTGGGCGGTGGTGGAACGGTTGGAGGCGTTCTGCGCGGCGCGCGGGCACAGCCTGCTGGAGCTGGCGTTTGCCTGGCTGGCGGCGCAGCCGTGCGTCAGCAGCGTGATTGCCGGCGCAACGCAGCCGGAACAAGTGGTGCAGAACGTCCAGGCCGCGGCCTGGGCGCTGACGGCGGAGGAGAAGCGGGACGTGGATGCGATCAGCCAGGCCGCGCCACAGTAGCGGGCGTGCACCGCGAGGAGCATTGAGCGCCCCGCGCGCACACCTCTCCCGCGCTTCGCGGGCTTCGGTCGCGAAGCGCGGACCAAGGTCGGCGAGCGAAGCGGATCAACGGTGAGGGGGGTGCGAGCGGCACCACCCTCACCCGCGTCGCAAGGGCGCCGCGACCTTGGTCCGCTGCGCGGCCCAAGCCCGCGAAGTGCGGGAGAGGTATACGCAGCTCAACTCGGCTGGAAACGGCCCCGGACCTGGTTCGGTCGACAGGCTCGCCAACTTTCCGGAGCATGCCCCGCCGGCCCCCGGCCTTGCCTCACGCCGCCTCGGCCAGGAACCGTTCCAGCAGGCGCAGCGCCCGGGTGCGATCGGCGCGTTGCTGCGCGTGCAGCAGGTTGCGCGCGGCCGATCCCATATAGAACCGCTCGTACTGTTCGTTCCGGCTGGCCAACGCGGTGCCGACGAAATCCCAGGCCAGGCGGAACACGCGGGCGCGCCGCGCGGCGTCGATGCCGTGCGCGCCGTGCAAATAGCGATCGAGCAGCGGCCGCAGATCCGGATTGGCGAGCTGGCCCGTGGTGGGCGTGGTCAGGTGGTTGTGCGCGCCCAGCTCGCGGATGATGTCGTTCACCCGGGGGAACCAGCGCGGCAGGCTGGTGCGCAGCGCGATCAGCGGGCGCACGTCGCAGGCCCAAACGCCGTTGCCCCAGTCGCGCGCGTCGGCCTCGGCGGCGCGGATGCCGGCGCGGGCCAGCTCGGCGAAGGTCCAGATTTCGCCCAGCATGCGTTGCGCCTCCGGCGCCGCGGCGCCGAGCGTTTCGGTCATCAAGGTGCCGAGCGCCCAGGCGAAGTGCAGCTTCACCTCCGCCCGCACCATGGCGTGCTGCATGATGTTCGGCCACCAGGAGTGGCGGATCACGGCGTTGTGCAGCGCCACGTCGCCGTCGATGAACACCCGCTCGCGCGGCACCTCCACGTCGTCGAAGATGACGAAGGCGTCCTGTTCGTCGAACCGGCTGGACAACGGGTGGTCGATGCGGTTGCCCGGCAGGGCGACGCTGTCGCGGCAGAGGAATTTCAGCCCCGGCGTGGCCATCGGGATGCAGAAGCACAGCGCGTGGCGCGGATCGGCATCGGGCATCGGGCCGGCCGGGTAGATCGCGATCTCGTCGGCGAACGGGGCGAGCGTCGCCAGCACGCGCGAGCCGCGCACCAGGATGCCATGGGCCGTGTCCGCCACCTTGTGCAACTGCACCGGATCGAAGCCGACCGGCGGCGGGCCGCGGGTGCGATCCACCGTTGAATGCACGATCGCATGGGTCAGCGACAGGTCGGCGCGCGCGATGTGCTTCTGGTAGCGCACCAGATTGTCGGCGCCTTGCTCGTTGCCGTTGGCCGCCCACTCGTCCTGCCGCCCGGCAAACCCGGCATAGGTGACGTTCATGTAGTCCGGCGTGCGCCCCATCAGCCCCATGGAGAACTCGGCGGTGCGCTCCAGGCAGGCGTGCCGGCGTTCCAGGTCGGCCCGCGAGCGCGGGATCATGTGGCTGACGTTGATCGCCTCGCCGGTTTCCGGGTCGGGCATCAGGCAGATATCCGCGGCTGCGTGCTGCAGGTCGAACACCGCGGCGACCGCCTGCGCCGCGCCGCGCAGCGCCGGGTGCGTCGCCGCATCCTCGATCCGCTCGTCACCCAGCCAGAGTTCCCGGGAATCCTTCAGTCCGCGCAGGAACTCTGCGCCGGTGCGTGCCGCCACTCGCCGTTCCTTCGCCGTCGCTACTCTTTGACCGCGCCGGTCATCGAGGAGACGTAGTATTCCACGAAGAAGGAATAGATCAAAGCCACCGGCACCGAGCCCAGCAGCGAGCCCGCCATCAGCGAGCCCCATTGGTAGACGTCGCCGGTCACCAGCTCGGTCAGGATCGCCACCGGCACGGTCTTCTTCTCGGTCGACTGGATGAAGGCCAGCGCGTAGATGAACTCGTTCCACGACAGGGTGAAGGCGAAGATGCCGGCCGAGATCAGCCCCGGGATTGCCAGCGGCAGAGTGATCCGCCGCAGGATCTGCAGGCGCGAGGCGCCGTCGATCAGCGCGCATTCCTCCAGCTCATAGGGGATCGACTTGAAGTAGCCGATCAGCAGCCAGGTGCAGAACGGCACCAGGAAGGTCGGATAGGTCAGCACCAGGGAGATCGGGTTGTCGAACAGGCCGAACTGGAAGACCATCGTCGCCAGCGGAATGAACAGGATGGTCGGCGGCACCAGGTAGGCCAGGTAGATCGCCAGCCCGACATGCTGCGCGCCCTTGAAGCGCAGCCGCTCGATCGCATAGGCGGCCAGCACGCTGGCGAAGATCGACAGGAACGTCGCCCCCGTGGCGACCGCCATGGTGATCATCAGCCACTGCGGATATTCCGTGTGGAACAGCAGCTTGTCGATGTTCGCCAGGGTCGGCGAGTGCACCCAGAACGGGCTGTACTTCTTGTAGTCGTACATCTCGTAGTCGGGTTTGATCGCGGTGATCGCCATCCAGTAGAACGGGAACAGCAGCACGATCACGAACGCGCTCAGCGGCAGGTAGACCGTCACCATCCGCTTGGCGCGCGAATCCCACGACAGCCGCTCCGGCTCGTCCCTGGTGGCCCCGGCGATGGCCTCGAGCTCGGCCGGGGCGATGTCCTCGATCTCGTCCGCGACGCCGGCGACGCCAGGCTCAGTCATTGTCGGACCCCTGCTGCCACTTGCGCCGCCCGACGCCGAAGAAGCACAGCAGCGTCGCCGCGATCAGGAACGGGATCATGGCGACCGCGATCGCCGCGCCCTCGCCAAGCTGCGAGCCCGGGATGGCGCGCTGGAAGGCCAGCGTGGCCATTAGATGGGTGGTGTTGAACGGCCCGCCGCGGGTGATCGCATAGACCAGTTGGAAGTCGGAGAAGGTGAACAGCACCGACAGCGTCAGCGCCACCGACAGGATCGGCATCAGCAGCGGCACGGTGATCCGGCGGAACTTCTGCCAGCCGCTGGCCCCGTCGAGCAACGCCGCCTCGTACAGCGACGGCGAGATGGTCTGCAGCCCGGCCAGCAGCGTGATCGCAACGAACGGGATGCCGCGCCAGATATTGGCCACCACCAGTGACCCGCGCGCGTTCCACGGCGTGCCGAGGAAGTCGATATAGCTGCTGCGCCAATGCAGCACGTTCACCAGCAAATAGGAGATGATGGAGAACTGCGGATCGTAGATCCACCACCAGGCGATCGCCGACAGCACGGTGGGCACGATCCACGGCAGCAGCACGATGGCGCGGATGAATGCTTTGAACGGGATGTGGTGGTTCAGCAGCATCGCCAGCCACAGGCCGAGCAGGAATTTTCCGATCGTCGCGACGACCGTGTACATGATCGTATTGGTCACCGCCATCCAGAACACCGGGTCCTGCGACAGCGAGATGAAGTTGTCGAACCCGATGAAGCTGCCCGGCTGGCCGATCGTGGCATCGGTCATCGACAGCCAGAGGCCGAGGCCCAGCGGATAGGTCAGGAACACCAGCAGCAGCCCGGCGGTGGGCAGCATGCACAGCGTCACCAGGAACGCCTCGTTGTCGAACATCCTGGTCAGCCAGCCGTCCGGCTGGCGCGGCGCGAACCGCACTGATGTCGCAACGGTCGCGTCCATCGACCCTCCCCCGGGACCAGGTCCCGCAAGCTGCGCGGGGGCGACGGCGCCGCCCCCGCTGTTGTGTCTCAGCCCTTCAGGTAGCGCGCCGCCTGACGCGCCGCCAGCTTCGCCGCCGCCTCCGCCGTGGCGTTGCCGCTGACCACCGAGGCGAACATGTCCACCACCGTGTAGTTGGCCGACACCGCCGACGACGAGGCGGAGACCGGTCCCTTGTAACCGTCGTAGTACGGCGTATCCATGCCCGAGGCATACGGCCTCAGCTTCGGATCCGCATCCCAGAAGCTCATCTTCGAGTAGGCCTTCAGCGGGTTCGACCAGTAGCCCAGGCAGGCGGCGAGCCAGGGGCCGTATTGCTCCTTCTCCATCATGAAGCGCAGGTATTCCTTCGCCGCGTTCGGATACTTGCTGTGCTTGAACAGCATGGAGTTGACCACCAGTGCCGATTCCGGGGTCTGCTTCGACAGTCCGTGCGGCGCGAGCTGGTGGTTGGTGTCCGCCGCGATCGCCTGGAGCTGCGGATCCGGCGAGTTCTTGCAGGCGAAATAGATCGACACGCCGTTGAACGTCAGGCTGATGTCGCCGGCGATATAGGCCTTGTTGTTGCCGGAATCGTTCCAGGACAGCGTGCCGGGGATCATCGTCTTCTGCAGCTCGGTGGCGTAGTGCAGCGCCGCGATGGTCTGCTTCGAATCGAGCGCGACCTTGCCCTTCTCGTCCACCAGATACGCGCCGTGCGTCCACAGCAGCCAATTGGCGAAGCCGTTCGCGTCGCCCAGCGCGTGGCCCAGCGCGAAGCCGCAGGGATGGCCGGATTTCTGCAGCTTCTGGCACATCGTCAGGAACTCGTTCAGGTCGTCCGGCACCTTGTCGTAGCCGACCGCCTTCAGCCAGGAGATGCGATAGACGGTCGGGCCGGTGCTGCCGCCCATCGGGATCGACAGCCAGTCCTTGGTGCCCCATTTGGTGCCGTAGAGCTGCGCCAACTGGAACCAGCCGCCGTATTTCGCGCCGAGATACCCCGCCAGGTCGCTCATGCTGACCAGCTTGCTGGCGTAGATCTGCGGATCGGCGCTGAAACCGATGATGATGTCGGGGCCGGCGCCGGTATTGGCGGTGACCGCGATCTGCGGGCGCAGGTCCTCCCAGCTCACGAAATCGACCCGGACGTCGACGCCGGTGGCCTCGGTGAACTTCTTGGTGTTGGCGCGGAACAGGGTCTCGTCCGGGTCGACGAACTTGGCCGGCCGCAACACGCGCAGCCGGGCCCCGCTCTCGATCTTGAAGGCGGGTGGCTTGACGTCGGCGGTCGGCACGTCGGTGTCGGCGGCGCGTGCGCCCGCCAACGGCAGCGCCGTCGCGCCGAGTGTCGCGGCGCCCAGGGTCGCGGCACCAACGGTCAGGGATTGGCGCCTGGTAAGCTCATGCATGACGTTCGTCCTTTCGTGACTGCCCGGACTGGCGTCTCCCGCGTCTGGTCTCCACCGTCATCGACATGGTCGGACGCCGCCGGCAGGTCCTGCCTCTACCGGCGGCGCGCATCCGTCAACCGCGGGTTTTGTAATATCGCTCGGCCTGCCGCGCAGCCTGCTTGGCCGCCGCCTCCGGCGTGGCGTTGCCGCTGGCCACCGAGGCGAACATGTCGACGATGGTATAATTCGCCGCCACCGCGCTGGACGCCGGGCTGATCGGCCCCTTGTAGCCGTCGTAGTACTGGGTATCCATCGCCCCCGCGTAGGGCGCGAGCTTCGGATCGTCGGTCCAGAACTTCATCTTGGCGTACGCCTTCAGCGGCTCCGACCAGTAGCCGATGCAGGCGGCCAGCCACGGACCGTATTGCTCCTTCTCCATCATGAAGCGGATGTAGTCCTTCGCCGCGTTCGGATACTTGGTGTGCTTGAACACCATGGCATTGAGCGGTGTCGCCGACTGCACATTGCCGTGCGCCAGCCCGCGCGGCTGCAGTTGGTGGTCGGTATCGGCCGCGATCGCCTTCAGCGCCGGATCCGGCGATGTCTTGCAGGCGTAATAGATCGACACGCCATTGAACGTCAGGCTGATGTCACCCGCGGCATAGGCCTTGTTGTTGCCAGCATCATTCCACGACAGCGTGCCGGGGATCATCGTCTGCTGCATCTCGGCGGAATATTTGAGCGCCGCGATCGTCGCCTTCGAATCGAGCGCGATCTTGCCCTTCTCGTCCACCAGCATGCCGCCATGCGTCCACAGCAGCCACGACGCATAGCCGTTGGCGTCGCCCAGTGCGTGACCGAGCGAGAAGCCGCAGGGATGGCCGATCTGCTTCAGCTTCTGGCACAGCGTCAGGAAGCCTTCGAGATCATCCGGGATCTTGTCGTAGCCGGCCTGCTTGACCCAGGAGGAGCGATACACGGTCGGGCCGGCGCCGCCACCGACGGGGATGGAGATCCAGCGCCTGGTGCCCCATTTCATCCCGTACAGCTCGGCCAGCTTGAACCAGCCGCCGTATTTCGCGCCGAGATAGTCGGCGAGGTCGGTCATGTCGTGGATCTTCGAGGCATAGACCTGCGGATCGGAGCTGAAGCCGATGATGATGTCGGGTCCGGCGCCGGTGTTCGCGGTGACCGCCTCCTGCGGGCGCATCTCTTCCCAGCTCAGGTAGTCGGTCTTCACCTCGATCCCGGTGGCCTGGGTGTATTTCTTGGTGTTGATGTCCCAATAGGTCTGGTCGGGATCGACGAACTTCGCCGGGCGCAGCACGCGCAGGGCAGCGCCCTTCTCCAGCTTGTAGTCGAGCGGCTTGACATTGGCGGTCGGCACATCGTCGACCTCGGCGAGCGCGTTGCCCGCCGGCAGCGCCGCCGCCCCAAGCGCGGTCGCGCCGAGTATCAGGGAATCACGCCGTGTGAAGTCGGTCATTGCTGGTATCCTCCCAGGGTTGCGGTCATTCAACCGTCACCGGGCACATTGTGTGTCCCGGGTCTTTGTTCGCCTGCTGCGCCGCTTCTCCGGCGGCGCAACGTCGTCCATCGGCCCTCCCGCCCAATCGCCGCGCTTCTAGGCGCTCAGCCGCTGGCCGCTGTCGGCATCGAACAGATGCACCAGCGCCGGGATCGGCACTGATGCGGATCGTCTCGCCGGGCCTGGCCGACACGCGCTCGCGAAAGGCGCAGATGATCGGTACGCCGGCGAAATGCGCCATGACCTGGGTCTCCGACCCGGTCGGCTCGATCACATGCACCGTCGCCGGCTGGCCCTCGGCGCTGAGCTGGAAATGTTCCGGCCGCACGCCGTAGACGAGCGGCCTGCCCTCCGCGCCATTCGCCGGACTTGCCGCCTCGCGGCCCCGGGCCCGTCGCCTTGCCGGGCAGCGGCAGTGCCGCGCCGCCCTCGGCGCGGAACGAGCCGCCCTCGATCCGGCCCTTCAGGAAATTCATCGCCGGCGAGCCGATGAAGCCGGCGACGAACAGGTTGTCCGGGTGGTCGTACAGCTCCAGCGGCGCGCCGATCTGCTCGACGTTGCCGGAATTCATCACCACGATCTTGTCGGCCATCGTCATGGCCTCGATCTGGTCGTGCGTGACGTAGACCGTCGTGGTGGTCAGCCGCTGGTGCAGTTCCTTGATCTCGGCGCGCATCTGCACGCGCAGCTTGGCATCGAGGTTGGACAGCGGCTCGTCGAACAGGAACACCTGCGGATCGCGCACGATGGCGCGGCCCATGGCGACGCGCTGGCGCTGCCCACCGGACAACTGGCGTGGATAGCGATTGAGATACGGCGCCAGCCCCAGGATCTGCGCGGCGCGCGCCACCTGCTGCTCGATCATCGCCTTCGGCACCTTGCGCCAGCGTCAGGGCGAAGGCCATGTTGTCGCGCACCGTCATGTGCGGATAGAGCGCGTAGTTCTGGAACACCATGGCAATGTCGCGCTCCTTCGGCGCGACATTGTTCACCACCCGCCCGCCGATCGCGATCTCGCCGGCGGTGATGTTCTCCAGCCCGGCGATCATGCGCAGCAGCGTCGATTTGCCGCAGCCGGACGGGCCGACCAGGATGACGAATTCGCCGTCATCGATCTCGACACTCACGCCGTGCAGCACCTCGGTGGTGCCGAAGCGCTTGCGCACGTCGCGGATGGACACGTTGGCCATGGTCCTCTGAACGCTCCCGTTGTCGTCCTGGCCGGGTTCGTCCCGGCCATCATGCGCTTTATTGTCGGCGCCGTCGCGCAGGATGGCCGGCGCGCCGCCGGCCATCCCGACCGGTCAGAACTTGGAGACCCGGGTCTCCTTCGCGGTGATGAATTCCAGCAGCGCCGGCTTGCCTGCCTTGGTCTGCTCGATGCCGCGCTGGATCGCCGCCTTGATCTGGTCGGGATCCGTCACGCGCTCGCCATAGCCGCCGAACGCCTTCGCCATGTCGGCGTAGTTGCCGGAGATGTCGGTCGAGCGGTATTTCTCCGTCGAGATCGGCATCACCTTCAGCTCGATCGCCATCGAGAAATTGTTCATCAGGCACGACAGGATGGGGATGCGCTCGCGCACCGCGGTCTCGAAGTCCATGCCGGTGAAGCCGATCGCCGCGTCGCCCCAGAAGTTGATGCAGAGTCTTCTCCGGCTGCGCCAGCTTCGCGCCCATCGCCAGCCCGAGCCCCATGCCGAGCTGCGTGGTCTTGCCCCAGCCGATATAGGACATCGGCTCGGTCGACACCCAGAACGGCGAGATCTGATCGCGCGGACTGCCGGCATCATGGGTGATGATGGTGTTCAGCGGATCGGTGCCCTGCATCAGCTCCCAGATCACGCGATACGGGCTGATCGGCGCCTCGTTCGAATTCAGCAGCGGCTGCCATTGCGCCATCCACTCGGCGCGCACCGCGGTGATCTCGCGGACCACCGCGCTGCGGGTCGCGGTCCGCCTTGATGGTCTGCGACAGCTCGCCGATCAGCGCCTCCAGCGTCAGGCCGGCGTCGCCCAGCAGGCCGACCGCGCTGACCACGTCCTTGTTCAGGTGGTTCGGGTCGAGCGTGGCATGGATGAACGTCTTGCCCTTGGGGAACTTGATGCCGAAGTTCGTTTCGGTGAACGAGCAGCCGATGCCGATGATCAGGTCGGCGTTCTGCGACGAAATGATGCACCGGCTTGGGGATCGCGTTGCCGCCCGAGCCCAGCGACAGCGGATGGTTCTCCGGGAACGAGCTCTTGCCGCCCAGGCTGGTGGTGACCGGCGCGCCCAGCAGCTCGGCGAACCTGCGCAGTTGCGGCCAGGCCTCGGCCCATTGCACGCCGGTGCCGGCGTAGATCACCGGACGTTTCGCCGCCAGGATCGCCGCGGCCGCCTTGCGCACATCGGCCGGATCGGGGCCGACTTGCGCACCGGCCGACCGGCGTGTAGTCGAGCTCGCCGATGTCCTCGTTCCACATGTCGGTGGGGATCTCGACGATGGCCGGGCCGCCGCGGCCGTTGCGCAGGTTGCTGAAGGCGCGGCGCATCACGTTGGCCAGCTCGCTCGCCAGCGATCAGCGGCTCGGCGATCTTGGCCACGCCGCGCATCTCGCGCGACGGCGCTGTAGTTCGGGTCGATATGCGCGAGTGCGGCGCGGATAGCCCTGCGGGATCACCAGCAGCGGAACGGATTCGCGAATAGGCCTGCGCGACGCCGCCATAGGCGTTCTCGGTGCCCGGGCCGTGCTGCATGCAGAAGGCGCCGATCTTGCGCGCCCGAGGTGACGCGCGAGATGGCGTCGGCCATGTGCAGGCCGATGCGCTCCTGGCGGACGATGATCGGGCGGATGTCGGCCGCCGCGGCGTATTCCAGCAGATGGTTGACCGGATAGCCGCAGAGGATCTCGATCCCCTCGCGCCTCATGATCTCCGCAACCGCGTCACCGACCTTCATTGTGTGTCCTCCGTTCGCCCGGCATTTCTCGGCCCCAAGCCTAGGACCGCCGCGGGGGGCGTGGCAAATCCCGACGCCGGGCAAGCGGGCGAACCGAAGGAAAGCCGGGGCTCCGCCCCGAAACGCCCCGGCTTGCTTCGTTCACCCGATGACCCTGCGCGTGGGGTTGTCACGCTTGAGCGCTGGGGGCGTGCCGCCTATCAAGGCGGCGGCGTGTTGAGGAGATGGCGGCGATGATGACGCGTAGCGTGGCGACGGTGTTTGGTGGCTCCGGGTTCATTGGCCGTTATGTTGTCAAGCGGCTGGCGGCGCAGGGCCACGTGGTACGGGTTGCGGTGCGCGATCCGGAGGCGGCGTTGTTCCTCAAGCCGATGGGCGTGGTGGGGCAGGTTGTGCCGCTCTATGCGCCGGTCCAGCACGAGGCCGAGGTGCATCGCGCGGTGGACGGCGCCGATCTGGTGGTGAACCTGGTCGGCATCCTGGCGGAGCGGCGGCCCGGCGACTTCCAGCGCATCCACGCCGAGGGGGCGGGGCGGGTGGCGCGCCTGGCGGCGGCGGCCGGCGCGGCGCGGCTGGTGCAAATTTCCGCGATCGGCGCCGATGCGGCCAGCCCGAGCCGCTACGCCGCCAGCAAGGCGGAAGGCGAGCAGGCGGTGCGGGCGGCGTTTCCCGCCGCGACGATCCTGCGCCCCTCGGTGGTGTTCGGCGCGGAGGACCAGTTGTTCAACCGCTTCGCCACCATGGCGCAGCGCCTGCCGGTGATGCCGGTCATTGCCGGCGCCACGCGGTTCCAGCCGGTCTATGTCGGGGACGTGGCGGATGCGGTAATGGCCGGGTTGCGGCCCGACGCGCCCGGGACGACGTTCGAGCTGGGCGGGCCGCAGGTGCTGAGCATGCGTGAATTGCTGACCTATGTACTGACCGAGACCGGGCGGCACCGGCGGTTGGTGACGGTGCCGATGTGCCTGGCGCGGCTGCAGGCCGCGGTGCTGGAGCGGCTGCCGGGCAAGCTGCTGACGCGCGACCAGTTGCTGATGCTGCAGCGGGACAATGTGGTCGCTGAAGGCATGCCGGGGCTGGCGGACCTGGGCATCGTGCCGACGCCGATGGACCTGGTGGTGCCGGCGTATCTGCGGCGGTTCCGTCGCGGCGGCGGACGGCGGGTTGATTTCGCGCCCGCCTGAAAGGTCCGAACCGGACGTATTGTGGCAGCGCGCCACGTCAGAGCTAGCACGAACGCGTGATGCTTGACGCTATCAGGGCGATGGTACTGACTTAGCGGCCGCAAAAAGACTCGCGCCGCCGCCGCCGTCCCCGTTAAGATGGCCGCTCAAACCGGCCTCGCCGGATCGGGGGTGCTTGTGGCCGACCGTATGCTGCAGTTCGTCCGCCTGCCGCAGCAGTTGCCCGAACCCCGGCCCGCCGCCGAGCGCACGCAGGATTTCGCCGAGATCTACCGCGATTTCTCCGCCCAGGAGGCCGCCGCCCAGTCCAGCCGCTGCTCGCAGTGCGGCGTGCCGTTCTGCTCGGTGCACTGCCCGCTGGGCAACAACATCCCGGATTGGCTGAAACTGACCGCCGAAGGACGGCTGCAGGAGGCCTACGAGATCGCCTCGGCGACCAACAACTTCCCCGAGATCTGCGGCCGGATCTGTCCCCAGGACCGGCTGTGCGAGGGCAACTGCGTCATCGAGAAGGGCTTCGAGGCCGTCACCATCGGCGCGGTCGAGCGCTACATCACCGACACCGCGTTCGTCCGCGGCTGGGTCAAGCCGGTGCGCCCGCTGCGCGAGCGGTCGGCCTCGGTGGGGATCATCGGCGCCGGCCCGGGCGGCTTGGCCGCGGCCGAGGAACTGCGCCGGCGCGGCTATCAGGTCACGGTGTATGACCGGCATGACCGGGTCGGCGGGCTGCTGATCTACGGGATACCGAACTTCAAGCTGGAAAAGCCGCTGGTGCTGCGCCGCTGGAAATTGCTGGAGGCGTCCGGCATCCGCTTCGAGCTCGGCCGCGGCGTGGGCGGGGGGGAACCAGCTTCGCCGCGCTGCGCACCCGGCACGACGCGGTGCTGATTGCCACCGGGGCCTACCAGGCGCGCGACATCGGCGGGCCGGGCGCCGGGCTGGCGGGCATTGTTCCCGCCTTGGACTATTTGTTTGCCTCGAACCGGATCGGGCTGGGCGACGTGGTGGCGGATTTTGACTCCGGCCTGTTGGACGCAAGCGGCAAGCATGTCGTGGTGATCGGCGGCGGCGACACGGCGATGGACTGCGTGCGGACCGCGGTGCGCCAGGGGGCGGCCTCGGTGAAGTGCCTGTATCGCCGCGATCGGGCGAACATGCCCGGCTCGATGCGCGAGGTGAAGAACGCCGAGGAAGAAGGCGTCGAGTTCGTCTGGCTCGCCGCGCCCGAGGCATTCCTGGGCGACGGCACGGTCAGTGGGGTGCATGCGGTGCGCATGCATCTCGGGCTGCCCGACCCGAGCGGGCGGCAGTCGGTGGAGCCGATCGAGCGCAGCAATTTCACCCTGCCGGCGGACCTGGCGATCAAGGCGCTGGGCTTCGACCCGGAGGACCTGCCGGGCATGTTCGGCGAACCGGCGCTGGAGGTCACGCGCTGGGGCACGCTGAAGGTGAACCAGCGCACGTTCGAAACCAGCCTGCCCGGCGTGTTCGCCGCCGGCGACATCGTGCGCGGCGCCAGCCTGGTCGTCTGGGCGATCTGCGACGGCCGCGACGCCGCGGCACAGATCCACCAGCATCTGGAGCGGCAAGCCAGCCTCGCCGTCGCCGCGGAATGAGACGCTTCTTGTACACCTCTCCCGCGCTTGCGGGAGAGGTCGGCGCGCGGAGCGAGACGGGTGAGGGAGGTGCAAGCGGCACCACCCTCACCCGCGTCGGCCCGGGCTTCCTATGGCACAAATCCAAGACACAAGGTGTACGGAGGGCCCACATCACTCGGCGGCACCGCCGGTCAGCGCCTTGCGGATCGCATCCACCACGTCCTGTGGGGTCGAATAGACCGCATCATTCCAGAACCGCACCACGCGCCAGCCGTGCGCCTCCAGCCACGCCGTACGCCGCGCGTCATACGCCGCGCGCGCCTCGCGTGCTGCCCCCCGTCCAGCTCAATGATCAGCCGGTGCTCAACGCAGGCAAAATCCACAATGAACGGCCCGAGTGGATGCTGCCGCCGGAATTTTCCTCCCTCCAACCGCCTCCCGCGCAGCAAGAACCAAAGCCGACGTTCGACCTCGGTCATCTCCCGCCGCAGCGCCCGCGCATTCTCATTCGCCATCGCCGCAGCCTGAGTGACGCCAGTAAACAAACCATTGCCACCCCTATACCTCTCCGGCGCTGGCGGGCGAGGTCGGCGAGCGGAGCGATCCGGGTGAGGGTGCTGCCCGCGGCACCACCCTCACCCGCGTCGCAAGCGCTCCGCGACCTCGCCCGCCAGCGCGGGAGAGGTAAAGCCCGCACCGGAGGACAGCCATGACCGAAACGACCGAGTCCGCTGCCCAGTTCCTCGCCGCGTGGCACGCCAACGCCGCCGCCCTGCGCCACACCTACGCCCCCTCCCAGGAACATGATTCCTGCGGCGTCGGCTTCATCGGCGCGTTGGACGGCAAGCCCCGCCGCGACGTGGTCGAGGCCGGCGTCGCCGCGCTGAAAGCCGTCTGGCACCGCGGCGCGGTCGACGCCGACGGCAAGACCGGCGACGGTGCTGGCATCCACATCGAGATCCCGCGCGACTTCTTCGCCGCTGCCGTCGAACGCAGCGGCTGCGCCGTCATGCCCGGCCCGATCGCCGTCGGCATGGTGTTCCTGCCGAAGACCGACCTCGGCGCGCAGGAGCGCTGCCGGCAGATCGTCGAGACCGAGATCCTCGATGTCGGCTACCGCATCTACGGCTGGCGCCAGGTGCCCATCGACGTCGCCTGCATCGGCGAGAAAGCCAACGCGACGCGCCCCGAGATCGAACAGATCATGCTGTGGAACGCCAAGGCAGCGTCCGAGGCGGACTTCGAGCGCGACCTGTATGTGATCCGCCGGCGGATCGAAAACCAGGCGATCGCCGCGCAGATCCCCGAGCTGTACCTGTGCTCGCTGTCCGCCCGCTCGATCATCTACAAGGGCATGTTCCTGGCCGAGCACCTGGTCGATTTCTATCCCGACCTGCTCGACCCGCGCTTCGTCAGCCGCTTCGCGATCTATCACCAGCGCTACTCGACCAACACCTTTCCCACCTGGCGCCTGGCGCAGCCGTTCCGCATGCTGGCGCATAACGGCGAGATCAACACCGTCTCGGGCAACATCAACTGGATGAAGAGCCACGAGACGCGGCTCGCCGACGCCGCGCTCGGCCCCTGGATCGACGACATCAAGCCCGTCGTGCAGGCCGGCGGCTCCGACACCGCGACGCTCGACAACGTGTTCGAACTGCTGGTGCGCGCCGGGCGCGACGCGCCGATGGCCAAGGCGCTGATGATCCCGGCCAGCATCGGCCAGGACGCGACGATGCCGCAAGCCGCATCGCGACATGTTCCACTATTGCAACGCCGTGATGGAGCCGTGGGACGGCCCGGCGGCGATCGCGGCGACCGACGGGCGCTGGGTCATCGCCGGGCTGGACCGCAACGGGCTGCGCCCGCTGCGCTACAGCATCACCGCGTCCGACCTGCTGATCGTCGGCTCCGAGACCGGCATGGTGCAGGTCGATCAGGCGGATATCATCGAGAAGGGCCGCGTCGGTCCCGGCCAGACCATCGGCATCGATCTGGACGACGGCACGGTTCTATCGCGACGAGGCGCTGAAGGACCTGCTCGCCGCGCGCCAGCCGTTCGGCGAATGGGCCAAGCGCATCAAGGTGATCGACCACATCGTCAAGACCGACGCGGTCGAA
Source organism: uncultured Alphaproteobacteria bacterium (assembly GCA_963847615.1). Classification (GTDB taxonomy): domain Bacteria; phylum Pseudomonadota; class Alphaproteobacteria; order Acetobacterales; family Acetobacteraceae; genus Palsa-883. Next base: position 56,254 of record CAWKAN010000010.1, read on the forward strand.
CCGATCGTCAACGACACCGAGCTGCTGCGCCGCCGCCAGGTCGCCGTTGGCTTCACCATGGAAGAGCAGGAAATGCTGCTGCACCCGATGGTGGAAGACGCGCAGGAGGCGATCGGCTCGATGGGCGACGACGCGCCGCTCGCCGTGCTGTCGGAGCGCTACCGCGGACTGCATCATTACTTCCGGCAGAACGTTCAGCCAGGTCACCAACCCGCCGATCGACAGCCTGCGCGAAACCCGGGTGATGTCGCTGAAGACCCGGCTCGGCAACCTCGGCAACGTGCTGGACGAGGACGCCAGCCAGTGCGACCTGCTGCAGCTTGAAAGCCCGGTGCTGTCGACCGCCGAGTTCCAGGCGATGCGCGACTTCATGGGCGCCTCGGCCTGCGTCGTCGATTGCAGCTTTCCGGTGGCCGACGATGCGGCCGGGCTGCGCGCCGCGCTGGAACGCATCCGTCACGAAGCCGAGGAAGGCGTGCGCGCCGGCTGCACCCATGTCATCCTGACCGACGAGCAGTTCGGCCCGGACCGCGCGCCGATCCCGATGATCCTGGCCACCGGCGGCGTGCACACCCACCTGGTGCGCCAGTCGCTGCGCACCTTCACCAGCCTGAACGTGCGCTCCGCGGAATGCCTCGACGTGCATTACTTCGCCGTGCTTGATCGGCGTCGGCGCCACCACGGTGAACGCCTATCTGGCGCAGGAGTCCATCGCCGATCGCCAGCGGCGCGGGCTGTTCGGCGACATGACGCTGAAGGACGCGGTGCAGCGCTACAAGAAGGCGGTCGACAAGGGGCTGCTGAAGATCATGGCGAAGATGGGGATCAGCGTGGTCTCGTCCTATCGCGGCGGCTGCAACTTCGAGGCGATCGGCCTGTCGCGCGCCCTGGTGGCGGAATTCTTCCCGGGCATGCAGTCGCGCATCTCCGGCCTGGGCCACACCGGCATCGCGCGCAAGGTGCTGGAGCTGCACGCCCGCGCCTGGGACGCCGATGTCGTCACGCTGCCAATCGGCGGGTTGTACAAGCTGCGGCGCAATGGCGGCGAGGCGCATGCCTTTGATCCGACGCTGATCCACACGCTGCAAAGCGCGGTCGCCAGCGACAGCTACCAGGTCTACCGCCGCTACGCCGAAGGCGTGCGCAAGCTGCCGCGCGTGGCGTTGCGCGACCTGCTGGATTTCCGCCGCGACCTGTATCCGCCGGTGCCGGTCGACGAGGTCGCCAGCATCACCGAGATCCGCAAGCGCCTGGTCGCCCCCGGCATCTCGCTCGGCGCGCTGTCGCCCGAGGCGCACGAGACGCTGTCGATCGCGATGAACCGCATCGGCGCGCGCTCCGACAGCGGCGAGGGCGGCGAGGACCCGGCGCGCTACCAGCCGCGCGCCAATGGCGACAACCCATCCTCGGCGATCAAGCAGATCGCCTCGGGCCGGTTCGGCGTCACCGCCGAATACCTGAACAACTGCCGCGAGATCGAGATCAAGGTCGCCCAGGGCGCCAAGCCCGGCGAGGGCGGGCAGTTGCCCGGCATCAAGGTCTCGGCGATGATCGGCCGGCTGCGTCATTCCACCCAAGGCGTGATGCTGATCTCGCCGCCGCCGCACCACGACATCTACTCGATCGAGGACCTGGCCCAGCTCATCTACGACCTGAAGCAGATCAACCCCGAGGCCAGCGTCTGCGTGAAGCTGGTGTCGCGGTCCGGCATCGGCACCATCGCCGCCGGCGTGGCGAAGGCGAAGGCCGATGCCATTCTGATCTCAGGTCATTCCGGTGGCACCGGCGCCAGTCCGCAAAGCTCGATCAAATACGCCGGCCTGCCGTGGGAGATGGGGCTGTCGGAGACGCACCAGGTGCTGATGTTGAACCGGCTGCGCCATCGGGTCCGGCTGCGCACCGATGGCGGCATCAAGACCGGGCGCGACGTGGTGATCGCCGCGATGCTGGGCGCCGAGGAATTCGGCATCGGCACCGCCAGCCTGATCGCCATGGGCTGCCTCATGGTGCGGCAGTGCCACTCCAACACCTGCCCGGTCGGGGTCTGCACGCAGGACGAAAACCTGCGCGCGAAGTTCGACGGCACGCCGGAGAAGGTGATCAACCTGTTCTCCTTCATCGCCGAGGACGTGCGCAACATCCTGGCCGAGCTGGGCTTCCGCCGACTGGAGGACGTGATCGGGCGCACCGACCTGCTGCACCAGATCAGCCGCGGCTCGGCGATGCTGGACGACCTCGATCTCAATCCGTTGCTGGTGCAGGCCGATCCGGGGCCGCATGCGCGCCACTGCACGATCGTGGGCCGCAACGAGGTGCCGGAGACGCTGGACGCGCAGATGATCGCCGATGCCGACCCGCTGTTCGCGCAGGGCGAGAAGATGCAGTTGCAATACACCATCCGCAATACGCACCGCGCCATCGGCACCAGGATCTCGTCGAAGATCACCCGCCGATTCGGCATGTCCGGGCTGCAGCCCGGACATCTGACGGTGCGGCTGCGCGGCTCGGCCGGGCAGTCGCTCGGTGCCTTCGCCGTGCAGGGGCTCAAGCTCGAAGTGTTCGGCGACGCCAACGACTATGTCGGCAAGGGGCTGTCGGGCGCCACCATCGTGGTGCGCACGGCGCCGTCGTCCCGGCTGCGCAGCAACGAGAACACCATCATCGGCAACACCGTGCTGTACGGCGCGACCGCCGGCGCGCTGTTCGCCGCCGGCCAGGCCGGCGAGCGCTTCGCCGTGCGGAACTCCGGCGCGACCGCCGTGGTGGAGGGCTGTGGCTCGAACGGCTGCGAATACATGACCGGCGGCACCGCGGTGATCCTGGGCCCGGTCGGGGATAATTTCGGTGCCGGCTTCACCGGCGGCATGGCCTTCGTCTATGACGCGGACCATCAATTCGCCGTGCGGGTCAATCCCGAAACCCTGCTCTGGCAGCGCGTCGCGCATCCGCATTGGGCGACGGTGCTGCGCGACCTGGTCGCCCGCCACGTCACCGAGACCACCAGCGAACACGCCGCGCGGCTGCTGAACGACTGGGACCGCATGCTGCCACGCTTCTGGCAGGTGGTGCCCAAGGATTTTGTCCGCCACCTGCCGGTGCCGCTGGACCAGCAGGAAGCCCTGCGGGCGTGAATGGCAGGCAGTCGTTTGCAGACAGCAAGGCCGGGGCTCCGCCCCGGACCCCGCCAAGGGGCGCTACCCCTTGGAACCCCGCCAAGGGCTCGCCCTTGGCGGGGTTCCAAGGGGTAGCGCCCCTTGGCGGGGTCCGGGGCGGAGCCCCGGCCTTGCTTTCTGCAAAACGATTGCCTTGGCCTGATTGGCGGCGCTGCGGTTGGGTGCGATAACGGCCGGCGATGCGTTATTTGTATCATCTCCCGTTGTCGCCGTATTCGCGCAAGGTTCGTCTTGTGCTGGCCGAAAAGCGCCTGCCGTTCGAGCTGCGCATGGAAAAGGTTTGGGAGCGCCGGGCGGAATACCTGGAGCTCAATGCCGCCGGCACGGTGCCCACCCTGATCGAGGACAACGGCCTGGTCATCGCCGACTCCAACGTGATCTGCGAATACCTGGACGAAGCCTATCCCGACACGCCGCTGCTCGGCCGCACGCTGGCCGAGCGCGTCGAGGTGCGCCGCCTGGTCGCCTGGTTCGACGGCAAGTTCGCGCTGGAGGTGTCGCGCAACCTGTTGGGCGAGAAGCTGATGAAGCGGCTCGCGGGGCGCGGCAACCCGGATGCGGCGGCGCTGCGCGTCGGCTACACCGGGTTGCGCCATCACCTGCAATATCTCGGCTGGCTGGCCGAGACGCGCAAATGGCTTGCCGGCGCAACGATCTCGCTGGCCGATTTCGCCGCGGCGTCGCATTTGTCGGCGCTGGATTTCATTGGTGACGTGGACTGGAGCCTGTCGCAGGCGACGCATGACTGGTATGCGCAGGTCAAGTCGCGGCCGAGCTTCCGCGGTCTGCTGACCGACCGCATGCCCGGCATGACCCCACCGCCGCACTACGCCGACCTCGATTTCTGATCGGTCATGCCGTTGCATCGCAACGGCTGCCAGGTCCTGCGGGCTGCTGCCCACTGGTGACCGGTGACTGATCACGGACCTCTGATCACGGACCCGGCCCGGCGTCCAGCAGCGCCAAATCCTGTTCCGCCAGATCCGCCGTCTCGCTGTTGGGATTGAGTTCGATCGCGCGCTGCCAGTCCTCGCGCGCGCCGGTGCGGTTGCCGGTGCGTTGGCGCAGGATGCCGCGCTCCAGCAGCGCCTCCGCACTGTCGGGGTTGAGCGCCAGCGCGTGCTCGATGTCGCTGCTGGCGACCTCCAGGTTGTCGAGGTGCCGCCAGGCGGAGGCGCGCAGCACGAAGGCCTCGGCGCGGTGCGGCGCGATCGCCAGCGCATGGTTGAGGTCGTCGATGGCTTCACGGTAGTGCTCGGTGTTGCCTTCGGTCACCGCCCGGTCGATCAGCAGGTCGGGATCGTTCGGCGACAGGGCGAGCGCCAGTGTTGCGGCCTCGAACGCGCGGTCGGGCTTGCTGGCCATCAGCCAGGCCTGCACCGCCTGGCCGTAGACGGCGGCGCGCGCCAGCTCGGGCGCCTTGGTGGTGTCCGCGAGTTTTTCCAGCATCTTGGCGCCATTTTCGGCATTGCCGAGTTCGATCTGTGCCAGCGCCTGGCAATGCGTGGCGCCGTCGCCGCCGCCGCTGCTGGCCCAGCTCTCGGCAAAGCTGCTGGCGCCGTCCGGATCGTCGTACAGCATGGCGAGGCAGTGGTCGTAATCCGGCCCCTCGGCGATGCGCGGCGGCACCGGCAGCGCCGTCCCCGCGTTGGTCTCGGTGGGCGCGCCGGCAACGGGTTGCGCCGCGCCGATCGGGCCGGGGGCCAGAACAGCGAGCAACGCGAGCGTCGCGGCGCGGGCGATCATGCCGGCAACACTAGTGCGCCGACCGGGTTTCAGGCAAACCCAATCGCATGCAGGTGCGGCTCGTGGTGTTCGGCCTTGGCTATTGCGGCGCGGCGGTGGCGGCCCAAGCGGCGGCCCAAGCGGGGTCTGGGCCGGCGGAGGGCCTGTCGGTGCATGGGGTAACCCGCCAGACCGAGCCGGCCGCGACGCGCGCGGCGCTTGACCGGGCGACCCATGTGCTGAGCACGGTTCCGCCGCCCGACGCGCCTGCCGACGCGCATGCCGACGCGCCGGGCGGCGCGGCTGCCGATGGGGCGCACGACCCGGTGCTCGCACGTTATGGCGCCGAACTGGCCCGGGCGCCGGCGTTACGCTGGGTCGGCTATCTGTCGACCACCGGCGTCTATGGCGACCGCGGCGGCGACTGGGTCGATGAGGCAACGCCGCCGGCGCCGCGCACGGCGCGCGCGGTGCGTCGCGTCGCGGCGGAGGCGGAATGGTCGCGCCTGGCCGATCGTTGCGCGGTGGACCTGTTCCGGCTGGGCGGCATCTACGGTCCCGGCCGCTCGGCATTCGACGAGCTGCGCGCCGGCCGTGCCCGGCGCGTCAGCAAGCCGGGCCACGCGTTCGGCCGCATCCACTGCGACGACATCGTGCAGGCCGTTCTGGCGGCGATCCATCAGCCGCGTCCCGCCGGCCTCCGCGTGCTGCACCTGGTGGACGACGAACCCGCCGAGAGCGCCGCGGTTATCGAGGAAGCCGCGCGCCTGCTCGGCATCCCGCCGCCGCCGGCTATTCCATACGCAACCGCATTGACCGCGACGAGCCCCATGGCGCGCAGCTTCTGGGCGGACAACCGCAAGGTGTCCTCGCAAGCCACGCGCACGGCCCTGGGCATCGCCTGGCAGCATCCGACCTACCGCGAGGGGCTACGCGCCATCCTGGCCGGCGAGGCGCGCGGCCAGGATATCGCCCAGGGTGGCGCAGAGCAGGTCAAGGTCCTGCGGGCGTGACAGCCGGTGGTCGCCGTCCTTGACCAGGGTGATCCGCACATCCTCGCTGGCGACGCGTTCGCCGATGCGCAGCGCCGTCTCCCACGGCACGTCCGGGTCGCGCTGGCCGTGCAGCAGGCGGACCGGGCAAGCGATCGCGATCGGGGCGTGCATCAGCAGGTGGGTCCACCCGTCCTCGATCAGCGCGCGGGTGATGGCATAGGGCTCGCCGTACTGGCTCGGGGCGTGCAGCACGCCGTCGCGCAGCAGCGTGGCGCGCTCGGCCGGCGCCATCGCCGCCCACATCAGCGTCTCGGTGAAGTCCGGCGCCGCGGCGATGCCGAGCAGGCCGGCGATGCGCGCGGGCCGGGCCAGCGCGGTCAGCAGCGCGATCCAGCCGCCCATCGACGAGCCGACCAGCAGCAGTTTTCCCGCCGTCAGCGCGTCGATCGCCGCCACCGCGTCGCCCGCCCAGGCGCCGATCGTGCCGTCCTCGAAGGCGCCGTCGCTGGCGCCGTGGCCGGAATAATCGAACCGCAGCACCGCCTGGCCCCGCGCCGCGCAGAACGCCGCCAGCACCGTCGCCTTCTCGCCCGTCATCTCGCTGCGGTAGCCGGGCAGGAACACCACGGTCGGCGCCCGCCCCGCCGTGCGGATCCAGGCCAAATGCGTGCCGTCGCCGCGGTCGAGCCGCCCGGCGGTGTCCCCGGCTGGTTCCATGCTTGCCCTCCTCGTGGCGTCGCCGGTGCTTGGCAGGTTGGCGCCGCGCCGGCAACCGGACATACCTCGTCCGCATGACCGTCGCGCAACGTCCCGAGTTCCATTCGCCCGAGCCCGATTCGCCCGGCGCCGATGCGTCCGCCCCCCACCCGCCCGTGGTGCTGCAGGTGCTGCCCGCGCTGGAAACCGGCGGGGTCGAGCGTGGCACTGTCGAGATCACCCAGGCGGTTGCCCAGGCCGAGGGCGTGGCGCTGGTGGCCTCCGCCGGCGGGCGCATGGTGGGCCAGGTCGAGCACGCTGGCGGGCGCCACATCACCCTGCCGCTCGACACCAGGAACCCGATCGCCATCTGGCGCAACGCCGCGCGGCTGGCGGCGGTGATCCGCCGCGAGCGCGTCGCCATCGTGCACGCCCGCTCGCGTGCGCCGGCCTGGTCCGCCTGGCTCGCCTGCCGGCGCACCGGGGCGCATTTCGTCACCACCTATCATGGCACCTACAGCGAGGCGCTGCCGTTCAAGCGCGCCTATAACGCGGTGATGGCGCGGGGCGAGATCGTCATCGCCGCCAGCCGCTTCATCGCCGGGCTGGTGACCGCGCGGCACGGCGTGCCGGCCTCGCGCATCCGGGTGATCCCGCGCGGCGTCGACCCGAAGCGCTTCGACCCCGACGCCGTCTCGGCCGATCGGCTGGCCCGGCTGGCGCGGGCCTGGCGGCTGCCGGACGGCGCGCCCACCGTGGTGCTGCCGGGGCGGCTGACCGCCTGGAAGGGCCACGCGGTGCTGATCGCGGCGTTGGCCCAGCTGCCGCGGCGCGACGTGATCGCCGTGCTGGTGGGCTCCGACCAGGGGCGGCACCGCTACGCCGCCGCCCTGGTGCGCCAGGCCCAGGCGCTGGGCGTGGCCGACCGGCTGCGCCTGGTGGGCGAGTGCGACGACATGCCGGCCGCACTGAAACTGTCCGATGTGGTGGTGCACGCCTCGACCCAGGCGGAGGCGTTCGGCCGGGTGGTGATCGAGGCGCAGGCGATGGCCCGCCCGGTGATCGCGGCCGACCTCGGCGGGCCGGTCGAGACGGTCGAACACGAAGTGACCGGCCTGCGCGTGCCGCCCGGCGACCCGGCGTTGCTGGCGGCGGCGATCGCCCGGGTGCTGGCGATGTCCACCGCCGAGCGCATGGCCCTGGGTGCCGCCGCCCGCGCCGCCGTGCTGCGCCAGTACACTGTGCGCGCGATGCAGGAGGCCACGCTGGACGTCTACGAGGCGGTGCTGGGCGCGGGCGGCGCCTGATCCGGAGCCCCCGCCGGCGACCCTGTCGGCGACCCGGGCGGGCCGGCGCCCGCCGGCCCGGCGGCGATCGCCGCCAACACCGCGGCGGGCGTGATCCGCGCCATGCCGTCATCGCCCGCCGCCGGGTCGGGCGGCGAGGCGATCGGGATGATGTGCCGGCTGTGGTGGAACACCGGCGTGGTGCCGAACAGCGCATAGGTCGGGATGCCGACCGCGGCGGCCATGTTCATCACCCCGGTGTTGTTGCCGACATAGAACGCCGCCGCGGCGAGCGCCGCCGCCGCCTCGTCGAGCCGCCAGCCGATCGCCACGGTGATCCCGTCGTGCCCGGCCAGGCGCTCGATCTCGGCCGCCAGCGCCGCCTCTGTCGGCCCGCCCAGCAACACCAGCCGGTCCCAGCCTATCGCGCGCAGCCCGCCGATCAGCCCGGCGAAGCCGGCCGCGCCCCACTGGCGCGACGCCTCGGAGGCACCGATGCCGATCGCCACGAACGGCCGCGCCACGCCGGCGAGGCGCGCGACGGCGGCCTGGCGCGCCGCCGCGGCGATCGTCAGGCGTGGTTCGTCGTCGGCCATCGCGATGCCGGCGGCACGCAGCCACGCGCTCGCCCGCTGGAACTGATGGCGCCGCAGCATCCGGCGCGACATCACCGGGCCGCGGTTCAGCAGCCAGCGCTGCGCGCCATAGCCATAGCCGGCGCGCAGGGGAATGCCGGCCAGCCACGCCGCGGCGGCCAGGGAGACGCTGTGGTGCAGCAGCACCATCGCGTCGAACCGGCGCGCCCGCAGCGCCGCGGCGAGGCGCAGCAGCCCGCCCAGCCCGTCATGCCGGCCGCGCCGCCCCTCGGGGTTGCGGTCCAGCCAGAGGATGTCGCGCACCGCCGGTTCGGCGGCCAGCACCTGGTCCGCCGCCGAGCGCGGCTTGGCGATCAGCGTCACCGGCCCGCCGGCCGCGGCGGCCAGCGCGCGCAGATGCGGCAGGTGCCAGATCATGTCGCCGATCCCCGGCAGCGGCTGCACGACGGCAAGGTCGAGCCGGACAGCGGGATCGAACAGGGCGGCGGGATCGAACAGGGGAGGTGGGTCTGGCGGCATGTCTCTCGCGCGGCGGCGGGGCTACCTGCCAGCCCGCTCCGGCCGGTGCAAGGCCGGGACGCTGGCCCGGTTGTGGGCCGGTGGCTTTATTCCCGCCGCCGGACCGGGCACACTGGAGCCGGGTACAAGCCAAATCAGCAACGCCGACTGGGAGACGAACCATATGAACACCTTTACGCGTCGCGCCGCGCTGGGCGCCCTTGCCACGCTGCCGCTGGCCCGGCCGGGGATCTTGCGCGCGCAATCCTCGTCCAAGCCGGTCAAGATCGGCCTGCTCAGCGACATGAACGGCCCGTATCGTGCCAATGGCGGTCCGGGCAGCAGGCACGCCGCCGAAATGGCGGCGCAGGATTTCGGCGGCTCGGTGCTCGGCCGGCCGATCGAGATCCTGCAGGCCGACGACCAGAACAAGCCCGACGTCGCCGCGGGGATCGCGCGCCAGTGGATCGACGACAACGGCGTCGATGCGCTGGCCGACGGCTCGGCCACCTCGTCGGGCCTCGGCGTGCAGCAGATCGCCAGTTCCAAGAAGCGGATCTTCCTGCTCGCCGATCCGGCGGCGACCGACTTCATCGGCAAGCTGTGCACGCCGTGGACGTTCCAGTTCGTCTACGACACCTACGCGCTGGCCAAGGCCACCGGCGGCATGCTGACCAAGTCCGGCGGCGACACCTGGTTCTTCATCACCGCCGACTATGAGTTCGGCTATTCGTTGCAGCGCAACACCGAAGCCTTCGTGAAGGAGGCCGGCGGCAAGGTGCTGGGCGCGGTGCGCGCGCCGCTGGCGACCTCGGACTTCTCCACCTATCTGCTGCAGGCGCAGGCGTCCGGCGCCAAGGTGATCGGCTTCGCCAACGCCGGCACCGACCTGCAGAACTGCATCAAGCAGGCGGCCGAGTTCCAGCTCACCAAGGGCGGGGTGCGGCTGGCGACGCTGCTGATGGCGATCACCGACGTCAATTCGCTGGGCGTGCAGACCGCCCAGGGCCTGGTGCTGAGCGATTCGTTCTACTGGGACGCGACCGACAAGACGCGCGCCTGGACCAAGCGCTTCAACGCCAAGATCGATGCCCCGCCGACCATGCAGCAGGCCGGTTGTTACGCTGGCGTGATGCACTACCTGACGGGGGTCAAGGCCGCCGGCACCACCGAGACCATGGCGGTGGCGGCCAAGATGCACGCAACGCCGGTGAACGATTTCTACAACAGCAACGTGCACATGGACCCGAACGGCTGCGTGCGCCACGACATGCATATCTGGCAGGTCAAGACGCCGGCCGAGTCCAAGCACAAGTGGGACTTCTACAAGCCGGTCGCGACGATGAGCGGCAAGGATGCCTTCCCGCCGACCGACATGTTCGGCTGCAAGCTGACCTGAGCCTGGGGACTACGGCCGCAGCAGCGCGGCCAGGAAACCGCTCACCCGCGCGATCGCGTCTGCGCGGGCGGCGGGATCGGTGGCGACGATCGGGGCGACGGTGCTGCCGGCGGGCGTGAACGCCGGCAGCACGCGCCGCGCCAATCAACCGCTAGCGCAACCGCGCCGCCGCCTCGGCCGTCAGGTGGGCGAGCTGCCCGCCGGCGATCGTCGCCACTGCCCGTTGCCGCAGCGGATCGACCAGCACGATGTCCGCCCGCGCCCCCTCGGCGATGCGCCCGCGGTCGGCCAGCCCGGCGGCCGCCGCCGGGTTGGCCGAGATCAGCGCCCAGGCGCGCGGCAGGTCCAGCACGCCGCGCCCGGCCAGGATCAGCGCCGCGCGCAGCATCGCGGGATAGAAATAATCCGACGAGAGAACCGAACAGATGCCCGCCTCGGCCAGGCGCGCCGCCGAGGCCCAGCCCAGATGCGAGCGCCCGCGCACCACGTTCGGGCAGCCCATCACCACCCAGTCGCCGGCCGCGCGGGCGTCCTCGCCGACCGCCTCGGCCATCGGGAATTCGCAGATCCGCGCGCCGCGCGCGCGGAACGCGGTGCGCGTGGCGACGGAGGCGTCGTCATGGCTGGCCAGCGCCACCCCGGCGGCGCGCGCCGCCGCGCCGATGCGCTCCAGCGCGGCGGGCACCTCGTCGGCGCGCCCGGCGATCCGCTCGGTCAGCGCGCGGAAATCGGCCAGCGTCATGCCGGCGCGGTCGCTGTATTTGGCGCCGACCACCGGATCGGCGGTCTTTTTCAGGATCGCCGGCGTGTGGTCGTTGAACGCCACCAGGTGCACCCGCCCGGCGGCGATGTCAGCCAGCGCGATGTCCAGCGCGTCGAGGTTGTAGGCCTCCCAGCGCAGGTGCACCCGCATGTCGCAGGTCCACTCGCGCGCGCCGAGCGCATCGAGCAGCCGGTGCCACTGCGGCACGCTGCGCAGCCCCGGCTCCCACGACAAAGTGATGCCGTGGAACGCGGTGGTGATGCCGTTGGCCAGCAGCTGCGACTCGGTGTCGGCCAGCGCGATGTCGGCGGGAAAATCCACCCCCGGGCGGGGCTGCACCTGGCGCTCGAACGCGTCGCCGTGGATGTCGACGATGCCGGGCAGCACCAGCAGGCCGCGCGCGTCGATGCGCAGGCCGCCAGCGGGGGTGGGGACGTCGAGCCGGTCGATCCGCCCGTCGGCGAGGGTCAGGTCGATCGGTTGCACGCCGTCGGCGGCCAGCAGCACCTGGCCGCCCGCGATGTGCAGTGGGGCGATGTGGCGTTGATCCATGGAGTCGTTCTGCCCTCAGGGTTCGAAGACGATCTGCACGCGCGGCGTCGGATACAGGCCGATGGCGAATTCGATGACCGCGCCGGCGTGGTCGACGTTGACGTTCTCGCACACCAGCACCGGGCGGTTGCGCGGCATGCGCAGCAGCTCGGCCTCCTGGGCGCTCGGCAGGCGGGCGCCGACCCGGCTGGTCTGGCGCAGATAGTCGGAGACGCCGACCGCGCGCAATGCCTCGGTGATGCCGCCGGCCCCGCGCAGCGCCGCCAGCAGGCCGGGGAAGCGGAGGGAGGGGAAGTAATGCGTGGCCAGCGAGACCGGGCGTTCATCGGCCAGCCCGAGGCGTTCCAGCAGCACCACGCGCGCGCCGGGGCGGATGCCGAGGCCGACGGCGACCGGCGCGGTGGCGACGGTGTCCTTGAGTTGCAGTACCCGCCCGGAAGGTTCCTTGTTGTGCTTGCGGATCCATTCGGAGAACCGCGTGCGCGGCTCCACGGCGTATTCGAGCACGTCCTCGGTGACGAAGGAGCCGCGGCCCTGTTCGATGCGCACCAGCCCGGCGCGCGACAGTTCCTCCAGCGCGCGGCGCACGGTGTGGCGGTTGACGCCGAACTGCTGCGACAGCTCGGCCTCGGTCGGCAGCTTGGCGCCGGGGGCGCAGCTGCCGGTGCCGATCGCCTGCTGCAATTGGTTGGCGATCTGGCGCCACAGCGCGATGCCTTCATGGCGCAGCACCGGCTGGGTCGGCGCCAGGCGGGCGGCGCGGGGGGGGGCGTGCGGGGGGGCGGGGAGGGGGGATGCGGCAGGTCGGGCTGCCGCGTGGCGGCCGCCGGCGCGGACCGGTTTCGCCACCGCCCGCCCGGGCGCGTCGTCGGGCAGCTTCATCGCAATGTCATCCATCCCGCGGGCCATCCATGCGAGTTCGGCTTGACGATACCCTGCCCCGGGTCTAGCTGTCTAGACATCCGCAACAGATCCGGACTGAGCCATGCCCGACGCCGTGCCCGTCGATACCCCGCCCGCCGAAGCTCCGCATGGCGCACGTCGGCACTGGATGGCGGTGCTGGCCCGCGCGGCGGCGGCCGAGCTGGAGGCCGGCCTCGCGGCGCATGGCGGCGCACCGGAGTATCAGCGCCTGCGCGGGCCGGAGAGCGGGCTGGTGATGGTGCGCGGCCGCGCTGGCGGCGGCGGCGCGAAGTTCAACCTGGGCGAGATGACGGTGACCCGCTGCACGGTGCGGACCGCTTCCGGTCAGGTCGGCCATGCCTACGTCGCCGGGCGTGACGCGCGGCAGGCGGAGCTGGCGGCGGTGTTCGATGCGCTGTTGCAGGACCCGGCTTGCGGTGCGGCGTTGCGCGCCGGCGTGATCGACAGGCTGGCCGCGACGCAGGCGGCCAGGCGGGACGAAACCGCGCGCAAGGCGGCGGCCACCAAGGTGCAATTCTTCGCCATGCGGAACATGCGGGCAGCATGACGATCCACTCGCCGATCGATGTGGCGCTGCCCGGCTTCGCCGATCCGGTGGGCCAGGCGCAGGCCTGCTTCCGCGCCGTGCTGGACGCCATGGCGCGGCCCGGGAGGCTGCTGGCGGCGGGGCAGGGCGTGACCCCGCCGGCGCCGCTCGATCCCGCCACCGGGGCGGTGGTGCTGAGTCTGGTGGATCACGACACGCCGTTGTGGCTTGATCCGGCGATGGGGCCGGCGCGTGACTGGATCGTGTTTCATTGCGGTGCCGGGGTCTTGGACGCGCCGGCGCGCGCCGCCTTCGTGCTGGCCCTGGCGCTGCCCGATCTCGCGCGCCTGTCGCCCGGCACGCATGAGCAGCCGGAGACCGCCGCAACGCTGGTCCTGCAGGTCGGCAGCCTGACCGACGGAACCCGCTACCGGCTGCGCGGCCCGGGTTTGCGCACGTCGAGCACGCTGTCGGTGCGCGGCCTGCCCGACGATTTTGTGGAGATCTGGCAACGCAACCGTGCCGGCTTCCCGCTCGGCGTGGACCTCGTGCTGTGCGCCGGGGCGACGCTCGCCGCGCTGCCGCGCAGCGTCACCGTGGAGCGCGCGGCGTGACCGGGGAGGCGGACTGACATGGCCTATGTCACGGTCAAGGGCGGCGAGCAGGCGATCGCCAACGCGCACGCCTGGCTCGCCGAGGCGCGGCGCGGCGATCCGGCGGTGCCGGAGGTGACGCTGGCGCAGATCGGCGAGCAGCTCGGCCGGGCGGTCGATCGCGCGATGGGCGAGGGCTCGCTGTATGATCGCGAGCTTGCCGCGCTGGCGGTGAAGCAGGCGCAGGGCGACCTGATCGAGGCGGCGTTCCTGCTGCGCGCCTATCGCACGACGATGCCGCGCTTCGGCCATTCGCTGCCGGTGGACACGTCAAGGATGCAGCTTCGGCGCCGGGTCTCCGCGGTGTTCAAGGACCTGCCGGGCGGCCAGGTGCTCGGCCCCACCTACGACTATACGCACCGGCTGCTGGATTTCGCGCTGGCCGCCGGGGGTGCGCCGCCGCCGGCGCCGCAGGATCGGGCGGACGACGCGCCGATGCCGCGCGTGGCGGATATCCTCGGCCATGAGGGGCTGATCGAGCCGGACGGCGCGCCGGATTGCGAGCCGGGCGGCGAGCCGGGCGACCTGACGCGCGAGCCGCTGGGGTTCCCCGCCTCGCGTGACGTGCGGTTGCAGGCCCTGGCGCGCGGCGACGAGGGGTTCCTGCTGGCGATGGGCTATTCGACGCAGCGCGGCTATGGCGGGTCGCATCCGTTCGCCGGCGAGATCCGCATGGGCGAGGTGACGGTGGAACTGGTGCCGCCGGAGCTTGGTTTCGCCATCGATATCGGCGAGATCACCGTGACCGAATGCCAGATGGTCAACCAGTTCAAGGGCTCGAAGACCGTGCCGCCGCAGTTCACCCGCGGCTACGGCCTGGTGTTCGGCCAGACCGAGCGCAAGGCGATGGCGATGGCGCTGGTCGACCGCGCGCTGCGCGCCGAGGAGCTGGGCGAGGACGTCACGGCGCCGGCACAAGACGTCGAGTTCGTGCTGTACCACTCGGACAACATCGAGGCGACCGGATTCGTCGAGCATCTGAAGCTGCCGCACTACGTCGATTTCCAGAGCGAGCTGGAAAGCGTGCGCCGGCTGCGCGCCGAAGTCGCCGCGCTCGCGGAGGCGGCGGAATGATGCAAGGCTACAACTTCGCCTATCTGGACGAGCAGACCAAGCGGATGATCCGCCGCGCCATCCTGAAGGCGGTGGCGGTGCCGGGCCATCAGGTGCCGTTCGGCTCGCGCGAGATGCCGCTGCCCTATGGCTGGGGCACCGGCGGCATCCAGGTGACGGCCTCGGTTCTTGGGCGGAATGACGTGCTGAAGGTGATCGACCAGGGCGCCGACGACACCACCAACGCGGTGTCCATCCGCGCGTTCTTCGCCCGCACCGCCGGCGTCGCGACCACCACGCGCACGGCCGAGGCGAGCGTGATCCAGACCCGCCACCGCATCCCCGAGCAGCGCCTGCGCGAGGACCAGATCATCGTCTACCAGGTGCCGCAGCCGGAACCGCTGTCGCGGCTGGAGCCGAGCCGCGCGGAGACGCGGCGGATGCACGCGCTGGCCGATTACGGGCTGATGCACGTGAAGCTGTACGAGGACATCGCGCGCTACGGCCAGGTGGCGATCAGCTACGACTACCCGGTGATGGTGAACCAGCGCTACCTGATGGCGCCCAGTCCGATCCCCGCCTTCGACAATCCGAAGATGCACATGATGCCGGCGCTGCAATTGTTCGGCGCGGGCCGCGAGAAGCGCATCTACGCGGTGCCGCCGTATACCGAGGTGCGCTCGCTCGATTTCGACGATCACCCGTTCCGCGCCGGGCGGGCGCCGCATGCCTGCGGGCTGTGCGGCGCGACCGAAGTCGTATCTCGACGAAGTGGTGGTGGACGATCGGGGCGGGCGGCTGTTCGTTTGTTCCGACACCGATCATTGCGCCGAGCGCCGCGGCGCCGGGCATGTCGGGACCGAGGGCTTGCAGGAGGCGGCGGAATGATCGCGGACACGCTGCTGGCCGGGCGCGGCCTTTCGTTGTCCTTCGGTGCCATTCCGGCGCTGGTGGAGGTGGACGTCGATCTGTGGCCCGGCGAGATGCTGGCCATCGTCGGCGAATCCGGCTCCGGCAAGACCACGCTGCTGAATGTGCTGTCGGGCCGGCTGAAGCCGGATCGCGGCGTGGTGTGGTATCGCGACCCGGCCGGGCGGCTGGCCGAGGTGCACGCCATGCCGACGCCTGCGTTGCGCGCGCTGCATCGCTCCGACTGGGGCTTCGTGCACCAGGACCCGCGGCAGAACCTGCGCATGAACGTCTCTGCCGGCGGCAATGTCGGCGAGCGGCTGATGGCACAGGGCGCGCGGCATTACGGCAACATCCGCGCCGCGGCGCTGGAGTGGCTGCGCCAGGTCGAGATCGACGCCGACCGGATCGACCATCTGCCGCGCACCTTCTCCGGCGGCATGCTGCAACGCTTGCAGATCGCCCGCACGCTGGTGACGCATCCGCGCCTGGTGTTCATGGACGAGCCGACCGGCGGGTTGGACGTTTCGGTGCAGGCACGGCTGCTCGACCTGATCCGCACCCTGGTGGCGCGGCTCGGCATCGCGGCGGTGCTGGTGACGCACGACATCGCGGTGGCACGGCTGCTGGCGCAACGCGTCGCGGTGATGCAGCGCGGCCGGGTGGTCGAGACCGGGCTGACCGACCAGGTGCTGGACGATCCGCAGCACCCCTACACGCAGCTCCTGGTCAGCTCGGTGTTGCAGGCATGAGTGGAGAATGTTGCCTCGCGCAGGCGGTTCGTGGTAATTCGGAGTTCCGGAGGACGGTTGCTGCCGCCCCCCGGCTCCGATGGGTTAGAGACGGACTTCCAATGACAGGAAAATCCGCCGCTCCCCCCACCGGATCAGTAAGCCAATGCGCACTCGCATGGCACTTCTCCGATGGCGGTCTTGCCCTATCGGCCGGACAAAATGCCCGGTCGTCCGGGCAAGCCGCGACCGCATCGCCACGCATCCGCGGCAAGGGGTTTCGTCCGTTCGGACTCATCAGGCGGCGCTCCGCATACCCATGCGTGTTGGATGAGGGCATCACCCGATGACTGAAGCCGACAGAGATGAACCAAACATTGCCACGCTGATGCTGCGCGCCGAGGCGCTGAGCAAAGGCTTCACGCTGCATCTGCAAGGCGGCGTGCGCATCCCGGTGCTCGCCGATGTCGGGCTGGAGCTGCATCGAGGCGAATGCATCGCGCTGTCCGGGCCGTCGGGCGCTGGCAAGTCCACGCTGATGCGCAGCCTGTATGGCAACTACCGCGCGGACAGCGGCCGCGTGCTGGTGCGCCATCGCGGCGCACTGATCGACATCGCGACCGCCGATCCCCGCACCACCCTGGCGGTGCGCCAGGAAACCCTGGGCTATGTCAGCCAGTTCCTGCGCGTGGTGCCGCGCGTCGCCGCGCTGGACGTGGTGGCCGAGGTGCTGATCGCCCACGGCGACACGCAAGACCACGCGCGCGAGCAGGCCCGCGCATTGTTGCTGCGGCTGAACATTCCGCGCCGCCTGCACGCTTTGCCGCCCGCCACCTTCTCCGGCGGCGAGCAACAGCGCGTTAACCTGGCGCGCGGCTTCATCGGCGGCCATCCGGTGCTGCTGCTCGACGAACCGACCGCCTCGCTGGATGCCGAGAACCGTCAGGTGGTGATCGCGATGATCCGGGACGCGAAACGCGACGGCCGCGCGGTGATCGGCATCTTTCACGATGCCGAGGTGCGCGACGCGGTCGCCGATCGGCTGTTCCCGGTGACGTCATTGCAGGAAGCCGCATGAGGGACGAAACGATCCTGACCAATGCCCGGCTGGTCCTGCCGGACGCGGTCATGCTCGGCAGTGTCGTTCTGCGGGGCGATCGTATCGCCGAGGTGCAGACCGGGCGATCCGCTGTGTTGTCCGCCATCGACCTGGACGGCGACTATCTCATGCCCGGCGCCGTCAACGTGCACACCGACAATCTGGAACGCCAGGTGCAGCCGCGCTCGCTGGCGCGATGGCCGTCGCGCTCGGCCATGGTGGCGCATGACGCGCAGTGCGTCGCCGCCGGGGTCACCACGGTGTTCGACGCGCTGTGCCTCGGCGACCTCGGTTTCGATAAGGAGCGGGTGCGCACCTTCAAGGAGGGCGTGGTCGATCTCGATGCCCTGGCGGGCGCGGATCTGCTGAAGGCTGAGCACTTCCTGCACCTGCGCTGCGAGGTGCCGGCGCACGACATGCTGGAACTGTTCGATCCGGTCGCCGACCATCCGCGCGTGCGCATGGTCAGCCTGATGGACCACAGCCCCGGCGTCGGGCAATACGCCGACCTTGATTTCTACCGCGCCATGCGGCGCCGCGGCGGGCTCGACGATGCCTATATCGAACGGCGCATCGGCGAGTTGCAGGCTCAGCGCGAACGGCTGCGCGGCCCCAATCGGCGCGCCCTGCTGGAGCGCGTCGCCCGCCGCACCCTGGCGCTGGCCAGCCACGACGACCGCACCGTGGAAGAAATCGCCGAGAACGCCGCCGACGGCATCCGCATCAGCGAATTCCCGGTGACCATGGCGGCGGCGCAGGCGGCGAAGCGCGCCGACATGCAGGTGATCGCCGGCGCGCCGAACATCGTGCGCGGCGGCTCCCACACCGGCAACGTATCGGTCGCCGAGCTGGTGCGCGAAGCGGCGGTGGATGCCTTCGCCTCCGACTACGTGCCGTCAAGCCTGATCGAGGCCGCGTTCCAATGCGCGCGCACCGCCATCGCGTTGCCGGCCGCCGTGGCGCTGATCGCCGACCACCCGGCACGGCTGGCTGGCCTGCACGATCGCGGCCGCATCGCGCCCGGCCTGCGCGCCGACCTGGTGCGCGTCCGCCTGCACGGGACGCTGCCGGTGGTGCGGCGGGTGTGGCGTTCCGGCGAGCTGGCGGCCTGATGGTTTCGACTCCGAAGGTTTCGGCGCTTCGCGTCGCGGTCTATTACGCGCCGCCACCGGACGACCCGCTGTTCGCCGCCGGCGCCACCTGGCTCGGGCGCGACCCGGAAAGCGACGCGCCCGCCCCGCAGCCCGACATCCCGGATATCGCCGAGGTGACCGCCGAGCCGCGCCTGTACGGGTTCCACGCCACGCTGAAACCGCCGCTGCGCCTGGCCGAAGGGCGGCAGTGGTTCGACGTGCTGACCGCGGCGCGGGAGCTGGCCGATCGCACCGCCGCGTTCGACCTGCCGCGCCTGTCGGTGCAGGACCTGCATGGCTTCCTCGCGCTGCGCGAGACAACCCCCTGCGCGCCACTGCAAGCCTTGGCCGATGCCTGCGTGGAACATTTCGATCCGTTCCGCGCCCCGCCCGGCGAAGCCGGGCTGGTGCGCCGCCGCCGCGCTAGGCTGTCGGCCGGGCAGGAGGCGATGCTGGCGCGCTGGGGTTATCCCTACGTGTTCGCCGCCTGGTTCTTCCACATGACGCTGACCCGGCGCCTGACCGCGGCGGAAAAGGCGCGCCTGCAGCCGCAGGCCGAAGCCCATTTCGCCCGCGCGCTCAGCGTGCCACGCCGCGTCGGCGATATCTGCCTGTTCACCCAGGCCGCGCCCGACGCAGGCTTCGTCATCGCCGAGCGGCTGAAGCTGCGCGGCTGAGCGCGGCCAGGAAGCGGGCCACGCCGGCCTCCGGCGTGGTGTCGTTCAGCACGGTTTCGACGGCAACCCCCGGCGGGACCGCAATGCTGCGCACCAGCCGCGCGGCGATCTCCGCCGCGCTTTCGCGCCCGCGCGTGGCGAGCCGCGCGGCCAGCGTCGCCGGCGGGGCGGTGACCTCGATCACCCGCACCGGCAGTCGCCCGGCCGCCGCGGCGATCACGCTGCGCGACACGTTGGCCACCACCACGCGCCCGGCGTCCAGGTCGGCCACGATGTCGGCCGGGATGCCGTAGCGCAGCCCATGCGCCTGCCAGGCAAGCATGAAGTCGCGGGCGGCGAATTCCGCCTCGGTGACCGCCTCATGCGCCTCGCCGCCGGCCTCCGCCGGGCGGGTGATCACGCGGCGGGCGAAACGAAAGCGCGCATCGTCCGCCAGTGCCGCCCTTGCCGCGTCCAGCAGCGTGTCCTTCCCCGCGCCGCTCGGACCAACCACGAGGACGAGCATGACGGTCTCCCTATCGCTTGCGCGTCATGGCCGGGTGCGTCCCGGCCAGCCACGGCCGTGTCGTGTCACCGAGGCAAGTCGCCGATGGTTCGCCCACCGGGACCGGCAAGCTGGCCTGTTTCGGCCCCGGCGACAGGTCGCATTGCCGGCACCGACCTTGGCGCTAGCTTGCCGCCGGCGCAATCGGGAGAGTTCGACATGTTCACCACACGTCCGGAGATCGCCGGCACCTTCGGCGTGGTTGCCAGCACGCACTGGATCGCCAGCAGCGTCGGCATGTCGGTGCTGGAGCGCGGCGGCAACGCCTTCGACGCCGCGGCGGCGACGGCGTTCACCTTGCAGGTCGCCGAGCCGCACCTGAACGGGCCGGGCGGCGACGCGCCGATCATTCTGCACGACGCGCGCAGCGGGGCGCAGTTGGTGATCTGCGGCCAGGGCGTGGCGCCGCAGGCCGCGACGCTGGAAAAATTCCGCGCCCTCGACATCGATCTGATCCCGGCCACCGGCCTGCTGCCCGCGGTGGTGCCGGGGGCCTTCGACGCCTGGTGCCTGCTGCTGCGCGACTGGGGCACCTGGGAGCTGGCCGACGTGCTGGACTACGCCATCGGCTACGCCATGCGCGGCATTCACATCGTGCCCCGCATCAGCGCAACGATCGAGGGTGTGCGCCGGCTGTTCGAGCAGGAATGGACCGCCTCGGCCGCGGTGTTCCTGCCCGGCGGCAAGGTGCCGGACCCCAACAGCCTGTTGGCCCGCCCGGCGCTCGGCGCCACCTATCAGCGTATCTGCCGCGAGGCGGTCGGGGCCACGCGCGAGGCGCGCATCGATGCGGCGCGCGGGGCGTGGTATCGCGGCTTCGTCGCCGAGGCGGTGGACCGGTTCTTCCGCGCCACCGACGTGCTGGACGTGACCGGGCGGCGCCATCGCGGCCGGCTGGCGGCGGCGGATTTCGCCAGCTGGTCGGCGACGGTCGAGGACCCGGTGGCCTATGATTACGCCGGCCACACGGTGCTGAAATGCGGCCCATGGAGCCAGGGACCGGTGTTCCTGCAACAGCTCGCGTTGCTGCGCGGGAGCGACATCGGCGCGCTGGACCCGTGCGGCGCCGACTTCGTGCACCTGGTGGTGGAGGGTGCGAAACTCGCCTACGCCGATCGCGAGGCGTTCTACGGCGATCCGAATTTCGGCCCGGTACCGCTGGGGACGCTGCTGTCGGACGACTACAACGCGGCGCGCCGCGCGCTGGTCGGTGCCGCCGCCTTGATGGACTTGCGCCCGGGCGCGGTGGACGGACACACGCCCTGGGTGGATCACGACGCCGCGCGTCGCGCCGAGCAGGTGCCGGCCGCCGGCGCGGGCGAGCCGACCGTGGCGCGGCTCGGCGTGATCGGCGCCGACACCTGCCATGTCGATGTGATCGATCGCCACGGCAACATGGTCAGCGCGACGCCCTCGGGCGGCTGGCTGCAGTCGTCGCCGGTGATCCCGGAGCTGGGGTTCTGCATGGGCACGCGCGGGCAGATGTTCTCGCTGCGTGACGGGTTGGCGAATTCGCTGGCGCCCGGCAAGCGCCCGCGCACCACTCTCTCGCCCAGTTTTGCGCTGCGCGACGGCAAGCCGTGGATGGCGTTCGACACGCCGGGCGGCAAGCAGCAGGACCAGTGGTCGCTGATCTATTTCCTGCGCATGGTGCATCACAACATGACCATCCAGTAGGCGATCGACGCGCCGAGTTTTCATACCGAGCACTGGCCGAGCAGTTTCTGGCCGCGCGCGGCGCGGCCGGGCAAGCTGGTGCTGGAGGGTCGTTTCGATGACGCGGTGCAGCGGGATCTTGCCGCGCGCGGCCACGCGGTGAGCAAGGGCGAGGACTGGTCGGAAGGGCGGATCTGCGGCGCGCGGATCGAGCCGGACGGGCAGGTGTTCGCTGGCGCCAATCCGCGCGGCATGCAGGGCTACGCGGTCGGCCGCTGATGCGTTCTTTGGTGCAGCCGGGGCCGGCCTCGGCGGCGCCCAGGGGCGCGCGATGGTCGCGCGGATCAGGCCAACGCCGACCTGTGCACCTCGGTGGAGACGATCGCGCGGCGGCACGGAATGCGTGATGCGGTGGTGCGCGGCAGCCTCGGCAGCCTGATCGGCGCGCGCTTCACCGACGGACGCGCGGTGGACGACCACGCCACCGAGGTGCTGGTGCGCGAAGGTAGCGTGCGCGACGGCGTCGCGGCGATCGACATGCTGGTGGTGGACATGCAAGGGCGCGTGCACGAGGGGCGCCTGGCGCGCGGCGCCAACCCGGTGTGCATCACCTTCGACCTGGTGCTGGAAGACGTTGCGGACGCGGACGGTCGCGCCGGCGGCTGACGCTGCCGCCAACCGCCCCGCCGGCGCCGATCACCCGTGCCGATCGCCGTCACATCGCGCCGATCGCCGTTGTCCGGGATCACGGCGTATTTGAAGAACGGCGGCACACTGGAGAAGGCGGCGCAAACGGCGAACCATGCCTCGACGCGCACCACGCAGCTCTATGACCGCCGGCGCGAGGAACTCAGCCTCGACGAGGTGGAAAGGATCAGGGTATGAGCACGACATCGGAGCCGAACGTCGATCAAGATGACGTGCCGCCGATGACGGTATTTCGATCAGCGGAAGCGTTTCTCGCCGCCGCCGATCGACAGCACCAATGGCTAACAGGTCAACAGGTCACATGGACTCTCACTAAGTGTCCGTCCGGAGACTTTGCAAGTCATATGAGTTGGTTACTGGCCGCCAGAATAACTGCTTGATCCGGCTCGATCTTGTATGAATCCCTGTGTGGCACCGATTCGCGAGGTGCCACATGTGGACGACCAAGAACCGCCCCCGCTACAACCGAGCTTGTCGGT
>CAWKAN010000011.1:0-13055 GCA_963847615.1 uncultured Alphaproteobacteria bacterium
GAATGGCCGCCGGCTTCCAAAGGAAGGAAAGTTTTTCTAAAATCCGGGTTGTCAACACCATCAATCCCGCCGTGGCGATGAAAGAAATCTGGAAAGAAAGGTCCTGCAGTACAAAAGGATTGTGCAAGGACAAGACCCCCGCGGTTACAGCCAGGAGAGTTCCTCCATGGATGCGCCTCTCAAAAAGCACGGCCAAAAGCGCCAAGGCCGAAAAAAGTCCGGCGCGGCAGACCGGCGGGTTGGCCCCCGTCATGAGTACGAAAAGCCCCAAGCCCCCCAGGCTGAGCAAGGCTGCGGCTTTGCGGTTTAATTGCAAAGACCGCAGTGCCGGCCCCCGGGTCCGGCCGCAGGCCGGCCCAAGGACAGGCTCCGGCCGGCATCCACGACTTGCCTTCGTGCAGCAAGCAAAGTCGTGGATACCGGCCTTCGCCGGCATGACGAGAGCGCAGCGCCGATGGGTCAATCCTTTCGCCGGCTGGTATTACCCATCGGAGGGCGATCCTTTCATAGGAGACCACAGTGACACGCACGCGCAACGTCATTGCTCCGGCCAGGGCTATGGTGGCCGATGCTGTCGTCGTTCCGTCAACCCGCTCCGGGCGACCCAGGCGGGCGGCGCGGCGCGGCGGCGCGCGGGCCGGACGCCTGCGTGGCTTTGCCGGCCCTGCGCCTTTGATCGCCATGCCGGATCCGGCAATCCGGCAGCTCAACGAACCGCCGGGCTGAAATGCCTTCCGCCACGCTGCCCGAGCTGTTCGCCGCATGGTTCGCCGCGCGGGGCTGGACGCCGCGGCGCCACCAGCTGGCGATGCTGGCACGCGGCGCGCGGCGGGCGAGAGCGTGCTGCTGATCGCGCCCACCGGCGGCGGCAAGACGCTGGCCGGGTTCCTGCCGAGCCTGGTCGATCTGCACGCAAGCGCCGCGCGACGGGCTGCACACGCTCTATGTCAGCCCGCTGAAGGCGCTGGCGACCGACATCGCGCGCAACCTGATGGCCCCGGTGGCGGAGATGGGCCTGGCGGTGCGCATCGAGACCCGCACCGGCGACACGCCGGCCAACCGCCGCGCCCGGCAGCGCGCGACGCCGCCGCAGATCCTGCTGACCACGCCGGAGAGTCTTGGCCGTGCTGCTGTCGCTGCCGGACGCGCCGCAGATGTTCGCCGGCCTGACCACGGTGGTGATGGACGAGGTGCATGCGCTGGCCGGCAGCAAGCGCGGCGACCAGTTGGCGCTGTGCGTGGCGCGGCTGGATGCGCTGGCGCTGGCGCGCTGGCTGGGCGCGCTGGTCTCGGGCGCGGGGGCGTCGGGCGCGGGGTGGGCGGCCGCGCCGGTCGGGCTGTCGGCCACCGTTGCCTACCCGGATCGATCGCCGGCTATGTCGGCGCCGATCGGGTGATCGTGGCAGCCGGCGGCGCGCCGCACCGGAGATCTCGATCATGCTGCCGGAGGGGCGGCTCTCCGTGGTCGGGCCACATGGGGCTGGAGGCGGCGCCGCAGGTGATGGCGCGCATTCGTTCTGCCGGCATGACCATCGTGTTCGTCAACACCCGCGCCCAGGCGGAGCTGATGTTCCAGGCACTGTGGAAGCTGAACGACCCGACCCTGCCGATCGCGCTGCATCACGGCTCGCTGGAGGTGGAGCAGCGCCGCCGGGTCGAGGCGGCGATGGCGGACGGGCAGACTGCGCGCGGTGGTGGCGACCTCCTCGCTCGATCTCGGCATCGACTGGGGCGGCGTCGATCAGGTGATCCAGGTCGGCGCGCCGAAGGGCATCTCGCCGCCTGCTGCAACGCGTCGGCCGCGCCAACCACCGGATGGACGAGCCGAGCCGCGCCATCCTGGTGCCGGCCAACCGGTTCGAGGTGCTGGAATGCGAGGCGGCGATGCTGGGCGTGGCGGCGGGCGAGCTGGACGGCGAGCCGCCGCGGCCGGGCGGGCTCGACGTGCTGGCGCAGCACCTGCTGGGCATGGCGTGCGGCGCGCCGTTCCTGCCCGACGATGCCTATGCCGAGGTGACGCCGCGCCGCGCCCTATGCCGCGGCTGGCGCGGCGGGATTTCGACGACGTGCTGGACTTTCGTGGAGACACGGCGGCTACGCGCTGGCGGCCTATGAGCGCTGGCGACAAGCTGTTCCGCGACAGCCGAGGGGCGCGTGCACGTGCGCTCGGCGCGCATCGCGCGCGCAGCACCGGATGAACATCGGCACCATCGTCGAGGCGCCGATGCTGAAGGTGCGCCTGGTCGGCAAGAAGCGGTTCGGCCCGGTGCTGGGCGAGATCGAGGAGTATTTCGTCAACCTGCTGCGCCCGGGCGACACGTTCATGTTCGCCGGGCGGCTGCTGAAGCTTCCTGCGGCTGCACGAGATGGCGGTGGAGTGCGCCGAGGGCGGCACCGGCGAGCCGATGGTGCCGGCCTATGAGGGCGGCCGGCTGCCGCTGACGCACCAACCTGGCCGGACCGGGTGCGCGCGCTGTTGCAGGACCCGGCGCATGGCGGCGTGTTGCCCGCAGCCGGTGCAGGAATGGCTGCGGCTGCAACGGCTGCGCTCGCGCCTGCCGGGGCGCGAACGATCTGCTGGTCGAGACGTTTCCGCGCGGCGACAAGCTGGTATCTGGTGGCGTATTGCTTCGAGGGCCGCAACGCGCACCAGACGCTGGGCATGCTGCTGACGCGGCGGATGGAGCGCGCGGGCTATGCGCCGCTGGGCTTCGTCGCCACCGACTACGTGCTGGGCGATCTGGTCGGCCGAGCCGGCCGCACGACGTGGCGAAGCTGTTCGACCAGGACATGCTGGGCGACGATCTGGAAGCCTGGATGGCGGAAAGCTCGATGCTGAAGCGCACGCTTCCGCAATGTCGCGGTGATCGCCGGGCTGATCGAGCGGCACCATCCCGGCGCAGGAAAAATCGCGCCGGCAGGTGACGGTGAACTCGCGATCTGATCTACGACGTGCTGCGCCGGCACCAGCCGGACCACATCCTGCTGCGCGCGACGCGCGCCGACGCGGCCGGCGGGCTGACCGACCTGGCGCGCATCGCGGCGATGCTGGCGCGGGTGAAGGGGCGGATCGTGCACATGGTGCTGTCGCGGGTCTCGCCGCTGGCGGTGCCGGTGCTGCTGGAGATCGGCCGCGAGAGCGTGCGCAGTCGGCGACGACGAGGAGGCGATGCTGGCGGAGGCGGAGGCGATCATTGCCGAGGCGACGGGCGAAGCCGCGCCGCCGCGGCCGCGCCGGCGGGTGACGCAGCCGAGCCTGTTCGACGCATGAGCGCGGCGCCGCTCACGCCAAACCATTGGCTGGACGAGTGATAGGCCACAACGATAGTTTCTGCCTTGAGCCGGAGGGTACCATGGGTCCAGGATTTTCGCGCTTGTCAGTGACCGGCTATCGCCGCCTCAAGGCGCTGGATATTGCGCTACGACCACTTAACGTCCTGATCGGTGCGAACGGGGTTGGTAAGAGCTCATTCCTTGACGTCATTGACCTGCTGGCTGGGTCTGCCGGAGGCACTCTGCAGGCGACAATCACCGATATGGGTGGCATGGCCTCCCTCCTGACAGCGGATGGCCGTACCAACGCGATGACCCTCGCATTGCAGATGGATCAGGAGGGCGCTGCTGCGTTGGACTATCAGATTCGTCTGTCCAGCGAGACGGTCGGCTATGTCATTGCCCACGAATTCCTGACCCAGCACCGAGATCCTGCGGCACTGAACCCTTTCAAGTATATCGATGCGGCCGGGCCGCGCGTACGGTACCACCATGCTGGTCATTTGGTAGCGCCGACCTGGGAGTACAAAACCCAGGAAACCGCCTTATCTCAGGTGCCGAATATATACCCGGAGGCAGAGCGGTTCCGACGCCTGTTAGCCGATGTTTCCGAGGTATACCACACCCTCGATGTTTCGAACTCGGGCACCAATACGGACGCCACAGACCATTTCTCCGGCGCAAACCCCGGGCACCGATGGCGCGGACCTGGTGTCCTGCCTCTTCACCATTCGCGAAACCGCCCGCGATCGGTTCGAGGCGATAGAAGACGCACTGCGCGCCGCATTCCCGACATTTGAGCGGCTGGATTTCCCGCCGGTGGCAGCAGGCCGCCTCACGCTGACCTGGCGGGAGAGCGGCTTCGCCAGGCCATTCTATGCAAGCGAGCTGTCGGAAGGGACACTGCGCTTCCTATGGCTCGCGACCCTTCTGCAAAGCCCCGGCTTGCCACAGATTACGTTGATCGATGAGCCGGAGGTGAGCCTACATCCGGAGATGTTACGGCTTCTTGCCGATCTGATGCGCGAGGCGTCGGCGCGTACCCAGCTCATCGTGGCAACGCATTCGGATCGTTTTGTCCGCTTCCTCAACCCGGAAGAACTGATCATCTGCGATCTGGACGAGGCTGGTGGCATGACTGCCAAGTGGGCCGATGCATTGGACCTCAAGTCGTGGATGGAGGACTACACACTCGATCAGCTGTGGAGCAAAGGCATCCTCGGAGGCCGGGCGTGAGCCTGCAAATCGCGATTGTGGTCGAGGGTGCCACGGAAAAGGCTTTCAAGAGCGCGTTGACCAGCTTCCTCCAAAGCCGACTGGCTGGTCGGATGCCGAAGCTCCAATTCATCACGGAAGACGGGCGCCTTCCTAAGGAAGGCCACCTCAGACGAGATGTCGAGCGCCTGCTGAAGACCAACAACGCGGTGATCGCGCTGACCGACGTTTACACTGGGACCCGGCCACACGATTTCGAAACCGCGGCGGATGCCAAGATCAAGATGAGCCAATGGGTCGGCGCGGAACCGCGCTTCTACCCCCATGCGGCGCAGTACGATTTCGAGGCTTGGCTGCTGCCATACTGGCCCCGCATCAAGGCCCTCGCCGACAGCAATCACCACGCGCCATCGCCGCATCCGGAAACGGTCAACCACCAAAAGCCGCCATCGAAGCATCTGGCGGAGGTTTTCCGAACCGGGGGCAGGAAACGTACCTACTCGAAGATCCGTGACGGGACAGCGATCCTGCGTGACCAGGATCTGGCGGTGTCGGCCACGGCCTGTCCTGAACTGACGGACTTCCTGAACACCATTCTCGCCTTGTGCGGGGCGGCAAAACTATAGTCGCCATGACCGCGGCGCCGATCCACCTCGCCGGCGAGCGGCTGCTGCTCGATCCCGCCGGCGCGCTGCTGTGGCCGGCGACGGGGATGCTGGTGGTTGCCGATCTGCACCTGGAGAAGGGCTCGTCGTTCGCCCGGCGCGGCTCGCTGCTGCCGCCGTGGGACACCAAGGTGACGCTGGACCGGCTGGCGTTGCTGTTGCGCCGCTGGCAGCCGCGCACGGTGGTGGCGCTGGGGGATTCGTTTCACGATGCGGAGGGCTCGGGCCGCCTGCCGCGCGAGGAGGTGGCGCGGTTGGCTGCCATCACCGCCGCGGTGCAGTTCGTCTGGGTGCAGGGCAATCACGATCCCACGCCGCCGGCGGGCGTTGGCGGGGAATGGGTGGAAAGTTTCGCGACGGGGCCGTTGACATTTCGCCATGCGGCACTGGCGCGGGCGAGCGGTGGGGCAGTCGGTGGAGAGATCAGCGGGCACTACCATCCGAAGGCGACGATCGCGGCGCGCGCGGGCAGCGTGACGCGGGCCTGCTTCGTGACCGATGCGCGGCGCGCGCTGCTGCCGGCGTTCGGCGCCTACACCGGCGGGCTGGACGTGCGCGACCCGGCGATCGCGCGATTGTTCCCGCGCGGCGGGCGGGCGTTCCTGCTGGGCAAGGAGCGGCTGTTCAGCTTCGCACTCTAATCGTAGGGCGGAACAGCGTAGCGCATTCCGCCTTGGTACGGCACCATGCGATGGATGGGTTGCCCCGACATTCGAGGGCGCGAACCCGACCGGGCAAGGCTCTCCGGGCGCGATGTGAAGCGACCTGGGCCTGGTGGTGGAATGTGGCGGAATGCGCTGCGCTGTTCCGCCCTACGCTGGGCCCTACGCTGGGCCCTACGCTGGGCCCTGGGTTGCGGATGGCGGCGCGCCGTAGCGGGCCGCTTCGGCCACCATCTCGCGCGCCAGCGGCAGCATCGCGTAGTCCACCATCACGCCGTGATAGCGCACCGCGGCGATGCCGGCCTTCTCCGCCTCGGCAAACGCATCGAGCATGCCCTGGTAATAGGCGAGCTCGTCCTCCGTCGGGCGATACACCGCATGCGCGACCGCGACATGCGTCGGGTGCATCACCGCCACGCCGGAATAGCCGATGTCGCGCGCGCGGCGGATCATCCGCTCCACCATCACCAGGTCATCCAGCGCGGTGCCGATGATGCCGGCGATCGGATACATCGCGCCGGCGGAACGGCTGTCCAGCACCAGCTTGGAGTTCAGGTAGACCTGTTCCAGCCCGTCATCGGTCGCGCGGAAGCCGAAGGCGCGCGCGATGTCGCCGGAAACCGCGCCGCTGAACGCACCGAACAGGCCCTTCACCCGCCGGCTCGCCTTGGCCAGCGCGTGCGCGTCCTGCATCCCCTCGGCGGTTTCCGGCAGCGGCAGGATGCTGACCGTGCCGTGCGGCAGGCCGGCCTTGCCCTCGTGGTAGCTCAGCAGGTCGTGCAGCGCGAGGACCTCGGCGGCGCTGGCCGCCTTGGGCAGGGTGACGGCAACCAAGCCCTCGGTCACCGCGGCATCAAGCTCCGTGCCGGTTGCGTCCGACAGCGCATTGAGGCGGACGAAGGCGGGGGTGTTGGCGGCGCGCAGCTCGGCGATCTCGGCCTTCAGGTTGGCCATCGCCTGCCCCTTGAGTTCGTTCGGGACGGAGTCCTCGATGTCCAGGATCACGGCGTGCGGCGCGACCCGCAACGCCTTGGCCACCCAGTCGCGGCGATGGGCGGGGACGAACAGCACCGAACGGATGGGCCACATGGAACGCTTCCTTCGTCGAGTTGCACCGGACTTGCCCCCGGACCTAGCATCAAGTCCCAACAAATGCACCCGGGAGGCACGCGGCGATGGCCGGTCTTTACTACGAGGAATTCTCCGTCGGCCAGGTGTTCGCGCACCCCTGGACCCGCACCGTGACCGAGATGGACAATGTGCTGTTCAGCACGCTGACGATGAACGTGCAGCCGCTGCACCTGGACGCCGAGTTCGCCGCCAAAAGCGAGTTCGGCCAGCGCATCGTCAATTCCATCTTCACCCTGGGGCTGATGATCGGCATCAGCGTGAACGACACGACCCTGGGCACCACGGTGGCCAATCTCGGCATGAGCGACACGCGGTTTCCCAAGCCGGTGTTCCACGGCGACACGCTGCGCGCGGAGACCAAGGTGTTGACGATGCGCGAAAGCCGCTCGCGCCAGGATGTCGGGATCGTCGAGTTCGAGCACACCGCCTATAACCAGCGCGGCGAACAGGTGGCGATCTGCCGGCGCCAGGCGCTGATGCGGCGCAAGGGGGCGTAGCGCGGTGCCGCTGGAACGCCTGCAGCACGCGCTGATCCAGACCGTCAACCTGCCGGCGACGGTGCGCTGGTGGCACGAGGTGCTGGGCCTGCAACCGGGACCGCATCCGGATTTCGGTTTCCCGGTGGAATGGCTTTACCTGGACGGCGAGGACGTGCTGCACCTGACGCAGGGCGGCACCGGCGTCTCGGCCAACCGGCAGGCCTATCTGGGCCAGCAGTCGCAGGCCGCGGCCGGCACCGGGGTGATCGACCACCTGGCGTTCCGCGCCTCCGACCTGCCGGGGATGCTGGCGCGGCTGCGCGCGCTGGGGGTGGACGCGACGGCGCGGCGGGTGAACGCGCAGGGATTGTTTCAGTTGTTCCTGTTCGACCCCAACGGGGTGAAGGTCGAGCTGAACTTCGAAGCGGCGGAGGCCGACGCGCACGGCATCACGCCGGAGCTGATGGCCAGCGACCTGCCGCGCTGAGGGGGAGACGCCATGGCGGAGACCGCGCCGCTCGATCCGGGAGCGATCCGGCTGCACCGCACCGGGGCGAGCCCACCGCTGGTGATGCTGCATTGCCTGGGCATGACGCATCACCTGTGGGACTGCCTCGGCGGTCTGGCGGATCGGTTCGAGCTGATCGCCTACAACCTGCCGGGCCATGGCGAGACCGCGCTGCCCGCCGCGCCGTACGGCATCGCCGAGCTGTCGGCGCAACTGGCCGGCGTGCTGCGGCTTGCCGGGATCGCGCGGGCGCATGTGATGGGCATCTCGCTCGGCGGGTTGGTGGCGCAGCATTTCGCCGCGACCTGCCCGGCGATGGTGGACAAGCTGGTGCTGCTGGACACCACGCCGCGCTACACCGACGCGGCGCGCGCCAACTGGGCGGTGCGCGCCGCGGCGGCGCGCCGCGACGGACCGGCCTCGCTGCTGCCGATGATCCTGAAGATCTGGTTCACCGGGCCTTCGTCGCCGCCGGTCCCCCGCCGGTGCGCCTGGTGCGCGAAACCTTCGCCGCCTGCTCCGGCGAGGGCTACGCGCTGGCCTGCGAGGCGCTGGGCGCGGCCGACCTGCTGGCGGTCACCCCGCGCATCACCGCGCCGACGCTGGTGATCTGCGGCGCCGACGAAGGCCAGGCGTTCCGCGACGCGGCGGCGTGGCTGCATGCCAACATCGCCGGCGCGCGGCGGGAGATTGTTGCGTCAGCGGCACACGCCTCGGTGCTGGAGCAGCCGGCGCGGATCGCGGCGCTGCTGCGCGGATTCCTGTAGCGGCTAGGCGCGGCGGGCGCGGTCGAGGCTCCAGGAGCCGCCCCCGGCGACGAACAGATACAGGAACACGAAGCAGGTACAGCGCCGCGGCGTCGCCGCCGCTGAGCAGCGGGAAGAAGCTGCGCGGCGCGTGCGAGGTCCAGTAGCCGATCGCCATCTCGCCGGACATGATGAAAGCCACCGGGCGGGTGAACAGCCCAAGCGCCAGCAACAAGCCGCCCAGCGATTCGATCACGCCAGCGAACCAAAGCAGCGCGAACATCGGCGGCCCGCCATGCGCCGGCCAGGCCGGGAAGCCGAACAGCTTGCCGGTGCCATGCTCCATGAACAGCAGTGCGGCGACGATGCGAAGCACGCTGAGCGCGCGCGGTGCCCAGACGGTGGTGAGGGAGGTCGGCACGTAAGTCTCCTGAACTCGGTGACGAACGGCGCACCCTACACCCGCGGGGCAATGGACTGTAATAGGCCGTTTGCCCGGCCGCCGCGCCCGGGTCATGGTATCCTTGCGCAAGTCGCCGGAGGGTGTCGCATGCAGTTCGGCTTCCTGGTAATGGCCGACATCAACGAGATCGGCTTCTTCAACCACGTCGAGGCGCTCGGCTACAACTCGGTCTGGGTCGCCGACAGCCAGATGCTGTACTCGGATTGCTACGCGGTGCTGGCGCTGGCGGCGCGGCAGACCAGTCGGCTGCGCCTCGGCCCCGGCACGGCGATCTGCGGCACGCGCATCCCGCCGGTGCATGCCGCTTCGATGGCGACGCTGAACCGCATTGCCCCGGGTCGGGTGTTCATGGGCATCGGTACCGGCAACACCGCGATGCGCAGCATGGGCCAGAAGCCGCTGCGGATCGCCGCATTCGACGCCTATCTGCGCGTGCTGGCGGCGCTGTTGCGCGGCGAGGTGGTGGACTACGCGTTCGACGGCACGGCCCGGCCGATCACCATGCTGCTCGGTGAGCGGGGTGCGCTGGAACCGAAGATCCCGCTCTATGTCTCGGGATTCGGGCCGCGGGCGATGGCACTGGCCGGCGCGCATGGCGACGGGCTGGTGTTCGCGATCCCGCCGCGCGGCGTGCCGGTCGCCGAGGCGCTGGGCCATGCGCGGCAGGGCGCGGCGCGGGTGGGGCGGGAGCTGGAGGCGTTTCATAGCTGCGCCTTGACCAACGTCGCGCTGCTGCAGCCGGGGGAGGCGGTGGACTCCGATCGCGTCAAGGCGGCGGTCGGTCCGAACGTGATGGCCAGCGTCTACTACTTCTACGACGAGGTGCAGGAGCGCGGGATCGATCCGCCGCCGTTCCTGGCGCGGATCTGGAAGCAATATTGCGCGCTGGTCGAGCAGACGCCGCCCGAGCGCCGGCATTTCCGCACCCACGAATTCCATTACACCGCGCTGCACCCGGGCGAGGCGGCGTTGATCGATGCGCAGCTGATCCGCGACACCTGCCTGGTCGGCACGGCGGAGCAGTTGGTCGAGCGGGTCCGGGAGCTGGACCGGGAGGGCTTGCGGGAATTGATCTTCGCCGTCGGGACGGCGGCGAAGTGGCGCATGGCAGAGGATTTCGCCCGGCAGGTGATGGCGCGGCTCTAGCCGGCGTCGCTCGCACTATCGCGTGTGCTGGCGCGCGTGCTGGCGCGCGTGCTGGCGCGATCCTTGCCGCGCCGGCGCCCGCGAGTATGCGAGACGGCCGGGCGGGAGCGTGGCGGGCGAAAGGAGCGAGATCGGCGGCGCTGACACAGTGCCGGCGATGCGACTGGCGAGATCGCACCGGCGGTCAACGCCGTACTCGGCTGGAAACCGCGAAGCGGGGGCAATGGATGCTCGGCCTCAGAGGCTGCCTGGGGAACACCCCTGGGGAACACCGACGTGGCGCCACACCGACGCGGCTTTGCGCGGCGCGCATCGGGCGCCGACGCGACGCCGGCCGCTACCTGTGGCGCCCGATGGCAAAAGACGGGCTGCCGCCGGCGGCACCTGCCGTGCCGAGGGCCAGGACCCAGGCGGTTCTGATGGCCGTAATGGCTGGTGGACGCAGCGGAAATCTGCACCAGGGGAGCGTGCGAGGCGCGGTAAGACAGTGCCAGGAAGGCCATCCCGATGGCGAACAGGGCGGCCTCGGTGACTCGGCGCATTTGCATGTCGAGATCCTCTCTTCGACATCGCGCGTCTGGCCGGCAGCGAAAACGGCGCCGACCACTTTTCCCATATCGTTAGATTGCACTTTTCCATCGTGCGCGGCATTGACGCAAATCAATTCGACGCGGGCGAAACCGGCGCGCGCCGTGATACGCCAGGGTCAGCGCTGCATCGCCCAGCGCGTTGATAGCCGCCATCCGCCAGTCGCCCGAGGCACCGCGCGAATGTTCCAGCATGGCTTGCACGGCGCCGCCGGCGCGCTTTGCCGGGTTCGACGGTCTTTAGCAGGTTGCCGGTCATACCAACGGCCCTGATTACCGACCGTTCGGCGCATGTCGGGCCGCTCGGGGCTTTCGCGCCTTGCGAGGACAGCCGGTATTTGCGGCGGCAAGGCCGCCGCGCGACCGGGCGCCATGCCCGGCGTTGCCCGCGCCGGGTCCGCCGCGGCGTCGCTCAGTGCATCACGTCGCCGCCATTCGGCGACAGGCAGGCACCGACATAGAAGCCGCCCTGCGGCCCGGCCAGCAGCAGCGCCGTGGCGGCAATCTCCTCGGGCCGGCCGAACCGCCCCGCCGGCAGGGCGTCGATGAAGGCCTGGCGATCCTCCGGGGTCATCGTCGCCGTCAGGTCGGTGTCGATCGGGCCCGGCGCGATCGCGTTCACCCGCACGCCGCGCGGTGCCGCCTCCCACGCCAGCGAGCGGGTGAAGCCGATGATCGCCGCCTTCGCGGCCGAATAGGGCACCGCGTTCACCGCGCCCTTCAGGCCGCGCTGCGAGGCGATGTTGATGATGCAGCCGCGGCCGCGCGCGAGCATCGCCGGGTAGACCGCCTGGGCCATGAAGAACATGCCCTTCAGGTGCACGGCGATCAGGCGGTCGAATTCCGCCTCGGTATAGGCCTCGAACCTCTTGCGGATGTTCATGCCGGCGTTGTTGAGCAGGATGTCGATCGGCCCGAGCGCCTGCGCGGCCTCGGCGGCGAAGGCGCGCGCGGCGGCGATGTCGGCGACATCGACCGAGCGGTGCAGCGCGCGGCGCCCGAGCGCGACGATCGCGGCGGCGGTTTCCGCGGCTTTCGCCCCGTCGTCGAGGTGGCAGAAGGCGACATCGGCGCCCTCGCGGGCGAAGGCCAGCGCGGTGGCACGGCCGATGCCGCGCGATCCTCCGGTGACGAGGGCGATCTGTCCGGCGAGCTGCATGTGGGTTCCTCCGCGCTGCGCGCATATTGCCCGCTCGGCGCGATCGCACCAAGTTAGCCGCCATGCTGGTTGCCCGCACCCTGGCCGAGCTGCGCGCCCACTGCGCCACGTTGCACGAGCGGTTTGGCGCGCTCGCGCTGGTGCCGACGATGGGCGCGCTGCATGACGGCCACATGGCGCTGGTGCGCGCGGCGGCGGCGCGCGCAGCCGGCATCGTCGCCTCGATCTTCGTCAACCCGCTGCAGTTCGCCGCGTCGGAGGACCTGAGCCGCTATCCGCGCGACGAGGCGGGCGACCTCGGGCAACTGCACGCCCATGGCTGCCATCTGGCATGGCTGCCCGATGTCGCGACGATGTATCCGCCGGGCGATGCGACGACGATCTGCGTGGAGGGGCCGGCGCTGCGCTGGGAGGGGGAGGCGCGCCCCGGGCATTTCCGCGGCGTCGCCACGGTGTGCGCCAGGCTGTTCGGCCAGGTGCGGCCGGATCGGGCCTACTTCGGCGAGAAGGACTGGCAGCAGCTTCAGGTCGTCGGGCGCATGGTGAGCGACCTGCTGCTGCCGCTGGAGATCGTCGGCGTGCCGACGGTGCGCGAGGCGGACGGGCTGGCGATGTCCTCGCGCAACCGGTTCCTGACCGCGGGCGGACGGGCAACCGCCGCGTCCCTGTTCGCCACGCTGACCGCGACGGCGCGGCACCTGGCGGACGGCCGGGCGGCAGCGGGTGCGCTCGCCGCGGGGCGCGCGGCGCTGCGCGAGGCCGGGTTCGCGGTGGATTATTTCGCCCTGGTCGATGGGCCGACGCTGGTGCCGCAGGAGGCGGCGCGGCCGCAGTCCCGTCTGGTGGCGGCGGCGCGGCTTGGCACGGTGCGCCTGATCGATAACGTTCCGGTCTGATCTCAGCTGGCACCCGACCAGCCGACGGGGCAGAGCTTCGGGCGGCCGGCCTCGCCGTTGCACTGGCCTCGACATTGCACAGTCCTCGACATTGCCCTGGCCTCGACGTTGCGCCGACCTCGCCT
>CAWKAN010000012.1:0-239739 GCA_963847615.1 uncultured Alphaproteobacteria bacterium
ACGGTGGCGCCGAAATGGCGCAGCATGTTCTCGCTGTGGTCGCGCGTCGCCTCGGGCTCCTCCACGGTGGTGATCCCGGGGGCGTTCAGCCCGCACAGCAGCACCGCCGACTTCACCTGGGCGGAGGGCACCGGCACGCGGGACTCCAGCGGCAACGCCTCCCGGCCCCCTCGACCGCCAGCGGCAGCCGCCCGCCGGCGCGCGCGGTAAACCGGGCGCCGCAGGCGGTCAGCGGGTCGATCACCCGGCGCATCGGCCGCCGCCGCAGGCTGGCGTCGCCGGTCATCACCGCGAACAGGTCGTGGCTGGCCAGGATGCCGCACAGCAGCCGCGCCGCCGTGCCCGAGTCGCCCATTTGAGCACGTCCTCGGGCTCGGTCAGCCCGCCGACGCCGCGCCCGGCCACGCGCCAGGTGCCGTCGGCATCGTGGACGACCTCGGCGCCCAGCGCGCGCATCGCCGCCGCGGTGCGCAGCACGTCCTCGCCCTCCAGCAGGCCGCTGATGCGGGTTTCTCCCACCGCCAGCGCGCCGAACATCAGCGCGCGGTGGCTGATCGACTTGTCGCCCGGGACCGCGATCCGCCCGCTCAGCGGACCGGCCGGACGGCGGGCAATCAAGGGGTGGGCGACGGCGTCCATGCGATGCGTCCCTGGCCGGTGGGGGCTTGGCGGCTGGCCGATTAGCACGGACTGCCGAGGGTGGCGACCAACTCCCGCCGGCGCGGGCGCCGCAACCGGCGTCGTGGTGCCCCTTGCACCTCGCCCCCGCTGGCGGGAGGGCGCCTCTGCCGCCAACCGGCGGCAGGCTTTGACCCGTCGGCGGCTCCCCCATCGTCATGCCGGCGCATGCCCACCGTCACCTCGGCGCATGCCGGCGTCATGCCGGCGCATCCCCACCGTCATGCCGGTCCCCGGGTCCGGCGGCCCCCCCCGTCATGGCCGGCGAAGGCCGGCCATCCACGGCTTGCCTTGGTGCAGCAAGCACACCCGTGGCTCCCCGGCCCGCGACTCCCCCGCGACAAGCCGCTCGCCCCACCGGCCCACCCAAGCCGCCATCCGCCGCCGTCGCCGCCCCCGCATAGGGTCGTTGCGCCTAATCGCCGCTCGGCATCGCCGCGATCCCCGGCGGCGGCGCCAGCGGCCCCGGCCACCCCGCCACCGCCGGCGGCCCGAACCGCGCGGCGAGGAGCTCGGCCACCGGCGGCTGCCAGGTCCGCGCCAGCGGCGTGCCGCCGAGCACCAACGCCCGCGCTGAGCCCGCCGGCGCCGCGGCCGGCGCGGGGCGCGCCGCGCCTTGCATGGGGTCGTTGCGCGGCGTGCCCGACTGGTGCCCCGCTGCCGCGCCTTGCATGGGGTCGTTGCCGCGCGCTGCCAAGGCGGCGCGCAACTGGCGCAGCCTCAGCTCGCGCGCCAGGGCCTCGGCCAGCCCGGGCGAGCCGGGGGCCCAGCCGACCGCCTCGCCGGTCGGGGGCCGCGTCGGCGCGCCGCGCATGGGGTTGTTGCGCGAGCCGCGCGCCCGGCGCCGCACCGGCGCACCTTGCATGGGTCGCGTCGAACCGCGCGCCGCGCGCGCTGCCTCCCGCGCCGCGCGCTTCGCCCCGAGGGCCGCCGCGATCGCCGCGCGCCACGCCGCCTGCGTCGCCGCCTCGACCCGCGCCGCCGCCCGCTCGGCCGCCCGGCCGCGCAGCGCTACTGCCGCGGCGGCGTCGGCGCTTCCGCCGGCTGCCCGCGCCCGCGCTTGCGCCGCGCGCCGCCGCCGCCCCGCCCCGCGCGCCGGCGGCGGGTCCGCGCATGGGGTCGTTGCGTGCAGCGCCTCCCACGCCAGCTGCGAGGGGTGCTTTGGCGGCAGCAGCTCCATCGGCACCGTCTCCAGCCGCGCCGCCGCCTCGGCCGGCAAATACGGCCGGAGCCGATGCGCCAGGCACGTCAGCCGGGTCCGTACCGCCAGCGCCCGGAAATAGCGCTGCTCCGTCCGCTGCGCCGCCCCGCTGATCGCGTAACGGCCGTGGGTGGTCTTCGCCGCGATCATCCGCGCCAGGCCGGCGGCGGTGCGCGGCCCGGTGCTGAGCCCGCCGTGCAGGCGGCAGCGGCCGTTCGTCATCGCCAGGCCGAGGCAGGGGGTGGCGCCTCGGGTCCGCGCTCCGCACGGCGGGGCGCGGCGGGGGGCGGGTGGGGGCTCGGCGGTTGGCTGCGGTGGGGGGGCGTTGGCGCTCATGCCACGACCCGGGGGCGCGGGCGCTGGGTTCTGGGCTGGTTTGGCGTGGGCTTGGCCGGGGTTCGCTCGGTTGGTGGGGTCGGCCAGGCCGGCTGGGCGGGCGTGGTGGGGGCGGGTGCGACGCCGGCGCGCGGCCTGGGCGGCCAGACCTCCAGCGACCAGCCATCGCCCTGCTCGACGATGGCGCCGGCGCGGCGCACGCCGACGCCGCCGTCCGGGGGCTCGGCCGCCGGGCGGTCAGCCCAGGCCGTCGTGGCCGGTTCCTCCGCCGGCGCGGGTGGTTCCGGCGTCAGTCCCGGGTCCAGGCAGCGGGGGTTCCGGCGGCGGCGGCTCCGCGGCGGCGGGGCGGGCGACGGTCGCGGCGGCGGCCGGGATGCCGCGGCACCAGAGGCCGTCCAGCGCCGCCAGGTCGAAGCCGTCCACCGCCCCCACGTCGCGGAACGGCAGCACCCGCGCCTGCCGCCGCTCCAGCGCCCGCTCCAGCCGCACCACCGAGCGCAGCAGCTCGTCGGTGGTGCGGGCGGTCAGGCGCCGCTCCGCCAGCGGCAGGTCGGGAGTCAGCAGGCGCTGCATCATCTTGTCGGCGAGGAACTGCACGACGACGAGTTGGCCGGCGAGGTGGCCCTGCGCCGGGTCCATCGGCACCCGGGCGGCGATCTCCTCGATGATCCGGGTGAGCCGGGCTTGGCGCCATGCGGGGGTGGCGTCGGCGGGCGGCGGCGGCATGGCGGTCAGCACGGCGTGCAGCAGGTCCTGGCTGAGGTGGTACTCGGGCATCGCTTCCTGGATGGTGCGAAAGGTAATTCCGCTGGTGGGGTCGGGCATGGTGATCGGCTCCGGCTGAAATGGATGTTGGATAGTCATGTATACTAACTAAGCAACGGAGGCAAACCTTTGTGCTGGGGTCGATGGGGGGCGTTGGCAGGTTTGCTGCCTGGTTGGGGTGGGGGCGGCCCCGGCCTCGGGGTTGGCTTGGTCCGCAAGCAAGCAAGGATTTCAGCACGGAGAAGAAGGGAGGACCACGGAGGCCACGGAGGAAGGAAGGATGGCGTTCCGCCGCGGATGGGCACGCGCTATCCGTCGTGGGCCGGCACCCTTTCTCCGTCGCGGCCGGGCACAGGCTTTCCGTCGTGGAAGGGCACCGTCTCTCCGTCGTGGCCGGGCCCCTGTCCCCGGGCTCTTGTCCCCGGGCGCTTGGCCCGGGGATGACCCGGGGATCACCCGGCCATCCACCCCCGCTGGCGCATCGCCCGACCGGGGACCACCCTCGGCGCCGGTTTCGCCCTTACGCAGGCACCAGGAAGGGAAAACGCAGATGCACGCCGATCAGAAGGATGCACGCAGATGGAACGTCTGCACGGTCACTGGGCTGGAGGCGAGCCAATGCCGGTTCAGCCGGAATCCGCGTGCATCCTTCTGATCGGCGTGCATCTGCGTTTCACCTTTCTTTGCCCTGGGCGTGGCAGGATTGGACCTCCGGCCACACAGGCTTGCGCCAGACCTCGTGCATAAGGGGCCCGCGCTCGCGGTGGCCCGCGGCACCACCGGCTCCAAAAGCAGACGTGCGTCGGGTAGACTTCAAGCACCGACCGTCGGCGGCCTTTGGCCGATTTCGGACGGACCGCCCTCAGACGATCCCGAGTGAAAACAAACTCAACAGCATTCGGTTTAGGCTACGGATGGCAGGCTCCATTCGTCTTCGAATCCCCTCAGCTCCGGGGGAGATCGACCTGAAGCCTGTCCTTGTAGACGCCGATCCGCTTCCGGGCTCGATCCACGATGTCCTCAAAAAACAACGTCTCGGCATAGAGCTCTCCAAGAACCCGGTCGTTCTCCGGGTCCCGCAGGGGGTCCGATCGAAAGTAGCCCTTGCCCGAGGCGAATCTCGTCCAGCCCGTCATTCTCATGCGGTTGATCGTGTCGCCGATCAGATAGCCATAGAACTTCTTCAGCCGACCGTTCGACTTGGCCGCCAGCAGGTAGGCATATTCCGAGAGATCGCCGATGTGGTCGTCCATGCTCACCCCCGGCGCCTTAAACTCGACGATGATGACCGAGCCCTCTTTGGTGAAAATGGCGATGTCCGGCCTCTTCCGCCTGTTGACGTCAGTCCTGCGGCGGAGGATTTCCCCGAACTCCGCATCAATGTCGTTCTCAAAAAGCTTCACGTCGTCGGCCCAGTCGATCTGGGACAGTGGCTTATCCGAGGCGATGTAGTCGTAGGTACTGATATTCTTCGCTAAGCAGCCAGATGTCGTGATCCGACACCTCGCGGCTGTCCTTCCTCATAGGGAAGAAAATGCTGTGGATGATGCGCTCGTCCTCGTGGCGATCGACCGTCGTCATCTGAACGTCCAGCTTCCTGTTGCAGGCGAGCGATAGGATCTCAACGATCGCCGCCCGCCGCACCACGAGCTGGGATAGGGTGGCCATGTCGAAGATCCTGAGCGAGGAGGTGTACTTCCAGGACAGCTCGTTGATCTTCGCCCGAAAATCCTCAGAATGCGGCTCCGTCTTGGTGATCTCCTCCTTGAGCTCGAAGATCTCGGCCGTGTC
This sequence comes from uncultured Alphaproteobacteria bacterium, assembly GCA_963847615.1. GTDB lineage: Bacteria > Pseudomonadota > Alphaproteobacteria > Acetobacterales > Acetobacteraceae > Palsa-883. The sequence continues at coordinate 4,772 of CAWKAN010000012.1, forward strand.
GGCGATGATGCGGTGCTGGTACTTCCCCAGCACGCGCTCTGTGACCGACCGCGCGCTGTCGCCATATGTTCACCCTTGTGCCGGTGTCGGTCAGCATCTGGGAGGAGACGCCGAACTTGTCCGCCACGTCCTTAAGGACCGCGTCCCTCCTCCAACCGGCGGGTGAGACCAGTTCATCGATGATCGGGTCGATCTCCTCGTAGATCGCCTCGTAGGAGACCGTCTCATCTTTGAACAGATCTCGCGCCGGGATCTCCTCGGGAATGCCGTCGAAGCCGTCGCGCTGCTCGTTCACGCGCCGGTCGAGCAAGTCGCCCTCAATCAGAATAATGTGGTGATAGCCGTCGACCGGGTTGTTCTGCTCCGTCCGGGTTCGGAGGTAGCGCGCCGTGATGTCCTCGACCGGAGAGGACTTGGCGCAGAGGGAGATGGCGTTCCTGGGGAGATCGTAGAGCGTAGCGTCGAGCTTGTAGTGCGAGAGCTTGAATTCCTCGTGCTTTCCGAGAGGGCTTCCGGTCTGCGGATCGCGCTCCTCGACCTGGACCGCTCGGACGGCGGAGACGTCGGGCAGGTCGGCGGCCCGTAAGTGCCTCTTCTCGATTTTCTGCTTGGGATAGCTCGTCTGGCTTGTCTTCTCGACCTTCTCCTTGGGATAGCGTGTCTGAAAGGATATCTCGAAGTCGCCGAGTTCCGTCCGGAGGCTCACGAGCCTCTGCAGGAAAGCGATCAGCATGTGACGCCGCACGTTTGGCGCGGAGAAGGTCTCTGTAAGCGGTTCGGAATTGTAGAAGCGCTCGCGCGGGACCGGCTTGAGGTTCATCAGGGTTATCGTGGTGCCGATCTCCGCCGGGTCGCCATCGGACATGACGAAGTCGCTGACATCGATCTTCTTGCGCCCCTCGAGGGGCGGGAGGGTACGCGTGAGAACGTGGTCGTCGCTGCGATAGGTGCTACGCACGCCCACCTGTCCGAAATGATGGAAGAACTGAATCCGACCGGATCCCTTGCACTTCCCGATGCCGGCGATGGGCAGATCGTCCTTGTAGGACGTGTCCTTCGTCAGGAAGGCGTTCGTCTCCTCGTCCCCAAACCCGCACCCGTTGTCGGTGCAGGAAATGGACACTTCCAGTTGATCGTTCAGAAGGTCGGCCGCGGATAGATCTATCGACACAGCGACCCTCAGATCCGTGGCGGAGGAATCCCGATGGCGCCTTATCAGGAAGGAATCGATGGAATTCGAGATGAGATCTTCGATGACGACGTACTTGTTCGAGCTTATCTTGGTATTCTTCAGGCTCCCGCGAATATCGAGTGTCATTTTCGGTCCATCGGAATGCCGCGCCGCAGGATTCTTGGATGGCACATAGCCCCGATGTCAAGGGGCTTTGAACCTAGCTTTCCCGGCCGGATCACCCTCGAGAACCTGCTCTTCCGTCGGCTTTCGGGGGAAGTGTGATGCGGCATGGGCGCGAAGCAGCCGGTCCTACCGACCGATGGGCGATGGTTCCTTCGTCCTGCAAACCGGACCTTGGTTGCCTGGCTCCAACGTCTTCGTCTGCAAACTTCGTCCGGCCCACCCACAATCGTTCCCGACCAGGCAGCATCGCGTGCGCGAACCGATCCAATTCGCCCACGCCCCGCGAAGCTCCCCCGTCCAGCCACCCCCCGAACCAACCGCGGGGCGAACCCCTCACGCCGCGCGGACCAGCCCCACCACAGCGCCCTTGCCCCGCACCTCCGCCTCCTCGTACTCGGCGGCGGCAATCGCCCGATCCAGCGCGGCGCGCAGCGCCTTGGCCGTCTCCAGCGTCAGCTCGATCCCCGCCCGCGCCCCGGCATCCAGCGCCGTGTTGAGGAAATCCAGCGTGATCACGTCGCCCAGCGGCGCATGCCGCGCGTGGTCATAGGCCACCACCGTCCGCGACAGCGGGAACCAGTCGTCGCCGCGCTTCGCCATGCCCTCCGCGCGGACGATCTCGATGATCGACGTGCACATCTCCGCCCCTCCTACTTCGCCAGCTGCTTGCCGAGGAAGCCGAACACCTTGCTCCAGCCGTCCATCGCCTGCTCGGGCCGATACAGCGGCCGGTGCCAATAGAAGAACCCGTGGCCGGCCCCGTCATAGCGGTGGAACTCGTGCGCCTTGCCGTGCTTCTTCAGCTCGGCCTCGTGCTGGTTCACCTGCTCCGGGCTCGGCGCGCGGTCGTCGTTGCCGAACAGGCCCAGCAGCGGGCAGCACAGGTCCTTCGTCATGTCGATCGGCGCCACCGGCGTCTTGGCGTTCAGCTCCTCCTTGCCCATCACCACGCGCGCCGCCCCACAGCTCGACGCAGGCATCGACGTCCTTGCGCTGGCAGGCATAGATGAACGCGTGCCGGCCGCCCGAGCAGGAGCCGAACAGGCCAACCTTGCCGTTGTGATCGGGCTGCGCGCGCATCCACGCCACGGCGCCCGCGGTATCGCCGACCATCTGCGCGTCGGAGATGCCGCCCTCGCCGCGCACCTTGGCGGCGACGTCGTCCGGGTTGCCGTCGCTGCCGCCGCCCTCGCGCTCATACAGGTTGGCGCAGATCGCCAGGTAGCCGTGATGCGCGAACCGCCGCGTGGTCTCGATGTACAGCTCGCTCCACCCCGGCAGATGGTGGACCAGCACCACGCCCGGAAACGGCCCGGGGCCGGATGGCCTGGCGACGTAGGCGGTTATCGGCGTCCCCCCGTCGCCTTTGATGGTGACGTTGTCGCAGGTCATGCCGCGGTAGAATGACATCGATGTTCCTCCATGGGCCTGGGTCTTGGGCGGCCATCGGGCCATCGCCGCGCCGCCCCGCCCTCGACAAGCTTGGGTGAACGCGCCTGGCCGCCCGAGAGCGTTGCGCCGCCAGTATTCAGCGATCGCCCCCCGCGCGCAACAACCGGCGCCGCGCCCGGCGCAACCGCCTTGTCCCAACCGGCGTAATCCCAACCGGCGTAATCCCAGCCGGCGGAAGGATTGACCAGCGGAAGGATTGACCCGTCGGCGCCGCGCCCCCGTCATGCCGGCGAATGCCGGCATCCACGACTTGCCTTCGTGCAGCAAGCCAAAGTCGAGGACGCCGGGCGGACCCTGTCCTCGAGCCGGCCTGCGGCCGAACCCGGGGGCCGCCATGACGATGCGGGTACAGCCGGAGAGTCGATCATCCGGCCGCCTGGTATTATCCGCCCGGCCGCCCCGCCCGGTGATACGGATGCCCGGCGGCGATGCTCCGCGCGCGATACAGTCGCTCCGCCAGCATCGCGCGGGCCAGGAAGTGCGGCCAGGTCAACGCGCCGAGCGACAACGTGGCATCCGCCCGCGCCAGCACCGCGCCGTCCAGCCCTTCGGCCCCCGCCTCCCGGCCCCCGTGCGGCCGCCCACGCATAGGGTCGTTGCGCACCATTGCCACCTGGCATCGCCGCGATCCCCGGCTCCGCCACCGGCGCCCCCGGCCCACCCACCACCACCCCCGCCCCGAACCGCGCGGCGAGGATCCTCCGACACGCGCGGCTCCCAGGTCCGCGCCAGCGTCGTGCTGCCGAGCGCCAAGCCCCGCGTCGCGCCCAACCCCGTCCCCCCCCAACGCACCCCGCGCCCCGCCCTCCTTCCCAACGTCCACCTCCGGGCCACGCATAGGGTCGTTGCCACGCACCGCCGATTTCCGCCCTTAACCGCCGCGCCATCAGCTCCCGCGCCAACGCCTCCCCCAACCCGGGCGATCCAGGCGCCCATCCGGCGGTCGCACCTGCCGGCTGCCCGGCCGGCGCATCCCCCCGCGCCGCCAACACCACCCCCGCCATCCCCCGAACCGCCGCCTCGCCGCGCATAGGGTCGTTGCGCGCCGCCCGCATTTGGCCCACCACCCCGCCACGCGTAGGGTCGTTGCGCGATATGCGCGCTTGGCCCCCCGCCGCGCGCTGCGCCGCCCGCGCCGCCGCGATCGCCGCCCGCCACGGCGCCTGCGCCGCCGCCTCGGCCCGCGCCGCCGCCGCTCGGTCGCCCGCCCGCGTAGCGCCACCACCGCCGCGCCGTCGGACCCTCCGCCGCCCGCCCCACCCCGCGCCCGTCGCCCCAGCCCCGGCGGCAGACAGGCGCATGGGGTTGTTGCGTGCAACGCCTCGAACGCCACCTGCGAGGGATGCTTCGGCGCCCGCAACGCCCCCGCCCCCGCATTCAGCCGCGCCGCCAGCTTGGCCGGCAGATACGCCCGCACTTCCGTCGCCGCGCCCAGCAGCCCGACCCGCGCATTCACCGTGCGGAAGTGCCGCCGCTCGCCCCGCTCCGCCGCCCCGCTCATCGCGTAGCGCCCGTGCGTGGTCTTCGCGGCAACTATCCGCGCCAGGCCCGCCGCCGTCCGAGGCCCGGTGCTCGCCCCGCCATGCATGCGGCAGCGGCCGTTCGCCATCGCCAACCCGAGGCACGGACCGCCGGCCCGTGTCCGCGCCCCGCACGCCGGCGCCCACCCCGGGGCGACGATTGTCCCCGCGGCCGCCTCCCGCGGATCGACGCGCGCGCTCATGCCACGCCCCGCGGTCCCGGCCGCTCCGTCGCGGCCCGCTCCGCCGTCGCAGCACCCACCGTCGCACCCGGCCACGCCAACCTGTCGTGCGCGGCGGGGTCAGGCGCCACGCTGGCGCCCGCCCGGGCCGGCCAGACCTCCAGCGACCAGCCATCGCCCTGCTCCAGCGTGACGCAAGCGCGGGCCACGCCGGCGCGGCCGTCCGGGTCGCCGGCGCCCGCCGCCTCGCCCGCCCCGCCGCCCGGCCGCCCGGCCGCCGCCCGGCCAACCCAAGCCGCCGCGCCCTCGGCCCCCGCCGACGCGGGTGCCCCCGGCGCCAGCCCCGCTTCAGGCGCCGGTGCGGCCGGCGGAGGCACTGTGCCGGCCGCGGCATCCCCGGCACAGGCCGCGGCGAAGCTGCCCGAGTCCGTCCCGGCGGCGGCGCGGGAGCCTGTCCCGGCGGCGACCGGGACCCCGCGGCACCAAACGCCGTCCAGCGCCGCCAGGTCGAACCCGCCCACCGCCCCCACGTCGCGGAACGGCATCACCCGCGCCTGCCGCCGCTCCAGCGCGCGCTCCAACCGCACCACCGAGCGCAGCAGGTCGTCGGCCGTGCGGGCGACCAGGCGCCGCTCCGCCAGCGGCAACCCCGGCGCCGTGATGCGCCCCACCATGTCATCGGCGAGGAACTGCACGACGACGAGCTGCCCGGCGAGGTGCCCCTGCGCCGCGTCCATCGGCACCCGGGCGGCCACCTCCTCGATGATCCGCGTCAGCCGCGCCCGGCGCCAGGCCGGGGAGGCATCGGCCGGTGGCGGCGGCATGGCGGTCAACACGCCGTCCAGCAGGTCCTGGCTGAGGTGTACTCGGGCATCGCCTCCTGGATGGTGCGAAAGGTAATTCCGTTGGATGGGTCGGACATGATGCTGCGCTCCGGCTGAAAATGAGTGAGGGATAGTCACATATACTAACTAAATGCCGGAAGCAAACCCGATCGGGGGTTGGATGGGGGTGTTGGGTGGTTTGCTGCCTGGTTGGGGTGGGGGCGTCTTCGGTCTGGGGCGTGGCGGGGTCTGCAAGCAAGCAAGGTTTCACCACGGAGAAGAAGCGAGAGCCAGGGAGGGCCACAGAGGAAGCAAGAATGCCTATCCGGTTGTCACCCACATCTACCACATGTAGGGGGATTGGTTAGCTATGGTGGATAACAAGGGCGCTTCGTCCGCTTCTTGCACGGACGATTGTGCACTTATCGACACTCACGGACTATCATCCTATCTTGTCCTTATTTCTCTTGCTCTGAGCGCATTCGTGCTGCCCTATCCAGCGGCCGCCGCCTTCCATTCCTCGGGTTTGATGCCGACTACGATTGTCACAACTGAAAAGTCATCCCCGCGTGGCACCGCAAGCGGCGGAGTGCCGGCGCCGGTAAATCCGCCGACGAGCCTAATAATGCCAGGATCGAATTCGGGCCGCTATGCCGGCCTGTTCCAGTGCCTCGGCGAGCGCGCGTCCGGCTTTTTCCGCTTGCACTCCAATCGCTCCGATTGGAATGCCGACCACCAACGGTCCACGGTCAATTCTGGCGCCAGTCACAACGCGCCAACCTGCTGTAGAAACAACGTGGATCAACAAATTCGTGATCAAGGTTATCTCAATTGACTCTGGCGCGCGCATAACAACAGAGACCGGAGTGCCCGAAAACTCTTTTATGCGGTCAACCACAACCCCAAACTGCTCATTGTTTAGAGAGCGATGCGCTAGACGTTGTTCGATCTTGACGCGAGCCAAATCGGCATCTGCCGCTTTTTGGAGTGCCTCTGCGGCCCGAGCCTCGGCTTCGGCGATCCTGGCAGTGGCCTCTGTCTGCACGCGGTCGCCGGCAGTCCTTGCGCGCCTACCGAAATGGATTTCGCCCCAAACACCCCCGACGATCAGCGCGTCCTCGACGATAGTTGAGCACCTTCTCAAGCGGCAGCTTATCGAGGATAAAGGCGAATGCTAGTTCCACAGCGAGGCCGGCGAGCAGCACCCACCCGAACGCCTCTGCAAGGTTCGAGTTTCGATCATATTCGGACTGCGGATCGCGCTTTGGTTTGATCGCCATGCTCGGCGCCTACGTTCGCCCATTCGGCAGGCGAGCTTTCGGTAAACAAGCTCGGTACCAAGAGATCGCATGCGTGCTCATCCTTGCACTCACGCTACTTGGCATCGTCTGGCGTCTCGTAAAATGAGAATGCTAACTGCCTCGGTCGATTGTCGTTCGCTGGCGGGACCGGCCCGGCTGGACCGGCCGCCAGTCAGCCCCTCTCAGCACCTTCATACCGCCTCCCCGAAGATATCCGCGTTCTTCCGGCGGCTGCAATCCCACTCGCACTCGGGCCGCACATATTATAAATGGCACAGCTTCGCTCCCTATCTGGTGTCGCAACCTCAGAGTAGCGAATGACGGGGCTGGGCGCGAGTTCAGCCCCGTTAGACTACGGGTAGTAGGTGTGGGTGCTAACCGGATAGGCATGCACCGACCGTCGGCCGGCTTTGGCCGAAAGCGGAACGGCAGGTTTCGAACGAGTTCTAGACGAAAACTGCCTTACGTGAGGCATCAAGATGCAATGTTCCGGCACAACGGCAGCCGGATTGAGCATGTGCGGCAATAGGGTCAGTGAAGATAAGGCCCGCACGAAATTCCGTGTGCGACATCAGCAATATCTGGACAATATCTCGGTTCGCTTGGCGAAAGTAAATCCTACGCGTCCGGCTCTATGGTCATAGCACATTCGGTGGAGAACGTGGAGATGATCCGGCTGGGGGCACTCCTGCGCGCGGTAATCGACCCAACAGTTGCTGAACGGCTGTCGCTCAGTCTTCCTCCACGGCAGCGGTAATAAGTTCACAGAGTTGCGCAAGAAACAGGCCAAGGCTGTGTTTCTTGACGCTCAGCGCCATCAATCGCTTGCGCTTGATGTCACGTGCGATCTGCTGATAGGCGCGGATCTCCTTCACCAACGGCTCCTTATTGTTCTTGCGCAATTGGCGATTAAGCCGGTCCATACTGTTCTTAGGTTCATCGCGATTGAAAAGGTAGAGTAGTAGCCAACTCTCCATCGAGTGGACCGAAATCGCAAACAAGAAGCGCTTTGCATGTGCGGGATGAAGGGCACCACCAAGCTGAGCGGCGATCACCGCGATCGCATTCTCGACCAAATCGTTGTAGGGGCGCTCGACCCCCTGATGCGTGAGAGGCACTCCGAAATTGGGATGATCGCCCTGATCGGTATCAAGGTGGATAACGACGTAGTCGTTGGCGGCCAGCGCGTCCGCCGCGCGCTCCCTGCAGTATTCGAAAACCAGTTCCCAGCCCGCATGGGGGGCAGCTGCGGCATCCGTCGCGTCCCGTAATGGCTGCAATGGGTTGATGTTAACGTCATCATCAAACATCTTGCCGCAGATCTGCTCAATCATGCGTTCGAGGATAATCTGATCGGTCAGCCCTTCCGAGATGAGCGCGAAGGTCGTCATCAGAAGCCCTTCGGAAGTCCGCCCAACACCCCGCTCAGAAACAGTTCAGAAAGCCGCCGCGGCCTCTCCGTGGAGGGCTTCTTCTCGAAGCGTCTTGCACGAGTTTGGCCGCGCGGCCCGCGGGAGACGATGAATAACCGTTGTTCGGGGTCTTCGAGATCGAGGCCATCAAGGGTGGCTGGATTGTGGGTAGTGAAGAGGACCTGCTTATCATGGTCCTTGGCAAGCTTCACCAAGCGCCGCATGAGCGCCTCGCACAGCTTGGGGTTAAGCGAAGAATCCACATTATCGACTGCGAAGAAGCGAGGTGTGAGACTGCTCGTGAACAGCGCGAAATAGAAGGCAAGGAACAGGAAACCCTCGTTGGCGCTACGCTGGTCGAAGCTGGACTTAGTTTTGTCAAGGAACTGGTCAAAAATTTCAATCTGATCGCGCGATTTCCCCTCGGTGATCTTGAAGTCTTCGAACCAGCTGAACAACCTTAACGAATCCTTGATGGCGTCGATTGCAGCTCTGTTCTTGTCATTCGACATGACGCTCAGGAGCTTGAGCAATCCCTCGCCGTTGATGCCGAGCGGCTCGATCTGCCCCTCGCGTTCAAACAGGCGCAGCGCCGAGTTCTCGGGGGCATAGATAATGAAATCCTCGATCCCTCCCGCATCGATGCCAGGGAAATAATCTGGAATTTCTAACTTTACCTGAAAAGCGAATTCTTCTTCCTCCAGAAGGGGGGGGTTTTATCTGCGCATCATCCAATGATTTAGTGACTTTTTCTTTTACTGTGGATAGAAATTTTGTGCGTTCAGTCTCATCCTTGATGGTAGAAGCGACGTTTTTGATAAGCCCGAAAAATCCTTTGAGATCACTAGTGGTCGTAGCAGCCGATGAATTTTGCTGCCACGTCGAGTAAGGCTGGTTGTCATTGGTCAGCTCGAAGCTGAACTCGGATCCGCTCGTCAACTTGGCCGACACCTTGACCGGCTCGCTCGCCTTGCCCTTTTCGAAGGCCGACCGCATCAATTCCGGACCGCTGACCCGGATGCCGCGCGAAGCCAGGAACTCGTTGTCGAGCTTGCGCGCCTGCGCGGCACCCGCAAGCGCGATTGCCTCCAGAATATTGGTTTTGCCGGCACCGTTCTCGCCGATAAAGACGTTGATCCGGCCGAGCGGCACGATCAGCTTCTCAATCGACTTATAATTTTCGATACGGATGGTTTCGAGCAAGTGGTTCGCCTATGAACAGTGGGGACGAGGGGGGACATCGGTACCATCGTCTACTATCTGGAGACAAGCGCAGTACCGGATTTCGATCGCCGCGCGGTCCGCATCGCACCGACGACGCCCGGGGCCGCTTCTAGATACCGAACAGGTCGTGGTGCACGAACAGCGGCCAGAGCGGTGAATATGAGGGTATGTCGGCTTCGGAGAAGAGGGTCGGCACCCGTGAACGGCGTGGATGGGCGCGCAGCAGCCGGTCCTTCCGACCGAGGAGCTATGGCAGCTTCGTCTTCGAGACCGGACCTTGGTTGGCTGGTTCCGAATGTCGCAGTTGGGTCGAAGATCTTTCAGTTCAGGCCAGGTCGCCCGGATCAGCCAAAATGCGAATTGCTGCACCGCGCGCAGCGGACCCACCCTACCCGCCAGGCCGCCCCGCCCGGTGATACGGATGCCCAGCGGCGATGGAGCGCGCGCGATACAGCTGCTCCGCCAGCATCGCCCGCGCCAGGAAGTGCGGCCAGGTCATCGCCCCGAGCGACAATGTCACATCCGCCCGCGCCAGCACCGCCGCGTCCAGCCCTTCGGCGCCGCCGATCAGGAAGCACACCGGCCGCCCCAGCCCGAGCCACCGTTCCAGCAGCGCCGCCAGCCGCGCGCTGTCGGGTGACCTCGCCGCCCTGGTCCAGCGCCACCGCGAACCCCGCGTCAGGCAACGCCGCCAGCAAGGCCGCGCCCTCCCGCCGCTTGATCTCCACCGGCGCGCCGCGCGCCTCGGGGATTTCGCTCAGCCCCAGCCTGGGCCGCATCCGCTCGGCATAGCGGGCGAACAGCGCGGCCTCCGGCGCGTCCTTCAGCCGCCCGACGGCGATCACCCGCAGCACGCAACGCTCCTGCTCGGCTCACCGCCCCCAGCGAGGACTCCGCGGGCCGCATCGACCGGCGCTCCCCCCCGCCGCAACGCCGATCGCGCCCCAACGCCGCCACGCCCGTCAAAGAATCGCCCGCTCGACCAGCCGCCGCCCCGCCACCAGCCGCTCACAGCCCAGCGGCGACAGGTCCAGGCTGGCGTAGCCGCCCTCGGCGATCAGCTCCGCCACCCCCCGCCCGGTCGCCGGCGAGTGCTGGATGCCGTGGCCGCTGAACCCCGTCGCATGGATCAGGTTCGGCGCCGCCGGGTGCGGCCCGACGATGCCGTTGTGGTCGAACAGGTTCATCTCGTAGTAGCCGGCCCAGGAGCTGTGCAGCTTCAGTTCCTCCAGCGCCGGGATGCGCGCCGCCAGCACCGGCCACATCCGGTCGAGGAACATCGTCTCGTCCACCTCCAGCGGCGGCTCGTCCGGGTCCGCCTCGTCCGCCCCCGGCGAGCGGCAGCACAGATACACCGCGCCTTCCGGGCGCATGCAGATGCCGCCGGGTTCGATCACCATCGGGCAGCCGGGCAGGGGGGTGCGGCAGGCGATCACGAACACCATGCGCTTGCGCGGCCGCACCGGCAGGTCGATCCCCGCCCAGCCGGCAACCCGCGCCGACCACGGCCCGGCCGCGTTCACCGCCACGTCGCACGCCAGCTCCGCCCCGTCGGCCAGCCGCACCAGGCGCACAAGCTCGCCCGCCAGGCCCAGCCCCACCGCCTCGCGCGCCACATACCTCACCCCCAGCGCGCGCGCCTTGCGCCGGAACGCCGCCAGCAGCGCCGGGCCGTCGAACCACCCCTCGCCCGACAGGCCGAACGAGGCACCAGCGACGCCGTCGGCGGAGATCCACGGAAACCGCGCGGTCAGCTCGCCCGGCGACAGCAGCGCGACGTCGGCGCCCGCCGCGCGCTGCACCGCGTGGTTCTCCCGCAGCACGTCCAGCCCCGAAGCGGAGGCCATGAACAGGTAGCCGCTGTGCGTCAGCCCCAGCGCCGGCCGGTCGCCGTCCACCGCCAGCCGCTCCGCCCCGCCGCACAGGAACTCGAAGCCGAAGCGCGACATGGCGATGTTCAACGGCGTGGAGAATTGCTGCCGGATCGAGCTGGCCGACAGCGAGGACGACGCGATGCGATAGGTCGGGTCGCGCTCGACCACGGTGATCTCGCCGGCGAACCCCGGATGGCTCGCCAGGTGGTAGGCGATCGAGCTGCCGACCGCCCCGCCGCCGATGATCACGATCTTGCGCATGCCGCGGGACTATGTCCCGAGACGCCCACGGATTCCAGCGCCGCCGCCGCCGCCCTCCGGGCCGGGCAGCGCGCCGCTCTGGTCACGCCGCCCCCGTCCCGCTATCCGTCCCGCGAACAGCGCAGAAGGTGCCAACCATGACCAAGACCGACATCGACCGGGTGCAGGCGTATTTGCGCCGGATCCTGGGCTCCGACCGCGTCTCCGTGGTGGCGCCGCCGCGCGCCGGCCTGTCCGTGGAGCTGATGGTGGCCGACGAGGTGATCGGCACGGTGCACCGCGACACCGACGACGGCGAGGTCTCCTACTCGGTGCACCTGACCATCCTGGAGGAGGACCTGCCGCCGCTGCCCAAGCCGGCCGCGACCCCCGCCCGCGGCGGCCGACCGACCCGCTAGCGCCGGCGCGCCAGGTTTCGGTCGGTGCCGGGATGACGCTGGGTCGCAGCCCAACTCTCCCCCTCCCCTTGAGGGCTTGGGCCGCGAAGAGCGGACCAAGGTTGGGGGGAGGGGTAGAGCGGCACCGTCAGTGCCAAGCCCACCCCTCCCCCAACTCTCCCCCTCCCTCAAGGGGAGGGCGGAGAATCTTATGCCGCGACCCAGCCTCATCCCTGTGCCCTGCTGCCGCGCCTCCGGAACGTGGTATCTGCACGCCTCATCCCGGGTTGGAGGCACCGATGATCAAACTGCCCACCACCTACCAGGACCTTGCCGACCCGCAGGCACGGCCCCGCTACACCGGCATCCCGACCTTCTTTCGCACGCCCCAGGCTGCCAGCCTGGCCGAGGCCGACATCGGCCTGATCGGCGTGCCGTACGACGGTGGCGTGACCAACCGCTCCGGCGCGCGCCACGGCCCGCGCGCGGTGCGCGACCAGTCCAGCCTGCTGCGCCGGCTGAACGCGGCGACCGGGATCGCGCCGTTCGCCGACGTCCGGGTGCGCGACCTCGGCGACTGCTGGATCGAGCGGCCCTTCGCGCTGGAGTCCGCGCACGCCGAAATCGGCCAATTTTACAGCAGCATCGTCGCCGCCGGCGTGATCCCGCTCAGCGTCGGCGGCGACCATTCGGTGACCCTGCCGATCCTGCGCGCCCTCGGCGCCGCGCGGCCGGTCGGCATGATCCATATCGACGCGCATTGCGACACCGGCGACGACTACCTCGGCTCGCGCTTCCATCACGGCGCGCCGTTCCGCCGCGCGGTGGAGGACGGCGTGCTGGACCCGACCCGGGTGATCCAGATCGGCATCCGCGGCACCACCAACGACCCCGACATGTGGGGCTTCTCGCGCGACAGCGGCATGCGCGTGCTCCCCATGGACGAGTTCCACGACCAGGGCTGGCGCTTCGCCGCCGCCGAGGCGCGCCGGATCGCCGGGGCCGGCCCCACCTACCTGTCGTTCGACATCGACAGCCTGGACCCCGCGCAGGCCCCCGGCACCGGCACGCCGGAGGCCGGCGGCATCACCGCGCTGGAGGCGCTGCGCCTGCTGCGCGAGCTGCGCGGCATCGACTTTGTCGGCGGCGACCTGGTGGAGGTCGCCCCGCCGTTCGACGTCGGCGGCCTGACCGCGTTCAACGGCGCCTCGATCCTGTTCGAGATACTCTGCCTGGTGGTCGAGGCCTGGCGCCGCCGCCGCGACGACGAGCTGCGCTAGGCCGCGCCAGCCCGGCCGCGCCAGCCCGGCCGCGCCAGCCCGGCCGCGATTGCCCGGCCGCGCCAGCCCGGCCGCGATTGCCCGGCCCGCCGTCCGCCGCCGTGTCGCCTCCGGCCAGGTCTCCCCGGCTTGTGTCCCCGGCTTGTGTCCCCTGGGCCAGCGGGCGTATGCGTCCGCGCACCGCGTGGCAAGCGGGCAGGGGCGACTGGATGATCCGACGTTGGCTGAGCGGCCTGCCCAAGGGGCGCCCGTGACCACGGCGACGGCCGACGGGGCGGCACAGCCCAGGCTGCCGCGGTTCGGCCTGCTGTTGGCGGTGCTGGGCGTGGTCTACGGCGACATCGGCACCAGCCCGCTGTACGCGTTGCGCGCCAGCCTGCAGATCTTCCACATGACGCTGATCACCGACGTCGAGGTGCTCGGCATCCTGTCGCTGATCTTCTGGTCGCTGGTGCTGATCGTGACGCTCAAATACGTCACCCTGATCATGCGCGCCGACAACCATGGCGAGGGCGGCATCCTGGCGCTGATGGCCCTGGCGCAGCGCGTCTCGGTCGGCACCCACATGCGCAACACCGTGGCGCTGGTCGGCATCGCCGGCGCCTGCCTGTTCTTCGGCGACGGCATCATCACCCCGGCGATCTCGGTGCTGTCGGCGGTGGAGGGGCTGGAGGTCTCGGCGCCCGGCCTGGCGGAGTTCGTGCTGCCGATTAGCGCCATCGTGATCATCGTGCTGTTCGCCGTGCAGTGGCGCGGCACCGCCACCGTCGGGCGCGCCTTCGGCCCGGTGATGGCGGTGTGGTTCCTGGTGATCGGCCTGCTCGGCGCGATCGAGATCGCGCGCAATCCGTATGTGCTGCTGGCGATCTCGCCGAGCTACGCGGTGATGCTGTGCATCCAGTACAAGGTCCTGGCCTTCGTGGTGCTCGGCGCCGTGGTGCTGTGCGTGACCGGGGCCGAGGCGCTGTACGCCGACATGGGGCATTTCGGCGCGCGCCCGATCCAGCTGAGCTGGACGTTCTTCGTGCTGCCGTCGCTGGTGCTGAACTATTTCGGCCAGGGCGCCCTGATCCTGCACGACCCGGCAACGCTGGTTAATCCGTTCTTCCTGTTGGCGCCCGCCTGGGCGCGGCTGCCGTTGGTGATCCTGGCCACGCTGGCGACGGTGATCGCTTCGCAGGCGATGATCTCCGGGGCCTATTCGATCGCCCGGCAATGCATGCAGCTCGGCTTCCTGCCGCGCATGACGGTGCGCCATACCTCGGTCACCGAGGAGGGGCAGATCTACGTGCCGCAGGTCAACGCGGCGTTGCTGGCGGGCGTGCTGGTCCTGGTGTTCGCGTTCAGAAGCTCCGACGCGCTCGCCTCGGCCTATGGCATCGCCGTCACCGGGACCTTCATGTGCACCTGCGTTTTGGCAATGGTGGTGTTCCGCCGGCAGTACCGCTGGTCGCGGGCGGCCTCGCTGGGGGTGTTCGGCGGCTTCTTCGTCATCGACAGCGTGTTCTTCAGTGCCAATACGCTGAAAGTGATCGAGGGCGGCTGGGTGCCGCTGGGCTTCGCGCTGGCGCTGATGGCGCTGATGACGTCCTGGAAGCGCGGCCGCGACCTGCTGCTGGCGCGTTGGAAGCAGGACAGCCTGCCGCTGACCTCGTTCCTGGCCCGGCTGCCGCAGTCGCGCACGCTGCGCGTGCCCGGCATGGCGGTGTTCCTGACCGGCAACCCGGACTACGTGCCGACCGCGCTGCTGCACAACCTGAAACACAACAAGGTGCTGCACGAGCGGGTGCTGTTCGTGACCGTGCAGAACGTCGACGAACCCGAGGTCGGCCGCGACCGCCGCACCGAGGTGGAGGAGCTGGCCCCCGGCGTGCACCGCGTCATCCTGCGCTACGGCTTCATGGAGAGCCCGAACATCCCGCGCGCGCTCGAGGACCTGAAGCGGTTCGGCGTCGCGTTCGACCCGATGCAGGTCAGCTACTTCCTCGGGCGGGAGGTGATGGTGCCGGCGATGGCGCCGAAGATGTCGCTGTGGCGGCTGTGGCTGTTCCTGGTGATGGCGCGCAACGCGGTCCCCGCGACCGAGTTCTTCCGGATTCCCTCCGATCGCGTGGTCGAGCTTGGCGTCCGCGTCGCGATTTGAGCTGGGCATGTCCGCCGCGTCCGGCCGCGGCGCGCCGCTCGCCACGATGCGCCGGGCAGGTTTGTGCCGATCCTGCCGCGCGGCCGGCCCCGACCAGGCACCCTGCACCACCAACCCCACGGCTCACTGCTCACTGCACCGAGCGAAGAATTTCCGCTGACCCGACGATAACATACTGACCAAGTTGGTTGTTCCGGCTTGCTGGCCCCGCCCGTCGGGTTCGCGGCAAAGCTAATTCAGCCGCCGATGAACGCCGATGAACGCCGATCAGGCCAATGCCTCACACCAGGCGGCGGAAAGTTTGATCTATTGGCGCCGCACCCTCGTCATGCCGGACCCGGGGGCCGGCATGACGTGGCGGCCCCGCCGAAGCGTCGATCATTCGGACGCCTGGTATAACACCGTGCTGCTGCAAGACCGCGCGGCCGGCCGTGCGAAGCGCAGGCGCAAGCGCATTTCCGTACACCTTCTCGAGAAATCCGGTCCCAACCTCTATGGAGACAGTCAGGGCACTGCCGATGATCCGCTCCGTCAGATGGTCCAGCACGGTGTCATCGGCGGCTAAAAAATTGGCTCTTATGGCGTTGACTGTTGGACGGCCCGTAGGGCGGAAAAGCGCAGCGCCTTCCGCCACCGCCGGGCGAGCCGCTCGCATCTGCCGACGTCCCCAACAACATATCCCGCCACCGTCCGATGGCGGAAGGCGCTGCGCTTTTCCGCCCTACGGGGCCGTCCAACAGTCAACGCCATATGAGCCAAAAAATTGCTTCCTTCCTGCGCACCAGCGCCGTGCCGAAAAGCTGACGGATACATCTGCCCGCCCACGCGAAGCAGCGGCACGTCGCATGACCGATCGCCAGGACCTGCCTCGCCGGCCCGACCGCCCGTTCGGAACTCCGCGGCGACTTCGAGGTCCCAGCCGTGATCCTCTTGTTGCGGCCACGATGCGGCATTGGCGGAACGATTGCGCATTTGGTGTCGAAATCAGCACGAATCATGCTCGCGGATCAAAATGATGACGCTTCGATCATTTTGGGCCGCTGGCATCGCGCAGGGATTGCTGGGGCAGCCGCGCGCAAACCACGACTCATGCCAGCGGCCCGCCGCAAGCCGATGGGTCAGAATCTGGGGCGCTGATATGACAGCGGAATGCTCCGCCCCGTTGGCATCGGCGGGCGGATCATTGCCAGGACCGTGCGGCGGGCCAATCGATTCCTGTCGTAATCGTAATGTCGCGGCATGCGTACCGACAGGCGGGCGCGCCCAAGGTGCCAGACCTGCCGCTGGGAGATCGCAGGCAGGCAACCGGACCGTGGACCATAGCCCCTGATGATACCACGGCCGGTTGCCTCGCGCCCGTGTCTGTTCGCAAGCACCGCTTGGCGTTCGGCTCACGGCAACGTGCATAACGCCATGCATTTCGAGGGTTCCATCTCTCGTTGCGTGGATTAGATGATTGCCCATGCCGACCAAGATTCGGCAGCCGGCACTCATAAATGGGGCAATACGTTGGGTGCCGAGGGGGGTACCTGTGGAATAAAGTTAACGAAACTTAATGAAACATGAGGTCCGTGACAATGAGTGCAAATGACGTTGGCGAGGGTCTTGCTGGAATTCTGCGCAGCACGATCGTCGATCTGGTGCGGCGGGACGGACCGGATCTGTCGGCCCGGCAGCTTGGCGTGTTCCTGACCTGCTATCTCGAGACCGAGGCACAGACCGTCCGCGGCCTGGCCGCCAAGCTGAACGTGTCGAAGCCGGCGATCACGCGGGCGCTCGACCGGCT
Source organism: uncultured Alphaproteobacteria bacterium (assembly GCA_963847615.1). Lineage (GTDB taxonomy): Bacteria > Pseudomonadota > Alphaproteobacteria > Acetobacterales > Acetobacteraceae > Palsa-883. Next base: position 21,765 of record CAWKAN010000012.1, read on the forward strand.
GGCGGAATTCGATCTGGTTCGGCGCAAGACCGACCCGCTGGATCGCCGCAGCGTGCTGGTGCAGCGCACGCCGCCCGGCACGGCGTTCCTGCGCGAACTGCGCGGCTACCTGCGCGACGCCGCCTCGCCGCGGGCCGCCGCGCGCAGCCGCGCCGCCTAGGACGAGCAGCGGCGCGTCATTGCCCGGCACCTCGGGGCCGGTCTATCCAGGCCGGCCACCAAGGAGGCCGGCAATGCACGAGCCGCTTCGCGCCACACCCTGGCAGCACGCCACCTCGGGGACTTCGGCCCCCGCGGGCGGGACGCGGCGCGCGCGCGCCGACACGTCCGTGCGCTACCAGGACCTCGCCGCGGCGGTGGATGCGCTGTTGCGCGATGAAGCCGATCCGGTTGCCAACGCCGCGAACGCCGCGGCGGCGATCTTTCACAGCCTGCCCGAGCTGAACTGGGCCGGGTTCTACTTCCTGCGCGGCCACGAGCTGGTGCTGGGGCCGTTCCAGGGCAAGCCGGCCTGCGTGCGCATCCCGCTCGGCCAGGGCGTGTGCGGCACCGCGGCGGCCGAGCGCCGTTCCATCCTGGTGGCCGACGTGCACGCATTCCCCGGCCATATCGCCTGCGATGCCGACTCGCGCGCCGAGCTGGTGGTCCCGCTGCTGACCGCGTCCGGCCTGCTGGGCGTGCTCGATCTCGACAGCCCGCGACCCGGGCGCTTCGACGCGGCCGACCAGGCCGGCTGCGAGGCCATCGCCGCCGTGCTGGTCCGCCACAACCTGATCCCCTGACCGGCCGTCACGCGACCCGCCGTCGCGCCGACCGGCGGCCACCCTGACAAACCCGCCCGCGCCGTGCTGAACTGCCGCGCCGCGCATCGCGCGCCGCAGTTCAATGGGAGCCAACGCAATGCTGCTCGATCACCGCACCTACACGGTCCGTCCCGGCACGATGCCGCAGCAACTGAAGCTGTACGAGGAATACGGCCTAAAGGCGCAGAAACGCCATCTCGGCGAGCCGCTGGCCTATCTGATCGCCGAGTCGGGCGAGCTGAACACCTACGTCCACATCTGGGTCTACCAGGACGCCGCCGACCGCGCGGCCAGGCGCGCCGCCATGCAGGCCGACCCCGAGTGGCAGGTGTTCATGCGCAAGAATGCCGAGGCCGGCTACCTGATCAAGCAAGAGAACAAACTGATGACGCCGGCCCCCTTCGCGCCGATCAAGCGCTGAACGGAGGCAGGCCGGGGCTTCGCCCCGGACCCCACCAAGGGGCTTTGCCCCCTGGACCCCCACCAGAGGCGGAGCCTCTGGACTCCATGACCGGGAGTGTGGGGAGGGGGCGGGGGCGTATGGGCAGGGCGCCGGTGCCGCCGGGGCGGCACCGGCGCCCTGCCCATACGCCCCCGCCCCCTCCCCACACTCCCGGTGAAGGGTTCCAAGGGCTCGCCCTTGGTGGGGGGTCCAGGGGGCAACGCCCCCCTGGCGGGGTTCGGGGCGGAGCCCCGGCCTTGCTCCGCTTCCGCCTTGGGCGCCGGCTGCCTCAATGCGCCATCAGGACCGGCAGTTCGGCGCGCTCCAGCACGTGGCGGGTGAAGCCGCCGAACATCGCCTCGCGCAGCCTGGTATGGCTGTAGCCGCCCATCACCAGCAGGTCGGAGCCGGCCCCCGCCGCGGCCGCCAGCAGCACCTCGGCCGCCGAGCCGCGCTCGCGCACCAGCCGGTGCATCAGCACATTCGGGTTGTGCCAGCGCAGCACGCGTTGCAGCCGCTCGGCCGAGCGGTCGTCCGGCTCGTCGTCCTCGTCGATGCTCAGGATGACGACGCGCTGCGCCTGGGCGATGAACGGCAGCGCCGCGGCCACCGCCCCGGCGGCCTGGCGCGCGTCCTTCCAGGCGATGGTGACGATCCGCCCGACCGAGGCGGGGGCCGTCGGCGGCGCGATCAGCACCGGGCGGCCGGTGTCCATCAGCGCCGCCTCCAGCACGTCGAGTGCGATCCCGCCGCCCTCCCGCCCGCGCCCGGCGACGATCAGATCGGCGGCGCGGCCGTGCTCGGCGACCCAGGCAGCGGGGACCCCCACCTCGGCGATCCATTCCGCCGAGACGCCGTCGAACGGTGGCCCGTCGCGCACCGCGATCGCCTCGCGTTGGCACAACTCGCGCCACAGCCGCTCGGCACCATGCTCGCGCCGGTCGGCGTCCCGCTCCATCCGTTCCATCGTGTCGCCGACCCCGCTGACCACGCCGATCTCGGCGGCGGCCAGCGCGGCGATCTCCTGGCGGACGTCGGGACGGACATGCAGGAAGGCCAGATGGCTGCCGAACTGCCGTGCCACCGCGAGCGCCGTGGCGAACACCTGCGCGTCGCTCGCTCCCCCGGTGCAGGGCAGCACGATGTATTTGAACATCGACCCACTCCCGTTTTCTGCCCGCCCCTTTGGCAGGCCGCCACCCCGCGTGCCTTGACCCAGGTCAACCGGCCGTCCGGGCGGTCGCGCGCGGGGGATGCGGGAATGGGCGAACCGGCCTATCACACCCTGCTATCCGCGACCGCCCGGCAGCCCTCCCGGCGCGGTCCCACCCAGCCAGGCCACCGCCGATGAGCGCCCAGAACATCTACGACGATGCGGATTTCTTCGCCGGGTACGTGCAACTGCCGCGCTCCCGCGCCTGGCTGGACGCCGTTTACGAATGGCCCGCCTTCCAGCGCCTGCTGCCGGCCTCGCTGCACGGCCTGCGCGTGCTCGATCTGGGCTGCGGCCTGGGGTATTTCGCCCGCGAGGCCCGGACTCGCGGCGCGGCCCAGGTGATCGGCGTGGACCTGTCCGAGCGAATGCTGCAGGCGGCGCGTGCGCGCACCGACGACGCCGGGATCGCCTATCTGCTTGCCTCACTGGAAGAGTTCGAACCGGAAACGTCCGCGTTCGACCTCGTCGTGTCGTCGCTGGCGCTGCACTACATCGCCGATTACCTGCGCCTGGTGCGCCGCGTCGCCGCTGCCCTGGTGCCGGGCGGGCGCTTCGCCTGCTCGGTCGAGCACCCGATCTTCACCGCGCACGGCGCCGGCGATTGGCACGCCGGCCCGGACGGGGCACGGTTGCACTGGCCGGTGGACCGCTACCGCGACGAGGGTGAGCGGCGCACAAGCTGGTTCGTCGATGGCGTGGTGAAATACCACCGCACGGTCGAGACCCACGTGAACGCCTTGCTCGATGCCGGGCTGGTGCTGGCGCGGCTGGAGGAGCCGGAGGCGGACGCCGCCGCGCTGGCCGCGCACCCGGAGTGGCGGGACGAACGCCGCCGCCCGCCCTTCCTGCTGCTGGCGGCCGATCGGCCCAAGTAGCCTGGCGTCGGCCGCCCGGCATCCTGTGTCGACATCAGGTGGCGGGCAGTTTGAGTGTCGCCGCCGTCAATGCCGCCCGGCTAACCGCCTCGACCCCGAGGATTATTTGCGCAAAGCCCTCGAGCGCATCGCAGATCACCCGGTCAGACAGATGCACGAGCTGCTGTCGTGGAACCTGGCCGGGATCGGGCATCGCCTGGACCAGCGGGAGGCTGCCTGAGCGGACGCTATCGATCAACTTGAAATGGCCGTGCTCTAACGCTGCCCGTCGAGCATTCCAGCGAGGTGGCGAACGATCAGGCGAAGGTAAAGTCGCTCGCGGTCAAACCACTCTTCTGAGCGTTGGCAAGTGTCAACGTCTTGTGGGAGTCCTGACTGATCGCGACACTGGTGCCCATCTGCGACGCGTGGCTCATTACGTTATCGAAGCTGTTCGGCACAGGATTGGCCTGGAAGCGGATGGTGTCGTGGCTGTTATCTGCGGTCATCGCCTGGTTCCCCTCACAGGGGTTCCGTGTGATGGAACCGGCTGAAATCGATGGCACGACGGCCATCGTCGGTATAGCCGAGGATGTCCAGGAACCGATGCCCCCACAGCAACTCGTCCGCCGTGTAGGACGCCCGGGCATGGATGGTTTGCGCCATGGTTTCGTCCAATCCAGAAATCGTCACCACGATCTCTCCACCCATGGCGGCGAATGAATCGGCGGTGACGCCGTGCAGCTTGCTGGCCGTGTCGATCCGGTGCATCAGCAGATAGGTCATGGCGAAGATCGGCGTGCGGCTGCGCGCAAGATGCAGATCGTGGAAGCGCCGGATCGTCATGCCTTCCCGCGTGGTCTCGTCGCGCACCAGGGTCATTGTGGCGCTCGCTTCCACGATCTGGTTGCTGCGTTCGTTCGCGACGCGCACGAACAGCGTCGACTCGCCGTCGTAGACGCCGATCACCGCGTTGCGGGTAAACAGTACCCGCGCGGTGGGGCGGGAGAAGCGGGCGAACATCAGGCCCGTGGTCATCGCCAGCATGAGTATGCCCAGCAACGCCTCGATCGCCACCAGGATGTTGGCATAGGCGGTCTGCGGTACCAGCACGCCGTAGCCTATGGTCGACATGGTCTGCACACTGAAGAAGAACGCATCGGCGAAGTCGCGGGAGGCCACATGAGCGACGGCGTCCGGCTGCAGCAGATACAGGCCGGCGAACAGCGCGTTGGCACCGGCGTAGACACCGCCGGCCAGGAGCAGGAAGGCCCACCAGGGAATCGTTAGCGCGTGGTGATACGGATCGCGCCACCAGCGCGTGCGCGGGCCGAGGCGCAGGATCCGGTCGGAGCGGACGCGCGCCACCATCCGCGCCGGCGGCGTATCGGCGCGCGCCGGGGCCGCGTGGTTCAGGACTGATGGGCGGCGGCGGGGCGAGCGCATGGGAACCCGGTGCAATGGCCACCCGACTATACATGCTTCCCGCGGAACGCTGAGTGGGCGCCCGGATCACAGCCGATGGTTCCGGCGACGCTCACGGAGGGATCTTACCTCGAAACACGCCCGACAGCTTCTTGGCCGCGAGCAGTTTGGCGAGCGTGCCGTAGCGTGGGAATTCGTCGTTACGGTGCCGCGCCGGATGTTCGCGGACGAGGCAGGCCGGGCGTGACCTAATGGTCGGCGACGCAGGCGAGGGCCTTTCGGGTCGGTCCGGATTCCACCCAAAGCGGCGGTAGGGAGGCCGCGTCGGCGACCGTCGGCTTCCACCCACCGCAGACACTCAAACTGACCCATCACCCGACATCATGTATCGACATTTGGCTGCCGGAATTTGTCGCCCCGACGCCGCCCGCCATCTCCACTCCCCCCACACAAACCCGCGAAGCACCCAGCGTCACCCAAGCCGCGCCCGCCATCGCCCAACCGCAAACGCCATCGCCACCGGCAGGTTCACCCCAGCCAGCAGCCGCAGCATCGCCGGCGCGCCCACCCCCCACGCCGCCAGCCCCGCCGCCACCGCGCTGCCCGCCACCATGAACCCGGCATTCAGCACATTGTTGGCGGCGATCATCTGCGCCCGCTCGTCCGGCGCCGCGCGCGCCTGCACGATCGCATACAGCGGCACCGAGAACACCCCGCCGCAGAACGCCAGCCCGAACAGGTCGCCCAGCATGCGCCACCCGGCCAGGCTCGCCGGCACCGCCGCGATGCTGGTCACCCCCGCCACCCCGGCCGCCTGGCAGGCGTCGGCGAAGTCCCAGGTGAACAGCGAAATGCCGAACGCCGCCCACGGCACGTGGCGCGCCGACACCTCGCCGTGCAGCAGGATCGGGCACAGCACCGAGCCCACCCCGACCCCCGCGGTGAACCCGGTCAGCAGCAGCGTCACCAGCGCCGCGTCGCCGCCGAGCACGTCCTTCGCCACCACCGGGAACTGCGTCAGCAGCACCAGCCCGACCATCCAGAACCACGAGATCCCCAGCACCGCACGCCAGATCGCCCGGTTGCGCCGCGCATGCGCCAGGATGCGCCAGGTCCCGCGCGGCAGGTTCCAGCCGATGGCGACGCGTTCGCCAGACGGCGGCGCCGGCGGGATCGCGTGCGCCACCAGCAGTCCCGCCAGCGCCACCGCCAACCCCGCGATCGAGACGATCAGCGGCCCCGTCGCATCGCGGATCAGCGCCGCGCCGGCGATGGTGCCGATCAGGATGCCGACATAGGTCCCGGCTTCGACGTAGCCGTTGCCGGCGACGATCTCGTCGACCCCCAGATGGTCGGGCAGGATGCCGTATTTCAGCGGACTGAAGAACGTCGCCTGCACGCCCAGGCCGAACAGCACCACCATCAGGAAGCCGATGTGCCCGCTCAGGAACCCCACCGCGGCGGTGACCATCAGGGCGCATTCCCACCACTTCATCAGCCGGATCATCCGCGCCTTGTCGTAGCGGTCGGCCAGCTCGCCGGCGATCGAGGCGAACACCACATAGGGCAGGATGAACACGCCGCCGGCCACCGCCACCAGCACCGGCCCTCGCTCGCCGGCCTGGAACAGCGCCAGTACCACCAGCGCGTTCTTGAACAGATTGTCGTTCACCGCGCCGAGGAACTGGGTGACGAACAGCGGCAGGAACCGGCGCGAGCGCAGCAGCGGCGCGATCATCCCGCGCGCCACCGGCGTGCCAACCCAGCGCGCCACCGGCGCAACAATCCCGCGTGCCCCGGGCGCGACGATCCCGCGCGCCGCGGCTGAAAGCCTATCGCAATTCCACCAACTCCCGCCGCGCCGCGGCGCGCACCATGCGCCGCTCCGTGTCGGTGACGTAATCGCGGGTCAAAGGCACCGCGGTCGGCTGATGCGCGAGCTGGATCTGGAACACCATATGGCCCTCGCGGCGGAACGCGACCTCGGAGCCGGCCAGGTAGAACTCGAACATCCGGCAGAACCGCTCGTCGTACAGCGCGGCGATGGTGTCGCGGTTGGCGGCGAAGCGGCGGCGCCAATGGCGCAGCGTCTCGGCATAGTGCAGCCGCAGAATCTCGATGTCGGCGACCACGAGCCGGCTGGTCTCGATCGGCGCCAACACCTCGGACAGCGCCGGGCAGTAGCCGCCCGGGAAGATGTATTTGGCGATCCACGGATTGGTGCTGCCCGGCGCGTCGCTGCGCCCGATCGCGTGCAGCAGCGCCACCCCGTCCGGCTGCAGGCAGCGCGCCACGATGTCGAAGAACTTGCGGTAGTGCACCACGCCGACATGCTCGAACATGCCGACCGAGACGATGCGGTCGAACCGCTCGGTCAACGAGCGATAGTCCAGCATCTCGAACGTCACCCGCTCCGCCAGCCCCTCCGCCGCCGCGCGCGCCCGCGCCTCGGCCAACTGCTCGGCCGAGAGCGTGATGCCGGTGACGCGCGCGCCATGCTCGCGCGCCAGGCTCAACGCCAGCCCGCCCCAGCCGCAGCCGATGTCCAGCACGTGCAGCTCCGGCCGGTCCAGGCACAGCTTGGCCGCGATGTGCCGCTTCTTGGCGGCCTGCGCCTGCTCCAGCGTCTCGTCGCCGCGCGGGAAATAGGCGCACGAGTATTGTCGGTCGCGGTCCAGGAACAAGCTGTAGAGGCGCCCGTTCAGATCGTAATGATGCGCCACGTTGCGCTGCGCGCGGGGCGCCGAATTATACTGGTCGATGCGCCGCTTGACGGTGTCGATCACCGTCCGGACATGCGCCAGCGGATGGCCCTTCTCGTTCGCCATCAGATTGACCCCGGCAAGGTCCAGCACCTCGTAGATCCCGCAGTCGAGCGGAACCAGCGTACCATCCATGTACGCCTCGCCGAACGCGAGCAGCGGGTTCAGCACCAGCCGGCGGACCGTGGCTCGGTCGCGAATGGCGATCCCGGCCTCCGGGCCGGAGCCTGGCGGGCCGGCATAGGAGCTGAGCCGCCCATCGGGCCAACGCACGGTCATGCGCCCGGACGTTACGAATCGACGCAGAATCGCATCCAGCACGGGTTGCATCGCTTAGCCCCCATACCATTGAGCCCATCGGTGTATGACAATGGCGTAACCTTGGGCCTGCCGTCAAAGCCAGTTTCGGCCCTGGCCCCGTCCGCGCCTGCCCGCCGGGGCGCCGGCAGGCGGCAGCGGCGCCGGACAGAACCCCCCGGTCCCTCCGGGGCCGCCATCGGTCAGCCCCGGCAGGGCCGGCTGCGCGTGGATCGCCAGGCGGGGGTGGCGGCTTCGACATTGTGAGCTTGCGGCCCCGAACAACAGCGTGCCGGTCATATGGGGCGCGTTGCCGCCCACGCGAGAGGCCGCCGGTCGCCGCCGCGCGGTGCGACACCGTGCGGCCCGCCCCGACCGCCCCCCGCCCCCGCCTTGACCGCCGCCTTAACTGCTGCCTGCAACCCCGCCGGCCACCGCTCCCGCGCCACGTTGCCCGCATCGACCGCCATGCGCCGATGCCCCCAGTCGCCCGAGGCGGCGACCAACCCCGCCAGGCTCTCGAACGTCGTGGAGGTGCAAAGCCGCAGCCGGAACACCGACACCAGCCCGCGCACCGCCCCACCACCGCGTCGTAGCCCAAGCGCAAGCTGCAGCAGGGCAGCCCCCTTGACCTCTCCCGCGCTGGCGGGCTTGAGCCGCGAAGAGCGGACCAAGGTCGAGGCGCGCAGCGACGAGGCTGAGGGCCCGCCCTCCATCGCTGCGCCATCGCCACCGCCGTCCCACGCTGCACGAAGTCCTTGCGCAACGGCCTCGCCCGTCGCCCCTCGCCCGCTGTCCCTCTCCGTCGCGGCCCGGCCCTACCCGGCCCCCGGCTCCGGCGCGGCGCCACCCACGCGCCCCACCGCACCACGGTGGTTGAGGTTTCGTCCGCGTTCCTCCCGCCGCTCCTGCCGCGGCGGCGCCAGCCCCCTCGGCGCGACCAGCCACGCCCGCCGGCGCGCACGGCTCCGCGCGGCGTTCGCCAGCGCCGGCGTCAGCTTCGGGAAGGAGGTCAGGAAATGCGCCGCAAATGCCCGCGGACGCACGCGGATGCAGCGCCCCAAGCCGCCATCGGGTCGGTCGCGAGGCACCGCCGGTTGAGCCTGCATCGGCGTTCATCGGTGGTTCGGTTCCTGGCAAAACCCCGGGCACGCGGGCGCTCTGCCGTCCGCAAGCAAGCAAGTCTCTAACACGGAGGAAGCAGGAAGGAGGCACGGAGCACACGGAGATTCGTGCGGGATCGGCTGCGGTGCCCCAGGACGAACGTCTCCCGGGTCCGGCCACCACCGAAGCCACGCGCACCGCGCCCGGCATTCACCGACACGGTCCTTCGTCGCATCGGTCGCGCTCAGGCGTAGCGATCCGCACGGCGCTTCGCGTCGAACGACGGTCTTCCCCGCTCGGGGGCCGATATTTCGGTTTGAATGTCTGCAAAGGGTGGGGAGCGGACCTTCGATGACTGGTCCGATGCTGGTTGCGGGCGGGTTGGTGGACGAGTTGACGTAATACGCGCCGTCCCGTGCGCAGTGCTTGCGGGATTGCCGCGTTTCTCCACTTGTCATTTGGAGGATTCAGGCGTTGCTTCCTCTTCCTCGCCCAGTGGCGGGTCGTATCGCCACTCGTTTAGAGTCCGGCCATTGTACTTCCAGTAATCTGGGCCGCCGATCCGGGTCCACGTATATCCCTTCTCTTTAGCGACTATCAAAGCCGCATTGGAGAGACTGAGGGCGTCGCCGCGAAAGACCACCCCACTATCGTCTTTAACTTTACACGTGATCGCCTCATCGAATACCGATTGCAATTCAGTATGAGGTTTCAGCCCAATCATACTGAAACGAAAGCGTGGAGCTTTCGTTTTTGCCTGATCCAGTGCCTCTTGGTCACCAGGCTCACCGATAACGTCAACTTTAGGTGTGGCATCACGCTTTTCCAACAGTTTGAAAATCGCTTTCGGTTTGTCTGGTGACAATCTGAAAAACTCGCGGTTAGGCGTCACACGGTGATCGCCGAACGCAGTGTGGATCGCGCGCTCGACACGAGCGGCATCGTCAACTTCATAAGCATAGAAGCACTCAAATGGAAGCGCGACCCCAGTGGTATAAAGCTGTTTCATGCGCTCTTCCACAGTAGCGCCATCCGTCCGACCGATCTTGACCAGTCCGGGCATCGTTTGATTGACAAGGATGTAGACTATTTCTGTCACTTGTGCCTCCCGAACGCGACAGTTGCCAGACATATTCTTATACGACGAGAAGCGAGCGCACGCAACTGGGCTGCGGCGCAGAAGTCGAGAATTCGCAACACTCGCAACACTTCCCAGTCGTGGCAAAATCAACGACTTTGGTCGGTGCCAAAACGCAGGGCGTAGGACCGCTTTGGGTCAATTCCAGCTATAGCCGCCGCGGTCACCCTACCGCCGCTTGGGGTGGTTTGCAGATCTAGACGGCTCGAACACGCGGCTCTTAATCGAGACCTTCTCGTGATCCCGCATCCACAACCTGCTATAAGGACCGCTCGGCACGTCGTTCTGTCGGAGCGTTCTTGGGAATAAGTGGACTCTAAAATGGCCAGACAACGGTGTTGAACTTTGCGTAACATCGCGCGGCGTACGCCGGCTCCACATAGTGAGCAAAGGCGAGCAGGCCCCCGATGTGTCGGCGCATGCCGATCAGCGATGCAAATTTCCGTGCTTGCCGATGACGCTCTGGGCCGATGTGGTTCTCGGTTAGCGCATGGAGGTGGGTCTCAAGGTTATTGCGGAAGTCCCGCGTCAGCCGCGGTTCGGAGCCGTCAACCAGAAGACCCAAGACGATGCGGCGAGCGCCCGGAGGCGCAATCACAGTCTTTGCGTCGTTCGGATTGAGCCCTGCTTGGTGAAGCTCGGCTTTAACCATAGCGATGACCTTTCGAGCTTCGGCACGACTAGACTTCGTATGTTTCGAAAAAGCCAAATCGTCAGCATAGCGCGTATAAGTCCATCCGAGGATCTTCGCTTGCGCCCGAGTCTCTTGTCAAGATTGTAGACGGCCATGTTCGCTAATGCTGGGCTTGTCGGCGCACCCTGCGGAAGACATCCCTCAGGGCGGTGACGGTAGGGCAACACACCATGCAATTGGGCGCTAAGCTCTCGGTCTGCATCACGGGCGCGCGTGCAGATCCGCGCGAGCTCGAAGCTCAAGAGGGCGCCGTAACCAAGGGAGCGAAAAATTCGATAACATTTTTTCTCTTTAATAGAGTCAAAGAAATCTCGGATGTCCATCTTGACCAGCCAACTACATCCGCAGTGACGCTCGGCGGCCCTTAGCACGCCGCGATCCGGAAAATACGCAAAACTTGTTGGATGAGGGACCGCCTTAGACAGGATATTTTGAGCGATCCAGCGTTGGAGGCGCATGAGATTAGGCTCAGGCACGCAGATTGTGCGAAACCCCCGCACCGGCGCACGGCTGTTTGGCTTAGAGCGCTTCCGCAGCTTGAATACCCGATAGGGGCCGAGGGCTTGGTCTTTGGTAACATAGGCACGCACCGTCGCGGGGGCGACCCCAGCCAAGTGTGCCAGATGAGATAGGCTGAAGATAACCGGCAAGTCGGGATCGCGCGCTTTGACAGCGCGTCCTGCCGTCGTTGCCGCCGCAATCATTGCCTCCGGGCGGCCTAGTCTCCGCGCCTCGGCGGCGAACTGGTGAGGGCTCCACGGATGTTGCATCTACCTTGTATCATCGCACGGAGTGCTGCCCTGCGCCATCGAGCAAGCCGTAGCGTTGCGACCCCGCAGGGGGCGATGGGGCAGGGCGGGACCTGCGATCGGCAGCTCTATCCACGGCAGCCGGAACCCGGCCACCTGCGGTGACGGCGCTTCCGCCGCCACCCGACCGTCCCTAAGGACGGCGGACACTAGATCTCACCGTGGAGCCCTCAACGCCTGAGGATAGTAGGGTTCTGGACGCGTGGGAATATCGGGGCGCCGTCGTTCTCGCACGAAACCCGCGCGTGCGAGTTTCTGGCCGTCATCGGTTAGGCGGCCCTCGGGCGTGAGAAGGCCAATTTTCTGCGCCTTATCCTTCGCCTCTAAGATCTCGGGAACCGTAAGGCCTGTCCCTTCAGCAAAACCGACTTCCTGGCCTCGGAGCCAGCGTCCTCGGATCGCCCGCAGGACAAGGATCATGCGTCCTTCCTCAGCCGAGAGATCAGGGGCAAGACCCTGCACCGTGTCCTTATCCGCGCGGCTTACTCGAACATCCAATGGCGGCAAGCCAAAGGCCGATCGCATGTTGTCGTCGCCGGGCGGCCCCTGGAAAAGTGGCGTCCAGCCCGCGCTACCCTGGTGCATAAGAAGCGGCGTGTTGTTCGGAGTCCGGTAGCTAAACGCTACCAACGCTCCCCCATTCCTGTACCCCTCTGGCCCGGCTCCGCGGGCCTCGCGTGGACCGTATCGTAATGTGAGCTGTCGCCACTCCCGCACCGCCGCCTGGTCTGGAAACGTGCTAAACGTAGGAACGACATGACTGACATGAACAGACGGTCCTGATCGATGTTGTTCAACCTCACGGATCCCATTGACGGTTGCCGCAGCGGCTACCACAGAGAACTGAATCCATCCGTTTGAGACCCATGCCCGCACCGAAGGCACATGAAGAAAACTATCGAGCATGGAACGAACCCGTCCCCCCGAGCCAATGAAGTCGGTCAGGATAATAATCAGCCCTACCCTATGACGCCGGATTCGGTCAGGCCCTGGGTGGTTGAGATAGACTGATGGGGAAGCTTCAACCGCTTGAGAGGTAAGGAAAGCGGTCCAGCCCTCACTTCCAACGCGTGCCTTGCCGCGGAGGGGACTGACGGCGGCGGGCCCCTTATCGCCGTAAGCCCGCATGCGGAGCTTCCCGTCGCGGCCTGGTCGGAGCGCAAACTCGAATACCGCGCTTTCAGCAAACTCCCGTTCGGTATAGAGCCCAGCCTTCCGTCGCTGACCGGTTCTAGTATGGGCAATCCGACGCAGTTCCGAGCGGATCGCAGAGGCGACGTCGTCGTCGTCGAGGAGGACAAGCGCGTCTGCGAGGTTGGCCGCCGCAAGCTGATCCTCTGCACGGAATTGTCTCAACCACGCCTGGGCAGTGGACGATGTCGAGAGTTTGGGCCGCGCCATAGCAGTGATCTCTGATTGTTCACGGACGCATACAATAGCCCTGCCGTCTGAGGAACCAAAACTCTCGCCTGCCAGGTTAGGGCGAGTGCGGCGCTTGGCGCGATGTGTGGACAGCGTTCGAGCTTGGCGTCTGGCAATGTCCGCTCCGGGTCGGGAAGCGACACTCCAACGTCTCCCCCCGCTCGCGGTACTGGGCGCCGACCGACCTGCCTGACGGCGATGTGCAACGTGCGCCACAGAGTCCCCGCGCCGTATCGAACATCCCCCGCCCCCCGCCTCCCGCCCCCCCGCCCCAATCGCCAACAACCGACAGTTGTGCCACTGTCGCGCCGGAAGCCTCGGGGCCAAGACATGCGCGCGTGGTGGTCGGGCGATCTGGCAACCCTGCTGGCCGAACCGCCGGAGGCGACCGTCCAGCGCCTTGCGGTCCGCCTGGTCGAGACCCACCACCTCAACCACGCCGCCCAACTCACCGCCTGGCGCGCGCAACTCGCCCTGTTGCACGCCGTCGCGCGCGGCCTGCCCGGCGCCTGGCGCCTGCTGCTGGAATACCCGCTGCTCCGTCTGGCCAAACGGATCGACGCGGTGCTGCTGACCGACCGCGCCATCCTGGTGCTGGAATTCAAGACCGCCGACCCGACCCGCCCGGCGCGCGAGCAGGTCGAGGACTACGCGCTCGACCTGTTCGACTTCCACGCCGCCAGCCGCGCCCATCCGCTGGTGCCCATCCTGGTCACCACCCAAGGCCAGCCGCAACTCACCGCCTGGCCGCTGCTGTGGCACGCCGTCACCCCGGTCCTCCAGGCGACCGCGCGCAGCCTGCCCGCGCTGGTGCACGACATCGCCGCGCGCATCCCCGCCCCGGCCCAGCCGCTCGACACCGCCGCCTGGGAAGCCGCCCCCTACCGCCCGGTGCCGACCATCGTCGAAGCCGCCACCATGCTGTATCGCCGCCACGGCGTCGCCGAGATCGCCGCCGCGCGCGCCGACGTCGGCAACCTGACCCGCACCACCGACGCGATCGCCGAGGCCATCGCCCAGGCCCGCGCCCGCCGCCACCACCTGGTGCTGTTCGTCACCGGCATCCCCGGCGCCGGCAAGACCCTGTGCGGCCTGAACCTCGTGTTCGGCGCCGACGCCGGCGCGGCCTTCCTGACCGGCAACCTGCCGCTGGTCCACGTCATGCGCGAGGCCCTGGCGCGCGACGCGCACGGCCACGGCCGCAGCCTGCGCATGGCCCGCCAGCAGGCCGAAAGCGCCATCCAGCCGCTGATCGGCTTCCTGCGCGACAACCGCGCGCGCACCGACCCGCCGCACGAGCACGTCATCGTGTTCGACGAGGCGCAGCGCGCCTGGGACGCCGCGTTCGGCGCCCGCACTGGTTCCTCGACCGCTGGCCCGACGTGCGCGCCTCCGACGCGTTGGAGCTGCCGGCGACGCAGTTCGCCTGCCAGGGGCTGGAGCTCGACCAGGTCGGCCTGTGCTGGGGCAACAACCTGGTCCGCCAGCCCGGCCGCCCGGCCTGGCAGGCGCGCGGCTTCGCCGGCACGCGCTGGCAGGTCCTGCGCCACGCGGCGGCGATCGCCTATCAGGTCAACACCTATCGCGTCTTGTTAACCCGCGCCCGCTACGAGACGGTGATCTGGGTGCCGCCGGGCGAGGCGACCGATGCGACCCGCGCGCCGGCGTCGTTCGACGCCATCGCGCGGTTCCTGATCGACTGCGGCGCCCAACCCCTGAAGGAGACCGCCGTGCCCCCGACCCCGGCCGACCCGATCGGCACGCTGCTATGAGCCGCTCGCCCCGCCGCCCCCGGGCCATCAGCTGCGGCCTCCTGCTCCTGTTGCTGGCCTGCCTGACCGCGCCGGCCTGGACCGCGCCGGCCCGGACCGCGCCGGCCCGCGCCGCCGAGCTGAAGGTCGCCACCTGGAACCTGGAATGGCTCACCGCGCGCCCGGACGGCGACCGCTCGCTGCCGCGCGACGCGCACCCGAAGCGCCCGGAGGACATCGCCACCCTGGCCGGCTACGCCGCCCAGCTCAACGCCGACGTGATCGCCATCCAGGAGGTCAACGGCAGCGCCATCGCCGCCCGGATCTTCCCGCCCGACCGCTATTCCATCCATATGACCCACGACCCTGTCGTGCAGCGCGTCGGCCTCGTGGTGCGCCGCGGCCTCGCCTACGACGTCAATCCCGACCTCACCGCGCTGAATGTCGGGCCGCACGGACCGGGCCACCTGCGCAGCGGCGCCGACATCACGCTGCACCTGGCGGACGGCCCGCTGCGCATCCTCGCCGTGCACCTGAAGGCGATGTGCGAGCACGACGCGCTGACCCGCAGCCATCGCCCCGCCTGCAAGACGCTGGCCGAGCAACTGCCGCCGCTGCAGGCCTGGATCGTCGCGCGCTGGCAGGAGGGCGTGCCCTTCATCGTGCTCGGCGACTTCAATCGCTGGATGGACGGCAAGGACCAGGTGATCGCCGCGCTGCGCCAGGCCGCCCCGCTGGTGCGCGCCACCGAGGGCCGCGCCAGCCCGTGCTGGGGCGGCGAGCGCTTCATCGACCACATCCTGGCCGGCGGCGCGGCGGCGCAATGGATGCAGCCGACGACGCTCAGCGTGCAGGTGTTCCGCGAGACCGGCGCGGCCTGGAAGGACCGCCTGTCCGATCATTGCGCCGTCGCGGTGCGCTTCCATCTGCCGGGCTGAGCGCGCATACTCCGCCGCATCATGGACGCCGACACCGATGTCGCCGCGACGCTGAACATCTCCCGCAAGCAGGTGCGCGCCCTGCTCGATTGCTACCGCGTCACCCACGGCAAGGGCTTCAAGCTCAAGCACCACGATCCGGCCGACACAGCGGGCCACATCCTGAGCAAGCCGCAGGCGGACGCGCTGCTGCGCATCGGCGTGGAGCGGCTGGCGGCGCTGCAGGAGAAGCTCTACGCGCAGGACCGCTGGGCGATGCTGTGCGTGTTCCAGGCGCTGGACGCCGCCGGCAAGGACGGCACCATCAAGCACGTGATGTCCGGGGTGAACCCGCAGGGCGTGCAGGTCACCAGCTTCAAGGCGCCGGGACCCGAGGCGCTGGCGCACGACTTCCTATGGCGCGCCACGCTCGCGCTGCCCGGGCGCGGGCGCATCGGCATCTTCAACCGCAGCCATTACGAGGAAGTTTTGGTCGTGCGGGTGCACCGGGAGATCCTGGACAAGCAGCGCCTGCCGCGCGAGCTGGTCGGCAAGCAGATCTGGGACCAGCGGCTGGAGGCGATTGCCGCGTTCGAGCGCCATCTGGCGCGGCAGGGCACCGTGGTGCTGAAGTTCTTCCTCAATGTCTCGAAGCAGGAGCAAAAGCGCCGCTTCCTGGAACGGCTGGACGACACCGACAAGAACTGGAAATTCAGCCGGGCCGACCTTGCCGAGCGCGGCTACTGGAACGACTATCAGGCCGCCTATGAGCAGGCGATCGCCGCGACCGCCGCGCCGCACGCGCCGTGGTTCGTGGTGCCGGCGGACAACAAATGGTTCACCCGGCTGGTGGTGGTCGCCGCGATGATCGAGGCGCTGGACCGGCTGGACCTGAAAATCCCCAAGCTGGACGCCGCCGAGCGCGCGGCCTTGCAGGCGGCGCGCCAGAAGCTGGAGGCGGAGTAGCCAGGCGCGGCAACCGCGGGCTGGACCTCGCCGCCCACCCCATCATGCCGGACCCGGGGCCGCCATGACGGGGGGCGCAGCGCCGATGGCTCAATCCTTCTGCCGGTTGGCAATATCGGGCGTCCGAATGATCGACGCATGGGCCATGCTACCACGTCATGCCGGCGCAGGCCGGCATCCACGACTTCTTGCCTGCGTGCAGCAAGCAAAATCGTGGATGCCGGCCGCCGCCCAGCATGACGAGGGTGCGGCGCCAATAGGTCAGACTTTCCGCCGATTGGTAAGATATATCGAGATTCCCCCATGCGCGTCCTGGTAGACATCCCCGACGAACAGCTCCGCAAGCTGGCCGAGCTGGGTGACCGTACCAACCGGCCCCGCGCGGCGCTGATCCGCGAGACCATCGCCGACTATGGCGCACGCCATCAACCCGATGCCGCGGCGGACGCGTTCGGCCTGTGGGGTCCGCGCGGCGCCGACGACGTGGCCTATCAGCGCAAGCTGCGCGCCGAATGGTGAGGGCACCGGCGCCGAAGCGAGTGGGTCAGTTTGAGTGTGGCCGACCGACCCGAAGCTGCGGCAGTCGGGGTGTCCGGCCCGAACCGCCGCATCCGACCCAACCGTGAGATTCGGAGGCAGCCAACCAAGGTCCGGTCTCGAAGACGAATCTGCCATAGCTCTTCGTTCGGTTGGACCGGCCGCTTCGCGCCCATGGTGGCCGAATGGCTGTGCTTGCACCAGTTCCGGTAGCGGACGTTTGGCGAGGCTCCTAATTCGTCCTCACCCGCGGCAGCCGCTCGCGACCCCCAAGTACCACCATCGGGTGCTACTCTGAGGATGTTAGCCTCTCAAAAGTCAACTCCCCGCACGGCGACAACGACAATTGAAGAGCAAAAAAGCGGGCAGACCCTTGCTAAATTTCCCGTTGCGCGCAACAAGAATGCATGCCGCTCAGAACTATCCAGTTTACGCAAGAGCAGGTCCGGGACATCGCCCAAATCTCACCGGGAGATCTGCGCCAATGGCGCAAGGCCGTGCCATACCTCGCCGCAAAGCCTGGCAAGGCGGCGCGGTTTGCATTCAGCGACCTCGTGGGGCTTGCACTGACGCGCGAAATCACGGGAACGCTGGGCGCACGCATCAGCGAGATTGGCGCGGGCGTCGACGCCCTGTTCCGGGCGCTGGCAGAGGCCCGGCCAGCGCACCTTGAAGGCGTCGTCGCGCTCGTCGAGCGCGCCACTGCGCGGCTGATCCCGGCGAGCGAGCTGACAGCACGTCAAATATCGGGTCCGCTGTTCGTCGCGCCTTGCGATCCAATCTTGGCCGAGATCGGCGCCCGCATGATGCCTATCGCGCGTGGTTCCAGCCAGGTCGCGCTCCCATTCCCGCCGCAGGCAGTAAGGAGCGGCGCATGAGCGCCGAGCCGCTACGGCGCATCCTCGAGGCGACGGGCTACCTGAGCGATGGGGAGCCGGCGGCGGGCGTGCGCCTCGGCGCGGACGCGCAGAGCGTCCGCCGAGGCCGTCACTTCGCGCCCGACGCCCTCTGGCGCGGCCAAACGGCGACCACCGTCTATTTCAAGTACTCCGACGTCCGCCCCGACACCGTGACAGTCAGCTCCTGGCACCGCGAGGTGTGGAACGAGGGCTTCGCGCCGCTTCTGTGGGTGGTCTCACCGGATTGCATCGAGCTCTACAACGGCTTCGGCCGCCCGACATCGAACGAAGACGCGCCGCGGCACCTGCTCCAGAGCTTCGAGGCGATCGAGCAACAGCTCATCGAACTTGACCATCTGGCCGGGCGGCTCGCGATGGAGACTGGGCAATTCTGGCTCCATTCGGACAAGGTCAATCGCAAGACCAGCGTCAACGAGCAGTTGCTGTCCGACCTCGCCGTGCTGGAACGCGACCTCGTCGGTGGCGGCCTCGATCGCAGCGAGGCGCAGGGCCTCATCGGACGCTCGATTTTCACGCAGTACCTCGTCGACAGAAAGATTGTTGACAGCGCGCGCCTGAAGCAGGAGTGCGGTGCGGAGCGGCTTGCGGCGGCATTGCGCGACGCGCAAGCGGCCGAGCGTCTGTTTGGCTGGCTGGCCGAGGTCTTCAACGGCGACATGTTTCCGCCAACGGCCTCCACGGGGCCAATCGGACCCACGCACCTCGCCCGAGTCGCGAATTTTCTGGAGGCCGTGGACCCCGACACCGGTCAGACCACATTCTTCCCTTACCAATTCGACGTGATCCCGGTCGAGCTCATCAGCTCGATCTATGAGCAGTTCGCGCACTCCAAGGTGGGAGCGCCGGCCGAGGACGACGGTGCGACGTCCGTGGCGGAGACGCCGGCACAGGCGAAGCGCCGGGCTGTTCACTACACGCGCCTGCCCGTCGTTTCGCTCATCCTGGACGAGGTGATGAGTGCCGCGACCGGCAAGGAGACCGTGCTCGACCTGACGTGCGGGTCGGGCGTCTTCCTCGTCGAGGCCCTGCGCAGGCTGGTCGAGAAGAAGGGAGGCGCATCTCCGGCCCGCGAGCTGATCCGCTCGACGCTCTACGAGCAGGTCTACGGCGTCGACATCAGCGAGGCGGCCGTCCGGGTCGCCGCGTTCAGCCTCTACTTGGCCGCGCTTGAGCTTGATCCCGATCCCCAACCGCCGGAGGCTTTGAAGTTTAAGCGCGGCGGATTCAAGTTTGGGAGCGAACACCACCGGGTGACCCGACAGTTTAGGGTGGTGGGATGGCAATTTCGAGACGTCGGCTGACGGTTGTTGATCGCACGATGATTGAGGTGCGTCTGCATGACGGCTGGGGGGTCCGATCGATTGCCCGGGCCCTCTGCCGGTCGCCTGGGACGATTTCGGCTGAGATCAAGCGGCATCGCGATGCCGCGGGGTACCTGGCGCACACGGCGGAGACCCAAGCCCTTGCCGGCCGGCGCCGGTCTGGCCGCAAACCGCGGCTGGCGAGCGATGGCGCGCTGTTTGGTGAAGTGGCTAGGCTGTTGCGCTTGAAATGGTCCCCTGAGCAAATATCGGGCAGGCGCAAGCGGATCGAGCATGGAATGGAGCAGCAATCGGGCCTGCGTGTGTCGCACGAGGCGATCTACACCGCGATCTACGCCTTGCCGCGCGGCGAACTGCGCCGCGAGCTGATCGCGTGCTTGCGCCAGGACAAGCCAAACCGCGGTCGCAAGCCAAAAGGCAGCGAGCGCCGCGGCAAGCTCTGCGGCATGACCAATATCAAGGACCGGCCTGAGGAAATCGAGGGCCGTCTGGTGCCGGGCCATTGGGAGGGCGACTTCATTGTGGGTGCCGGAGGGGCCAGTGCGATCGGCACGTTGGTGGAACGCACGACCCGCTATGTCGTCCTGGTGCGGATGCCCACGCGCAAGGCGGATGTCGCCGCCTGCGCTTTCGCCGGGGCCTTGAACGCCATTCCGGCTCCGCTGCGCAAAACGTTGACCTACGACCAGGGCAAGGAAATGGCGGAGCACGAGAGCCTTGCCCTCAATACCGGCATGCGCATCTTCTTTGCTGACCCGCATGCGCCGTGGCAGCGCGGCTCCAACGAGAACACCAACGGCCTGCTGCGCCAGTATTTCCCGAAAGGCACGTCCTTGTCGGGGCTGGACCAAGGCGACCTCGACACCGTCGCCGCCAGCCTCAACAATCGACCCAGAAAGACGTTGGACTACGCAACGCCGAACGAGCAATTCAGCAATCTGCTTGCCGCAGCGGCCAGCGCAAACCAGACGTCATCCGGTGGTGTTCGTTCCCAAACTTGAATCCGCCCGCCTAATTGGGCGCAGCCTTCTTATCGGCGACGCGCGCGACATCGAATTCCGACCCGAAGGTGCCCCGCTCTTGGCTGATGACGGCAAGCCGAGGACCTTCGACGTCATAGTTGGCAACCCGCCTTGGACCTTTCGCGGCAAAGCCGGAACCGAGGAGCGGCGCAGCCGCCAGCAGCCAGGCCGTCCGCGCCAGCCACGAGGCGAAGGACTGGACTTCGTGCTCCGGGCGGTAGACTTCGGACACGCGAAGACGCGCTACGGCATCGTGCTGAGTGCCATGCCGTTCTTCGCCGGCAGCAAGACCGGTGCGCGTGCGGCCCGCTATGTGATCGAGCAGCTTTCGCCGGCAACGCTCGTCAACCTTGCCTCCCTGACCAAGTGGCTGTTCCCGACCGCCAAGATGCCGGCCGTGGTGCTCCTGGCCCGCCACCGGCCCCAGCGCTCGGACTTGCTGACAGTCGTGAACGTGCCTTGGTCGCCTTCGACCGAGAAGTCCTACACCTTCGAGATCGCGCCGAGCGACGTGACCATCCTACCGCTAGCAGACTGGAGTGCGGACCCACAACGTCTCAAGACGGCCGTGTTCGGACGCGGGCGCGACCTGGCGCTACTCGACCAGCTCCGAGGTGATTTCTCGCCGCTCGGGAACTGGCTGAAGAGCGTCGGCTCCGAATGGCGCGACGGGCTAATCCTCGGAAAGCCGCCGCAGCGGACCCGCAATGCGAGCCACCTCAGGGGCCTTGAACTTCTGGAGACGAAGGATCTTTCCCCCTTCCAAATACCAGCGAAATTGACCCGTTTCGCCGAACGGCAAGCGCAGTGGCCGCGCGCGCGGCAGACCTACAAGGAGCCGATCCTCCTCATTAAGGAGTTTCTGAAGGCGGGGCCGCGCCCGGTGACAGCGGTGGCCGAACGCGACCTCGTCTACACCGATGCTTACTTCGGCGCCTCGCTGCCACGTGAACAGTTGAAGAGCGCGCGGCTGATCTCTGCCATCCTCTGCTCGGCGCTCGCGAGCTGGTTCTTCCTGATGACCGCCGCTGAATTCGGCGTGTGGAAGCGCCGGCTACTAACCAGCGATGTTGAGCTGCTGCCACTGCCTGATCCAGGTCAGGCTGTCACGAGCGACGCCGGACGGAGAATTGTCGCGCTTGAGGCCGCCTTCCGGGCCAACGGGCCGAACGAATCCGGCCTTCAGGCGCTCGACGCAGCGGTGTTCGACCTTTACGCCATCGACGAGGTTGACCAGATTGTTGTGCGCGACGGCCTGCTGCGGGCCGGCTGGCAATGGTCTGAAGGCCGTAATGCTTCAGCCGATCCAGCGACGACCTACGGCGATCTTGACTCGTACGCCGACGCCTTTGCGATTGGTCTCGACGCCTGGCTCCAGGCCGCGAACGCGCGTCACGTACGCGGTGAGGTCTACGACCTGCCGCGTCAGGCACCGCTCAGGCTCGTGCGGTTCGTGCTGGGCAAGGGCCGTCGGAAGCCAGCTATCGAAGTTGTCGCGCCGAACGGCAGCCTATCCGAGGTGATGGACCGGATTGGCCATAGGTTGCACGTGCGCCTAGGCACGGCCCTGGTCGGCGAGCGCGAACTGCGGGTCCATGGCGAAGACGAGGTTGTCATCATCAAGCCCGCCGCCCGGCGCTTCTGGATGCGAAGCGTTGGGTTCGAGGACGCGGACGCGGTCATTGCAGAAAGCTTTACCGGAGCGACGGCGTGAGGTTGCCTCTCGACCAGTCGGCTGCAGTCGGACGAAGATTTATCGACCTGAGCCCCGAGCTAACCCTGGCCGTCATCCGCACAGTCGAGGCCGGTTGGCCGATCGCCCTTGCTCGGCCAGAGGTCACGATACACGCAGACGAGGTGACCATTACCGAGTGCTTGCGCGACGCCATGCGCGATGCCCTCGTCCGGCACCGATTCCCGTGGCGCAAGACAATGATTGTCGCGCCGGGAACTGAATCTCGGTCGCGGCCGGGCATGACCGCGCCAGACGGTCGGACCGACATTCCGCTGTTCCTGACGAGGGTATTCGTCCGGTCGGGCGAGCACGATCCGCATGCTGTTTTTGAGTGCAAGCGCGTTGCCGCAGGCGATGCGACGCTCGCTCGGGAATATGTCGTGGAAGGGATCGATCGCTTCAGGACCGGCAAATACGCCGAGAATCATCGTCGAGGCTTCATGGTCGGTTACGTCCTTGCTGGCACCCCTCAGAGCGTCGTTGACGGTATCAATGCCTATCTGATCGGGCGCTCACGACCGCAAGAGACGCTTCTCGCCATCGCCGATTGGGGTCGCATACGTGTTCTTGGAGAGCGAGCATCCGCGCGTGGGCGGCGGCCGGCCGATCGAGCTCCAACATACGCTGCTGACGTTCGTCTGAAGGAATAGTGGGACCGCGGACCTCACTCCGCCTGTGCGCGGAACTCATTCGACGACCGCTTTTCTGCCACCTAAAGCTCAAAGCGGCCGTTCCACTTCCGGCCAAATCGCGACCTCCAAGGCGACCAAGCCCGGCGGTATGCCAAACGGCGAAGCTGGGTGCAAAACCGCCGGTCCGGTTTCGGGCGGCCCCCGGGAAAAGGCGACCCGCTCCAATCGGCCGGGTCCGGCCGTTTCGGCGCTTTATCAGACCGACTGTCGGGGGCCGCAGCCAATAGCGATCGTCGCAGGTGCCGCCGCGTTCCCCCGATGGCCTCACCCGGGCGTGCTAAACTTTCCGCGGCGACCAGCCATAAGCCTTGGCGCAGGCGCCGCCCATCAGCATCGCCCGCTCAGTCTCGCTCAGGCGGTCGGTGCCAAGAAACGGCTTGACCGCCTGCTCGTAGTTGACGACGGCAAACGCGCGCGTCCAGTCGGTGCCCCACAGGCAGCGGTCGAAACCCCAGGCATCGAACACGCGGGCCAGCGGGTCCCAAATGTCCGCAAACGGGTACGGCTCCCGCGACAGCGTGCAGGCGCCGCTGACCTTGATCACCGCGTTCGGCCGCCTGGCGAGTTCCAGCACCTTCGGCAGGTCGGCCCAGGGCTGCGGCGGCGCCGGCGGCACGCGCGGCTGCACGATGCCCAGATGGTCGATGATGAATCGCGTGTTGGGATGGCGATCGATCAGCGCAGCGCCGGTCTCCAGGTTGCCCCAGCACAGGATGTTGACCGGAAAATCGTGGCTTGCCGCCGCGCGCAGGATCCGGTCGAGGCCCGGGTCGTCCGCCTCGCGCCCGGCGTCCTTCGGCACCATGATCCGCACCCCGACCGCGCCCGGCGTCCGCTTCCACGCGGCGACGACATCGGCCACCGCCGGATCGTCCGGGTCCACCGGCTTGACGATGCCGAACCGCCCCGGATGGGCGCGCTGCACTTCCACCGCATAGCTGGCGTCGTAACGGTACATCGAAAACGACGAGATGAAGATCGCGCCGTCGACGCCGACCTTGTCCATCGCCGCCACCATCTCGTCGCCGGTGACGTGAGCGGGCCAGTTCGGCACACTGTGCCAGGGCCGCTTCGGCGTGTTCGCCTCATAGGCATGAACCTGTGAATCGATGATGGTCATCGGGCAAGCTCCTCTGTGCCCGGTGAGTCTGGCCATCACCGCAGGGTTGTGTCCAGAGGGCCCAGGCTGCGCCGATGCCCGAACCCATGCGCGGTCGCTCGCCCCCAGCCGCCGCCACGCGCTATGCTGCGCCCCGACCATCGGGGGGAAAACGCATGCGCGCCGTCTGGTACGACCGACAGGGCCCCGCCGCCGAGGTGCTGACCGCGGGCGAGCTGCCCACCCCGCACGCTGGCCCCAATGAAGTGCGGGTCCGCCTGGAGGCCTCCGGGGTGAACCCCTCCGACACCTATCGCCGCCGCGGCCCGCCGGCGATGGAGTATCCGCGCGTCGTCACCAACAGCGACGGCGCCGGCGTGGTGGACGAGGTCGGCCCCGGCGTCCCCGCGCGGTGGCTGGGCCAGCGGGTCTGGCTCTACAACGGCCAGCGCAACGGCCGCTGGATGGGCACCGCGGCGGAATTCATTGCGCTCGACGTCGACCTGGTGACCGCGCTGCCGGCGCACGTGTCGTTCGCGGAAGGAGCCACGCTCGGCGTGCCCTGCATGACCGCGCATCACTGCGTGTTCCTCGCCGGCCCGGTGCAGGGCCGCGTGCTGCTGGTCACCGGCGGCGCCGGCGCGGTCGGGCACTACGCCGTGCAACTGGCGAAATGGGCCGGCGCCACGGTGATCGCCACCGCCAGCTCGCCCGCCAAGGCCGCACGCGCGCGCCAGGGCGGCGCCGATCACGTCATCGACTACCGGCGCGAGGATGTCGCCGCGCGGGTGCGCGAGATCACCGGCGGCAGCGGCGTCGATCACGTGGTCGATGTCGATTTCGGCGGCAACCTGGCGGCAACGCTCGCTGCGGTGCGAGCCAACGGCAGCATCGCGGTCTATGCCTCGAACGGCGACCGCACGCCCAGGCTGCCGATCCGCGAGCTGATGCAGAAGAACGTTGCGCTGCACGCGATGTCGCTGCCCGGCTCGCCGCACGAGACCCGCCGGCGCGCGCAATCCGACATCGCCCGCTTCGTTGCCACGCCGGGCCGGCTACTGTCGGTGGCGGCGCGCTTTCCGCTGTATGAGACGGCGGCGGCGCACCTGGCGGTGGAGCGGGGCGACAAGGTCGGCACGGTGATCGTCGAGTGCGCGCGCTGAGCCGGGTTCCGCGGCGCAGTCGAGACGTATACTGGGTCTTCGCGGTTTTGTTTGGGTGGGACTGGACGCGACCAAACGGGGGCCTCGTTGCCCGACCTGATCGAGCCTGGCGCCGCGCTCGCCGCCGTCAAGGACGCTTCGCGCCGCCTCCGGCGGTGGCCTGCGGCCCTCCTTGACTGCGGCTGCGCGCGGCGCCCTGCAAGCGTCAGGCCGGGACGAAGAAACGGCACTCAGCCGAACCAAGAAACTGGTTGGTTGTGCGTCGGACCCGGTGGGGTTTGCGGGCGGCAGCTT
Organism: uncultured Alphaproteobacteria bacterium; assembly: GCA_963847615.1. Taxonomy (GTDB): domain Bacteria; phylum Pseudomonadota; class Alphaproteobacteria; order Acetobacterales; family Acetobacteraceae; genus Palsa-883. Next base: position 47,149 of record CAWKAN010000012.1, read on the forward strand.
GACACCGTCGGCCCGAGGAAGGTCAGCGGCTGCCACGACCCGACACTACGAGGCTCCTTGTGGTTGCGAAATCCTGCGCGAGCCGCCGCGCATCGCATCGATAGCTCGGGCTAGGCCAGACCCGCGCGGCGGAACGCTTCCACATAGTGCTCCCGCTCGGCCGGCTGCTTGATCGGCATGTGGCTGGCGATCCAGGCGAGCGAAATATTCGGCTGCACGCGGCGCAGCGCCTGCAATGCGGCCGTGGCGACATCGTGTTGTCCGGCCATGGCGGCGGCGGCCGTCAGCACCCGATGGGCGCCGACGAAGTCGCCGCGTTGCCGGATGCCCTCGCGCGCCAGCCGCATCGCCGCGTCATAGTTGCACCCGACGAACCGGGCGTAGGCGGCGATGCCGCAATAGACCCCCGCGAACGGATCGCGCGGGCTCAACCGCAGGGCGCGCTGCGCTGCCGCGGCACCCTCCTCCCAGCGTCCGCAATACGACAGCGTCAGGCCGTAATACGCCTGGGCCAGCGAGAAGTTCGGATTGAGCCGCAGCGCCAGCTCAAGCTCGGCCAGCAAGTCGTCGAAACGCCGCGTGAACAAATAACCGCAGCCCAGCGCGAAATGCGCCCAGGGGTCCTCGCTGTCGGCCTGGGTCGCCGCCAGCGCCGCGCGCTCGGCGACCGGCGTCGTCGTCGCCATCTCGGCCCACCCCATGTGGGCGCTGAACGAATAACTCGCGGCGAGCACGCCGAGCGCCTGGCCGTAGTTCGGATCGATGGCGATCGCCTTTTCGAGCAAGGCCTGCGCGACCACGTTGTCCTGTCGCGTCACCCGCCAGTAGTGCGACATCGCCCGCATCACCAGGTCCCAGGCGTCCATGCTGTTCGGCGGCTTGCGCCGGGCGCGGAAATTCTCCGCGGCATAGAGCTGCGGCTCGATCGCGGCGACGATGGCCTCGGTGATCTCGTCCTGCACCGCGAATACGTCGGTCAGGTCGCGGTCGTAGCGCTCCGCCCAGAGGTGGCTGCCGGTGGCCACATCGTTGAGCTGCGCCGTGATGCGCACGCGGTCGCCGCCCCGGCGCACGCTGCCCTCCACCACATAGCCGACGCCCAACTCCTCGGCGACCTGCTTCAGATGGACCGCCTTGCCCTTGTAGACGAACGCGGAGTTGCGCGCGATCACCAAGAACCAGCGCAGCTTGGACAGCGCGGTGATGATGTCCTCGCTGATGCCGTCGGAGAAATACTCCTGCTCCGGATCGCCGCTCAGGTTGACGAAGGGCAGCACGGCGATGGCCGGCCGGTCGGGCAGCGGCAAGGCCGGGCGCGGCTTGTCCTGGCGGTCATCCGCCGGCGGATCGGTGGCGCCGGCCGGCGCCATGTCCGCTGGCCCGACGCCGTTCGGTTGGGTGCGCACGGCGCCGACGAAACGCAGGCCCTTGCGTGGGATGGTGCGGATCAGGCGCTGGCTTTCGCCGCTGTCGCCGATCGCGTTGCGTGCCGCGCTGATGCGGCTGGTCAGCGTCGAGTCCGATACGATTCGGCCGCCCCAGACCGCGGCGATGAGGTCGTCCTTGCTGACCACGTGGTCGCGGTTGTCCAGCAGGTAAACCAGCAGGTCGAATACCTGCGGCTCAACCGCGACGCCAGCGGCACCGCGGCGCAGCTCGCGCCGGTCGGTGTCAAGCGTGTGATCGGCGAAGCAGAATTGCACGTCGGTGCCCCCACAACCGAGCGGCGAAGCGGTTCTCGGGGAATAATCACGCTCATCTCAAGGATAAATCAAGCTGCCGGCAAAGTCTTTCGGTCGGGCCGGCGGCATCCTTCGGACATCGTGACCGCCGTGATCGTGCCGGACCGCAGCAGGCCATGACCCAGACCCGGGCGATCGGCCCGGACCTGCGCCGCCACCACGGCGGTTCCGTCGTCGCCGGTTTCCATACGGTGTCGCAACGTCGCAACGTCGCGTCGGCGCCCAGGCGTGCCGGGTTTCCACGCGGCGGGGCGCTGCCCGAAGCGGCGTCGATCCGGCGATCGGGCAGCGCCGGCAATCGCCCGGATTGCTTGCCGGGCAGGCTCCGCCGCCCCTGCGGCGAAGCCAGCAACAACACAGGAGGGGCCCATGGGCCGGTTCATCGCGTTTCTCTACGGCATTGCATCCTACGTCGTGTTCTTCGCCACCTTCCTCTACGCCATCGGCTTCGTCGCGGGTCTCGTGGTGCCGAAGACCATCGACACCGGCCCGGTCGGCTCGATGCTGACGGCGTTCATCGTCAACCTTCTGCTGATGTCGGTGTTCGCGATCCAGCACAGCGTGATGGCGCGCAAGCAGTTCAAGCAATGGTGGACGCAATTCGTCCCGGCCTCGATCGAGCGCAGCACCTATGTGCTGCTGGCCAGCCTGGCGCTGGTCCTGTTGTTCTGGCAGTGGCGCCCGATGCCGGCGCTGGTGTGGCAGATCGGCGATCCGCAGCTCGCCCTGGCGGTCACCGGCCTGGCGTTCGTCGGCTGGCTCATCGTGTTGACCAGCACCTTCCTGATCAACCATTTCGAGCTGTTCGGCCTGCATCAGGTGGTAAGCCACCTCGCCGGCCGCCCGATGCCCGCGCCGCGCTTCCGGACGCCGCTGTACTACCAGTTCGTGCGCCACCCGATCTATCTCGGCTTCATCATCGCGTTCTGGGCCGCGCCGACGATGACGGTCGGGCGCGCGCTGTTCGCGGTGGTGACCACCTCCTACATCGTCGTCGGCATCCTGTTGGAGGAACGCGACCTGGTCGAGGTCTTCGGCGACGACTACCGCCGCTACAGGAAGCGGGTGTCGATGCTGCTGCCCTGGCGCCGGTCGGCCTGATCGGTCATTGCGGCCGCAATCCAACGGCGGCCCCGGTGTCCTGCCGGGGCCGCCGGCAACGCCGCTACCACGCCACCTCGAACATCCCCTCGACCTCCACCGCCGCGTCGGCCGGCAGTGACGGCACCCCGATCGTCGTGCGCGCGTGCCGTCCGGCCTCGCCGAACACCGCCACCGCCAGGTCCGAGGCGCCGTTCATGACCAGCGCCTGCTCGGTGAACTCCGGCGCGCAGGCGATAAACCCGCCCAGCCGCACCACGCGACGCACCCGCTCCAGGTCGCCGTTGCACGCCGCCTTGAGGTGCACCAGCACGTTGATGAAGCACAACCGCGCCGCTTCCTTGCCCCGCTCGGTGGCAACCGCGTAGCCCAGCCGCCCGGTGATCGCGATCTTGCCGTCGATCGCCGGCACCTGGCCGGAGACCACGACGAGGTTGCCGGTCTGCACATACGGCACGTAGTTGGCGATCGGCGCCATCGGCCGCGGCAGGGTGATGCCAAGCTCCGCCAGCTTCATCTCGATCTGCCCGGTCATCGCGGTCTCCTTCGGGTTGCGCGCCAGCCAAATCCTAGCCCGCATTTCTCCCACTGTCGCGGGAGACCGGCTTGCTGCCTACACGCGTCGTTCGGAGATCGTAGCAACGGAGGAAAGCAAGTAATCAAGCGGACACAGAGTTACACAGAGGGCACACAGAGTTGCACAGAGAAGTTTTATTGGCGCTTCGCGCGATGACAGCCGCACAACTCAAACAACTTTGCGCGCAGCGCCATTTTCTTTCTCTGTGTAACTCTGTGTGCCCTCTGTGTAACTCTGTGTCCGCTTGATTACTTGCTTGACTTGCTTCCCGAGCTGCGGCGCACCCGGGCCCATGGCCCAGACCCAACGCGGCCACCCGGACCACCATCCGAATTGATCAGCGCCCGAATACGCCCGGAAGGGGATGACCCAGCCTAACCGGTACGCCTCGCGAAGCCGCCATTCCCCCCCCGCCACCTCAGCGCGAAATCACCCGAAAGCCGCGCCGGCGGGCTCGCGCGTCGGTCTCGGCCGCGGGCAGGTCGAGCGGCAGCAACGGATCCGCCCCCTCGTCGGCCTTGTCCCCGGGACCATCGGCCGGCTCCGGCGTCGCCTCCGGAATATCCAGCCGGCCCAGGTAGTTCGCGGCCAGGTGGCGGAACACGTAGTCCAGCAGCGAGGTCGCCTGCGTCACCGCCGGGTCGCCCTCCACCGCGCCGGCGGGGCCGAAGCGGGTGAAGGTGAACGCCTCGACGTACTCGGCCAGCGGCACGCCGTGCTGCAGGCCCAGGCTGACGGCGTGGGCGAAACTGTCCATCAGGCCGCGGAACGCCGCGCCTTCCTTGTGCAGCGCGAGGACCACCTCGCCGAGCGCGCCGTCGGCGTATTCGCCGGTGCGGACATACAGCCGATGGCCGCCGACCGTCGCGCGCTGGGTATAGCCGGCGCGCCGCCCAGGCAGGTCGCGGCGGCGGGCGGCGGCGGCGGCCGATTGGCGCGGCACCACCGGGCGCGCCGGCATGGCGTGCAGCGCCGCGGCGACGGCGTCGTGCATCGCCGCATGCGCCGCGGCGTCGGCCAGCGGCAGCGGGTCGCGCCCGGCCAGCAGGTCGGCCAACGCCTCCTCGGCGGACAGGCCGCGCGCCGCCAGCCAGGCCCGCGCGGTCCGGCTCAACCCGCCGGTCGGCGACAGCGCCGAGAACGCCGGCGCGATGCCGCCGGTCTCGACCCCCAACAGCGCCTCGGTTGCCCCGGCTTCGGTGATCGCCGTGACCGCCGCATGGCGCGGCGCGCCCGCGACGGCGGCGGCCTGGCGCGCCAGCCGCGCCGCCTCGGCGAGCCCGGGCACCAGCGTGCTCGCCGGCGGCACCGGCCACGCGCGGGCCGGGCCGTTGCTGATCGGCCCGTCGCTGGCCGCTTCGTGCCCCGGCGCGGTCGTCGGCGCGGTCGGCGCCCCGATCTGGCGTGCCAGCATGGCCGAAGCCGCCTCGGCCCGCCCACGCAGGATCGCCGCCAGTGCCCGGGCGATCTCGCGCGCCGGTTCCGTGCCGTAGTCCACGCCCATCGCCGCCAGCAGTCCGGCCAGATCCGCCATGCCGATCGCCAGCCGCGCGGCGTTCGGCGCGGCCAAGGTCAGCGCGACCGCCGCGGTTTCGACCGACTCGGCGAAGCCGGCGGCGTTGAAGCCGAGCCCGTCGTCCAGGAAACCCACCAGATCGAGGGTGAAGCCGGGCACGCTGCCCGGCCGGCCGCGCCAGATCGACGCGTCGGGCGCCCCGCGGCGCAGCAGCAGCATCCGGTGCAGCCGCTCGGCCAGCCCAAGGCCCAGGCCGGCGTCGAGCCCGGCCCGCGCCGCCGCGTCGGCCAGCTTGCCGATCCAGGCCTCGGCCGCATCGACCAGCGCCACCGGCCCGTTGCCCGGCGCCAGCTCCGCCAGCCCGGCGGCGGCCACGTCGTCCCACGCCGCCGGCAGGGTGACCAGGCGCGGCGGCGCATCCGGCTCGGCGGCGGCCGGCATCCGGCGCATCCGCACCCCGCGCCACGTGACGATGGTCTTGCGATGGCTCTTCATGGCCGGATGTTAGGCCCGCCCCGGGCGCCCGAAAAGTCTATTTTGTGTAAAATCCGCGGCACGACCACCAAATCCTGTGGGTAACCTCAGGCAGTGGACCATTGCGCGAGGGCGACGTATATCGGGCGCATGAATATCGGCACCCGTCTGTTCACTCTGCTGAAGGGCCGCTCCGTCGGCACCGATGCAACCGGCAACGTCTACTACCAGGAGCGCCGGCCGCGCCCCAACATGCGCTCCCGGCGCTGGGTGATCTACGCCAGGTCGCCGGAGGCCAGCGACGTGCCGCCCGAATGGCACGCCTGGCTGCACTACACCACCGAGACGCCGCTGACCGACGCACCGCACCGGCCCTGGCAGAAACCCTATGTGCCGAACCTGACCGGCACCGCGGCAAGCTATCGCCCCGCCGGTCACGACTATCGGGGCGGCCACCGCGCCGCGGCCACCGGCGATTACAAGTCCTGGACCCCGCCGGCCGCGCCCGCCCGGTCCTCGCTCCCTCCAGCGCCGCAGCCGCAATCGTCCCATCCGGGCCGCTGACGCAGCGCCATGGCTCGCCGTAACGCCGTCGAGGTGGTGAGCGGGGCGGCCATCCTGCTGGTCGCCGCGGGATTCCTGGCCTACGCCGTCGCGCGTTCGGGCCGCAGCACCGTCTCCGGCTACCTGCTCAACGCCAGGTTCGACAATATCGACGGCCTGCCGGTCGGCTCCGACGTGCGCATGGCCGGCGTCAAGGTCGGCAACGTGGTCGCCGAGCGGATCGACCCGCAGAGCTATCTCGCCGTGGTCAGCTTGTCGGTGCAGAACGGCATCGAACTGCCGAAGGACAGCAGTGCGTCGGTCAGCAGCGACAGCCTGCTGGGCGGCAAATACCTGGCGCTGTCGCCGGGCGGGGACACCGCCATGCTGCAACCCGGGCAGACCATCACCATCACCCAGTCCTCGGTCAGCCTTGAACAATTGCTCGGCAAGTTCATCTTCAGCGTGAGCGACCTGGTGGGCGCGATGAAGCCGCCCCAAGGGGCGGGCCAGCCGTCGGGCACCCCGCCGGGGACGTCCCCCGGTACGTCCCCCGGTACGTCCCCTGCCGCGCCCCACGGGGCCGCGCCAGGGAGTTCGCCAGGGGCTGCGCCAGGAACCGCGCCAGGAGCCGTGCCGAAATGATCCCGCCGCCCCCCGCAATCTGGCCGCAGCCCGATGGAGCGCCGGTGGCCTGCCGCGAGAAGCTGCGGATGCTGGCGGAGAACCACGCCGAACTGGCGCAGGCGCTGCAGGACACCTTCGAGGACGCGGTGCTGATGGGCGTCGACGAGGCGTCGATGCGGCGCATCCTGGCCGCCATGGTCGCGGGGCTGGACTCGCCGAAGCGCGCCGCCGGCTGATGGCGCCGACACGCGGGCTGTGCGGCCTGGCCCTGGCGGCCTGCCTGGTCACTTCCGGCGCATGGGCGCAGGGCACCACCGCGATCCCGCCGGCCTCGCCGCCCGGCATCACGACCGAGCAGCTGCCTCCGCCCCCCGGCGTCCCCGGCCAGCCACTGGCCGCGCCGCCCGGCACACCGCCCCCCGGCACGCCAGCGACCGGCACGCCGCCGCCAGGCACAGCGACGCCCGGAACCGCCGAGCCAGGAACCCCCGAGCCGGGAACGCCGCCGCCCGGCCCCCCCGCGCCCAGCACGCCGCCGCCCGGCACGCCAGCGCCCAACACGCCAGCGACCGGCACGCCAGCGCCGGGGACGCCACCCGCCGCACCCGCGCCGGAATCCGCGGCGCCCGGCGCCCCAGCCTCATCCCAGCCCGCCGCCGCGCCGGACGCGACTGCCCCGCCGGGCGCCGCGCCGACCCCGCCGGCCGAGGGCACCTACCCCCCAGCACCGCCCGTGCCGATCAACTGGCTGCCGCAAGGCACCGCAGTGCTGCAGGTGCTGGACAAGGTCGATGCCCAATCCGTCACCCTGGCGGTCAAGGTCGGCTCCTCGGTGCAGTCGGGCCCGCTGACCATCGGCGTGCGCGCCTGCGACGTCAGCGCGCCGGACCAGGCGCAGGACGCCACCGCCTTCCTCGACATCACCGACAGCCACGCCGACGCCCCCAGCTTCCACGGCTGGATGCTGCAATCCAACCCCTCGGTCTCCATGCTGCAACACCCGATCTACGACGTGCGGGTGCTCGGCTGCCGGCCCTAGGCGACCCATCGCATGCCACCTCCGCCCCCGGCCCCGCCGTCCGGACGCCCCGCCCACCAGCTGCCCCCGATGGCGCGCACCGCGCTGCTGCTGGACCTTGACGGCACGCTGCTCGACATCGCTCCGACGCCCGACACCGTCGTGGTGCCGCCCGGGCTGATCGCCTCGCTGCGCGGGCTGCGGACCCGGCTCGACGGCGCGCTGGCGGTGATCAGCGGCCGCCCCGTCGAGCAGGTGGAGGCGCTGCTGCCCGACGCGGTCCAGGCGATCGCCGGCGAGCACGGCGGCGCGGTCCGTCATGCGCCCGGCGAGGCGCTCGACCGGGTCGATCTGCCGACCCCGCCCGAGGCCTGGTTCGCCGCCGCCGCGCGCATCGCCGCGGCACATCCGGGCGCGACCCTGGAGCGCAAGGCGAACGGCTTCGTGCTGCACTACCGCGCCGCCCCGGCGCTGGGTCCCGCGCTGGGCGAGGCGATGGCCGCGCTGGTCGCCGGCTCCAACCGGTTCGTGATCCTGCCGGCGCGCAAGGCGTGGGAGCTGCGCCCGTGCGGCGCCGACAAGGCCACCGCGGTGGCTGCGCTGATGCGGCGCCCCCCGTTCGCCGGGCGCGTGCCGGTGTTCATCGGCGACGACGTCACCGATGAGGACGGCATGGCCGAGGCCCGCCGACTCGGCGGCGTCGGACTGCGGGTGGACGCCGCGTTCGGCACCCCGGACGACGTGCGCGCCTGGCTGCACGCGGCCGCCGCCACCGGCACGTGGTAGCGCCGGGGCTCCGCCCCGAACCCCGCCAGGGGGGCTTTGCCCCCCTGGGACCCCCCACCAGAGGCACAGCCTCTGGACTCCTTCCATGGGAGTGTGGGGATGGGGAGGGGGCATGGGCGTGCGGCGTCGGGGTCGCCCCTCGCGAGGGGCGACCCCGACGCCGCACGCCCATGCCCCCTCCCCATCCCCACACTCCCATGGATGGGTTCCAAGGGCTCCGCCCTTGGCGGGGTTCCAAGGGGCAGCGCCCCTTGGTGGGGTCTGGGGCGAAGCCCCAGCCTTCCTTCGGCGCGCCGCGGGCGGTGGTTGATCGCGGGTCGCGGCCCTATATTCGTCTGATATGACCAAGGAGTGGATGTGATGGCGGACGCGGACCCAGCTTCCCAGGTGCCGGTGACGGTGCTCACCGGCTATCTCGGCGCCGGCAAGACCACCTTGCTCAACCGCATCCTGACCGAGCAGCATGGCCGCAAGTATGCCGTGGTGATCAACGAGTTCGGCGAGCTGGGCGTGGACAACGACCTTGTCGTGGACACCGACGAGGAAGTCTTCGAGATGAACAACGGCTGCATCTGCTGCACCGTGCGCGGCGACCTGATCCGCATTGTCGGCGGGCTGATGAAGCGGCGCGACAAGTTCGACGGCATCATCATCGAGACCACCGGCCTGGCCAATCCGGCCCCCGTCGCGCAGACCTTCTTCGTCGACGAGGGCGTGCGGGCGAAGACCCGGCTGGACGCGATCGTCACCGTGGTGGACGCCAAGCACCTGCCGGCGCGGCTGGAGGACAGCCGTGAGGCGGCCGACCAGATCGCCTTCGCCGACGTGATCGTGCTGAACAAGACCGACCTGGTCTCGCCCGAGGAACTGGCCGAGGTCGAGGGCAAGATCCGCGCGATCAACCGCTACGCGACGATCCACCGCACCGAGCGCGCCGCGCTGCCGATCGAGCAGGTGCTGGGCCGCGGCGCGTTCGACCTGGCCCGCGTGCTGGAGCGGGTGCCCGACTTCCTGGACGGCGAGGACGAGCACGAGCACGACGACGACGTGACCTCGGTCAGTTTCGCGGCGGAGCGGCCGATCGATCCGGAGAAGTTCAACGCCTGGATCGGCCTGCTGCTGCAGGACAAGGGGCCGGACCTGCTGCGGACCAAGGGCATCCTGTCATACGCCAACGACGACCGCCGCTTTGCCTTCCAGGCGGTGCACATGATTGCCGACGGCGACTTCATCGGCCCGTGGAAGCCCGACGAGAAGCGTGTCAGCCGCCTGGTGTTCATCGGCCGCAACCTGAGCCGCCCGCTGCTGCGGCGCGGTTTCGAATCGTGCCAGGTGGATTGAGGTGGTGAGGCGCGGCAAAGCGACTCTCCCCCTCCCCTTGAGGGCTTGGGCCGTGCAGCGGACCAAGGCCGGGGGGAGGGGTCGCAGCGGCACCCAAGTCTGCAAAAGCGTGCCGCGCCGCCCCCTCCCCCCATCCCCCTCCCTCAAGGGGAGGGGGAGAAAGTGCTACCCATGAGCGAAACAATCACCGCCAGCTTCCTGATCGATCATCGCGGCGTCACGCGGGAGCTGGGCGCCTTCATCGTCGCCGCCCGGTTCGACCGCGCCGGGCGCACCGCCGCCTTCGCGTTGGGCGACGGTACGCTGCGCCTGGTCGATCTCGCCGATCGCGCGACCTGGCGCGACGTCGCGGTGCACGACGGCGGCGTGCTGGCCCTGGCACCGGACGCCGGGCCGCGCGGCTTCGTCAGCGGCGGCGATGACGGAACGTTCCGCCGCATCGCGCCCGACGACGGCGTCAGCGAGATCGCCGGCTTCGGCATGAAATGGGTCGAGCAGGTGGCCAGCCATCCCGGCGACAAGGGGCACGGGCTGCTCGCCTGCGCCGTGGGCCGGCAGGTGCATCTGTTCGATGGGGCCGGGCACAGGCTGAAAACGCTGGACCACCCGTCCTCGGTCACCGGCCTGGCGTTCGATGCCAAGGGCAAGCGCATCGCCGCCTCGCACTACAACGGCGCGTCCCTGTGGTTCGTCGCGGCGAAGACCGACAGCCCGCGCCGGCTGGAGTGGAAGGGCAGCCACACCGCGATCGCCATCCACCCCGAGGGCGAGGCGCTGGTCACCGCGATGCAGGAGAACGCGCTGCACGGCTGGCGGCTGTCCGACGGCCAGCACATGCGCATGAGCGGCTACCCGGCGAAGACCCAGTCGCTGAGTTTCACCCGCACCGGCAAGTGGCTGGCCTCCAGCGGGGCGGATGCGATGGTGATCTGGCCGTTCTTCGGCGGCGGGCCGATGGGCAAGGCGCCGCTGGAGCTGGCCGGCGGCGACGGCGTCATCTGCACCCAGGTCGCCTGCCATCCGCGCGACGAGCTGGTGGCCGGCGGCTTCAACGACGGGCTGGTGGTGGCGGCCGACATCGGCTCGTCCCGCGTGCTGCCGATCGCGCCGCCCGAGCACGGGCCGGTCTCCGCGCTGGCCTGGAGCCCGGATGGCGCGTTCATGGCGATCGGCACCGAGACCGGCTACGCCGCGATCCTGGATTTCTCCAAGCGCTAGCGGTGCCGAAAAATTGCCGCTCCGAGCTGCGCCCTGGCAGGCGGCATCATTGCATTCCGGACCTACCGTCGCATACCGACCGGCGGAAGGATTGACCCATTGGCGCCGCGCTCGCGTCATGCCGGCGAAGGCCGGCGTGACGATGTGGGTAGCTCCGAACAGTCGATCATTCGGGCGGTTGGTATCACCCTCCATCCCGATGGCGGACCGGGTGACCGCATTGGCTGAGGCCGGCGGGCCTGGATGTGCCGCTGCGCGGCAAGCGAGCGATTAACCGGACACGGCGTTGCGCGGTGCGGCATCGGCCGCGCCGTGTTGATCTCGATCAATGTCGGTTCAGCCGGGCGCGCCTAACCTGCGCAGGCGTTGAGCGGAGTGACGTACCGTGTCTGATCGAGCGGGCGGACGACCGCCGTTGACGGACCTGTATCCACGCATCGTCAAGCCCCGCGCGGCACTGCGCGTGCCGGCCAACCTGGCCGACTACGCGGCGGCGTGTCGCGATTTCACCTGGGCGGCGGCGCGCGCGCGGCTGGACGGGCTGCCCGGCGGGCAGGGGCTGAACATCGCGCACGAAGCGGTGGACCGCCACGCCGGCGGACCGCGCGCCGACCGCCAGGCGCTGCGCTGGCTCGGCCGCGGCGGCGAACGGCGCGTGTTCAGCTATCGCGACCTGCGCGCGGAAACCAATCGGTTCGCCAACGCGCTGCGCCAACTGGGCGTGCCGGCGGGTGAAAGCGTCTTCGTGCTGGCCGGCCGCATCCCCGAATTGTACATCGCCGTGCTCGGCGCGCTGAAGGCGAAATGCGTCGTCTCGCCGCTGTTCTCCGCCTTTGGCCCCGAGCCCCTGGCGACGCGGCTCGGCATCGGCGCCGGGCGCGTGCTGGTGACGACGGAACCGCTGTACCGCCGCAAGGTGGCCGGGATCCGCGCGCAGTTGCCGGCGCTGCAGCATGTGATCCTGGTGTCGGAGGACGCCGCCGCCACCGATGTGCCCGACACCCTCGACTGGCACCGGCTGGTGGACTTGCAGAGCGCGGACTTCGTCATTCCGCCGACCGATCCGCAGGACCACGCGCTGCTGCATTTCACCAGCGGCACCACCGGCCGGCCGAAGGGCGCGATCCATGTGCACGAGGCCGTGGTGACGCACCACATCACCGGTCATTACGCGCTCGACCTGCACGACGACGACATCTTCTGGTGCACCGCCGATCCGGGCTGGGTCACCGGCACCAGCTACGGCATCATCGCGCCGCTGACCAACGGCGTGACCAGCGTGGTTGCCGAGGCCGACTTCGACGCGCCGACCTGGTACGGCATTTTGCAGAACGAACGGGTCAGCGTCTGGTACACCGCGCCGACCGCGATCCGCATGATGATGAAGCTGGGGGTCGAGGCGGTGCTCGGCCACGACCTTGCGGCGCTGCGCTTCATGGCCAGCGTCGGCGAGCCGTTGAACCCGGAGGCGGTGATCTGGGGCCAGCAGGCGCTCGGCCGGCCGTTCCACGACAACTGGTGGCAGACCGAGACCGGCGGCATCATGATCGCCAACTTCGCGGCGATGGACGTGAAGCCCGGCTCGATGGGGCGGCCGCTGCCGGGCATCGAGGCCGCCATCGTGCTCCGCCACGAAGACGGCAGCGTCACGCCGATCGAGCAGCCGATGGTCGAGGGCGAGCTGGCGCTGCAGGCGGGCTGGCCGTCGATGATGCGCGGCTACCTGCACGAGGAGGAGCGCTATCGCAAATGCTTCGTCGGTCCCTGGTACCTGACCGGCGACCTCGCGATGCGCGACGCCGAGGGCTACTACTGGTTCGTCGGTCGTGCCGATGACGTGATAAAATCCTCCGGCCACCTGATCGGCCCGTTCGAGGTGGAAAGCGCGCTGATGGAGCACAAGGCGGTCGCCGAGGTGGGGGTGATCGGCAAGCCCGACCCGATGGCCGGCGAGATCGTCAAGGCATTCGTCGAACTGAAGCCCGGCTTCACGCCGTCCGAGGCGCTGCGCCGCGAGCTGCTCGGCCATGCGCGCAAGCGGCTGGGCGCGGTGGTGGCGCCGAAGGAGATCGAGTTCTCCGCCAGCCTGCCGCGCACGCGCAGCGGCAAGATCATGCGCCGCCTGCTCAAGGCGCGTGAGCTCGGCCTGCCGGAAGGCGATCTCTCCATGTTGGAAAGCGACACGCGATGAACGACAAGGTGCATCTCGACCACGCACATCTGCGTCATCTGCTGCGCGCGATGCTGCGCATTCGCCGGTTCGAGGAGAAATGCTTCGAGCTGTATCAGACCGAGAAGATCCGCGGCTTCATGCACCTCTATGACGGCGAGGAGGCGGTGTCGGTCGGCGTGATCGAGGCGCTGGGGCCGGACGATGCGATCGTCGCCACCTACCGCGAGCATGGCCAGGCGCTGGCGCGCGGCATCGGCATGGACGTGCTGATGGCCGAGATGTACGGCAAGCTGGAAGGCTGCTGCCGCGGCCGTGGCGGCTCGATGCACGTGTTCGACAGCGCCCGCCGCTTCTACGGCGGCAACGCCATCGTCGGCGGCGGCCTGCCGCTCGCGGTCGGCACCGCGCTGGGCGACAAGATGCTCGGGCGCGACAGCGTCACCGCCTGCTTCTTCGGCGACGGCGCGGTGGACGAGGGCTCGTTCCACGAAAGCCTGAACCTCGCCTCGCTGTGGAAGCTGCCGGTGCTGTTCGTCTGCGAGAACAATCTTTACGCGATGGGCATGGCGCTGGAACGCGCCGAGGCGGACACCGACATCGCGCACAAGGCCGCCGGCTACCACATGCCGGGTGAGGCGGTGGACGGCATGGACGTCGTGGCGGTGGAGGTCGCGGCGCGCCGCGCCGTGGCGCGGGTGCGCGAGACCGGCGTGCCCTGTCTGCTGGAATGCCGCACCTACCGCTACCGCGCGCATTCGATGTTCGACGCGCAGCTCTATCGCGAGCGCGCCGAGATCGAGACCTGGCGCCAGCGCGATCCGATCCAGCGGATGCTGGCCTGGCTCGCCGAGACCGGGGCGCTGCATGGCGGCGAGATCGACGCCATCGAGGCAGAGGTCGCGGCGGAGATCACCGCCGCGATCGCCTTCGCCGAGGCCGGCACCCTGGAAGACGTGGCGGATCTGGAACGCTTCACCATCATGGATCGGGTGCCGCAATGAGCCAGTCAGCCGGCGTGGCGCAACCGCAGCGCATCACCTACCGCGAGGCCTGCAAGCAGGGCATTCGCGCCGCCATCCTGGCGGACCCGCGCGTCTTCCTGATGGGCGAGGACGTGGCGCGCTACGGCGGCTGCTACGCCGTCAGCAAGGGACTGGCCGACGAGCTGGGCGAGGACCGCATCCGCGACACGCCGCTGTCCGAAGGCGGCTATGTCGGTGCCGGCATCGGCGCGGCGATCGCCGGCGTGCGGCCGATCGTCGAGATCATGACGGTGAATTTCAGCCTCCTCGCGGCCGACCAGATCGTCAACAACGCCGCAACGATCTCGCACATGTCGGGCGGCCAGTTCGCGGTGCCAGTGGTGATCCGCATGGCGACCGGGGCGGGACGCCAGCTCGCGGCGCAGCACTCGCACAGCCTGGAGGGCTGGTACGCGCATATCCCCGGCCTGAAGGTGCTGGCACCGGCCACGCACGAGGATGCGCGCTTCATGCTGCAGCCCGCGCTCGACGATCCGAACCCGGTGCTGATCTTCGAGCATGTGATGCTGTACGGGCGTGAGGACGTGCTGGATCCCGCGGTGACCGCGGTGGATATCAGCAGCGCGAAGCTGCGCCGGCCCGGCCGCGACGTGACGCTGATCAGCTACGGCGGCAGCCTGTTCAAGACGCTGGATGCGGCCGAGGCATTGCAGGCGGAGGGCATCGAGGCGGAGGTGATCGACCTGCGCGTGCTGCGCCCGCTCGATACGCCGACGCTACTGGCCTCGGTCGCGCGCACCCGCCGCGCGGTGATCATCGATGAAGGCTGGCGCTCCGGCTCGCTGTCCGCCGAGATCGCCGCGCGCCTCGCCGAGGCCGCGTTCTACGACCTGGACGCGCCGATCCGCCGCATCTGTTCCGCCGAAGTGCCGATCCCGTACGCCGCGCACATGGAGCAGGCGGCGCTGCCGCAGGTGCCGGCGATCGTTGCCGCCGCGCGGGAGCTGGTGCGCGGCCGATGACCGAGTTCCGCATGCCCTCGCTCGGCGCCGACATGGAGGCGGGCAAGCTGGTCGAATGGCTGGTGAAACCCGGTGACCACGTCAAGCGCGGCGATGTCGTTGCGGTGGTCGAGACGCAGAAGGGCGCCATCGAGATCGAGGTGTTCAGCGCCGGCACCATCGCGGCGCTGGTGGTGCCGGTCGGCGCGACGGTTCCGGTCGGCACCGTGCTGGCGCGGCTCGACGCCGGCGCGGCGGAAGGTTTCGCGCCGGCGGCGGCGGCGGCGCCGGCCGCCGACGGCGCCGGTTGTTCCGACCACCGGTCGTTGCGCCGTCAGCCGTTGCAGCGCCGGTCGCCAAACCCGCGGTCGCGGCGGTTCCGCCGGCCGCGCCGTCGCCGCCCGTTCCGCAGCCCGCTCCGCCGCCCGCCCCGTCGCCCGCAAGGATACCCGCCGCCGCCGGTCAGGTGCCCGCGTCCCCCGCGGCGCGCCGGCTCGCCGCGGCGCGCGGCATCGCGCTCGATCGCCTGACCGGTTCCGGCCCTGGCGGCGCCATCATCCTTGCCGACGTCGAGGCGGCCGCCGCCGAAGTCCCCCCCACCAGGCCGGCCACTCCAGCTGGCGCGCCCGGGGCTGTCCCACCGGTCGTCCCACCGGGCGCCCCGGCAGCGGCACGCCGCGGCGGTTTCGACCCGGCGGCGATGCGCCAGGCGATCGCCGCGGCAATGAGCCGCTCGAAGCGCGAGATCCCGCACTACTACCTGACCCAGACGGTGGAACTCACCGCGGCGTTGGCGCGGCTGGCGCGGCTGAACCAGGATCGCGCCCCGCCGGATCGCCTGCTGCCGGCGGCGCTGCTGCTGCGCGCGACCGCGCTCGCGGTGGCCAAGACGCCCGAGCTGAACGGGTTCTGGGAGAACGGCAGCTTCCGCCCCGGCGCGGCGGTGCATGTCGGCTGGGCGACCGCGCTGCGCGGCGGCGGGCTGATCGCCCCGGCGATCCGCGATGCCGACCGGCGCACGCTGGACGAGCTGATGGCGGCGATGCGCGACCTGGTGCGGCGCGCCCGCGGCGGCGGGCTGCGCGGCTCGGAGCTGACCGATCCGACGATCACCGTCACCAGCCTGGGCGAGCGTGGCGCGGAGGGCGTGTTGCCGATCATCTATCCGCCGCAGGTGGCGATGGTCGGCTTCGGCCGCATCGTCACCCGGCCCTGGGTGGTGGACGGCGCGATCGGCCCGCGGCCGGTGGTGACGGTGACCCTGGCCGGCGATCACCGCGCCAGCGACGGCCATCGCGGCGGGTTGTTGCTGACCGAGATCGACCGGCTGTTGCAGGAGGCGGAGACGCTATGACCAAGGCGGAAGCCAAGGCGCTGATCCTGGAGGTGCTCGGCGGGATCGCGCCGGAGGCCGAGCTGGACAAGCTGCCGGGCGCGGCGCAGTTGCGCGAGGAGCTCGATCTGGACTCGATGGACTTTCTCGACTTTGTCGCCGCGGTGCACGAGCGCACCGGCATCGACATTCCTGAAGCGGAATACAACCGGCTCGCCACGCTGGACGATGCCGTCGCCTATCTCAGCCGCTGAACGGCGGCTGGCGCGCGTCATGGACAGCCTCAACCTGCGCAGCTACGAACATCTGAGTCCGTTCGAGATCAAGGACGCGCTGATCAAGCTTGCCCACACCTCGGGGCAGGCTGCTGCCCATACGTTTCTCAACGCCGGGCGCGGCAATCCGAACTGGCTGGCAACGCGGGCGCGCGAGGTCTTCTTCCTGCTGGGTCAGTTCGCGATCGGCGAGTTGACGCGGGTGATGGCGCATCCGTCCGGCATCGGCGGCATGCCGCGCGCGGCTGGCATTGCGGGTCGGCTGGACGCGTGGCTCGCCGGCCAGGCCGCGACGGTCGTTGCGGACGCCACAAGCCGGATCGTGCGCCATGCGGTCGAGCGCTTCGCCTTCCGTCCCGATGCCTTCGTCCACGAGCTGGTTGACGCGATCATCGGCGACAACTATCCGGTGCCGGACCGGATGCTGGCCCATGCCGAGCAGGTGGTGCACGAATACCTGGCGCAGGCGATGTGCGGCGCCCCGCGGCCGGAAGGCAAGTTCGACCTGTTCGCGGTCGAGGGCGGCACGGCGGCGATCTGCTACATCTTCCGATCGCTGCGGGCCAACCGCCTGCTGCGCCCCGGCGATCGCATCGCGCTCGGGACACCGATCTTCACGCCGTATCTGGAGATCCCGGAGCTTGAGGATTACGGGCTGGAGCCGGTCTATGTGCAGGCATCGCAGGAGAATGGCTTCCAGTTCGCCGATGCCGAGCTGGCCAGGCTCACCGACCCAAGGGTCAAGGCGTTCTTCCTGGTGAACCCGGGCAATCCCACCTCGGTCGCGCTCAGCCCGGAGGTGCGGGGCAAGCTGGCCGATCTGGTGCGGACCCAGCGGCCCGACCTGATGCTGCTGACCGACGACGTCTACGCCACGTTCGTCGACGACTTCCGTTCGATGCTGGGCGAACTGCCGCACAACACGATCGGCGTCTATTCCTGGTCGAAGTATTTCGGCTGTACCGGATGGCGCCTTGGCGCGATCGCCATCCATCAGGACAATATCTTCGACCGCAAGATCGCCGAACTGCCGGAGCCGGAGCGCCAGGCGCTCGACCGGCGCTACGGCACGCTGGCGCTGGAGCCGCGCAAGATCCGTTTCATCGACCGCCTGGTGGCCGACAGCCGGGACGTGGCGCTGAACCACACCGCCGGGTTGTCGCCGCCGCAACAGGCGATGATGACGCTGTTTTCCCTGGTGGAGCTGGCCGACCGCGGGCAGGATTACCGCCAGGCCTGCACCGCCCTGCTGCGCCGGCGGGTGGCGGCGCTGCTCGATGGCCTGGGCCTGGAGGTGCAGCCCGGCAAGCTGTTCGACAATTATTACGGCCTGATCGACCTGGAATTCTGGCTGCACAAATACCTCGGCGAGGCGGTGACGCAGTTCATCAAGCGGAACGTCCATCCGCTCGATATCGTGTTTCGTCTGGCGCAGGAGCACGGCATCGTGCTGCTGAATGGCGGCGGCTTCCATGCGCCGGACTGGTCGGTGCGCGTGTCGTTCGCCAATCTCGATGACGCCGTCTACGACGATATCGGCCGCGCGGTTCGCGCCATCGCCCGCGACTACCTGCAGGCATACCGTAACGCGCAACAGGCGGGCGGGGCGCCACCCATGCCGGAGGACGCCTGGCCGAAGGAGGCGATGCCATGACCGACGATCGCGACGTGCTCGATGCGGTTCGCAGCGCCTTGCACAGCGAACCACGGGTCCATGTCACGGATGGGCCGATCCGCCTTGCCTTGGCCGATGGCGCGCTGACGATGGAAGGCGAGGTCGATCACATCGCGGGCAAGAAGCTGGCGTTGGAGGCGGCGGCGCGCGTGCCGGGGGTGGGCATCATCATCGACCGCCTGCACGTGCGCCCGGCGACGCCGATGGGTGACGGCGAGATCCGCGACCAGGTGCGCGACGCGTTGCTGCAAGAGATCGCGCTCGCGCCCTGCACCATCCGCGTGTGGGTCAAGGGGCAACCGGAGACGGCACGGGAACCGGCGGACGCCACCGGCATGATCGACGTCAGGGTCGAGGACGGGATCGTTACGCTGGACGGCGACGTGACCGGGCTTGGGCAGAAGCGGCTGGCCGGCGTGCTCGCCTGGTGGGTGCCGGGCAGCCGCGACGTGACCAACGGCATCGGCGTCACGCCGCCGGAGCAGGACAGCGAGGCCGCGGTCACCGACGCCGTTTTGCAGGTACTGGAAAAAGACCCGTTTGTCGCCGCGGCGAGTATCCGGGTGCACACGCGGCGCGCGGTGGTGACGCTGGATGGCACCGTGCCGCGCGACGGCGAACGCAAGCTGGCCGAGGACGATGCCTGGTACGTCTTTGGCGTCGATCGCGTGATCAACCGGCTTGACGTGCGGGCGTAACGGTGCACGACGCGCGCCGGTCACGCGGTTGCCGGAGGCGCGCCACGCGGTCAGTCTATGCGGGAGCGATCGGATGTCGAATGGTTAGATGGCTGATGGAACAACCAGCGGTTCTCATTTTGGCTGATCCGGCTAGCCTCTCTCCGTCATGGCCGGGCTTGACCCGGCCATGACGGCGAGGCAACGCCGTCGGGCCAAAATGAGACATGCCGTGCAACAACGCCCGGCGGATCGCGGCTGACCGGCGCCGCGTGCTGATGCAAGACGATTTCCAGCAGGAGGCATCATGGCAAGAAATCTCAGCGACATGACCCCGTTGCCGGATCTGACCCGCAAGCGGGGCACCGGTCCGGTGCGCGCGCGGCGGCCGGTCTATGGCGACCTGCTGCCGCCCTGCAATCATGCCTGTCCGGCCGGCGAGAACATCCAGGCATGGCTCGATCTGGCGCAGGCGGGCAAATACCGCCAGGCCTGGGACACGCTGATGCGCGACAACCCGTTGCCCGCGGTGCACGGGCGGGTCTGCTACCACCCGTGCGAAACCAGTTGCAATCGCAAGGATCTGGACGCGTCGGTCAGCATCCACGCGGTGGAACGCTTCCTCGGCGACCTGGCGACGCGCGAAGGCTGGACGCCGGCGATCGAGGCACCGGCAAGCGGCAAGCGCGTGCTGGTGGTGGGCGCCGGGCCCAGCGGGCTGTCGGCGGCCTACCATCTGACCCGGTTGGGCCACGCGGTGGAGATCCACGAAGCCGGACCGGTGCCCGGCGGCATGCTGCATTTCGGCATCCCGACCTACCGCCTGCCGCGCGCGGACCTGATGGCCGAGATCGCCCGCATCGAGGCGATGGGCGTGCGCATCGTGCTCAATCACAAGGTGGCCGACCTGCTCGCCGAGAAGCAGGCGGGCGGCTTCGACGCGGCGTTCGTGGCGATCGGCGCGCATGTCTCGCACCATGTCGACATCCCGGCGCGCGACGCGGCGCGCGTGCTGGATGCGGTCAGCCTGTTGCGCGACGTCGGCGCCGGCGAAAAGCCGTTGCTTGGCCGTCGCGTGGTGATCTACGGCGGCGGCAACACCGCGATGGACGCGGCGCGCACGGCACGGCGGCTGGGCGCCGACGAGGCGTTGATCGTCTACCGCCGCGACCGCGCGCATATGCCGGCGCATGAGTTCGAGGCCGATGAGGCGCTGTCCGAAGGCGTCAAGATCAAATGGCTGACCACCATCACCGACATCGCCGAAACCTCGCTGACGGTGGAGATGATGGAACTCGGCCCGGACGGCTTTCCCACGCCCGACCGGCAAGTTCGAGACCTTGCAGGCGGACGCGGTGGTGCTGGCGCTCGGCCAGCAGACCGAGAGCGGTTTCCTGCGCGAGGTGGCGGGCATCGTGTTCAAGCGCGACGGCACGGTGATCGTCGGGCCCGACATGATGACCGGCGCGCCCGGCATCTTCGCCGGCGGTGACATGGTGCCGAGCGAACGCACCGTCACCGTGGCGGTCGGCCATGGCAAGAAGGCGGCGCGCCACATCGACGCCTGGCTGCGCGGATCGCAGTACCAGCATCCGCCGGCCCCGCCCGTGGTGGGGTTCGCCATGCTGCACCTGCCGGTGTTCAGCGACGCCGAACCGACGCCGCAGCGCGAATTGTCGCCCGCCGACCGCACCGAAGGCTTCGCCGAGGTGCTGGCCGGCCTGACCGAGCCGGAGGCGCGGCGCGAGGCGCAGCGCTGCCTGAGCTGCGGCAATTGTTTCGAGTGCGACAATTGCTATGCCGCCTGCCCGGAAGGCGCGATCATCAAGCTTGGGCCGGGCCGGCGCTACCGGTACGACTACGCGAAATGCACCGGCTGCGCGGTCTGTTTCGAGCAGTGTCCGTGCCATGCGATCGAGATGGTCGCGGAACAGGCGTCGGCATAGGGCGGGCAGGCCATGGACCAGCAGACCGCAACGATGGACGGCAACACCGCCGTCGCGCATGTCGCCTACCGGATCAATGAGGTGGTGGCGATCTACCCGATCACCCCGTCCTCCACCATGGCCGAACTGGCCGACGAATGGGCGGCCGCCGGCGTGCCGAATATCTGGGGCGGCCGTCCGGTGGTGCAGGAGATGCAGAGCGAGGGCGGCGCCGCCGGCGCGGTGCACGGCGCGCTGCAATCGGGCGCGCTGACGACGACCTTCACCGCCTCGCAGGGCCTGCTGCTGATGCTGCCCAACATGTTCAAGATCGCCGGCGAGCTGACCGCGACGGTGTTCCACGTCGCCGCCCGCTCGATCGGCACGCAGGCGCTGTCGATCTTCGGCGATCATTCCGACGTCATGGCGCACGCGGCCGACCGGCTTCGCGCTGCTGTCCTCGGCCTCGGTGCAGGAGGCGCACGACATGGCGCTGATGGCGCAGGCCGCCACGCTGGAGAGCCGCGTGCCGTTCCTGCACTTCTTCGACGGGTTCCGCACCTCGCACGAGGTGAACACGCTGACGCTGCTGAGCGACGCGCAGATCCGCGCGATGATCGACGACGACCTGGTGCGCGCGCATCGCGCCCGCGCGCTGACCCGGAACATCCCTTCGTGCGCGGCACGGCGCAGAACCCCGACACGTTCTTCCAGGCGCGCGAGACGGTGAACCCGTTCTATGCCAGGACGCCCGGCATCGTGCAGGCGGCGATGGACCGGCTTGGCGGAGTTGACCGGGCGGCAATACCATCTGTTCGACTATGACGGGCCGGCGGACGCCGAGCGGGTGATCGTGCTGATGGGCTCCGGCGCGGAGACCGCGCGCGACACCGCGGAAGCGCTGCGCGCGCGGGGGGAAAAACTCGGCGTGCTGCAGGTGCGGCTGTACCGCCCGTTCGCCGCCGCGGCGTTTCTGGCCGCGCTGCCGGCCAGCGTGCGCGCCGTCGCGGTGCTGGAACAGACCAAGGAGCCTGGGGCGCCCGGCGAGCCGCTGTATCTCGACGTGGTGACGACGCTTGCCACGGCGGTCGTCGCGCGGCAAGCGCGCCGCGCTGCCGCTGCGTGATCGGCGGGCGCTACGGGCTGTCGTCGAAGGATTTCAGCCCGGCGCAGGTGAAGGCGGTGTTCGACGAGCTGGCGAAGCCGGAGCCGAAGAACAGCTTCACCGTCGGCATCAACGATGATGTCGCGCACACCAGCCTGACGATCGATCCGACGTTCAACATCGATCCGCCAGACGTGGTGCAGGCGGTGTTCTATGGCCTGGGCGCCGACGGCACGGTGGGAGCCAACAAGAACAGCGTGAAGATCATCGCCGAGCAGGCCGGTCTGTACGCGCAGGGTTATTTCGTCTACGATTCGCACAAGTCCGGCGCGCAGACCGTGTCGCACCTGCGGTTCGGGCCGCGGCCGATCCACGCGCCCTATCTGATCCAGCGCGCCAGCTTCGTCGCCTGCCACCAGTTCCACTTCGTGCAACGGACCGACGTGCTGCGCCTGGCGGCACCGGGCGCCACCTTCCTGTTGAACAGCCCGTACGGCCCCGACGAGGTCTGGGCGCAGCTGCCGCGCGCCATGCAACAGCGCATGCATCGAGCTGAAGCTGCGCTGCTTCGTCATCGACGCCTCGAAGGTGGCGCAGGATGTCGGGCTGCGCGGGCGGACCAACACCGTGCTGCAGACCTGCTTCTTTGCCATCTCCGGCGTGCTGCCGCAGGATGCGGCGATCCGCCATATCAAGGCGGCGATCCGCAAGACCTACGGCCGGCGCGGCGAGGACGTGGTGCGGCGCAACTTCCAGGCGGTGGACGACACGCTGGCGCAACTGTTCGAGATGAAGCTGCCGGCGGCGGCCACCAGCCAGTTCGAACGGCCGCCGATCGTGCCCGCCAGCGCGCCCGACTTCGTGCGCCACGTCACCGCGCGGATGATGGAGGGGCTGGGCGATACCATCCCGGTCAGCGACATGCCGGTCGACGGCACCTTCCCCTCCGGCACCGCCGCCTGGGAGAAGCGCAACATCGCCGAGCAGGTCCCGGTGTGGGAGCCGGATCTGTGCGTGCAATGCGGCCAGTGCAGCTTCGTCTGCCCGCACTCGGTGATCCGGGCGAAATATTACGATGCCGACCGGTTGGCCGGCGCGCCGGAAGGATTCAAATCGGCGCCGATCAACGTGCGCGGCTTCCCCGATGTGCGCTTCACGCTGCAATTCTGGGTCGAGGACTGCACCGGCTGCGCGCTGTGCACCGAAGCCTGCCCGGCACTGAGCCCGGTCACGCCGGACACCAAGGCGATCAATCTGCGCGACAAGCTGCCGTTGCTGGAGGCCGAAAAGCGCAACCTCGACTTCTTCCAGGCGCTGCCGATGAACGATCGCGCCCGGGTGGATTTCGCCAATGTGCGCGGCGTGCAGTACCTGGAGCCGCTGTTCGAGTTTTCCGGCGCCTGCGCCGGCTGTGGTGAAACCCCGTATCTGAAGCTGCTGTCGCAGTTGTTCGGCGATCGCATGATGGTGGCGAATGCCACCGGCTGTTCGTCGATCTACGGCGGAAACCTGCCGGTCACGCCGTGGTCGAAGAACCAGGAAGGCCGCGGACCGGCGTGGTCGAACTCGTTGTTCGAGGACAACGCCGAATTCGGCCTCGGCTTCCGCCTGGCCGCCGACAAGCACCTGGAACTGGCGACCACGCTGGCCCGCGGCCTGGCGCCGAAGCTGGGGACGGAGCTGATCGAAGCCATTCTCACCGCGCCGCAACTGCGTGAATCCGAAATCCGCGCCCAGCGCACCCGGGTGGCGACGCTGATCGAGCGGTTGCGCGCGCTGGGCGACGATGCCGCGGCGAAAGACCTGCTGTCGGTGGTCGATCATCTGGTCCGCCGCAGCATCTGGATCGTCGGCGGCGACGGCTGGGCCTACGACATCGGCTATGGCGGGCTGGACCACGTGCTGGCGGCCTCGCGCGACGTCAACCTGCTGGTGCTGGACACCGAGGTCTATTCCAACACCGGCGGCCAGGCGTCCAAGGCGACGCCGCTTGGCGCGGTGGCGAAGTTCGCCGCGGCCGGCAAGCGCGTCGCGCGCAAGGACCTGGCGTTGCAGGCGATCGCCTATGGCAACGTCTACGTCGCACAGGTCGCCATGGGGGCCAATCCGCAGCAGACATTGCTGGCCTTCCGCGAGGCGGAGGCCTACGACGGCCCGTCGCTGATCCTGGCCTACAGCCACTGCATCGCGCACGGCATCGACATGCAGTTCGGCATGCGCCAGCAGGACCTGGCGGTGGCGACCGGCTACTGGCCGCTGTTCCGCTACAACCCGGCGATGCGCGCGGTGGGCGAGAACCCGTTCCGCCTGGACAGCCCGCGCCCGACGCTGAAGTTCCGCGACTACGCCTATAACGAAATCCGCTACAGCTCGCTGGCCCGCAGCCGCCCGGCCGAGGCCGAGCAGCTTTTAGCCGCGGCGCAGGCCGGGATCGTGGAAAAATATCGTCTCTACGAGGAAATGGCCGGCTGGGAGCCGACCCGGTTTCGGGTACCCGAACCGGTGCAGACATGAACGGATCGCCGGCAATGGATCTCGCAACGCGCTATCTCGGCCTGTCGCTGAAGCATCCGCTGATCGCCTCGTCCTCGCCGTTGACCGGCGAGCTCGACACCCTGCGGCGGCTGGAAGATGCGGGCGCCGCGGCGGTCGTTCTGCCATCGATCTTCGAAGAGCAGATCGAGCACGAAGCCGCCGAGCTGGAACGGCTGACCGATGCCGGGATCGACAGCTTCCCCGAGGCGTCGTCGTATTTCCCATCCAGCGCCAGTTTCGCGGCCGGACCGTACCGCTATCTGGAGCTGATCCGCCACGCGCGCGAGGCACTGGAAATCCCGGTCATCGCCAGCCTGAACGGCAGCACGAACGGCGGCTGGGCGCACTATGCCGCGCAGATCGAGCAGGCCGGCGCCAACGCGCTCGAACTCAACAGTTTCTTCGTGCCGGTGGATGCCGAACTGGACGGCGGCGCGGTCGAGCAGCGCCATGCCGACGTGCTGAGCGCGGTGCGGGAATCGGTTGCGCTGCCGGTTGCGGTCAAGCTGAGCCCGTATTTCAGCGCGGTCGGCGACATGGTGCGCCGGCTCGATCGCGCGGGGGCCAGCGGCTTCGTGCTGTTCAACCGCTTCTACCAGCCGGATATCGATCTGGCCGCGATGCGGCTGCGCCGCGACCTGGACCTCAGCACGCCGGCGGAGATTCGCCTGCCGTTGCTGTGGATCGGGGTGCTGGCCGGGCATGTGCGCGGCTCACTCGCCGCGGCATCCGGCGTGGACAGCGCCGACCAGGCGGTGAAGTACCTGCTGGCGGGGGCCGATGTGGTGATGACGACGTCGTCATTGTTGCGCCATGGGCCCGATCACATGCGCACGCTGCTGAACGACCTGACCGCGTGGTTCGAGGCGCGCGATGTGGCCTCGATCGGCGACATGCGTGGCCGCATGAGCCGCCAGCGGCTGGGCGCCCCGGTCGCGTTCGAACGCGCCAACTACATCAGCATCCTGCACGGCTGGACCGGCGGCCGACGCGGGCGGTAAGCCCGCCGCGCGCCCCGCCTGTCGCTTGCGCGCGCGCCCCGCCTGTGCGCGCGACCCCGGCCGCCTGCGCCGCGCGCACGTCGCCCGCACCGCCCCGATATCCAACGACGCTGCGGCGGCCTGCGCGCTATCCCGGCGCCTTCACCGTCGGATAGATCGTCGCGCCGTAATGCGCCCGCAACTCCTCGATCTGGTCGGCCGGCGGCGGCGCATAGCACAGCCGCTTGCTGGTGAACCCGCCGCCCATCAGCCGGTTCAGCCGCACCGCCATCTCGCCGAGTTTCACCAGGTTGGTGATGCCGTTCAGGATCGGCACGCCGGTCTCGGTCGCATGGATGCCGTTGTCGGCCAGCAGCGCCATCACCACGCCGCCGGCGGCGATCACCACCTCGGCGCCCGCATCGGTGTTGGCCCGCGCCGCCCCGTTGAACTGCGCAACGATCCGCGCGCGCGCCACGGGATCGTCGAACCCCTCCTTCAGGTCAAGGATGCGGTCGATCGCCATGCGGTTCACCGCCGCCAGCCGGTCCTTCAGCCCATAGCGCACCACGTTCTCGACGATGCGCGGCGTGAACTTCTCGTTGATCGTCACCAGCGAGAAGTTCGCCCCCATCATGCACGCCACGTGCAACGCGGATTCGCACAGCCCCAGCACCGGAATGTTGGCGATCTCGCGCGCCGCGTGCAGGCCGGGATCGGCGATGTTGCCGATCAGGAACGCATCGTAGCCTTCGCGCACCGCGCGGCCGACATTCTCCAGCAGCTCGCCGGTTTCGATGTATTCCAGGTAGCGGTAGTGATCGCCCGCGCCGCCGATGCCGGTGATGCCGTGCGCGTCGATCACCGTGTCCGGGTCTTTCACCGCCTGCAGGATGCGCCCCAGCGCGCGCGGATAGCCGCCCCAGGAGGTTTGGCGCGACATGCTTTGATACCAGAGTTTCATCGGTGGACCCTTCCCTAGTGCGCCGCCTGGCCGAGCCGCAGCCCGACCCGGCGCGCGCGAAATTCCTTGGCCAGCGAGTATGCCACCGCCGCCAGCGTCAGCAGCAGCAGCGTCAGGCACACCGGACGGGTGAAGGCGGCCCACACCGAGCCATACAGCACGTGCGCCTGCAGGAAATACGTCTCCAGCGGCCCGCCGAGGATCATGCCCAGCACCAGTGCCGCCAGCGGCATCCGCAGCAACCGCAGCACGAAGCCCCCCAGGCCCATCGCCAGCGCCAGATACACGTCGAACACGTCGCCATTCGCGGTGAACGCGCCGACCAGCGACAGCACGATGATCAGCGGCGCCAGCAGCGCCAGCGGCACGCGGGTGATGCGCGCGATCCACCGCGCGCCGAGCAGTGCGACGCACAGCATCATCGCGTTGGCGATGAAGGCGCCGACGAACACGGTATACAGCGTCTCGCCGCTGTTCTGCAGCAGCATCGGTCCGGGCAGCATGCCGTGCATGGTCAGCGCCGCCATCACGATCACCGCGTCCACGCTGCCCGGAATCCCCAGCGTCAGCGCCGGCACCAGCGAGGAGAACACCGCCGCGTTGGCCGCCGTCTCCGGCGCCAGCACGCCGGTGATGTCGCCGCGGCCGAACTCGTGGCCGGGCCGGGCGGAGCGCCGCGCCTCGCCCAGCGAAATGAACGAGGCGAGGGTGGGGCCGTGCCCGGGCACCACGCCCAGGAACACGCCGATCACCGCGGAGCGCGCGATGGTGAACCAGTGCTGCGCCCAGTCGGCCCAGCGCAGCAGGAAGGTCTCCTTGACGTCCAGCGCGTGCATGTCGAACACCATGCGGGTGCGGCGGTGGTACAGCATCTCCAGCAGCACGGGGAAGGTGAACAGCCCGACCAGCGTCGGGATCATCGGAAACCCGGTGGTCAGCTCCGCCGTGAACACCAGGCGCGTGTCGCCCATCGGCGTGGTGCCGACGGCGGCGATCAGCAGGCCGATGCCGGTGGCGCACAGGCCGCGTACCAGCGATCCCGACGCCAGCGAAACCACCGCCGCCATGCCGAACACCGCGAAGGAGAACATCTCCGCCGGGCCGAAGGTCAGCGCCAGCTCGGCCAGCGGCGGTGACAGGAACAACAACGAAATCGCCGCGACGAAGCCGCCGATCGTTGCGCCGACGATCGAGGCGCGCAGCGCCCGGCGCGCCAGGCCGCGTTGCGCCAGCAGGTGCCCCTCGATGGCGCAGGCCGCCGCCGCGGCGGTGCCGGGAATGTTCAGGCAGATCGCCGAAATCGATCCGGCATAGACCGCGGCGTTCCAGATCGCGATCAGGAACAGCACGCCGGTGTCGGCGCGGAACACGAAGGTCAGCGGCAGCAGCAGCGACATCGCGGTGGCGCCGGACAGGCCCGGGATCGCACCGAATATCATGCCGATCACGACGCCGAGCACCATGGCGCCCAGGTTGATCGGCGTGAAGGCGTTGCCGATCCCCAGCAGGATCAGGTGTTCCACGTGTCGGCTCTCTTGGCGCCCGCGCCTATCCAGGGTCTAATTGCCGCGAGGATCGCTGTTGGGTTCCGGTGTGTCAATCTGGACTGCCATGGCCGGACAGCCATGGCACGGCACCCGATGTGCGACGCAACAACGAAGGGAAGGAAACCGCCATGCAACGGCGACAGGTTCTGCTTGCGGCGGGGGGCGCGCTGCTGGCGCGTGGCGCGCGGGCGGCGGACTACCCGACCCGCCCGATCACCCTGATCGTGCCCTATGGCCCCGGCGGCGGGGTCGGCATCAACGCGCGCGCGCTGCAGCCCTACCTGGAAAAGCAGCTCGGCCAGACCATCATCGTCGAGTTCAAGCCCGGTGCCGGCGGCATCATGGGTTTCACCCTCGGCGCGCACGCGCGCCCGGACGGCTATACCCTGACCATGGTGACCTCCTCGATCACCGCGGCGCCCTGGCTGGTGCCGCACATCGACTACACCCCCGAGGACTTCAGCTATATCGGCCAGGTCAGCTTCGTGCCGAACATGCTGATCGTGAACGCCGACAGCCCCTATCACAGCGTCGCCGATCTGATCGCGGCGATGCAGCAGAAGCCGGGCGAGCTGGCCACCGGGTTCGAGAGCAGCTGGCCCAGCCCCGACGTGGCGCAGACCGTGTTCTTCGCCCGCGCCGGGGTGAAGGCCAAGCAGGTTCCCGGCTTCGGCGGCGGCGCCGAGCGGATCGCCTCGTTGCTCGGCAACCACCTCGATTTCAGCTTCAACAACCTGAACGAGGCGCTGCCGATGTACCAGGCCAAGCGCATCCGCGTGCTGGCGATCTCCGGCGCCGCGCGGGTGCCGCAGATGCCGGAGGTGCCGACCTTCCGCGAGCTTGGCTTCGATGTCGCGATCGGCGTCTGGCGCACGCTGGCGGGGCCGAAGGGCCTGCCCGACGCGGTCGTGCAGACCGTCGCCGGCGCGCTGAAGACCGCGCTGCAGGACCCGGCGCTGCGGACCGATTTCGCCAAGGTCGGGCTGTCCACCGATTACCTCGATCCGGTCGCCACGCGCGCGCTGGTGATGCGCGAATACCAGGCGCTCGGCAAGCTGTTCACCGAGCTGGGCATCAACATCCGCACCAAGTCATGAGGCTTGCCCCGATCGGCGAACCGCTCGGCGCGGTGCTGTGCGGCGGCGTGACGGCGGCGCTGGCGCTGTTCACGCTGCACCTGCCGGGCTCGCTCGCCTATCCCCTGGCCTATGCGCAGGTGCTGATCGCGTCGATCGCGGCGCTGTTCTTCGCCTCCGCCGCGATCTCGTGGCGCGAGGCCCGCCTCGCGGCGGCGCTGCGGCCAGTACAAGCGCCGGATGCGCAAGCGCCAACCGGCGGTGGCGGCCTGGTCATGGTGGGCACGGTCCTGCTGTGCGTGCTGTACGCCGCGTCCTGGACCCTGATCGGCTACTTCCTCGCGACCTTCCTGTATGTCGTGCTGCAACTGAGGTTGCTGGGCGAGCGGCGCTGGTGGCTGATCCTGGCACTGGCAAGCGGCACGGTATTGCTGGTCTACCTGGTGTTCCACCGCCTGTTGCAGTTGCCGTTCCCCGGCGGCCTGCTGTTCGACCCGGAATGATCTCCGCGGCGCGACAGGCCCGCACTGGACCAGGCGCCGTAGGGCGGAACAGCGCAGCGCATTCCGCCACTGCTGGAGCGCATTCCGCCACGCGCCAGCGCGATACGCCGCTCGAATGCGGGCGCGCACGTCCCCGCGGCCGCCGCCCGCGACGGGGCGGTTCGGCCGACCGGCGCCATTGATTACCACCACGTCGGGCCGCTGCCACTCTGCCCCCGCGCCAACCCGCCCCCCGGGACCCACGAACATTGAGACGCCACCGACATGTCTGCCGCCACCCGCCAGATCGGCTTCATCAACGCCGCCCACACGTTGACGCATTACAGCCTGCTGGTCCTGCCGACCGCGGTGCTGGTGATGGCACGGCCCGGCGGCGCGTTCGGCCCCAGCTACGGCCCGATCCTGGCGCTGGCGACCGGCATGTTCGTGTGCTACGGCCTGTTCTCCCTGCCGCAGGGCTGGATCGCCGAGCGCGTCGGGCGCAAGGCGCTGATGGCGGCGTTCTTCCTGGGCACCGGCCTGGCGCTGATCGGCGCCGGCCTGGCGCCGACGCCGGTGCTGCTGGCCGCCGCCCTGGCCGCCGCCGGGCTGTTCGCGGCGATCTACCACCCGATCGGCACCGCGATGCTGGTCGAGGCCGCCGGCGCCAGGCCCGGCCGGGCGATCGGCGTCAACGGCGTGTTCGGCAATTTCGGCGTGGCGCTGGCCCCGGTGGTCACCGCCTTCCTGGCCAACCAGCTCGGCTGGCGCGCCGCCTTCTTCGCCCCCGGCGCGCTGTGCGTGGCGCTCGGCCTGCTGTGGATCCGCGAGCCGTGGCACGACGCCGCCGCCCAGCGCGGGGCGCGGCCGTTCCCGGTCATCCCGCGCCACATGGTGCGCCGCGCGGTGATCGTGCTGCTGCTGATCGCCGCCGTCTCCGGCCTGGTGTTCAACGCCTTCACCCTGTTGTTGCCGAAACTGATGCAGGAACGACTGGCCACCGACACGCGCTTCCTGCCGCTGATCGGCGCCGCCGCCTTCCTGGCGACGCTGTGCGGTGCGGCTACCCAGTTCAGCGTCGGGCGGATGATCGACCGCACCACGCTGAAACGGGTTTTCCTGCCGGTCAGTGTCATGCTGTGCCCGGCGCTGGTGGCGCTGTCCTACGCCCAGGGCTGGCTGGTGCTGCCGCTGGCCGGCGCCGTCGCCGCCTCGGTGTTCGGCCAGGTCACGGTGAACGAGACGATGGCGGCGCGGTATATCTCGCCCGAGGTGCGGGCGCGGATCTACTCGGTGCGGTTCTTCGTGGGCTTCCTGGGTGCCGCGGCGGCGGCCCCGCTGGTGGCGGTGCTGCACGCGCGCACCGGCAGCCTGACCCTGGTGACCCTGGTGCTGGCCGGGTTCTCCGTCGTCACCCTGGGGTGCGCGCTGTTCTTCCCCGACCGGCCGGAGGAGTTGCGCCCGGAGCTGTGGCAGGCGGGCGCGACGCCGGCGGCCGCCGAATAGCGCTTGCCGGCAGCGTTCGGGACGGGCTGTGGGCGGGCGGACAAGCGGCGAAATCGCCCGCCCATCAGTGACCCGCCCATCAGTGACCCGCCCATCAGTCACCCGCCCATCAGTCACCCGCCATCCGCCCCCACCGTCATGCCGGCGAAGGCCGGCATCCACGGCTTGCCTTGGTGCAGCCAGCAAACCCGTTGCTCCCCGGCCCGCTACTTCGCCGCGACGAGCCGCCGGCCCCGCCCCCGCGGACCGCCCCGGCCGTCGCCGCCCCCGCATAGGGTCGTTGCGCGCAATCGCCACTCGGCATCGCCGCGATCCCCGCCGGCGGCGCCAGCGCCCCCGGCCACCCCGCCATCGCCGCCGGCCCGAACCGCGCGGCGAGGACCTTGGCCACGCGCGGCTGCCAGGTCCGCGCCAGCGGCGTGCCGCCGAGCACCAGCGCCCGCGCCGAGCCCACCCGCGCCTCCCCCGACCCGCCCCGCGCCGCGCCTTGCATAGGGTTGTTGCGCGGCGTGCCCGATTGGCGCCCGGCTCCCGCGCCTTGCATGGGGTCGTTGCCGCACGACGCCAAGGCGGCGCGCAACTGCCGCACCATCACCTCGCGCGCCAGGGCCTCCGCCAGCCCGGGCGATCCGGGAGCCCAGCCGACCGCGCCACCCGCCTGGTGCCCCGCCGGCGCCGCCGCCCGCGCCCCCCCCCGCCGCCGCACCGTGCATGGGGTCGTTGCGCGAACTGCGCGCCCGGTGCCGCACCGCCGCGCCTTGCACGGGGTCGTTGCTCGAACCGCGCGCCGGGCGCGCCGCACCTCCCGCGCCGCGCGCTTTGCCCCCCGCGCCGCTGCGATCGCCGCCCGCCACTGCGCCTGCGCCGCCGCCTCGACCCGCGCCGCCGCCCGCTCGGCCGCCCGCCCGCGCCGCGCCGCCGCCGCCGCGCCGCCGGCCGCCCCGCCGCCCGCTTCCCCGCCGGCTCCGCCGGCGGCCGGCCCGTCCGCCCCAAGCCGCGTCCGCGCCGCGCGCCGCCGCCGCCCCGCCCCGAGCTGCGGCGGCGGACAGGTGCATGGGGTCGTTGCGTGCAGCGCCTCCCACGCCACCTGCGAGGGATGCTTCGGCGCCTTCAGCTCCGCCGGCGCCGTCTCCAGCCGCGCCGCCGCCTCGGCCGGCAAATACGGCCGCAGCCGATGCGCCATGCACAGCAGCCGGGTCCGCACCACCAGCGCCCGGAAATAGCGCTGCGCCGTCCGCTGCGCCGCCCCGCTCATCGCGTAGCGGCCGTGCGTGGTCTTCGCCGCGATCATCCGCGCCAGGCCCGCCGCGGTGCGCGGCCCGGTGCTCGCCCCGCCATGCAGGCGGCAGCGGCCGTTCGCCATCGCCAGCCCGAGGCACGGGCTGCCGGCCCGCGTCCGCGCTCCGCACGGCGGGGCGCGGTGGGGGGCGGCGGGGGACTCGGCGGTTGGCTGCGGTGGGGGTGCGCTGGCGCTCATGCCACGACCCGGGGGCGCGGCCGCTGCGTCCTGGCCCGCTCCGCCGTCGCCTGCTCCGCCGCCGGCGTCGGCCACGCCGGCTGGTCGGGCGCGGCTGGGTCTTGCGCCACGCCGGCGCGCGGCCTGGGCGGCCAGATCTCCAGCGACCAGCCATCCCCCTGCTCCACGATGCCGCCCGCACGGCGCACGCCGACGCCGCCCCCCGCTTGCTCGGCCGCCGCCCGGTCGGCCCAGGCCGCGCCCGCTGCTTCCGCCGGCGCGGGCGCCCCCGGCGCCAGCCCCGCTTCAGGTTCCGGTGCGGCGGGCGGCGGCGCCTCCGCTGCGGCGGCGCGGGCGCCGGCCGCGGCGGCGGCCGGGGTCCCGCGGCACCAGACGCCGTCCAGCGCGTCCAGGTCGAACCCGGCCACCGCCCCCACGTCGCGGAACGGCATCACCCGCGTCTGCCGCCGCTCCAGCGCCCGCTCCAACCGCACCACCGAGCGCAGCAGGTCGTCGGTGGTGCGGGCGGTCAGGCGCCGCTCCGCCAGCGGCAGGCCGGGGGTCATCAGGCGCTCCATCATGTCATCGGCGAGGAACTGCACGACGACGAGCTGGCCGGCGAGGTGGCCCTGCGCCGGGTCCATCGGCACCCGGGCGGCGATCTCCTCGATGATCCGGGTGAGCCGCGCCCGGCGCCAGGAAGGGGAGGCATCGGCGGGCGGCGGCGGCATGGCGGTCAGCACGCCGTCTAGCAGGTCTTGGGTGATGTGGTAGTCGGGCATCGCCTCCTGGATGGTGCGAAAGGTAATTCCGTTGGAGGGGTCGGGCATGATGCTGTGCTCCGGCTGAAATGGATGCGGAATGGTCACATATACTAACTACACAACGGAGGCAAACCCGATCGGGGGTTGGATGGGGGGCGTTGGTTGGTTTGCTGCCTGGTTGGGGTGGGGGCGGCTTCGGTCTGGGGCTTGGCATGGTCCGCAAGCAAGCAAGGATTCACCACGGAGAAGCAGCGAGAGCCACGGAGGACCACGGAGGCGGCAAGTATGGCGCTCCGCCGTGGATGGGCACCCGCTTTCCGTCGTGGGCCGGGCACGCTCTTGCCGTCGTGGCCGGGCCGACCCCGGCCTTCGCTGGGGCAGGCCCGGCCATCCCCCCCCCACCGGTGGTGCGTCGCCGGACCGGGGACCAACCTCAGCACTGGATTCGCCCTTACGCAGGCAACAGAAAGGTGAAAACGCAGATGCACGCAGACCGCGATAGGCAAGCTCAGGAAAGGGGGAAGCCGATGTAGACGGAAACCTTTCGTCGCGATCCAGAGGGTTGAACTCCCTCCCGGCAAAGGCGAGCCAGCCAGCCGGAAGCGAGCCTTGCATGGGTTAGGCAACGACACTCGTGAAGCGTAGGCAGCAGGTACTGAAGCCGCGGGATGATGGCCACGAGATCATCGAACGCTGGAGCCTTCGTCGCTCTGTGAGCGGGGGCAGCATCGGGGCGACCGCCATGGCGAGGTCGCTCTGGTCCGGCCGGGGTTAGGAGCCGGGGCAAAGGTACGGAACGGATCGCCTGGGAACCTATGAGATCCCGCATCCGCCCATGTTGGCGCAGGCACCGGTGCTGGGAGACCGGTTGAACAAACTCCCTGGCCTGTCGGAAGCCCTCGGGTCCGCCAGGAGCGCCGCGGCGAGAGACGAAGCAGACGAGGGACGGCATGGAGCCTGGAAGCGAACACCATGAGCGACCGGGAATGCGGCTGCGGGAAGTCGTAGCGCCTTCATAGTACCGCCGAAGTCGGGGAACCGGGCCTGCCGGGACCCGGCAGAGGGAAGGGGGGCGCCGCGTTGAGAGAGCCATTGACGGGAAACACGGGAGGGGACCTTGAACCCTGCGAACCTGTCCACGAAACGGCAATGGATAGCCGAACTGGCGAGACGCAAGACAGTGCTGCACTCGCTGCACCACGTCATCGATCTGGACTGGATGAAAGAAGCCTATCGGCTGACCCGCAAGGATGGGGCGCCGGGGATCGACGGAGTGACGGCGGCCGACTACGAGGCGGCTCTGGAGGTCAATCTGCTGGACCTTCTGGGCCGCATCAAAACCGGCCGCTACCACGCCCCGCCGGTTCGCCGGACCTACATCCCGAAAGCGGACGGCACGCGACGGCCGCTCGGCATCCCGACCTTCGAGGACAAGGTGGCGCAGCGGGCGATCACGATGGTTCTTGAAGCGATCTATGAGCAGGACTTCCTGCCCTGTTCGTATGGCTTCCGACCGGGCCGATCGGCGCACCAGGCGTTACAAGCGCTGCGCACTGGCTGCATGACCCAACGGCTGTGGTGGGTGCTGGATGTCGATATACGCAAGTATTTCGATACCATCTCGCACCGTCACCTGCGGGCGTTTCTCGACCAGCGGGTCACGGATGGTGTGATCCGGCGGATGATCGATAAATGGCTGGCTGCCGGTGTTCTCGAAGACGGACACCTGCACCGCCCGACTGAAGGCACCCCCCAGGGCGGGGTCATCTCACCCTGTCTCTCGAACATCTTCCTGCACCATGTGCTGGACGACTGGTACGCGAACGTGGTGCGGCCACGCCTGCGGGGGAACAGCATGCTGGTCAGGTTCGCCGATGACCTGGTGGTGGCGTTCGAGAGGTTCGACGACGCCGAACGGATCCTGGCGGTCCTGGGCAAGCGGCTTGCGCGGTATGGGCTGACGCTGCATCCCGACAAGACGCGCTTCATCGACTTCCGGCCGCGACGGGCGGAAGGCGATCAGCCTGCGGGGACGAGTGGAACCACGTTCGACTTTCTCGGCTTCACCCACGTCTGGGGGAGGTCGCGGCAGGGCCGCAAGGTGGTTCGGCAGGTAACGGCGAAGAGCCGTTACGCCAGGGCGGTGGCGGCAGTCACCGACTGGTGCAAGCGCCATCGGCACCAGCCGGTGTGCGCGCAGCATGCGCGCTTGTCGTCGATGATGCGTGGGCACTTCGCCTACTACGGCATCACGGGGAATGGCCGAAGGCTGAGCTGGTATGCAAGGCAGGTCGTGCGGGGTTGGAAGAAATGGCTGTCGCGCCGCGGCGGCAAGGGCACGTTCCTGTGGTCCCGCCTCGGCGAGTACCTCAGGCAACACCCGCTTCCACCAGTCCGGATCGTCCATCGTTACACTGCCGTGGGCGAAGCTCTCGCGTGAGGAACCGGATGCTGGAAATCGGCACGTCCGGGTCTGTGGGGGGCGAGGGTGGCAACATCCTCGCCTACCCGGCTCAGAAGGATGCACGCAGATGGCGCGCCTGCACGGCCACGGGGCTGGAGGCGAGCCAATGTCGGTTCAG
This sequence comes from uncultured Alphaproteobacteria bacterium, assembly GCA_963847615.1. GTDB lineage: Bacteria > Pseudomonadota > Alphaproteobacteria > Acetobacterales > Acetobacteraceae > Palsa-883. The sequence goes on from CAWKAN010000012.1 coordinate 83,131, forward strand.
CCGGAATCCGCGTGCATGCGGGGCGTGCGCTCCCGGTAGGAAGCGGCAGCGAGCAGGTGGGCGTTACGCGGCCTCCGCTGCTTGAATGTCCGCAATGGGTGGAGGCTGTGTGAAAACCCGACTGCCGACGGCCCCACGTAATAATCTGTCGAGACTGATCGTCGCGGCAGGAGGAAAGATTCAAGGCCGCCGACCATAGCGCCACGTAATTCCTCGTTGCCGTTACGGTCCGTCATGTTCACGCAGCCTGGGTGGACAGCGGATATTTGAGCACAATCCGTGGTGAGACCAGCTTACCTGCATGGAGACTCATACCACCCCCGCATCGGACTTTTTCATTGCTGCCCGCGCCAGGAATGCCGCCAGGACAAGGTGTAGAACGACGGCCGGCCAAAGCAGGATGCCGGCCATGCCGCCCGCGAAGCCGACATAGGCGAGATACAAGGCGACGGCGGCGCTATAGATCAACATGCCGGCCATCGGCGGCCCCGGCCAGCACGCGACGCCCAGGGCGATCAGGGCAATGCCCGTGACACGCCCGGCCAGTATGCCGGTACCGGTAAGTTCCTCGCCGAACAATAGCCGTCCAACGAAGGACGGAACCAACAGCAACACCAGTCCCGTCACATCTTCGGCCAGAGCCGCGAGAGTTAGCACCTTTTTCATCATCCGATGGAACCCAGTGTTTCCCTCTCGCGGCCCGGCCGGGCGGTGCCGTTACGGTTTCGCGCCCGATTGCTACGTATCGAGTTCGAACGTCAACTTGCTGATCTTGCCGGTGAACTTGAACGGCACATCGTAGCGATACTCCAGCAGCGCCAACGGCGTGCGGGTGTCCTGCCCGATGTCGAAGGTTTCGTCCTCCGGGAAGGTGATCGGGGTGGTGTGGTCCATGGAATTCTTGGCCACTTCCTGACCATCGACATACAGCGTGCCCCTGCCGCCCTTGCCCAAGCCGGGACCGTCCGACTTGAAATCGAACACGATCCTGTGCTTGCCCGCTTGCAACTTCGGCCCCTCCCACAGGGTGCGCTTGAGGTCGAGCAGGTTGTACAGGAACACCACCCTGCCCCGATCAATGTCGAGTACGCCCTTGCTCAGGAACAGGCCGTAGCCACCGAAGCGGCCGCCCTGGGTGACGATCATGCCTTCTGCCCCGCCGTCGGGAATCTCGACCTCGGCCGTGATGGTGTACGACTTGTTCAGAATGCTTGGTGCGCCGCTCGCCGGCACGCCGATCAGTTCGCCCGAATAGGTGAAGACCTTGCGTCCCGCCGTCAGGCTCGGGCGCGGCGTGTTCCAACGCGCGAGCGTCGAGTTGTCGAGCGGCAGCACCTGATTCTTTGCTGCTTCGGCATAGAACAGGTCCTGCATCTCCTTGAGCTTCGCCGGCATCTTGGCGGCCAGGTCATCGGCCTCGGTGGGATCATCCTGGACGTTGTAGAGTTCCCAGTTGTAGCCGGTGATCACGTCCGGGGGCGTCTTCGTGCTCAGCTCCCACGGAAGTGTCGCCGGCGTGGTGCACGCGACCCACCCTTCGTGATAGATCGCGCGATTGCCCAGCATCTCGAAATATTGCGTCGTGCGCCGGGTCGGCGCATCGGCGTTCGCCTTGTCCCACGTATACGCCATGCTGACGCCATCCATCGGCCGCTGCGCGATGCCGTTGATTGTCTCGGGCAGTGGAAGGCCGGTCGCTTCAAGGATCGTCGGAGCGATGTCGATGATGTGGTGGAACTGACGGCGGACACCGCCCGCGTCATTGATGTGGCCGGGCCAGGAGATCGCCATGCCCTGGGCCGTCCCGCCGAAGTGCGATGCCACCTGCTTCACCCATTTGAACGGCGTATCGAACGCCCACGCCCAAGGCGCCGCAAAATGCGGGTAGGTCCGGTCCGACCCCCAGAACTCATACCAGAGAAACTGGTCCTTGACCGGTACCTCGACGCCATTGAAGGTCGTGAACTCGTTCGGCGTGCCATTGAGCGTGCCTTCCGCGCTCGCGCCGTTGTCGCCGCTGATATAGATGATCAAGGTATTGTCGAGCTCGCCGAGGTCTTCGACGGCCTGAATGACCCGGCCGACCTCGTGGTCGGTGTAGCCCAGATAGGCCCCGTAGACATTCGCCTGCTTGATGAACAGCTTCTTTTCGTCCCAACTGAGCGAGTCCCACTGCGGCAATTCCTTCGGCCACTCCGTCAGCTTGGCATTCTTGGGCATGATGCCGAGCTGCTTCTGATTGGCGAAGATCGTCTCGCGCAGCTTGTTCCAGCCGTCGTCGAACAGATGCATGTTGCTGATCTTTTCGATCCACTCCGGCGTCGGATTGTGCGGTGCGTGGGTGCCCCCCGGTACGTAATAAACAAAGAACGGCTTGTCGGGCGCGATCTCCTTCAGTTGTTTCATGTACTGGATAGCCTCGTCGGCCATGGCTGTCGTGAGATTCCAGGTCGGATTGCCCTGGAACGGATAGATTGCGGTCGTATTGCGATAGAGGTTCGGTTGCCATTGGCTGGCGTCGCCGCCGATGAACCCGTAGAAATACTCGAAGCCCATCCCGATCGGCCATTGGTCGAACGGCCCGGCCTGGGTCGCCTGATAGGACGGCGTGTTGTGGTCCTTGCCGAACCACGAGGTCGCGTAGCCGTTCTCCTTCAGAATGGTGCCGACGGTGCCGTTCGCCTTCAGAATGATCGAGTCGTAGCCCGGATATCCCGTGCCGATTTCGTCCACCACCCCAAAGCCGGCGACGTGGTGGTTGCGACCCGTGATCAAGGCTGCCCGGGTCGGCGAGCACAGCGAGGTCGAGTGGAAGTTCGTGTAGCGCAGCCCGTTGTTGGCGATGCGATCCAGGGCCGGGGTCGGGACGACACCGCCAAACGTCCCCGGTGCGCTGAAGCCGACATCATCCGTCATGATCAGCAGAACGTTGGGCGCTCCCTTCGGCGGCACGACGCGCGGGGGCCACCAGGGCGTTGACTCCGAGGCCCTCTCCTTGATCACACCGCCGAATTTCGGATCGGGGGGCGGGAGTTGATCGCCGCTGATCGTGGTGGTGCCGAGGGGCGAACCCACGTCCGTGCCCGTCGGTTCGCGCAGTGGTGTCGCTCCCGCGCCTGAGCCGGGGGTCTGCGCCTTGGCGTCGGTAAGCCAGGAGCCGCCGATCGCCGTCACCAAAGCTGCTTTTGCTGTCGTCTCAAACAGTTGCCGCCGCTTCATCGGGGAATCTCCTTTTGGCCGCGAACTGGCGCAGTGCCTTTGCTCGGGGGTTTCAGCGTTGAACGTGTCCTCCGCCGGTCTGTCATGATGCGATGGTTGGTGTGCATTTCGCTCTGACCCTCGGGAGTGCAACCAACTCGGTGCCTTAAGCAGTCAGCCGCGAGCTCGTCGTTGATCTGAGTCAATGAGCCGGTTCCGGCAAGCGACACGGCCGGCGCGCCGCCGGTATGGCTGACGACGTCCCGGTGACACGGTGCAAGACGGCAAGAACATCCGCTCTGGGTCGAATGCGGGCATCCGCCGGGGGGCACCGTTCCTGACCCGCGTCCCGCCGCCGATCCGAGGGCTGTCCCGAAATCGATCATTTCCCGGATAGCTCGCGCCAGCCAGCAGGATCGCCGGCTTGGCTGTCACGGTAATGCTCATTTTGGCCAGGCGACGTTGCGTCTCCGTCATGGTAGGGTTCGAACCGGCCATGCCGGCGACAGTGGCGCCGGGCAGCAGATGGGCTTTTCGCGACAGCCGAATATCGACCCCCTGCAACACCCCGCCCGGCGCCCCCCGCCGGTCGGCCCTGCCCCAGGGCGCTAGCCCCCGGGCCTGACCCAGTGGGGCTACCACTCGGTGGCGAGAATGCTGCGCGCCCCGCCCCCTGCGCCTTCGCGTGCCATGCGCGCTTTGCGCGGGCCGCCCGCGATGCCATGTAGGGCGCATGCACCGTCGCACCCTGCTCGCCCTGCCCCTGCTGCTCGCCACCCCCCGCCTGGCCCGGGCGCAGACCGCGCCCCCGCCCGCCTGGCACCCCACGCCGCAGGACCGCGCCGACCTCGCGCGCATCGAGGCCTACCTCAACGGCCTGCAAACGCTGAAGGCGCATTTCCTGCAAGTTGCCCCCGACGGCGGCATCAGCGAGGGCACCGCCTGGCTGCAACGCCCCGGCCGCATGCGCTTCCAGTACAACCCGCCGGCGCCGTTCCTGCTGGTCGCCGCGCATGGGCTGCTGGTGTTCCATGACAGCAAGCTCAACCAGACCAGCAATGTGTTCCTGTCGCAGACCCCGCTCGGCATCCTGCTGGCCGACAAGGTGACCTTGTCGGGCGACGTGACGGTGACCGGCATGCAGCGCCTGCCCGGGCAGGTCCAGGTCAGCCTGGTGCGCACCGCCAGCCCCTCGGACGGCACGCTCACGCTGGTCTTCGCCGATCCGCCGCTGGCCCTGCGGCAATGGACCGTGCTGGATGCGCAGGGCAAGGAAACCCGGGTGACCCTCTACAACGTCGAACTCGGCGCCAGCTTCGACCCGGCGCTGTTTGACGTCGGCCCGCCGGCGCCGCATCCGGGCAATGGCTGAACCGCGGCAATGGCCGACCCGCCCCCGCCCGCCATTCCGCCCGCCCTGCCGTCCCCCCCTGGCGCGGCGATCGCCGCTTCCATCCCGCGCGCCGCGCTGGTGACCGGCGCGGCGCGGCGGCTCGGCCGCGCCATCGCGCTGGGCCTGGCCGACGCCGGCTTCGCGGTCGCCGTGCACAGCCACACCAGCACGGCGGAAGCCGCGGCGGTCTGCGCCGAGATCCGCCGGCGCGGCCACCGCGCGGTGCCCCTGCGCGCCGACCTGGCGCAGGAGCAAGAAGTGACCGCCCTGCTGCCCGCCGCCGAGGCGGCGCTGGGGCCGATCGGCGTGCTGGTCAACAACGCCAGCGTCTTCGAACGCGACGAGTGGCACGACGCCACCCGCGCGTCCTGGGACCGCCACATCGAGCCCAACCTGCGCGCCCCCTTCGTGCTGATCCAGGACTTCGCCCGCCGTCTGCCGGCCTCGGCCGAGGGCGTCGTGGTCAACATGCTCGACCAGCGGGTCTGGTCGCTGACGCCGCATTTCGTGTCCTATTCCCTCTCCAAGGCCGGGCTGTGGGCGCTGACCCAGAGCCTGGCGCTGGCGCTGGCGCCGCGCATCCGGGTGAACGCCATCGGTCCCGGCCCGGCGCTGCCGAACCGGCGCCAGAGCGACGCGCAGTACGCACGCCAGGTGGCCTCGGTGCCGCTCGGCCACGGCACCGGGCCGGAGGAGGTGGCGCGCGCGGTGCTCGCCATCCTGGGCTTGCCGGCGATGACCGGGCAGATGATCGCGCTCGACGGCGGCCAGCATTTGCAATGGGGCGCGGCGCGCGCCGGCCCCCCCGATGACGAGTAGGCGGGCGACGAGTAGACGGACGACGACTAGGAGACGGAGATGGACACCACCCGCATCGCCGACGCGGCCCGCGGCCTGCGCCACGTCTTCCTGCGCGACCTGGTGCTGCCGGTCAGCATCGGCGTGCACCCGCACGAGCAGGCCGGCCCGCAGCGGGTGCGGATCAACGTCGACCTCGGGGTGGAGGACGACGGCGCCCGCAAGCTGTCGCGCCCCGGCGTCGGGCGCGACGACCTGCGCCGCGTGGTGGACTACGAGGGCGTCGCCAACGCGGTGCGCGCCATCGTCGCCGCCGGGCACGTCATGCTGGTCGAGACCCTGGCCGAGCGGATCGCCGAGTTCCTGCCTGGCGGACCCGCGGGTGCACCTGGCGCGGGTGCGGGTGGAGAAGCTCGATGTGTTCGCGGATGCAGCATCCGCCGGGGTGGAGATCGAACGCCGCCGCGCGGATTTGTCCACGCGCTGAGGCGGCGCCCTGCGAATTCAGCGGCATGGCGGAATGTGTTAACTGAGTGACACTACTCGCGAGAAAATTTTCAACAAAACCAAAGGGTTGGGATTTGCATGAAAATTAATCAATCTTGCTGAGGCCCAGGAAAACCGCACCTGACAGCATCCTCGGCAGACATTCCCCCACAAACTTATCCACAGATTCGGGGGATGGACGTCACCGGCAATGGCGACTGCATCCAGCGAGGGCAGCCGAGCAGCGGTACGCAGATCGCCGGCCCCGATCGCTGGTCGCGCCGCTTCACCCCGGCAGGCGCTCGAGATACTGCCGCACGAAGTCGCACCCGACCTCCGCCACGTAGGCGTCGATCAGCCGCCGGGTGACCGGCCCGGCCCCGGTCCATGGCCCGGCGCCGACCTGCTGCCCATTGAACCGGCTGACCGGCAGGATGCAGAGGCTGGTGGCGGTCAGGAACATCTCGTCCGCGTTGGCCGCGTCGTACAGGTCGATGTCGGCCTCCGCGCAGGCGATCCCCAGCCGCGCGGCCAGGTCCATGGTCATCTGCCGGCTGACGCCCGGCAGCACATAGCGGGCGCGCGGCGTGCGCAGCCCGCCGTCCTGGACGATGAAGATGTTGCTGCCCGACCCCTCGGCCAGGTTGCCGTTCTCGTCCAGCAGCAGCGGCCAGGCCTCCGGCCGCGTCGCCTTGATCGGCGCGCCGGCGACGATCATGTTCAGGTAGTTGTTCATCTTGGCGCGCGGGCTGAGCATGCTGGGCGCGGTCCGGCGCATGGTGGTGGTCATCACCTCCGCCCCGTCGCGGTACATCGCCGCGCGGGAGGTCAGCGGCAGCGGCGTCACGTCGATCACCAGGTTCGGGCCGGTGTGCGCCCAGCCCTCGTCGCCCACCGCATCGACGCCGCGGCTGACCCGCTGGCCCACCCACCAGTCGCCGAACGGCGCGCGCAGGTGTTCGTTGCGCGCCACCACCGCCTCGGTCGCCGCGATCATCTCCGCGGGCGAGAGGCCGGGATCGATGCGCACGTAGCGCAGCGACTTGTAGAACCGCTCGATGTGCTCGCGCAGGCGGAACACCACGCCGTTGAAGGTGCGGGTCATGTCGAAGGCGCCGTCGCCGGACTTCCAGCTCCGGTCGCGGTAGGGAATAAGCACCTGGCCCTCCGGCACGATCGACCCGTTGAACCAGGCAACCCGCGTGTTCGCCAGCATCACGACCTCGCTGTCCGACGTTTCGGCAGCCTATCGCCCGGTCGCTTCCGGGGGAAGCGCGCCGGCGCTGCTGGCCGGACCTGTCGCGCCGGAAACTTCCGGCCCCCGGATCGGCACGCCCGAGGCAAGACGACGCACGGCGCCTCGCCGCCACGGCGTGAGCCGCAGTATCCACATCGTGCTGCTTGCGACCCGCGTCGAGACCCGGTGGCAAATGGTCCACGATCGGATTGCCATCCTTCGAGACCATGCGGCGCAGAGTTGTGCCGCGCTTCGCGGTCTCGGCGGCGCTGGCCGCGACGCCAATCGGCGGCATCGGGGGAGGCGATGAACGGGCTTGCGTATCCCATGATGATGAATTATAATAACTGACTTTTTTCGTGCAAAACAGTTCCCCCATGCCCTCCGAGCCGCATGAGTTCGGCGAGCTTAAGCTGCCGTTCATTTTCGTCCCGCAGGGTGCGCCGGAACCGACCGAGTGGCTGGCCAGCCGCCCGGACCATATCAAGCTTCCGGCGACCTTTGTGCCGCGCGCGCGTAGTGATGGCCGGGCCGACTCGTCGTCCGGCGGTCCGCCGCCCGGCCAGCGCCGGACGATCGACGGACCGGCGGCACCGCCCGATCCGGCCGCGCCGTCGCCACCAACCGGGCACACCATGCCCAACGCCATGCAAGCCGCGACGAACGACGCCCCCGACCGGGCATCGCTCTCCGACGATCCGATCGCGGCCTACCTCCAGGCGAACGACGCGTTCGCGACGGCCGCGAGCGGCTACGTGTCCGGCCGCGGCGCCGCGCCCGACGCGCCGGCGGGGCCTGTCGTGGCGAGCGACTTGCCCAACGCGGACAGCACCCATACCGACGCCCGTCAGGCGGAGGATCCAACAGCGCCCGCCGCTCTGGGCGCCGGGCCGCACCCATATGTTGCCCGCAACCCGCGCCAGTGGATCGGCCACGAGCAGGTCGGCAACGGGGAGTGCGTCGCGCTGGTCGAGAAGGCAACCGGTGCGCCGCTTGACAAGTCCTGGCGCAAGGGCGCTTTGGTGCAAGGCAATACCCAGCTTGCACCCGGCACCGCGATCGCGGTGTTCGACAGCAATGGGCGGTACGGCAATCACACGGATGGGACGAGCCATGCGGCGATCTATCTTCGGCAGGACGCCAAGGGCATCTATGTCATCGAACAATGGAACGTGCGTGTCGATGGCAGGGTTGTCTCGCATTGGGGCCCGGCCGAAAAATTGATCCCGTTCAACCGGCCGGACCGGAACCCGATCGGCCGGGGAGAGTTGTACCATGCCATTGAATAGGCTCGTACTCTTCGTTTTTATCCTGTCCACCCCGGCGGCGATTGCTGTTGCATCGTCCACCACCTGCCCGCTGACTATTGACCGGCACAGGCTGGTCGGCGTGAACGTCTTCGAAGGGCCGCCGGCCGAGCTGGCCGTCATAATTCCGGTCGAAGGGCAGTGGAAACTCGACTACGCGCCCGGGACACACTATCAATTCTATCTCGGTTGCCGATACGAAAACATGCCGGAGCTGCATGCAGTTCCGGTGCCCAGCAGCGCAACACTATGCCGCATCCTGGTGTCCCCTCGGACCCATAGGCTCGCGAATGTCGTATGTGAATAAAGCAGGCGCGCGGTCCCGATGGTAGACGACTGCGGCCTCGAGCAAGCGATTGCCGGGCTGGCCATCCCCTACCGCTCGCCATGAGCGCAAAAGCCGGGTGCTTTCCTGGTCTGTTGGCGGTCTGCTGGTTGTCGTCGCTGTCGCTATGTGGGTTTCGGCAGCGCCAGTTTTCGCTGCATCGAGATCCGAGATGAACCGAGTGGCTGGCCAGCCACCCGGACCACATCAAGCTTCCGGCGACCTTTGTGCCGCGCACGCGTAGCGATGGCCGGGCCGACCAGCCGTTAGGCGGTCCGCCGCCCGGCCAGCGCCGGACGATCGACGGACCGGCGGCACCGCCCGATCCGGCCGCACCGTCGCCGCCAACCGGGCACACCATGTCCAACGCCATGCAATATGCGACGAACGAGACTTCCGACCGGGCATCGGCCCTGGACGATCCGGTCGCGGCCTATCTTCGGGCAAACAATGCATTGGCGACGGCGGCGAGCAGCCACGCGTCCGGCCGCGGCGACGGATCTGGCAACCCGACGGGGGCTGTTCCGAAGACCGCCACGCCCAGTGCGGGCCGTACACATGCCGAAATCGTCTCAAAGTTGGAAACCGATCTGCGGAACCCGAATGTGCAAGCGTTCCTGAGCACCGTAGCCCAGGCAGAGGGCGCGACGTACAATACGCGATATGGCAAGGGGACCTTCAGCGACTATTCACATTTCCCGACATACCGTGACGCCCATACCCCGTCTGGACGGTATCAGATTACCGCTGATACATACCGCAGATTGAGTGCTAAGTTGGGCCTTACGGACTTCTCACCGCACACGCAAGACCTCATGGCGGCCCAACTCCTCGCCGAGCGCGGCGCTATGGGACCGTTGCTGTCCGGCAATCTCGACGCCGCATTGAGCGGGGCTTCGGTCGAGTGGGCGGCATTGCCGAAAGGCCCCAACTCGTCGAATCGTTATCCGCATCAGCCCTATATGTCGTACGATAGGGTCCGCTCGACTTTCGAAGTCAATCGGTCGCCGTAATCAGGGGAGTCCGCCGTGAGCGCTAAAAATTGGGTATGTTCCCTGTTTTGTCGCGGTTTGCTTATTGCCATGATCATCGCCATGTGGATTTCGGCAGTTCCTCTCCTCGCTGCATCGACATCCGACATGAGTCGCCCGATGGCCGACATCCAGGCCGGTCTCGGAAAGTTGCTCGGCTGCCAGTGGGAGGGTACCGAGGCGGTCGCAGACTGCCCGGTGATGCAGATGAATGGAATTGTGAGCCTGTCGCGTGACCCGGGAGATCAAGCGGTCGAGAGTGTCGAAATGAATGCTCTCGTCGCCAACCATCCCCATCCCCGACCCGGCGAGGAGAAGCTAAGCCGGGATACGGTTTTGCGTATCGTCGCCTACCTGCTCCCCACCTGGAAAAACTCACCTCTGTGGCTGACGGACGCTCTCCACGCAGCCGCCCACGCCAGAGCCAGGAAGGTCATCAAAGTCGACGGCGTGACGGTTCTCGTTCAATGCTTGCAACCCGCGGACCTGGACGACACTTTTGCCACTATCGTCATCACCAGGAAAGCCTCCCTCAACGATTGGCCGTGGAGTGGCGACTGTTGATTTGGATCCGATCAGCACTGCCGGAACGGACCCAACTTGCCGAGCCGGCATCGAGATCAGCCCTATATGCCTTACGACAAGCTCCGCTCAACTTTCGAACTCAATCGGTCGCCGTAGTCACGGGAGGCTGCGGTGGGCACAAAAAATGAAACATGTTTCGGGTTTCACGGCGGTCTGCTGATCGCTATCGCTATCGCCATGTGGCTTTCAGCAGTCCCCATCTTCGCTGCATCGACATCCGTCATGAGTTGCCCGGTGATCGGTATTCAAGCCGATCTTGGCAAGTTGCTTGACTGCCAGTGGCAAGGCAGTGACGTGTACGCGGTGTGCTCGACAAAACGGATGCTTCGCTGTTTGGTGTGGGTCGCCGGCCCTCATGCGGGCAGTCCGAGATTGAGCTTCCCTGCCAGGAGATGGCGACACCTCCGCAGGATGCCCGACCTGCCCGAGCCTGGCGCCGTGCTCGCCGCCGTCAAGGACGCTGCGCGCCGCGCAAGGGCGCGATGGCCCGCGAAAAGGCGGGCCATCCCTCGAGTCAGGCCCGAGGGCATGCCTTGACCGCGGCTGCGCGCGGTGCCCCGGGGAGTTCAGGCCGGGACGGAGAAACGGCTCCCAGCCGAACCGAGAAACGCCGATTGAAGGCGTGACAGGGGCGGGGCTACCCACACCAAACAGCAAGGAGCTCACGCGATTTACCGCGCGGTGGCTCCGCGCATGCCATCGAACAGCCCTGCCGTCGATCGGGCCATCTCCGGCGGGTTCACCTGGCACCGCGCCCACACCGCTCCCTTCTATGGTGGCCGACGCCGGGGTACGGCATGCTTCGCCGACGCCAGCCAGTCTGATACCATGAGCGAAACGGATCAATCGCCCGACGCCCCGTCGCCCGCGGCCCCCCCCACGGCACCGCCCGCCGCGTCGTCCTCCCCGTCGTCCCCCCCGGGGGGCGCCGCCGCGATCGAGGCCGCGCTCGCCACCATGCCGGCCAGCCCCGGCGTCTACCGCATGCTCGATGCCAAAGGCGAGGCGCTCTACGTCGGCAAGGCGCGCAGCCTGAAGAAGCGCGTCGCCGCCTACACCCAGCCCGCCCGCCTGCCGGAACGGCTGCGCCGCATGGTCGCGCTGACCGCCGCAATGGAGGTCATCACCACCCACACCGAGGCCGAGGCGCTGCTGCTCGAGGCCAACCTGATCAAGCGGCTCAAGCCGCACTACAACATCGTTCTGCGCGACGACAAATCCTACCCCTGGCTGATGCTGACCGAGGACCACCCCTTCCCGCAGATCGCCAAGCACCGCGGCGCGCAGACCCGCAAAGGCAGCTACTGGGGGCCGTTCGCCTCGGCCTGGGCGGTGAACCAGACGGTCACCGCGATGCAGCGGGTGTTCCTGCTGCGCTCCTGCGCCGACACGGTGTTTGCGGCCCGCACCCGGCCCTGCCTGCTGTACCAGATCCGCCGCTGCTCGGCGCCCTGCGTGGGCCGCATCGACCAGGCGGAGTACGCCAAGCTGGTCGCCCAGGCGAAGGCCTTCCTGGCGGGAAAATCCGCCTTCGTGCAGCAGGAGCTGGCCGCCGAGATGGAGGCCGCCGCCGCCACGCTGGCGTTCGAGCGCGCCGCCGCCATCCGCGACCGCATCCGCGGCCTGACCCACGTGCAGGGCAGCGACGTGGTCAACCCGGCCAGCCTGGCCGACGCCGACGTGATCGCCGCCTGGAGTGCCGCCGGGCAGACCTGCGTGCAGGTGTTCTTCGTCCGCGGCGGGCGCAACAACGGCAACCGCGCCTTCTTCCCGGCCAACGCGCGGGGCGAGGAGACGCCGGAGGTGCTGAGCGCCTTCATCGCCCAGTTCTACGACGACAAGCCGCCGCCGCCGCTGCTGCTGGTCAACCACGCGCTGCCCGAGCAGGCGCTGGTGGCCGAGGCCCTGACCCTGAAAGCCCAGACCCTGAAGGCCCTCCCCCTGAAGGCCCTACCCCTGAAGGCGGGCCGCAAGGTCGAAATCCTGGTGCCGCAGCGCGGCGAAAAGCACGCCGTGGTGGCCCACGCCGAGCTGAACGCGCGCGAGGCGCTGGAGCGCAAGCTGGCGGAATCCGCCGGCCAGGCCAGGCTGCTGGAGGGCGTCGCCACGCTGTTCCACCTGCCCGCGCCGCCCACCAGGATCGAGGTCTACGACAACAGCCACATCATGGGCGCCAACGCCTACGGGGTGATGATCGTCGCCGGGCCGGAGGGGTTCGTGAAGTCGGCCTACCGCAAGTTCGCCATCCGCGGGCCGATCACCCCGGGCGACGACTTCGCCATGCTGCGCGAGGTGCTGCAGCGCCGCTTCGGCCGCGCGCTGCGCGAGGAAGCCGACGGCCACGCGCCGGATTGGCCGGACCTGGTGCTGATCGACGGCGGCGCCGGCCAGCTCTCGGCGGCGCGCGGCGTGCTGGACGATCTCGGCGTCAACGACGTGGCGCTGGTGGCGATCGCCAAGGGTCCGGACCGCGACGCCGGGCGCGAATGGTTCCACACGCCGGACGCCCCCGCGTTCCAACTGCCGCCGCGCGACCCGGTGCTGTATTTCCTGCAACGCCTGCGCGACGAGGCGCACCGCTTCGCCATCACCACCCACCGCGCCGCGCGGTCGAAGTCGCTGGTGCGCAGCGAGCTGGACGAGATCGCCGGCATCGGCGCGGCGCGCAAGCGGGCGCTGCTGAACCATTTCGGCTCGGCGCGCGGGGTGAAGATGGCGGGTCTGGCCGACCTGGAGGCCGCCCCGGGGATCAGTCACGAGACCGCCCGGCGGGTCTACGCCCATTTCCACCCCGGCGTCCGGATGGAGGGATGACCGGCCGGCTGCCCTGCGCGGCCCGGACCTAGGTCGGGTTGCCCTGCTGGCCGACCGGCGCTGCGTCCTGCCGCCAAAGCTCGATCGGTTTGCCGCGCGCCTGGGCAGGAACGACTTCGGCGACCGGGGCGGCAAGGTTTTTTGGCTCCTCGACGCCACGAGTGGAATCGTGGCCGCTCTCTGGCCAGTGCCATGACGACCTCATACCAGGCGTCCGAATGATCGAGTCTTCGGCGTCGCCCCCTCGTCATGCCGGCGCAGGCCGGCATCCACGACTTCTTGCCTGCGTGCAGCAAGCAAAGCCGTGGATGCCGGGCCTGCGCCCGGCATGACGAGGGTGCGACGCCAATAGGTCAAACTTTCCGCCACCTGGTATCAGTCAGCAAAATATCTGCGGCCTTTTGCCGATGCTGCGCCTGTGGGCATGTGGTCAACCCCTTGCGTTGTCCACATGTCCACAGGTGGGATCGGCGGTTGTTGCCACGCCATGCGTCCCTACCCCGGGCAGACGCGAGCGCTGCAGCGACAACCCATGCGCGGATCTATGGTATCGCCGCTGCGTCATACAATCGTCCGCAGGGCAGTTTGCGAATCCCTGATGGGACGGGTTTAATACCGGCGGCCCGAATGATCGACTCTCCGGTCGTACCCGTATCGTCATGCCGGCCCCCGGGTCCGGCCGCAGGCCGGCCCGAGGACAGGCTCCGGCCGGCATCCACGACTTGCCTTCGTGCAGCAAGCAAAGTCGTGGATACCGGCCGGAGCCTGTCCTCGGGCCGGCCTGCGGCCGGACCCGGGGGCCGGCATGACGAGGGCGCGGCGCCGATGGGTCAATCCTTTCGCCGGCTGGTTTAAGACTCGGGGCACTGGTTTTCAACAATGGTCAGCGAAGGGGATTTGTGAATGGGTGAAGATGGTCGCCAGCGGAGTTGCGGGCCGTGACTATCCTGACCGTTGGCGTTGGTCAGGGTGGTCGGTGTGGTTGCCAACCATCCCGCTGAGCGATTTTTTGCAGAAGGTGAGCGGATCGCCTGATAGCGCTCGATTAAGACGGTCGCGACAACACGCTGATCCAGTAGCCGTTGTGCCAGTCACTTTGCGCTCCGCGGCGATCGGGTTGTTCGTCGTTAAGCGATGTACGAATTTCGGCCGAAAAGTTGACGTGCAAGCCCAGATCAGCGATCGCCTTCCAGGTGGCATTGCGGGAAATCGGCCAATTCCAATCATCAACGATCTGCACGTAGCATGGTTTCAATGCTGATTGCGCTGTCATGATGCCGTCATATTGATCCTCAAACTTATGCGGACCATCAAATAAGTACACATTGAATTCCGCCGAAACTCCGACCAAGGCTGCTGTAGTCAACCTTACGAAAATCCATTTCCAAAAAACTGATGCGTGCCTTTCCTTTGAACTGTGCAAGGTGTTTGAAGAATTGCTCTGATGGGCCGCCAAACTGCGACCAATTATCAATCGCTATTGCATCAACGTCATTCCCGAAGACTGCGCTGCAAAGGGTCGAGCCGGCCCAACTGCCAACCTCCAGATAGTGAGGTGCGGGAAGCTGCTCGACGAGATTGTTGATGAAGCAACGGTATTTACGACCGGACATGCCAGGCATCCCCAGAACCTCTGGGCCTAACTTGGTCACACCAGCCAGGGCCTGGTCCAACGCCCGTCGAACGAGGTGCGTCATCCCAGAGCTTCCACCAGTCGTAACCGATGTCTCTACCAATGTGATATGCGTGTCCACGCGTTTCGTCCCAGTTCACTCTGTCCTCAGATTAGTGGTCCAGAATGAGCGTGCGGGCAAGCCCTTCGTCAGGGCACTGCGGTTCCCGCTCACCGTCTTAAAAAAAGGCAATTATATAGGTGACAAACGTGGCGCAAGATGTAGTATCCGAGCCGCGTGACAGGCTCGGCGGGGAGGATAAACTCAAAAATAGCCGCCTTCCAACGTCTCGATGGCGCTGCCAACAAGATTGGTAAGGCTATGAAGCGTTGGAATAACCGACTGCCCTTCGAAAAACTCTCCATTTCCGAAGAGTACATCAAAGGCAGGTTGGCCGTGGTTTGTTATTTCTATCCGGCCAGGGACTCCGAATGCGCGGAATCGCCCGTGCCCTCACCCATCCCCTCATTTCCACGCTGAGTGCGCTGGGTAACAAGAGAATTGGGCGGCGCTGCGTGGCTTTCTGAAAAGAACCCAGACCGGCCTGTCTGGATTCGCATTGCGTCGCAGGTCACGTGTTGGTTGCCTCAAGCCCACCGTTGGCGAATCTCCCCGCATGCAACACGATTCGCGGGGCAAGTGATGAAACCGAACCGGACCCTCTGCTTCGATGAAGTGCACGGCTTCCTGACCGGCCTGTTCGACGGCGACCTGCACGCCAAGCGCGTCCTGTCGTTGGCCAACGCCACGCTCGGCGTCATCACGACCGCGTCCCTGGCGGTCAATACGATCGGTCAGGGCCTCGCCCTGGCACGCGGCCTGGTGACCAAGCATGCGATCACGCAGGTGGACCGGCTGCTGTCCAACCAAGGGATCGATGTTGACGCTGCACTGCGTCACTGGGTCCCCTACGTGGTGGGACCTCGCAGCAGCAGCAACGTGGCGATGGACTGGACCGACTTCGACGCGGACCGGCAGGCCACCATCATGCTCTCGCTGCTGACCCGCCACGGAAGGGCGACGCCGCTGGTGTGGCTCACGGTGGAGACCGCCACCCTGAAGAACCATCGCAACGAATATGAATATCAGGTGCTGGTCCGCCTGGCCGACGCCCTGCCGGCGGACATCACGGTGTGCATTGTGGCCGATCGCGGCTTCGGCGATCAGAAGCTCTACCGGGTGCTGAGCAATGAACTGGAGTTCGACTACGTCATCCGCTTCCGCGGCAATATCGCGGTGACTGCCACGGACGGCGAGGTGCGCACCGCCGCTGCCTGGGTCGGGCCCGGCGGATGCGCGCGCGTGCTGCGCGGTGCCCGGGTGACGGCCGAGCGCTATCGGGTCGGCACCGTGCTGTGCGTGCAGGACAAGGCGATGAAGCAGGCTTGGTGCCTGGCCACCAGCAGCACCAAGGCGACGGCAAGGGCTTTGATGAGCCTTTACGGCAAGCGCTGGGGCATCGAGTGTGGGTTCCGCGATACCAAGGATCTGCGCTTCGGCATGGGCTTGGGATCGATCCACGTCAGCACCCCCGGCCGGCGGGATCGTCTGTGGCTATTGAACGCTCTGGCCATCGCCCTGCTGACACTGCTCGGGGCAGCGGGGGAAGCACTCGGTTATGATCGATACCTCAAGTCAAACACATCCAAGAAGCGCACCCATTCGCTGTTCCGCCAGGGCTGTATGCTCTACGAGTTGATCCCCACCATGCCGGAGTTGCGGTTGCTGCCGCTGATCGACCGGTTCGCTGCCATGCTCGCTCAACTCCCGGTCTTTGCCGATACTTTCGGGGCCGTTTGAAAATGAGGGGAGTCGTGAGGGCAACCTCTTGAGTCAGACCAAACTGCAGCTCATTGATGTGGCCTATGGCCCGACCGATTTTTAGCCGCGCAGAATCAAAGCGATTACTCACAGCTTTCGCTCCTAGGTTGGTTGGCACCGCCGAGAATAGCGAACGGCGGGGCGGGAGTCTCCGGGTTCCCGCCCCTCCCTGAATTGTGCTAGACTGACGCCATGACAGACCGAACGGCCGACCCCCTGCGGGGCATATCGGACACCGAGCAAGGCATTATGGCCCGGTTGCTACGCATGGCGCCCGAGCAGCAGAAGGCCGCGCCTAAACCCACCACTGGGCAAGGAGAGGCCCAACGACGGCGGCGAGCGCGGGAACGAGACGCCTCGCGCGCCAGCGCAGAAACGCCACCGCAAGCGACCTAAACGGGCGGGGCTCCGTCAGGCCGCCGATACATCAGCCGCTTGCCAGCCGCGCCACGAACCACCCGGGCCGCGCGTTCGGCATCGTCAACGCCAAGGCGGGTGCGCGTGTTGTAACGAAAATCGAACTCGGCAACGTAGCGGTGCAAGTGGGCCTCTGAGCAGTGCTGGTAGATGCCCTTCATGCCGCGCTTGAACACGGAGTAGAAGCCTTCCAGCGTATTTGTGTGAACATCGCCACGCACGTATTCGCCCGTGCCATGCGTCACGAAGTCATGTGCCGCAAAGTGCTTGTTCAGATGGGCATCCTGGCCGGCTTCGTCGGTCATCACATGCGAGCCGGGCGCGACATGCACCTTGATAATGGGTAGCAGATCGGCAGCGGCAGTGCCGGAGACGTGGAACGAACGGGCGTTGCCGCCTTCCGGGCGACGTTCGATCAGAGTCATCACGGCGTGCTTATGGCCATACCCGCGACGCTTCGGCATGCCGGACTTCTTGCCGATGAAGGTCTCGTCGATCTCGACCGTCACGCCGTCGCCACCCATCGGGGTAAGGCTACCGTCGGTCATCGCCGCACGGATGCGATGCTCCATGAACCACGCGGTTTGATAGGTCACGCCAAGCATGCGGTGCATCTGGTGCGCCGACATGCCCTTCTTGCTGGACGCCATCAGATGAACGGCCAGCCACCACTTGGACAGCGGCACCTTGGAACGCTCGAAAATCGTGCCGACCGTCACCGTGAACTGGCGCTTGCACTCGCCGCAGTAGTAAAGGCCGGGGCGCCCGGACGTGCCGGTCACCTTGCCGATCCGCTCAAGCGACTGGCAACGGGGGCAGCATGGGCCGAACGGCCACAGCACGGCTTCCATCGCTTCGCGGGCCGCGTCGTCATTGGTGAATGCGGGGGCTTGCAGATCGGCTTTGGCCATCGGGGTATCTCCTATGACCGGCATTCTACCCCTTGCGGCGCGTTTGTTAACTAGATAACCGTCTTAAAAAAGGCTCAGCGGGATGGTTGCTGACCACACCGACCACCCTGACCAACGCCAACGGCCAGGATAGTCACGGCCTGCAACTCCGCTGGCAGCTCAACACAAAACAGCGAAGCGCCAGATATAGCGCGCTGCTCAGAATGATCCGCTAGCGGTTTGTCCGGCTCCGGCGGCGCCCCAGCCGATGCACGATCATGCCACGGCGCAGCGCCATCCCGCCGCATCCCTTCCACCCGGGCGCGCGCTACGCCGCGACAACCTCGCCGGCGACCACGCGACGCAACGCCCCGTCGCCGTCCAGCAGCAGCGCCCCATCGACGTCGAGTCCGGCAAACCGGCCGGCCTCGATGCGGCTGCCGATGCGCACCCCGACCCGCTCCCCCATCGCCGGACCGCGCGCCAGCCAGGCCGCGCGCGCGACCGCGAACCCGTGCGCCCGCCATTGCGCCAGATGCCGCTCCAGCGCCGCCAGCAGGCACGTCAGCACCGGCGCGGAGCCGGCGGCCGGCGCACCGGCCTCGCGCAAACAGGTGACCGGATACGCCATCGCCGCCGGCGCCTGGGCGACGTTCACGCCGATGCCGATGACGGCGACGGCGTCCTCGACGATCTCGACCAGGATGCCGGCGATCTTGGCGCCGTCGACCAGCACGTCGTTCGGCCATTTCAGCCGGGCCCGCCCGCCGTGCAGCACCGCGTCCACCGCATCCGCCACGGCGAGCGCGGCGATGAAGCCAAGCTCGCTCAGCCGCGCGTGGGCCAGCCCCGGCCGCAGCAGGATGGAGGCATGCAGATTGCCTTCCGGGCTGGCCCAGCCGCGCCCATGCCGCCCGCGGCCCTGGGTCTGCCGGTCCGCCACCACCACCGTGCCGTCCGCCGCCCCGTCGCGCGCCAGCGCCCTGGCCGCGTCCATCGTCGAGGCCAGCACGGCGTGACGCTGCACCGCGAAGCGTGGCACTACGCCAGCACCGCGATCGCGCTGATTTCGATCAGGTAGTCGGGGTGGGTGAACTTGCTGACCTCGACCATGGTCGAGGCGGGCGGCGGATCCGGAAAGTAGCTCCGCCGCACCCGATGGATGATCGGGAAATGCTCCATGTTGCGGACATAAACATCGACCCGGCAGATGTCGGCGAGCGTGCCGCCCGCTGCCTCGACCGCGGTCTTGAGGTTCTCGCAGACCTGGCGGGTCTGCGCCTCGATGTCGCCGATGCCGGCGATGCCGCCGTCGGCGCGACGCGCCACCATGCCGGAGACGAACACCAGGCGGCCGCGCGCCTCGACGACGATGCCCTGGGAGAAATGGCCGCTCGGCTGGGCGAGGGCGGTCGAGACGATCGGCTCACGTGGCATTGCGGCCCCCGCGCTGCTAGCGCGCTTGCTGCCCAGGGAAACCCGGGGCCGACCGCGCGCCTGACCGGAACTCATAGCAGCCGCCCCCTGACTTCGCGAAGCAGGCCAGTCGGGTGAAGGAAAGCAAGGCCGGGGCTTTGCCCCGGACCCCACCAAGGGGCGCTGCCCCTTGGAACCCCGCCAAGGGCGGAGCCCTTGGAACCCCGGACTGGGCGTGTGGGGAGGGGAAGGGGGCGGGTGGGCCGGGTGTCGGTGCCGCCCCTCGCGAGGGGCGGCACCGACACCCGGCTCGCATGCCCCCTTCCCCTCCCCACACTCCCAGTCATGGAGTCCAGAGGCCGCTGCCGGCGCCTGCCCCCGGGCACTTGTCCCGGGGGGTGGGGGGTCCAGGGGGGCAACGCCCCCCTGGCGGGGTTCGCGGCGGAGCCCCGACCTTGCTTTCGTTCGTCCGAAGGCCCTGCTTCGCGAAGTCAGGGGGCGGCTGCTATGAGTCCCGGCCGGGCGTGGCAGCCCGCCAGATGGTGATCCGCGCGGCGCCATGGGCTCGCTCGGCCAGCCGCTCGGCCGGCGGTTCGAGGCGGAACGCCGGTTCGCCGCGCGCCGTCTCGGCGACGATCAGCGCGCCGGCTGCAATCCACCCGCCCGCCGTCAGCTGCGCCAGGGCGCGGGGCACCAGCTCGCCGCCATAGGGCGGATCGAGGAAGACCAGCGAGCCCGCCATCGCACCCGGCGCGACCCGCGCGGCCACCGCCAAGGCATCGGCGGCCAGCACGGCGGTGCGGCCCTCGGCCCGCAGCGCCGCGATATTGGCGCGCAGCGCGGCCAGCGCGGCGCGGTCGTGTTCGATGAAGGTGGCGAAGGCGGCGCCGCGCGACAGGGCTTCCAGCCCCAGCGCGCCGGTGCCGGCGAACACGTCCAGCACCTGCGCGCCCTCGATCGCCGCGCGCCCGCCCCAGGGCGCATGCAACAGCATGTCGAACAGCGCCTGGCGCACTCGGTCGGCGGTGGGACGCGTGGCGTCCCCCGGCGGCGCAAGCAGCGCCCGGCCGCGCCAGGTGCCGGCGACGATGCGCATCAGTTTCGCCCCATCGGCCTGGCCGCGTCAGCCCGGGCGCGGCAACTGGTCGCGCAGCACCCGCGCCGGGACCTCCTCCACCGCGCCGCGCGGCAGCACGCCGAGCTGGAACGGGCCATAGGCGATGCGGATCAGCCGGGTCACCGCCAGGTCGAGATGCGCCATCACCCGGCGCACCTCGCGGTTGCGCCCCTCGCGCAGGCTGACGGTGAGCCAGGCGTTCTCGCCTTTGGTGGAATCGAGCCCGGCGTCGATCTCGCCATAGCGCACGCCGTCGATGGTGATGCCCTTGGCCAGCGCGGCGAGGGCAGCGGGATCGGGGCGGCCGTGCACCCGCACGCGGTAGCGGCGCAGCCAGCCGGTGGACGGCAGCTCCAGTTGCCGCGCCAGGGCGCCGTCATTGGTCAGCAGCAGCAGCCCCTCGCTGTTCAGGTCCAGCCGGCCGATGCTGATCACCCGCGGCAGGGTTTCCCGGAGTTTGTCGAACACCGTGGGCCGGCCCTGGGGGTCGCGATGCGTGGTCACCAGCCCCTCCGGCTTGTGGTAGCGCCACAGCCTGGTGCGCTGCGGCGCGTCCACCAGCTTGCCGCCGACCGTCACGAGGTCGCCGGGCGCGACGAAGGTCGCCGGATGGGTGACCACCGCGTTGTTCAGCCGCACCTCGCCCGCGGCGATCAGTTTTTCCGCGTCGCGCCGGCTGGCGACGCCGGCGCGGGCCAGCCATTTCGCGATGCGTTCGCCGCGCTCGGCTTCGGTCACCCGCGGCATGCCGCGATGAAGGCCTCGAAGATGCGGCGGTCGCCGGGGTCGATGAAGAACTCCGGGTGCCACTGCACGCCGAGGCAGAACCGGTAGCGCGCGTCCTCCAGCCCTTCGATCACCGTGTCGGGTGCCACGGCGTTCACTACCGCATGCGGGCCAGGCGCGCGCACCGCCTGATGATGCGCCGAGTTCACCTGCATCTCCGCCGCGCCGACGATGCGGTGCAGCAACGTGCCCGGCACCACCGCGACCGGATGGCCCGGCTCGTGGCGCGGGTTGGGCTGCTCGTGCTCCAGCGCGTCGGCCACGCTGTCGGGGATGTGCTGCACCAGCGAGCCGCCGAGCGCCACCGCCAGAAGCTGCTCGCCGCCGCAGATGCCCAGCACCGGCAGGTCGCGCGCCAGCGCCCCCTGGGTCAGCGCCAGCTCGGCTTCGGTGCGCCCCGCCTTCAGCGTCACCGTCGCGTGCCGCTCGCCGTCGCCGTACAGCGCCGGATCGACGTCGAAGGCGCCGCCGGTCACCACCAGCGCGTCGATCCGGTCGAGGTAATCCCCCGCCAGCGCCGCGCCGTGCGGCAGCGCCACCGGCAGCCCGCCGGCGGCGACGATCGCCTCGGCGTAATT
The DNA here is from genome assembly GCA_963847615.1 of uncultured Alphaproteobacteria bacterium. Lineage (GTDB taxonomy): Bacteria > Pseudomonadota > Alphaproteobacteria > Acetobacterales > Acetobacteraceae > Palsa-883. The sequence continues at coordinate 105,003 of CAWKAN010000012.1, forward strand.
CTGCCGCAGCGCATACCAGGGGTATTTCGAGTAGCCGCCGGGCTGTTCGGCATCCAGTGTCACGCCGATGATGGGTCGTTTGGCCATGCGCGGTTGCTAGCCCGTTCCGCCGGGTCCGGGCAAGGACGGCAGCGGCGGGCGCGCGCCCTCCGGCACGCCGATCTGGTGTGCGTTCAGCGTCAGCGCGACCATGGCGTAGTAGCCGATCAGCGCGGTCAGCTCGACGATGCCGGCGGTGCCGTAGGATGCCAGGACGGTCCGGTAGCTGGCGTCGGTGGCATGGTGGTCGCGCAGCAGCTCGGTCGCGTAGTCGTGGATCGCCTGCTCGTCCGCCGCGGCGAACGCCGCACCGCCGTGACGCAGCGTCTCGATCGTCTGCGCCGACAGCCCGGCCTGGCGCGCCTCGGCCTCATGGGAGAACCATTCGAACTGGCAGTCCCAGAACCGGCCGACCAGCAGGATGACGAATTCGCGCAGCCGTGGCGGCAGGGTCGAGTTGAAGCGCAGCACCAGGCCGAGCGCCGACCACGCCTCGGCCAGCTCGGGGCGGTGCATCGCCGCCGCCAGCGGCCCGACCGGCGGCGAGCGGCGCGGGCCGTGCAGCATCGCGTCGTGGACCCGGCGCTGCGCGTCGGTCATGTTGGCCTCGGACACCAGCGGGATGCGGGGCATGGGTTTCCTCCTGTCGCTTGATGCGTTGGCGCCAGCGTGCACCGATCCGCCGCGCCGCGCACGCCGGGGCTTGGGCGCATGACCAGGATGGGCGCATGACCAAGCTGGGCGCATGAGCAAGATGGACATTGCGCTGGCGGAGGCGCGTCTGGCGGCGGCGCGCGGCGAGGTGCCGGTCGGCGCCGCGGTGGTCGCGGCCGACGGCACCGTGCTGGCGCGCGCCGGCAACGAGGTGGAGGCGCGCAACGATCCCAGCGCGCACGCCGAGCTGCTGGCGTTGCGCGCGGCGGCGGCGGCGCGCGGGGCGAAATTTCTGCCCGACTGCGATCTGCTGGTGAGCCTGGAGCCCTGCCCGATGTGTGCCCAGGCGATCAGCCTGTTCCGCATCCGCCGCCTGGTGTTCGCCGCCTACGACCCGAAGAGCGGCGGGGTGGAGCACGGCGCGCGGGTGTTCGATGCGGCCTCCTGCCATCACCGGCCCGAGGTGGTGGGCGGCGTGCGCGAAGCCGAGGCGGCGGCGCTGCTGCAACAGTTCTTCGGGGCGCGACGCTAAAGCGGGATGGCTTCTGATAGGCGAAGTCATCCCACTCCAGCTTTTTGTTTGGCAAGTTACACGTGACACACCCATCCTCCAGATGTAGTTTGGCGGTCAAGGAGCAATCCGCCATTAAAACCGCCCTTTCCGCCCCGCAACTCCAGAACGAAGCCGCCGCTTTCGCTTACGTCGAAGCGAAGTTGTGGCCCGATGGCCCACGTTGTCCCAAGTGCAGCTCGGTCGGGAAACATGAAGGAGGGGCGGGACCCGTTCACCGAGCCAATGGGGGGCACCGGACGCGCGGTGGAAGCCGACGAAACTTACGTCGGCCGGAACCTGGGACCAAGGTACGGCGCGGCACCGGGCACATGAACCCGATTTTGTCCCTGGTGGAGCGCGGCGGCCGGATCCGCAGCTTCCATGTTCCGAGCGTCATCGCCGCGACCCTGGCGCCAATCATCACCCGGCACGCCCATGAGGATTCGCGCTTCATGACCGATGAACTGCGGACTTACATCCAGGTTGGGCAGACCTTCGCATATCGTGGCTCGGTCAACCGCAGCGCCAAAGAATATGTGCACGGCGAGGACTACACCAACACCGTCGAGGAGCTCTTCTCCATCCTCAAGCGCGGCATGTATGGCGTCTACCAGCACGTGAGCGAGGCCCACTTGCATCGCTACTTGTCCGAATTCGATTTCCGGTATTCCAACCGGATCAGGCTGGGCATCGACGACAAGGCGCGCGCTGATCTCACCTTGGTCGGCGCCCACGGGCAAGCGGTTGACCTACCGAACAGTTTATGGACGCCGGGCAGCGGCGCCTCCCTTGTAGGCTCGGACGCGACCGCGAAGGGCGGCGACGGTCGCTCATTGCAGATCGCCGGCAGGGGAAGTTGAAATTCGACGATGAGTGACGACGCCAGGGAAGCTAGGTGGGGGGAGTTTGCGGAGATAGGAGCCGAGGAAGTGCGGAAGCGCCTCGGCGCCCAAATGTGGGGTGAGGAAAAGCAGCGATTGGCGCGTGAGTGGCTGGATCATCGCGGTTCCGCAGACGCGGCCCGAGACCGCGCTGCGGCTCTTGCGGAGGCCAAAGAAGCCACTGAGGCCGCGCAGACTGCAAACGCGCTGGCGCAGGAGGCCAATGAGTTTGCGCGAGCCGCCAATGCATTGGCGGAAGATAACGCTACTTCCGCACGTGTCTCGGCCAATGAGGCCGCCAAAGCCAACGAGCTAGCATCAGCCGCAAATACCACCGCTGAACGCGCTGCCGCTGCCGCGTCAGATGCTGCCAATTCTGCGCGCTTAAGCGCGGCAGCGGCACGTACTAACAACAGGATCGCCACGACGGCGCTGATCGCCGCTGTAATCGCAATCGCCGTATCGGTAATTGGGATGTTCATGGGGCGAGCGCCTTAAGGTGCCGAAAGCGGGGTATACGCCGTGGATACATTTGCATTCGTCTTTGTGGTCTTGATCTGCTGGTCCATCATCGCGCTGAACGACTTGTTCCCACACATGAACAGGCCGGAGATTTTTCGCGGAATGCGTGGTGAGTGGCTGCTGTTCGTGCTCATGACGGCAACGACGGTCTCAACCGGAAGCGCGTTAATCTGGATGCTGCTTGCGATTTGGTGGCTCAAGGTACCGGCGATAATTCTGCTTGGGGCGTTTGCGGGAAACTGGGCATACGGGAAGTTGCCGCTCATGTTGAACGGGACCGCGATTGGGCCGGTCCTTTGGGGGATAGGCTTGGTCGTAGCCAATTTTACTGCGTGGAGTGTCCTCCGGCCGTAGCCGCCGCCTTCCCGCACGCTGCGCCGCCGTGCTATGTGTGTTCCCATGCCACGCAAGCCACACCCCACGCCCACGGGGCAGCCCCCTGATACACGCACTGAATACCAGCGTTTCCTCGACATAGCACGCAGGTTGAGGCGGACGAAGACCCAGAGGCGTTGGATCGGGCGTTTGAGAAAGTGGTGAGACGGCGTGAGAAGGTGGGCAACAAGACTAAAGCCCCCCCGTCGCGTGGAACCTAGCCACAGCATTCTTCAGCCCGAGTTCTCCATACAGCCCTCCTGAGTGCATCGCCCTGCGCTCGGTGATCTTATGAAGGATCGGCCGCATCTGGAAATTAGTGGCGGCATTCACCTCGCCGTATTCCAGCCCCTCCCATTCCTTGGCCGTCTGGTACGCGACCATATCTGCCGCCTGAAGCGGCACTATGACTTGGGGGAAGTCGAAAGTGAGATCGCCAAGAAACTGGCCGGCATGGGGATGGTTGCGCCAGGCACTGTAGGCGTCCCGGTTCCGGTCGGCATATTCCTCCTGTGCCGCAAAAACGACGGGCACCCGGGTACTGCCCGCGTGGTGACGCGACCACCACCACAGTTGTCGGACCACTTCGTCAAAACAAAGGTCATATGGCTTCGGAAACCGCTCCCGAAACTCGGCGTTCGATCCCGTTATCCTCTCAAAGTCGGCATTATTGACGCCCGCCCAAACAGCCCAAACATCGTTGCGAGAGATAACCCCCGCCAGATAGGCAATGAGGTTTTGTCGCTCGGAGTAAGGAATGCCAGAGAATTGCTTTGTGCCGTTGTGGCAATCTGTTGTGTGGAGCCACGTGACGCCGCGATTAGCCAGCCGTCCTAAGATTTCGTTCCATTCTGAAGTCAGTGCCACCCATACATCTGCTGCCGCGACGAAACCGGCAATAGCCGTAATCCGTGCCTTCCCATGAGTGCCGCTCTCATCAAAATACGCTCGGAACATCGCAGCGCCTTCCAAGGGTTGCCGCGCGCGCGTAGTGCTGCCGCCAACTCTAGAACGAGCGCCGCCGCACTCACGGCTCACCCCTGGAATCTAGCCCTAGTCCCTGGGTCTGTGAAGTGTAACCTTGCCTTTTGTTTTGTCGTGTGATTCACGCCTCACGGCGATTCCGCCTGAAGCGATCACGCGCTAACGCGCCCAATCAGCCCAATCCGAGCGATTGCAGAACCCCGGCGATCCGGTCCTCGGTCACATCGCCGACGGCACTGTTGAGGAATCGATAGGGCATGTGCCTCGCGTGGGCGAGCAGGTAGAACCACGGTCGCAGCAGAACGCCGCCGTCGAGCGGCTGGTTGATCTCCAGGACCTTCGCGCCACGCCGGGCAAACAGCAGGTTGGCCAGGCCCGCGCCGTGCACGCCGATGATCGCCTCGGCGTCGAACATGGCTTGCATCTGCTCCGCGCAATCCATCCGCTCGAAGAACAGCTTGCGGAATCCGTATCGCTCGGCGGCGCGGTTGAGCTGCGCGGTCTGCTGCAGGGACGTGCGCCAGTTGGCGCCGGCCTCGCGCGAGATCAGGACGCGCCGCGGCGACGCGGGACTTCGCCGCAACCGGCGTCGTGCGGCGGCAAACAGATCGTGGAAAGCGTGCAGCAGCGTCAGATTGGTCGGCTCCGACGGCGTGGTCCAGAACAAGCGAATGGCCTTGGCGCCGTACCAACCCGGCGGCAGCAGCGTGACCCGGTCGCGCAACCCGAAGACGTCCTGCGACTGGCGCCAGGTCGCTTCCCCGAAGCGGATGCGGGCTGAGCCGGCGCGGGCCTGGTAGTCCGGCAGGACGATCGGGCTGCGCCGCGGCAGCAGTTGTGCCGCAAGCGCGGAGCGGGGCAGCGCGAAACAAAGCCAGTGGTACCAATTCATCCAGCTTGCGTCGAAGCCGATGAAGACGTCGTCGAACCGCGTAGCCGTCTGAGGAAGATCGATCTCGACCACGCTCTGCCCGGCGCGGCCCGGATTGCTGAACATGGCGGCCTGCGCCACCATGCGGCGGTCGCTGGTCAGGATGACGCCGTCCAATCCGTTGCCAACCGCGAACCAACCGTTGCGTACGGTGATCAGGTCGAGCCGCACGGCCGGCACGATCGCCACCCCATCATCACCCCGGCGCTGCGGCACGCGCCGCATCATCGGCCCGAGATCCTGTCCCGTGTAGGCCGGCGGCGGCGGCCGGTACGGCCCTTGCGGGCTTTGCAGGATGACCACGTCGCGCTCGGCGCAATCGGCGACGTCGATGAACCCCGTGGTGCGCACCCCCAGCGCGCCGGCTCAGCGGGCCAGCGCGCGATGCCCGATGTCGTGGCGGCAGAATCCCTCCGGCCAGTCGATCGCATCGACCGCCGCGTAAGCCGCATCGCGCGCCGCGGCCAGCGTGGCGCCGGTGGCACAGACCGTCAGCACCCGCCCGCCGGCGGCGCGAACATTTCCCCCCGCATCCGCCTCGGTCCCGGAATGAAACACCGTCACGCCGGGCAATGCGGCGGCGCGTGCCAAGCCGCGGATCTCGCTGCCGCGCTCCGGCGCCTCCGGATAGCCGCGCGCCGCCATCACCACCGCGATCGCCGCGGTGTCGCGCCAACGCAGGTCGAAATGCGCCAGCTCGCCGTCGCGCGCGGCCAGCAGCGCCGACAGCAGGTCGGAGCGCAACCGCAGCAGCAGCACCTGGCACTCCGGATCGCCGAACCGGACGTTGAACTCGATCAGCTTCGGCCCGTCCGGCGTCAGCATCAGCCCGGCGAACAGAACCCCGCGGAACGGCGTGCCGCGGCGCGCCAGCTCGGCCAGCGCCGGCTGGATGATGCCCTCGATCGCCGCCTGTTCCAGCGCCGGGGGAAACATCGGCGTCGGCGCATAGCACCCCATGCCGCCGGTGTTGGGACCGGTGTCGCCGTCGCCGACCCGCTTGTGGTCCTGCGCCGAGCCCAACGCCACCGCCTGCGTCCCGTCGCACAGCGCGAACAGCGAGACCTCGTCGCCGACCAGGCATTCCTCGATCACCACCGCGGCCCCGGCCTCGCCGAACACGCGGGCCTCCATGATGGCGTCGATCGCCGCCAGCGCCGCATCCTCGGTGGCGGCGACCACGACGCCCTTGCCGGCGGCCAGGCCGTCCGCCTTGACCACCAGCGGCGCGCCGCGGCGGCGGACGAATTCGCGCGCCGCCGCGGCGTCCTCGAACCGCTCCCAGCGCGCGGTCGGGATGCCGGCGGCGTCGCAGACCTGCTTGGCGAAGGTCTTGCTGCCTTCGAGCTGCGCGGCCGCGCGGCTGGGACCGCAGCACCGGATGCCGGCCGCCTCCATCGCATCGGTGATGCCGGCGACCAGCGGCGCCTCCGGCCCGGGCACCACCAGGTCGATGGCGTTGTCGCGGGCGAAATCCACCAGGGCGGCGATGTCCATCGCCCCGATCGGCACGCAGGTGGCGACCGAGCCGATGCCGGGATTGCCCGGCGCGCACCACAGCTTGGTCAACAGCGGGCTCGCCGCGATCGACCAGCACAGCGCATGCTCGCGCCCACCCGACCCCACCACCAACACACGCATTGCGTCACCTCCAGGAGGGAGAAAAGGGAAAACGAGCGGTAGAGGGAAAGACTCCCCCTCCCCTTGCGGGAGGGGGTTGGGGGGAGGGGTCGCAACCCCCGGGACGGTATGTGCTCGACCCCTCCCCCCGCCCCCCTCCCGCAAGGGGAGGGGGAGTGTCATCGGGGCCGTTGTAGCATACCCTGCCCCCATGGACGAACCGCGGCTCGATCCCGTCGGCAATGTGCCGGAGTTCACCGTCTCGGAGATCTCCGGGGCGGTGAAGCGCACGCTCGAGGGCAATTTCGGCCGCGTGCGCGTGCGCGGCGAGATCACGGAACTCAAGCGCTACCCCTCCGGCCACATCTATTTCTCGCTCAAGGACGAGGGCGCCAAGCTGGCCGGCATCGTCTGGAAGTTCGCCGTCGCCCGCCTCGGCATGCAGCCGGAGAACGGGGTGGAGGTGATCGCGACCGGCCGCATAACCTCCTACGCCGAGCGCTCGTCGTACCAGCTGATTGTCGAGCGCATGGAATACGCCGGCGCCGGCGCGCTGCTGGCGCGGATCGAGGCGCTGCGCCTGCGGCTGGCCGGCGAGGGCCTGTTCGACGCGGCCCGCAAGCGCGCCCTGCCCGGACTGCCCGCGGTGATCGGCGTGGTGACCAGCGAGCGCGGCGCGGTGATCCAGGACATCCGCACCACCATCGCGCGCCGCTTCCCGCGCCCGATCCTGCTGTGGCCGGTGCCGGTGCAGGGCGAGGGCGCGGCCGAACGCATCGCCGCGGCGATCGCCGGGTTCGACGCCCTGCCGGCGGGTGGCCCAGGGGAGCATGCCATCCCCCGCCCGGACGTGCTGATCGTCGCGCGCGGCGGCGGCAGCCTGGAAGACCTGATGGCGTTCAACGAGGAGGTCGTGGTGCGCGCCGCTGCCGCCTGCCGCATCCCGCTGATCTCCGCCGTCGGGCACGAGACCGACACCACGCTGATCGACTTCGCCGCCGACCGCCGGGCGCCGACGCCGACCGCGGCGGCCGAGCTGGCGGTGCCGGCGCGGGCCGACCTGCTGGCCGACCTGGCGCAGACCGCCGCGCGGCTGATCGGCGCGCTGAACCGGCTGACCCAGGACCGCCGGCTGCGCCTGTCGCGGGCCGAGCGCGGGCTGCCGGACCTGCCGGCGCTGCTCGGCACGGCGCGGCAGCGGCTGGACGACCGGGCGGAGCGGCTGCGCCTGGCGTTGCCGAACCTGGTGCGCGGCTGGGCCGCGCGGCTGACCCTGGCGCGCTCCACCCTGGCGGGCGGGCTGCGGCACACGCTGGCGGCGCGGCGCGACCGGGCGGTGCGGGTGCTGGCAAGGGTCTCGCCGGCGCCGCTGGCCGCGCGGCTGCGCGAGGCGCGGGCGCGGCTGGAGGGGGCGGCGGGGCGGCTGGAGTCGGTCTCGCCGCTGGCCGTGCTGCAGCGGGGCTACGCGCTGGTGACCGATCCGCTCGGCCACCCGCTGACCACCGCCGCCGCGGTGCGGCCGGGCGCGCCGCTACGCCTGCGCTTCGCCGATGGCGAGGTCGGCGCGACCGCGGAGGGGGGCGGCAAGCCGGAGCGGCAGGGACGGCTGTCGCTGTGAGGCGCCCGATCGGCGGGCTTGTGCCGACGCGTGCGGGGCGAGGCGCGGGCGTGTGGCGAGGCGGCCGGCGGCGTCACGCCGCTGTCCCTGCGGTGGCGCGTCGCGGCGCGGCCGCCGCTGCTTCGGCCTGACCTGCTGACAGTAGCCGGGAACGCCACGAAGATGGGCGCATCGGCGCGCTCATCGGCTCGGTGGTCGATCGGGCGGACAGGCGGGTCCCCAGGCAGTTCCTTGAACGTCTGTTCCCCCTCGGCCAGTCGCAGGCGGAAAGCTCAGAGTTGTGCCGGGCCGCTGCCTGGGGTTTTGTCGCCGATACCCAACCGACGGGGTCAAACGCGAATTCAGGGTTGAGCATCTCGATGCGGGTTCTTCACGTCATAACCGGACTGCGGCGTGCCGGCGCGGAGACGATGCTGGTCAAGCTGATCGGCGCGCTCGGTCGGGAAGGCATCGAAAGCCAGGTGATCTGCCTGACCGGGCGCGGACCGCTTGCGGCCGAACTCGAGGATGACGGCATCCCTGTCGTTTCGTATGGCATGCGTCGGAAGTTCGATCCCAGGCCGATCGCGCGCCTCATCGGCGCGATGCGGCGGTTCCGACCGGATGTCGTCCAGACCTGGCTCTATCATGCCGACTTCGCGGGCCTTATTGCCGCCGCCCTGGCCGGCCGTCGCGCCAGGCTGATCTGGAATATCCGCTGCTCCGATATGGATTTCGTGGAGGAATCGGCGCCCAGTTCCGGCCTGCTGGTCCGCCTGCTCGCGCGCCTGTCGGCCCGACCGGCGGGGGCGATCATCAACAGCCATGCGGGCCGGCTGTACCACGAACGGCTTGGCTACCATCCGCAATGGTGGAGCGAGATACCCAACGGCTTTGACCTCGCGCGCTGGCGCCCGGACCAGGCGGCCGCGGCACGCCTGCGTGCGCAACTCGCGCTGCCCGACGATGCCCTGATCGTCGGCATGTTCGCGCGCGTCGCGCCAATGAAGGACCACGGCAACTTTCTGTCCGCGATCGCCCAGGTGTCCCTGCGCCTGCCCGGCGTGCACGCGGTTCTCGCCGGGCGCGGTACCGAGGCGTTTGCGGGCTTGCTCGGCGAATTGGGATTGCCAGGCAAAGTGACCATTCTCGGCGAACGGAGCGACCTGCCGTCGCTGCTGCCGGGGATCGATGTATGCTGCCTCTCTTCCGCCTTCGGCGAAGGGTTCGCCAACGTGCTGGGCGAGGCAATGGCCTGCGGTATCCCCTGCGTGGCGACCGACGTCGGCGACGCGCGCGAGATCATCGGCGACACCGGCCGCATCGTGCCGCCGCGGCAACCCGAGGCGCTGGCAGGCGCGCTGGCCGACCTGCTCGGCGCCGCCGCGGCGCGGCGAACCGAGCTGGGAGCCCGTGCGCGGGAGCGGATCCAGGATCGCTACGATCTGTCCGGCGTCACGCGGCGGTATATCGAGGTCTATACCGCCGTGTGTCGCGACCTGCCGCCGCCGTGATCCGCGCGCCGGCGCCCCAGCGGCGAACCGGCGGTGAATTTTCGCCTTGTCCTGTCCCGCAAGCCGCGCCAGAGGGACAGAAGCTGACAGGAGATTGGCATGGCCGTTCGCATCCTCGACGTGCGCGAGATCACCCAGCCGATCAGCTCGCCGATCCGCAACGCCTATATCGACTTCTCGAAGATGACCGCCAGCCTGGTCGCGGTGGTGACCGACGCGGTGCGCGACGGCCGACGGGTGATCGGCTACGGGTTCAACTCCAATGGCCGCTACGGCCAGGGCGGGCTGATCCGCGAGCGGTTCGCGCCGCGCATCCTGGACGCCCGGCCGGAGACGCTGCTGGACCCGACCGGGGAAAACCTCGATCCCGACCGGATCTGGGCCTGCATGATGACCAACGAGAAGCCGGGCGGGCATGGCGATCGCTCGGTCGCGGTCGGCACGATCGACATGGCGGTGTGGGACGCCACGGCGAAGCTCGCCGGCAAGCCGCTGTTCCGGCTGCTGGCCGAGCGGCACGGGATTGCCGCCGACCCGCGCGTGTTCGTCTATGCGGCCGGCGGCTACTACTACCCTGGCAAGGGGGACGACGCGCTGTGCGCGGAGATGCGGTCCTATCTGGATCGCGGCTACAGCGTCGTGAAGATGAAGATCGGCGGCGAAAGCCTGGCCGAGGACCAGCGGCGGATCGAGGTGGTGCTGAAGGAGATCGGCGCCACGGCCCGGCTGGCGGTGGACGCCAACGGGCGGTTCGACCTGGCGACCGCGATCGAATATGCGAAGATGCTGCGGCAGTATCCGCTGTTCTGGTACGAGGAGGCGGGCGATCCGCTGGACTACCAGTTGCAGGCGGCGCTGGCCGAGTTCTATCCCGGGCCGATGGCGACGGGGGAAAACCTGTTCAGCCACCAGGATGCGCGCAACCTGATCCGGTACGGCGGCATGCGGCCGGACCGCGACTGGCTGCAGTTCGACTGCGCGCTGTCGTACGGGGTGTGCGAATACCAACGCACCCTGGCGATGCTGCAGGACGCCGGCTGGAGCTGGCGGCGCTGCATCCCGCATGGCGGGCACCAGATGTCGCTCAACATCGCCGCCGGGCTCGGCCTCGGCGGCAACGAGAGCTACCCGGACGTGTTCCAGCCCTATGGCGGGTTTGCCGACGGGACGCGGGTGGAGAACTCGATCGTGACGCTGCCGGAGCTGCCGGGGATCGGCTTCGAGGCGAAGTCGGACCTGTATGCGATCATGCGGGCACTGGCGGCGTAGCTGCGGAACCGCTGCCGCTTTACCTCCGCGCCGAGATATGCCAGGAATATCCCCGTCCGCCTGGAGGCAAGCATGTCGCACATCACCGTCGGCAGATGGGGCAAGAACCTCGCGGTCCGCTTTCCCGGCGACGTCGCGCGCGAACTCGGCTTGCGCGAAGGTGAGCAGGTCGAGATCGAGACCCAGGACGGCGCGATCGTCATCCGCCGCGCCGTCCCGCATTTCACGTTGGAGGAGCTGTTCCGCGGGCGCTCCGCGAAGGCTTGGCGCGCCGCGTATGCCAACGCGTACGACTGGGGCGATGACGTGGGACGCGAGGTGATCGAGGAATGACGGCGTCCGGCTATGTGCCGGATACCGGCAATCTGATCTGGACCGATTTCGATCCGACGCGGGGCCGCGAGCAGGCAGGGCGGCGGCCGGCACTGGTCGTCTCGCCGGCGGCCTTCACCAGGAACACCGGCCTGGCGGTGGTCTGCCCGATCACCTCGCGGGTCCGTCCGTTTCCCACCAGCGTGGTTCTGCCGGCGGGACTGCCGGTCGGCGGCGAGATCCTGACCAGTCACCTCCGCAGCATCGACACGGCGGCGCGGCCGGTGCGCTACGCCGGGGCGACGGTCGGCGCGGAGGTCGCGCAGCTCGTGCGGGCCAAGCTGAATACGTTCGTGACGATCTGATACCAGACGGCGTTGATCGCGACCCACCGGCAGCACAACCCCGTCATGGCCCGCGAAGGCGGGCCATCCATGACTTTCCAGCGCTGATCGCGGGGAAGCCGTGGCTGCCGGCCGGCGCCGGCAGCGACGGCGCGGTGCTGCCGCCCTCTCCTCGTTCATGGCCGGGGGCACGCGGCCAGGGTCCGGTGCAGGCGCCGTTGCAGGTGCTTCCACCGGCGGCGCTCGGCGCGGTTGGCCGGCGCGGCCGGGAGGGCGGCGTCCTCCGCCGGGCGGTGTTCTGGTGCATGGGCTTTTTCCTGCGCTGCCGGCGTCGCGGGGCGGGACGGCGCCGGGGCGGTGCCGGCCGAGCCGGCGGCCCGTTCTGGTGCATGGGCTTCTGCCACGCCATCCGCGCGCGCGGCGTCCGCCACCCCCTCCGACATCGCCGGATTACGCCGCGCCGCCACTGGTGCATGGGGTTTTGCATCGACCGCCAACGGGGCGGCGGATCGGTCCCGCGGGGCATCTCCAACGCGGCTCCCTTCCCCCTCGCGGGGGCTTGAGCCGCGGAGCGGATCAAGGGGGGAGAGGGGGCCGGCGCCCCCGACCAATGGTGCATGGGCTCTTCCCTGCGCGCCGGGCAGCGCGCCCCGCTCCGCCTGCCTGGCCTCGGCGATGGCCTGCTTCCATGGCGCCAGGGCGTCCGCCTCGGCGCGCAGCACGGCGCGGTCCTGCGCCGGCGTCAGCCCGCGGCGGGGGAATGGCGGCGGCAACAGCTCCGCCGGCATCTGCGCCAGGCGCGCGGCGAGCTCCGGCGGCAGTCGGTCGTAATAGCGGTCCGCGTCGTTGCCCACGCGCCCGCGCCGGAGCGCGTTGAGGCGGTAGCGATCGAACGCCCGGCTTTCCGCGCCGTAGCCGCCGTGGACGGTGCGGGCCGCGCGCAGCCGCGCCATGCCCGCCTCGGTGCGCGGGCCGGTGCTGCGGCCACCGTGCATCCGGCAGCGGAGCTTTCCCCGGATCGCCGGGGCGCGGCACGGGCAGCCGCCGCGGGTGCGCGCGCCGCAGCGCGGGGCGAGGCCGAGATTGGGGTTGCCGCGGCGCTTGGAGGGGGTGGATGGGGAGGCGTCGGGGGCTGCTGGCGGGCTGGCGGGCGCGGCGGTGGCGGCGAGTGACGCGAGAGGCATGGGCGCGCTCCTGGCGGGCTTCCTGAGCGCTAAGGGTATAATTTCCTAGGAAAGAAGGCAAGGAGCGGGGCGTTCTCGTGAGTGGGTCGGTTTCACTGCCGGTTCTCTACCCAATGCGGCCCTTCTCCCTGAATTGGGCCATCGGCTCTGTCCGCCCCGTTGCCGGCGCTATGCAGCCGTCGTCACGAACTAGACGCGGCCCTCCGCCGAAACCTGTGGCCGTGCCACACCCGCGCGTTTACAGGCCGGGGTTGCAATTTACGCGGTACATTCGGTCGCCCAGGGAACAACTGGCGGTTCCTGGGGCAATCGGCTAACATAACATTGGATTGGGCTTGGTGGCGGAAGCCGGCGGAACCAGGCCAATGGACAGATAGGAGTTGCGTGACTTTGCCCGTGGGGCAACCCCCTAGAACCTGGATCCCACAATTGCGGTGGCCGTCAACCGGTACCGAAAGCCAGGCACCATGCTTGCTCATGTTCTCTGGAGGGCGCGACTCGACGCTGGCGGCCTTGCGCCTCCACCGAATGGGATCGCCGCTCGGCCTGGTAACCGTCACCTCAGGCCATCTCGTCGGCATTGAGAGGGTCAAGGAACGTCTCCGGGAACTCGCCCGGTTCCTGCCCTTCGAAACCGAGTGGCTCCTCGTCCAGCAACCGATCGACCTACGAACCGACGTGTCCTTCTACGAACAGACCTGTTTGCCGTGCCATCACGCCTACGTGGTCGTGTCAGGCGCTCTCGCGCGGCTCGCGGGCGCCCCAAGGCTCGGCTTTGGATACGCGCGGTACCAGTCAGATTGGCCAGAACAGACCCCTTTGGCAGTCTCGCGGCTGGAACAGGTACTAGCGAAGCACGGTATCACGCTCGAACTGCCGGCCTATGACATCGAGTCACGAGACGCCGCTGTTCAGGAGCTGCACAGTTCCGGTCTGAACACCGAGGCGCTCGAACAGAAGTGCCTGAGGCAGGTGACAAATGTCAGACTGGACCTGGGCCGTCTGGAACTGCAAGTTGCCCTGTGGGAGCGCGCCATAGACGCGTCGATGCAGGCCCTGAACATGATCGAGATCACAGTGCTCAACCGCGCTCGCGTCGGAGACCTGGTATGAGTCAAGGCGAGGCTGGCGCTGCGATCGTCCTGACGCCCTGGGCCATCCTGACCGCGACGGCGGGATTGGTGGCGTTCCATATGGGCCTATACACGCTCATCGGCCGAGAGCGGAAATCGCCCTACGTCATCAATCGGGCGTTTCCAATATTCCTGATGAGCCTCGTTGTAGCGACCTGTGCCGTTGCGTCAACACTCGCGCCTGCCGCATATCGGGATTGGGCCCTCTGGATCGCCACGGTCGTTCTCACAATCGCCTTTCTTTACTCGTTCCTCGTCGTATGGCGGGTTTGGATCCGCTTCAGCTTCTTCGTCGATTCCCTGAACCCGAAGCACCTGCCCATCGTTCGCGGTATTCGGCGGTGGCATGCAATCCGCGGCCCTCGCCCTACCTATGAGTACAACCCAGTCCCATTGCCGGACGAATTGAAGAGCGAAATCACCTCAATTCTCTCAGGCTTTGCTACGGGCACATTCGAGACCCGCGAAGAATTCGACACGCAGTCGCTGGCTTTAGTGGTCGAGCACCAAGGGCAGGGAAACCGATTGTTGGCTGAGCTGGCGCATTGCTTTCTGAAGCGGAACTTCTCGGTTCAATACCTCACCGCCTCGCGCCACCCGATCGAATTCGTCGGATTTCTCAAGCGGCACCTCGAGAACCAGAAACTTGAATGGCAACACTGCGCTCGGCACATCGTCGTTATAGACGCCTATTCGCCCCATTTCGCCTTCACTGACTCGATCTACCCCAAGAAGGACCGGGAACTGGAGTCTCTCGGCGTCAGCTGTGTCCCCTCGCATATGACCTTTGCCGGCATGCATAGTGCTTCATCGAAGGCATTCAACGTGATTAAGGAGCGGGACGCCGAGCAAACTCGCAGTCCAACCCTTGTGATCTATGAGGATACTTATGCGCTTTCTGATCTCGAATCTGCCGAGCGGTCCAGAATTTTTGTCCGCCATGTTATGCCCTCGGAGCGGATGTGGGGAGGCATGTTCACTGTATTTCTCGAATCAACGCAGCCGGATAGCGATTGGAGGGTGCTACAGTCTTATGCGAGCATGCGGCTTGACCTTCGCTCTGAGAGGACGATAGTCCCGAAACAAACCGACAGACAGTTGGGTTGATACCTCTCGTGTGGAGCAAGACTTTCCTCGACGCTGTATACGGTCCTGTCGAGCTCGACACGGACCTGCTAGCGCTGGTACGCACGCCCGTCGTACAGCGGCTGCGACACGTCCGTCTATCGAACATTGATTCGATCGATATTCCCTCTATTGCCAACCTCTCCCGGTTCGAACACGTCATCGGCGTCACCTACTTGGCCGGCGAAATCGGCTTCAGGAGACGGCTCGATCGCTTCGACGAGCTCGTATCAAGGGGCGCAGCTCTCCTGCACGACTGGGCGATCACTTCATTCGGCCATCTCGTCGAGGAAGCTCTCCAATATGTAGGTGCGAGTTTCGACCATGAAAAGCGCCTGAGCGAAATAGTGTCGGGGCAAGGCCTCGACGAGGTTCTGGGTGCCAACCTACAAATCTTCCTTGGACGCTCGAACGGAATTCGGGACTGGGCGCGTAAGACGGTCGGCAGCGATGGAGAGCGCCTTCTGCGGAGCATTACGGACCACGTACGTGGACAGGGCCGAATGGGCAAGGTTATCGCTGGGGACATCGACCTCGACAATATCGACAACGTCTACCGCATGGCGTTCCACATGGGCCTCGCCGTGGACCGCGCTGTTCCTCGGCGGCTGACACGTTCCATTGTGGACGTCGAGGGCGAGTGTGGTGGCCTGGTGTTCCGCCGGGACGCCTTCGCCGACATCGAGACTTGGCGACGGACCCGCAGGGACGTCTATCAAAACTTAATGCTTGCTGAGCGCGACTTCGTGGGGAAGATGATGATGCTATTTGCGACCGTGCGCGCTTATGAAGCTGGAGAGATAAGGGCCGACGACTGGAAGATGGTCAACCACGAATTCGTCACGCGCCTTCTTCGTTCAGAGGTCAGGGACGTTCGCGACGCTGCTGCGAGGTGGATGACCGGCGAACTATGGGACCAGATCCCACCGTGCTGGATGTCGGGCTGCCGGCCCAGCTACCCCAACCTGCTTGCTTTTTCGGCAGATGTGAGCCAAGCCCTCGACAGACCATGTTTTTCCTACGGAATAAAAGATAAGCGCAATCGTCGCCTCACGGTCTGCTTCGATGACGGATCGAGGCACCTGGTAGGAGAGGACGCAAGCCAATGGTTGTTTGGTGTCGGCTCGCAAAAACGTAAGGCGTTTACCATACGTGAGACCGAGATTATCATGGATCTTGCATGCAACTCGTTCGGGGCGGAACTCGTGAAGCCGGAGGCGTTGAACGGTGGCCGGCCAAACTCGTCTGTTTTGATCGCCCCCGAACGCCTCGACCGTATCGATTGGGATTTCCCCGGGGCAGGCAATGTCCCGGGGTCAGTGCATGGCCTTCATTGGTTTCCGGGCAATTTCATCGCCCAGATCCCGGCCGCACTCATCCAAGTGCTGTCGAAGCCCAATGACCTTGTTTTTGACCCGTTCGCCGGGAGCGCGACCACCGCTATCGAGGCGCTGAAGCTCGGTCGCCGCGCGATCGTCTCGGATCGGTTGTCGCCATCCTTGCTGATAATGGAAGGGAAACTGGCGCTCCTGCAAGGCACACTCGGTCGGCGGGAGAGGCAACGGATACTCGCCCTCCTCGCTTTTGAGCATGAATGCTGGAGCAACCGACCTGGCCGCCGCGGTGAGGGCAGCGATCCGGTGCTCCGGGACTGGTACGCGCCCGCGACGCTATCCCAACTGCGTTACCTCTGGTTCATTGTCGAGACACAGCCCGCGCCTGCACAGAAGGTCCTCGCGGCAATCTTCTCGGATGTGCTTTTTGACTGTGCCTCGACCGAAGGCGCCGAGACCAGATCGGGAAAACGTCGCCGCCATCACTGGGGCTGGATCGCCGACAACGTGCGTCCGAAGGCGGCGATTGAACACAATGCCATCCACCATTTTGCGCAACGCCTCACTCAGCTCAATGCAGTCGAGACCATGGCCTCACCGCCTGCATGCTTCGTCGTCCAGCAAGACGCAAGGCGGCTTGCACTCCCTGACGCTGCGGTCGAACTCGTTGTAACCTCACCGCCGTATATTGGTGTGATCGACTACGCCAAGGCGAACCGCCTGCTTTACGCATGGATGGGCTGGCCAATGCTCCGGGAACGCAAGGAGGAGATCGGCGCGAGATTTCGTCGCGCTCCCCCTCCCGCAGTCTTGAAATACCTCTCCGACATGCGGGAAGCCCGGAATGAGATCCATCGCGTGCTGAAGCCCGGCTCGTTTTGCGCAGTTGTAATTGGCGCGTCGCGAGTGTCACCCGATGTCGCCGAGGCCGTTATCGCTTCCTTTGCGGAACTCATGCCAGTTGCGTGGGGGCCGAGGGAACGCGCACCAACGCGCCGAAGAGTGTCCGAACGATCCGCTCGTGACGCCCTCGAATACGTGTGTGTCTTCAGGAAATCATGATTATTTGCATCTATGGACCATCCTGCGTCGGAAAGACGACTATCGCACGGTCCCTCGCATCGAAGCTAGGCTGGCCTCTCCGATCGTGTGGCACGGCTGTTCGGGACCGAGCTAGAGCGCTAGATGTTGACATCGGAGAGCTGAGCGACTTACAACATCGCGAACTCGATGCGCAAACGGTCACCTGGGCTTCAAATATCGAGACTGCTTGGTGGAGGGTCGGTTCCTCGACGCCGTGTTTCTGGGGGTGATAGCGCCTTACCTGCTCATACGCCTGACCGCGTCCGACGTCGTGAGGTGCGACAGGTGGCAAAATCGCCATGGCGTCACTTTCTCGGCGGTGGATATGAAGAAGCTCGACGATGAAGATACGGCCATCAGGGCGCGAATTTTCCAGGCTTTCGGCACGACAGAAGCGCACCTTACGATCGATACGACTGTTCTTTCGGAAGATGAGTGCACGCAATGCGTCTTGACCATGATCCGGGCACAATCGCCGCCACTTGCCTGAGTTGTCTTCACCCGTATCCCTGCGATGGTGGCGGATGAACTGGCATATGCGCTCGTGCGTGCCCATGTGCCGCCAGGTTCACGCGTCTTGGACCCGTTCTGCGGTTCGGGGCGCCTTCTGGTGGCATCTAGCGATGCGTCATTACGAGTTGGTACGGACGTTAATCCGCTAGCGTGTCTGATCACTCGCGCTAAGCTTTCCTCTGCCCGCCCGGACGTTGTTGCCGACGCGCTCGCCGACATCGACAACGCGCGCCTGGACTCGTGCCGGACGAGTTCTGCAAACTGAAGGTCGCAAGGTTGAGTGGTTTTCCCCAAGCACGCTCGTGAGCTCGGCCAAATTGTGGAATGGGTTGACAGTCTTAGATTGGACGAGCCAGAGCTACTTGTGGTTGCGGCGGCGGTCAGTGCGACGGTGCGTGACGTATCCTACGCACGCCAGCTTGGTTGGAAGCTGCATCGGATGGGTGCGAGCGCACGCGAAAAGTTCAGGCCTTGTGCTTGGACACGCCTGCAGCAGCGGCTTCGCTATTGCCATATGCAGTTCAGTAAGATGAGCCCGGTGCACGGCGAGGTCCACGTGGGAATAGCAGACGCGCGCCGACTCGCGCATCCGCGAAGCAAGGTCAGGATCAGAGGACCGTTCGACGTCGTGCTCACATCGCCGCCGTATGGAGACTCTCAGACAACGGTGCAATACGGAGCCGCATCGTCTCTATGTCTGTCGGTTGTCGCTTCCCTCCGCGGTCTTGGGAACCTTAAGGTCTCCGGTCACGTTATAGACGCAGCGTGTCTCGGTGGCAGATCGCTTCCGGGGGCCAAGATTGATGGCGTCGAGTTCTATTGGGGAGGACAGATGGATAGCCGTGAAGGCCGCGCCGTGGTCCGGTTTCTCGCGGATTACGACCTGGTCTGCAAATCGATCTCTGCCAATCTAGTACCTGGGGGCAAGGCCGTCATCGTTGTGGGGCGACGCTCTACGGGAGGCCACCCGCTCCTTCTTGATCGCTTTACCGTTGATCGGCTCGCAACGCATGGTTTTGACCTCGTCCAGCGCGATGAGCGTACCCTTCAGAGCAAGCGACTCCCCCGTCGGATCAACCGGTTCGCACGGTCCGGCGAAGAGGCCGTGCGTGCTTCCGGCATCATAAATACGATGGCAAGCGAGGTGATCCTTGTCATGAATAAGCGGCCAAAATAGCTCTGGGCTGACGATCATGCGTGCGCTGAGCAGCCCAGACCGGGTTGTCAGCCCCAAGTCCGCGGGTGCCCGGTATCCACCCGTTGTAGACATTCAAACCGACCCATTACCGCATTCCCGGCAGTGTCCTAACTTGCATCAGGTGTTTGCAGAGCGGGCAAGGTGGCGACCCCGGATTTCTGAGGTGGCCGGTTTCGTCGGAACAGCGTTCCGCCTCCGACAGGTGGCGCCTCTGCCGGTGGTTGGCGTGGGTTTTCGTTGGGCGGCGTCGCGCTGGATGTCGCCGCGATTCGGCTCGATGAACCGGCCGAGGACGGCACGCCGCGCTGGCAGGTGACGCTGCGCGGGCCGGACGCGTTCGATCCGGTCACCATGCAGCCGCACCACGCGAACGGCGACGACGTGCCGTGCTGGATGCCGGATACCGCCTACAATGGACTGGTGTTCCGTGCGGATCAGGTGTTCTTCCCGAAGACCTCCGCCTGGGAGAGCCTGCGCAAGGCGCTAAAGGCGACGCATGACGATGCGGTGTGGCAGCATCCGGCGGGCGACGCCTCCATGCCGTTCGTCGCACCGGTGGGCGCCGATATCGCGGTGAAGGTGATCGACAAGCGGGGAATCGATCTACCGGTGATCCGGCGGCTCACTGGCCAGGACGGTGCCAGGCGCAGCAAAGAAAATTTAGCCGCAGATGAACGCCGATGAACGCCGATAAGGACGGTGCCTCACAGGCCCAGGACGATGCGTTTGATCTCCAGGCGCGGGTTGCCGAAGTTGAGCAGCAGGCAGAGGCGCAGGCCCATGGCGCGCAGGTAGTTCATGCATTGGGCGCGATGGATCTCGGCCACTGCCTTGGACGCCTTCAGCTCGACGATCGCCGCTCCGCCGACCAACAGGTCAACCGCATCGTCGCCAACGACCACCCCATCGTACGTTACGGTAACGCCGCGCTGCTGCGCAACCGCCAGGCCGCGCTTGCGAAGCTCCTGCGCCAGCGCATTCCCGCAAACCTTCTCAAGGAATCCGACCCCAAAAGCATTGGCAACGGTCAGCGCGCCGCCGCTGGTTCGCTCCGACCGTTCATTCAGCACGATTTCATCGGCGTTCATCGGCGTTCATCGGCGGCTGAATATTCCTTGCCAGCCTCGCACCCCGACTGAACTGGTCGGCCGGGGCTGGCCATGACGATGTATTTGGCGCCGATGGGTCAATCCTTGGGGCGGCCGGTATTACGCCTGGCCCAGGCAGTCCGCCAGGTTGGCGCGGTCCAGTTCCGCGAAGAACGCCTCCCGCGCGCGCCATAGCCGCCCCCGCAGCCGGCAGTCCGGGGACAAGCAGCAGGCGCCGCCGTCGGGGCGGAAACACTCGGCCAGCGCCTGGTCGCGTTCCAGCCGCCGCACCACCGCGCCGAGATTGATCTCGGCGGCGGGTTTCGCCAGCAACACGCCGCCCCGCGCGCCGCGCAAGGTGCGCACCAGCCCCGCCTCGGCCAGGGTCTGCACGATCTTCTGGATGTGGTTGCGCGGCACGCCGACCTGCCGCGCCAGGTCGTCGGACGTCTGGTGGCGATCCGGCTCGATGGCGAGCCGCATCAGCAGCCGCAGCGCGAAATCGGTGGAGGCGAGCAGGCGCACGGATTGTCCCTCGAACTGGTATTGACGATACCACAAAACGGCGCGATGCTTACTGGTATCGGATATACCAGTTTAGCCCGGCCATCGCGGCCCGCCACCCCAGCAGGAGACCCGCCCATGAGCGCCACCACCCTCGCCGGCTTCGCCGTTCGTCCGGTTGGCGAGATCGCCGCCGCGCTGCCCGGCGCCACCGCCGTGTTCCGCAAGTACAAGCTGGACTTCTGCTGCGGCGGGGACGTGCCGCTCGCCGAGGCCGCCGCCGCGCGCGGCGCCAGCCTGGCGACACTGGAGGCCGAGCTGGCCGCGCTGGCGCCGGACCAGGCGGCGCCGCCGCAGCAGACCGAGGCGCTGATCGCCCTGATCGAGACGCGCTACCACGCGACGCATCGGCGGGAGCTGCCCGAACTGCTCCGCCTCGCCCGCCGGGTGGAGGCGGTGCATGGCGACAAGCCGGAGGCGCCGCGCGGCCTCGCCGCCCTGCTGGAAACCATGGCAGCCGAGCTGGAAGCGCATATGCAGAAGGAGGAGCAGGTGCTGTTCCCGCTGATGCGCCGCGGCGGCCACCCGATGATCGTTCACCCGATCGGCATGATGCGCCATGAGCACGACGGCCATGGCGCCCACCTGCGCGCGTTGGAGGCGCTGACCGGCGGCGGCGTGCCGCCCGCTTGCGCCTGCAACACCTGGCGCGCCCTGTATGCCGGCACGAGCAAGCTGACCGACGACCTGATGGCGCACATCCACCTGGAGAACAACGTGCTGTTCCCCCGCTTCGGCGGCTGAGCGATGCCGGTGCCCGTGCCGATCGGCGTCGTCACCGTCTCGGACCGCGCCAGCCGGGGTGACTACGCGGACCAGGGCGGTCCGGGCATCGAGGCCGCGCTGGCGCGCATCCTCGCCACGCCCTGGGCGCCGGTGCGCCGGCTGGTGGCGGATGAGCAACCGCTGATCGAGGCGGCGCTGCGCGAGCTGGCGGACGGCCCCGGCTGCCCGCTGATCGTGACCACCGGCGGCACCGGCCCCGCCCCGCGCGACGTGACGCCGGAGGCGACGGCTGCGGTGTGCGAACGCATGCTGCCCGGCTTCGGGGAGCTGATGCGCGCCGTCTCGCTGCGCGCCGTGCCGACCGCCATCCTGTCGCGCCAGACCGCCGGGGTGCGCGGGCGCAGCCTGATCGTGAACCTGCCGGGCAAGCCGAGTGCCATCGCCGAGTGCCTGGACGCGGTGTTCCCGGCCATCCCGTACTGCATCGACCTGATCGGCGGTCCGCGGCTGGAGACCGACCCGGCGGTCTGTGCCGCGTTCCGCCCGAAGGGGGCTTGAGACCACGCGCCGGAAAGTTTGACCCATTGGCGCCGCACCCTCGTCATGCCGGCGCAGGCCGGCATCCACGACTTCTTGTCTGTGTGCGGCAAGCAAAATCGTGGATACCGGCCTGCGCCCGGCATGACGTGGCGGCACCGCCGAAGACCGGCATTTCGGCCGGTCGGCACCAGGCGTACCCACCAGCCGCAAAAAAGGCCCGAAGCGCGCTGCCTCGGGCCCTTTGCATCAGTGGCGGCGTCGCCGCCCGGATCAGTTGTTGCTGCGGTTGCCCATGATCTGCAGCAGCAGCATGAACAGGTTGATGAAGTTCAGATAGAGGCTGAGCGCGTCATACACGCTGCGTTTCGCCGCGCCGTCCACGCCGTCGGCGTAAGCGTACTGCACGTAGGTCGCCTTGATGCGCTGCGTGTCGTACGCCGTCAGCCCGGTGAACACCAGCACGCCGATGATGCTGATCGCGAACTGCAGCGCCGAGCTGTGCATGAACATGTTCACCAGCGAGGCGATGATGACGCCGATCAGCCCCATGAACAGGAAACTGCCGAATTGGCTGAGATCGGCTTTCGTCGTGTAGCCGTAGATGCTCATGCCGGCGAAGGTCGCCGCGGTGATGAAGAACACCCGCACGATCGAATTGCCGGTGTAGACGATGAAGATGCTGGTCAGGCTGGCACCCATGGCGGCGCAGAACACCCAGTACAGCGTCTGCGCGGCGGTCTTCGACAGCCGGTTCACGCCCATGCTGAGCACCAGGACGAAGGCCAGCGGCGCGAAGATCGACAGCAGCGCCAGGCCGGTCGGCTGGTTGTGCACGACCATGCCGGACTGCGTGACGACGTCGCGATAGAACGCGGCCTTGAGCGGGGTGTTGGCGATCGCGTAGGCAACGATCCCGGTCAACACCAGACCGGAGCTCATCCAGTTGTAAACCCGCAGCATGTAGGCGCGCAGTCCCGCGTCCAGTACGGCAGCGGTCGTCGCGGCCGATGCGCGCGGGTAGGTCCGGAAATCAGGACTGATGGCCATGTGTCGCATTCCTGTGTGGCGTGATGCCGTTGGCGGTCAATGTTGGCAAGCCGATGCGCCGGTTCAAGCCGGCCCCGATCGCGCCCCCCGTGACCTCCCGCGGTCTCACTCGTTGCGCAGCAGCGGTGCGGCTTTGGCCCGCAACGCCGATGCCGTGCCAGCGTAGCCGAAAACCAGCATCGTGGCGAGACAAACCGACAGGGTGGCGGCCAGGGTGCCCGGCAGGAACGTCCAGTCGCTGTCCAGGATGTAATGCGCCACCCCCCAGCTTGCCAGGCTGCCGACCAACGCCGCGATCAGCCCGGCGGCCAGGCCGAGCACGCCGAACTCCACCAGCCAGGCGGCGCGGATCTGCGCCCGGCTGGCGCCCAGCACCTTGAGGATCACCGCCTCCCGCGTCCGCCGGCGCTGGCCGGCCGCGACGGCCCCGACCAGCACCAGCCCGCCGGCGAGCAGGGTCAGCGAGCCGGTCGCCGCCAGCGCCGCCGCCACCCGGTCCAGCAGCTCGGCGAGCGCGGCCAGGATATCGGCGACGCGGATGCCGGTGACGTTGGGCAGCGCGTCGGTCACCGCGCGCAGCAAGGCGCCCTGGGCCGCCTCCGGCACGCGCACGGTGGCGATGTGGGCGTGCGGCGCGTCGGACAGCAGCCCGGGGCTGGCGATCATCGCGAAGTTCAGCGCCAGCGAGCGCCAGGCGATGTCGCGCAGGCTGGCCACGCGCAGGTCGATGTCGCGGCCCAGCACGTTGACCCGGATGACGTCGCCGAGATGCACGCCCCAGCCGCGCGCCAGCCCGGCGTCGAACGAGACCAGCGGCGGGCCGCGGTAGTCCGGCGACCACCAATGGCCGGCGACGATCCGCGCGCCCTGCGGCGGGGTCGCGGCATAGGTCAGGCCGCGGTCGCCGCGCAGCGCCCAGCGCGTGTCGGGCGTGGCGCGCACCTGCTCGGCCGGCACCCCGGCGACGCTGACGATGCGCGCGCGCAGCGACGGAACCTGGTGCAGGTCGGTGGCGCCCGGCGTCGCCCGCACCAGCGCCTCGAAGCGGGGGAGCTGGCTGTCCTGGATGTCGATGAAATAGAAGCTCGGCGCGTCCGCCGGCATCTGCTCGGCGATCTGGTGGCGCAGATTGCCTTGGATCAGCGCCACCGCGGCAAGGGTTGACAGACCGAGCCCGACCGAGACCAGCAGCATCGGCGCCGCGGTGCCAGGCCGGTGCAGGTTGGCCAATCCCAAACGCACCCAGGGCAGGCGGCGCCATGGCATGGGCGCCCGCGAGGCCATGCGGGCCAGCCACACCAGGGCGGCGCCGCCGAGCCGGAACAGCGCCAGGGTGCCCAGCACGCCGGCGCAGAACCACAGTGCGAAGCCGCGGTCCGCCGCGGTGGCGATGGTCAAGGCGACCAGGGCCGCGCCGATGCCGGCGGTCGTCGCCAGCAGCCATGGCGCCGGCCGCACCGGCTGCGGCAGCAGGCCGTCGCGAAACAGCGCGCCGCCGGGGATCCGCGCGGCCCGGCCGAGCGGCGGCAGGGCAAAGCCGAGTGCGGTGAGCAGACCATAGGCAGCGGCGAGCAGCAGCGGCGCCGGGTAGAGGCCGAGCACCGGCGGCACCGGCAGCAGATCGCGCAGCAACCATACCGCCAGCGGCGGCAGCGCGGCCGCTGCCGCCAGCCCGAGCCCAATCCCGGCCAGCGCCAGCGCCAGCACCTGGATCAACGCCACGGCGAACATCAGCCGCGCCGAGGCGCCCAGGCAGCGCAGGATGGCGATGGTGCGCGCCCGGGCCTCCAGCCAGGCGCGCACGCCGTTGGCGACGCCGATGCCGCCGACCAGCAACGCGGTCAGCCCGACCAGGGTCATGAACAGCCCGGTCTGCCGCACGAACCGCGCCACCACCGGCGCGGCCGCGCTGGGGTCGCGGATGCGCCAGCCCTGGTTGGGAAAGGCCGCGCGCAGGTCGGCGGTCAGGCGCGTGGCGTCGATGCCCGGCGGCAGCACCGCGCGCAGCCGATAGGTGACCAGCGAACCCGGCACGATCAGCCCGGTGGCGGGCACCGCCGCCAGCGGCACCACGGCGTGCGGCCCGAACAGCGCCGGCGTGGCCAGCGCATCCGGCTCGGCGGCCAGCGCGGCGCGGATGGCGAACGTGGCGCGGCCCAGCCGCGCGGTGTCGCCCGGATGCAGGCCCAGCCGGTCGAGCACGACCTGGCTGGTCAGCAGGCCGAACCGCCCGTCGTGCTCGGCCAGCGCGGGCGCGGTCTGCAGGGGCGGGTCGGTCGTCACCGTGCCGACCAGCGGCCAGGCGGGATCGACCGCCTTCAGTTCGACCAGGGTGCGTTCGCCGGACGGGGCGACCAGCAGGGTGCGCAGCTCGACGATGCCCGACAGACTTGCGCCGTGCGCGACGAGCCAATTCTTCGCGGCGTCGGGCAGGGGCTGCGAGCCGGAGTTGATTTCCAGGTCGCCGCCCAGCAGGCGCCGCCCGTCGGCCTGCAATCCGCGCTCGGCCGCGGCCCGCAACGTGCCGACGGCGCCGATCACCGCGACGCCAAGCGCCAGGCAGGCCAGGACGATGCGCAGTCCGCGCACCCCGCCGCGCAGCTCGCGCCGGGCGAGACGGAAGGCGAGCATCATCGTCTTCGGCCTGGGTGGGGCCGTGCGCCTGGGCGGGCCCGGGGCCGCGTGCGGCATCGGCTCGGCGGCTGGGGGCGCGTCCGCGGCCCGCTGGCCCGGCTTCGCGGCGCAAGCGTCCGGTTGGGGGGAGATGGGCCTGGCTGCGCGGTCATAGGGTCGCGGCGGTGGCCGACACGTCGATCTCCGTCACCCGTCCGTCGGCGATGTGGATCCGCCGCCCGCACCTGGACGCCAGCCGCGCATCGTGCGTCACCAGCAGCAGCGTGGTCCCGGTGCGCGCTCGCAGCTCGAACAGCTTGTCCATCACCGCCTCTCCGGTCGCCTGGTCGAGGTTGCCGGTCGGCTCGTCGGCCAGCAGCAGCCGCGGCTCCGGCGCAAAGGCCCGCGCCAGCGCCACCCGCTGCTGCTCGCCGCCGGAGAGCTGGCCGGGCAGGTGGGTGAGGCGGTGCCCCAGTCCGGCCGCGCGCAACGCCGCCGCGGCCCGGTCCTCGGCGTCGCGCCGGCCGGCCAGCTCCAGCGGCACCGCCACGTTCTCCAGCGCCGTCATCGTCGGGATCAGGTGAAAGGCCTGGAACACGATGCCGATCGCGTCGCGCCGCAAGCGGGCCAGGGTGTCCTCGTCCAGCGCGGTGATCTCCCGCCCGGCGAAGCGGACCGAACCGGCGCTCGCCCGCTCCAGGCCCGCCAGCACCATCAGCAGCGAGGTCTTGCCCGATCCGGAGGGACCGACCAGCCCCACCGCCTCGCCGCTGGCGATATCCAGGTCGATACCGCGCAAGATGTTGACCGGGCCGGCCGCCGAGGGCACGGTCAGCGCGAGGTCCCGCGTCATGACGAGCGGCGGGACCGGGGCCGGTGGAGTGGCATCCATGGCTGCAGCATATGGCCTTCCCGGCCGGTTGCGGAAAGCCGTGCCAATGTTGCTGGCCTCGGCGTTGCTGGCCGCGGGAATGCTGGCGCTGCCGGCCAGGGCCCGGCCGGTCAGCCTGCTGGTGCTGGGGGACTCGCTGACCTCGGGTCACGAACTGCCGTACGCGGACGGGTTCCAGGGCCAGCTCACCGCGGCGCTGGCGCAGCGCGGCCAGCAGGTTCGCATCATCGACAGCGCGGTGTCCGGCGACACCACGGCGGATGGGCGTGCCCGGCTGGCCTGGGCGCTGGGCGACGGCGCGGATGCGGCGATCGTCGAGCTCGGTGCCAATGACGGGTTGCGCGGCATCGACCCCAAGGTGATGCAGGCCAACCTGACTGCCATCCTCGACGCGCTGGCGGCGCGGCACATCCCGGTGCTGCTGTGCGGGATGTATGCGCCGCCCAACATGGGGGCCGACTATGCGCGCGCCTTCAAGGCGGTGTTCGAGCGTCTCGGCCGG
The DNA here is from genome assembly GCA_963847615.1 of uncultured Alphaproteobacteria bacterium. GTDB lineage: Bacteria > Pseudomonadota > Alphaproteobacteria > Acetobacterales > Acetobacteraceae > Palsa-883. The sequence goes on from CAWKAN010000012.1 coordinate 132,140, forward strand.
CGTCCGGGCGTGCTGTTCGATGCGTTCTTCCTGGAAGGCGTCGCCGAGGACCCGCGCTACACGCTGCCGGATCGGGAGCATCCCAATGCCGAGGGCGTGCGGCTGATCGTCCAGCGGCTGCTGCCGGTGATCGTGAAACTGCTGGATGAGGCGACCAGCGAATGAGACTGTTCGTCGCCGTGGACCTGCCGTGGACGTTGCGCCAGCGGCTGGCCTCGCTGGGCGGGCTCGGCATCCCGGGGGCCAGGGCGGTGCCGCCGGAGAACCTTCACCTGACGCTGCGCTTCATCGGCGAGGCGCCGCGGCATCTGGCCGAGGAGATCGACCTGGCGCTGGCGGCGCTGAAGGCGCGCGAGTTTGCGCTGACGCTGGCCGGGGTGGGGACGTTCGCGAAGGGCGGTCGGGCGACGGCGCTGTGGGTCGGGGTGGAGCGGAACCCGTCGCTGGATCACCTGCGCGGCAAGATCGAGACGGCATTGCAGCGGGTGGGGCTGGAACCGGAACGGCGGCGGTTCAATCCGCATGTCACGCTGGCGCGGCTGGATAACCCGGTGGAGGCGAAGCTGGCGGCGTTCATCCAGGCGCATAATTTGTTCCGCTCGGAGCCGGTGCCGGTGCAGCATTTCACGCTGTTCAGCTCGCGGCTCGGGAAGGAGCAGTCGGTGTATACGCCGGAGGTGGAGTACGCGCTGGGCGAGGGGGTCTGGTCTTCGCCGTGACCTGACCGCGGCGGCCGTGCCGGGCGTGGTGGTGGCTCGGCGCAGCGGGCGCGGGGCGGGCCGGCGACGGGCGGGTGGTCGCGGTTTGCGGGTTGGTGCGAGCGGTGGTGGCGCCGGTGCGGTGGGTGGCGGATTGCGCTGCGCTGATCCGCCCTACGCGGCTACCGGGGGCGGGGGTGGGGTCAGAGTTTGATCAGGCGGGCGGCGAAGAAGCCGTCCATGCCGCCGCGCTCGGGCCATAGGCCGGGGTGGGTGCGCAGGTCGCCGTCCGGGGTGAGGGCCTCGGGCAGGCCGGGCAGCTCGGCGGGGCGGAACGGGTCGCGGCGGAGGGTGCCGTGCGCCAGGGCCGCGGCGATGCGGGGGGCGGCTTCCTCGGGTTGCAGCGAGCATACGACGTAGATCAGCCGCCCGCCGGGGCGCAGCATGGCGGCGGCGGCGGCCAGCAGGCGGTCCTGGGTTTCCGCCAGGGCGCGGATGTCGCGCGGGCGCTTGAGGCGCGGCACGTCGGGGTGGCGGCGGATGGTGCCGGTGGCGCTGCAAGGCGCGTCCAGCAGCACGGCGTCGAACGGGGCGGGCGGCTGCCAGTCGGTGGCGTCGGCGGCGATGGTTTCCGCGGCCAGGCGCCAGTGGCGCAGGTTGTCCTGGAGCCGTTTCAGGCGCGTCGGGTCGCGGTCGAGCGCGGTGACCTGGGCGCCGGCGGCGGCGAGCTGCGCGGTCTTGCCGCCGGGGGCGGCGCAGAGATCGCCGATGCGCTCGCCGGGGCGCGGGGCGAGCAGGCGGGCGGGCAGCGCGGCGGCGGCGTCCTGCACCCAGAAGGCGCCCTGCTCGAACCCGGGCAGCGGGGTGACGGCGGTGCCGGGGGGGAAGCGGACGGAGCCGGTCGGCAGCAGGTCGCCGCCCTCGGGCGGCAGGGCGCCGGGGCGCAGGGTGAGGTCCAGCGGCGCCTCGTGCTGGTGAGCCAGCGCGATGGCGCGCGCCTCGGCGCCCCAGGAGGTCCAGAGCCAGGTGGGGGTGTCGAGGCGCGGGCTGTCGAGCTCGGCCAGCGCCGCCGGTCCGGACGCGGCGACGCGGCGCAGCACGGCGTTCACCAGGCCGGCGAAGGCGTGCAGCCGGCGGGCGCGCGCCAGGGCGACGGCGGTGGCGACCGCGGCGTGCGGCGGGGTGTCGAGCAGCAGCAGGCCGGCGGCGCCGAGGCGGAGGACGTGGCGCACCGGGTCGGGTGGGGGCTTCTTGAGGAAGGGTTCCAGCACGGCGTCCAGCGTGCCGAGCCGGCGCAGCGTGGCGGCCACCAGCCGGTGCGCCGCCGAGCGGTCGCGCGTGGCGATCGGCGGCAGGGCGTCGAGCGCTTCCTCCAGCGGGCGGCGGCGGTCGAGCACCGCGGTCAGCAGGTCGAACGCGGCGGCGCGGGTGGGGTCTTGCAGGGGGGTAGCGATGGTGGGGTTCGCTGGATCGGGGGGAGCCGCGGGGATGGTGGTGGAGCTGAGCTGCGTCGAACCAACGGCGGTCATGGTTCGCAAGGGGCCGAAACCATGCCTGGTTTACCTAAGGTTGTCATCCATCCCGTTCGCCGCCGTTCGCTATCGGCCAGGTAAATCCGCATCTCTGATGTGGGCTGGAATGGTGGCTGATACGCGTCGGCCGGGCAACAAAGCGGAGGATGACGAGCGGCAAGCCGACCGCATTGAGGCTCAAGGCGCTGACCAAGCTCGGCCGCTATGGCGACGGCGCCGGGCTGTGGCCGCAGGTGCGCGATGCTCAACATCGCTCCTGGCTATGCCGCTATACGATTGCTGGCAAGCCGCGCCAGATGGGCCCGGGGCCGTTCCCCGACGTGTCCCTCGTCGATGCGCGCGAAGCTGCTGCTCCGTTTCGCTCGACCATACCGTGTCCAGACAAATCGGGAGTAGCTCATCCAGGTCCGGCTCATCATCGCCAACCAACGATCTGATGGTCATGCCCGGCCTCCGTCGCGCGCGAACCTCTTGCGCGGCAGGCGGATGGTGAACTCGGTGTGGTCATCGACCTCGCTGTCGACCGCGATGCTGCCGCCGTGCTGCTGGGTGACGATGTCGTAGCTGATCGACAGGCCGAGGCCTGCCTCACGACTCCCCTCATTTTCAAACGGCCCCGAAAGTATCGGCAAAGACCGGGAGTTGAGCGAGCATGGCAGCGAACCGGTCGATCAGCGGCAGCAACCGCAACTCCGGCATGGTGGGGATCAACTCGTAGAGCATACAGCCCTGGCGGAACAGCGAATGGGTGCACTTCTTGGATGTGTTTGACTTGAGGTATCGATCATAACCGAGTGCTTCCCCGGCTGCCCCGAGCAGTGTCAGCAGGGCGATGGCCAGAGCGTTCAATAGCCACAGACGATCCCGCCGGCCGGGGGTGCTGACGTGGATCGATCCCAAGCCCATGCCGAAGCGCAGATCCTTGGTATCGCGGAACCCACACTCGATGCCCCAGCGCTTGCCGTAGGGGCTCATCAAAGCCCTTGCCGTCGCCTTGGTGCTGCTGGTGGCCAGGCACCAGGCCTGCTTCATCGCCCTGTCCTGCACGCACAGCGCGGTGCCGACCCGATAGCGCTTGGCCGTCACCCGGGCACCGCGCAGCACGCGCGCGCATCCGCCGGGTCCGACCCAGGCAGCGGCGGTGCGCACCTCGCCGTCCGCGGCGGTCACCGCGATATTGCCGCGGAAGCGGATGACGTAGTCGAACTCCAGTTCATTGCTCAGCACCCGGTAGAGCTTCTGATCGCCGAAGCCGCGATCGGCCACAATGCACACCGTGATGTCCGCCGGCAGGGCGTCGGCCAGGCGGACCAGCACCTGATATTCATATTCGTTGCGATGGTTCTTCAGGGTGGCGGTCTCCACCGTGAGCCACACCAGCGGCGTCGCCCTTCCGTGGCGGGTCAGCAGCGAGAGCATGATGGTGGCCTGCCGGTCCGCGTCGAAGTCGGTCCAGTCCATCGCCACGTTGCTGCTGCTGCGAGGTCCCACCACGTAGGGGACCCAGTGACGCAGTGCAGCGTCAACATCGATCCCTTGGTTGGACAGCAGCCGGTCCACCTGCGTGATCGCATGCTTGGTCACCAGGCCGCGTGCCAGGGCGAGGCCCTGACCGATCGTATTGACCGCCAGGGACGCGGTCGTGATGACGCCGAGCGTGGCGTTGGCCAACGACAGGACGCGCTTGGCGTGCAGGTCGCCGTCGAACAGGCCGGTCAGGAAGCCGTGCACTTCATCGAAGCAGAGGGTCCGGTTCGGTTTCATCACTTGCCCCGCGAATCGTGTTGCATGCGGGGAGATTCGCCAACGGTGGGCTTGAGGCAACCAACACGTGACCTGCGACGCAATGCGAATCCAGACAGGCCGGTCTGGGTTCTTTTCAGAAAGCCACGCAGCGCCGCCCAATTCTCTTGTTACCCAGCGCACTCAGCGTGGAAATGAGGGGATGGGTAAGGGTTCCATGCCGATACCGTGCACGGCAAGACGTGGGCACCAAAAGGGCAAACACCGGTGGTTGAACGCCCCGGTCAACGACAATCGATCAGTGCCGCATCGGCGGTCAATGCCCGTGGCGGCTTTTGGTATTGCACATACCAGGGCGGACACACCGCCGAGTTGTTCGTGACCCTGCTGAAGAAAATGATGGGCGGGCGCAGAAATCCGGTGCATCTCGTAGTCAACGGGCTGCCAGCCCACAAGACCACCCTGGTCAGGAATTATGTGGCATCGACGAACGGGCGACTGACTCTACATTTTCGGCTCTTCGCAGTTTCGTGTGGGTGGAAATCGACGCGGCGCACGCGGGCCTCGTTGCCCGACCTGATCGAGCCTGGCACCGTGCTCGCCGCCGTCAAGGACGCTACGCGCCGCCTTCGGCGGTGGCCTGCGGCCATCCCTCGGGTCAGGCCCGAGGGCATGCCTTGACTGCGGCTGCGCGCGGCGCCCTGCAATCGTCAGGCCGGGACGAAGAAACGGCGCTCAGCCGAACCAAGAAACCTGGCTGGTGGTTCGCCGCACCGGGTGGGCCTTGTCGCGAACTGCCGCTGGACACAGTTGGCCCAGGGAAGCTCAGCGGCCGCTGCTACCCACACGAAACAGCGAGGACCCACATTTTCTGCCCGGCTATGCGCCGGAGCTCAACCCGGACGAACTGGTCTGGAGCCATATGAAGCGAACCGGAGTTGCCAGAACCCCACTGCGCAAAGGAGGGAGCTTGGTCGATAAGGTCGAAGCGCAGTTGGCTGCAATCCGCCGCCTGCCGCAGCTCGTCCGCTCATTCTTCCAGGCACCAAGTTTCGCCTATATTACCGACTGGTGAGTAACTCCCTGCCCACGTTTCGGGGGGTACCTCAGTCCACCTCAAACCTCAGGCTATGAGGCTTTAGTCCTGGAAACCGGCGAATATTGTGAAGTCCCGCGCCGGCACGCGCGTGGTGCGCAACGTGTTTTCCACCGCGTCCGGATCGGCGTAGCCGATCGCCATGCCGCAGACGATCACGTCCTGGAACGGCAGCCCCAGCGCCGCGCGCACGATATTGGCCATACCCGCAAAGGCCGCCTGCGGGCAGGTGTCCAGCCCGAGCCCTCGTGTCGCCACCATGATGTTCTGCAGGAACATGCCGTAGTCGAGCCAACTGCCGATCTCCAGCCGTCGGTCGATGGTGAAGATCAGCCCGACCGGCGCGCCGAAGAAGCGGAAGTTGCGGGCGAGCTGCAGGCGCATTTTGCCCGTATCGCCCCGACCGATGCCGAGCAGCGAATACAGCCCCCAGCCGACTTCACGCCGGCGCGACAGATAGGGTTCGAAGAACGTCTCGGGGTAGTAGCGATAATCCCGTTCATCCGGCACACCGGCGAGGAACGCCGCTTCCACCGTATCGCAGAACCGCAGCAGCCGTTCCCCGGCCATCGCGTGCGCTCGCCAGGGCTGCATGTTCGTCCCACTCGGCGCGCGCGCCGCGACGTCCAGCAGATGCTCCACCGTTGCCCGCGGCACCGGCGTCGGCAGGAACGCTCGCAACGACCGCCGTGAGGTGATCGCCGCGTCAACCGTGGCATTGGCTTCAACATTTGGCACGGTCTGCACTCCCCGCCCTGAACGGCATCATAGCGACTTGCTTGGCGATCGGGCCGGGGTCAACCCCCATCCCCGCGCAAAGGGGCGTACCCCCGGCCGTCGCCTGGGCTCGAGGCCGGCCCGATCGCCAGCAAACTCCTCGTATCGTGGCGGGCGCCTTGTCCTCCCCGTTCCCCCGCGTTGCGCCGATCAGTGGCGGTTGCCGCGTCGATCGCCGGATGCTTCGCACGAACGCCGTCTCGCCCGACGGATCTGCAATCCAGGCACCTGGCTGGTTTCCATCCGCAACCCCGCGACCGGTTGTCACCAACCCACCGGGCCGCCGCGGAAGACCACTTGCCCTTGCACCGCAAGCGTAAGCAACAAGGCGCTCGGCGGCCGGCGAGGCAGCGACGGCTGCCGCTCACTTAAGGGGGGCGTGGAGACGTCGGTATGAAACCATCCCTTCAGGGCTTGGCAGCCGCCGGCGGGGGAGGGCCTTCGTCCACCTTCCTTTGCTCGGGCTTGGCTGCTGTGCCAGTGGCGGTCTCACGCTGTTGTGCGGCGATCAGCGCCGCCCGGAGTTGTACTTCGCCGAAACGCACTCCATCACCTCCTGGCCGAGCGCCTGGTCCTGTGGATTGGATAACTCGGTGGCAAAGGCGGCGAGCGGCAAAAGCATCGCGGTGGCGAAAATCAGGTGTTTCATGACCACTCCTAGAACGCTGGGATGTAGCGGACGTTCCCGCTCGCATCGGTGACGGTGAACCATTCCTGGACCGTGGCATGTGCGCCGGGCGGTCCGATGTTGCTCAGGGACAGTGAAGTTGAGCCGTTGGCAGTGAAGGTGCCAGCTGCACCTTTCAGGATGCCAGAAATCGCCGTCGTAGAGCCGCTGTTGCCGATGTTGATGGCGGTGGCCGAGGTGGCGCCCAGGGCAAGAGTGGGCGCCCCGCCATTCGCCAATGCCCAAGTCTCATCGACTTGGATGGTGCTCGGCAGCGTGGCATTGCCTGTGTTGTCCACCACGCCGACCAGATGCTCAGATGTGCAGGTCACTGTCGAAATTGGCGCCGATCCATAGGCCGCGTAGAACGGTGTGGAGTAGACCGCGGTGACTGCTCCGCCCGAGACGGTCTGAATGCGAACCACCGTGCCGTCGGTGCAGTCAGCCAGCCAACCGGCGCCTCCCCAATTCGATCCGCCCCCGCCACTGTGTAGCGCAACCGAGGTCACGCGATACTGCGAAACATCAAGCGAGGCGCCCGTTGCCGTCGCGTGCAGCAGTGCGTAGTTGGACTGAATGTCACCATTGCCGAGGATTTGCGAGCCAGGCCCGCGCAAAATGAACCCGCCACCAAAGTAGCCACTTCCGGTTGGAGCCAGTTCCTGTAGATCCAAACCGCCAGACGCCGTCATGAACTGCGGAGTGTATGGTGATATGTTCCAGCCTTGGCTCCAGACCCGCAGCCCATAACCGTTCGCGTCTATCGCGGTCCCGGAGGTGCGCCCGCCCCATGCCATGAAAGTCTTGAACGGAGCTGTGCTTCCCTGGTTGCCAACTCTCCAACCAACATCGTCGATCGAGCCTTGATATGTCCCAGATGCGCCAGCCAATATCTGCTGGCCTACTCTGCCCGGCGCGGCAGCCTGTAGCCCCACATCATCTTCCTGACAGGTCACGCCGGTTGTGTATGTGGCGGACGCATTACACTGAAGGTTAAGAGCAAAAGTGGTTCCAATCAAGCCGTTTGCCGCTCCGCCCATGTTTGCAGATAGGCTGGCTGACACAAACAAACCGGCAAGTTGGTATCCCTCCGCTCCGGTCTGACTGTCAAATGCCCAGGAGACCGTGCCATCCGAGCACGTCGGCACTGAGCCAGAACAGGTCGGAGTGGTCACCCCTGATGTACCGGCAGAGGTAGCGTGCATCATATAGTAGCCGACGGTCACTTCCTCGTTGACCACATAAGGTGCGGCGGGTGCCCATGCAGTCGGAATGCTGCTGGTGGTGAGTGCCTCACTCGCCACAGTCTGTGCATTGCTTACAGAATATGTCCCAGTGCTTCCCGTCGTGCCGGTAAGCTGGGCGGTTATCATGGTGCCGGCGACAATGCCGGAACCTGTCAACCACATTCCCGGCGCAGGAGTTCCGTTTGAGATCGCAGATATTGTCAGAGTTGTGCCGGAAATCGTCCCGGTGAAATTCGCCCCCGTATTATAACCAACATTGTTAATAGAAATCTGGCCGCCCCATTTCTGGCCAAATCCGGCTTGATATAGTTCGGTCCCTCCTAGGGCAAACTCATTGGCTCCGTTTACTGAGGATTTTGAATTGTTCTGGAATAATATTGTTGTTCCACCAGAAGTAATGTCCGAGGTGCTGGCGTTCCACAACAAGGCGCCGGTCGCCCTAGTGACGGAAAATATGTTACCTAGGTTTGTCCCGGTGTCGGTAAAATTCTGCAGTATTAAGTTGTCGCCTGCGTTGCCCCCCGTGTTGGCGTAGGTAGAGAAAAGGCGCCAGCGGTCCGTGCCTCCGGTTTGAAGACGCAAGCCCTTCTGTCCCGTATCTACCCCGTTCGCAAACACGAACGCGTTAGACGCTCCCGACCCAGCCACGAGCGCGCCAGCTGTCAATGTGTTTGCCGCAGATACATTCCCGTTCGGGATGTTAAGAGCGGTTCCTGTGGCGTTTATTGTCAGGCCGGACGATAATGTTGTGGCCCCCGTCACACCCAACGTGCCGCCGATCGTCGCGTTGTTCGTCACGCCGAGCGCGGTGCCGGGGGCCGATAAGGTAACTGCCCCGTTCGCGCTCACTGCGGCCAGATTGGTCGTGCCAGTTACTCCCAGAGTACCGCCGATAATCGCATTGTTCGTCACACTTAACGCCGTGCCGGAGGAGGTCAGAGCCAGGGCGCCCGTTGCGCGCAGCGCCCCGGTAACCGTCGTCGTACCTCCGCTGTTGCCAATGTTGATCGCTGTCGCCGAGGCGCTACCGATGCCGATAGTCGGACTACTGGCTGGTGCATAGGTTTCGACCGTCGTGAACGGCGTTCCTTCAGTCGTGCCTCCCGTAGGGCCGGGGCTCGATATCGATACCGCATGCCAGGTCACTGGTGCGGCTCCAGGAACCGCGCTGCTCGGGATATAGGTGTTGGTGTACACGGTTACGCCGTTTGGTATCCCGGCAGATTGGGTGATGGTGCCACAATTGCCCAGCGTGTCGCAGGCTTCTTCACCGTTGATCCACCCCGTCCCACCACTGAAATTGCTGTTGCCCGCGATCGCATAATTGGGCACGTCGAGAGTGAAGCCGTTCGACGTGACATGGATCAGGCCATAGCCCATGCGCATGTCGCCGGTGGCGAGAAGGTCGAAATAAGGGCTTTTCAGAATGAATGGGGCATCATTGCCGAACTGCGACCGTGTGCCGGCAAAATTGCCGCATTGCGAGCAATCGATCAGCCCGGCGCCGTATTGCGCGATGCCGCGATTATCATATACCGACAGGCCCACGCCAGTATTGGGATCCAATGTGGAGCCCAACTGAATGGCGTTCTGCCGATAATTTCCGGGGTTCCCCGAGATTGAAAGAGCCGTGTCCATGAACCGACCCTGACCGGCCGCCTGGGTGTATATGCCGAGCCCGACCAAAGACCCCGGTGCGGAGGCTCCGGTCGGGGCGACGTTGATATCCAGTTCTTGTGCAGTCACCGCCTGCGTGTAGGTTCCGCTTGTTCCAACCGTGATGCCACCGAGAAGCCCCCAGCCGGTTCCCATCGTTGCAGCCGCGGTTCCTCCTTGGTTCGCATTGATCTCACCATAGAACTGCGAGGCTACGGTGCCAGCTATCCCGAACAGATACGAGCCGGTGTAGGTCCACGTAACGGTGCCATCCGTGCAGGACGGATTGCAGGTTGCCAGGGTCGGTGCGATCAAGCCAGTCGTGCCGCCTGTGAAGGTTTGGAACACGTCGGCGTTGGCGTCATAGATCATGCCGCCGTTGCTATAGACGGTAGCTGCAGCCCAGGTGCTCGGGACATTCGTCGGCGTACTCGTTAGGTCCGCGAATACCTGCAACCCAGTGATGCCGCGGGCATACCCGGCCCCGAGTTGACTGGTGGTCACGGACATGGCCGGCGGAGCCGAGGCGAAGTTGGTGCTGTTCTGGAAATTCGCGTTGATATTGAAGATGCCAGCGGCCTGCTGTCCGATGTCGGTATCAATGCCGGTGACATTGAATGTCGATTGAAATTTCTGTTGCGTGGTGGCGCCTATGCCATTGTTGTTGAACGCAACCGGCCCGGTCAGCGCGAGACGCGGGTTCAGCGTTATCAGCGCATTGTTGGAAGTCTCCAGCGTGACCGTGCTGCCAAGAGCGGTCACAGTGGTGCTCGGGGCATATTGCGGTGGAGTGATCGTGTAGATTCCGACCCCGCCTGTGCCGCCACCGCTGACAAGCGCAGTGAGCACAGTGCCGCTGGTGATGCCAATTCCGGAGTCACTTTGCCCCACCGCGATCGTACCCGATGTTATGCTGGTTACATCCATCGTGGTGCTGACCAAGGTGATGCTCGCGCCAAGCGGCGTGGTCGCGTTGTTCGTGACATAGACGCCAGCGCCGCCTGTCGTGCCGCTGGTTTGTGACAAGATGTAGGTGCCGTTCGGTATTCCGAGACCAGTGATCGATGCGGTTGATGCGCTGCCCGGATGGATGACGCCGCTGACCGACGCAACCGTAAGATTGGTGCCACTACCTGTGCCGGTGAATGTGGCACCGATGCTGGCGATGAAGATCGCGGGGCCAGCGCCGTTCGGAACGTACTCAAGCGTGTCGCCGGGCGAGACGCTGGTGCCAAGAATCTGGACCGAGTCGCCACCGTTCCCATTCTGGAAATTCAGGCCGCCGGTGCCCTTTGGTGTCAACAAGATCGAGCAATTGGAGCCATTATTCAGGGCACAGGTGATCTGGGGGTTTGCGGGCGCGCCAAGAAACTCCAGATAGGCGGGGGAACCGGTCCCTGCCGTCAGCACCCCGCTGACACCCTGTTGGGCGTACGTTCTTCCGCTCAGCACGGCAACGCAAAGCATTGCCAGGATCCGGCTCGTAACCGACTTGGATATCGCATTATAAGGCCGCACGATAAACGTCCTTCAAGTTAATTAAAACACAGCAACATTCTTGGGTTTGCCAGGCCGTCAAAATTCTGGACCGGCTTTGCCATGGCATCGGAGCCGCCCGGCGAGGAGTTCGCCGCGTCAAAGAATCCGTAATCGCCCTAAGATTTTTCCCTGCCGGCCATCGCCGACACTCTCGTCCGCCGCACCAATGCCGCCGTCGTCGCATGCGCTGCAGTCGGTAAAACCTTGGGCTTATCCTCGTCGCTTGTTACTACCCAGGTATCTGGACCGGTCACACCAGGCGGAGGTCTGCGATCAGACGCGTGGGGTCGGCGTTGAGAGTTCTGGAGGAGATCCCCCCCCCTGCTTCCTGGCGGTTGAGAGGAGTGAGCGGATCACGCCAAACTCCTTGGTGCCGTCCTCGGAGCGGAAGCCGCCCGAGATCTTCTGCCGCAGCTTCATCATACGGCCATCCCGCTCCGCGAGATTGTTGGTGAAGGGCACCAGTGGCTCGACGAGAAAGCGGAGCACGTCCTGCTTACGAATGCTGCGGCGCAGCAGCAGGTTGTGGCCAACCCTTCGCGGCGGCCGGCCTCGGCGCCTGGCCTTCACTTCGGCCGAGATCAGTGTGGGCGGTGCCTCATGGAACGCGAAGCCGTCCGTAAGAACGGCGTCGTAACTACGTTCGAACAGGGCGAGCAGACCCGGCTTCAGCGGCACACCCCGCTCGCCTGCCAGGTTCGTCGCGTGGCAGGCGCGGCGCAACAAGCACTGCATCTTGCGCGCCCAGTCTTCTTTCTCGATCTCGACCAGCGCCTTCAGTTCACGCAGATGGTGCGCATTGCACAGCGCGTGCAGCGCGCCTTTCAGAGTGTAGTAGGCTTCCAGTGGTCATCTACGACAATGCCGGTCACACGCGCCAGCAGGCTGCCGCGCCGCGGCGACACGCGGTAAAATGTGAGCAGGACGGTCGAGGCGATGTGCAGCCACTGCGTCTTGCCGCCAATCCGCAAGCCGGTTTCATCCATGCCTGCCCCGGCGGAGGCCGGGGTGCTTGACCGGCGCGGCCGCCACGTGGTCGCGCACGGCATCAGCGAAGCCCTGGAAGCGCTGAGCGCAGTCCTGGCTGATCCGGGCAATGGTCGCGGTCACCAGGTGCACACCGAACAGATTGGCCATCGCCTCGGCCAGACGGTTTTCCGGCAGCAACTGGTAATGCAACAGATACAGCACCAAGGCGCCGATCCGTTTGCCGTACTGCACCGGCGCGGCGATGCCTTCGGGAAATGCCGCCCGCGTCCGTGTGCCGCAGGCTGCGCAACAGCAGCGGTGAGCGCGGTGTTCGGTGACGATCAGTGGCCGCGGTTCGGGAAGGTCAAATACCTGCCGGGCGATATGGTCCGTCGCCATCGCTGCGGTCAGCGCCGCGCCGCACGCCACGCAGGTCGTCGGATAATGCTCGATGGTGGTGTCGGGTTTCTCGGTCCGGCGCAACGTCTCACCCGGATGGCCCCGCTGCCCACCGGTCTTCTTGCCAGACGGTTCCCGCAGACTGCTAACACGAGCCGGCTTATTCAGCCCATCGCTGGAAGGCGGCTTGCCGCTGTTGCTGCTGTTCAGCCCAAGCCGGCGCTCCAGTTCGGCGATGCGGCTCCGCAGCTCCGCTATCAGTGCCTGTTGCTCGGCGTTTTGCGTCTGGAGTGCCGCGATCACCGCATCCGAGGACGCCCGGCTTGGCGGAACCGCCGCGGCTTCCTCGTGCGAAGCAGAACCCGTTGGCAGGGACATGGAGGGCTTGACTCATGCCCCGAGTCGCGTGTCAAGCGCTGATCAACCGCCTGCTACCTGGGTAGATACCATCGCTTTACTATCCCGCTCCGACCATGCCGCCAGGTACCAATCCGCTTCGCCGGTAGTCCTGAACCACCTGCCGGTAGACCAGCGTGCCGGCATCAGCGCAGCCGCCTGGGCTTTGGGCGGTAGGGCATGTGCAGCAGGTTGCCGGCCGCCGGCCTCGTGCGTCTTCCTGGCGTCAGGGTCCGGCCACCGACTCCGTGCTCTGCCGGCTTTAACTGCGACCGGTGAACGAGCCAGATGTCTGCCTGTTGGCGAACACGGTGACGCCGGGTTCCGCGAGGCTCAGCAGGCGAGAATGGACGCACAACCACCACCGCGCGCCATTGAATTTCCGGCGAGCCGTGTCCAACGCTGCCGATAATGAGTGTCAGTCTTGGCGCCTATGCTGCACGTGCTGCTGCCGAATTCAGGCTGCGCAGGTTGGCTAGCCCGGACTGCTCACACTGTCGCGGGATGGTGGCTACGGGCATTCTCGTACCCACGGATCCCATGGGCGGCTTCTGCATCGCTGCCAATACAGAGTGTATTCGCAAGGCGCGAAGACCGCCCGCGGTACTTTTGGAGCGTGGCAAAGACCGAGCCAGCGCGCGACAGTGTGAGAACTTCGGGCTAGGCGCACCCAGAAACTGATGGCGCCCCATGCGTCGGGGACGAGGGCCGTGACCTTGGTTTTGGCGTGAGGCCGCGGACTGGTTCTCTGGCCAACCATGCACCCGATACGGCCGGCGTAGGCGGTGGCACGAAGCCCCGCATTTGCCACTTGGTATTGACGACGTGGCGCAGGCACACCTCGGCCGTTGATCGAGAGAGGTTATTCCAGGCGACAAAGAAAAGTCAAGAAAAATAACAATCCCGCCCGCGTACGTCACCGCCGCCGCTCCAACCGCGGTTGGATCATCACGTCATGGCCGGAGGAGGAGCCACGCCGGCACGGCCGGCTACGCCGCGGCCTTTCGGATGGCCGCGGCACCGGCGATGTGCCGCCACAGGCAACCCGACAGGGACGGGATCGTGCCCGCCGTCCCGCAGGGCTGCGTCACCCCGGCGCCACTCAGGCGGCCGCGGTCTCCGAGCGGCGCTCGGCCCGCTTGCGGGCGTTCGGATCGAGGAAGCGCTTGCGCAGGCGGATGGCGGCCGGGGTCACCTCCACCAGCTCGTCTTCCTCGATATAGGCGATCGCCTGCTCCAGGCTCATCTTGCGCGGCGGGATCAGCAGCATCGCGTCGTCCTTGCCGGCGGCGCGGATGTTGGTGAGCTTCTTCTCCTTGATCGGATTGACTTCCAGGTCGTTGCCGCGCGCTGTTCTCGCCCAGGATCATGCCCGCGTAGACCTTCTCGCCCGGGCTGACGAACAGCGTGCCGCGCTCCTGGATGTAGAACAGCGCGTAATGCACCGCCTCGCCGGGCTCGGTGGAGATCAGCGTGCCATTGCGCCGGCCCTCGATCGGCCCTTTCCACGGGCCGTAGCCGGCGAACAGCCGGTTCATGACGCCGGTGCCGCGCGTGTCGGTGAGGAATTCGCCATGGTAGCCGATCAGGCCACGGCTGGGGATGCGGAAGGTCAGCCGCAGCTTGCCGCCGCCCGACGGGCGCATATCGCGTCATCTCGCCCTTGCGGCGGGCTCATCTTGCTCAACCACCACGCCGGCATAGGGCTCGTCGACGTCGACCAGCACTTCTTCCATCGGCTCCTCGCGCGCCGCCGGTCTCGGGGTTGCCGCGGGTCAGCACGCGGGGGCGGCCGATGGTCAGCTCGAACCCCTCGCGGCGCATCTGCTCGATCAGCACGCCGAGCTGCAACTCGCCGCGGCCGGCCACCTCGAAGGCTTCGAACTCGTTGCTGTCGGACACCTTGATGGCGACGTTGCCCTCGGCCTCGCGGATACAGCCGGTCGCGGATTTGCCGCGAGGTGACCTTCTTGCCCTCGCGCCCGGCCAGCGGGCCGTCGTTGATGCGGAAGGTCATCGCCAGCGTCGGCGGATCGACCGGGATCGCGGGCAGCGGCGCGGCCAGGTCCGGGGCGCCGATCGTGTCGGGCACGGTGGCCTCGGTCAGCCCGGCGATCGGCAATGATGTCGCCGGCCTCGGCCTCGTCGACCGCCACGCGCTCCAGGCCGCGGAACGCCATCAGCTTGGTCAGCCGCCCGGTCTCCACCACCGAGCCGTCGGCGCGCAGCACCTTGAGCGGCATGTTCAGCCGGGCGTGGCCCTGCTCGATCCGCCCGGTCAGCACGCGGCCGAGGAACGGGTCGGCGTCCAGGATGGAGGCGACCATGGCGAACGGCGCGCGCGGCATCCACGGTGGGCGCCGGCACATGGCGCAGCACCAGCTCGAACATCGCGCGACAGATCCTGGCGCGGGCCGTCGAGCGTTTCGTCCGCCCAGCCCTGGCGGCCGGAGGCATACAGCATCGGGAAATCGAGCTGCGCATCGTTGGCGCCGAGGGCGGCGAACAGGTCGAACACCTCGGTATGCACCTCGTCGGCGCGGGCGTCGCTGCGGTCGACCTTGTTGACCACCACGATCGGGTGCAGGCCGCGAGCCAACGCCTTGCCGACCACGAACTTGGTCTGCGGCAGCACGCCCTCGGCGGCGTCCACCAGGACGATGGCGCCATCCACCATGTTCAGGATGCGCTCGACCTCACCGCCGAAATCGGCGTGGCCGGGCGTGTCGACGATGTTGATGCGGGTGTCGTGCCAGAGCACGGAGGTGCATTTGGCGAGGATGGTGATGCCCCGCTCGCGCTCCAGGTCGTTGCGGTCGAGCGCGCGCTCGGCCACCATGCTGGTGCTCGCGGAACGAGCCCGACTGGCGCAGCAGCTGGTCAACCAGGGTGGTCTTGCCATGGTCAACATGGGCGATGATGGCGACGTTGCGGATGTTCATGAGATTCGCTGGGATTTTGTGCGCCGCACACATAGGGGACCGGCGCGGAGAATGCGAGGGGTTATTGGCGCAGATCTGGGGCAATCGTGTGAATGAAGGAAGATCGGGCCCGCGGCCTCACCGCGCGCCGGGGGTTTGCCCCGCGGTCGGCACCATCGGGTTTGCCCCCGGAGGCACAGGCCGCGGGCTCCACCCTCGGCGGGGTTGCAAGAGCCAGCGCTCCATGGTTGGGCCCATCGCGGAGCCCCATAGGCGCGAATCCCGGCGTTCGCGGTGCTCGATGGCCCATGCGGCCTCGCCGGTAGGTGTGGATCACCCCTGTCCGAGGGAAAGTGGTTGTCCATTGTCGCGCGGCTTTCCGGCGGTACAACCCGGAGGCGACGGTGCGTTGACCAGGGCACCTCGCCATCCCGGCCGGGGGTGACCCGCGCGTGCAGCCCCCGCCAATGCCGCGAAGCCTGGCCACAACAGGCAAAGCCCGGTCCCCAGCGCCACGTTCGATCAGCCAGCCAAACTCACGCCGCGGCGTCCTGCGCGATCCGGCGCACCCGCAGCCGCCGGATGCGGCGCGCGTCGGCCTCCAGCACGCGGAACTCGAAGCCGCCGGGGTGACTGACGACTTCGCCCTTGGCAGGCACGTGCCCGGCCAGGGTGAACACCAGCCCACCGATCGTGTCGATGTCCGCGTCGCGCTCGTCTTCGCTCAGCACCGGGCCGACCCGCGCCTCGAAATCCTCCACCGCCATGCGCGCATCGACATCCAGCGCCCCGTCGGGGCGCTCGGTGACCAGCGGCTGCTCGACCTCGTCGTGTTCGTCGGAGATGTCGCCGGTGATCGTTTCGATCAGATCCTCGATCGTCACCAGCCCGTCGATGCCGCCGTACTCATCCACCACCAAGGCCAGGTGCATGTGCGCCTGGCGCATCTGCGCCAGCAGGTCGAGCACCGGGATCTGCGGCGCCACCATCAGCGGGCGCCGCAGGATCGCCTCGATCGAGAACGCCTCGGGCCGGCCGACATAGGCGAACATGTCCTTCACGTGGATCATGCCGATGATGTCGTCGAGCTGTTCGCGGTAAACTGGCAGACGGGAGTGGCCCTCGATGCGAATCTGCTCGATCGCCTGTGCCAGCGTGACGTCGGCGCGGATGGCGACGATGTCGGCGCGCGGGATCATCACGTCGTCGGCGAAGGTTTCGCGCAGGCGCAGGATATTGTTGATCAGCACGCGCTCGTGCCGGTCCAGCTCCTGCGGCCGGCCCGGGGTCTGCGGCGCGGCGGCGGCCTCCTGCACCAGCTCGGCGATCGACTCGCGCAGGCTGGGCTCCGGCGCGCGGCGCGGGAACAACGCGAGCAACCGCGCTAGCAGGTGCTGCCGGCCGCTCATGCGCGCTTCCACGGATTGGGCACGCGCAGGCGGTGCAGGATGCGTGCCTCGGCCAGCTCCATGCGGCGTGCCTCGCCGGCGTGGTGGTGGTCGTGGCCGGCCAGGTGCAGCGCACCGTGTACCACCAGGTGCGCAAGATGGTGCGCCGGGCGGCGTGAAGCCGCGGCCGCCTCGCGCCGTATCTGCCCAAGGGCGAGGACGATCTCGCCCGGCTGGCCGGGGGCAGGCGGTGGATAGGTCAGCACGTTGGTCGGCTTGTCGTGCCCCCGATCGCGCGCGTTCAGCCGGCGCACGGTGCGATCGGTGGTCAGCACGATGGTGGCCCCGTCGCCGTTCACCGCCCGCGCGGCGCGCGCGGCAAGCATCGCCGCACCTGGAATGGCGCGGTGCCAGGCCGGTTCAGCAACGATGACCGTGGTGGTGGCTCGGATCCCCGCGATTGCGGGGCTGGGTCTAGGGGATGGGTCCATCGTCTGTCTGCTTGCCTGGGCTTGCTCCGAGACTTTCCCTGGGTCCTTCCCTGGGGCTTGCTCCGGGATCTTGCCCCGAGCCTATTTCCCGAGCTGGTTTTCCGCGTCTGCCTTGCCCTGGGACAGCGCCGGACTGCGCGCCCGACGCGCCTCGCGCCGCTGCTCGCCGGCCGCAGCCTCGCGCTGCTCATAGGCATCGACGATGCGCGCCACCAGTGGATGACGCACTACGTCACGCTTGTCCAGCCGCACGACGCCGATGCCTGGTACCCCCTCCAGCGTGTCCAGCGCGTCGCGCAGGCCGCAGCGCACCCCGGCGGGCAGATCGATCTGCGTCAGGTCGCCGGTGATCACCATGCGAGTGCCTTCGCCCATCCGGGTCAGCACCATCTTCATCTGCACCGCCGAGGTGTTCTGTGCCTCGTCCAGAATAACATAGGCATGTGCCAGCGTGCGTCCTCGCATGAACGCCAGCGGCGCCACCTCGATCTCGCTGTTGGTCAGCCGGCGCAGCACCTGGTCGGCCGGCATCATGTCGTGCAGCGCGTCGTACAGCGGGCGCAGATAGGGATCGACCTTCTCCTTCATGTCGCCGGGCAGGAAGCCGAGCCGTTCGCCCGCCTCCACCGCCGGACGGCAGAGCACGATGCGGTCGACCTTGCCGGCCTGCAGCATCGCCACCGCCTGGGCCACCGCGAGATAGGTCTTGCCGGTGCCGGCGGGGCCAATGCCGAACACCATCTCGTGCTGTGCCAGCGCTTCCATGTAGGCGGCCTGGCCGCCGCTGCGCGGGCCGACCGCGCCGCGGCGGGTGCGGATCGCCGGCAGGTCCGACAGCGGCAGCCGGGGATCGGTCTCGGAGTCAGCCAGTTTGATCGCCGCCTCAACGTCACTGCGTCCGACGCTCTCGCCGCGCTCCAGCCGGCGCCACAGTCCCTCCAGCGTCGCCTGCGCCGCGTCGACCCGACCGGGCTCGCCGGCGATCGCCACCCGGTTGCCGCGACACGACAATCGGACCCCGAGCGCCTGCTCGATCCGCACCATGTGCCGGTCGTGATCGCCGAGCAGCAGGGGTAGCAGCGTGTTGTCGGAGAAATGCAGGGTGACGGCCTTGCCGCCGGCTTGCGACCGTGGGGCCTGAGACCCTGGGGCCGCGGACGTGGGGGTGATGAACTGGCTCAAGCGCGGGCTCTCTCCTCGATCGGGGTTGTGGCCAAAGGGGCGGCCAAAAGGGAGGACGGCGAGGCAGACGGCGGTGACGTGGCCTCGGCGGCGGACAGCGAGGCAGCCACGGGGGAAAACAGGGCGGCGGACAGAGAATTGGTGTGGGCGGCGGCGATATGCACCGGGGTCTCGGTGCCGATCAGGCTTGCGGGGCCGGTCAGGTGCACCGGCTGCAGGAACGGCGAGCGCCCGACGACCTGGCCCGGGTGCCGTCCGGGGCCGGTGAACAGCACTTGCAGGGTCAGGCCGACGCAGCCGGTGTTGAAACGCGCCTGCTGGTCGCGTAGCAGTGCCTGCAATTCCTGGAGGCGGCGATCCTTCTCGGCCTCCGGCACCTGGCCCGGCGCGCCCGCCGCCGGCGTGCCCGGGCGGGCGGAGTATTTGAAGCTGAACGCCTGCGCGAAACCGACCGCGCGGACCAGCGCCAACGTCGCGGCGAAATCGGCCGTGGTCTCCCCGGGGTGTCCGACGATGAAATCCGACGACAGCGCCAGATCCGGCCGTGCCGCGCGCAGCCGCTCGACCAGCCGCAGATAGTCGGCGGCGCTGTGCCGGCGGTTCATCGCCGCCAGGATGCGGTCGGACCCCGACTGCACCGGCAGATGCAGGAACGGCATCAGCATCGGCAGGTCGCGATGCGCCGCGATCAGCGCGTCATCCATGTCGCCGGGGTGCGACGTGGTGTAGCGCAGCCGCGTCAACCCCGGGATCTCCGCCATCGCCCGCAGCAGCCGGCCGAGGCCCCAGGTCGCATCACCCGGCCCCGCACCGGGCGAGGTCCCCGCACCCTGCCCGGCCGCCGCGCCATGCCAGGCATTCACGTTCTGGCCCAGCAGCACGATCTCGCGCGCGCCCTGCGCGACCAGCTTGCGCGCCTCGGCCAGCACCGCCTCGGCCGGACGGCTCATCTCCGCCCCGCGCGTGTAGGGCACCACGCAGAAGCTGCAGAACTTGTCGCAGCCCTCCTGGATCGTCAGGAAGGCGCTGAGCCCCTGCGGCGCCGAGGCCTCCGGCAGGAAGTCGAATTTCTGTTCGGCCGGGAAATCGGTCTCGATCACCGGGCCGGCGTTGTCGCCGCCAGCCTGGGTCGCCCCAGTCTGGGTCCTATCGGCGCCGGCCCGCGCGGCGCGGGCCACCATCTCCGGCAGTCGATGATAGGTCTGCGGCCCGAGCACGATGTCGACGAACGGCGCGCGGGCCAGGATCTCCGCCCCCTCCGCCTGCGCCACGCAGCCGGCCACCGCCAGAATCATCCGCCGGCCACAAGCCGCGCGGGCTTCCTTGACGCGCCGCAGCCGGCCGAGTTCGGAAAACACCTTCTCCGCCGCCCGATCGCGGATATGGCAGGTGTTGAGGATCACCATGTCGGCGTCATCCGGCGTCGCCGTCGGCGCATAGCCCAGCGGCGCCAGCACGTCCGCCATCCGCGCGCTGTCATACACGTTCATCTGGCACCCCCAGGTGATGACGTGCAGACGCTTGGTGGCCACAAACCCCGATCCGCTCATCGGTGACACTCCGCCCAGCCACGACGGAACGGCCCGGCGCAGGGGGCGGGAGGAATCATCGGCATGCAGGGTCGGGTCAAGCGCGACAGCGCGTGGCAACCTCCGTTGGCGTACCGCACTCTGGCAGGACACACCGGTATCATGTCAACCAGTCTCTGACGGTCGGGGCCGGGGAATCGGCTGCACGCAGCCAGTTCGCTGTCCACCCGGAACGTCCGGCGGGTCGGCCCGCCCCGCCTCGTCCGTCCCAATCGCGCTACGGAGCCGGCGCACTACGGAGCCGGCGCGCTACGGAGCCGGGCGATCGTCGCTGCCCGGTCCGTGTCTCATGGTGAATATCTTATTGCAATATTTGGCCTCACGCCATGTTGACTCCGTTCATGCAGGGACCGCAGACTTGCCATGCCCGCGGCGCATCCAACGCGCCGTGGCCGGGTTCCGCGTGGCCGGTCCGCGCAGCACAACCAGGAGGGTTAGTCTTGAGCACGATGCTCGCGAAAACATGCCGCGGCCTGGCCAGCTTGGCCGCCGCGGCGATCATCACGCTGGCCTCGGGGCCGGTCCAGGCAGCGCAGACGCTCGGCCCGGTGACCGACGCCATCGGCGTGGTCCGCATCCCGAAGGGCGCGCCGATCCAGATCGGCGGCATGTGGGTGATCTCCGGTCCCGACACCGCGCTGGGCGTGGACGAGCAGCGCGGCGTCGAGATCGCCTTCAAGGACGTCGGCGGCAAGCTGCTCGGCCATCCGCTGAAGCTCGATACCGAGGACGATCAGTGCAATGCCGAGGGCGGCCAGACCGCGGCCACCAAGCTCGCCTCCAACCCGCAATTGTTCGTGGTGCTTGGCCCGGCCTGCTCCTCGGTCGCCACGCCGGGCGCACCGATCCTGTGGCAGGCCGGCATCGTCAACATCTGCACCGCCTGCACCGCGCCGGCGCTGACCGCGCCGGACCGCAAGCCCGAGTATGACGGCTTCGCCCGCACCGTGTTCAGCGACAGCGAGCAGGGCAAGGCGGACGCTACCTACCTCGCCAAGGTGGCGAAGGTGAAGACCGCCGTGACGATCCATGACGGCAGCCCTTATGCGCAGCAGTTGCAGCAGGTGATGGCCGACAACTTTACGGCGCTGGGCGGCAAGGTGCTGTCGCAGGAAGCCATCGCGCCGACCGATGTGGACATGCACCCGCTGCTGACCCGCATCGCCAGCGAGAAGCCCGATGTTATCTACTTCCCGGTGTTCACCGCCGCCGCGGCGCAGATCCTGCGTCAGGCGAAGGAGACCCCAGGGCTGGAGAAGACCAAGCTAATGGGCGGCGGTTCGCTGCTCTCGGCCGACTTCATCGAGGCGGCGGGCCCGTCGGTGGTGGGCTTCATCATCGGCTATCCCGACATCTCGCCTGAGGTGATGGGCAAAGGCTATCCGAAGTTCGTTGAAGAGTACAAGAAGACCTTCGGCGAAGCGCCGATCTCCGGCTATCACGCCAACGCCTATGACGGCGCGATGCTGACGATTGACGCGATCAAGAAGGTCGCCAAGTCCGACAAGGACGGCAACCTCTATATCGGCAAGAAGGCGTTCCGCGACGCCGTGTTCTCGATCAAGTTCGCGGGTATCAGCGGCCCGATCGCCTGCGACAAATACGGCGAGTGCTCGGAGTTCAAGCCGTCGGTGCTGGAGTTCACCTCGGCCGATCCGAAGACCTTCGGCGTAGGCAAGAACCCGAAGAAGATCTGGCCGTAAGTTGGGCCAAACCGTCACCGCCCGCGGGCCATGGCTTGCCGCCATGGCCCGCCTCAATGCGGTGGATGTCGTCCTTTGGGCCATGCGGGTGCTGGTCGTGGTCGTCGTCGTCGGCGGCACGATCGGCACCCTGCTGAAGGGGCGCTACGACGCTGCCCAATGGGTTGATTTCGTCGTCTTCGGCGTGACCATGGGCGCGATCTACGCGCAGATCGCGCTGGGCTACACGATGGTCTACGGCGTGCTGCGGCTGATCAACTTCGCGCACGGCGACTTTGTGATGACCGGCGCCTTCGCCGGCTACTTCATCGCCACGCCGCTCGAACGTTCCGGCTTCCTGGAAGACCACGCGGTGCTGGGGATGGCGGCGATCCTTGTGGTGGCGGTCACCGTGTCCACCTCGGTTGCACTGCTGACGGAACGGATCGCCTACCGGCCGTTCCGCCGCGTCACCGGGCTGGCGCCGCTGATCTGCACTATCGGCGTGTCGTTCTTCCTGGAGCAGACGTTCCGCGGCATGTTCGGCTCAGCGGTGAAATCCTATCCCTCGCCGTCCTGGCAGCGCGCCGCGTTCGACGTGTTCGGCTTCCAGATCCCCCGCGTCGACGTGCTGGTCACGGCGCTGGCGGTGGTCTTCATGACCGGTCTGTATCTGATCGTCCAGCGCACCCGGATGGGCACGGCGATGCGCGCGGTGGCCGAGGACGGTGAGGCGGCCGCGCTGATGGGCATCGATGTCAACAAGGTGATCGTGTTCACCTTCCTGCTCGGCGGCGTGATGGCCGGCATCGCCGGCGTGTTCTACGCCTTCGTCTACAAGCAGGTGTATTTCTTCATGGGCTTCACGCCCGGGGTGAAGGCGTTCGGCGCCGCCGTGCTGGGCGGCATCGGCAGCATCCCCGGGGCGATGTTGGGCGGGCTGTTCCTCGGCATGGTGGAATCGATCGGGCCGACGCTGTTCCTCGATGGGCTCGGCATTCGCGCACCCTATCAGTTGCGCGACCTGATCGCCTTCACGCTGCTGATCATGGTGCTGATCTTCCGCCCGCAAGGCCTGTTGGGCGAGAAGCTGGCGAAGAAGCGCGCATGAGCGCCCGCCATCCCCCGGCGCTGCGCGCGGTGCTGGTCGGCCTCGCCTTCGGCGCCGGCGCGCTGCACCTCGCGGTCGTCGGCGTGCTGCTGATGCTGCACAAGCGCTGGATCATCGTCGACACACTCAGTCTGGGCCAGGCGGTGCTGCTACTGCTCGCCGCGAGCGCCGGCGCGATGGCAGACAGCCGCATCGGCGCGGGGCGGAGCCTGCGCCAGCGCCTGGGCATCGGGCTGCTGGCCGGGGCGGCGGCCGCCCTGCCGCTGGCGGCGCTGACCCTGGTGATCGCCACGGTTGCGTTGCAGGCGATTTTCATTGCGCTGTCGCATGACCTGCTCGGCATGCTGTCGTTCGATCTGGACCCGACGCTCGGCGCGGCGATCCTGCTCGGCGGCGGGGCGGTGGCCGGGCTGGGCGGCGCGATTCTGCGCGTGGCGCCGCCCGCGCTGACCCGCCCGCTGCTGCCCGGCGCCATCACGGTGGTGGTCGCCGGGGTGTTCCAGGAGCTGATCCAGCTCATGCTGCAGCAGTACCAGGGCGTGGTGACCGACGTGCAGGACCTATTTTATACCTGGGAAGGATTGAGCCCGCAGGGGGCGATCATCCTGTTCACGATCGCCACGCTGTACGGCTTCGCCTGGCGCGAGGGGCGACGGCGCAGACTGGTACGCCGCGGCCCGCCGGACCCCAAGCGCGAGCGGCTGATCTGGGCCGGCGTCGCGCTGCTGGTGCTGATCCTGCTGCCGGCGGTGGCGGGGTCATATATCGGCCAGGTGCTGATGCTGGTCGGCCTGTATATCCTGATGGGCATGGGCCTGAACCTGGAGGTCGGGCTGGCCGGGCTGCTCGACCTGGGCTTCGTCGCCTTCTTCGCCGTCGGTGCCTACACCACGGCGCTGCTGACCGCCGACAGCCCGCATGCACTGATGCATCTGCCTTACTGGGGGGCGATGCCGTTCTCGGTGCTGCTGGCGGTCTGCGTCGGCGTGTTGTTCGGCCTGCCGGTGCTGGGGGTGCGCGGCGACTACCTCGCGGTCGCCACGATGGGGCTCGGCGAGATCGTGCGGGTGCTGGTGATGTCGGATTTCGCCGCCCCGCTGCTCGGCGGCGCGCAGGGCATCCTGCAAATCCCCAAGCCGCACATTGACGGCTTCGTGCTCAGCAGTCCGGTGTCGCTGTTCTACCTCACGCTGGTCTGCTCCGGTGTGGCGGCGTTCGTGGCGTGGCGGCTGGAGAACTCGCGCCTCGGTCGCGCCTGGATGGCGCTGCGCGACGATGAGGACGTGGCGCAGGCGCTCGGCATCAACCTGATACGCAGCAAGCTGCTGGCCTACGGGCTGGGTGCCGCCTTTGCCGGGCTGGCCGGCTCGATCTTCGCCACCATGCTGACCTCGGTCTATCCGTCCAGCTTCCAGTTGCTGATCTCGATCAACGTGCTGGCGCTGATCATCGTCGGCGGCATGGGCAGCCTGCCCGGCGTGGTGCTGGGCTCGATCGCGCTGATCGGCCTGCCCGAGCTGCTGCGCGAGTTCGGCGAGTACCGCTATCTGTTCTACGGCGCGGCCCTGGTGGTGATGATGCGGCTGCGCCCCGAGGGGCTGTGGCCGTCCGAGGCACGGCAACGCGAACTGCACAGCCGCGACGAGACCATCGCACTGGACGCCGGCAGCGATGCCGTGCCGGCGCAGGGAGACTAGGCCATGGCCGATGCCGGCCTGCTGCAATGCCGCGCGGTCACCATGCGTTTTGGCGGGCTGGTCGCGCTGTCGGAGATCGATCTGGCGGTCGTCGAGAACAGCATCCATTCCGTGATCGGCCCGAACGGCGCCGGCAAGACCACGGTGTTCAACTGCATCACGCAGAACATCCGGCCCAGCGAGGGCGAGGTGTGGTTCGCCGGCGCGCGCATCGACGGCCTGACGCCCGATCGCGTCGCCGCCGCGGGGATCAGCCGCACCTATCAGAACATCCGATTGTTTCGCAACATCACCGCGATCGAGAACCTGCTGGTGGGGATGCATCTGCACCTGAGCTCGACCTGGTGGGGCGCGGTGCTGGGCACCAAGCACACGCGCGCCGACGAGAAGGCGGCGCACGAGGAGGCGATGCACCTGTTGCAATTCGTCGGGCTGCGTGGGCGCGGCGACCTGCTGGCGCGCAACCTGGCCTATGGTGAGCAGCGCCGGCTGGAGATCGGCCGCGCGCTGGCGACCAGGCCGCGGCTGTTGTTGCTGGACGAGCCGACGGCGGGGATGAACCCCACCGAAACCAGCGAGATGATGGAGTTCATCCGCGAGGTGCGCGGGCGCTTCGACATCACCATCCTGCTGATCGAGCACCAGATGCGCGTGGTCATGTCGATGTCGGATCGGGTCAGCGTGCTGGACCACGGCGTGAAGATCGCCGAGGGCAAGCCGGCCGACGTGCAGGAGGACCCGGCGGTGATCGAGGCCTATCTCGGCAAGGCGAAGCGGGCGGCGGCGTAGCGCGATGGCACTGCTCGAGATCGACGATATCCATGTCTTCTACGACAAGATCGAGGCGCTGAAAGGCATTTCGGTTGCCGTCGAGGACCGGAAGATCGTCACCCTGGTGGGCGGCAACGGCGCCGGCAAGTCCACCACGCTGCGCGCCATCAGCGGGCTGCTGCATCCGCGCCGGGGCGAGATCCGCTTCGACGGCAGGGCGCTGGGCGGGCTGGGCGCGCACGACATCGCCGCACTCGGGGTGCGCCAGGTGCCGGAGGGGCGGCGGGTGTTCGGCCGGCTGACCGTGGCCGAGAACCTGGAGATGGGGGCGTTCACCCGCCACGACCGCGCGGCGATCGCGCAGGACCGCGAGCAGATGATGGAGCTGTTCCCCCGGCTGCGCGAGCGGCTGAAGCAGTTGGCGGGCACGCTGTCGGGCGGCGAGCAGCAGATGCTGGCGGCGGCGCGCGCGCTGATGGGCCGCCCGCGGGTCCTGCTGATGGACGAGCCGAGCATGGGCCTGGCACCGATGCTGGTGGAGCAGGTGTTCGAGACGATCAAGCGGATCAACGCCCAGGGCGTGACGATTTTGCTGGTGGAACAGAACGCGCCGATGGCGCTGTCGATCGCCGATCACGGCTATGTGCTGGAGAGCGGGCGCGTCGTGCTAGACGGGCCGGGGCGGGAGCTGCTGGACGACGAGCGGGTGAAGCGGGCGTATCTGGGGTAGGGCACCGCTTTCACCTCTCCCGCAAACGCGGGAGAGGTGAAAGACTCGCACTACAGCTCGAACAGCCGGCCCGCGCCCGCAACGACATCCGCCACCCCGGCCAGCCGCAGGCAATGCCAGGCCATAGCGTGATCCGACGAGGTCACCGGAATGCCGATCTCAGCTTCGATCTCCGCAACGATCTCGCTCAGTCGCAGGCTGGTGCAGGACACGAACACCGCATCCAGCGTCGCGCTGCGCGCCAGCGCGCGGATGCCCGTCGCGATCAACTCCGGTGCGATGCGGGCGGCATCACGGTCGTCCTGCTTATCGAATGTTCCGAACGCGGCAACCTCCGCGCCGCGCTTCGTCAGATAGGCCCGCACGCCCTCATTCACCGCCGCCGAATAGGGCGTCAGCACGCCGATCCGTCGCGCGCCCAGTGCGTCGAACGCGGCGAAGGCGGCGGTGACCGGCGTGGTGCAGGCCACCCCCGGCCGCGCGGCATGGATCTGGCAAAACACCTCGTCCTCGCCCAGCTCCATGCTGGCCGAGGTGCAGCCGAACGCCACCACATCAAGCTTCACCCCGGGCAGGATCAGCGCCGCGGCCGGGGCGATCCGCTCGCGCATCGCGCGCAACGTGGCGGGCGTGATGTCATTGTCGTTCCACAGCCGGGCTTCATACAGCGCCACGCCGTCCTGGCGCACCAGGCGGCGGAACTCGTGCTCCATCGTCTGGTCGGTCGCCAGCACCAGCAGCCCGATCGCGGCACGGTGCGCGATGCCGCCGTCCAGTTGGCAGGGCAGCACGCCCAGATCGACCATCGGCAGATCCATCTTGCGCCTCCTCGCTCAGGCCAGGCCGTCCACCGGGATCGCGGTGGGCTTGCCGCCGATCAGATCCGCCACCAGCCGCGCCGATCCATGCGACATCGTCCAGCCGATATGCCCGTGCCCGGTGTTGTACCACAGGTTGCGATGCTGCTTGCGGCCGATGATCGGCAGGTTGTCTGGCGTCATCGGCCGTAGCCCGGCCCACATCTCGGCCCGCGCGTAGTCGGCGCCATCCGGATACAGTTCGCGCGCCACCTTGGTCATATGCGCGAAATCGGCCGGCCGATGGCTGGTGTCGTAGCCGGCGAATTCCGCCGTCGCGGTGATGCGCACGCGGTCGCCGAACCGCGAGATGGCGACAAGGTTGTTCTCGTCCAGCACCGCCATGGTCGGCGGCGCGCGATGGTTGCCGATCGGGATCGTCAGCGAGTAGCCCTTGATCGGATAGATCGGCAGGTCGATCCCCAGCTGGCGCGCCAGGAATGGGCTCTGGCAGCCCAGCGACAGCACGTAGGCGTCCGCCGTCAGCACGCCCTGATCCGTGCGCACGCCGGTGACCGTGTCGCCCGCGCTTTCGATCGCCTGCACGGTGACCCCGGTGCGCAGCGTCACGCCGCGGGCGCGGCAGACCTCCGCCAGGCCGCTGGTGAACATGGCGCAGTCGCCGCTCTCGTCGGTCGGGCACAGGATGCCGCCGGCGATCTTCTCCGCCGCACTGGCCAATGACGGCTCCCGTGCGACGATCTGCGCGCGGTCCAGCACCTCGATGCGCTGGCCGTCCTCGGCCAGGATCCGCATATGCGCGATCCCTGCCCGCAATGAGGCCGCATCGCGGTAGAAATACAGGATGCCGCGCGTGTTGCGGTCGTAGGCGACGGGTTCGTCGGCCAGCGTCTGCTGCAGCACCGACTGCGAATAGACCGCGATCTGGTGCTTGCGCAGCGTGTTGGCGCGCGCCCTGGCCGGCGTGCACTGCATCAGGAACTTCAGCGACCAGATCCATGAGTGTGGATCGGCGGAGGGCTTGAACCGCAGCGCCTGGTCGGGCAGCACCAGCGACTTCATCAGGGTCCACGGCGCGCGCGGCGAGGACCACACGAAGGAGTGACCCGGCGCGATCATCCCCGCGTTGCCGAAGCTGGTGTCGCGCGCCACGTCGGCCAGCCGCTCGACCAGCACGACCTCGTGCCCGTCGCGCTGCAACTGATAGGCGGTGGTAACACCGACCACGCCGCCACCCAGCACCAGAACGCGCATGCCGGCCTCCGCCTTGTTTGGGTGTAGTGTAACAAAGCGTGAGAACCGCCACCATACGGCGAAGCGGCCTTGCGATCGCCGCAAAGCTGTCCCTAGGTGCGGCATCACGACCCCGAAGCCGGTATTCCGGCGCCAACAGCGGAGCGGGCCCGCCGCGGATGGATGAGCGCGTAGACCGGACGGAAACCGAAAGCCCCGGCTTGTCGCGCCCGGCACGCCGCGGCCGCGGGCGCTGGCTGCTGCTGCTCGGACTGCTGCTCGCGGCCGGGATCGGCGCGGCCGTCTGGCACCGCACCCATCAGGCGAGCGCTCCGGCCCGGCCATACGGCGCCGGCGCCCCGCCACAGCCGGTCGGCGCCGCCACGGTCGACAAGGGCGACATCCGCGTCGTGCTGAACGAGCTTGGCACCGTCACGCCGCTCGCCAATGTCACGGTGAAGACGCAGATCAGCGGCCAGTTGCTCGATGTCGGGTTCCGGGAAGGCCAGATGGTCGCCAAGGGCGATTTCCTGGCGCAGGTCGATCCGCGGCCCTATCAGGTGGCCTTGGAGAAGGACCAGGGCCAGCTCGCGCACGACCAGGGGCTGCTCGACCAGGCGCAGGCCGATCTGAAGCGCTACCAGACGCTGGGCCGGCAGGACTCGATCGCCCGCCAGCAGGTCGAGGATCAGCGCTTCGTTGTGGAGCAGTACCAGGGCACGGTGAAGGTCGATCAGGGCGTGATCGACAACGACAAGCTCAATATGGCCTATTGCCGCATCACCGCGCCGGTCAGCGGGCGGGCCGGGCTGCGCCAGGTCGATCCCGGCAACTACGTGCAGCTGTCGGACCCGAACGGGATCGTCGTGCTGACGCAACTCGATCCGATTTCCGTCCTCTTTACGGTTGCCCAGGACAACCTGCCGCAGATCATGCAGCGGCTCGATGCCGGGGCGGTGTTGCCGGTCGACGCCTATGACCGGTCCAACACGACCAGGCTGGCCACCGGCAAGGTCGCGGCGGTGGACAACCAGATCAACACCACCACCGGCACGGTCAACATCCGCGCGGTGTTCCCGAACCCGAAGGACGCGTTTTTCCCCAACCAGTTCGTCAATGCGCGGCTGCTGGTGAACACGCTGCACGACGTGACGCGCGTGCCGGTGACGGCGGTGCAGCAGGGCGCGCCGGGTGCCTTCGTCTACGTGATCAACGCCAACAACACGGTGTCGGTGAAGACGGTGACGCTCGGCGTGACGGACGGGCGGCTGGTGCAGGTACTGTCCGGCCTGTCACCGGGGGACCGCGTGGTGACCGATGGCACCGACCGGCTGCGCGATGGCGCCAAGGTGACGGTACCGGCCGCCCAAGGAAATCGGGCCGACCAGGGAAATCCGGCCGCCGCGGGAAAGACGACGGCAACGTCGGGGCCTGAGCGGGGCGGCGCCGCGCCGCGCGCCACCGTGCCGGGCAGCGGGCGACACCGCGGCCAGCAGGGTCCGTGACGCGGCGGGCGGCGCCATGAACCCCTCGCGCATCTTCATCGAGCGCCCGGTGGGGACGTCGCTGCTGATGGCGGCGATCCTGCTCGCCGGCATGGCGGGGTTCTTCTTCCTGCCGGTCTCCGCGCTGCCCGAGGTCGATTACCCGACGATCCAGGTGCAGACCTTCTACCCCGGCGCCAGCCCGGAGGTGATGACCTCCTCGGTCACCGCGCCGCTCGAGGTGCAGTTCGGCCAGATGCCGAGCCTCAACCAGATGTTCTCCACCAGCTCGGCCGGCGCCTCGGTCATCACGCTGCAGTTCGGCCTGGACCTCAGCCTGGATGTGGCGGAGCAGGAGGTGCAGGCGGCGATCAATGCGGCGGGCAACCTGCTGCCGGCGGACCTGCCGGCGCCGCCGATCTACGCCAAGGTGAACCCGGCCGACGCGCCGATCCTGACGCTCGCGCTGACCTCGAAAACGCTGCCGCTTACCGATATCGAAACGATCGGCGAGACGCAACTGGCGCAGAAGATCTCCCAGCAGCCCGGCGTCGGGCTGGTGAGCATCGGCGGCGGGGAGCGTCCGGCAGTGCGCATCCAGGTCAATCCGCGCGCGCTGGCGGCGAACGGGCTGAACATCGATGATCTGCGCACCACGCTGGGCAATGCCAACGTCAACACGCCGAAGGGCGGCTTCGACGGCCCGACGCGGGCGACGACGATCAACGCCAACGACCAGATCCAAAGTGCCGGCGACTACGCCAATCTGGTGATCGCCTACCGCAACGGCGCGCCGGTGCATCTGCGCGATGTCGCCACGGTGGTGCAGGGGGCGGAGAACACCAAGCTCGGCGCCTGGGCCAACACCACGCCGGCGGTGATCCTCAACGTGCAGCGCCAGCCCGGCGCCAACGTCATCGCCGTGGTGGACACCATCAAGCGCCTGCTGCCGCAGTTGCAGCTTGGCCTGCCGCCGGCACTGGACGTCGCGGTGCTGACCGACCGCACCACGACGATCCGCGCCTCGGTCGCCGATGTGGAGTTCGAGCTGGGGTTGGCGGTGATCCTGGTCGTGCTGGTGATCTTCCTGTTCCTGCGCAACCTGCCGGCCACCGTGATTCCCAGCCTGTCGGTCCCGATGTCCCTGGTCGGCACCTTCGGCGGTGATGTACCTGCTGGGCTTCAGCCTGGACAATCTGTCGTTGATGTCGCTGACGATCTCGACCGGCTTCGTGGTCGACGACGCCATCGTGATGATCGAGAATATCTCGCGCTACGTGGAGGCCGGCGACAGCCCGATGGCAGCGGCGCTGAAGGGGTCCGGGCAGATCGGCTTCACCATCATATCATTGACCGTATCACTGATCGCCGTGCTGATCCCGCTGCTGTTCATGGGCGATGTGGTCGGGCGGCTGTTCCACGAGTTCGCCATCACGCTGTCGGTCACCATCGTCATCTCCGCGGTGGTGTCGCTGACCCTGGTGCCGATGATGTGCGCGCGGCTGGTGCGCCATCATCCGGACGCGGAACGGACCCGCTTCGACCTGGCGGCCGAGCACGGTTTCAACTGGGTGATCCGGCAGTACGACCGCGCGCTGAACGTGGTGCTGGATCATCAGCCGCTCATGCTGCTGATCTTCGGTATCACGCTGGTGGTGACCGTGGTGCTGTATGCGGTGGCGCCCAAGGGGTTCTTCCCGGTGCAGGACACCGGCGTGATCCAGGGCATCTCGGTCGCGGCGCAGTCGATCTCCTACGACGCGATGAGCGAGCGGCAGCAGGCACTGGCGGCCGCCATCCTGAAGGATCCGGACGTGGTCAGCCTGTCGTCGTACATCGGCGTCGACGGCACCAACATGACGTTGAACGCCGGGCGTTTCCTGATCAACCTGCGCCCGCGCGACGACCGCACGCTGCCCGCCGCCGCGATCGCCAGGCGGATCGAGCAGGAGACGGCCGACGTGCCGGGCATGACGCTCTATCTGCAGCCGGTGCAGGACCTGACGCTCGACGCCTCGCTCAGCCGCACGCAGTACCAGTTCGTGTTGGAGAACCCGAACCTGAGCGCGTTCGATACCTGGGTGCCGAAGCTGCTTGACCAGTTGCGCCAGGCGCCGGAGCTGACCGACATCGCCAGCGACCTGCAGCAGCAGGGGCTGACGCTTGATCTGGTGATCGATCGCGCCACCGCGGCGCGCTTCGGCATCACGCCGGCGACGGTGGACAACACGCTGTACGATCTGTTCGGACAGCGCATCATCTCCACCATCTACACGCAGTCCAACCAGTACCGCGTGATCATGGAGGCGGCGCCGGGCCTGCAACAGTCACTGGCCGGCCTGTCGAGCGATCTACCTGCCGACCGCGCTGACCACCAGCGGGCAGGTGCCGCTGTCGGCGATCGTGCACGTGGAGCAGCACGCCGGGCCGCTCGCCATCCAGCACCTGGGGCAGTTTCCCGCCACCACGATCTCGTTCGACACCGCGCCGGGATCATCGCTCGGCGCCGCGGTGACCGCGGTCCGCCAGGCGGAACAGGACATCGCTCTGCCGGACAGCTTCATCACCGCCTTCCAGGGCGCCGCCGCGGCGCTGGGGGCTTCGCTCAGCAACGAGCTGCTGCTGGTGCTGGCGGCGATCGTCACCGTCTACATCGTGCTCGGCGTGCTGTACGAAAGCTTCATCCACCCGATCACCATCCTGTCCACGCTGCCCTCGGCCGGCGTCGGCGCGCTGGTGGCACTGCTGATCGCCGGCGATGAGATCGACGTGGTCTCGATCATCGGCATCATCCTGCTGATCGGCATCGTCAAGAAGAACGCCATCATGATGATCGACTTCGCGCATCGTCGCCGAGCGCGACGAGGGCAAGGCGCCGCGCGAGGCGATCCATCAGGCCTGCCTGCTGCGCTTCCGCCCGATCATGATGACGACGATGGCCGCCCTGCTCGGCGCGCTGCCGCTGATGCTGGGCGCGGGGACCGGTTCGGAGCTGCGCCGTCCGCTGGGCGTGGCGATCGTCGGCGGGCTGATCTTCAGTCAGGTGCTGACCCTGTTCACCACGCCGGTGATCTACCTGATGTTCGATCGGCTGAGCGTGCGGCTGCGTGGCCGCCGCGCCCCGGACCGGCTGGCTGATGGCGGGGTGGCGGATTGAACCTCTCCGCCCCCTTCGTTGCGCGCCCGGTTGCCACCACGCTGCTGACCATCGGCATCGCAATGGCCGGGGTCTTCGCCTATTTCAAGCTGCCGGTCTCGCCGCTGCCGCAGGTGGATTTCCCGACGATCATGGTGCAGGCGCAGCTTCCCGGCGCCAGCCCGGACACCGTGGCGACCTCGGTCGCCAGCACCACTGGAGCGGCATCTCGGCACGATCGCCGACGTAACCGAAATGACCTCGACCAGCTCGGTGGGCTCGGCCCGCATCGTGCTGCAGTTCAGCCTCAGTCGTGACATCAACGGCGCCGCGCGCGACGTGCAGGCGGCGATCAACGCGGCGCGCGCCGACCTGCCGGCCAGCCTGCGCAGCAACCCGACCTATCGCAAGGTCAACCCGGCCGACGCGCCGGTGCTGATCCTGGCACTGACCTCCAGCACCCTGACGCGCGGGCAGGTCTACGACGCGGCGAGCAATGTGATGGGCCAGCGCCTGTCGCAGATCACCGGCATCGGTCAGGTGCTGATCGGCGGCGCGGCACAGCCCGCGGTGCGGGTGGAACTGAACCCGCAGCCGCTGTTCAAATACGGCATCGGCCTGGAGGACGTGCGCGCGGCGCTGGCCTCGGCCAACGCCAACAGCCCGAAGGGTGCGATCGAGGATGGCGGCCAGCACGATCAGATCTACACCAACGATCAGTCGCTGTCGGCGGCGGACTACAAGCCGCTGATCCTCGCCTGGCGCAATGGCGCGCCGGTCAAGTTGTCGGACGTCGCCGACGTGATCGATTCGGTGGAGAATGTGCGCAACGCGGGCCTGGCCGACGGCAAGCCCGCGGTGCTCGTGATGCTGTTCCGTCAGCCGGGCGCCAACATCATCGACACGGTGGACTCCGTGAACGCGGCGCTGCCGGAACTGGAGGCGGCGCTGCCGAGCGATGTTCAGGTGACCATCGCGAATGATCGCACCACGACGATCCGCGCTGCGCTGCACGACACCGAATTGACGCTGCTGCTGGCGGTGGCGCTGGTGACGCTGGTGGTGTTCCTGTTCCTGCGCGACTGGCGTGCGACGCTGATCCCCGCCGTTGCCGTGCCGATCTCGATCATCGGCACCTTCGGCGCGATGTATCTGCTGGGCTACAGCCTGGACAATCTGTCGCTGATGGCGTTGACGGTGGCGACCGGCTTCGTGGTGGATGACGCTATCGTCGTGCTGGAGAACATCCAGCGGCATATCGAGGAGGGTGAGGACCGGCTTGAGGCGGTGCTGCGCGGCGCGCGCCAGGTGGGGTTCACCGTCATCTCGATCAGCCTGTCGCTGATCGCGGTGTTCATTCCGATCCTGCTGATGGGTGGCATCGTCGGGCGGCTGTTCCGCGAATTCGCGGTGACCCTGTCGCTCGCCATCCTGATCTCGATGGTGATCTCGCTCACCACCACGCCGATGATGTGCGCGCTGGTGCTGCGGCCTCAAATGGATCGTGCCCAAAGGGATCGTACCCTGGCGGATCGCCAACGGACCGGCGACCGGCCACGCCGGCGCAGCCTGTTCGATCGCGCGTTGGACCTGTATGAGCGGACGCTGGGCTGGGCGCTGCGCCACAGCGCGCTGCTGATGCTGATCCTGCTGCTGTGCGTGGCATTGAACGTCGCGCTGTTCACGATCATTCCGAAAGGGTTCTTTCCGGAGCAGGACACCGGTCGGCTGATGGGTGGCATGCAGGCCGACCAGAGCACCTCGTTCCAGGCGATGCAGATCAAGCTGCAACAGATGGTTTCGATCGTGCAGCATGACCCGGCGGTGGACCACGTGGTCGGTTTCACCGGTTCGAGCGGGGTTCGGCTCGACCAATACCGGCTCGGTGTTCATCGCGCTGAAGCCGCTCGGCCAGCGGCCCGCGATGGACAAGGTGATGGCCGATCTGCGTCGCGCGCTGGCGGTGGTGCCGGGGGCGCGGCTGTTCCTGATGCCGATCCAGGACATCAGGGTCGGCGGCCGGCAGTCCAACGCCGCGTACCAGTACACGCTGCAAGGCGACTCGACGGCGGAAGTCTATGAATGGGCGCCCAAGCTGCAGGCCGCGCTGGAGCACAACAAGGCGCTGCAGGATGTCAATTCCGACCAGCAGCAAAAGGGTTTGGAGACCGACCTGGTGATCGACCGGGCGACCGCGAGCCGGCTGGGCCTTTCGGTCAGCCAGGTCGACAACACATTGTATGACGCCTTCGGCCAGCGGCAGGTCTCGACCATCTACCAGGCACAGAACCAGTATCACGTGATCATGGAGGTGGCGCCGCGCTACTGGCAGAGCCCCGACATGCTGAAGCAGATCTACGTCAGCACCACGGGCGGGTCGGCGCGCGGCAGCGAAACCACCAATGCGGTGGTCGGCACCGTTGTCGCGGCAGGCACCACGAATACCGCGGCGAGCATCGCGGCCAGCTCCGCGCGCAACGCGGCGACCAATGCGCTGGCCAACACCGGCAAGGGCGGCGCGTCGGCCGGCGCCGCGGTCAGCACCAGCCAGGAGACGATGGTGCCGCTGGCGGCATTCAGCCATTACGGGATCGGCAACACGCCGCTCGCGGTCAACCATCAGGGACCGTTCGTCGCCGCAACGATCTCGTTCAATCTCGCGCCGGGCTATTCGCTCAGCGACGCCGCCGCGGCGATCGACCAGGCGGTACGCACGATCGGCATGCCCGCCAGCATCCATGGCAGCTTCCAGGGGACCGCGAGCACGTTCCAGGCGTCGCTCGCCAGCGAACCGATCCTGATCCTGTCGGCGCTGGTCGCGATCTACATCGTGCTCGGCGTCCTGTACGAGAGCCTGGTGCATCCGATCACCATCCTGTCCACCCTGCCCTCGGCCGGCATCGGCGCGTCGCTGGCGTTGCTGCTGTTCCACATCGAATTCAGCATCATCGCGCTGATCGGCGTGATCCTGTTGATCGGCATCGTGAAGAAGAACGCCATCCTGATGATCGATTTCGCATTGGAAGCGGAACGGACGCGCGACCTGACCCCGCGCGAGGCGATCTTCGAAGCCTGTCTCAAGCGATTTCGCCCGATCATGATGACCACAATGGCGGCGATGCTCGGCGCGATGCCGCTGGCGCTGAGTTTCGGCAACGGGGCCGAGATGCGCCAGCCGCTGGGGATCGCCATCGTCGGCGGGCTGATCGTGAGCCAGGTGCTGACCTTGTACACCACGCCGGTGCTGTACCTGTATCTCGACCGCTTCCGCCTGGCCTCGCGCCGGCGTTGGCGCCGCGCCTTCCCGCTGGCCTCGGGAGCGGCGGAGTGACGGGCAGGCGTCGCACTGCGTCGGTTGGCGGCGTGCTTGGGGTCCTGCTGCTGCTCGGCGGCTGCATGGTCGGTCCAAACTACAAACGTCCGGACGCGCCGGTGCCGATCACCTACAAGGAACTCGCCGGGTGGAAGCCGGCGACGCCGCGCGACGCCATCGATCGCGGCGCCTGGTGGTCGATCTACGACGATGCGGAACTGGATCGGTTGGAATCCCAGGTCGCCGTCTCCAACCAGGCCGTGAAGTCCTTCGCGGCAGCCTATCGTGCCGCCACCGCACTGGTGCGCGAGACCCAGGCGGGGCTGTTTCCGACGATCGGCCTGTCCCCGGGCGTCACCCACAGCCGCTCCGGTGGCGGCATCGGGGGCACCTCGTCGTCCGGCGCCAGCTTCGGCGGCAGCGGCACCAGCCTCACGCGCACGCAGTACACGGTCGAGGGCAATGCCTCCTGGGCGCCGGATTTCTGGGGCAAGATCCGCCGGCAGGTCGAAAGCGACGTGGCGGCGGCGCAGGTGAGCGCGGCTGACCTCGCCAATGCCAGGCTGTCGGCGCAGGCGACGCTGGCCATCGCCTACATCAACCTGCGCTACGAGGATACGTTGCAGCGGCTGCTGAGCGAGACGGAAGCGGCCTATCAACGCGCGCTGGAGATCACAAGGAACCAGTACAACGCCGGCACGGTCTCCAGCGCCGACGTGGTCGCGGCGGAGGCGCAACTGCAGACCACGCAGGCGCAGTTGATCGCGGTGGGGGTGCAGCGCGGCCAGTTCGAGCACGCGATCGCCATGCTGACCGGCCATCCGCCGGCGGAGCTGACGATTCCCGTCGCCGCCTTGCCGCACGACGTGCCGGTGGTGCCGGCCGGCATCCCCTCGACCCTGCTGGAGCGGCGCCCGGACATTGCTGCCGCGGAACGGCAAATGCAGCAGCAGAACGCGCTGATCGGCGTGGCGATCTCGGCCTACTACCCGGACGTGACGCTGTCGGCGCTGTTCGGCTTTGCCGGCAATCCGCTGTCGCAGTTGTTTACCACGGCGAACCGCGCCTGGTCGCTGGGAGCGTCGGCGTCGGAGACGATCTTCGATGCCGGGTCACGCTCGGCCGCGGTGGAGGCTGCACGCGCCACCTACAACCAATCGGTCGCCACCTACCGTCAGACCGTGCTGACCGCGTTCCAGCAGATCGAGGACCAGCTTGGCGCGCTGCGCGTGCTGGCGCAGCAGGCCGTCGCCGAGGACGCGGCGGTGGCCTCGGCGCGGCGGGCGGTGGATGTGACGTTGAACGAGTACCGCGCCGGCACGGTTGCCTATACGAGTGTGATTATCGAGCAGGCTCTGCTGCTGGCCGACCAGCAGACCGCGCTGGCGATCCAGCAGAACCGGCTGGTCGCCAGTGTCACGCTGATCGAGGCGCTGGGCGGCGGGTGGAACGCATCCGACCTGCCGAACTAGCCCGCATCCCCGACGCGCGTGCGCACCACCAACTGCCGGGATGGCCGACCGATCGGCGCTACACGCCGCCCCACACCTCGCGCGCCACATCGACGCATAACCGCAGCTTGGCCCATTGCTGCGCCTCGGTCAGCAGGTTGCCTTCCTCGGTCGAGGCGAAGCCGCACTGCGGCGACAGCGCCAACTGCTCCAGCGGCAGGTATTTCGCCGCCGCATCGATCCGCCGTTTCAGCGCGTCCTTGCTCTCCAGCTCGCCGGTCTTCGACGTCACCAGCCCCAGCACCACAACCTTGTGGCCGCGCGGCACGAAGCGCAGCGGCTCGAACCCGCCGGCGCGGTCGCTGTCGTATTCCATGAAATACGCGTCGGCGTTGATCTGGTTGAACAGCACCTCGGCCACCGGCTCGTAGCCGCCCGCGGCCACCCAGGAGGAGCGGAAATTGCCCCGGCACAGATGCATGCTGATCGTCATGTCGGCCGGCCGCCCCTCGATCGCCCGGTTGATCATGCCGCCGTAGATCTGCAGCAGGTTTTCCACGTGCTCGCCGCGCGCGACGAGGCCGGCGATCTGCTCGGGATCGCACAGATAGGCGATGTTCACCTCATCCAGTTGCAGGTAGCGGCAGCCGGCGGCGGCGAATGCCTGCACCGCGTCGTGATACGCCTCGGCCAGGTCGGCGAAGAACATGTCCATTTCGGGATAGGTCTTCGCGTCGATCGCGCGCCGCCCGCCGCGAAAATGCACTACGCTGGGCGAGGGGATGGTCTGCTTCGCAATCGCGGTCCGCACCTGGGCCGCGACGAAGCGCCAGTCATCCACCATCACCGGCTGGCGCCAGCGGATCGGTCCCGACACGCGCAGCGCGTGCGGCAGCGGCACGTTGCCCTTGAACTGGATCTTCTGCTCGGGTTCGTAGAGCTCCACCCCATCCAGGCCGGCGACGAAATCATAATGCCAGTAGGCGCGCCGGTACTCGCCGTCGGTCGCGGCGCGTAACCCGATCTCCCCCTGCTGGCGGATCGCCGCCCGGATGCAGCGGTCCTCGACCGCGCGCAGCGCCTCGACGGTGATCGTGCCGGCCTTGCGCGCGGCCCGCGCCTCACGCAACTCCGGCGGGCGCAGCAGGCTGCCGACGTGGTCGGCACGGAACGGCGGGCGGGTGCGCGGTGCGATGGCGGACACGTCGGCTGAACTGGACATCCCGATGTTCCTCCTGGCCCCGATCGGGCTTCCGCGCGGCCATGCGCCACCGGTCGGGGCCCTGTCAACCAGGGCAATTGCCTGCGGGAAGCACGGCCAGGTGCTCCGCCCCCGGGCCCCGCCAAGGGCGGAGCCCTGGCCTTGCTTCCTGCAAGAAACCGCCGGCGCTCAGGCTGCCTTGTGCCGTTCGCGCAGGAACTGGAAGAACTCCACGCCCTCGCGCAGCCGGCGCTTCATCATCTGCGGACTGCGCACCATCTCGCCGACGATGGACGCGATTTTCGGTGCGCGGAAATAGAACCGCCTATAGAACGTCTCGACGTTGTCGAAGATTTCCGTGTGCGACAGGTGCGGATAGCTCAGCGGCGCGATCTGGACGCCGTGATCGTCCACCAGCTCGGCATGATCCGCATCCAGCCAGCCGTTCTCCACCGCCTGGCGGTGCAGGAACGTCCCCGGATAGGGCGCCGCCAGCGACACCTGGATGGTGTGCGGGTTGATCTCGGTGGCGAACCGGATGGTTTCCTCGATGGTTTCCCTGGTCTCGCCGGGCAGGCCCAGGATGAAGGTGCCGTGGATCTTGATCCCCAGCTCGTGGCAGTCCCGGGTGAACTTGC
Organism: uncultured Alphaproteobacteria bacterium; assembly: GCA_963847615.1. GTDB lineage: Bacteria > Pseudomonadota > Alphaproteobacteria > Acetobacterales > Acetobacteraceae > Palsa-883. The sequence goes on from CAWKAN010000012.1 coordinate 171,695, forward strand.
GCGCCACCTCGATCCGCATGCCCTTCTTGATGTTGTGCAGGATCTGCTGATTGCCGCTTTCATAGCCCACCAGCAGCAGCCGCAGCCCGTTGTCCTTCAGCACCTTCAAGGTCTCGCGCGGCACGTTGGCCTTGGCGTTGCACGACCAGGTGACGCCGAGCTTGCCCAGCTCCTTCGCGATCGCCTCGGCGCGTGGCAGGTTGTCGGTGAAGGTGTCGTCGTCGAAGAAGAATTCCCGCACCTGCGGGAAAAGCCGCTTGGCCAGGGCGATTTCCTCGGCCACGTGCCCCGGTGAGCGCACGCGGTAGCGGTGTCCGCCGACGGTCTGCGGCCACAGGCAGAAGGTGCAGCGTGATTTGCAGCCGCGGCCGGTGTACAGCGACACGTAGGGGTGCAGCAGGTAGCCGATGAAGTAGTCCTCGATCCGCAGGTCGCGCTGGTAGACCTCGGTGACGAAGGGAAGCTGGTCCATGTCCTCCAGCACCGCGCGGTCCTGGTTGTGCTGGATCACGCCGTTGGCGTCACGGAACGAGATGCCGTCGACGTCGGCCCAGTCGCGGCCCTCGGCGATTTCCTTGATGGTGAAGTCGAACTCGTTGCGGGCGACGAAATCGATCGGCGCGCCCTGCGTCAGGCTCTCGTCCGGCTGTACCGCGACCTTGGCGCCGACGAAGCCGATCTTCAGCGCCGGGTTGGCGTCCTTCAGTGCCGCGGCCACCTTGACGTCGGCGGCGAAGGACGGGGTCGAGGTGTGGATCACGCACAGCTCGTGCTGGCGCGCCGCGGCCAGCACCGGCGGCAGGCCGATGCCCGCCGGCGGCGCGTCGATCAGCTTGCTGCCCGGCACCAGCGCGGCCGGCTGGGCGAGCCAGGTCGGATACCAGAAGCTGCGGATCTCGCGCTTCGCCTGGTAGCGCGAGCCGGCGCCGCCGTCGAACCCGTCGAAGGAAGGCGGTTGCAGGAACAGCGTCTTCATCATGGCGGTCATGGTTCCTTCGGGATTCGGCCCCTCCCTCGGCCCGCCGGCACGGGCGGTGGGGGAGTTGGTCCACGGTCGGCATCCAGCGCCTGGCCCCGCCAGTCTACCGTCAGCCCGGCATAGCTGGCGAGCATGACGGCGACCGACAAGAGGTCGCGCACCGGCAAGAGCCAGAGCGGGGCGCGCAATGCAAGGCCCCGACGGGACGCTGACAGGGACGGCGACGGGATCGGCGCCAACAGCGGGGCCAGCGCGCGGTCGATCACGCGCGCGGCCACCCCGCGGGCGGCCCAGGCGGCCGCGCCCAGGCTCCAGGCCCACAGCGCCCCGCCTGACAGCAGCAGGGCCGCCATTGCCCAGGCGATCGGGTATTGCAGCACCGAGGCGGCGAACTGGCCCGGCACCAGGGCGCGGATGGTGCGCGCCCAGCGCAGCTCGTGACGCCAGAGCGCGCCGAGCGTGGCCTCGGGCACCGTCGTCGCCGGGATCGTGCCGGCCAGCGCCACCGCCAGCCGTTGCGCGCGGACCCGCCGGCCCAGCACGTTGTCGTCGGCCAGGTGGTCGGCCAGCGCCTCCAGCCCGCCGATCCGTGCCAGCGTCTCGCGCCGCAGCGCCATGGTGGCGCCGAGGCAGTCCTGCCGGCCCAGCGCGCGCGACAGCACCGCGCCGGGCAGGAAGCTGTGGGTGATCTGCATCGCGCCCAGCCGCTCGGTCAGGGCGAAGGTGGCGGGCAGGCCGGCATAGAGGGTGCAGGCCAGGCCGGTACCGGGCCGGTCCAGTGCCGCGACGACGCGGGCCAGCCAGTCCGGCGCCACGTGCAGGTCGGAGTTGGCGATCACCAGAACGTCGTGCTTCGCCGCCGGCAGCATGTTGATCAGGTTGCCGATCTTCGGATTGGCGCCGTGCCGGCGCGGATCGACCACCACCGCGAGGTCGAGGCCGGGGAAGCGCTGCCGCAGCCGCTCGACCACCGCCAGCGCCGGGTCGTCGGTGCGCCGGACGCCGAACACCACCTGGAAGGTCGGGTAGTCCTGCGCGCAGGTGGAGGAAAGCGCCGCCTCCAGCAGTGGTTCGTCGCCGTGCAGCGGCTTCAGCACGGTTGCGCCCTTTGGCGCAGCCTTTGGACCGCCGGGCGGTGCCGCGACGGACCCTGCTTCATCGCGCACCAGCACCGCGCCGGCGGCGAAGCGACGGGTCAGCCAGGCACCGGCGATCGCCTGGGCGATGCCGGCGCCGACCGGCAGCGCGGCGGCCAGGGCGAGACTTGAAACCATTCCGTCGGGTGCATATCACGCCGGTGCGCGTCACACCCGCGCCGATCACACAAGCGCCGTGCCCGGCGTTCAGGACTTCTCGTTTTGGCTGATCCGGGCAGCCCCTCTCCGTCATGGCCGGGGTCAGGCCCGGCCATGACGGGGAGGCAACGTCGTCCGGCCAAAATGCGAATTTCCGCCCGGCGTTCGACCGGCTTGCGTCACAGCAGCACCGTTCCACCGTCGACCGCGATCGTCTGGCCGGTCACGAAGCGGCTGGCATCCGAGATCAGCCAGGCCACCGTTCCGGTCAGGTCCGCGGGCACCAGGGTGCGCGGAATCGACTGACCGACCCGAATCACCTCCAGCGCGCGGTCGCGCTTCTCGCCGAGGAACTCGTCGGTGCCCTCGGTCAGCACCGCGCTCGGCGCCAGCGCGTTGACCCGGATGCTGTCGCGCCCCAGCTCGCGCGCCAGGCCGCGGGTCAGCCCGATCACCGCCGCCTTCGAGGTGGTGTAGTGCAGCGCGTACGGCATCCCATAGGTCGCCGCCAGCGAGGCGACGTTGACGATCGACCCGCCGCCGGCGGCGCGCATCGCCTCGACCACCGCTTTGCAGCAGTTCCAGATGCCCTTGACGTTGACCGCCATGGCGGCGTCCCACTCGGCTTCGGCGATCGCATTGAACCGCCCGCCGTGCAGCGCGCCATACAGCGCCGCGTTGTTCACCAGCGCGTCGATCTGGCCGTAGGCATCCAGCGCGGCCTGCGCCATCGCGGTGGCCTGCGCCATCTCGGTCACATCCAGCGTGACGCCGATCGCCTGCCCGCCCGCCGCGCGCGCCGCGGCCACGGTTGCCGCGCAGTCCAGCACATCCCCGGCCACCACCTTGGCCCCGGCGCCGGCCAGGCTGACCGCGTATTCGCGCCCCAGTCCGCGCGCCGCGCCGGTGATCAGCACCACCTTGTTCTCGACCGTCATGAGCTTGCTCCCAGGCTGTTACGTTGCGGCTGTTACGTTGCGGCTGTTACGTTGCGGCTGTTACGTTGCGGCTGTTACGTTGCGGCTGTTACGTTGCGGCTGTTACGTTGCGGCTGTTACGTTGCGGCTGTTACGTTGCGGCTGTTACGTTGCGGCTGTTACGTTGCGGCTGTTACGTTGCGGCTGTTACGTTGCGGCTGTTACGTTGCGGCTGTTACGTTGCGGCTGTTACGTTGCGGCTGTTACGTTGCGGCGGTTGCAGTGTGGCTATCGGGTTGCGTCGGGGCACGCGGCCGGCGGCGTCGGCGCGAGCACGAAGCGCAGCAGGCAGGCGGCGAAACGATGGGCGAAGTCGTAGCGGTTGCCGGCGCCGTGGCCGGTCAGCCGCTTCGGCTGGTCGATGAGCAGCAGCGCCGCGACATGGCCCGCCAGTCCGTCGCGCAGGCTGGCCACCCGTTCGTCCAGGCTGGTCGTGACATACGCGTCGCCGATGAACTGGGCGATCGCCACGCGCGTGGTAGGGGCGTTCGCGGCGTGCAGGATCCGGTGCAGTTCGGCCGCCTCCGAGCCGCGGATCGAGGTGTTGAGACTGGCGGGCGATATGGCGATCACCGCATCCGCCAGGCCGGGCGTGTCGAGCATCTGCAGGCTGTTCCAGGCGCCGCGCGACTGCCCGCCGACGACCAGCATGCGCCAGCCGCGGGCGCGCAGCCTGGGCAGCGCCGCGCGCAGCCAGCCCTCGGCGCTGTCCGCGTAGTCGGAGAACGCCTCGCGGGCGAACCGCACCACGTCGAACCCGGCGTTGTTGAAGGCGCGCACGTAGCTCGGCGGCTGCTCGTTGCTTTCGTCCGCGTTGCCGGGCGACTTGCCATGGCCCCAGACATACAGCCCGCGCGCCGCTTGCGGCCCATGCCAGATGAAGCGCGGATCGGGCACGAAGGCGTAGCCGCTGCCGGTGATCAACGGCCCGGGCACCGGCGGCGGTGCGACGTGTGGCCGGCCGGGCCAGACGACCGTCAGGTCCTCGGCGTAGAGCGCGCAAGCGGTCGCGCCCTTGGACGCGCAGGAGGCCAGGGCCTTGGCGCGCGCCTGTTCCGCTGTGCCGGCGCCGCCGAACCAGCCATAGGCGCCGGAGGGCGCAACCGCGTAGGCGCGCGGCAGGTTGGCCAGCAGGAAGTTGTCGTAGGCGGCCTTGCCCTGGGCCTTCAGGTAGGGGACGGCGGCGGTGTCCAGCACCGGCAGCTCCGCCGCCGGCGCCGGGCCGCAAGGCAACGACAGCAGCAGGACCAGCGCGAGGCGTGCCAAAGCGGGGCGTCGCATGGCCGGGCTTCGCGGGTCAGGCCGGCGTGCCGCGCGCCAGTGCTTCGGCGCGGTCGAACGCCGCCGCGATCCGCGCGTGGCGCGCCTGCACCGCCGCGCGCTCGGCGGTGTGGGTGAAGATGTAGAACTCGTCGTGGCGGATCGCGTGCACCACGCGTGCGCCGACCGCTTCGGGCTCCATCCGGCCGGCGAAGCCGCCGGGCGGCGCGGTGCGGCTGGCGCCAGGGGGGCCTGACAGGAAGAACTGCGTGCGCACCGGCCCCGGGCACAGCACGGAGACGCCGATGCCGCTGCCTTTGGTCTCCTGCTCCAGCGCCTCGGACAGCGCCACCACGGCGTATTTGGTCAGTGCGTAGCCGCCCTGGTGGCGGCCCTCGCGGACGAAGAAGCCGGAGATCGAGGCGGTGTTGACCACGTGCCCGCCCTCGCCGTGGCGGCGGATCAGCGGCAGCAGCGCGTGGATGCCGTGGATCGCGCCCATGACGTTGACGCCGATCACCCGGCGCCAGGTCTCCGGCGTTGCCTGCTCGACCGGGATGCCGTGCATCGCCACGCCGGCATTGTTGACCAGGACGTGCAGCTTGCCGAACGCCTGCTCGGTCGCGCGGCCGGCGGCGGCGAGCTGGTCGGGGTCGGACACGTCGGTCAGCACGGTTTCGACGCGCGCCCCGGTGGGCGCGCCGATCGCGGCAACGGCCGCACGCGCCTGCGCCAGCGTCTCGGGGTGGAGGTCGGCCAGCACGACGTGCATCCCGGCCTGGGCCAGCGCGCCGGCGATGCCGAGGCCGATCCCCGATGCCGCGCCGGTCACCAGCGCGGTCTTGCCTGCCAGGTCCCGCATTCTCGTCGCTCCAAGCTGCTTGCGCCGTTTTGGCCTCGGGGCTACTCCCCGCCGGCACCGCAGCAGAAGGGCCGCCGGCATGCGCGTCAAGGATGTAAAGAAGGTCGTGCTCGCCTATTCCGGCGGGCTGGACACCAGCGTGATCCTGCGCTGGCTGCAGGTGACCTATCGCTGCGAGGTGGTGACCTTCACCGCCGACCTGGGCCAGGGCGAGGAGCTGGCGCCGGCGCGGGCCAAGGCCGAGCTGTTCGGCGTGAAGGAGATCTTCGTCGACGACCTGCGCGAGACCTTCGTGCGGGACTTCGTGTTCCCGATGTTCCGCGCCAACGCGCTGTATGAGGGGCAGTACCTGCTGGGCACCTCGATCGCCCGCCCGCTGATCGCGCAGCGGCAGATCGAGATCGCCGAGCTTGTCGGCGCCGACGCGGTGGCGCACGGCGCGACCGGCAAGGGCAACGACCAGGTGCGGTTCGAGCTGAGCTATTACGCGCTGAAGCCGGACATCAAGATCATCGCGCCGTGGCGCGAGTGGGAGCTGACCAGCCGGACCAGGCTGCTGGAGTTCGCGGGGGAAAACCAGATCCCGATCGCCAAGGACAAGCGCGGCGAGGCGCCGTTCAGCGTGGACGCCAACCTGCTGCACTCGTCGTCGGAGGGGAAGATTCTGGAGGACCCGGCGATCGAGGCCGACGAGATCGTCTACCAGCGCACCATCCGGCCCGAGGACGCGCCGGACCAGGCGACGGTGATCAGCGTCGATTTCGCGCAGGGGGATGCGGTGGCGATCGATGGGGCGGCGCTGTCGCCGGCGGCGCTGCTGACGCGGCTGAACGAGCTGGGCAAGGCGAACGGCATCGGCCGGCTCGATCTGGTGGAGAACCGTTTCGTCGGCATGAAGTCGCGCGGGGTGTACGAGACGCCGGGCGGCACCATCCTGCTGGCGGCGCATCGGGCGATCGAGAGCATCACGCTGGATCGCGAGGCGGCGCACCTGAAGGACAGCCTGATGCCGCGCTACGCCGAGCTGATCTACAACGGGTTCTGGTTCAGCCCGGAGCGGCGGATGCTGCAGGCGCTGATCGACGCGAGCCAGCACAGCGTGACGGGGCGAGTGCGGCTGAAGCTGTACAAGGGCAACGTGAGCTGCATCGGGCGGGAGAGCCCGAACAGCCTGTATTCGATGAAGGTGGTGACGTTCGAGGAGGACCAGGGCGCCTACGACCAGTTTGACGCGCAGGGGTTCATCAAGCTGAACGCGCTGCGGTTGCGGCTGGGGGCGAGCGTGGGGCGGCGGGGCGGGGCGTTGTAGCGCGGCGCAATCCGCCGTCGACTCGGGGAGCGCAGCTTACTCTCGGTCACGTCCCGGGGGCTCGGCTCCCCCCCTGCATTGGGTATCGCCCCAACGATAGTGAAGGAGCGCGACAGGAACGTGGGCGGCTATCCGCCCGTCCCGCCGTTCACCGAATGTCAACGACCGGTCGCCAGGATGGCGACCCATGATCGGCACGCCACGCGACCACGCTTACCTGCGGGCGCCCGATAGACTCCAGGCATTTCCCGATGCGGTCCGAACCAGGCCGAAAGGCGGACGACATCGCTGGAAGGACCCACACGGCTTGATCCATGAGTGGGACAGCCAGCATGGTGCCGTCGAGGTCTACAATGCGCGCGGCCGTCATCCGGGTGAGTATGATCATGTGACGGGAGAGCGATTGAAGCCCGCCGATCCGACAAGGGAAATTGAACCATGACCGTGGCCTATCATCTGCGGGGGTATGACAAGACAACCAAGCCCGTGGGCGCCGAGTTCGACATCCCAGCGACGATGCTGCCGTTCGTGAAGGACCTGTTGCCGGAAGCCTCCGCCGATCCCGACCTGATAGAGCCTCATGAGCTGGTCAGCGATCGGGTCGTTCGTCTTGCCCACGAACTCGGCATCGGCACCGATCCCGACGCATTCGATTTCTTCATCGAGGCCGACGAAGATTGGCGCAGTCTCGGTGAGAAGCGCGGCCCCCTTCGCGCCCACGCCTGACGCGCCTCTCCCAAGACCTCGCATCCCGCGGTCACAACCCGGCCAGGGACGCGCCCGCAGGGGCGAACTGTCGCGTTTCGTCGCGGAACCGGTGCAAGCCCGCAGTCTGGCGCTGAGGCGGAGCAGACGAGGCAGCAGTACACCACCAACGTCGCCCCGCTCACGCCAGCGCCTGCAATCCCTTGCGCTCCACCAGTTCCAGGAGTTTTAACGCCGGGGCGGAGGGCGACCTGGTGCCCTGCTCCCATGCCGCGACCGTCGCCGCGCCGACGTTCAACACCGCGGCGAAGGCCGCCTGACTTGCCTTGGTCGCCCGCCGAATCCGCCGGATCTGCGCCGCGCTGTAGGACGGCACCGGCGGGAGGCACAGCGCATCCAACTCGCGCATCGTCAGCGCATCGAGCGCCCCCGCTTTGCGCAGACCCCGCCCCGCCGCATGCATCTCGGCCAGAAGACGGCTCCCGGTTCGGTTAGCCGGCATGGTCCATCACCTCGATCAATTCGCCGTCCAGGATCAGTGCGGCCAACTGGTCCGCCGTCGCATTCACATGCCCATCGGCGACCAGCAACAACGCGCGCAACTCCCGATCCGAGATCGTGTCCCGTTCGTTCTTGCCAAACAGGAACAGGCACACCACCAACGCCTGCGGGCGGTGGGCAACCATCAGCCGGTAGCCGCCGCGTTTGCCGGCGCCGGCGCGCGCGAGGCGCTGCTTGATCAGGCACCCACCCAGCCGCGCGCCGACAAGCCCAGCCTCGATTTCGCGCGCGGCATGCAGCAGCGCCAGATCGCCGACGCCCTCCTTGCGCGCCGCACGCGCGAACCCGCGAAGCTTCAGCACACGCAGCGCCATCTATATAACGCGGTTGTATAGTTTTCAAGCGCAGCCTCCGCATCCCATAACCGAGCCGGGTAAATGCACGGTTATTAGCCGTCGTCGCATACCGCGGCGCGGAGATGCGGACCTGATGCGCGGACGTGAAATTCAACCTCCGGGCCTTGCTGTATCAGCCGCCCCGCCACACCGCCGCCAGCGCCCCGGCACCGATCAGCAACGTTCCGCCCGCGCGATTGACCACGCGCTGCACGCGCGGCTGGCGGATGGTGCGCCGCGCCGCCGAAGCGAGCAGCGCGTAGCCCAGCGCATTGGCGGTTGCCAGCGTCAGGAAGCTCGCCTCGAAGATCGCCAGTTGCGGCACCAACGCACGCCCCCCGTCGAGGAACTGCGGCAGGAAGGCAATGAAGAACACGATGCTCTTGGGATTGAGCGCGGTCACCGCATAAGCGTGCAGCAGGATGCGGCCGGGCCGCGCCGCCGGAGCCATCGCATCGACCACCATATCGGCCACCCGCGCGCGCCACAGCTTGACCCCGAGATAGATCAGATACGCCGCCCCCACCCACCTCAGCGCGGTGAACAGTTCGGCCGAGGCCGCCAGCAGCGCGCCCAGCCCGACCAGGGAGGCGGTCATCGCGGTGAAGTCGCCGAGCGCCACGCCGGCCACGGTCGAGCCTGCGGCCCGCCGTCCGTGCCCCAGCGCGTACGCGATCACCAGCAGCACCGTCGGCCCCGGGATCGCCAGCAGCACGGCCGACGCCGCGACAAAGGCCAGCCAGTGATCGAGCGCCATGTCCGGTCCCCCAGGTCAGCGCGGGATCAATCCATCACCGCCCGGGCCGTGCAAGCGCGCACGCGGCCGGTCCTGCGTCCGCGCGCCGACCAGCGGCGCGATCCTGTTCGCGATCCTGTTCGCGATCATACCGGGTGCGCTCATACGGGGCGGGACAGGCGTTCGTCCAACGCCAGGTAGTCAGCCACGCGGATCGCGCTGGCGAGCTCCGGCACCGTTGCCATCCGCGCCCGCTCGCCACCCTTGAGTCCCGCCAGCGCCGAGCGCACCGCGTGCACGGTCGCCGCCAGAATCTCCTGCGGGTAGACCACCACCCGGATGCCGATGCGCGCCAGCTCCGCGTCGCCCGGCATGAAATGCTTCCCCGCCGGGGAGGTCACGGCGATCGCCGGTTTGCCCTGGCAGGCTTCGACCGAGGCGCGCATCTCCGCCTCCGACTGCGGCGAATCGAGGAAGCAGATATCGGCCCCCGCGGCGACGAAATCCTGAACCCGCGTCAACGCCTCGGCGAACCCGCGCGAGGTGCGGGCATCGGTCCGCGCCAGGAGCAGAATACCTTCCTCGCGGCAGGCCTCGACCGCCGCCCGGCAGCGCAGGCGCGCCGCGTCCCGCTCGATCACCAGCTTGGCACCCTGCTGGCCGAGCGGGCGCGGCCAGATCTTGTCTTCGATCAGCACGGCGGCGGCGCCGGCGCTTGCGTAGGCGCGGATCGTCTTCTGCACGCTGATCGCATTGCCGTAGCCGGTGTCCCCGTCGGCGAGCCACAGCACGCCCGGCGCGGCGGCGATGATGGATTCGACCGCGTCGCGCATCTCGGGAAACGCCAGCAGGTCCATGTCCGGCATCGCCAGCCTGGTGGCGGAGATCGAGGAGCCGGAGGCGAACCCGACCTTGAAGCCCGCCTCCGCGATCAGGCGGGCGCCCAGGCCGTCGCCACAGCCGGGCATGATCTGCAACGCGGGTTGGTGCAACAGTGCCTGCATGGCGGCGGCGGGTGAACGCATCGGCTTGTCTCCCTGTCGGATCACACTGTGCCGCGGCGCGGCCGATCGGCAAAGCCCGCCGCCTTCGGGGGGTTGCCGCGTAACGCCGGCGGGCCGGCGTGGTCCAAGTGCCAGGACCTGTGAAGGAGAGGCACATGCGACGTCGGGACCTGGTGATCGCCGGATTGGCCGCTTGCGCCGCACCCGCGGCGCGGGCCGCGACGCCGCCGGCGGTGCTGGAGCTGTTCACCTCGCAGGGCTGCTCGTCCTGTCCGCCGGCCGATGCGCTGCTCGGTCAGCTCCCGCGCCAGCCCGGCATCATCGCGCTGGCCTGGCATGTCGATTACTGGAACGGCCTGGGCTGGCGCGATCCCTATTCCAGCCCCGCCGCCACGGCACGGCAGCGCCGTTACGCCGCGGTGCTGCGCGACGAGGTCTACACCCCGGCGCTGGTGGTGAACGGCGCGCGCATGGTGATCGGGTCCGACCGTCCCGCGGTGCAGGCGGCGATCGGCGCGGTCGGCGGCTTCGCGGTGCCGCTGGCGTTGCGCCGGGACGCCGCGGCCTGGGTCGCCGAGGTCGGCGCCGCCGGCCGGCCGGTCAGCACGCTGCTGGTCGCCTATGACCCACAGCAGGCCACCGCGGTCGGCGCGGGTGAGAACCGCGGACGGCGGCTGACGGAATACCGGATTGTGCGCGAAGCCACGCCGCTCGGCACCTGGGATGGCAGCGCACGGCGCCTCAGGCTGCCAGGCGTTGCCCCGGGCCTTGGCGCGGCGCTGCTGGTGCAGTCGGGCGATCTGAAGGTGCTTGCCGCGGCGGAGATGGCGCCGGGCTGATCCGCCTCATCGCCCCCGCGTCATCGTACCGAGGTGAACAGCGAGGCCGCCAGTGTCGGCAGCGCCTGCCATTCCGCCGCCAGCCAATACCCGGCGAGCAGAATCATGATCCACGCCACCACGCCCAACAGCGCGCGGCGCGTATCACAGCCGGCATCACCCGATTTCCTTCCGGCCGTCACAGCAACCCTCCAAGACCAAGCGGCGACAGCACCAGATATGGGCCAGCCCGATCCGCAGCGCTGTGATACTCGTCACTCATTAAGGCATCTTTAAGCAGGCGTACGCTTTTGTTCCCCAACCGCACGGCAGGCAGAAATATAGCGCATAGGTCGGCGCATTGCGGTTTCGTCATACTTGTGCCGGCATCCGCCGATCCCGAGGACACATGCGCGTGAGCCAGAACACCATCCCCGCGCCGCACACCATCGCCAGGGCGACGACAGTGGCGGCGACAGTGGCGGCGACGACATCGGCACGCCAGACGGAGACCATGACCTTCGCCATCCTGGCGGCGTTGAGCGTCTGCCATCTGCTCAATGACCTGAACCAGTCGCTGGTGGCGGCGATCTACCCGATGCTGAAGGTCAGCTATCATCTCGACTTCGCCGAGATCGGGCTGATCACGCTGGCCTTCCAGCTCACCGCCTCGATGCTGCAGCCGGTGGTCGGCATGGTGACCGACCGCAGGCCGATGCCCTATTCGCTGCCGGCGGCGATGGGCTTCACCCTGGTCGGGCTGCTGCTGCTCTCGGTCGCCTCCAGCTTCGGCGCCATCATGCTGGCCGCGGCGATCGTCGGCGTCGGGTCCTCGGTGTTCCATCCGGAGGCGTCGCGCGTGGCGCGGCTGGCCTCCGGCGGGCGGCACGGCTTCGCGCAGTCGCTGTTTCAGGTCGGCGGCAGCAGCGGCTCCGCGGTCGGGCCGCTGCTGGCAGCGTTCATCGTGGTGCCGCACGGACAAGGGTCGATCACCTGGTTCTCCGCCGTGGCGCTGCTGGCGATCCTGCTGCTGACCAACGTCAGCTTCTGGTATCGCAGCCGCCGGGCGCCTTCGCGGCGCGGCGGTCTGGCCCATGGGATCGAGGCGGCGGGGATCGAGGCGCTGCACTCGCTGTCGCGCCCGAAGGTGCTGGGCGCCGTCGCGGTGCTGGTGGCGTTGTTGTTCTCCAAGAACGTCTACACCGCCAGCCTCAGCTCCTACTACACGTTCTACCTGATCCAGAAATTCCACCTGTCGGTGCCGGACGCGCAGATCCACCTGTTCGTGTTCCTCGGCGCGGTCGCCGCGGGCACCTTCGCCGGCGGGCCGATCGGCGACCGGTTCGGGCGCAAGCCGGTGATCTGGTTCTCCATCCTCGGCGCCGCGCCGTTCGCGCTGATGCTGCCCTACGCCAGCCTGTTCTGGACCGGCGTGCTGACCGTGGTGATCGGGTTGATCCTGGCCTCGGCGTTCTCGGCCATCCTGGTCTATGCGCAGGACCTGCTGCCCGGGCGCGTCGGCATGGTGGCCGGTATGTTCTTCGGCTTTTCGTTCGGGCTGGGCGGCCTCGGCGCGGCGGCGCTGGGCGAACTGGCGGACCACACCAGCATCTATCTGGTCTACCATGTGTGCGCGTTCCTGCCGCTGATCGGGCTGCTGGCGGCACTGCTGCCGAACATCGAGCGCCGCCGGGCAATCGCCTGAACGAAGCAAGGTCAGGGCTCCGCCCTTGGCGGGAGTCCAGAGGGCAGCGCCCTCTGGTGGGGTCCAGGGGCGAAGCCCCTGGCCTTGCTTCGTTCAGGCGATTGCCCGGCGGGCTGTTGGCCCGTAAACCGCCGGGAATGAGCCTACTCGTCATCTCCAGCCTCACCATCCGTTTGGGTGGCCGCACGCTCTTGGACGCTGCCGACCTGACCGTCGACCCTGGCCGGCGCATTGGCCTGGTCGGCCGCAATGGCGCCGGCAAGTCCACGCTGCTGCGCGCCATTGCCGGCGAACTGGTGCCGGACGGCGGCGAGATCCGCCTGGCCGCAAGGGCGCGGATCGCCACGGTGCACCAGCAGGCGCCGGACGGTCCGGACAGCCTGACCGAGACCGTGCTGAAGGGCGATCCGGAGCGTCTGGCGCTGCTGGCCGAGGTCGAAACCGCCGCGCCCGAGCGCCTGGGCGAGATCCATGACCGGTTGCTGGCGATTGGCGCGGATGCGGCGCCGGCGCGCGCGGCGACCATCCTGGCCGGGCTCGGCTTCGATGAGGCGGCGCAGGCACGCCCGGTATCGTCGTTCTCCGGCGGTTGGCGCATGCGCGTGGCGCTGGCCACGGCGCTGTTCGCCAACCCCGACCTGCTGCTGCTGGACGAGCCGACCAACCACCTGGACCTGGAGGCGACGCTGTGGCTGGAGGGCTGGCTCGCTCGCTTCCCCGGTGCCGCGCTGGTCGTCTCGCACGACCGCGGCCTACTGGACCGCGCGGTGGAGGCGATCGCGCATCTCGATCGCGGCAAGCTGTCGCTGACCCCCGGCGGCTTCGACGAGTTCGTGCGTATCCGCACCGAACGCGCGCTGCAGCAGGTCAGCGCGGCGAAGCGTGTCGCGGCGGAACGCGCGCACATCCAGTCCTTCGTCGACCGCTTCCGCTACAAGGCGAGCAAGGCGCGCCAGGCGCAGGCGCGCATCAAGGCGCTGGCAAGGCTGCCGCAGATCGAAACGATCATCGAGGCGACGCCGACCCGCTTCAACTTTCCCGAGCCATCGCGCATCGCCCCGCCGATCCTGGCGCTGGAGCGGGTCTCCGTGGGCTACGATGGGGTTGCCGTGCTGCGCGGTCTTTCGCTGTCGATCGACACCGACGACCGCATCGCGCTGCTGGGGGCCAACGGCAACGGCAAGTCCACCCTGGCGAAACTGTTTGCCGGGCGGCTCGATCCGCTGGACGGCGAGCTGCGCCGCAGTTCCAGGCTGCGCGTCGGCTATTTCGCCCAGCACCAGGAGGACGAGCTGGTGGCCACCGAACCGCCGCTGGACCACATGGCCCGCGTGCTGCCGCGCGCCAGCCCGAGCCAGGTGCGCGCCCAGCTCGCGCGTTTCGGGCTGGACGCGGACCGGGCGCAAACGCCGGTCGCCAACCTGTCGGGCGGCGAAAAGGCGCGCCTGCTGCTGGCACTGGCGACGCGCGAGGCGCCGCATCTGCTGATCCTCGACGAGCCGACCAACCATCTGGACATCGACGCGCGCGAGGCGCTGGTGAAGGCGCTGGCCGACTTCCAGGGCGCGGTGCTGCTGATCACGCACGACCCGCATCTGGTGGAGCTGGTGGCCGACCGCCTGTGGCTGGTCGCCGACGGCACGGTGCGTCCGTTCGACGGCGATCTGGACGAGTATCGCGCGCTACTGGCTGAGCGTGCCCGCCCGGCGGCGAAGCCGGACGCCGGCACCAAGCGCGACGACCGGCGCGAGCGGGCCGAGGCGCGCGCCGCACTGGCGCCGTTGCGCAAGCAGGCGAAGGAGGCCGAGACGCGGCTGGCGAAGCTGGCAGCGGAACGCGCCACAATCGAGAAGAAGCTGGCGGATCCCGCGCTGTATGGGCCGGGTCGGGCGGGCGAGATTGCCGCGACCAATGCGCGGCTCGCGGCGATCCGCCGGCTGTCGGCGGCTGCCGAGGCCGAGTGGCTGGCCGCGGAGGAAGCGCTGGAGGCGGCCTCGTAGCCGCGCGGCGCCGACCGAAGGCGGGCGCTGCGGCGGAGGCGGCAGGCGACGCATCGGCCCAGGGGTACGGCGCGCCACAGCACACGCTGGGGACACGATCTGGCGGGCCCCGCAAGAGGGGCCCAATTAAGCCGGGATTCACCCAAGCGGCATAAAGCCATGCGGACGGGACATGATCGCGCTTCGTGCGAAGCGCATCGCATGGATGATGGGAGCCAGAATGGATCCGAATACGCTGCCGCGGGCGATTGCGCTGCAATTCGACACCGGCGAGATCGTCTATCCGGCCGGCGGGCAGCCGATGGCGCGGACCTGCAGCTACAACGGCAGCGGGTTGCGCTGCTTCGGCAAGACCACCGATTTCCTGGACGACCCGCGCTATCGCCAGGCGCACGCGCGTGGCTGGACCGGGGGCGGCAAGAAGACGCGCCATATCGACGACAATCGCTGGATCGTGCACGTCGCGCTGTGGGCAGCCAGCCAGGCGGCGCGGCTCGCGGGCGATTTCGTGGAATGCGGCGTCGATACCGGCATGATGTCGCTGGCGATCTGCGACTGGCTCGATTTCAACCGGCTCGACAAGGATTTCTGGCTGTTCGACACCTATAGCGGCATCCCCGACGCGCAGATGACCGAGGCGGAGAGCAACGGCATCGGCGGCTGGCATAACCGCGAAGCCTACCAGGAGTGCTTCGCGGACGCGGTGGCGCATTTCGCGCCCTGGCCACGATGCCGCCTGGTGCGCGGCATGGTGCCTGACACACTCGCCACATTTCCGGCGGACCACCGCGTTGCCTACCTGTCGATCGACATGAACATCGTGTTGCCGGAGATTGCGACCATCGAGTTCTTCTGGGACCGCCTGGTGCCCGGCGCGCTGGTGCTGCTGGACGACTACGGCTGGTCAACCCACATCGCGCAGAAGACCGCCTTTGACGCATTCGCCCGGGCGCATGGAACGATGGTCCTGAACCTGCCCACCGGGCAGGGCCTCATCATCCGCTGACCGGCGG
The DNA here is from genome assembly GCA_963847615.1 of uncultured Alphaproteobacteria bacterium. Lineage (GTDB taxonomy): Bacteria > Pseudomonadota > Alphaproteobacteria > Acetobacterales > Acetobacteraceae > Palsa-883. The sequence goes on from CAWKAN010000012.1 coordinate 187,254, forward strand.
ACACCGGCGTGTCCAACCGGCGCGGGTTTCGCCAGGGTGACGCCTGCGCCGAATGCCACCCGGCGGGCGCCGCCCAGCATGGTGGGGCGCCGCGCTCGCCTGGCATCGGCGCCACACCGATGCCAGGCGTTGGCGTTTTGTGCATGTTCCTATTTATGGACGCGTTCGTCGCAGCATCTCGCGCAAGGTGGCGTTGAACTCCTCCGGCGCCTCATAGGCCACCCAGTGGCCGGCGCCCGGTATCATGTGGAAGTTCACCTCGGGGCGCATGGCGCGCAGCGCCGCCTCGCGCTCGTGGGCGTGTGGATTGGCGGGAGGATCAAGTCCGCCCCAGATGCCGTTTACCGGCACGTGCACCGTCTGCAACGCCGTGCGCAACGCGCCGCTGCGCGACAGCATCGGCGTCTTCAGCCGCGAATGCCGGGTGTTCCAATCCTGGATCAGCAGGGCCAGTGCATCGATCTTGGCGGGATCGGCGATCATTAGGCGATTGAGGTTGGTGCGGTGCGCGGCCACGCGCGCGTCGCCCATCAGGTGACGTACCTTCAGCAGTTCGACCTGGTAGGCAGACGGCCCGACGCCGCCGGAGCAGATGAGCGTCAGCGACCGCACGCGCGCGCCGTGCAGCGCGGCGAGGCAGCTTGCCGCGGTGCCGCCGAAGGAAAACCCGGCGAGATCATAGGTTGCATCCGGCTCCAGAATGATACCGAGGCCCTGCCCGAGAATGGCGGCTACGGTCTCCGCGGTCCGGGGCTCCGGCAGGTCCGCTGAGCCGCCGAGCCCCGGCAGGTCGGGCACCAGCAGAAGATGATCGCGCGACAGATCGTCGATGTTGTGCGCCCAATGCCGCCACGACCCGGCGCCGCCATGCAACAGCACCAGCACCGGCCCGCTGCCCCAGGACCGCCAGACCATGCGGCCGTCGCCACACGGGGTTTCCCGGTGCGCCGCGGCCTGTTCCAGCCGGTCGAGAAATATCGCAGGATCCTCGGTGCCGACCACGTCTCGCATCGCTGTCCCATTCCTTGCCGTCGCGACCCCGCGTCGCCGGGAAGCAACGCAGCGCCCGCAAGTGTGCGCGGCCCGACTGCCGGCCTCAAGCCCCCGTCCTGGCTTGCCTACAGGTATTCGTCGGCGAGCGCGATCTCGCGAATCTCTGCCACGGTGCCGCTGCGTCGCACCTCGCCACCGCGCATCACGTAGCCGCGCGTCGCCAGCCGCAGCGCCGGCCGGGCCATCTGTTCCGTCATCAGCACAGTCGTGCCGCGCGCGTGGAGTTGCGTGATCGCGTCGCTGATCTGCTGTATCCACACCGGGGCCAGGCCCAGGAACGGCTCGTCCAGCAACAGCAGCCGCGGAAACGCTGCCATGGCGCGCGCCAGCGCGACGATCTGCTGCTGTCCGCCGGACAATTGCCCCGCCGGCTGGCGGGCGCGTTCGCTCAGCAACGGAAACACCGAGCACAGCCAGTCCAGCGCCTCGCGCTGACGTGCCCGGCCGCGGCCGAACGCGCCGGCCAGAACATTGTCGGTGACCGAAAGCGTGGGAAACACCCGCCGCCCTTCCGGCGCATAGCCAATGCCGTGCCGCGCGCGCTGTTCGCACGGCACGGACGACAGCACGATGCCATCGAACACGATGCGCCCGCTGGCCGCCGGCACCAGGCCGATGACGGCGTTGATGGTGCTGGATTTGCCGGCCCCGTTGGCGCCGACCAGCAGTACCGTCTCGCCTTCCGCGACATCGATGGAAATGCCCGACAGGGCGGTGATCCCACCATAGCGCACCTGCAAATTCTCGATTTGCAGCAGCATCACGCGGCCTCGTCTTCGGCGCCGCCGAGATAGGCGGCGATGACGTCCGGCCGGGCCAGCGCCTCGGCCGTTGCGCCGTCGGCCAGCACGGCACCGGCATCCAGCACCAGCACGCGCGGGCACAGCCGGCGGATCAGGTCCATGTCGTGTTCCACGATCAGGACGCTGCAGCCGCCGGCTTCGCGCGCGTGCTGCACGAATGCATCGACGCGATGCCGCTCGGCGCGTTCCAATCCCGCCGCTGGCTCGTCGAGCAGCAGCACGCGCGGTCCGGTGGCGAAGGCCATCAGCAGGCCCAGCATCTTCTGCAACCCGTACGGCAGCTTGTCGCCCTGCTCGTCCAACCGCTCGGCCAGGCCGAACTGGTCCAGCAGACGGTCGAGCCCGGGTTGCACGCCGCGCTGGCCGAATCGGATCGCGCGGGAAATATTCTCGCGCACCGAGACGCTGCGGAAGATGTTGGTTTGCTGGAAGCTGCGCGCCACGCCGAGCCGGCTCAGCGCATGCGCCGGCTGACCGCTGACGTCGCGTCCGCCCAGCAACACACGGCCATCCGACGGCGCCAGGCGTCCCGAGATCACGTTGATCAGCGTCGTCTTGCCGGCACCGTTCGGGCCGATCACGCCCATCAGGCCGCCGGGTTCCAGGCTGAAACCGACGTCCGCGAAGACGCGCAGCCCGCCAAAGCTTTTGGCCAGACCTTCGACGCGCAGTTCCACCTGGCCCGCCACGTTATGCCCTCCGGCGCAGCAAGCCGCCGACGGTTCCGACAATGCCGCCGCGCGCCGCCAGGATCACCACCAGGATCAGCACCCCGTACAGCCCCTGCGCGTATTGGCCGTGCGTGCCGAACAGGTTCGTCGCATAGATCAGCAGCGTGCCGCCGACGATCGGGCCGAGGATCGAGGTGCGGCCGCCGATAATCGTATAGGCAATGAAATCCACCGCCGTGATCGGGTCGAACGAGCTTGGATGCGCGGTCAGCAGCATGCTGACCAGGGCAAACCCGGCCAGGCCAGCCAGCCCCGCGGCCACCACGAACCCCAATGCCTTGTAGCGCCAGACCACCAGGCCGAGGCTTTCCGCGAGGATCTCGTTCTCCTCGATCGCGGCAAAGTGCTGGCGGAAATAGCGGGTCAGCGCCGCGGCGATCAGCACCGCCAGCAGCGCCAGCACGCAGGCGAAGATCACCACCGCACGATTGCTGGCGAATTCCAGGCTGAACAGCGTGACCGCGGGGACGCCCGCGATGCCGTTGGAGCCGCCGGTCAGCCCCGGCGTTTCGAACAGCAGCAACTGCATGATCTGCGACAGCACGAACGTGACGAGCACGAAGTAGGTGCCGCGCAGGCGCAGCACCAGCGCGCCGAGCGGTATTGCCACCAGCGCCGGCACGAAGAAAGCTTCCCAGCGTCAGCACGATGGCGTCGGTGATGTCGTGTTGGCCGGCGATCGCCACCCTATACCCCCCGATCGCCATGAAGGTCGGCGTGGCAAAGCTCAGCAGGTTCATCCGCAGCATGATCCAGACGCTGAGCGCGGAGATGGCGCCGATCATGATCTGGTTCATCACCGAATAGATCAGTCACGCTGCTCGTCAGCAGCGGCACCGCCGGGGCGAGGGCAAAGATTGCCGCGGCGGCGATCTCCGCCCCGCCGCCGGCGGCACGTCGCCCAGCGGGCGCCATCATGCGCCGCGGACCTCGCGGCCCAGCAGACCGGTCGGGCGAAACACCAGCAGCAACAGCACGAGCACGAACAGCACCAGCGCGCCGACCGAGCCGCCGAAATAGACCGAGGTGTAGGCTTCGACGATGCCGACGATGAAGGCCGCCAGCGCCGCGCCGCCCAGACTGCCGAGGCCGCCCAGGATCACGGTGAGGAACGAGGTAGCCAGCACCGGATCGCCCACGCCGGGCGCCAGCGCGAGGATCGGCGTGACCAGCGCGCCGGTCAGTCCGGCGAGGCCGGTCGCCAGGGCGAAAGCGGCCGGGAACAGCAGGCGCGGGCGCAGGCCCAGGGCCTTGCCCACTGCCCGGTCGTCCGCCAGCGCGCGCAGGGCGCGGCCGAGATCGGTGCGGAACAGCACCAGATACAATGCCACGATGGCGGCCAGGCATACGGCGAGCACGATCAGGTTCTCACGCGGCACGTAGACCAGCCCGGCGCGAAAGGCGCCGCTCACCGGAAAGGTGAATTGCATCGAAATCGGCCCGAATACCGCCAGCACGCCGGTCGAGATGATCAGATAGAGCGCCAGCGTCAGCATCAGCGTGGCCAGGTGGTCATCGACGAGCCGCTCGATCAGCAGCAACTCGAACACCCAGCCGAGCGCGCCGGTGGCGAGCACGGCCACCAGCACCGCCAGCGGATATGGCAGGCCAAGCCCGCTGACGCAGCTATAGGCGACATAGCCGCCCAGCATGTAGAAATCCGCCATGCGCGAAATTCACCACGCCGAGGATGCCGAAGATCAGCGTAAACCCGAGCGCCAGCAGCGCATACTGCGCGCCCAGGCCCACGCCGATGATCGCCGCCTCAATGAATACTGTGCACGCGCGCGGCCGTGTTGCCGAAGCCGCGCCTACAGCTTCGGCTCGACGCGTCGTCACGCCCAGCTCCTTGCCGTCCTTGATGATGCCGATGCCGAACGGGAACATCAGTTCCTGCGCGATGCCGAACTGCTTCATGCCCGACCACACGCCCTTGCCCATGTTCGGGTCATCCACCGGCAGATTGCGCAATGCCTCGGCCACCTTCTGCACGTCGTCCATCGTTCCGGCAATCGAGATCGCCTTCAGCGTCATGCGCGCAGCCCGGCAGGTTAACCCACAGCGAGGAGCCGAAGGTCTGATCCTTGCCCAGCAGCTTCTTGTACTCCGTCGTCGATCGCGTGCGTCTGCGGCGTGTCGGGCTGCCCCGTTGTACCAGTAGAAATCCTTCAGCACGCCCATGCCGCCGCAGACGCGCAGGATCTCCTCGGTGCCGGGGCCGCCGTTGCGTCCGATCGGCCCCTTGAAGCCGGCAAGGCGGAGCTGCTTGACGATCACCCCGGCGTCGCCGGGCGGCGAGGAGGCGGTGTCCACCGCATCTGGGTTGGCCGCCAGCAGGCGCGTGATGATCGGCGCGAAATTGGTGGTGCCGCGCTGGTAGTATTCCGAGCTGGTCTTGATGCCGTTGTCCTTGTAGGCGACCTCATCGACGCTGACGATGTCGGTGCCGCCCTGGTCGTTCGGCGCGACCAGCGCGACCGATTTGATCGTCCAGTGCTTCAGCGCCTGCTTGATCACGGTATCCGCCCATCCCCCGGGCCCCGGGCCCATGTGGAACATCAGCGGATAGCGCTTCGCCAGCGCGTCCTTGGCGTAGCTGGCGTTCCAGGCGATCTGCTGGTTGCGCGCCAGCGATCGGCTTGATCCCGGTCGCCTCCGGCGAGCCGACCGGGCCGATGATGAAGTGAATGCCTCTGGCGGCCAGGGCGTTGCTGCCGGCCGCCGCGCCGTCGGCGGTGTACTTGCTGTCATAGGGGACCACTGTCACGTGACATTCTTGTTACCCACCTTGAGGCCGCCTTCGGCGTTCACCTCGGCCGCCGCCAGTTGGCCGCGCCGTCCATGGCGAGGCCCCACTGCGCGGCGCCGCCCGACATCGGCCCCATGGAGCCGATCTTGAGTTCGCAGCCGCCCTGTGCTATCGCCGGGGCTGACCAGCCGAGCGCCCCGCCAGTGGGCGCCCGTCAGCACGCGTGTCATGATGCTTGCATCGTGCTCTCCCGCATTGTCATGGTCGCCGCAAATCGCGGCGGCAGTGCATTTTCGGCGAAAGTTAGGGATGCGGCGGAGAGATCGTCAAGAGCGGCGGCCGGAACGGGCACGACATGACTGTGGTCGTTCGTCGGCGATATGCACCGACAATGGCAGCGCGTCGAACAGGGGCTGGCTGCGTGCGCTGCACCGCTGGCCGCGCGCGGCGATCTTGCTTGGCGACTTGAGTGCGACGCAACCGTTGGACGAGCTGGTGGCGCCCCTGCTGCGCCGCGGCGTCGACGGTGTACTGGATCTTCGGCAACCACGACAACGACGGCGGGCCGGAGATGTGGGCCAACTTGGTCGATCCCGCACGCAATCCGCACACCGCCGGTGGCGCGCTGCACGGACGGGTGGCGAACATCAACGGTCTGCGCATCGCCGGGCTGGGTGGCACATTCCGCCCGCGCATCTGGGAACCGCCGGCGGCACCGCGGCTGCGCGCGCGCGAGGCGCTGGCGGCGGACCTTGCGGCGCTTGGTCCGCATTGGCGCGAAGATCATCGCGACGCACTGGCCCACTCGCTCGGCGCGACCGCCATCTGGCCCGAGGACTATGAGCTGCTGGCGGGCAACGGGCCGACATCCTGGTGACCCACGAGGCACCGAGCAGTCATCCGGCGGGCAACGCCGCGCTGGATGCGCTGGCCCGCGCCATGGGCGCCGAGTTGATCGTGCATGGGCATCATCATGTCAACTATCGCGCCGTCGCGCCTGACGGGCTGCGCGCGCTGGGAGTCGCCGCTGCCTGGGGGCTGACGGCCGCGGGTAGACGCTGTGGCCGGGCGAGGCGCCGCGCCAGCTTGGCCAGCTGCTCCACCGCTGGTCCCTTGAGGAGATGCCGGGTACCGGCTAAGAGCAGACCCCAAGAAACGCCGATCCGGCGACGGGCCGGCTATGGGAGAACGTGGGGAGGCTGACCGGTGGACTTTGGAAGTCCTGATCGAGAATGTGACTGAACGCGCTGGCAGCGGGCGTCACCATCGGCTGCATCTACGGCCTGATGTGCGTCGGGCTCGGGCTGATCTTCGGCGTCATGAAGGTGGTCAACTTCGCCCAGGGCGAGCTGCTGATGCTCGGCATGTACGTCAGCCTGTATCTGGTCACCAACTGGGGCGTGCTGGCGTTCCTCGGCCCCTATGCCGGTCCGTTCGTCGGCGCGCTGCTGGCGGGGCCCGATGGTGTTCGTCGTCGGCACGTTGCTGCACAGGTTCCTGATTGCGCGCGTCTCCGGCCTGCGCACCACCGGGTCGGTGGACGAAGGGCATTTCGGCCAGCTCATCGTCACCCTGGGCGTTTCGCTGATGCTGCAGAATGGCGGGCTGATCGTGTTCGGCTCCACGCCGCACACCGTGCGCTCGCCGCTGTCGTCGCGCGCGTTCGAGATCGGCCCGGTGGTCGGCGATGCCACGCTGTTCCTGAACAAGGCGCGGCTGGTCGCCTGCGCGGTGGCGATCCTGGTCGCGATCGCGCTGTATGTGTTGCTGGAGCACACCAGGCTCGGCAAGGCGATGCGCGCCGCGGCCGACAATCCCACCGCGGCGACCTATATGGGCGTCGACGTCGATCGCACCTATCGTATCGCCTTCGGCATCGGCAGCGGCATCACCGCCATCGCCGGCGGCCTGATGGCGACCTACCTCGCCGTTCAGCCCGTTCGTCGGGTTCGACTACGTGATCATCATGTATTCCGGCGTCGTGCTGGGCGGCATGGGCAGCATCCTCGGCGCGTTCTGGGGCGGGCTGACGGTCGGCTTCGTGCAGCAATGCTCGGCGCTGGTCCTGCCGCCGCAGTTGCAGAACGCGGCGATCTTCGTGGTGTTCCTGCTGATCGTCATGCTGCGCCCGCAAGGCATGTTCGGCCGCTCGGCGGAACGCGCATGAGACGCTTATCATGAGACCGGGGGCCGCGCCGCGGCTGCGCCGCGACCTGGATCGCACTGGCGCTCGTCACGGCCGTCTATCTCGGCGTCTCGCTGTTCGTCACCAACAGCTACTACCAGCTGATGCTGACCCTGGTGCCGATCTGGGCGGTGATGGGCCTGTCGTGGAACCTGTTCTCCGGCTATGGCGGCCTGACCTCGTTCGGCCATGCGTCGTTCTTCGGGGTCGGCGCCTACACGGTGACCCTGGCGCTGGTCTACTGGTCGCTGACGCCGTGGCTCGGCATTCCGCTCGGCATGCTGATGGGGGCGATCGCGGCGTTCCTGATCGGTACACCGACGTTCCGCTTGCGTGGGCATTATTTCGCGCTGTCGATGCTCGCCTACCCGCTGGCGATCATGTACATCATGGAATACCTGGGCTTCCAGGAAGTTTCGCTGCCGATGCACGCGAGCATCCGTTGGCCTGTATCTGCAATTCACCGATCCGCGGCTCTACACCGTGCTGGCGCTGGCGATGCTGGTGCTCGCGCTGCTGGTGTCGATCACGGTGGAGAATTCGCGCTTCGGCCTGGCACTGCTGGCGATCACGGCAGAACGAGCTGGCCGCCGAGGCCGCCGGCATCGACGCGCGGACCTGGAAGATGCGCGCGCTGATGGTGTCCGGCGCGATGGCCGCGGCCGCCGGCGGGCTGTATGCCTGCGTGCTGCTGGTGGTCACGCCGGATTCGGTGTTCGGCATGCTGGTGTCCGCCCAGGCGCTGGTGGTCACGCTGTTCGGCGGCGTGGCGACGGTGTGGGGGCCGGTGATCGGCGCCGCGGTCCTGATTCCGCTTGCCGAGTCGCTGAACGCCGAGCTCGGCAACATCATTCCGGGCATCCAGGGCGTGGTCTACGGCCTGGCGATCATCGTCATCATGCTGGCGGCGCCGGAGGGGCTGTTCTGGACGCATCCGCGACCGCTGGTTCCCCGCGCCGCGCCACCGGCCCGGTCGCGCCGCGTCACGCGAAGCTGCCGCCACGCCAGGTCGTGCCCGGCGCGGACGTTGCTGACAGGTCGAGGATCTGTCACGCGCCTTCGGCGGGTTGCGCGCGGTGGACGGCGTCAGCTTCAGCGTCGAGGCCGGTGAGATCCTCGGCATCATCGGCCCGAACGGCGCCGGCAAGACCACGCTGTTCAACGTGCTGAACGGCGTGCATCGACGGCCGATGCCGGTACGGCGACGCCTGGGCGGCGAATCGTTACTGGGACGCAAGGTGCACGCAGGTCTGCCGCATGGGTGTGGGACGCACCTTCCAGGTGGTGCGCAGCTTCCCGCGCCTGCCGCTGCTCGACAATGTCGTGGTCGGCGCGCTACGGCGCCGGTCTGTCGGACCAGGAGGCGATCGCCGCCGCGGCAGGCCGCGCTCGCGCGGGTCGGGCTGTCGCGACCTGGCGGACGACCTTTGCCGGGCAGCTCACCAACAAGCAGCTGCGGCTGATGGAACTGGCGCGCGCGCTGGCCGGGCAGCCGCGGCTGCTGCTGCTGGACGAGACGCTCGCCGGCCTCGGCCGCGAGGAATGCGACGAGGTGCTGGACGTGCTGCAGCGGCTGCGCGCCGAGGGCATGACCATCGTCATCATCGAGCACACGATGCACGCCATGCTGCGCATCGCCGACCGTTTCGTCGTGCTGGACCATGGCCGCGTGCTGGCCAGCGGCAAGCCGCGCGACGTGGTGGAGCAGCGATGCGGTGATCGAGGCGTATCTCGGCAAGAAATGGCTGGCCCGCCTGCATGCTTGAAATCAGCCATCTCTCGGTCGCCTATGGCGGCCTGCACGCGCTGACGGACGTGTCGCTGACGGTGCAGGCGGGACAATTCGTCACCGTGGTCGGCCCCAACGGCGCCGGCAAGTCAACGCTGTTCAAGACCATCTGCGGCATCGTCCCGCCGGTCGCCGGGACGCATCCGTTTCGATGGCGCCGATCTGCTGGCGTTGCCGGCCGACCGGAACGCGCGCATCTCGGCATTGCGCATGTGCCGGAGGGCCGCCAGGTGTTCAAGCACGCTGACGGTGCGCGAGAACCTGGAGATGGGCGCCTATACCGCCGCCGGCACGAAGCAATGGCAGCGCACGATCGAGCGCATCCACACGCTGTTTCCGATCCTGGCGGAGCGGGCCGAGCAGCTTGCCGGCACGCTGTCGGGCGGCGAGCAGCAGATGCTGGCGATCGGCCGCGGCCTTGCCTCCGCACCGCGGCTGCTGATGCTGGACGAGCCGTCGATGGGGCTGGCGCCCGCGGTGACCGACACGATCTTCGAGCGGATCTCGCAGATTCATCGCGAGGACGGACTGACCATCCTGCTGGTGGAGCAGCGCGTCGCCGAGGCGCTGGAGCTGTCGGATCACGGCTACGTTCTGGAAACCGGACGGATCGTGCTGGACGGCCCATACCAGACGCTGCTTGCCGATGACCGGGTTCGGCGCTCCTATCTCGGGATCGGCGATGGCTAGATCAGAACGCTGCAAGGGAGAACGACAACCATGACCAAAATGATCGGACGCAGGACCACTCTGGCGCTTGGCGCCGCGGCCGGCGCTGCCGGCGCTTGCCGGCGCGCGCTCGCGCGCAGGCGCCGAAGGAGGTGGAAATCGCCATGCTGGTGCCGCTGTCGGGGCCGTGGGCGCGCCAGGGCATCCTGGAGCAGATGGGCGCCGAACTGGCGATCGACGACGTGAACAAGGCCGGCGGCATCAAGGCACTGGGCGGCGCCAAGCTGCAAGCTGATGGAGCTGGACACCAGGACAACGCCGAAAAGGCGAAGGACGCGGCACAGCGCATGATCGCGCAGAACCCGAACCTGGTCGGCGGCTTCGGCTGCTGGCTGTCCACCTTCACGCTGGCGGTCACCGAGGTGACCGAGCGCGCCGAACTGCCCTGGCTGACGCTGTCCTACTCCGACCTGATCACCGGCCGCGGCTTCAAATACGTGTTCCAGTCCTCGCCGACCGCCGGCGCGCAGGCCGAGGAGACGGTGCCGACGTGATGGAGCTGGCGCAGAAGACCACCGGCAAGCGGCCGACCAAGGTGGCGATCGATCGGCGACAACACGGCCGCCTCCGTCAGCTTCATGAAACCGATCCGCGAGCACGTGCTGAAGGACGCGAAGCTGACCGCCGTCGTCCGACGAGATCTACACGCCGCCGCTGAGCGACGCGACGACGTTGGTGCAGCCGGTGCGCAGCGCGCATCCCGATTTCGTGCTGCTGCGTCCGACCAACGTGCCGCGACGACAAGCTGCTGCTCGACAAGTTCAGCCGAATACGGCATGCCGGCGACAAGCTGCCGCTGATCGGCAGCGGCGGGCACTGGGCGGTGCCGGAGTTGCTGAAGGTCGACCGGCGCCGAGAACTGGAAGGCATGCATGGTCGGCCTGGCCAACTGGCCGGGCAAGGGCGCTGGCCGATGTCGCGACGCGATTCGTCGAGCGCACCGGCGAGCCGTGGTTCGGCCACGACTTGATCTTTGCCTATGCGCACGTGATGATCCTGAAGGAGGCGCTGGAGCGTGCCGGCGTGGCGAACCGCACAAGGTGATCGAGGCGCTGCATGCGCTGGACATGACAGACCGGGCCGGCGCTGCTGTTCCCCGGCGGCCATCTGCAATACGACGCGCAAGGCCGCCGCATCGGCGCCAAGATGGTGATGGTGCAGTGGCAGAACGGTCGGCCGGTGACGGTCTATCCGCCGGAGGTCGCCGTAGCCGCGGCGAAGTGGAAATCCTGAGCCTGTCCGTCATGGCCTTACCCCCCGGGTCAAGTGCCCGGGGGTAAGGCTTGTCCCGGCCGCTGCCGCCGCATGCTTCGCGGGCCATGATGCGTGAGGTGACTACGGCATGAAGGCGCCGCCGTTGACGTGGATGGTCTGACCGGTGATGAAACGCGCCGGGGTGGTCGTGAGGTAGTGCACCATCCCGGCGATTTCCTCCGGCTGGCCCATACGACCGACCAGGTTGTCCGGCAGATGCGCGCGCCCGCTGTTGCCGCCGGCGGCGGCGCCGCGGATGGTGTTGATCGAACCCGGAACGACGATGTTGACCGTGATGTTGTCAGGCGCCAGCTCCTTGGCCAGCGCGCGCGTCAGGCCGACCATGCCGGCCTTGGCGGTGACCGCGTGCACCCGCCCCACGGCGCCGATATGCGCCGAGATGCCGCCGATATTGATGATGTTGCCGCCGCCCGCCCTGGCGATGTGCGGGGCCGCCGCCTGGGCGCAGTAGAACGCGCCGTCCAGCGTGCTGCCCAGGATCTCGCGCCACTCCTGGGGCGTCATCTCGGCGAATTTGGTCTGCCGGCGCACCGAGGCGTTGTTCACCAGCACGTCCAGCCGGCCGAAGCGCGCGACGGTTGCCTCGATCAGGCCGCGCGCCTGCACCGGGTCGGAGATGTCCGCCAGGTGCACCGCGCCTTCGCCGCCGGCCTGGCCGATCTGCGCCGCGGTCATCTCGCAGTCGTTGCGCGAGCTGCGCGCGGTGACCATGACGCGCATGCCGTCGCGCGCGAAGGCCAGCGCGATCGCGCGCCCGATATTCAACGCGCTGCCGGTGACCAGCGCGACCTTGGGTTGTTCCGCCATGGGTCCTCTCCATTTGATGGCGCGATTGGACTCGATCCCGCCGTTGGTGTGCAATAGGCGCCACGGAGAACCCGGAACCGACCCAGGAGGAAACCATGGTCAAAGCCCCGTCAACCGCCTCACGCGACCGCGTCCGCGGCACCGTGCCGAAGCTGATCGAGCTGTCGGAGAAGGTGCTGTTTGGCGATGTGTGGGAGCGACCGCAACTGTCCAAACGCGACCGCAGCCTGATCGTCTGCGCCACGTTGATCGCCACCTATCGGCCGGAGCAGTTGCGCGGCCATCTGGAGCGCGCGCTGATCAATGGCGTCACCAAGGAGGAATTGTCCGAGGTGATCACACATCTGGCATTCTACGCCGGTTGGCCAGCGGCGATGTCGGCGGCGACCATCGCGCGCGAGGTGTTCGAGGCGAACCCGTAAGGAGCAGGCAGCCATGAAGGCGGGGTTCATCGGTCTGGGCACCATGGGTGCCGGCATGACCAACAATCTGCAACGCGGGTTGACCGCGCATGGTGACGGGCTGGTGGTGCACGACGTGCGGCGCGAGGCGGCGCAGCGCTTCATCCAGGCCGGTGCGCACTGGGCCGATAGCCCGGCCGCGGTGGCGGCGGAGTGCGACATCATCTTCAGTTCGTTGCCTGGCCCGCCTGAGTTCGAGGCGGTGGTCAACGGGCCGAATGGGTTGCTCGCGGGGATCCGCAAGGGGGTGGCCTATTTCGATCTGACGACGAACTCGCCGGCCACGGTACGCAAGGCGCATGCGGCGTTCGAGGCGAAAGGTGCCTATCTGTTCGATGCGCCGGTCAGCGGCGGGCCGCGCGGTGCGATCACCGGCCAGCTGGCCGTCTGGTGCGGCGGCGACCGGGACGTGTTCGACCGCAGCAAGCCCATACTGGATCTGTTCGCGGATCAGGCTAGCTATGTCGGGCCGATCGGTGCCGGCTCGGTGGCCAAACTGGTGCACAATTGCTTCGGCTACATCATGACGGTCGGTGCCGCCGAGGTGTTCACCATGGGGGTGAAAGCGGGGATCGAGCCACTGGCGATCTGGGAGGCGGTGCGCCAGGGTGCAATCGGCCGGCGCGGCGCGTTCGAGTCACTGACGGATCAGTTCCTGCCGAACAAATATGAGCCGCCGGCTTTTGCGCTACGCCTGGCGCACAAGGACGTGTTCCTGGCGACCCAGGTCGGGCGCGAGATGAACGTGCCGATGCGGTTGGCAAATATTGCGCTATCGGATCTGACCGAGGCGATGAACCGGGGCTGGGGTGGGCAGGATTCACGCTCGGTCATGAAGCTGCAGGTGGAACGTGCCGGGGTCGAGATCGAGGTCGATCCGCAGCGCATCGCCGAGGTGGTGGAGAAGACGACAAAGGGCTAATACTGGCCTAGGCTGACAAGATTCGCGTCCCCTGATGATCTCTCCTGGTTTTCGCGGAGTTGGGCCGCGCGGGGCGGGAGAGGTGCACGGGCGCCGCGCGGGGCGGTGCAGCCGCCAGCTATTCCTCCTTCTGCATCACCACGCCGGCGGTCGTGCCGCCATCAACCACCAGCGTCTGGCCGGTGACGAAGCTGCCGGCTTGCGAGGCCAGGAAGACCGCGGCGCCGGCGATCTCGTCGGGCTCGCCGATGCGTTGCAGCGGCACGTCGCGCGTGGCGCGTCGATACCGCTCCGGATCGGTCCACAGCGCCTTGGCGAAATCGGTGCGCACCAGGCCGGGCGCGATGCAGTTGGCGCGGACGTTCTTCGGTCCCCACTCCACCGCGACATTGCGCGCGAGCTGCATATCCGCGGCCTTGGATATCGCGTACAGCCCGAGCGAGGCCGAGCCGCGCAACCCGCCGATGGACGAAATGATGATGAACGCCCCACCGCCGCGTTCGGCCAGGCGCGGACACACCATGTTGGCCAGCCAGAAATTGCTGCGCACGTTGGCGCCCATCACCCGCTCGTACACCTCATCGGAGGCGCCGGCGGCCGGTCCCAGATAGGGGTTCACCGCGGCGTTGCTGACGACGATATCGATGCCGCCCCACCGCGCGATGGTTTGATCGACCAGGCCCTGCAACTCTTCCTTGCGCGCGATGTGGCATTGGATCACCGCAGCCTGCCCACCCTTGGCGCGGATGCCGTCGGCGACTACCGCGCAGGCATCGGGCTTGCGGCTGGAGACCACGACCTTCGCGCCATGCTCGGCCAGGCGTTCGGCGATGGCGCGACCGATTCCCCTGCTGGCACCGGTGACGATGGCGACCTTGCCGGTGAGATCGAACAGTGACATCGCGCTTTCCTCCCGCTGTCGCCGGCCTGCCCGCTGGCAAGACCCGGGACGAGTATCGTGGGCGCCCGGCAGACGTCAATCAGCCTGGTGCGGCAAGAACCGAGCCGGCACGGGCACGCGCGCGTGAGCAGTCCGGGTTGGCGCGGCGGGCGATGCTCGGACGGCGGCGGGCGATGCTCGGGCGGCGGGGGGCGATCGCGCGGATCATACCGCTTTCGGACGCAGCGCCCTGACCGCCTCGTCGACCGAGCGAAATACCATTCCGAGGCCGACGGCATCGATCAGTCCGCTGCGCCGCGCCTGGGCTTGTGCCCGCGCGGCGGACAGTCGCGCCAGCGCGACGACGCTGCCGCTGGCGCGCAGCCGGCCAATGGCGTCCTGCAATGCGCGCGATCCGGTGTAGTCGATGTCGATCATGCCGCTGGCTTCCAGCACCACCAGGTGCGGCCCGGTCGGTGCCGCCGCGACAGCCTGGGCGAGGCGGCCGCACACGTAGCTGGCATTGGTGAAGTTCAGCGGCGCCCCCAGGGCGAACACCAGGACGCCCGGCTCGCGCGTGCTGGTTGGCGCCTCGCTGGGTGGCCACCAGATGGTGGTGCCGGGGACGCGCAGCAGCTCGGTGCAGAGCGGGCGGGCGATGATGGTGAAGCTGTGCACCAGCGACAGCACGATGGCGGCCAGCATGCCGGTCTCGATCGGCAGCAGGATCACCAGAGCGGCGCTGGCGATGACCAGCAGGATCTCGCTGCCGCCGTAGCGCGCAATGCGGGCCATCTCGCGCAGGCGGAAGATGCGCAGTGCGATCGAGACCAGCAGGCCACCGAGCGCTGCCTGCGGAATGACTGCCAGGAGGGAACCGCCGAACAGCGCCAAGGCGCCGGCGAGCACCACCGCCACCACACCGGCGAGCTGGGTGTGGCCGCCACTTTCCGCCACCACCGCGGTGCGCGGCGGACTGGCATTCACCGTGAAGGCACCGAGCAGCCCGGCCAGCAGGCAGCCGGCGCCGACGCCGCCGAAGTCGCGGCTGACATGGCGTGGGCCGCCCGGGTCGGACGGGTAGGCGCGCAGCACCGCCGCACTTTGCATCATGCAGACCAGCGCCACGATCAGCGCCAGCGGCAGAAGCTGCTCAAGTTCTCCTACAGACACGACAGTCGGAAGGATCGGTCGCAGCGTCACGGGCGGGATCTGGCCCAGCACTGCGACGCCGTGCGGCACCAGCTTGAACGCGGCGACTGCGGCAACCGCCAGGATCAGCCCGATCAATGCGCCCGGCACGCGCGGGGCGACGCGCTCGGCCAGCAGCGTGACGGCCAGCACGCCGAGCCCCACAGCCAACGCCGCCGGCCGTGTGTCCGGCAGCTGGCGCAGGAGTTGGAAAAAACGTGTCGGCAGCCGTCCCGACGCGTCCGGCACGCCGAGGATCGCCGCCAATTGGCCGACGACGATGTGCACGGCGATGCCGGCGAGCAAGCCGGTGACCACCGGGCCCGACAACAGATCGGCCACCCAGCCGGCGCGCAACACCGCAGCCAGTACCAGGATGAGACCCACCAGCAGCGCAAGCAGCGCCGCGGCCCCGGCATACTCGGCGGGCGCGATGGCGGCGATCGCGGCCAGGCCGCCGGCGAAGATCGGTGCGATGGTGGAGTCCGCGCCGCAGGACAGGAAGCGATTGCTGCCGAATATGGCGAAGCCCAGCGTGCCGGCGACGAAGGCGATCAGCCCGGTCGCGGGGGGCAGGCCGGCGAGCCGGGCGGTTGCCAGTTGCTCGGGCAGGGCGATCGCGGCGAGCAACAGCCCGGCCAGCGCGTCGCCCGGCAGCCAGGCCAGGCGGAAGCCGCGCAGCGAGGCAAACAGCAACGGCGTGCGGCCCGGTGTTTGGTCGCTCATGCGGTGGACTGTCGGCCGCGGTGGCCGGATGCACAATACGCGGCGGGTAGGTTAGGTTGCGCTCATATCGAGGGGGCATCGGGACATGAGCAGCGTGGCGGAATTGTTGTGGCCGGGGATCGCCACATCCGCGGGCACTGCGGCGGCGGGGCGGCGGCGCAGCCTGATCCCGCACCCCGTCGTGATGATGATCCTGATCATCATTGCCGCCGTCGTGCTGAGCTGGCTGATCCCCTCCGGCGTGTTCGAACGCGCGCCGAATGGCCATGTGCTGCCCGGCACCTATCACGCCATCCCGAAGTCGTACTCGCTCCAGGCGCTGCTGTGGCCGCATCGCAGCACGCCTGCCCAGGCCTACCCCGCCGACCTTGCCGCGTTGGTCAGCGCGATCCCGGCGGGCATGACGGCGGCAGCGGGGCTGATCTTTATGATCATGTTCCTGGGCGGGATGTTTGGCGTGCTGCGGGCCTCGGGTGCGCTGGACGCGGGGATCGAGCGGCTGGTCGCGCTGACCGGGGGCAATGTCTACGTGTTGGCACCAGTGCTGATGATCGTGTTGTCGGCGGGGAGCACTTTCCTTGGGCTGATCTCGGAATATCTGGTGCTGATCCCGATGGCGCTGGTGCTGGCCGAGAAGCTGCGGCTGGGACCGCTGTTCGCGGTGGCGCTGATCGCAATCCCGGCGAAGATCGGCTACCTGGCCTCGGTGACCAACCCGCTGCCGCTGGTCATTGCGCAGCCGATCGTCGGGGTCCCGGTGTTCAGCGGGTTGGGATTTCGGCTGGTACTGTGGGTGGTGTTCCTGGCGCTGGGCATAAGCTACCTGCTGGTGCTGTCGTTGGGGGCAGCGGCGGTGGCCGTGATGATCGGGTATTGAGCGGCCGGGAGCGGGATCGCGGTTCTGTCGCCGCCGGCGTGCACCGACAGGAAGGACGGATCGAGCGACCCGAGAGGTTCCGTTGCAGCCGGACCGCACCCGAATCACGCTGGCCGGATCTGGCAGGCATTCGGGTGCGTACCGCTGGTCGTGAGGTATCAAGGACAGACGGCGCGCGCGCTGTGCTGATGCGCCGTGCCGTGGATCAGGCCTGCGCCTGAGCCGGCATCCGGTCAGGCGGACAAGCCGGTCCGCGCGCCTGTCCCTTGCCACTCAATTCCAGTGCCACGACCAGCGTGCCGTCGCGCGCAAAGCCGGTTGCGACGCTGGCTGCGGCAGGCCGCGCGGTTATTGCATCGTTCCTTGCCGGTTGTGGGAAACCGCAAGGAAGCCTGAAGCTGCGACCGATCAGCCCCATCGCGTCTTGGCCCGGCCTTTGCCCGGGGGGCAAGCTCGGCCATCACGGAGATGCAACATCGTCTGGCGAAAAGGAGAATTGCCGCCGCGGGATGCATGGGCTTGCATCGCCGGTTCAGCAGGGGGTCACGCCACGCGGTCGCCGCGCTTGATCTCCACCGCGCGGTTGTCGACCGCGGGGAGCATCTGGGCGGGGTCGCGGGTGACGACGACGTCGATCACTGTCGGGCGGTCGCGTTCTTCCATGCCTTGCCGAAGTGCTGAAGACAGCGCCTCGGGATCTTCGACGCGAATGCCGCCGCAGCCCATCGTGCGGGCGATCGCCGCGTAATCCATCTCCTTGAGGTCGGCCGACTGGTAACGCCCGCCCATCATCACGTGCTGCAACGCCTTGACATAGCCGGAGGCGGCGTTGTTGACGACGATCACGGTAAGACCGCACCCGGTGCGGCGCGCGGTTTCGAGTTCGCCGAGCATCATGTTGAACCCGCCATCGCCGGTGATCGCGACGACGGGTCGGTCGGGTGCGGCGAGAGACGCGCCGATGCCGCCCGGCAACCCATAGCCGATCGAGGCGAAGCCGCGATCCGGAATGAAATGGCGTCCCGGCCGCTTGGTGTCGTAGAGCAGCCCGGTCCAATGCCCGGCGAAGCCGCCATCGGCGACGAGGATCGCGTCCGCCGGCAGGGTCTTGTTCAGTTCGCGGCAAAGGCGCGCCATATGCACCGGCCGGTCGCGCGAATTGAGTCGCGGCGCGGCATCGTCTTCCCAGGCCCGCAGGCGCGGCGCGATTTCGGCGACATACTCGGCGCGTGCCGCGCGGGCGGCCGCGCCGCTGTCCGACAGCGCATCGGCGAAATCTTCAAGCCCGGCGCGCGCATCGCCCCAGAGCGCGATCTCGGCCGGGATGCAGCGGCCGATCTCTTCGGCGACGATGTCGAGATGGATCACCGGAATGTGGGACGGCGGCAGGGCGAAGCGCTTGGTGGCGATCTCGCCGAGCTTGCAGCCGACGACGATCAGGCAATCCGACGCCTCGATCAGGTCGTTGGCGATGCGGGAATAGCGGCCGAACAGACCCACCGACAGCGGATGCGTGCAGGCGATACCGCCCTTGCCGCTCATGGTGTGCGCGACCGGGATCGACTGCGCTTCGGCGAAGCGGGCGAGCGCGCTCCAGGCTGCGGACAGGTGAATCCCGCCGCCGGTCAGCAGCAGCGGCCGCTTTGCCTTGGCGATCAACTTCGCGGCGCGCTCGATGTCGGCACGGTCGGGGCGGATGCGCCGGGCCGGCGCTTGCAGCGTCGCTGCATCGGTGACGAAGTCCTCGGGCACGAACTCGTGGGTGCCGTGGCAGACATCCTCGGGCACGTCGAGCAGCACCGGGCCGGGCCGTCCCGAGGTCGCCACCGCGAAGGCGCGGCGCACCAGTTCGGGGATGCGGCTGGTCATCTCGACGCGAATCAGCTCCTTGACCGCGGGCTTGAGGATTTCGACCTGGCGGCATTCCTGGGTCATGTTCTTCCAGGCATGCGCGCGGTTGGTATCGCCGGTGATCGCGACGATCGGAATGCCGCCATTCAGCGACTCGACGAGCCCGGTGACGAGGTTGGTCGCGCCGGGGCCCAGCGTGCCGTCGCAAATGCCGGGGCGGTTGGTGACCCGGGCATAGGCGTCGGCGGCGAAGGCGCCGCAGCGTTCGTCGTTGATCAGGTGGTGGCTCAGGCCGACCAGGCCGACCGCGTCGTAGAACGGCAGCAGTTGGAACCCGCCCATGCCGAACATCGGCCCGGCGCCCGACAAACGCAGCATCTCGGCGAGCGCGCGCCCGCCGGTCATCGTGCCGGACGGACGATTTTGCAGCGTATGGCTCATGGTTGCTCCTTATGCGGCCAGGGTGCGGCGCAGCCCGGCGACGAACTCGCGCGCGCTGATGCCTGCGCGAAGGCAGAGCGCGGCCGCGCGGACGTTGACCCGGCTGATGATGCCGTCCTCGTAGGTTGAACGCGCGTCGCCGATGCGCGCGCTTGCCGCGGAGACCGTCGCGGCGGCGATGCCGCGCGCGTCGAGTGCCGGCAGGCGCGAGGTGCCGGCCGCGTCGATGCCGATCCCGGCGTCGTTGTACAGGGCGCCGCGCACGTCGTATTTGAGCGCGGTCTCCGGCCGGCCGCCGAGCAACCCGCCATGCGAGCCGGTGACGACGATTGCATCCCGGTGCTCGGGCAGCACGAGCGAGGCGGAGTCGAGCGCCCAGACCTGCGGCGGTTCGGAAATCAGCAGGAACGCGGCCTCCAGCGCTTCGGGGGGCGCGCGATGTGACGGGGGAGCCTGTTGCAGCGCAGCGGCGGCATCCCGGCAGGATTGGCCGGGGCGCACGCCGAGCGATATGGCACGGCGGTTCGCATGGGTGATGACGCCGCGTGCCATCATGTCAGAGCCGTCGCCGATCCGCGCCGTGGCATGGCCGACGGTCGCGGCGGCGATGCCGAAATCTTCCAGGTAATCGAGGCCGCCAATACCGGCGCGGTCGCGGCCGACGCCGGCGTCGTTGAAGATCGCGGCGGCAGCATGCCGTTTTGCCGCGAGATAGGCGGCGTAGACACCGCCATGGGAGGCGTTGACGACGACCGCGCCGGCGGCTTCAGGCCCGACCCGGGTGATGCTGTCGGCAATGACGATTGCAGCGGGCATGGTTGCCCCTCGCGCGTGGTGACTATGCCGCGACCGCCCGGCTTCCCTGGAGTACCTCACGGACCCCGGCGATGATCCGAGCCCGATCCGGAAACACCGCATTCTCCAGCACCGGGCTGTACGGTATCGGCACCTGCAGGGCACAGACCCGCTTCACCGGGGCCTTCAGGCGCGCGAACGTCGCGGCATCCTCGGTCACGACCGCCGCAACCTCGGCCGAGAAGCCCGCCGTTGGTCCTGCCTCGTCGGCGATGACGAGCCGCCCGGTTTTCCGTACCGAGTTGCGGATAGTCTCCGTATCCAGCGGCACGAGCGTGCGCGGATCGACGACTTCGACCGAGATGCCTTCCCTGGCAAGCTCTTCGGCGGCGGCAAGTGCCTCGTGCACCAGCCACGCCAGGGCGACGACCGTCACGTCGCTACCCGGACGTTTGACGTCGGCCAGGCCGAGCGGGATCGTGTAGTCCCCCTCCGGCACGGCGCCCTTGCGTCCCATCAGCCGGCCCGACTCGAAGGAGATGACGGGGTTGTTGTCGCGGATCGCCGTCTTCAACAGGCCCTTCATGTCGTACGGCGTTGACGGCAGGAACATCTTCAGGCCGGCGACATTCATGAACATCGAATAGGGCGACTGCGAGTGCTGCGCCGCGACTTGCGTGCCGCCCCCGACGGAGGCCCGAAACAGCAGCGGGAAGGTCACCTGGCCGCCGAACATGTAGTGGATCTTCGCGGCCTGATTGACGATCTGGTCCATCGCGACAAAGCAGAACGTCACCTGCCGCCAATCGACGATCGGTCGGAAGCCGGAGCCGGCCGCGCCGATCCCCATGCCGGTTATCGCCGACTCGGCGATTGGCGTCACCTTGATCCGCGACGGGCCGAATTCCTGCCACAGCGACGGCAGCGCGTCGGTGGACAGGTAGAAAACCCTGGGATCACGCCGCATCTCCTCGGCGATCGCCTCGAGCGCGGCCTCGTTGTATGTCAGCTCCCGCATCGTCCGGTCCTCGTCTCAGGCCGCGAACACGTCATCGGTCGCCTGCTCGGGCGTTGGGTGGGGGCTTGCCTCGGCGAACGCCACAGCGGCCTCCAGGGCGCCCGTGATCTCGCCCTCCATCGCCCGCAGCCCGGCGTCGTCCAGCTCCCCCTGACCCCTGAGCTGCCGCTCGAGCAGCGCGATTGGGTCCTGTCGCATCCACGCCTCGACCTCCGCCCGATCGCGGGGGTCGATCTGGCCCTTGCGCTCGGTGTGGGCGCGCCAGCGATAGGTCTTGCACTCGATCAGCGTCGGGCCGTCGCCCGCGCGCGCCCGCGCCACGGCGGCGCTCGCGGCCTGGTGGACCGCGAAGACGTCGTTGCCATCCACCATCACGCCCGGAATGCCGTAGCCCGCCGCGCGGCCCGCCACGTCGGTCATCGCGTGCGTCGCGGCGGCCGAGGTTTGCGCGGCCCAGCCGTTGTTCTCGCACACGTAGATCATCGGCAGTTTCCAGGTCGCCGCGATGTTCAGACACTCGTGGAAGGGGCCGGCGTTCGACGCGCCATCGCCGAAGAAGGAGACCGCGACGCCGCCCTTGCCCTCCATCTGCGCCGCGAGGCCGGCGCCGGTGACGATCGAGATGCCGCCCGCGACGATGCCATTGGCGCCGAGCATGCCGATGCCGAAATCGGCGATGTGCATCGAGCCGCCCTTGCCCTTGCAGTAGCCGGTTTGCCGCCCGTAGAGCTCGGCCATCATGCGGTTGAGGTCGGCGCCCTTGGCGATGCAGTGGCCATGGCCGCGATGCGTCGAGATGATCTGGTCGCTGCGGGTCAGCGCGGAACAGACGCCGACAGCGATCGCCTCCTCACCGATGTAGCAGTGCACGACGCCGTAGATCTTGCCGGCATGGTAGTCGGCCGAGGCGCGTTCCTCGAAGCGGCGGATGGTGAGCATCTGGCGCAGCATCGCACGCTGCTTATCGGGCGGCAGGTTCGGCGAGAGGCTCATGGACATGGGCGTGATCCGTCTGGGCCGGTCAGAGCGTCGCATGATGGGCGAGGGCGCGAAGGCTGGCAACCGGTAGGCCGGCCCTCGCCTCGGGACAAATCGTTCGCGTGCACGCGCCGGCGGCAAAACCTCCTGCTGAGGGCGTTTGGCGACTCTGATACCAGCGATTCGTTGGTGCAAGTGCAGGTGTGCGCGCCGTGCACTCATGTCCGCGACGTGGCGTGCTTCGCTGAGGTCCCTGTCGCAAGGGATCCCGGTCAGACACCCGTCGGAAGCGTGCCGCCGCTCCTGAGGTGTCCCGCCCGGCGGCCGGGCCGCGGCGGCCTGCGGCGGGCAACGCGGCGCAGGCGTACGAGGCCGGCCTCCAGGCGCGCGAAGTCGAGGCTGTGGCGGTCGTGCTTGTCGAGATCGATCCCCAACCGCTGCGCCAGCGCGCACACGAAAGGCAGCGGCGCGGGATCCGCCTTGCGCCAGTATGGCCGCAATTCCCGCAGGAAGATATTCACGGTGACGGGACCGACGCCATAGAAATCCAGCAGGCGCCGTTCAAGATCGGCGCTGTCGCCAGCGGCGGCGTGCAGGCGCGCGAGCCGGCCGCCGTAGAGTTCCACAAGCATGCGGCAGGCGCGGAGTATCTTGCTGGACTTGCTTTCGTCGTAGCGCACGTAGCCGCCCTCGCGCATGACCGGGTTCACCAGATACGCCCAGCCGGCGGCAAGGATCTTCCGCGGAGTGTTGAGACCGTGGCGGACGAAGGAACGGTAGGTGTTGCGCGCGATCCCCTCCGAAATCCGCTGACCAAAAAGCAGGCTGGCGAGGAACCAGAGAAACAGATCCCGCTCGCGGCCACTCGCCAGATCGAGCCCGAGCTCCTCGGAGTAGAGTTGCGCGTGCGCCAGACCGGCGGGGTCCGACATCGCGTTCGGTGTCTCCGTCGCTTCGGGCTGCGTGCGACGGTTTGTGCCATTTCGGATGGAGCACGGGTCGTTCCGTCTCGGCGCGCCGGGACAACTCGGCATGAACCCGGCCTCCATCCGCTCGTTGGGCCAAGGCGCAACTTTTCCTTAACAAGGCCGCCGCAGCGAAAATTCATAACGGCAAGCGAGTACACCCAGGACCGGGCGGCCGCTTCCTTGACCGACCCACGAACCGCGAACGGCCTTGGTCCTGATCAGGCAGTTCGCCGCTCAGGGTTCCTCGGGTGGTTCCTCGGCCTGCAGAATTTCGTAGACCGCCCTGACCGCACCGTGCGGCTCATGCCCGGCCTCGTCCTCCAGCCCGCCGCCGCCGCGGAACCATTGCACCGCCTGCAACACCTGGGCGGCGGACGCTTGCGTCTGCATGATGCTGCTCACCACCGTATCGTCGACATCGCCGACCATGTGGCGGATCTCTTCGGCGGTGGCTGGTGTCTCGCTCTCGCCCTGCATGACAGACCTCCGTTGCGTCGTTCCGGTTACCCCTTGATGCAGACGACGGGCGCCAGCATTGCCACCTTGCGGGCCAGCCCTGCCTGGTGCGCCGCTTCGACGACGGCGCCGATGTCCTTGTAGGCACCCGGCGCCTCCTCGGCGACGCCGCGCGAGGAGGGGCTGCGGACGATGATGCCGGCGGCCGCCAGGTCATCCACCACCTGCCTGCCGTACCAGCGCTTCAGCGCCTGGTGGCGGCTGAGCTGGCGCCCCGCGCCGTGACAGGCGGAGGCGAAGGCGGGCGCCTCGCCATCGCCGATGCCCGCCATGATCGCCGAGCGCGTGCCCATGCTGCCGCCGATGAACACCGGCTGGCCGACCTGCCGCAGGACCGGCGGCAGCTCGGCGTGGCCCGGGCCGAAGGCGCGCGTCGCACCCTTGCGATGGACGAACAGGTCGCGCGCGCACCCGGCAACAACATGCGTCTCCTGCTTGCAGGTATTGTGCGAGACGTCGAACAGCAGATCGAGCTTTGCCCGCGGGAAGTAATGGCTGAATACGCGCCGCGTCAGATACGTAATGATCTGCCGGTTGGCCAGCGCACAATTGATCGCCGCGCGCATCGCGCCGAGGTAGCGCGCTCCCAGCTCCGAGCGGATCGGCGCGCAGGCCAGATCGAGATCGGGCACGGTGATGCCGAGCTGCGGCATGGCGATCGCCATCTCGCGCTGGTAGTCGGTGGCGATCTGATGGCCGAGGCCGCGCGATCCGCAATGGATGCTCACCACGATCTCGCCCAGGCGCAGCCCGAACGCGGCGGCGGCGGCCGGGTCGGCGAGCTCGACGATTTCCTGCACTTCAAGATAGTGATTGCCCGAGCCGAGCGTGCCCATCTCGCGCCGCTGGCGGGTCTTCGCCTTGTCGGACACCGCCTCCGCCAGCGCCCCCGCCATCACGCCGCTTTCCTCGACCAACGGGAGATCCTCGGCGCTGCCATAGCCGCGCTCCACCGCCCAGCCCGCCCCGCCTTGCAGCATCGCGTCCATCTCGGCCGGATCGAGGTCGAGCTTGCCCTTGCTGCCGACGCCGACCGGGACCTGGTGGAAAAGACTGTCGGCCAGTGCAAGTTTCACCGGTTCGACATCGGCGCGCGTCAGGCCGGTGAGCAGGCTGCGCACGCCGCAGGAAATGTCGAAGCCGACGCCGCCGGCGCAGATGACGCCATCCGCCGCCGCGTCGAACGCCGCGACGCCGCCGATCGGGAAGCCGTAGCCCCAGTGCGCGTCCGGCAACGCATAGGCGGCCTCGACGATGCCCGGCAGGCTGGCGACATTGCTGATCTGTTCGGCCACCTTGTCGTCCATGTCGGCGATCAGCGCCGCGTCGGCGAAGATCACCGCCGGCACGCGCATCGGGCCGCGCGGATCGATGCGCCATTCGTTCGATGCAACCTGCCGTAGCTTGCTCCGGTCCATCTTCGCTTCCCGATCAGACGTTGACGATGCACTCCGCGACCCAGCTGCCGTCGTGCGCCTGTGCCACCTTCAGACCGCTCATCGTCGCGCCCTTGGGTTCCACCGCCGGGGCGTGGCGCACCGGATCGATCGTTTCGCCCCAGGCGCGCCCCGCCAGGCGGTGGTCCTGCAACGACACCTCGAAGCGGGCGAACACCATCCGGCGCACCGCCATTTCGTAGATCACCGCATTCAGCCAGTCGTACAGCAGCAGCCGGTCATCCGGCGCCGCACAGGCGATCGACACCATCTCGGCCGGCGCCACTCTCTCCGGCTCGACCACCGACGCGGCGAGCGCCGCGGCGGCTTGCGCGAAGGCAGCGGCGCGCGTGGCGCCGATGCCACGCACGCCGATATCGGCGCCGTGCGGAAACTGTTCCGCCCGCTCTTCGGTCATCGCCACCATCCGGGCACGGCACAACGCGGCCACTCGGCGCGTCGGTCCGGTAACGGTACGAGTAGGCGCCCCGGCGCATACAGACCTGCAATCAAAGACTTTGGCTCATATGGCGTTGACGGTTGGACGGCCCCGTAGGGCGGAAAAGCGCAGCGCCTTCCGCCGTCGGACGGTGGCGGGATATGTTGTTGGGGACGTCGGCAGATGCGAGCGGCTCGCCCGGCGGTGGCGGAAGGCGCTGCGCTTTTCCGCCCTACGGGGCCGTCCAACAGTCAACGCCATATGAGCGAAGACTTTAGATCACGTTTGCGCCGCTGCGGCTTTGACCTGGATCAACCTTCGCCCGCATGGCGTTGCCGCAGCGGTCGCGCCATCGGTCAGCGCGGTTCCGACGCGTTGACGATGACGAGCATACTGCCCGCCAGACTGGTGGGGACCCGCTCGGGCAGCAGCAGCGCACCGATCCGCGCGTCATCGGCGGCGGCTCGTTCGTAATCGGCATCCAACACGCCGTGCAGATCGAGGAACCGGTTCATGCTGGCCGGAACGCGGACGCAGCCCTGCGATGCGGCGCGGCCGAGCCGCTGTTCCAGGTAGTCGGGGTCCGTCGCGTGCAGCAGCAGCCGGATCTCGCCCTGCGCATGGTCCGGCAGCCAGGTTTTTTCCACCGATTGCCAGCCGAAATCCCAGACCCGCATCCCCTTGAGCCCAAGTCCGCGGATATGGTTCTCGTTGAATGTGCCGAGCGCCCGGTAGTCCACGATGTCCGCGGTGTGCAGGAACACGCCGGTCGGCGTGATGAAATAGCCGTGCCGCCCGGCCTGGCCGGTCGATACCTTGCTGCCGCCGACGACGTACCACGGCAGGCCGGCCGGTTGGGCCGCCATGACGCACAGCGCCTGCACGGCGGGGTTGCGATCGACCACCACAAGCAACTGCGGCCGGTCGATCACGAACGGCGATGCCGCGAGCGCCGCCTTGGCGAGAGCGATCCAGGCGCGGTCGGATGCCGCGGTCCGCGGCGTATGCTGCGGCACCTCCTGCAGCAGCGCGGCGCGGAGATGCGCGACCTCCGCGGTGACCTCGGCCTGCGAAAGCCCGCCGGGAGACGCCGGCGCGGCCGGATGGGCGCCGGGCCGCGTTGTCTCGACAGGCGGCGCCGGCGCGCATCCGGCGGCGATCAGCAGCAGACCTATCGCGAAGATCAGGCGCCCATGCACCGGCTCTGCGTCCTTTCGGGGACACTCCCCTGGGACACACCCCCCTGCGACGCACCCCTGGGACACGCCCCGCGGATCTGTCCCTCGGCCACATCACATCCATGCCATGGGCGTGGCGGCGGCGCCTTGATCGGGATCAACCTTCGGCAGGCCCGGACCAGGTCAGTGCGACGGTGCCGCGCCGCTGCCATCCGCCAGGGCCCGGCCATCCGTGTCTTTGCCGGAACGACCCCCTAGCCCAGCCGCCGCCAGAGGCTCGCCGTGCGGCACCTGGCATTCGGCCTCGCGGCCGCGCACCACGCGGCGGCCGCGCGCCGGTCCCTGGGTCTCCGTCACGATGGTTCGGCGGCCCTCCGGCCAGGCGTCGCGATGAAAATAGACCACCACCCAATCGCCGGTGCGGCCGAGCTGATGGGCGCGCGCGGTGTTGGAATACAGCGCGCTGAAGTGCCACGGCCCGCGCACCGTGTGCAGCACCGGCAGCCACGCCTCGCCGCCCGGGTTGAAGCGTTTGGGCGCGATCCGGTGCAGCGTGCCGCGTGCCGCCTGGTCGCGGTATTCGCGATCGACATCGAGCAGCAGGGCGACCTCGGGCTCGTCCGCGACGCGCGGCAGCGGCGGCCTGACCCGCGCCAGCAACTCGGCGAGGGCACTGCGCACCACGGCGGCACGCCGCGCGCCGATACCGGGCACCTGTCGCAGGCGTCCATCGTGCGCCGCGGTTTCCAGCGCCTCCAGCGAGTTGAGATGCAGGTGTTCCTGGATCTGGTGGGCGAGGCCCGGGCCGATGCCGGGCACCGAACAGAACAGCGCCTCCGGGTCGGCGGCGCCCTTCAGCCGTTCGAGAAACCCCCATCGCCCGGTTGCCAGCATTTCCGCGACGGCGCCGGCGATCGACGGCCCAACGCCCGGAATGGCTTCCAGCGCCGCGTGACCGCCGGCTTCCGCCGTGTCTCGCACATCCGCAGCCAATTGCTCGATCGCATCGCCGGCGCGGCGGTAGGCGGCGACGCGAAACGGATTGGCGCCCTGCGCCGCGAGCAGGCTTGCCGCCTGGCGGAGCCGCTCGGCAATCCAGGAATTGTTTCGCCCGGCGGGGTTTTCGCGACGCGGTTCCCGCGCGGTGTCCACCCCGCCGGGCGGCGGCACCGAGGACGCTTCGCCCGACATCACCCCGGCGGCATCGCCGCGCCGAGTTCGTAGAGGCCCTTGCCCAGGCAATCGTGCAGATCGGGCTCGCCCAGCAGGTTCGCCACGAGGTCCTCGTCGGTCAGCGCGGACGCCCCGTCCAGCGCGCCGTCCCAATCCAGAATGGCCAGCTCGCCACGGCCGATCCGCGCCACGACCCAGAGCTTCTCGCGCATGTCGCGCGGCAGCGCGGCGATCGCCTGGCGCAGCGCGACGAATTCCGCAGTCGCGGCCAGCACGTCGGTCAGCACGACGCCGCCGCTGGGATTGTGCTCCCCGCGGGCGGGTTTCGGCTCGCCCAGCTCGGTGTCCGGCACTTTCTCCAACAGCCGGTCGCGGACCTTGCGGGCATCCAACGCCAGCTCGGCGATGTGCCGCGCCTCAAGCGCTTCCAGTTCATGCAGCATCCGGCGTCCTCCGGCTGCCCGCCATCCTGCCGGCGCCGACCGGTGGTTCCAGCTCGCCCTCCGGCGTCATGCGATGCACCGCGGCGGGCAACAGGCGGGCGAGGTGGACCAGAAAATCGCCCGATGACAGCCCGGCCAGCGTGGCCAGCTCCTCGGCGCGCGCTTCGCCGAGAATGTGCCGCAGGTCGCGTGGGCTGATCGGCAGGTTTGGCCCATTGCCGATCCAGGACGCCATGATGTGGCCGAGCCCGGCCTGGGTGAACCTGTCCGCCAGTTCGGGCAGCGAGCCCCGCTCGCCGCCGAGCAGCTCCTCCAGCGCCGCCGCCATCGGGCTCACCTGCTCGTCGGGCAGCCCCCGCAGATCCTCGATCACTTGATGGATCAGTCGCATTGCCCGGCCTCCGCTACCGTGGGGACGCACGCAGGTGGGTCGCCGCTTGCCTAGCAAACGCGCGCGGTCGCGGCATTGATGTGGGTCAAGTGTCGCGGCTCGGTCCCGCCGCGCGCGGCCCGGCAAACGTCCCGCCGGCCGACCGCGCCGGCCGGCCGATCCGCCACCCGCCGCGCGGTTTGATGTCTCGGCGACCCGGCGCCGGGCGAATGGCGCTACCTGCTGCGCCGCAACACCGCTGGTTGCCCCTGCCGGACGGGACCCCTAGAACACCCCCAAATTGCACCCAGGGACGGCCCATGGCCAGCTATCAGTACGTCTATGTGATGAAGGACCTCACCAAGGCCTATCCCGGCGGGCGGGAGGTCTTCAAAGGCATCACGCTGTCTTTCCTGCCCGGCGTGAAGATCGGCGTGCTCGGGGTCAACGGCGCCGGCAAATCGACCCTGCTCAGGATCATGGCCGGGATCGAGACCGAATACGGCGGCGAAGCCTGGGCGGCCGAGGGCGTGCGCGTCGGCTTCCTGTCGCAGGAACCCGTGCTCGATGCCGGCGCCACGGTGGGCGAGAACGTCCGCGCGGCGTTCGGTCCGCTGCAGGCGGCGCTCGACCGGTTCCACGAGATCTCCAACAAATTCGCCGAACCGATGAGCGACGACGAGATGAACACCCTGCTCGCCGAGCAGGCCGACCTGCAGGAGAAGATCGACGCCGAGGACGGCTGGGAGATGGACCGGCGCATCGACATCGCGCTGGACGCGCTGCGCTGCCCGCCGGCGGAGGCGCCGATCGCCACCCTCTCGGGCGGCGAGCGCCGCCGCGTCGCGCTGTGCCGGCTGCTGCTGGAGAAACCCGACCTGCTGCTGCTGGACGAACCGACCAACCACCTGGACGCCGAAAGCGTCGCCTGGCTGGAGCACACGCTGGAGCAATATGCCGGCACCGTGATGATCGTCACCCACGACCGCTACTTCCTGGACAACGTCACCGGCTGGATCCTGGAGATCGAGCGTGGCCGCGGCTATCCGTTCGAAGGCAACTACTCGAGCTGGCTGGAGCAGAAGCGCAAGCGGCTGAAGCAGGAGGAGAAGGAGGAAAGCGCCCGCCAGCGGGCGCTGGCCGCCGAACAGGAGTGGATCGCCGCCTCGCCTCGCGCCCGCCAGGCGAAGAACCAGGCGCGCATCCAGCGCTACGAGGACCTGCTGGCGAAATCCCAGGAGCAGGTCGTCGGCGTGGCGGAAATCGTCATCCCGCCCGGCCCGCGCCTGGGCAACAACGTCATCGAGGCCGAGGCCCTCTGCAAGGGCTACGGCGACCGCGAGCTGATCGAGAACCTGAGCTTCAAGCTGCCGCCGGGCGGCATCGTCGGCGTGATCGGCCCGAACGGCGCCGGCAAGACCACGTTGTTCCGTATGATTATCGGCCAGGAACAGCCGGACTCCGGCGCGCTACGCGTCGGCGATACGGTGAAGCTGGGCTACGTCGACCAGTCGCGCGACAGCCTGAACCCCGACCGGACGGTGTGGCAGGAAATCAGCGGCGGCGAGGAAGTGATCACCATCGGCAAGCGCGCCGTACAGTCGCGCGCCTATGTCGCCGCGTTCAACTTCAAGGGCTCCGACCAGCAGAAGAAGGTCGGCATCCTCTCGGGCGGCGAGCGCAACCGCGTGCACCTGGCGAAGATGCTGAAGGTCGAGCACAACGTCATCCTGCTCGACGAACCGACCAACGACCTCGATGTGGACACGCTGCGCGCGCTGGAAGACGCGTTGATGGAATTCGCCGGCTGTGCCGTGATCATCAGCCATGACCGCTGGTTCCTCGATCGCCTGGCGACCCACATCCTGGCCTTCGAGGGCGACAGCCACGTCGAATGGTTCCAGGGCAACTTCCAGGCGTACGAGGAAGACAAGCGACGCCGCCTCGGCGCCGACGCCACCGAACCCCACCGCATCAAATACCGGCCCCTGGCCCGGTAGAAGGCGACCCGGGCGAGCGAAGCAAGGCCGGGGCTCCGCCCCGGACCCCGCCAGGGGGGCTTTGCCCCGCTGGCCCGCTCCCCCTCCCCACACTCCCAGTGAAGGGTTCCAAGGGCTCGCCCTTGGCGGGGTTCCAAGGGGCAGCGCCCCTTGGTGGGGTTCGGGGCGAAGCCCCGAGCTTGCTTTCGTTCGCCCGATTGCCTCGGTCACAGGCGGCCGTCGCGTTGACGCTCCTGGTCCCCAAGCTTAGCGTCTGGCGTCATACTTTCAGCGGGGAAACACCGATGGCGAACAAGCTCAAGGCGCGGCTGGCGGCCGGCAAGGCGTGTGTCAATGCGTGGCTGGCGATTCCGTCCGGCTTCTCGGCCGAGGTGATGGCCGGGTGCGGCTGGGACAGCGTCACCGTCGACATGCAGCATGGCGTGCAGGACTACCAGTCGATGGTCCAGTGCTTCCAGGCGATGGACAAGTGCCCGATCACGCCGCTGGTGCGCGTGCCGTGGAACGAGCCCGGCATCATCGGCAAGGCGCTGGACGGCGGCGCCTGGGGCATCATCTGCCCGATGGTGAACAACGCGGCCGAGGCCAAGGCGCTGGCCAATGCCGCGTTGTATCCGCCGGTCGGCAAGCGCAGCAACGGCCCGATCCGCGCCGCGGCCTATGGCGAGGCGTCCAGCTACCAGACGATCGCCAATGACGAAGTGCTGGTGATCGCGATGATCGAGACGCAGGAGGGCATCGACAACATCGACGCGATCCTCAGCGTGCCCGGCATCAGCGGCATCTATATCGGCCCGTCCGACATGGGCTTGTCGCTCGGCCTGATCCCGATCCTGGATCGCGAGGAGCCGCTGATCCTCGGCATCTACGAAAAGCTGCTGGCGAGCTGCAAGAAGCACGGCAAGTTCGCCGGCATTCACAACGGCACCGCCGCCTATGCCGCGCGCATGATCGGCATGGGATTCCGTTTCGTCACCATCGCGAACGACAGCGGCCTGATGGCTCGCGCCGCACGCGAGGCGGTGACGGCGACCCGCAAGGCGGCCGGCGACGTCGCGAACTGAGACCGCCGGTCGTGGCGGCAGTCGCCACGACAGCAGCACGCCTCTCCCGCTTGCGGGAGAGGCAGCGGCGCGGGTGAGGGTGATGCCATCGGCACGGCCTGGCGCCCGATCCGCCGCGCCGCCAGAGCGCCCGGCATCTGATACCGCCCTGCATCTGATCGGGAGACGACCATGGCCGCACCGCCGGTGATCCGCCTGCACCCAGAGGACAGCGTTGCGATCGCCCGCGCCACGCTGCTGCCCGGCGCGCCGGTCGCCGACAACGTGGTGGCAGTGGAACGAATCCCCGCCGGCCACAAAGTGGCGATGCGCGCGATCGCCAAGGCCGAGGCGGTGCGGCGCTACGGCCAGATCATCGGCTTCGCCTCGACGCAGATCTCGCCCGGCCAGCACGTGCATGTGCAGAACTGCGAGATGGGCGACTTCGCCAAGGACTACGCCTATGGGGTGGATGCGAAGCCGACCGCGTTCGTCGATCCGCCGGCGACGTTCCAGGGCATCCGCCGCGCCGATGGCCGCGTGGCGACGCGCAACTACATCGGCATCCTGACCAGCGTGAATTGTTCCGCCCATGTGGCGGAGCTGGTCGCCGGCGTGTTCCGCCGCAACCCGTTCAGCGGCGACGATCCGCTGGCCGGCTTCCCCAATGTCGACGGCGTGGTTGCGCTGACGCACAAATCCGGCTGCGGCATGACCGAGCAGGAGCCGCTGCGCCTGCTGCGCCGCACGCTGGCGGGCTATGCCAGGCACGTGAATTTCTCCCACGTCGTGGTGCTCGGCCTGGGCTGCGAGGTCAACCAGATCCGCGGCCTGAAGGAGGAGCAGCATTTGTCGGACCGCATCCGCAACATGGACATCCAGTCGATGGGCGGCACGCGCAAGACGGTGGAGGCCTCGGTCGCCTTCGTGAAGGAGGTGCTGGCCGAGGCCAATGCCGCGACGCGCGTCGCGGTGCCGGCGAGCGCGCTGACCGTCGCGCTGCAATGCGGCGGCTCGGACGGGTATTCCGGCGTCTCGGCCAACCCCGCGCTGGGCGTGGCGAGCGACCTGGTGGTGCGCCATGGCGGGGCGGTGATCCTGTCGGAAACGCCGGAGACCTATGGCGCCGAGCACCTGCTGACCCGCCGCGCGGTCAGCCAGGAGGTCGGCGAGAAACTGGTCGGCCTGATGCGCTGGTGGGAGGACTACACCGCGCGCGAGGGTGCCGAAATGAACGCCAACCCCTCGCCCGGCAACAAGGCGGGCGGGCTGACGACGATCCTGGAGAAGTCGCTGGGCGCGATGGCGAAGGCCGGCAGCACCAACCTGGTGGACGTGGTGAACTATGCCGATTCCGTCACGCAGCGCGGCTTCGTGTTCATGGACACGCCGGGCTACGACCCGGTCTCGGCGACCGGGCAGGTGGCGGGTGGCGCCAACCTGGTGTGCTTCACCACCGGGCGCGGCAGCGTGTTCGGCTGCAAGCCGGCGCCCTCGATCAAGCTGGCGACCAACACGCCGATGTTCCAGCGCATGGCCGACGACATGGACGTGAACTGCGGTGCGATCCTGGACGGCGACCTGTCGGTGCAGGAGTGCGGCCAGCGAGATCTTCGAGCTGATGCTGCGCGTAGCCTCGGGCGAGCGGACCAAGAGCGAGGCGTACGACTTCGGCGCGGCGGAGTTCGCGCCCTGGGTGATCGGCGCAACGATGTAATGATGGTCTTCGGATCGACGGCGACCCGCCGTCAGTCCAATGGACCTACCCGGTGCGTCTGTGATCTGGTTCTTGGAGACAAGGGCCAGAAGAACTCCTAACCTCAACAATCGCGGCGGCGGATTATCCAGCAGTTTTGAGCCAGTGGTAACGGTCTGGTTCCTCGAACGGCTCTCCGAAAACCCAGTTGAGCGTGCGCGCTTCATAGGTTTGCGTCATCCATTCAGGCGCAACCTCCTTTTCTTGAATTTCGAACTGCCATACCGAAATGATGTTATCGCCGTGTGCCAGATCGATGACGGCTAAACGCAATGCAGTGAAGGCCTCGGCAATATGTTCTGCTCGCAGGGTATGTAACTGGCCGATCTTGCCACTGTCGTGAGCTATGTAGTTTCGCGCATTCCGGGCCTTCGAAAGTCCATCAATCTCGTCAGACGTTACCGCACTGATCTTCGCCATGCCCTCAAGCGTCTTGCCAAGCGTGCGATCCTTTGCGGCCGCTGCAGATGCGAAGATTGCTTCGGTATCATCGGTGTCATGGGACATCGCGACGATGTTGAGAACTCGAAGCACATACTGGCACTTCCGTTCGAACTCGCAAGCTAGATACAGCGACTTCCCAAGCACGAGCATCAATGACTGTACCAAGAGCGGCTCTTTGGGGGGATATGGCGATACGGACTAAGAGTTTGACTCGAATCGACTCCGACACGCCAAAGCACTGCAATGATTGAAAAATCTGTCGGTAGGGAGCTCACGCCTTTGCAAGAAACCACTACATCTACTTGCCGCGGGCGATATGGAGCCAAGTCACGGAGCTTTGGGTGGTCGCTCGACAACCTCTCGCTTCACAGGACCCCACCGAGGAATAGCGGCAAGAGATTGAAAAGACTCAGAATATCGTTCTGATATCATTCTGGGTCAGCCTCTAAGTCATCTTTTTTTCAGATCGCATATACTCAGGAAAATACGTTTGGGTCGGAGGCCGAGTCGATCAGCACAAGGTAGTGCAACGGTCTGGCATCTGAAACGACCGCACGCACGCGGGATCACAGCCCCAGCCGGTGGAGGTCCCGTATGTCCTGCTCGATGTCTTCCAGCGTGCAGGGCTCGTAAACACCGCGCGCTTTCAGGAACCCATCCAGCGAGGCTCGTGTCTCGAATCCGAGCAGGCGGCCAAGCTCCGGCAGGCTGAGCCGCCCGCTATTGTATTCCTCCAGCGCGAACGCTTCGAGCGCTCGGCGCGCCAAATCGGCGCCGCCGGCGCTGAGCCGTTCGCCCAGATCGTCGGGGATAGGCAGGGTCAGATTCATGATTGCAGTCCGGGCACCACTGGTGCAGCGCTGTCAGTCTAGCACGAAGATATGTGTCGGCGGGAGATTTGCCGTGGCGGAAGCGCCGTCGTGGGATCGCCCCCGCTTCGGGCCGGTTGTCGCCGCCGTCACGCTCGGCGCGCCACCGCCGGCCGGCATTGATATCCTGGTCCACCCAGAATGCAATCCCAAAAGCCCGTTCCGTCGCTTTCAGGTATTTCTGCGGTTCGCGAAACATGGCGAAGTTGTCGCGGGCATTGGAGATGAAATCCACCAGCTTCTCGGGCTGGCGTGGTGACATATTGCCCGGCCAGTCGAATGGGACGTGGCACGAGCCTGTCGGTTCCGCAGGTCGCTCGGATGAAGGGTCGTGGACCACACGGCCCAATACGCCTATCGTGCGCCGATGAGCATGCACACCCTTGTCGAAGCCAAGACTTGGCTTTCCGACCTGATCGATCGCGCGCAGCAGGGCGAGGCCGTGGTGATCACCCGCCATGGCAAGCCTGTGGCCGAGCTACGGGCGCTGCCGCCTCGGGGCCGTGCGATGACACATGCCGACCTCGAATGGCTTGATCAGCACCGGGTGCCACGTCGGAACCCGGTTGAGGACGCCGGTTCTCTGGTAAGCCGGATGCGCGACGAAGAGGAGCGGTGAGCGTCTATCTTGACGCCAGCGTTCTGGTCGCGCTGTTCACCCAGGATGCTTTCACCGTTCGCGCCCGGACCTTCCTGGCCGCGCGGCTTCCGGCGCTGATCGTCAGCGATTTCGCCGCGGTGGAGTTCGCCTCTGCCGTGACGCGCCTGGTGCGGACGCAGGAAATCACGCGCGAGCTGGCGCGCGCCGTGTTTGCCGATTTCGATATGTGGCGTGACCGCGGAACTGACGCTGCGCTTGCCACGCCGGCGGATGTTTTGGCGGCCGCCGCGTTCATTCGGCGTCTCGATCTGACGTTGCGCACCGCGGACGCACTCAACATTGCGATCGCGCAGCGTCTGGATGCGGCGCTCGCCACGTTTGACGTGAAGATGGCAGCCAGCGCACGCGCCCTGGGTCTTCCGGTCGCTGACGCATGAGCGAACGGCCGGGTCGGCGTGGTTGCGCGCGCGTTGTGCGCGTAGGGGCCAGCCGCCAAGGGCCGCGTGCAGGTTGTGGCAGATGCCGCGTGCGGTGCTCGGGCGAGCGGACCAACAGCGAGTGGTTGAGTTCGTGAAGAGTTGAAGCAGGATCTCGGTTTTGTCGATCAGCACCGGGTCGTGCGACGACGCGGGGGCGGAAACGACCGCCCGCTCGCGCGATCACAGCCCCAGCCGGTGGAGGTCCCGTATGCCCTGCTCGATATCGTCCAGCGTGCAACGCGGGTAAACATCGCGCGCCTTGAGGAACCCATCCAGGGTGGACACGGCGAATTCCGGGTCGCTCAGTACTTCGTAACAGCCCAGGTCATCCTTTCCCTGCGGAGGCTTGACAGGTCACGGCCGAGGACCAGTTAACGTGTCGATGGCACCGCCCGACGACACGCTCCCTGGAGACGACACAACGGCCGCCCCCGCTGGCGCGTCGGTTGTGGCGGCTTTGTTGGCGGAAATTGTGGTGCTTCGCTCTGAGAACGCGGCCCTTATTGGGCGCGTGGCCGAATTGGAGCGTCGTCCGGGGCTGAACAGTTCCAACAGCGGCAAGCCGCCGACCAGCAATGGGCTGAAGAAGCCCCCGCGGGTCAGCAGCTTGCGGGAATTGTCTGGCAAGCGGAGCGGCGGGCAGAAAGGCCATCCGGGCGCGACGCTTGTTCGGGTTGAGAAACCCGATGCCATTATTGACCATTATCCAGAGACCTGCGCCGGGTGCGGCGAGATGTTGAGCGCGGCGATGGCGACGAACCATGTCGCGCGACAGGTCTTCGATCTGCCGGAACCCAGGCCGCTTATTGTCACCGAGCATCGCGCGCATGGCTGCCGTTGCACGGGGTGCGGCCTGCAAACCCGGGCCGCGTTCCCCGACGGCGTGACCGCTCCGGTGCAATACGGTCAACGGATCAGCGCGTTCGGGCTGTATTTTCTGCACTATCAGCTACTGCCCGAAAAACGCCTTGCGACGCTGATGAGCGACCTTTTCGGGGTCAGGCTGGTGACGGCAACCATCGCCCGGATCAGTCAGGATTATGCGCACCGCCTGACGGGCTTTGCCGACACCGTGCGCGACCATGTGGCGACAGCACCCGTGAAGCACCCCGGCCTCCCGCCGGGGCAGGCATGGATGAAACCGGCTTCCGGATCGGCGGCAAGACGCAATGGCTCCATATCGCCTCCACCATCTGGCTCACATTCTACCGCGTCTCCGCCAGGCGCGGCAGTCTGCTGGCGAATGTGACCGGCACTGTCGTGCATGACCATTGGAAGCCGGACTACACGATGACCGGCGTGTTGCACGCGCTGTGCAACGCACACCATCTGCGCGAGCTGAAGGCGCCGATCGAAATCGAGAAAGAAGACTGGGCGCGGAAGATGCAACGCCTGCTGCGCCGAGCCTGCCACGCAACGAACCTTGCCCGCGAACGGGGTGTCCCATTGCAGCCGGGCCTGATCGCACTGATCGATCGATGTTACGATATGATCGTGGCGGAAGGCCTTCTGTTCCACCAGGCACAGCCGGTACTCGACCAAGGCCGGCCGTCGCGGCCGTCAACCGCGACGGGTAGGCCACAATTTTCTCCTGCGCCTGAGGTACTCGCAAGCCGGATGTACTACGCTTCCTGACTGATCCCAGCGTCCCCTTCACCAACAACCTGGCTGAACAGGATGGGCGCATGATGAAACTACGTCAGAAAATCTCAGGCGGATTCCGCTGTCACGATGGCGCCAAGGACTTTGCCGTCATCCGTTCCGTTCTCTCGACGGCCAGGAAGCAGGGTTGGAATATGCTCCAGACCTGGATGGGTGACCCAGCGCAACTGATCGCAGACATACGGCTGGCTTGATCGCCGCACCAACTACCTGGGCTGTTACAGTACTTCATTGATATCGCCCTTGCCACGCCTGCCGGCGGGATGCCCTGCGCTGGCAGGCCGTGGCATCGTCGAATCCGATGCTGAAACGGTTCGTTGCGCACTGCATCAGTCTTCGCTGACCGACCGGCACTCTCCCCCGCCCGCGCGATCGCGCGCCTTCGGGGTCAGCCCCCTGCTCGCGCCAGCCTGACCAGCTCCGCCCGAACCCCACCCGCATCACCCACCGGCGCCGACCACGCGACCCGCACCACCCTCTCCCCCTGCGCCAGGTCACACCCGTTGACATCCACCGCGACCATCTGCCACGCGCCCGGCGCCCCGGCGATCCGCGCCATCGCGTCGGGATGATCTTCGTTGCAATGCGCGATGATCCCCGCCGCCGCCGCCGCCGCGATCGCCGCCACCGCGCCCGGCTCGGGCGTCAGGTCCGCCAGCCGCAGCCGCGCCGCGCGGGCAAACCCGCCGACGAACAGCCCGCCCATCGGCCGGATGCGCCACAGCGCGAAATCGCCGAAGTCCGCGTACAGCGCCGCATAGGGATGCACCGCCAGATAGCGCGCCTTCAGCGCCGGCGCGTCGATCGCCTCGGCCAGCCCGGTGATCGTGGCGCGCGGCGCGGTCTGCGGGTTCGCGCCCCCCGGCGCGCCGACCACCAGCACCGAGCAGCGCGGCTCGGCGCGCAAATGCCGCGTGTGCTCCGACAGCGAGGACAGCAGCAGCACCCCCAGGTCGGGCGCGGTCGCCGGTGTGACCAGCGAGGCGAACGGCTGCCCGGCCAACGACGTCGCCAGCGTGGCCGACCGCGCTGCGCGCAACAGTTTGCGCGCGGCCCAGGCGGGCGCCTCCTCCGCCGCCCCCGCCGCCCCCGCCGCCCCCGCCGCCCCCGCCGCCCCCGCCGCCCCCGCCGCGCCCGGACCCGGTGCCCGGTCGCTCATGTCGCCCTCCCGGGCGAGGCAATAGCGGCGCAGCTCTCGCTCATTTCGGCACCCTTTCCAGCAACGCCGGTCCAGCCCGCCAGACCGGCTAACGGTCCCGCCGGATCGCATGACACAAGGGCGGGACATCGCCGCGGGCCAAGCCGAACGGGGTTTGCCATATTTCGTTCACCCCGCGTCCGCAATGCGCCATAATTGCGTGGCACATCCGTCTCGCCCAAACCGATGGAGCCCGCCATGACCCTCGCCTCGACCACGATCTCCAGGGACGCGCCCTCCCGGGACGCCGCCGCACGCGATGTCGGGGCGCGGGAGGCGAACGCCAAGCAGACCATCGCCCTGGTCGACGACGACCGCAACATCTTGACCAGCGTCGCCATGACCCTGGAGCAGGAGGGCTACCTGGTTCGCACCTACACCGACGGCGAAAGCGCGCTGCAGGGCCTCACCGCCCGCCCGGTGGACCTCGCCGTGCTCGACGTGAAGATGCCGCGGATGGACGGGATGGAGCTGTTGCAGCGGCTGCGCACGCGCAGCGCCATGCCGGTGATCTTCCTCACCTCGAAGGACGAGGAGGTGGACGAGCTGATGGGCCTGCGGCTCGGCGCCGACGACTACATCAAGAAGCCGTTCAGCCAGCGCCTGCTGCTGGAGCGCATCCGCGCCCTGCTGCGCCGCAACGACGTCTCGCGCGCCGAGGGCTCCGGCGCCTCGCCCGCCGGGGTGATGGTGCGCGGGGAACTGGTGCTGGACGACACCAAGCACCAGTGCACCTGGCGCGGCGAGGACATCCAGCTCACCGTCACCGAGTTCCTGCTGGTCAAGGCGCTGGGGGCGCGGCCCGGCATGGTGAAAAGCCGCGACCAGCTGATTGACGCCGCCTATGGCGAGAACATCTATGTCGATGACCGCACGATCGACAGCCACGTGAAGCGCATCCGCAAGAAGTTCCGCGCGGTGGACGACAGCTTCAACCAGATCGAAACCCTGTATGGCATCGGCTACCGTTACAAGGAGCGCTGACGCGCTCGCATCGGCGGAGGTCGCCCGCCCATCGGCGGACACCGCAGGGACCGGGACGCGGCCGGCGCGCCGGCCCACCCGCTCACGCTGGGTCTCGCCGCTGCTGCGCCGCATCCTGCTGGTCAACGCGCTGCCGTTGTTCCTGCTGGTCGCGGTGCTGCTGTATCTGGACCAGTACCAGACCGGGCTGTTGCAGGCCGAGGTGCTGGTGCTGCGCGAGGAGGCGAAGATCTATGCCGGCGCGCTGGGCGAGAGCGCGGTGCGGCTGACCGCCTCCGACACGCCGCGCATCGACCCGGACATCGCGGTGCCGCTGCTGCGCCGGCTGACCGAGCCGACGCCGGACGCCCAGGCGAAGCTGTATGGCCCGGACGGCACGCTGATCGCCGATTCGCGGGTCCGTGCCGGGCCCAAGGGCTCGGTCACCATGGAGCCGCTGCCGCCGCCGGTCGATCGCGGCGCACTGCTGGGCACCATCGGCTGGCTGTACGACAAGGTCCTGGCGTTGCTGCCGCACCAGACGCCGACCCCGCTGGTGGTCGATATCACGCCGGGCGCCCCCGGCATCGACTGGCAGCCCGACGTCAAGGAGGTGGTGAAGCTCGACACCCCCGGGCAGAGCCACGAGATGCCGCCCTATATCCGCCGCACGCGCGACAACCGGCTGCTGGTGACGGTCGCCGAACCGGTGGAGCGCGACGGCCACACCGTCGGCATCGTGCTGCTGACCCGCGAGGCGCGCGAGGTCGATGCCACGCTGTTCGCGGTGCGGATGTCGATCCTGGGGCTGCTCGGCCTGGGGCTGGGGCTGACGGTGCTGCTGTCGTGGTACCTGTCGCTGACCATTGCGCGGCCGATCCAGCGGCTGACCGGCGCGGCGGCGGCGATGCGCGAGGGCCAGGGCCGCTCGGGCAGCGTGCCGAAGCCGTTGCTGGCGCGACGCGACGAGATCGGCGCGCTGGCCGGCGCATTGTCGGACAGCGCCACCGCGCTGTGGGCGCGGATGGACGCGATCGAGCACTTCGCCGCCGACGTGGCGCATGAAATCAAGAATCCGCTGACCTCCATGCAGAGCGCGATCGAGACGCTGCGCCGTATCGAGGAGCCGGCGCAGCGCCAGCGCCTGTTGGCGATCATCGCCGAGGACGTGATGCGGCTGGACCGGCTGATCAGCGACATCTCCGACGCCTCGCGCATCGATGCCGAATTGTCGCGCGTGGCGACCGAACGGGTGGATGTGGCGCCGATCCTGGAAACCCTGAAGGAGCTGGACGACGCGACGCGCGCCGAGGACGGCCCGCGGCTGCTGATCGACGTGCCGTCCGGCGCCGAGCTGGCGGTGCAAGCGGTGGGCGATCGGCTGGTCCAGGTGCTGCGCAACCTGATCGGCAACGCGCAATCGTTCAGCCCGCCAAACGGGCGCATCTGGATCCGCGCGCGCGAGGAGGCGAAGACGGTGTCGATCACCGTCGAGGACGAGGGCCCCGGCATCCCCGAGGCCAAGCTGGAACACATCTTCGACCGCTTCTACACCGAGCGGCCGAGCGGGGAGCGGTTCGGCCAGCATTCCGGCCTGGGGCTGTCGATCTGCCGGCAGATCGTCGAGGCGTTGCGCGGGCATATTTCCGCCGATAACCGGCGCGGCGCCAAGGGCAACACGATCGGCGCGCGCTTCGTGGTGCGGCTGCCGAAGGCATAGGACGACGGTTTCTGCCGGTTGACTGTCTCTGCCGCCGAACCACAGCGGAAGAGCCGCGGTCGTCTTCAGCGCCGCGAGGCGATCGAGAGTTGATCCGGATTTCTCACAGTGTCGCGGGAGGATGGCGAAGGGTATTGTCGTGCCCAATGATCCCATGGGCGGTTTTCAGCGGGGCCGCCAAAACAGCTGGCGGATTCAAGTTTGGGAACGAACACCACCGGATGACGTCTGGTTTGCGCTGGCCGCTGCGGCAAGCAGATTGCTGAATTGCTCGTTCGGCGTTGCGTAGTCCAACGTCTTTCTGGGTCGATTGTTGAGGCTGGCGGCGACGGTGTCGAGGTCGCCTTGGTCCAGCACCGGTCATGATCGTGGACGCGGCAAACATCTGCATCGCCATAAACACGGTCATCACGATGCGCCGAAGCCCGACCAGGCTCGCCAGCCCTGGCCGACGGGAAGCATCCGGTACGATTACCCCCATAGGTAGTGCTGTCGGATTGACCGCAACTCACGTACACGCTATCGTGCGCTGATCCGCGTGCTTCAAGTTCACGGAGGCGGCGTGCGGCGCGGCTGCTCCAGACGGAGCAGGTCACCAAGATTGGGGAAATAGCGATCCAACCCGCCCCTCGTCCAGCCGCTCCGCCAGCGCCGATCCTCCGGGTGCGGCTCCTTGGGCACATGGCGGCCGAGGATGCGGCCGGGCGACCGATCCTGCCCCGCGCGCGCAAGACGCAAGCGGTTCTCGCGATCCTGGTGCTCGCGGCGCCGCAGCCGGTGCTGCGGCTGCACTTGACCGGTTTGCTCTGGAGCCGGCGCGACCGCGCCCAGGCGCAGGCCTCGCTGCGCCAGGCGGTGCTCGAACTCCAGGACATCCTCGGCCCCGGCCACGGGCACCTGCTGCTCGCGGACCGGCATCATCTCGCGCTCCGTACCGAGGGGCTGTCGGTCGATGTCGTCCAGGCGAGCCAGGCGGATGCCGCACACGCGGAACGGCTCGATTTGTTTCAGAACGTCCTGCTCGAAGACCTGGTGGGACTGGACCCGGCGTTCGATCGCTGGCT
This sequence comes from uncultured Alphaproteobacteria bacterium, assembly GCA_963847615.1. GTDB lineage: Bacteria > Pseudomonadota > Alphaproteobacteria > Acetobacterales > Acetobacteraceae > Palsa-883. Next base: position 229,837 of record CAWKAN010000012.1, read on the forward strand.
GGACGAAGAACGCCGGCGGCTGATGCAGACTGCCCGCGCGATCGGCGAAAGCATCCTGTCCGGGCAGTGCGACGCCGCGGGCCGATTGGCGGCGGCGGAGCGGCTGCTGACGATCGACCGCACGCATGAGGGCGCGTGGCGCATGGTGATGCGCGCCTGCGCAGACCGCGGCGACCGAGCCGCGTCCATCGCGGCCTATGAACGCTGCCGCTCGGCCCTGGCGGCCGCGGCCCAGGTCTCTCCTTCCCCCGAAACCGAGGAACTGATCGCCCGCATCCGCGCCGCCGGATCCGCTCCGGCGCCGCCTGACCGCCATCCCGGCGGGACGGCCGATGCACCCTTGGCGAAGCCGGCCTGTTTCGAACGCCGCGGCAAGCGGGTCGGCGTCCGCATCGGCATTCCGCCGCTGCGGACCATCGGTCCCGTTGCGGAGGACGAGTTATCCATCGGCCTGGCCGAAGAAATCACCACGGCGTTGTCCCGGTTCCGCTGGATTTCCTGCGTTCCCGGCATCTCGCTGGCGGCGTTCTTCGGCCAACCGCGGCCCGAGCCGTTGTTCTGGCCGGGCCTTGACATAGACTTCGTGCTCGACGGAACGATCCAGCGGTCTGCCAGCCGGGTCCGGGTCATGGCGCGGCTGTTGGATATGCGCGCGTCGGGTGCGGTGGTCTGGGCCGGCCGGTTCGACCGCCAGAGCATCGATACGCTGACGTTGCAGGACGAAATCGGCGCCGCCATCGTCGCCCAGGTCGACACCGAACTGTTGATGCACGAGGGCGAGCGGGCTGTTTCCCGCCGGCTGATCGACCCGACGGCACAGGACCTGGTCATGCAGGCCATCCCCGCGATCTATCGGCTGGAACGCAGCAGCTTTCATGCTGCCGGGCGGTTGCTCGAAGACGCGCTGGCGATCGATCCGCGGAACGCGCGAGCCCATTCCTGGTACGCCTACTGGCACTTTTTCCTGGTCGCCCAAGGCTGGGCGCAGGATCCAGGGCTGGCGAAGCTGCGCGCGACAGACCTGGCGGAGCGCGCCGTGATGCTCGATCCGAGCGACGCGCGCGCCTTGACCGTCGCGGGCCAGGTTCGCGGCTTTGTGAGCAAGCGGCCGGAAGAAGCCTCGGCGTTGCACGAACGGGCGCTGGCGCTGAACCCGAACTTGGCCCTCGCCTGGTGCCTCTCCGGCCTGGGGCAAAGCTACCTGGGACAGCATGAAGAGGCGATCCGTCGGATGCGCCAGGCGGTGCTGTTGTCGCCCTCCGACCCGCATCTGTTCTTCTTTGATATGGCGCTGATCATGCCCTATTTGTTGCGCGGGGAGCATGCGCGTGCGGCGGGGCACGGCCGGCAGGCCATCGAACTGAACCCTTGGTTCGCTTCGTCCTACAAGGGGCATCTCGCCGCGCTCGGGCACCTGCATCGAGACAGGGAGGCTGCCGAGATACGGACGCGACTGCTCGTACTCGAACCCGGGTTTTGCATCGCGACCGCGGTCGAGCGTTCGGCGATCAGTCACTCGGAGGATATCCAGACCTATGCGGACGGGTTGCGGAAGGCAGGCTTGCCCGAGACCGCGCCGGCCCGAACCGCCCAGGCCGTGGCATAAGGCGGCGCCAGCATAAGGCGACGCGCGACAATGAACAAATCGATCGCAGTTGCGTCGCTTGGTGGCCCGTTGGGCAGGATGACCGCATTTGGCCCGCATCGCCGGGTTGCCTGGGCTGCTTATACCAGGCGTCCGAATGATCAACTCTCCGGTCGTACCCGTATCGTCATGCCGGCGAAGGCCGGTATCCACAACTTGCCTTCGTGCAGCAAGCAAAGTCGTGGATACCGGCCTTCGCCGGCATGACGAGAGCGCGGCGCCGATGGGTCAATCCTTTCGCCGGCTGGTATTACACGCGTCATTCCGGAATCGCGGCAACGCAAGCAAGCAAGTCATCAAGCTTGCCGTGCTGCGGCACACTCAGGCTCATGCCCCGCTAACAGGATTGAAGGCGACCCAGGTACTCCCGGAATGGAATTATGCAGCGTGGCCTGGGCGCATCTCGAAGCGGCGATTTTTTGAGCGTTGCCTAGGGACCGATGAGGTCCGGTGTTGAACCGCCGTTGCAGGAGAAGGCGGTGGCTGGCGGCCTGCGGGATTGCGGACAGCGATGGGATCAGGAGCGGGCGTCTTGGCGGCCAAGGCAACGTCGGAACCCGGCATGGGTGGACCAGCTTGCGGGAAGCCCACGGCCTTTGATCGGCGTCGCATCATAGCCACGGCCGAAAGGATCGACCCATCGGCGTCGCGCCCACGGCATGCCGGCCCCCCCGGGTCCGGCCGCAGGCCGGCCCGAGGACAGGCTCCGGCCCACTACTGTCCGGTCAATAACTGAACAAATTCAGTTAGTTATCGTCCGTGATGCATTCGGAACTGTCGGCTTCCTGGAAAACCACAAACTCTATCGAAGCTTTTTCGAATACTGTCACCGAAAACACCTGCATCAATGTGTAGAGCGACACGTCCAGCTTCAGCCGCTTCCGGACGATGGCGACCAGCACGTAGACCGACAGGGCGATCCAGATCTGGGTCTTCACAGCGTTCTCGGAGGTCCCATAGAACTGCTTGATCCGGAGATGCTGCTTGATCCATTTGAAGAAAAGCTCCACCTGCCAGCGGCTCTTATAGAGGTCGCAAATCGTCAATGCCGGTAAGGCCGTCTGGTTGGTAAGGAACACAAGGGTCTTGCCGGCCTTTCCATCCCTGAAGCGGACCCGCCGGAGATGCGCCGAGTAGTCCCGGCTCGTGTAGTGCCCATCCAGCGCGATCGTCTGATCGGCGACCACCCCGGTGGTGCGATCGGTGGCGGCCGAATACACCCGATGAGCATTGAGATTGGATTTGGCGCGGGTCACGAAAAAGGCACTGGCCTGATGCAGCCGATACAGGCGGGCGAAATCGACATACCCACGGTCCATGACATAGATCGCACCGGCCTCGGGCACGAGCATATCGAGCGCATGCACGTCGTGCATCTTTCCTTCGGAAATGTGGATGAAACTCGGGATGTTGCCGCGCAAATCCAGCAGTGTGTGCATCTTCACGGCGGCCTTGGTTGACCGGAAATTTGCCCATGGGAACAACGACAGGCACAAGTCGATGGTGGTCGAATCCAACGCGTAAACGGTGTTGTCCAGATCCCCCAACAGGCTCTCGCCCACATAAAGCCGTCTCGCCCGCGCGATCAACCGTTGCGCGAATTCGGCATAAATACGCCAGTCACGCGCTTCGCTGGCGTCTGCCAGTGTCGAGCGCCGGACCGGTCCGCGAAAGCCCATATGATAGAGCTTCGCGGGCTGAGCCGACAGGCATGTCTCAATGTCCCGTAGGCTTTCCCGGTACGTCAGTTGGGCGAACGCCATGGCCCGGTACCGCTCGACACAAGGAAATGTTCGCACGTCGTGGTCGCCATCGTAACGCGCGACGATCCGCGTGAATGTGCTCCAGGGCAGGCAATCCATCAGCTGCGAGAACAGCGTCTTTCCGGCGTACATGGGCGGGCCCTCCCCGGAAAAGGGGAGGGGAAACCGCCACCAACTTCAAGTCAACACCACCCAAAATCGTCGGAAAACCGTTATACATCAGATGTTTCCCGCCAGTTCGTTCGCAGTGAACCGGACAGTAGTGGCTCCGGCCATCTGGTCGCGACTGGCCTTCGTGCAGCACGCAAAACCGTGGCTATCGCCCGCTGCGTCCGCCCGACCGGGCCCGGCCGACATGACGCGGGCCAACGCCAACGGGTCATACCAGCGGCCCAAAGTCTTGACCCATCGGCTGGTGCTGGCCGCTGGTATGAGTCTTGGTTTGGCGCGCGGCCGCCCCACCAACCCCGCGCGCGATACCAGCGGCCCGAAATGGTGGAAGAGTCGTCACTTTGGGCCGTCGGTAGATGCGCCGGGAGACCGGCAAGGAGTAAGGGGTGCAAGTCCTCTACGGTGAAGGAGTAGCGATCCACACTGGCCCCGAGCCGTGTGCCGTGTCCCGCGAGGGGCTAGGCGAAGCGTCGGCAGGGGCTTGAGCCGCGAAGCGGATCAAGGCGAGGCTGGCCATTGAGCCGCGAAAGCGCCTTATCCCGGGTGCCGACGATGCTACCAAATCGGAAAGCAACACGGGTCGCCGCGTTATCGCAAGTGGCGGCCCGACGAGCTTGCCCCTGCGAAGGCGGGGGGCGTGGTCAGAGACCCCAGCATGCACGGACGCTCCTTGTACGGGAACCGGGAGATCTCGTTGCTGGCCGACGGTGGAGCGCGCCGGCGGTCCGCGCGGGGAAGGCCACAAGGCCGAAGCCCGCGATGAACGGCAACGAGAGGTCGGACCTTGCCATAGTAGCTGTGAAACCCGCGAACGAGCCTGGGCGACTGGGCGAGGAGCGGGTGGAGCCAAGGGCGGGGGCCAAGGGGAACGCGGCAGGTCCGCACGGGGTCCGAGCACAGGAACGGGCCGCCTCGTCATCGGGGATCGACCGCGTACGCAGAGCGGCACGAGAGAGGAAAGGGGAAAGGTTCACCACCCTGCTGCACCACATCGACGCGAAGCTGCTGCGCCAAGCCTATCAATGGCTGAAGCGGGAGGCGGCGCCCGGTGTGGACGGGATGACATGGGGGGCCTACGGGGAAGGTCTGGAGGCACGGCTACGTGACCTCGAAAGCCGCCTCCACCGCGGGTCCTACCGGGCACAGCCAAGCCTACGTGCCTACATCCCGAAACCGGACGGTCGGCAACGGCCGCTCGGCATCGCGGCGCTGGAAGACAAGGCCTGCCCCCGGGCTGTCATGTCCGTTTTCAAGAATTCCGGACGCGAAATTGCACCCGTGTTTGTAGTCCCCGGTTGCGGCCTCTGATGCAGGCATGTGCGGTGGAGGGCGGGGCACTGAGCGGCGGTTGATCATGCTGTGATGCGCGGGTTGGTTACCGCAAGACCATGATGCGTCGCGGGCCTGCCTCTGTCTTGACGCGGAAGTCGGGTTCCAAAGCGCGAGGCCGAGAGCCTGCCCCCGGACTTGATCCGGGGGATTGCCCTGACCGGTTCCCGCCCTCCGCCGTGCATGCCGGATGGGGTGGTAGCTGGGTCGTCAGCTGATCGAGCGATGTGCTGGTGGATCCGACGTGGTGCAGGCAATGGCCCAGACGAACCCGGCGAGTTCGCGCGCGACAGCGATGACCACGACCTGCTTCAGCTTGTCTCTCGCTATCATCTGGCGATAGCGCTGGCACAACCGGGTCTGCGCCTTCCAGGCGATCTCGCGCACCGGATCTGGCACCGCTTCGACGGCCTTCAGCTTGCGCCGCGCGACGCGGGCCGGAAGTCGGTAGCTGTGCGCTGCCTCGATCAACATGGTGCGGGCATGGATGTCGCCAGCCTTGGTGATGGCACCAATGCGCCTGCGCTGGCCGGAGGAGTGCTCGGAGGGCACCAGGCCGAGATCCGCCATGAAGTCGGGGGCGGTCGCAAAGCGTGCCGGGTCGCCAATCGCCGCCGCCAGGCCGGCGCTGGCGATCACGTCCACGCCACGCAGCGCGCACAGGTTTTGCACGAGGGGGAACAGCGACCAGCTGGGGATCTGCGCACGCAAATGTCCATCGACGCGATCAAGTCTTTGTTCGCCCAGGCGCACCGCTTCGATGCATTCATGCAGCACGATCTGCTGCGCTGGCTGGGTGAAGCTCTGATCGGCCAGCCAGCCCCGATGCGCCTTCGTCCACGCTCGCCGGCCCTCGGGATAGGTCCGCTCGTGGCGCAGCAGGAACGCACTCAGTTGCTGGCGTGCCGCTCGCACCGCCCGCACCGCCGCCTGCCGGGCTCAAGCTTGTCCTCGGGCCAGACCCGAGATCGCGCATCGCCTCGTGCGCCGCGTCCGGCACCCACACCGCGGTCAGCAGACCACCGCGATGCAACACCGCGAGGGCGTTCGCGTCACGCTTGTCGTTCTTCTGCCGATCGCCGCTGCGGCGCGGGATCATTGATGGCGCAACCACCATGCAGTCTTCGCCCAATCGGGTGAGCGTGCGATGAACTCCATAGCCGCAAGGGCCGGCTTCATAGCAAAACTTCAACGGCCCACCGCCGGCCCCGCGCAGCCGCTTCACCAGCTTCTCCAGCGCCGCCGGCGTGTTGGGGATCGTGCCATAGGGTGTCGCCTTCCCCACCTCACCCATCGCCGTGTCCGCAACGACAATGGTCGCTTTGTGTACGTCCATGCCAACAAATCGTGTAGGCTGCTCCATGACCCGTCTCCTGTGCCTGAGGCTCCACGCCAGACCATCCGGCGCGACCCTCGATCAGCGACACATGACGAGACGGGTCACCTCTTCAGGGCAGGAAACGGACATGAGGTCTTGACCCGAGGATCGTCCAGCGCGCGGTGGTAGAGGTTCTCAATGCGATCTACGAGGCGGACTTCCTCGGCTTCTCCTACGGGTCCCGACCCCCCAGCCTTCGCTTGGGGCAGGCTCCCGGGGACAGCACGATGCGTTGGACGCGCTTGCGGTTGGCATCGAGAGCCAGGCGGTGAACTGGATACTGGACGCCGACATCAAAGGGTTCCCTCGGGTCAAGCCCAAGGGCATGCTTCGACAACATCAGCCATGAGTGGATGATGCGGTTCGTCGAATACCGGATCGGCGACCCGCGCGTGCTGCGCCTGATTCGCAAATGGCTGACGGCTGGCGTGGTGGAGGACGGCGTCCGGCAACCGGCGACGAAGGGCACCCGCCCGGCCTTCGCCGGGCCAGGCTCCAGGGGCGGTCATCTCGCCCCCAGCCTTCGCTTGGGGCAGGCTACTGCTGGCGAACATCTATCTCCATTACGCTTACGATCTGTGGGTCGAGCAATGGCGGCGATGCCATGCGCAAGGCGCCATGATCGTGGTGCGATACGCTGACGACACAGTCGTTGGTTTTGAGCACCGCACCGATGCCGAGCGGTTCCTGGCGGAGTTGCGCATCCGGATGGCGGAGTTCGCCCTGGAACTGCACCCCGACAAGACCCGTCTGATCGAGTTTGGTCGACGGGCCGCGACCGCGCGAGCGGCGCGCGGGGAGGGCAAGCCAGGGACCTTCGACTTCCTGGGGTTCACGCACATCTGCACGCGATCGCGGCGGGGCGGCTTCCTGCTGACCCGCCATACGCGACGTGACCGTAAGATGGCGAAGCTGCTGGAAATTACCGAAGACCTCCGGCGGCGCTGACACCAGGACGTCGCTGAGCAGGGACGTTGGCTGGGGACGGTGATGCGGGGCTACCCCCGGGTCAGGCCCGGGGGCTACTTCGCCTACCATGCCGTGCCCACCAACGCGCGTGCCCTCTCGGCGTTCCGCCACCATGTCATCGACCTCTGGCGACGCGCCCTGCGCCGGCGCAGCCAGAAGGACAGGACGTCATGGACCGACATGGACAGGCTGGCCAATCGCTGGCTGCCCAAGCCCCGGATATCCCACCCCTGGCCGGCTCAGCGCTTCCGCGTCAAACACCCAAGGTGGGAGCCGTATGCGGGAATGCCGCACGTACGGTTCTGTGCGGGGGGCGCCCAGTAATGCGCGTCCCTACCGCGACTTAATCCTTCGGACGCCCGCCTTCGGACGCCAGGTATTATGGCGCAAACCCAAAGCGCGGGTCGATTGAACCGGTCGCATGCCCTGCCGTCCCAGCGGCATGGCACGGCCTCCCGTTGTCTATGCCCGGGCAGGAAAAACCGCCGAGACCGCAGGACTCGCCATCAACCTTGAAAGGCAGGCCGGCCGAGCCCGCGCCGAACGGACGTGCGGGGATGCGATGCTGCACCGGTTCGATCCGAACACCAGACGCGGGAGAGGAGCGGCTGATACCAGCGGCCCGAAATGATGACTCTTCCATCATTTCGGGCGCTGGTATCGCGCGCGGGGTTGCCCAGAGGAGTTGCCGGCAGCCGCGCGCCAAACCAAGACTTATACCGACGATCCAACGCCGGCCGATCGGTCAGCCAATAGGGCCGTCGGTATGACATCATCCCCGGGCAAGACACCGGAGCCGCGCCCACGCGGGCAGGTCTCTGAAAAGAAACCTTGTCATTAGGAAAAAATACTTGACATGCGCTCGCGCCCAGGTCAAACAGCTCCCACCAACGGGTGTCGTGTGTCCGTTGCCATCCCGTATCACCCAAGTCTGTCACCCGGCAAGCCGGGACCTGTTGCGCCTGCAACAAGGTCCGGCGCTTGCCGGCCTGTCGGCGTACCCGGGACGGGATGTCCTGTAAGCAGCAGCCGCGAGGCGAAAATCATGCAAGTCCGCAACTGCATAACCGTCACTGACGATGATAGCCGGATCAAAATGGAGCCGACCGCGCTTCCCCACCCTTATCACCGCCCGAGCCTCGTAAGCAGGGGGAGGCGACACCGGACCTGACACCGCGGGGGCCTTTCCCCGGGCGCGGCACGAACGGCGCAAGCCGAGCCGATTGAACGCCATGCGGAGAGGCCGCCGGCCGCTGTCCAATCCGCCTGGAAACGTCAGACTTGATAACGTTCTTGCCCGTCACGTCAGCCCGCTTTTCTCACACTGTCACCGGGCGATGGCCAAGGTAATTGTTGCGCCAAAGGGTTTTCACATAGCCGCCAATACAAGGTGTATGCGCCAGGCGCGAAAGCCCTTTGGTGCGGCAAGCACCGAGCCAGCGCCCGCAACAAGGTGAGAAGTCCGAGCCAGGGACGGCAAAGACCTGCCGGACGAGAAACGGCCTGCACGCTTCGAAGGCCTGCACGCCAGCGCGCCAACCTGCTTGCGCCACGCATTGCCAATACCGTTCTTCGGTAATCGTAAACGCCTGCCTCGGAGGCACGCGGACCTCGTCCGCGGCAGCCGCGCACCCAACCTGATCAATCGGTGTATCATTATTGCACCGTATCAGCTCCGACGGGTGTGGCTGAACGCCGTCCGCTTATCCCGCTCAAGGCCGCGGGTCGGCTACCGCCATACAAGCCCACGGTTCTGCCCCCGGCTAACAACCTCATAGGTCATGATATGCACGCATCCGCCCTAGGCGAGGCGATCGCCAAGTTGAACGATGACACGTTAGTAGAACTAGCTAACACGCCCGCTGCGGTTCGCGCGGCCTATCGGCTGCGCTATCAGGTTTACTGTCTGGAGCGGGGCTTCCTCGCTGGTCAGGACGGCGTGGAGCGGGACGACTACGATGACCACGCGCGCCACGCCGTCGTGCGCTGGAGGCAGACCGGTGAGGTGGTTGGAGCGGTCCGCCTGGTCCTGGCGGATACGCCGGCCGGAGGCGACGATTTCCCCGTCCAGCACGTGTGCGACCCCGCCGTGCTGCGCGGGCTTCCCCGGACCACCACAGGCGAGCTTTCCCGCTTCTCGCTGGCCAAACAGCAGACGCAGCAGGTGCGCTGCGTGAGTGTCGAAACATCCTCCCTGCTGCGCCTGGCGTTGCTGCGGGGCGCGCTTTGGATCAGCGCCGAGGCCGGTCTGACCCATTGGCTCGCCGTGATGCGGCCCGCGCTGTTGCGGCTGTTTCGCACCTCCGGCCTGCACTTCGCGCCGTTGGGACCCTTGGTGGAGTATCATGGCCTGCGCCAACCCGCGGTGGCGGAGTTGGTGCCCGCACTGGCTCGCATGGCGCGCGAGCAACCTGCCGTATGGGACTATCTTACCCGGGGCGGAACCTGGTACTCGGCCCCGCCACCCAAGGCCCATTCGGAAAATGCTCCAATTATTCCGATGGTTGTGAACCGGGGACGTGCAAAAAGCCCGCGGCACGAGGGGTACCCCGAATCCCTCAGCGTCGGTGGGGCGAGAATTGCGAGTTGAATCAATGCCGGCATTCCGGACGGACGCTAACCCGACGTTCGCCACCCAGCGGGGTGCG
>CAWKAN010000013.1:0-108134 GCA_963847615.1 uncultured Alphaproteobacteria bacterium
CGGCAGATGCGAGCGGCTCGCCCGGCGGTGGCGGAAGGCGCTGCGCTTTTCCGCCCTTGTAATACCGCCCGCTGCTATCTTTGCGTTGTTCCGAAGGGAGCGCCCGGCCCTGGGTGGCCACCCAGGGCCGGGTGGCTGGCGTCGGATCGGTCCGCCCTGAGCCGTTACGGGCTCATACGTAGCAAGATCGCGCCAGCCTCTTCGTCGGACCCGGATGGTTGCCTGAACTTTAGGTTCGCTTAACAAGGCAGGGTCGTAGAAGATGACAAAGTCTACCATGCTCACGGCAGGGATCGATACCGCCAAGGACAAGCTTAACGTCGCTATCCATGGCCAGACGAGCACCTGGACGGTCGAGAACAGCCGCCTCGGCTGGAAGCGCCTGGCCGGCGAACTCGCCAAAGCCGGTGTGCAACGCATCGGCATCGAGGCCACCGGCGGCTATGAACGCGGCGTCACCCGCCACCTGCAGGGCGCCGGTTTCATCGTCGTCGTGCTGCAGCCGCTACAGGTCAAGGCGTTCGCCAAGCTACATCTGCGGCGCGCTAAGACCGACCGCATCGACGCCATCCTGATCGCCGCCTGCACCGTGGCGATCGATGCGCGGAACAAGATACCGCCCGATCCGCGGCTGGACGCGCTGACCGATCATCTGACCTTCATCGAGCAGGTCGAGGAGGATATCGCCCGCTGCAAGACCCGACTCGAGCATATCAGCGACAAACGTTTGCGGCGCGTGGTCACCACCGACATCGCGCGGCTGGAACAGCGGCGCACCGCCGAGCTGAAGCGCCTCGTCGGCGCGACGCACGGCCACGCGGATCTGGCACAACGCTTCGAGCTGGTGCTGAGCGTGCCAAGCATCGGCGAACGCACCGCGCTCGCCGTGGTCCTGCGCATGCCCGAACTCGGTCAGGTCAGCCGCGAGGAAGCCGCCGCGCTGGCCGGCTTGGCGCCGTTTGTCCATCAAAGCGGCAAACGCAAAGGCGAGACCCACATCGGCGGCGGCCGCAGCCGGCTCCGCCGCTCGCTCTACGCCGCCGCACTGCCGGGGGCGTTCCGCTGGAACCCAGCCCTGAAGGCGCTCTATGCACGTCTCATGGCACGCGGAAAGACCCATAAAAGCGCCCTGGTGGCCTGCGCCCGCAAACTGCTGGTGTTCGCCAACACCGTCGTCGCGCGCGGTACGCCCTGGGTGACAAAGCCGGCCAGCCCATGACCGCTCCGCAGCATCAGGAGATGTTCCTGGGTTCGACCGCAAACGACCTGTTCCTTCGTCCCGACCTGCGTCATGCCAGCCGTCGCGCACAGGGCCGGTCAAGGAGGGCCGTAGGCCACCGCGAAGCGGCGCGCAGCGGCCTTGACCGGACCGAGCACGGCGGCACGCTGAACGCAGGAGGGCCGCTAAACCAGCCGACGATTAATGGTTGCTACGGGGCCGTCCAACAGTCAACCAAGTCATCAGGCGGATACTGCAAAATAAGCAATCAAGCGGACCCGAAAAAGCAAGTAATCAAGCGGACACGGAGTTGCACAGAGTCTCCACAGAGTTTCACAGAGAAGGCAAATGGCGCTGCGCGCAAGGTCCTTTCACCCTCAACCATCCCCTCATTTTTTATGGCGTTATTTCAATGCAGTACAGGTCGGGCGCCGGGTGATCGCACCGCGGTGTCGCCAAGCGGAGCCGGCTGACCGGGTCGCGCACCGAGGAGGAGCCGGCAGTCGCGAACGATAAAGCACGTCTGCAAGAGTCCCGGTTGGCTTCGCCATGGCGATGCGCCAATGGAAAAGGCTCATATGGCGTTGACTGTTGGACGGCCCCGTAGGGCGGAAAAGCGCAGCGCCTTCCGCCATCGGACGGTGGCGGGATATGTTGTTGGGGACGTCGGCAGATGCGAGCGGCTCGCCCGGCGGTGGCGGAAGGCGCTGCGCTTTTCCGCCCTACGGGGCCGTCCAACAGTCAACGCCATAAGAGCGATGGAAAATGAGGGGAGTCATGAACCTTTGACCTGCAGATCCGTCCTCAGCGCGAAGCGCCAATAAATACTTCTCTGTGAAACTCTGTGGAGACTCTGTGCAACTCTGTGTCCGATTGATTACTTGCTTGACTTGATTGACTTGCTTGTCGCGCCGCGGCGCACCCAGGCCGCTATCGGAATGAACCGGCGTCGCAGCACTCCCGGAATGGGATGAGGCAGCCCGGCCCGGGCGCATCTCGAGGCGGCAATTCCTGGATGTTATCCGGGCCCGAAGCGGCGGCGCAAATCGCCTTGTGGTGCGCGGGCCCACCGCGTCTCCCGCTACGTCCCCTGCCCGCTCCCCCCGCCTGAGCCCAGCCTGGCCCGCCGCTTGGTGCCCGCCTGGTCCGCCGCTTGATCCCCTGGCCGCTTGACTGCCCGGTCCGCCGTCCCGGTGCCAAGTGGACGAGCTTCGCGCAGCGCGAATATCATCGGCGCCGACAAGGGCAGGAAACAACCGATGGCAGGTGACAGAAATCAGGATCGGCTGCGGCGCCGGGTTCGCCGACGACCGCATCCCGCCCGGCGTGGAGATCGTCGAGCGCGGCGAGCTCGACTACCTGGCGATGGAATGCCTGGCCGAGCGGACCATCGCGCGCGAAACCCTCGACCGCGCCAAGGACCCCTCGAAGGGCTACACCCCGGTGCTGCTGGAGCGCATGGCAGCGATCATGCCGCCGGCGTTGCAGCGCGGCGTGCGGATCGTCACCAACATGGGCGCGGCCAACCCGATGGGCGCGGCGCGCGTGCTGCGCCAGCACGCGCCCGAGTGGGGCTGCCCGGACTATGCCTGCGCCGTGGTGCAGGGCGACGAGGTCACCGACATCATGCGCGCGCATCCCGAACTGGCGCTGATGGAGGATGGCGCGCCGCTGGAATCGCTGCTGCCGCGCATGGCCTCGGCCAACGCCTATCTGGGCGCCGACGTGGTGGCGCAGGGATTCGCCAGCGGGGCCGCGCTGGTGATCACCGGGCGCGTCGCCGATCCCGCGCTGTTCCTCGGCCCGATGCTGCACGCGTTCGGCTGGTCGTACGACGACTATCCGAAGCTGGCGAACGGCACGCTGGCCGGGCACCTGCTGGAATGCTCCGGCCAGCTCACCGGCGGCTGCTTCGCCGATCCGGGCCGCAAGGAGGTCGAGGACCTCGCCGGGCTGGGCTATCCGCTGGCCGACGTTTGGTCGGACGGGCGGGTCGAGGTGGCGAAGACGCCGGGCTCCGGCGGGCGGCTCGATGTCGCCACGTGCACGGAACAATTGCTCTACGAGATGCACGACCCGGCGGCCTACATCACGCCGGACTGCGTGCTGGATGCCTCCGCCGTGACGTTCCGCCAGGTCGCGAAGGACCGCGTCGCCTTCAGCGGCGCGCGGGGCAAGCCGCGCACGCCGACCTACAAGGTCGTGGTGGGGTATTTCGACGGCTACATGGGGTCCGGCGAGATGGGCTTCGCCGGCGTCAACGCGGTGGCCCGCGCCCGGCTGGGGATCGAGGTGGTGCAGGAACGCCTGCGCCGCCGCGGCCTGAGCTATGACGAAATGCGCGTCAACCTGATCGGCATGAATTCGCTGCACGGCAACGACGCCGCGCTGTGCCCGGAGCCCTACGAGGTGCGCCTGCGCATCGCCGCGCGCACGCCGGACCGAACGGCCGCCGAGGCGGTGGGCGCGGAGGTGCGCAGCCTGCACATGCAAGGCCCGAGCGGCGCCGGCGGCGGGGTCAACTTCGGCGCCAGGCAAATCCTGGCGGTGAAATCGGTGCTGATCCCACGCGACTGGGTGCACCCGGAGATCGTCATGGAGCGCGCCGCATGAGCCTCCGGGTGTACAACCTCGCGCACGCCAGGGCGGGGGACAAGGGCAATACCTCGAACATCTCCGTCACCGCCTATACCGAGGCGGGCTGGCAGGTGCTGCGGCGCGAACTGACGCCAGACGTCGTGCTGGTGCATTTCAGGCATCTGACGCCGGGCCCGGTGCGGCGCTACGACCTGCCGCAGTTGCGCGCCTTGAACTTCGTCATCGAAAACGCGCTGGGCGGCGGCGTGACCAGGTCGCTGGCCATCGACCCGCACGGCAAAAGCCTGAGCGCCCTGATGCTGACCATCACCCTGCCAGGCCACAACGAAGGCGTGCCAGGCGCCTAGCCGACCAGGCCGAACCGGTGCGCCAGCAGGACCATCGCCTCCATCATCATGTGGGCGCAGAGATGCGCGGCCATGCCGTTGACGTCCTGCGGCGGGCTGACGGTGTTGAAGTCCATGGCGACGATGTCGAGACCGGTCAGGGAGCGCATCAGCTCGATGCCCTCGCGGGCCGACAGGCCGCCCCAGGTCGGCGTGCAGACGCCGGGCGCCACCGAGGGGTCGAACACGTCCATATCCCAGCACAGGTAGACCGGGCGGCCGGCGACGCTGTCGCGGAATTCCGCCATCGACTGGGCGAAGCCGCGGCGCAGCAGGTCCTCGGCGGTGACTACGCGGTAGCCGAGGCCGTGCGCGCGCGGCAGCACGCCGGCGCAGTAGGTGAAGCCGCGCACGCCGACGTGCCAGGAGGCGGCGGCATCGATCGCGCCTTCCTCGGCGGCGTGGGTGAACTGGGTGGCGGCGGTGTAGCGATCCTCCGGGGTGTAGGGGTAGGCGTCGGCGTGGCTGTCGATGTGCAGCGCGACCAGGGTTTTGTGGCGGCTTCCGGCGGCGCGCATCAGCGGCAGGGAGATGGAGCCGTCGCCGCCGATGCCGATCGGGACGGCGCCGGCGTCGAGGATGGCGCCGGCGGCGGCTTCGATGCGCGGGAAGGCGTCGTTGGGGCGGCCGGGGGTGAGGGCGACGTCGCCGCAATCGACCGCGTTGAGGAGGGCGGGCACGTCCACGTCGGCGAGGCTGGGGTGGTAGCGGCGGATCAGGCCGGATTGGGCGCGGACATGCGCGGGGCCCTGGCGGGCGCCGACGCGGAAGGGATGGGTGCCGCAGTCGAAGGGCACGCCGAGGATGGCGGCGCGACAGCCCGGGCCGGGTGGGCCGGCGGGGAGCCGCATGAAGGTCTCGGGGGGTTGGAAGAGGAGGGTGATCATCGTTCGAGCTATTGAAACTTTCGCCGCGCGAACGCTCGCACGTCGTCGCCAGTCAGGCGAAACCATTCTCCGTTCGCGCGCCGATCATTGAAGCGTCGATGCCAATATACCTCAATGCCGGGTGGGTCGTCGGTCCGTATCGCGTGAACGAGCGTTACAGTTTCAGGTAGCGAGATACGGACTTCCCGCATCCGCCGTTCGAGTTCGTCGCTGCGTCCTATCTTGTAATGATCGCCTGATTTCAAGAGATAAACGAACCCTTCCTTTACCGCTGCTTGGCGCCGTTCTCGCGCTTGCGGCTTATTGGGCAACATTGGCAACAGGTCGTCGTACCCATCGGTAATAGCCAGCTTTCGCAGCCCTTCGACAAGATCGGTTTTTGTCGGAAAATGCCCACTAATTGTTCCGGTATTAGGAAATGTCGTATCGCTCGTTCGACAAAGCCTCATTTCGCCTTCGGTCGGCAAACGACCGAGTTTTCGACATAGCTCGGCCACCTTCAAGAGCACATCTGAACTGTCGAACCGGCGTTGCCACGCGTTCGGGGCGAAACCGGCTTCGGCGAGAGCGTCAGACCACCGTGCCCAAAAGACGCCATACCATTTTGCCCGAGCGATCCCGCTCTGCCGAACAAAGGCGTTCAACCCTGGCGGCCGGCCGCCACTTTCCGCGGCAAGTCTGCGAATCTCTCTCAAAATATGCTCGCGCACGATCTATGCGCCGCCTGCCCTACCCGTTCCACACGATGAATGCGGTACGATAGGCCATTTCTGGTCTGAGGAGGAGTCCACACCTAAGCCGAACAGCGCATAAACATTGGTGTCCGCCGTGACGATGATCACGCCTCGTGCAGTCCTCGCCGCTTCTCCTGGCGGTATTCCGCGATCAGACGCGGCACATCGGCCTCGGTCAGGCCAAGCGCGTTGGCGCGCTGCGCGCCATAGGCAAGCGTTCTGCGCCAGCGCTGTTCCTTGCGGTAGCTCTCAACCGCATCGCGCAGCACGTCGAGTGCCGGGCGGTGTTCTTCATCGGCCGCAGCTTGTATCTCCGCGGCCAGGGCGGGGGGAATGGCGAGGCCGATATCGTCGCCGGGCTGCATGGAATGTCCTTTCTCAAAATTGAGCCTATCCTGAGCGCTCCTCGATATCAACGTTTGCTTGTTGCGGGAAGGCAAGTCGTGGGTGCGGGCAGGCGCCGGCGTGACAGGGTACCCCGAAGGGTGCGTCGATTTGCATCGGACGCAAGCCGGGAGATACGGACGACGCGGATTGCCCCCTGGAATACCTTGCCAGCCATAACGCATAACGTTATACGGAGTGGATGATCGTCAGCTTTCGATCATCGGAGACCGAGCGTATCTGGCACGGCCGGTTCAGCCGCACCCTGCCGCACGATATCCAGCAGACCGCGCTCCGGAAGCTTCGGATGCTGAACAACGCCAAAGTGCTGGGGGATCTCGCCGTGCCGCCGAACAATCGCCTTGAAGCCCTCAAAGGCGATCGGGCCGGCCAGCACAGCATTCGACTCAACCGGCAATGGCGCGTCTGTTTTGTGTGGACACAGGGAGGTCCGGATCATGTCGAGATCGTCGACTATCACTGACGAAATCCCCAACCCAACCCCTGGGGAGGTCCTGCTGCTCGACTTCATCGAGCCCATGGGCCTGACCCAGAACGGCCTGGCCCGAGCGATCGGCGTGCCGCCACGGCGGATCAATGAGGTCGTCCTCGGCAAGCGAGCGGTGACCGCGGACACGGACTTGCGACTGGCCCGGTACTTTGGGCTTTCCGACGGGTTCTGGCTTGGTCTTCAATCCGACCACGACCTGATGCGCCAGCGTCGAAAGATCGCAGCGGAACTCGGACGCATTGAACCCCGCACGATCGCCGCCTGAATCCCTTTGAGCGGCCAATCGCGCGCCTTGGCACCGCGTGGCTGACTGGTGCAGACCGCAACTCAGCCTCACCGCGCCGCCCTGCGTGTCGCCGATCGGCTCGTGCAGCACGAGATCGGCGTAGCGATCCCGTCTCGTCCAGGGCAATCGGGTGAAGGGGGTTTTCGGAAAGGTTCGAATCCAGGTGCGCACACTGGTGGTATTTTTGCATCCAGCCGGCTGCCTGGATGATCGAAAAGAATCAGAAACCCTGTTCACCCGATTGCCCTGCCGTCTCGTCTCGTCGCGATTGACGATCACCGGATTCGCCCGGTATAAGCCCGCCACCAGGTCACGGGCCGCGCGGCACGGGATGGCGTCGGGGAGACGCTCCTTGCGCATCAGTCTGCTCGCCTGCGGAACCACGAAGACCCTGATCCGCGCTGTCTAGCACATAGTGCTAGACAGGAGGTTGCCGCCGCCCGCGAGCGTTTTTCGTATGTCCGTGGTGCGTTTGGGTGACCGGGCGGTGCGTCAGTTCACCACTACGGCGCCGCCCAACGTGTCGCCGATCGGCTCGTGCAGCACGAGGTCGGCGATCCGGTCCAACCCGGTCTCCTCGCGGTTGACGATCACCAGTTTTGCCCCGTTGTGCTTGGCCAGTTCGGGAAACCCCGCCGCCGGATAGACCACCAGCGAGGAGCCGAGCACGATGAACAGATCGGCGGCGAGCGTCGCCGCCTCCGCCCGGCGCATCGCCAGCACCGGCATCGACTGGCCGAAGGAGATGGTGGCGGTCTTCACCAGGCCGTCGCATTTCAGGCAGACCGGCGGGGTGGCGTCCGTTTCGAACGCGGCGCGGAGCGGCGCCAGCTCGTGGCGCTCGCCGCAGTCGAGGCAGGTGGCGTAGGTGGTGTTGCCGTGCAGCTCGATCACCTGGCGGTCGGGCACGCCGGAGGCCTGGTGCAGGCCGTCGATGTTCTGCGTGATCACCGCGGCGACGGTGCCGCGGCGGACCAGGGTGGCGACGGCGCGGTGGCCGCGATTGGGCTCGGCGGCGCGGAACGTGTCCTCCATCGCGAAGCGGCGGCGCCAGGCCTCGCGGCGCATTTCCTCGGACGCAATGAAATCCTGGAAGTCGATCGGCGCCATGCGCGTCCAGATGCCGCCGGGGGAGCGGAAATCGGGGATGCCGGATTCGGTGGAGATGCCGGCGCCGGTGAACACCACGGCTTGGCGCGCCGCGTCCAGCATCGCGCGCAGCCGGGCCGCCGGGGTGGGCCCGCTCATTGCTGGGCCGCCTGCTGTGCGGCGAGGATCGCGCCGATGCGCGCGTTGGTGCCGTTGATGTCGGCGAAGCTTTCGCCTTGCGTGACGCGGGCGAGCGCTTCCTTCTCCGCCTGCTGCATGGCGATCGCGCGCGCGGCGGATGTTTCGATGTCGGACGGCGGCAGCACCAGCACGCCATTCTCGTCGGCGAACACCACGTCGCCGGGCGTCACCGGCACGCCGCCGCAACTGATCGGCACGCAGAATTCGCCGCCGATGAAGCGCGGCTTGCAGGTGATCGGCGACAGGCCGCGCGCCCAGACCGGCATGGCGTAGTCGCGCAGCTCCTGGATGTCGGTGGCGACGCCGTCGATGATGATGCCGAGGCAGCCGGCCGCGCGCGCGGCGAAGGCGACGCCGCCGCCGCAGCAGGCGTGGCGCGTGTCGCCGGCGCGGTCGATCACCAGGATGTCGCCGGGGCGGAGTTTTCCCAATGCGTAATGCACGATGGCGGTATCGTCGCCGTCGAAGCGGACGGTGACGGCGGTGCCGGCGATCCGCCGGTCGGGCAGCAGGGCGCGGATCTGCGGGTCCATGAAGCCGACCTGGCGGAAGTGGCCGATGGTGGCCGGCTCGGCTTGCAGCAGCAGCGCCAGGCGCGCGGGCGCGATCTGCGGCGGCGGGTCGTTGATGACGAACATGCGCGGAGCTCCGGGCTGGTGGCGAGAAGCCTATCGCGACAGCGCGCGGCCCGCCAACGCCCGGGCGTTCACCAGCCGGCAAGGATCGCCGGATAGGGTCGAGCGACAGGGGCTGCTGCGGGCGCCGCCCGGTTCCGTGAAACAGGCCTTGATGTGTGTATACACCTATGGATATAATCTCGCCGGACTTCGAGTGGGATGAGGCGAAGCGGCAGTCCAACATCCGCAAGCACGGCCTCGATCTGCTGCGCGGGATCACCCTGCTGGATGGGCGGCCTGTTTACACCTACGCCTCCCCCCGGCAGGACGAGGTGCGTTTTGTCAGCGTCGGGCGGCTGGATGCAAACATCGTCGCCCTGGTCTGGACCGAACGACCGCCGCTGGTCAGGCTTATATCGCTCAGGAGAGCACGCGATGCCGAAAGCAGGACGTATCAGGCGAGCCTCCGCTGAGGAGATCAAGGCGATGCTGGCGCGCGGCGAGGACCAGACCGACTGGGCGCGCGTCAAGGCGATGCCGCAGGACGAGGTCGAGCGCCTCGCCGACGAAGAGGACGGCCCGCTGCCCGAGGGGTGGGAGAAGACCATCGTGCTCGGTATTCCCGAGCCCAAGCAGGGCGTGCACATTCGCCTCGATGCCGACGTGCTGCGCTGGTTCAAGGCGCAGGGACCCGGCTACCAGACGCGGATCAACGCCGTGCTGCGCGCCTTCATGGCGGCGCGCCGGCGGAGCGACGCAGCGGCGGAATAGCGGTGGGCTGGATCTGATACGGAACGGTTTGTCGGGTTTGGCGCGGTGCTGTGGTTTGGCACTGGCGGAATGCGCTGCGCTGTTCCGCCCTACGGCGATGATGCCCTCCGACGGCTGCGGCTGGCGCAGATCGTCGGGCGGAATAGCGCAGCGCATGCCGCCAGTGCCGTCGCGGAACGATCGCCGCGTGCCGAGGCCCTACGCCGGCGGCGGCGCCTCGCCCTTGATCTGGGTGCGGTGCATGATCCGTCTTGCTCCCGGATCGAACGGCTCGCGCCGGTGCATGGTGCAGCGGTTGTCCCACAGCACCAGGTCGCCGACCCGCCAGGCGTTGTACCAGGTCAGCTCGTCGCGCGTGGCGTAGTCCCAGATTTCGTCGAGCAACGCTTCGGACTCGGTGAGCGGTAATCCCTCGATGTAGGCGTTACGCCGGCGGCCGAGATACAGGCCGCGCCGCAAGCTGTCGGGGTGCGTGCATACCAGCGGATGGAACGTTCCGGGCGCGGAGACCGGGTCATCGGTCGGCGTGACGCCCTGGCGCACATAGCCGCCGCTGTTGTAGGTGCCGTCGTGCTTCACCCGCTTGCCGGCGAGGCGCTGGCGCAGCGCGGCGGGCAACGTCTCGTAGGCGCGGTACATGCTGCTGAAGCCGGTGTTGCCGCCGGCGGGCGGGATCTCCAGCGCATAGAGCATGCTCGCCTTGGGCGGGTCCCGGAGATAGGACATGTCGGTGTGCCACACCGCCTCGCCGGCGCCGAGGCTGCCGATGGCGACGCCGTTCTCAATCACATTCGAAACGACATAGATCTCCGGGTAGCCGTCGACGAAGCGGCGGCCGTTCTCCTGGATCGGCGCCTGGTCGAGCGCGCCGAAGCGGCGGCTGAAGCCGAGCAGCGCGTCGTCGTCCAGGCGCTGGTCGCGGAACAGCAGCACCTGGTGGTCGATCCAGGCACGGTGGATCGTGGCGAACGCTGCATCGTCGATGGCGCGCAGGTCAACACCGCGCAGCTCGGCGCCGAGCGCCGCGCCGGTGGGAATGATCTCGATCCGGCTGCGCACGGACGTGGCGTCACTGGACGATGGCATTGCGTTCCCCCCTCGTTTGCCTACGGCATTCACCTATCGTTGCCCGAGGCGGTCGGCGCGCTCCGGTGATGCGACCTGGGCGCTGGCTGCATCACCAGCAAGTAAGGCTTCCAACACGGAGGAAGCACGGAGGGCCACGGAGAAGCAAGGAATTTGGGCGCTTCGCGCGGTCGTCGGTTCCGGCACCGCGCGCAGCAGCGCATCGATGCCTTCTGCGTGGTCCTGCGTGGTCCTCCGGGTTAAAATTCTTGGCTCATATGGCGTTGGCGGTTGGACGGCCCCGTAGGGCGGAAAAGCGCAGCGCCTTCCGCCGTCGGACGGTGGCGGGATATGTTGTTGGGGACGTCGGCAGATGCGAGCGGCTCGCCCGGCGGTGGCGGAAGGCGCTGCGCTTTTCCGCCCTACGGGCCGTCCGGGGCCGACCGGTCGGTCGACAATCGCGGGCAGGGGGTGGGTGAATCCCGTCGCCTCGTTTGCCGGGGAGTGTAACATACCGCCGTGGCCGCGGGCGAGCTGGGTGGGCGGATCCCACAGGGCAATTCGCTGAACGAAAGCAAGGCCGGGGCTCCGCCCCGAACCCCGCCAAGGGGCTTTGCCCCCTGGACCCCCACCAGAGGCAGCGGCCTCTGGACTCCATGACTGGGCGTGTGGGGAGGGGAAGGGGGCGGGTGGGCGAGGCGAAGGGGCGCCGTCCGGCGTGCCGGACGGCGCCCTTTCGCCTCGCCCACCCGCCCCCTTCCCCTCCCCACACTCCCAGTGAAGGGTTCCAAGGGCTCGCCCTTGGTGGGGGTCCAGGGGGCAAAGCCCCCTGGCGGGGTTCGGGGCGGAGCCCCGGCCTTGCTTTCGTGCAGCGAATTGCCCTGGGGACGCGGCGTCCGCGCTACCGCGCCGCGGCGATCACCTCATCCAGCGCCGGCTTGATGTCGCGCTGGAACGTCGCCAGGGTTTCGATCACCACCTCCTTCGGCGTCTGCGCGAAGTGGTTGATCAGGGTGATATATTCCGCCGGGAAAACCTTCCACTGGGCGACCAGTTCGCGCCGCACATCCTCCACCGTGCCGAAGATGAACAGGCCGGAGTTCACCAGCGAGCCCAGATAGTCGTCGTTCTCCACCTTGCGCCGGCCCATGGCGGAGTAGAAATTCTTCCAGATGTCCAGGTCGTACGCCTTGATGCGCTCCAGCGCGTCTTCCTTGGTGCGGCCGATCTCGATCCAGCGGACCATGCATTGGTTCTGGCCGGGGCGGAACGCGCGGCCGTTGGCGGCGGCGGCCTTGCGGTAGACCTCGCCGAGCGGGCCGGCGGACTGGATGTTGGTGAAGTAGGTCGGCACGAAGCCGTGCTTGCCGGCGAACGCGATCGTTTCGGGGCTGCCGGACCCGGCCAGGAACACCGGCGGCAACGCGTAGGGGGCCGGGGCGACCACCACGCGGCGGGTGTGGCTGTCGGCATCGACCTCGCCGGGGGCGCCGAATTTCTGCGTCACGCCCATCAGCGCCAGCGGCCAGTCGTCCACGCCGGTGTCGTACGGATAGGGGATCTGCCAGTTGGCGCTGTTGTGGTCGAAGCTTTCCTCGGTCCATGCCTTCAGCATGATCTCGACATGGTCCTCGAAGATGGCGCGGTTGCGCGCGTCGTCGTCGAGATCCTTCTGCAGCGCGGTCGGCGTGGCGAAGCCGGCACCGAGCACGGCGGGATTGTAGACCGCGCCGGACGGCGACTTGGTGGCGCGGGTGCCGTAGCGCTGGCCGAGCACGTTGGTCCAGCGCGACTGGTAGCCGCGCGCCAGGCCGACGAAGGTGCGGCCTTGCGCGAGGTGGCTGAGCACCGCGGTTTCCTCGGCGACGCGGATCGGGTTGTGGGTGGCCAGCACGTAGCCGAGCACGCCGATGTTGATGCGTTTGGTTTTCGCCGCCCAGTAGGCCTGCACCACGCCGGGGGCGGGGGCGACCTCGTAGCCCTCGGACCAGAAATGGTGCTCGATCGTGCCGGCACCCCACAGGCCGAGCTCGTCGGCGGCCTGGACGATGTCCACCGCGCCGCGCATCGCCGCCTGGTAGAGTTCGCGGTTGCGCCCGATCGGGCGCAGCGCGGCGCGCTCGGCCTCGTCCTTGGCCGGCATCACCGGATAGATGATCGTCATCGGTTTCAGCATCGTGGAGCGTCCCTGGCTGTGGCTGGCCGGCGTGGTGCTGCCTGAAGGTCAGCGAATCATACCGGCGGGTATGGCGGCGTCAACCAAATCGCCCCACCGAAGCGCCCCGGCAAATCGCCCGCCCGTGTGACGCAGATCGCTTTTTGCCGCGCGCCGCGGCGGTAGCGTTGCACCTGAGGCAAACAGGCACGAGGGGAGGCGACGATGACGGAGCATGCTGGCCAAGCGGCGCACCACGCAATCGCGCGGCGCCAGTTCGACGCGTTCAACGAGGTCGGCCACGGGGTCCGGCTCAACGACGAGGACCGCCGCCGGCTGCTGTTGATGTCGCCGCAGGAATGGTCGGCCTGGGAGGCGTTTCTGGCCGGCGACGGCGCGCCGCCGCCGCAGCCGGCGGTGCCGGTGGTGCTGCTGCGGCTCGCCAAGGCGAGCTACCGGCTGGCCGTGCGCGCCGATCGCGATCGCGCCGGGCCTGCCGCGACGCTGGCGGTGCACTGACCGCGGCAGGGGCGGCACCGCCGCGCGGACCGGGGCGCCGCCGCGGCGTAGCCGGACCGCCGCCGCGCCGCGGCCGGGTCGGGCGGCCGGACCGGGCGGCGCGATCAGGGATCGATGCGCGCGGTGGCGGTGCCGTTGACCACCTCCTTGCCGTCCTGGTTGGTGGTGGAGAGCGTCAGGTCGACGTAGTGTTTTCCCGCCTCCTCGCGGATCGCGGCGACGGTCGAGGTGACGTCGAGCGTGTCGCCGGGCCAGACCTGGTTGGTGAAGCGCACGCCGAATTTGGTCAGCCTGCCGTCGCCGACGTAGTTGGTCAGCATCTTGCCGGTGAGGCCCATCGTCAGCATGCCGTGGGCGAAGACGCTGGGGTAGAGGGCGACCTCGCGGGTGTAGACCTCGTCGGTGTGCAGCGGGTTGTAGTCGCCGGAGGCGCCGGCGTACTGGACGATCTGGGTGCGGGGGAGATTCTCGACCACGCGTTCGCGGTGGGTGTCGCCGACTTGCAGTTTGGATGCTTGCAGTGCCATGGCGGCGTTCCCCTCAGCCCTGGTCCACGGGGCGTTCGGTCGTCACGCCGACGCCGCGCGCGGTGATGACGAGCTCGCCGTTCTGGTCGCGGTATTCGGCGATGCGCTCGCGGAAGGTCAGCTTGCCGGCGCGCTTGCTTTCCTTCTCCCAGGTCTTGCCCGGTTTCATCTCCACGGTCAGCACGTCGCCGGGGCGGAGGTGGCGGTGGTATTCGAAGTGCTGCTCGGCGTGCAGGCCGCCGCCGCCGGTCGGGGGCTTGCCCTCGATGCCGCTGGGGGTCTTGCCGGAGCCGAACCAGGGCTGCCCGGGCTTCGGGCGCAGGTGGTAGTCGGGGTCGAACTGGGCGACCGCCTGGGGGAAGGTGGGCGGGGCGATGATGCCGCCGGGCTCCAGCGACTTCGCCGCCTCGGCATCGGCGTAGACCGGGTTGGGGTCGCCGATGGCGCGGGCGAACATCAGGATGTGCGTCGCCTCGACGGGCATGGTGAGCTTGGGCAACTGCGTCCTCCGGCGTTGGTTGGGTTGGGGGGAGAGTAGTCCGGTTTCGGATTGGCTCAAGCCGGGCGGTGCTGGCAATCGGGCCGGGGGCAGCTTAGGTAGCTGGAGACGCGACCGCCGCCCGCCGGCGGCTTCGCTGGGCCCGTGAAGGGATTGCACCGTGGAACGGATCGTGACGCTGCATATCGAGAAGCTGCCGGAGGGCGTCTATCTGGCGACCTCGGACGACATTCAGGGGCTGGTCGCCCAGGGCCGGACCATCCAGGAGACGGTGGAAATCGCCCGCGACGTGGCAAAAAAACTGATCGAACTGCAACGCGGCGACCACGGCGAGATTGCCTATCCGCCGGCGGAAGAGTCGTTCGACTATCCGCTGATCGTGAATGCCTGATGGGCCGGCTGGCCGGCTTCCGCTAGCGGGAGCCCGTCCAGCGGCTGCAGCGGGTCGGCTTCGAATTCAGCCGCCTGGCAGCGGGATCGCACGAGATCTGGTTCAATGCCGGCGCCGGGCGCTACACGACGCTGCCCAACCATCCCGGCGACATGGCGGAAGGTACGCTGCGCAGCATCCAGCGGCAGGCCGGGGTCGCGCAGGAGGACTTCCTGCAGGGTTGATCCGGTGGCGTTGACCCCGGGGGTGGCGCCGCGCAAGGATGCGCCCGCTTTGCACGGGCGCGCGCGATGATCCTGCTGATCGACAACTACGACAGTTTCACCTTCAACCTGGTGCAGTTCCTGGGCGACCTCGGCGCGCGCTGCGAGGTCTGGCGCAACGACAAGCTGACAGTGGCGCAGGCGATGGCGCGCGCGCCGGAGGCGATCGTGCTGTCGCCCGGGCCGTGCACGCCGAACGAGGCGGGGATCTGCCTCGAGCTGATCGCGGCGGCGGCGGGGCAGATCCCGATCCTGGGCGTCTGCCTGGGGCACCAGGCGATCGGCCAGGCGTTCGGCGGCAAGGTGGTGCGCGGGCCGGTGCCGATGCACGGCAAGCAGAGCCGGGTGGTGCACGCGGGGAGCGATATCTTCGCCGGGCTGCCCTCGCCGTTCCTGGCGACGCGGTATCATAGCCTGGTGGTCGAGCGCGACAGCCTGCCGGAGGTGCTGGTGGCGACGGCGTGGACCGAGGACGGGCTGATCATGGGCATGCGCCACCGCGCGCTGGCGGTGTTCGGCGTGCAGTTCCACCCGGAGAGCATCGTGACGGAGCACGGCCACAAGCTGCTGGGCAACTTCCTGGCGATCGCGCGTGGGGCCAACGCGCCCGGATCGCGCATGTCGGCGCGCGCGGCGTAGGGCGGCCCGCGGCGATGTCCGGACGCACTGGCTTCCCCTCCCCGTCATGGCCGGCGCAGGCCGGCCATCCACGACTTGCCTTCGTGCAGCAAGCGAAGTCGTGGATGGCCGGCCTGCGCCGGCCATGACGGCGGGCAATGGTCCGCCGTCATGTCCAATGACCTCAAGCCGCTGCTGGCGCGGCTGGCCACCGGGGTGGCGCTGACCGAGGCCGAGGCGGAGGCGGCGTTCGACGTCATCATGTCGGGCGAGGCGACGCCGGCGCAGATCGGCGGGCTGCTGATGGCGATGCGGGTGCGCGGCGAGACGGTGGCCGAGCTGACCGGCGCGGTGCGGGCGATGCGGGCGCGGATGACCGCGATCGCGGCGCCGGAGGGGGCGATCGATGTGTGCGGCACCGGGGGGGACAATGCCGGGACGCTGAACGTCTCCACCGCGGTGACGTTCGTGCTGGCGGGCGCCGGGGTGCCGGTGGCCAAGCACGGCAACCGGGCGCTGTCCTCGCGCACCGGCGGGGCGGACGTGCTGGTCGCGCTGGGGGTGAACGTCGATGCGCCGATGGAGCGGCTGGAGGACATCCTGCGCGAGGCCGGGGCGGTGTTTTTGTTCGCGCCGCGGCACCATCCCTCGATGCGGCATGCGGCGGGGCCGCGGGTGGAGCTGGGGACGCGGACGATCTTCAATCTGCTCGGGCCGCTGGCCAATCCGGCGCGGGTGCGCCGGCAGTTGACCGGGGTGTTCGATCCGGCGTGGGCGCAGCCGATGGCGGAGACGCTGGGGCGGCTGGGCAGCGAGGCGGCGTGGATCGTCCATGGCCAGGGGCTGGATGAGCTGACCATCGCGGGGGAGAATGTCGTGGTGGCGCTGGAGGCGGGCGCCGTGCGGCGGTTCGTGGTGACGCCGGAGCAGGCCGGCCTGGGGCGCGCGCCGGTCGAGGCGATCGGCGGCGGGGATGCGGCGGCGAATGCCGCGGCGCTGCGCGGGATGCTGGAGGGCGCGGCGGGGGCGTATCGCGACACGGTGCTGCTGAATGCCGCGGCGGCGCTGGTGGTGGCGGGGAAGGTCGACGAGCTGCGCGATGGGGCGGCGGTGGCCGCGCAGGTGATCGATAGCGGGGCGGCGCTGGAGGCGTTGGTGCGGATGCAGCGGGCGAGTGCGGTGGGGTAGGCGAGTCCGCCGCTGGTGCCCGAACCCTACGGATCGAAGCCGAAGACTGCGAAGAAGGTGGGCCTGTGGGCGGCCAGCCAGTCGGCTGGCGCGCTGCCCAACCGGCTGGTGATCACCGATTTGTCGAGCGTTGCCAGCTTGTCGAAGCGTACGGTGGAGCGGGTCTTCAAACCGGTGCCCGGCGTCGCGTCGATAACGGCCATATCCGGACCGGTGCGCGGGACCGAGGTGATGAAGCACACCACGACGTCGGTGCGCCGGTCGTTGTCGCGCGACACGATCAGGACGGGCCGGCGCTTGTCGCCGGACAGGTCGGTGAAGGGGAAGCGCGCGAGGGCGATGGCGCCGAACGCGAGCACTTACCCGAACCGTTCGATGGCGTCCGCGTCGGTGTAAAGGTCCGGCTCCTCGACGAGGAAGTCGAAGGCGCCGCCAGCCTGGGCCAGAGCCGTCATCGGCAGGGCGGCCTCATCGGGAACCTCCACCAGCACGTGAACGCGGGTGCGCGCGGGAATGCCGCGGTGCGCCAGCTCCGCCGACACCTGCCCGGCTTCAATATCCAGCGTCATGCGCTGCATCGGTGCATCCTGCTTCGTGGTTCTCAGGGGACGCATACAACAAATCGTGGCGTTGCGTCAGGCGGGCAGCACGTCCTCCCGCGCCGGCCAGGCGGCATAGCCGAGGGCCTGGCGGATGTCCTCGGCTTCAAGGTCGGGATAGTCGGCGAGGATTTCGGCCGGCGTCGCGCCGTCCGCAAGCAGGGACAGCACCAGCCCCACGGTGATGCGCAGGCCGCGGATGCAGGCGCGCCCGCCCATCTTGCCGGGTTCGAACGTGATCCGGTCGAAGCGGCCGGCCGTCATTGGGGCGGTGGCCTGTGGTGTGTCCGGCGACATGGTTCGCTCCGGGATGATCGCGGCGTGGGTGGCAGCATAGCACCAAGCGGGCGATTTGCCGCGGTGTCTGATCGAGGCCCTCGACGGAGCCGAGCGCGTCGCTGGCGGATGCGGCGATGTCTGGCGGCAGGGGTTCATCCCGCCACGAGGATCGGCTCCGCTTGCTGGAGGATGTGGCGGCGGCGCAGGTCGTTGCGGCTTGGCTCGATGGAGCGGCGCTCGACCAGGTCGACGGGGCGGCCGAGGGCCTGTTCCAGCGCCTCCTTGAGGTCGAGGAAGCCGGCGAAGTCGGGGGCGGCGCCGGGTTCGAATTCGACCAGCAGGTCGGCGTCGCTGCGCTGGGCGTCGAAGTCCGTGCCGCGGGCGGCGGAGCCGAAGACCTCCAGGCGTTTGACGTGGAAGCGCCGGCAGAGGTCGGCGATTGGGTCGCGCTTGGCGCTGACGGCGGCGTGCATGGTCGGCTCCGGTGGTGCGGCGGGGGGGGGGCCGGTGGCAGCGTTTACCAGAACCGTTCGATGGCGTCCGCGTCGGTGTAAAGGTCCGGCTCCGCGGCGAGAAACGCCAAGGTGCCGCCGGCGTGGGGGATGGCTGGCATCGGCGGGGCGGCGGCATCGGGGAGGTGCACCGGAACGGGGACGCGCATGCGCGCGGGAACGCCGCGGGCGCCTGCTCGGCCGGTACCTGCCCGGCTTCGATATGGCGTGTCGTGCGCTGCATCGGTGGGTCCGCATCGTGAGTTCCGGGGGCTGGCTACCGCGCAAGGCAGCGCGGTGCAGTTGCCCGCGGGCACTTGTCGCGGCTTGTCTTGACACCAATATGGTGTCACCCTAGCGGGATGGAGAAGCGGCGACCTACGTATGACCTCGACGCCATCAAGGCCGCCATTGGCTCCGTCGAGGCCCTGGCGATCACTCGTTCCGCGTTCGCGGACGCCTTGGCACTTGGCCTCGGTCGGTCCGGGATCGTGGCGGTGATCCAGGGGATTCGGCGGCCGATGTTCTACAAGTCGATGACGACGCTGGCCGATCATCGAACCTGGCAGGACGTTTACCATGTGCCGGCCGAAGGGCTGGTGCTGTACGTCAAATTCCAGGCCGACGTGGTGACGGCGTTCCGGGTGATGTCGTTCAAGGAGAGATGACGATGGCTGACAAGGCGCAGACATTGCCGGCGACCATGACCTGCCCGGAAACCGGCCGGGCGCTGCGGCGCGACACGCGCTCGTTCACGGTGCGCTACAAGGGGCATGAGGTCGTGGTCGATCTGCCTGGATATTACCCGGACGGGGATGGCGACTCGGTGCATGTCGGGGCCGATATGGCGGCGGCCGACGAGGCGCTGCGCGGGTTGAAGGAGCGGGTCGATGGGCTGCCCTCACCGGCAACGATCCGGCGCATTCGCCACAAGCTGCGGCTTTCGCAGCGCGCGGCGGGGGCGGTGTTTCGGGTCGGGAGCAGGGCCTTTGACAAATACGAGCGGAGTTTGGTCGAGCCAAGCGGGCCGACGATCCAGCTATTGCGGCTGCTCGATGCGCATCCGGAGTTGATCGCGGAACTGCGGTGTGCCGAGCAGGAGCTACCGGAGGAGCGTCAGGCTGGATAGGTCGGCGGCGCGTCGGCGTAGCCAGGGACCTCCGCCAGCACGTGGCCGCGCTTGCGCGCGGGAATGCCGCGGTGCGCCAGCTGCGCTGGTACCTGCCCGGCCTCGATATCCAGCGTCATGCGCCGCAGCAGTGCGTCTCTCTTGCTTGTGCCTGGCTCATTGCATCAGTCGGCAGCGCGCAATCGCTCCAACTCGTGGGCGAACGCGGCGCGCAGCAAGTCACGTTCCTCCTCCGGCAGCCAGTTCGCCATCTGACGGAACAGGATCGCGTTGACGTTGGCCCGTTGCGGGTCCCACGGCATGCGCTTGGCCGCCCGCGCGGTCGCCAGCAGCGCGTCCAGGCGCTTGCAAATCGGCTCGGGCGACGGTCCGGCCGGCTGCGGCGGAACATCGTCGAACAGATTGGCCTGTCAAGTCGCGCTATTCATCAGGCTGCATATACAACGGATGCTGGTGTGTTACACCCGCCCGAGCGCAACCACGTGTCTGAGGTATGTCCCACGGCAAACGGCAATTCGGCCGATTGGTGCCGCCCGAACTGCCGGTGGCGTAGCACGTGTGGCGCTGACGCGAATGCAACGGAGAAGTGCTGTCGAATAGGTGGGGGGTGGCTCGTCCACTGATCGCCAGACCAATGCTTGGCGATTGCCGCCCAGTCCACGGGCCGTTCTTTGGCCAACGTCCACACATCCCAAAAATCCGGGTCCGCCGACCGCGGTCGCTGATCTTCCGGCAGCTCGTCAACTTCCACAAAACTCAAATCGGGGCGGCCCAGCCAAGTAGGACGGCTTGGCGCGACGGCAGGCTCGGTAGTTCTCGAAGCAACCCTCCCCACATTGTCGGGGACCAACCGAGCGACAAAATTCTGGTCGGAGTCATTGACGATACGATGTAATAGAAAGGTATTGCATTGCGCGGAACGGTTGGCGAAAGCTCCGACGGCCGTTGCGAGGAAAGCACCAGGCCCAAGCCGAATTTGCGTCCCTCCCGTGCGATCCGCTCAAACACCTCCCGGCACAACTGAGCGGGAGAAGAGGCGGCACCTTCGTCGTCCTTGCCGCGTCGGACGAAATTATGTGCCTCCTCAAGGACGAGCACGGTGGGTAAGGACAGCCCCTGCGGGCTTGCGTGACGATATCTCTGTAGCAACTCGAAAATTAAGCGCGCAAGTACCGATACAACGATGTGTACCATTTCAGATGGAACAAGCGACAGATCTACAATAGCAAGCTGTCCATTGCTCGCGTCGCTGTCTCCTACATAATCCCTCAGCCAGGAATCAAATGAGGTCGGTGGATCACGAGCAATTACGGCGCCAAGACGCCGATCAGCGAGCATTCCGCGGATTCGCAATCCAAGTGTGGAGATAAACCCCGCAAGGCTACCTCCTTGCTCTGTCGCAATGCGCTCCAGGTGCTCGGCCAACATGTTAACATCAAAGAAAAGAGGAGCATCCTCACTAATGGGCTCGGCATGACCTAAATCCGGTAGCGTGATAGCCAGTAAGTCGATCTCGTTTCGGGCTGTCTCAAGATCAACAACCAAAAAATCGTTGAAGTATTCAGGATTTCCCTTGGAGCGTCAACTTTCAATGATCCCACGAATTTTCGCACTGATTCCGCCCAATCTCCTTGTCACTGGCTCTTCGAGATCACCAGAAAAGCTGGAACAGTCCGTCAGCAATTCCTTCGAGAAGCCTTGCACAATCAAATCTTGGCCTGTGTCCGCCCGCAAAGGCATGTGTGCCAGTGCTCAACATCGCGGAGATTCAGATCGAGTAGGAGCGCAGATAGCGTCGGATCGTTGCCTCTCGTGGCACATCTGCCGGTTGTCCAGCCTTAAGTTCCCGTAAGCCTTGAAGTAATAATGGACGTTGCGCACCCGGTTGTGCATGTGCGACCGCCGTCCATTCATGACCGCTCCAAAGCCATGCCGGCACATCGAGCGGGCGCTCGCCTTTAGCTATCGGCGGCACCCGAAACAAGCGCAGTTTCTCGCCCTGATCTGCAAATGCTTTGGCGTATTCACCATTGGGGTCGAGAATGATGAACCGTGCATTTGGTCCACCGGTTCTCCCCGCACCTTCGAGGGCGTCCTGCGCGGCGTTCATCGACCAGCGAATGAGACCCGCTACTGAGCAAGATTTGCCACTGCCGGTGTTTCCTAGGACGGCTAGCCCATCTTATTCACCGAACCAGCCGGCCGCTATACCATTACGTATCGACAACTATAACGTGCATGCCTCGCCTTCGGCACGCTTGACCGTGTTTTAGATCGTCTCTGCAAGGTGTTGGAGGTTGATCGGACAGGGTTCGACCGGGACACTCGTCCCACCGCTTACGTTGGACGCAGATCAGCGCACCAACCAACCCACGAAACAGGGCAGCGTCGGGGCAGTTGGCAGCGAATGCCAGCTTGATGCAAGTCGCAGTCTCCTTGATCCGCACTGCAATCTTCAGCAACCGCAGCCGGATGGTGGAGAATTCGCCGCGGGCCAACGGCTGCATGCAAGGGATGGCATCGCGCACGGTCAGCGTCAGCCAGTATGCGGCGGTGTAGGATCAGCCGCATCTGATTGGCCAGCGGCGAACGGCAACTCGTCCGGTCCGAGGCCAGCTGGCTCTTGTGCCGCTTGATCAGGTTCTCTGCCTGCCCACGTGCGCAGTAGAGACTGTCGTAGAGCCACTCGGCGGTGCCGTAGGTGATGTTGGTAGCGATATAGCGGATATCGAGACCTTTTCGCGTCGCCTCGATCCGTGCCACGACGCGGCGGGGATGCGACCAGGATTTGGCGCCATAGAGGGTTTCGGTGTAGTCGCGCACCACATCGAGGTTGGCGATCGCGCGCCGGACGCACACATCATCGGACTTGATGAAGACCTGAGCGGCAAGGATCGTGTTGGTGGACAGACCGAAGATATAGCGGACACGGTTCTGCTCGCACCAGTACCATCGCCTCACGTCGGCCGTAATGGCTGTCGCCGCGGATAGTGATGCGTGTGTGTGGCCAGTGCAGCCGGATGCGTCGCACCAGACGACGTAGATGGGCTCTCACCTCCTTGCCATCCGGCGTCTTCCCTGGGCGCAGGATCGTCAGCACGCAATGGCCGGTGCCTGCATCGTAGACATGGATCGGCAGGAAGCAGCGTTCGTCATAGTGCGCATTGAACAGCGACAACTGCTGATGGCCGTGCACCGTGTCTGCGGTATCGTCGATATCGAGGGTGATCGCCTTCGGCGCGCGCCGGTGGCTCTTGCACCACAGGTCCACCATGCCCCCCGTCAGCCGGAACAAGGTGCGCAGCTCTAGCGCGTTCTCCCAGCGTGACATCGTGGGTTGCGAGGCCAGATCGTCGCCGCTTTCTGGCAGCCGCCCGCAGGCGAGTTTGAAAGCGGGGTCCTTGCGCAGATCATCCAGATCATTGGCGTCCGGGTAGCCGCAGGCGATGGCGAACACGCGAGCACGCAGAATGTCTGCCATCGAATGGGTGATCAGGTTGCGGTCGCGATGGTCGGGGATGATCGCAGCCAGTGTGTCGATCAGGCCAAGTCGCTTGTCGGCACCGGCCAAAAGCAAAACGCCACCGTCCGAACTGATCAGCCCGCCGTCGAACGCGGCCGTGACCTTCTTCTGCAAGATGCTTGGCAAGGAGAATGGTAGAAGCGTATCGTCGTCGGTGGCGGGCATGGCAAATTCTGTCCAGTCATGGAGAGTGGCGTCGATAACCAATCTCTATGCAATTCCGAGACATTTTATCATGCCCGTCAGCGAATCCTGCCATGCGGTGAATAAGATGGGCTAGATGCCGGCCAAACAGCTTATCCGGGTCCACCATTATGGCGGCGTTAGAAGCCATCGGAGATGAGCCTATTCGAACCGTCTATCGTCGTCCCGTGCACCAACAATAGCTTCAACCTGCGTGGATGTCGGGATGAGGACCTGGTCACCCACTGAAGGGAACAGCGAGCACCCCCCGCGAGAGCTCAAATTTCGTCGCACCCGACCTGCGATCACGCCGTGAGGTGAGTGTCCCGACTGGAGACAGTGACATCTTTCGAAGTGGGAAAGGCAGATCGATCAAACCGAAGTCCTTGAACCCAGACCGTTTTGGGTACGGAGAGCGCTCAATTCCGATCCAGGTGATATACGCGACTGTGGCACCTGTCTCGTTAGGGATGAGGACATACCCGTTGAGGCGCGGAAATCCGGCTGGGACACCAGCATTCAGAGCGGTCGCCTGAGGGGCATCGAGTTCCAGAAGCACCCGAATCCCATTTGGGGCGACGGCCTCGACCGTACCGATGACAAGTTCCGATAGTCGTTCGATCGGCGTTGTCATGACTATCTCAGACTGTCCCTGTGCCGGTGGGAGAAAGCGCTGGCGATAGCGGATCGCCGCTTTTTGGATCAGGAGGCCGATGCCTTAACAAGTCAGTCATCCTTCCCGAGATGTAGTCGAGGGCTGGTTTTGGTAAATACTGCTCGATCAAAGTCGCAAGATCCGCAAAATGCGGCCCGATTAACAGAGATACTTGTGCGTCGCGTGTCTTCACCAGGAACGCTTTGAGGCGGTCGTCTGCCTCATAGGTCACGATGACCAAATGTGTGGACGGAATGGTTAGCATGTCCAGCAGAACGCGGTTAACGTGGTCGTCGCCGAAGCCATATCCGTAGGTCACAACGACGGCGTTGGGTCTGCACACAGCGGCGGCGAGATCGCGAAACAGCTCAGCATAAGGATACTGCGTTGTTTCCACGTCTTTAGCTGGGTTCGGATAGATCATCACGGTGTCAACAGGGGTCTTCGGGATGTCGGTGTGATCCGCAGGTGCTCCAAATGGAATACCCTTCCGGAAAATACGCCGCTCTTCCTTGTCGAAAAACCAATCCAGCGATCCATGCAGTTTCGTGAATGGCACGATGCCTTCCATAAATCGCGGCTCCCCCAAATCCCGGGGGGATTGTAGTGCATGTCAACTTCAACTCGTGACGCTCGGAACACTGGGTTCAACGCGCCAACGAACCTATCGATAGTCCGGAGGCCTGCTAGGTCGCAGCCGCGCTCGATTAGGCGATCGTAGTTGGTGGTGAAGATATGCAGGCGTTCACGCGAAGCAGCGCGACTTGCAAAGCTTAGTAAGAAGGATTGGAGCGCTCCTTCGGCTGTCTGTCGCGCAGAGTTGTCTTTTGCTTTGAATATTCCGCTCTCAGTGCTCAAGAGGGAAGTCAAGAATTTGGATAGCTGGACGTCTATCGCTTTCTTGAGCGCGTTTTCTGCATCTGTATCGGTGACCGCAAGACCGCCTAATACGGCGAGTGCACTTCGAAGTTGATCCTCAATGTTCGCCGCCCCTCTCTTCATCGCTGCTGCACTCGCCTGGGTATGCTTATCGATGGCGGCGTCGTAGGGCGTCCCGAATACAACCCTACTCATGCCTGAGGCGCCGGCGCCGGCCAAACAACCGATCGCAGTTGTAAATCCGCTACCAACCAAGAGGTTCAGATGTTCCGCTTGGAAGACAGCCGACAGCCAGGGCTCGATATTCCTCCGCGCTCCATTGACGAAAGCGTCCAAAGCGTCTGCGTCCGTCGGAAGGTCATCTCGGGCTTCGGTATGACTACCAGCGCGGTATAGATGTCTTGTCCAATCCATTCCATCCCCTGCGACCATTATCCGTCCGGTTTGTTAACCTGCTGCGGCGATCCTACGTTCAGAAGCCCTATCGCTGATAGTGAAAATGCGTGCATGTCGTGCCATTTATCAGGGAACATCGGCAAACGGGTTGCGGATCGTCACCCCCCGCCAGGTGAAGCCATCCCGCCTATCCTCGGACAACAGGTACCGGCACCCCGACGCGGCGGCGGCGGCCAGCATGATCGCGTCCCACAGCCCGAGGTGATGGCTCGTCGCCAGCTCCATGGCGTCCAGCAGCACGCCGGACGAGGTATCGGCGACCAGGCAGGCATCATGCCAACCAAGCGCCGCCGCCCGTGCCTCGGGCACCGGCCGGCGCGCCTTGCGGGTCAGCAGGGTGAACAGCTCGGCCAGCGCCTGCGCCGGGATGACGACGTCGTCCGCGGCGAGGTCGCGCATGATCCGGCCGGCGGCGGCCTGGCGCCCCGCCCCGTTCACCCCTTCGGCGTCGGCGAGGATGTTGGTGTCCAGCGCGATGCGCACCGCTCAGCGCTCATACAGCGCGTCGCGCGTCCAGGGGCCGATGTCGATGGCGGGTTGCGCCGCGAGCCGGCGGAGCAGGGCGGTCCGGGCGGTGGCGCGGGCGGCGTCCGCCGCGGTGCAGGGGACGATGCGGGCGATCGGCTTGCCATGCGCGGTCACGACGTAGGACCGGCCGTCGCGGACCTCGCGCAGCAGGCGGGAGAAGTGACAATTCGCCTCGGCGGCGGGAATGGGTTGGTCCATGGCGGCACCTGATGTAGTGAATTACACTATATACGGCGCCGAGGGGGCCAAGGCAATCGGCCGCGCTGATCTGGGCGTGCCCGGCGGCGGATGGACCCGGAGGCACACGCCGATGCAGGCGGATGAAAGCCGAACCAGAGGGCCGGTGGTCCCGGGGCAACGCCGCCGATCCCGCTCGGCTCTCCGTGTGCTCCGTGCCTCCTTCCTGCTTCCTCCGTGTTAGAGTCTTGCTTGCTTGCGGACGGAAGAGCGCCCGGGTCCACGGTCCGAGCTACGGCGATAGCCGGCATGGGCGCATCTGGTTTGGCGGATTACATGGCGCGACGGAGCGGTTTGATGTAAGAATTTCGAACTAACTCAAAGCGCACCAGGATCGCGGATGAACCACATCGGAGCCCCCTCCCCGTCACTGACGCCGTTCTCGCAATTCCCGGACACTATCGCCCGCGCCGCGGTACCTTCCCGCGGGGCAACGCGAAACAAAGCGGAAACCCCAGCCTGGCACCGCGCCGCCGGGCGAAGGCGCGGACCGGCCTCGTCAGCCACGCGCCGGCGATGGCCAACGGAGGCTACCGCAGGCACGGCGGGTGCAGCACCGGCCGGTGCACCGCGGCCGGCCTGGCTGGGCTTACCACTGTGCGCACCAGACACGGGGAACGCCGGCGCGGAGGGGCGGGCAGGTCAGCGCGGCCCCCGGGGCGCTGGCCCCGCGGGCTGGGGCGCTGGGCGCGGCGATGCGGGTCCGGACCGGTCTGCCGCCCGAGCTGGCGCGGGGGCCGGTCGCGTTCAAGGCGCCGCTCCGTCCCTCCCGGGGGGAGATCGC
The DNA here is from genome assembly GCA_963847615.1 of uncultured Alphaproteobacteria bacterium. GTDB lineage: Bacteria > Pseudomonadota > Alphaproteobacteria > Acetobacterales > Acetobacteraceae > Palsa-883. The sequence continues at coordinate 26,652 of CAWKAN010000013.1, forward strand.
GCAAAACGCGGACAAGACCCCATGCAACGTGGCGCGGTGGGACAAATTGGCGGCGACGTCCGGGGGCAGATGGCCGGGACAGGCCCGGCCATGACGGAGAGGAAGGGGGCGTCGGACAGCCGGGTGCGGGTGTGGATGGCACGACTGGTGCGATGGGCTTGGGCAGCACGGCAAACTCGGCCGGCGCGATGGGCTGGGGCGACGCGGCGGGATCGGCCGGCGCGATGGGCTTGGGCGGCACGGCAGGGTCAGGCGGGATGGCGGGCGAACGTGGCGCCGGTGCGCCACAACCCCATGCAACGTGAGGCGGGTTCGGCGGTGGCCGAGGTTGCATCGTCAACGGGCGTGGCGGTTCGATGAACGCGGGCAAGACCCCCATGCAACGTGGGGACGGTGCGGCCGGGCGGCGGGGCGCCGGGGCGGGAACCGGGGTCGGGCGCGAGGCGCGGCTCGAAGAACGCAGACAAGACCCCATGCAACGTGGGGACGGCGCGGCCGGACGGGGGGGCGCCGGGGCGGGAACCGGGGTCAGGCGCGAGGTGCGGCGCGAAGAACGCGGACAAGACCCCATGCAACGTGGGGACGGTGCGGCCGGGCGGCGGGGCGCCGGGGCGGGAACCGGGGTCAGGCGCGAGGTGCGGCGCGAAGAACGCGGACAAGACCCCATGCAACAGCCTGCCACCGGGCACTTGTCCCGGTGGTGAGGACGGTGCGGCCGGGCGGCGGGTCGTCGGGGTGGGAACCGGGGTCGGGCACGAGGCGCGGCTCGAAGAACGCGGACAAGACCCCATGCAACGTGGGGAGACGGTGCGGCCGGACGGCGGGTCGTCGGGGTGGGAACCTGGTTCGGGCGCGAGGCGCGGTCCGATGAACGCGGACAAGACCCCATGCAACGTGGCGCGGTGGGACAAACGGGCGGCGGCGTCCGGGGGGGAGATGGCCGGGAGGAGGCCCGGCCATGACGGAAGAGGAACGGGGGCGTCGGACAGCCGGGGTGCGGGTGTGGATGGCGCGACTGGTGCGATGGGCTTGGGCAGCACGGCAAGACTCGGCCGGCGCGATGGGCTTGGGCGGCGCGGCAAGGTCAGGCGGCATGGCGGGCGAACGCGGGGCCGGTGCGCCACAGACCCCATGCAACGTGAGGCGGGTTGGGCGGTGGCCGGGGTTGCATCGTCGGCGGGCGTGGCGGTTCGATGAACGCGGGCAAGACCCCATGCAACAGCCTGCCACCGGGCAGCCCGGTGGTGGGGACGGTGCGGCCGGACGGCGGGGCGCCGGGGCGGGAACCGGGGCCGGGCGCGCGGCGCGGCTCGAAGAACGCGGACAAGACCCCATGCAACGCTGCACCGGGCCACGACCGGTGGTGGAGGACGGTGCGGCCGGACGGCGGGGCGCCGGGGCGGGAACCGGGGCCGGGCGCGCGGCGCGGCGCGAAGAACGCGGACAAGACCCCATGCAACAGCCTGCCACCGGGCCACAACCCGGTGGTGGCGCGGTGGCACAAACCGGCGGCGCCGCAGATGGCCGGAACAGGCTCGGCCATGATGGAGCGAGAGGGGACGCCGGACAGCCGGGTGCGGGTGTGGAAGGCACGGCAAGCTCGGCCGGCGCGATGGGCTTGGGCGGCACGGCGGGCGAACGCGGCGCCGGTGCGCCACAACCCCATGCAACGTGAGGCGGGTCGGTCGGTGGTCGCCGTTCCATGGTCGGCGCGCGTGGCCCCGCCCTCGCCTGCCGCCCCACGCGCGCCGACCTTGGTCGGCCGGTCGCGGCCCGGGGCCACCGAGCGGGCGAGGCGGACTTTGCACCCGGAGGGCATGACCCCATGCAACAGCCTGCCGCCGGGCCACGCCCCGGTGGTGGCGACGGTGCCGGTGGCGCGGGCGATGCCTCGGGCGGGAAGGCGCGCCCCGGGCCGGCCGCCTCAGTTGGTCGGGGCGGAGGGGGCGGCCGGCGCGGCCGGGGTCGGTGGGGCCGGTGTCGCCGGGGCGGTGGCGGGCGGCGGATTGGCCAGCAGCGAGCCGGCGACGCCGCTGGTGCCATGGTTCATCAGCGCCAGCGCCAGCGACAGCCCCATGAACAGCGCCGCCAGGATCGCCGTGGCCCGCGTCAGCAGGTTGGCGGTGCCGCGGCCGGACATGAACGAGCCCATGCCCTGCGAGCTGCCGATGCCCAGGCCGCCGCCCTCGCTGCGCTGGATCAGCACAACGCCGATCAGCGCCAGGGTCACGAACAGGTGGATGATCAGCAGGACGGCGGTCAAAACGCGGGCTCCGGGTGCGGCGGCGGGGATGCAGCGGGGCTTCTACGCGGCCCGCGCCGTGGGGGCAATCTATGCTGCCGGTGCAGGTGGTGCGCGCTACGCCGCGCCGGGCGCCGGGGCGGCGCGGGCGATCGCCAGGAAGTCCGCCGCCTTGAGGCTGGCGCCGCCGACCAGCGCGCCGCCGACCTCGGGCACCGCCAGCAGGCTGGCGGCGTTGGCCGGGTTCACCGACCCGCCATACAGGATGCGGATGGCGCGGCCCGGCTCGCCGAACTGGCGCAGCAGCTCCTCGCGCAGGAAGCCGTGCATGGTGGCGACGTCCTGCGCGGTGGCGGTGTTGCCGGTGCCGATCGCCCAGATCGGCTCGTACGCCACCACGCCGGCGAACGAAGTGGCGAACCCCTGGGGCAGGCTGCCGGCGAGCTGCCAGCCGACCACCTCGGTCTCCTGGCCGGCCTGGCGCTGCTCGGCGGTTTCGCCGACGCAGACGATCGGCGTCAGCCCGGCCTGGGTGGCGGCGAGCACCTTCTCGCGCACCAGCTCGTCGGTCTCGCCGTGGTTCTGCCGGCGCTCGGAATGGCCGAGGATCACCCAGGTGGCGCCGGCGTCGCGCAGCATGGGCGCGGCGATGTCGCCGGTGTGCGCGCCCTGCGGCGCGGTGTGGCAGTCCTGGCCGCCGACCGCGATTTGGGTGCCGGCCAGCATGGCGGCCACCGGGATGATCTGGGTGAACGGCGGGCAGACCAGCAGGTCGCAGCGCGACACGGCGGGGTCCGCCGCGGCGTCGCGCAACGGCCCGGCGATCGCCGCGGCCTGCGCCGTCAGCCCGTTCATCTTCCAGTTGCCGGCGATCAGGTGGCGCATGGCGGTCCTCTCGATGTTGTCCTGGCCTGGCGGGCGGGGCGCCGGCGTGGCGCGCGCATCACGCCTTGGGCGCGTGCCCGGCCGGCGTCCGGTGGTCCTGGCGGTACTGGCGCTGGTATCGCATCCGCACGGCGTCCCGCAAAGCCCGCGCGGGGCGCGCCGGGGGGATCCCGCGGCCATGCGCGAACCGCCCGGCGGGCATGCGCGGCAAGGATGGAATTCGGCGTCACGGCAGCGACTTTCCGCTTGCCCTGGCAAGAGAAATCCGGGAATGGCCGCCTGCAACCATGCCGTTGCGGAGGAGTCCCATGACGAAGCGTATCCTCGGCTCGCCGGTCACTTTTGCGATCGCGACCGCCCTGCTTGCCACCCCGGCCTTTGCCCAGGCACCCGCGTCGCCGGCCACGCCGCCGGCGCCGGTGCCCATGACGTCGACGCCGGTACCGGCACCCGTGCCCGCGGCGGCGGTGCCCGCCGCGCCGGCTGCCGCGGCGGCCACGACGCCGGCACCGAGGGCCGCCAAGGCGACCAAACCGACCCACGCGCAGGCCGCGACGAAGGCGAAGCCGGCAGCGGCGGAGCACACGCAACGGATCGAGAGGTTGCAGACCGCGCTCAACGCCAACGGCGCCAAGCTGAAGGTGGACGGCAAGATGGGGCCGAAGACCCACGCCGCGTTGGTGGCGTTCCAGAAGGCGCACGGGCTGAAGGCCAACGGTCACCTCGACAAGGAGACGATTGCCGCGCTGAAGGCGGCCGGCTGAGGCACCGCCCCGCCGGGGCGGCCGCCCGGCGGGTTTTGCCTCGCGTAACCGGCCGGGGATCCCGACGGACCGGCGTCCTGGGCGGTCGGCGGTCCGGCTCGACCGGGACGGCCGGTCGTCCAGGGCTCCGCGGCGATTGGGGGGGGCGTCGGCGTGCGCCACGCCCGGACGGTCAGCCGTTCTGGTGACCGCGCGGTCCGTTTGGCGCGGCCAGCTCCGTCGCGCCGCATGCTGGCAGTGTTGACCTACATCAAGGTGCCCGCGCGCGTCAGGCGCGATGAGGTTCACCGAGGGAGGCAATGCAGCAGGATCCCAAGCAGTTTGACGTCATCGTCCTGGGCTCCGGGGCCGGCGGCATGACGGCCGCCGCGGTCGCCGCCGCCGAAGGCCTGCGTGTGCTGCTGCTGGAAAAGGCGCCGCTGGTCGGCGGCACCACCGCCATCTCGGGGGGCATGGTCTGGTGCCCGAACAACCCGAAGATGGCGGCGGTCGGCCGCACCGACAGCCGGGCCGCGGCCGAGACCTACCTGGCCAACACCGTTCCGGGCCCGCCCGACGGTGCGCTGCGCACCGCCTTCCTCGACCATGCCAACGAAGCGATCGCCTATCTGGAGGCGAACACCGCGGTGCGGCTGCGCCCCGTGCCGACCTACCCGGACTACTACCCGGACCTGCCCGGCGCCACGCTGGGCGGGCGGGTGCTGGAACCCGAGCCGTTCGACGGGCGTGCCCTCGGCGCGCAGTTCGCCCTGCTGCGCCCGCCGCTGGCGGAATTCATGCTGTTCGGCGGCATGATGGTGCACCGCTCGGACGTGCCGCATTTCCGCCGCGCGTTGCGCTCGCCGCGCTCGGCGCTGCGGGTCGCGCGGCTGCTGGCGCGCCATGCCTGGGAACGCTGCCGGCTCGATCGCGGCGCGACGCTGTGCCTGGGCAATGCGCTGGTCGCCCGGCTGCTTTACTCGCTGCGGCAGCTTCAGGTGGAGGTGCGCTGCGGCACCGGCGCCGACGGGCTGGTCGTGCAGGACGGCATGGCGGTCGGCGTCACCGTCGCCGGGCGCACGCTGCGCGCCCGCCGCGGCATCGTGCTGGCCACCGGCGGCTTCTCGCACGATCCGGCGCTGCGCGCCCGGCTGTTGCCGGCCAAGGCCGGGATGGTCTCGGCCGCCGCGCCGGGCAACACCGGCGACGGCATCTGTTTCGGCCTCGATGCCGGCGGCGCGCTTGGCGAGGGGGAAGCGGGCAATGCGTTCTGGACGCCGGTCTCCTGCTTTCGTCGCCCCGACGGTTCGGACGGCGTGTTCCCGCATATTCTCACCGACCGCGCCAAGCCCGGCATGATCGCGGTCAACCAGGCGGGCCTGCGCTTTGCCAACGAGGCGGTCTCCTATCACGCGTTCGTCCAGGCAATGTTCCGGGCAGATAATGTCAGTCCGGCGATCCCGGCCTACCTGATCTGCGACCGCAAGGCGCTCTGGACCTACGGGCTTGGCACGGTGAAGCCGTTCACGCTGTCATTGCGCCGACCGATCGACAGCGGGTATCTGGTGCAGGCGGAGACCATCGCGGCGCTCGCGACCCGGCTCGGCATCGACCCCGAGGCGCTGGCCGACACCGTCGCCCGCTACAACCAGGACGCCGCGCAGGGGCAGGACCGCGCATTCGGGCGTGGCGGCGATGCCTATCAGCGCCATCTCGGGGACAGCGCGCACACGCCAAATCCGTGCGTGGCGCCGATCGCCGCCGCGCCGTTCTACGCGGTCGCGCTGCGCCCCGGCGACCTCGGCACGGCGGCCGGCCTGGTGACCGACGCCGCAGCACGGGTGCTCGGCGCCGACGGCGCGCCGATCCGCCATCTGTATGCCTGCGGCAACGACATGAACTCGCTGATGCGCGGGGCTTATCCCGGCCCGGGCATAACCCTCGGTCCGGCGCTGACGTTCGGCTATCTGGCCGGCCGCGACATCGCCGCCCACGCGTAGGATGCTGCCCGGAGCAACGCAGGCCAGGGGCTCCGCCCCTGGACCCCGCCAGGGGGCTTTGCCCCCCTGGACCCCACACCAGAGGCAGCGGCCTCTGGACTCCATGACTGGGAGTGGGCGAGGGGGAGGGGGCGTGTGGGCAGGGCGCGAGTGCCGTCCGGCGCGCCGGACGGCACTCGCGCTCTGCCCACACGCCCCCTCCCCCTCGCCCACTCCCAGTGAAGGGTTCCAAGGGCTCCGCCCTTGGCGGGGTTCCAAGGGGCAAAGCCCCCTGGCGGGGTCCAGGGGCGAAGCCCCTGGCCTGGCTTTCGTTCGGCCGCTCGGATCAGTGCGAGATCAGCAGCGGCACCGTCATGTGCTGCAGCAGTCCGCGGCTGACCCCGCCCAACACCAGTTCGCGGGCGCGCGAGTGCCCGTAGCCGCCCACCACCAGCAGGTCGGCCCCGCAGTCGGACGCATAGCTCAACAGCGCATCGGCGTCGGCGATAGTGCCATCCGTCGCGGTCCGCGCCGCCGAAACGCGCAACCCATGCCGCGCGAGATGCGCCGCGATATCCGCGCCGGGCACCTCCTGCGGCTCGACCCCCGACCGGCCGCGTTCGACCGTCAACACCGTCACGTTCGCGGTCGGCTCGATCAGCAGCAACGCATCATGGGTGGCACGTGCCGCCTCCCGCGTGCCATTCCAGCCCAGCAGCACATTGGCGCCGAGCGTATCGAACCGGCCGGCGAACGGCACCAGCAGCAGCGGGCGCCCGGCGCTCATCAGCACGTCTTCAACCATATGGCGTGCCGCCGGCGGCAGTTTATGCTCGGGATCGGTCTGCCCCAGCACGACGAGATCCACCGTGCGCGCCCGGCGGGCGATCACCTCGGCCACCGGCCCGCGGCCGATCTCCCACTCCCCGCGGATCCCACTGCGTTGCAGCGTGTCGCGAAAACCCGCCTCGATCGCCTCGGCCTTCTGCAGCGCCTCGCCCTCAAGCTGCGTGGCCGCGCCCTGCAACGAGGTCAGCGCCGGATAGCCGCTCAGCGCGAAGGCCAGGTTGGCCGGCATCAAGACCTCCAACGGGCAGAACCCCGTCAGATGCGCATCATGCCGCCGCGCGAGAGCCGCCGCCACGCCGAGCACGGTCTCGGTGCGCGTCGATCCGTCCAGCACGACCATCAGATCTTGCAGCTTCATCGCCCTCTCCCGCCGCTGTCCCAACATCCTGGGATGGCTGGATTGAAACGATCCGCCCGGCGGAGCGCATTGACCTGGGTCAACCGCGGCGGCGCCGCGCGAGCGCAGGCCGGCCGCGGGCTTCGCCGCGCGCCGGGGCTTGCACCGGCCGTGCCGCGGCGCCACAACCGCGCGCCAGCAGCGGGGATCAACCTTGAAGACCAGCAAGACCCTCACCGAGGGACAGCGCGCCTACGAGGCCAAGCGTGCGGCCAAGGCCGGGATGAGCCTGGACAAATGGCTCGACAGCAAGCAGCGCCAGCTGGCCGCCGAGGCGCGCGAGAAGCAGAAGGCCGCCGAGGCCGCCAAGCCGCCAAAGAAGCCCGGCTTCCTGTCGCGCCTGCTCGACCGCGCCCACAAGCCGCTGTAGCGGCGCTACCACATCCGCTGCAGCACGCCGTCGCGGCGGACCAGCGCGTGGAACAGCGCGCCGGCGATATGCGCCCCGACCAGCAGCGCGATCAGCACGGCGTCGTACCAGTGCACCGTCGCCAGCGCACCGGCCAGCGCCGCGTGCTTGCCGATCAGCACCGGCACGTCGACGATCTCGAACCACACGACCCGGAACCCGTCGGCGTTGTCGCGCAGCAGGCCGATCACCGGTTGCGCCAGCAGCAGGATATACAGCAGCACGTGGTTGGCACGCCCGACGACGTGAAAGATCCGCGGCACGCGGTCCGGCAGCGGCGCCGGCGGGTGACGCCAGCGCTGGGCCAGGCGCAGCGCCATCACCAGCAGGATCACCAGGCCGAGGCTCTCATGCGTGTTGTACAGCCGGTGCGACAGGGCCTCCGCGCTGTCCGGCACCAGGTAGACCATGGCGATGCCAAGCACGAACATCGCCAGCACCAGCACGGCCGCCAGCCAGTGCAGCGCGCGGGCGGTGGGGGAATAGCGGAACTGCATGGCCGGGTCTCCGACTGATGGCAGGGCAGTCTAGCGGATCGGCGCGGCGCCCGTCGCTGGCGGCGCATGCCGACTGGAGCATCGACGCCCGCAAGCGCTGGATCGCCCGGGCGCGGCGAACGCGGAGCGGGTGGCGGCTTATGGCGCCGGAGCCGGTGGGGCAGGTTGGCGATCTGCTGGCGCGCCTGCTGGCGGCGGCCGAGGGCGGCGGCGTGGCGCTGGGCGTCGACCTGCCGATCGGCGTGCCGCGCGCCTATGCGGCGCAGCGCCGGGAAGCGGGGTTTCTGCCGTTCCTGCGCCAGACCGCGCAGTGGCCGGACTTCTTCCAGGTCTGCGCGACGGTGCCGGAGATCGGGCTGGACCGGCCGTTCTACCCGGCGCGCGGCGTGCGCGGGATGACGCGCGCGGCGCATGCCGCGGCGTTGGGTATGGGCGGCCCGCTGGGCGGTTCCCTGGGCGGTTCCCTGGGCAGTTCCCTGGGCCTGTCGCGGGCCTGCGACCGCGCCACCGCGGAGCGCCCGGCCGGCGCGCCGCTGTTCTGGACCCTCGGCGCCAACCAGTCCGGCAAGGCGGCGATCGCGGCCTGGCGCGACCTGCTGCTGCCGGCGCTGCTGGCCGAGGCGCCGATCCGGCTGTGGCCGTTCGAGGGGGCGTTCCGCGCCCTGCTGGCGCCCGGCACCATCGCGATCGCGGAGACCTACCCGGCCGAGGCGCTGCGCCATCTCGGCATCCGCCTGAAGGGCAGCAAGCGCCGCCAGGCGGACCGCGCCGCGGTGGCCAACGCGCTGCTGGGCGCGATGGCGGCGCTGCGCGGCCGCCCCGACCCGGCGCTGGCGGCGGCGGCGCGCGACGGGTTTGGCGCCGACGCGGCCGGCGAGGACCGGTTCGACTGCATCCTCGGCCTGCTGTGCGTGCTGAACGTGCTGGCCGGCAACCGGCCGGACACCGCGCCGGCCGACCCCTGGATCCAGCGCTGGGAGGGCTGGGTGCTGGGGCAGACCGCGCCGCCGCTGCGCTTGCCGGATGCCGATCCGATGCCCACCATCAGCGCATGACGAGATCCGCGCGATGATCCCGGCAAGGCAACCGGTCTGGAAGGGCCTGCAGACCGACCGCATGCCGGTGTTCCTCGGCTACGACCAGACCGAGCGCATGATCGCCGCCCTGCTCGACCGCGCCGGCGCCTGGCAGCCCGAGGCGGTGGTGGGCATCGCCCGCGGCGGGCTGGTGCCGGCCTCGATGGCCGCCGGGCTGCTCGCTGCGCGCCTGGCGATGATCGGCTTCGAGCGGGCCACCGGCACGGTGGGCTGGATCGGCGCGCCGCCCGAGGCCGGGCGCATCCTGCTGGTCGATGACGGCTGTTCCACCGGCGGCACGATGCGCGCGGTGCGCGACGCGCTGCTCGCCGAGGGGCGCGACTGCCTGACGCTGGCGGTGGTGCACGATCCCGAGGTCGCCGGCTACGTGCCGGACCTGTCGCACCCGATGCGCGCGCTGTGGCGCTTCCCGTGGGAGCGCGGCGAGGCCACGCCGACCGGCCGCGCGCTGCGCGCCCGCGGCGCCGGGCCGGACCGCGCCACCGAGGCGCCGTTCCACGCGCTCGACCTGGACGGCGTGTTCCTGCCCGACATGCCGAATGCGCTGTACGACACCGACCTGGCCGCCGCGGTCGCGCAGCGCCACGACACCGCGCCGCACGACATCCTGCCGCATTTCGACCCCGCTCGCGCCGTGGTGATCACCGGACGGCCGGAGATGGACCGCGCCCTGACCGAGGAGTGGCTGGCCCGCCACGGCCACGCTGCGCTGCGCGTGCACTGCCGCCCCGACCACATGCCGCACGAGACCAGGCTGATCGCGCACTACAAGGCCGAGGCCGCGACCCGCCTCGGTTGCACGCATTTCGTCGAGAGCGATCCGGCGCAGACGATTCTGATCGCGGCCCACGCGCCGCACCTGGTGGTGAGCTGGTGGTCGGCCGCCGAGGCGCGCGCGTTCCTGGTGGGTGCAGCAGCATCGCCCGGCATTGCCGCCATGATCGACCCGTCCAACCAAAGCTGAGGAAATCTGCCATGTCCGCGACCCCGCCGGTCTACGAGCTGTTCGCCATCCGCTATGCCATGCGCGAGGCGCGCCGGTCGGATCATTTCATCGGCGGCGATCCGCATGACGGGCCGATGCCGATGGATTATTTCCTGTGGGTCGCCAAGGGCGACGGCCGCGCCGTGGTGATTGACGCCGGCTTCACCGCCGAGGTCGCGGCGCAACGCAAGCGCACCTTCCTGCGCTGCCCGATCGACGCGCTGGCGCTGATCGGCGTCGATGCGGCGGACGTGAAGGACGTGATCCTGACGCATCTGCACTACGACCATGTCGGCAATTTTCACCGTTTCCCCATCGCGCAGTTCCATCTGCAGGAGCCGGAGATTCATTACGCTGTCGGCCGCTACATGCGCTACCAGAAACTGGCGCATTCGTTCGAGGTGGACGACGTCGTCGGCATTGTGCGGCTGAACTACGCGCGCCGCGTGCATCTGTACAACGGCCCGGTCAACCTGCTGCCGGGCATCACGCTGCACCCGGCGCACGGGCACTCGGCGGGTTTGCAGTTCGTGCGCGTGCACACGCAGCGCGGCTGGGTGGTGGTCGCCTCCGACGTCACGCATTTCTACGAGAACATGGAGACCGAGCGGCCGTTCACCACGGCGTTTCACATCGGCGAGATGCTGGAAGGCTTCGACAAGCTGCGCGCCGCCGCGCCGACGCCGCAGCACATCGTTCCGGGACACGATCCGGAGGTGATGCGCCGCTATCCGGCGCCGCGGCCGGAGCTGGAGGGGATCGTGGTGCGGCTGGACGTGGCGCCGAAGCAATGAGGCGCTGACGCCGGCGGGGTCGGGGTGCTCTCGGGAGAGGACCTGGAGGTTCGATCTTCGGCAAGCAAGGTTCACCACGGAGGCACAGAGACACCGAGAAGAAACGAACGCGTATCGACCGCCTTCTCGGTGTCTCCGTGCCTCCGTGCCTCCGTGGTGAACCTTAGCTTGATTGCGGACGATCCAAGGTCCCGGACGGTTGGTGTGGAAACCGCCCGGGCTGAACCATCGATCGGCGATCAGGGACCGCGAGGTGTGCGTCTTATCGGGTGTTCCCAGGGGCGCCGTCGCCTCGGCGTCAATCGATATTCGGCCATCCGGTGCGGATCGGATCGCTGCCGTCCCAGCCTACCGCCGCCTGGCGCACCGCATCGAAGATCGCCTTGCGCTTGGGCGTGGCGTGCGACATCTCGATGATGGTGCCGGGATGGCCCTCCTCGCGGAAATACACGAAGCGGCCGCGCGGCGCGTCGCCCTCCTGCGCCGGGTGGTAGCCGTTGGCGACGGCACGGTCGTACAGCTCGTCGTAGTTCTCCGGCCAGCTCGACCAGTGCTGCAGCCCGCCCTTCGGGTTGGCCGCGAGAAATTCATGATACAGGCTGGGTGTCCGGCAATGCTGCTGGATCAGTTCGATCTGCACGTCGCCGGAATTGGCCAACCCGATCGAGAGATGCGGCAACGGGTGCTCGATCCGGTTGAACCAGTATTTCGTCATCGGCAGACGCTCGGCGTAGAACCACGGCCCGATGCCGCACACCTTCACCCAATGCTGCATCGCGGCCTGGATGTCGGGCACGACGTAGCCCATCTGACGCAGCGGTCCGAACAGACGGCTCATGTGCTTTCCTCCTGGTGCTGGCGGCGCCCATGCGCTTGCGGCAATGGCCGTCCGCCGTGATACTGACCGGTAGCTTTAGCCCAGCCAAGCAGGATCAGGATGGACGCGCAACCCAATCACATCGGCAGCGACGCAGCGCCGTTGCGTGCCGCGATGGAGGAAGCCGACATCGTGCCGCTGCTGCTGGTGCTGGCGCACCTCAGCGGCGACGAGGCCATCCTCGACGAGGCGGCGCCCTACATCCATGGCGCCTGGAACTTCATGCACACGCTGCCCGCGGCGCTGCAGGCCAGGATCCGCGACCGCCTGGCCGCGGTGCTGGCGGACCACGACGCCAGCGGGCGCAAGCTGCCGGCCACGCCGCCGCCGCACCTGTTGCGCAAGATGCTGGACGTCGGCGTCGGCCAGCAGGTGCCGCAGGAATACGTCCCGCTGCTGCTCGAGGAAATGCGCCTGGGCGAGGGCGATCCGCGCAGCGTGGCCTGGCGCGCCCGGCCGCCGGCCGCGGTGCTGGCGGGGTTCCGCGCGGTGATCATCGGCGCCGGGCTGTCCGGCCTGTGCATGGCGATCAAGCTACGCGAGGCGGGCATTCCGTTCACCATCATCGAGAAGAACCCGACCGTCGGCGGCACCTGGTACGAGAACACCTATCCGGGCTGCGGGGTTGACACGCCGAACCATTTCTTCTCCTATTCCTTCGCCCTTCCTTCGCCCCCAACCACGACTGGCCGGAGCACTTCTCCAAGCGCAACGAGCTCTGGGGTTATCTGGAGCGCTGCGCCGACCACTACGACATCCGCCGCGACATCAGCTTCAACGCCGAGGTCACCGCGGCAAGCTGGGACGCGGCACGGGCGCGCTGGGACCTCACGGTTCGCCACGCATCCGGTGCGACCGAGAGCGTCGCGGCGAATGTCCTGGTCACCGCGGTCGGCCAGCTCAACCGCCCCGCCATCCCGGACATTCCGGGACTGGACGGGTTCGCCGGGCCGGTGTTGCACACCGGGCAATGGGATCACGGCGCCACCGTCGCCGGCAAGCGCGTGGCGATGATCGGCACCGGGGCCAGCGGCATGCAGACCGGCCCCTCGATCGCGCCCGAGGTGGAACGACTGACCATCTTCCAGCGCACGCCGCACTGGGCGGTGCACAACCCGAACTACCATGCCGCCGTCAGCGCGGGAAAAATCCGAGCGCTGAAACACATCCCATTCTACGCCAAGTGGAATTGTTTCCTGCTGTTCTGGGCGTCGTCGGACGGGCTGCACGCCGCGTTGCAGATCGATCCCGACTGGCCCACGCCGGACCGCTCGCTGAACGCCACCAACCAGCAGTTCCGCGAGCCGCTGACCGCGCACATCGCCGCCGAACTGGGGGAGCGCACCGACCTGCTGGCCAAGGTGGTGCCGCCCTATCCGCCCTACGGCAAACGGATGCTGCGCGACAACCACTGGTACCGCATGCTGACGCGCCCGAACGTGGACCTCGTGACCGAGCCCATCGACCACGTCGATCGCGACGCGATCGTCACCCGCGACGGCACGCGCCATCCCGCCGAGCTGATCGTGCTGGCGACCGGCTTCCAGGCCGGACGCATGCTGTGGCCGATGGAGATCCGCGGCCGCGACGGCGATTCGTTGCGCGACCGCTGGGGCGAGGACGATCCGCGCGCCTATCTGGGCATCACCGCGCCGGGCTTTCCCAACCTGTTCATGCTGTATGGCCCGAACACCAATCTCGGCCATGGCGGCAGCATCATCTTCCACACCGAATGCCAGGTCCACTACATCATGCAGGCGCTGCGCGAGATGCTGGAGACCGGCATCGCCTCGCTGGAATGCCGCCAGGCGCCGCATGACGCCTACAACGCCAAGGTGGACGCGGCGCACCGCGCCATGGTGTGGTCGCATGGCGGCGTCGGCAACTGGTACAAGAACGCGCGCGGCCGGGTGATCGCCAACTCGCCCTGGCGGCTGGTGGATTACTGGGCCTTGACGCGCGCGTTCGACAGGGCCGATTTCGTGCCGGGGCTTCGCCCCGGACCCCACCAAGGGGCGCTGCCCCCATGGTACCATTGGGGAACCCCGCCAAGGGCAGAGCCCTTGGAACCCTTCACCGGGAGCGGGTGATGGGGAGGGGGCGTGCGGGTGCGGCGCCAGGGTCGCCCGTTGCGACGGGCGACCCTGGCGCCGCACCCGCACGCCCCCTCCCCATCACCCGCTCCCAGTCATGGAGTCCAGAGGCTCCGCCTCTGGTGGGGGGTCCAGGGGGGCAAAGCCCCCTGGCGGGGTTCGGGGCGGAGCCCCGACCTTGCTTGGTTCGTCCGACTGCCCGGGTTCGAACCGTTAGACACATAATCTTTCCGGCGTTATGTCTTCAGCGTGGAATGGCGTGCAGGGCAATGAGGATACAGTTCCAGGCAGGTGCGGCACGCAAGCGGTCCGGCGGCACGAGCGCATCGTGGCGCCGGCGATGAATGCGATGGGGCAGGTCGTTCCGCGCCAAGGATGGGTGGCGCGGCGGCGGCAGACCTATGACGCGATCACGCGGTTCCTGCTCGGTCCGATCTACGCCGTGTATGAGCGTCGCCTGTTCGCCCAGGTGAAGCAGGGACGCTCGCCCCGGCATGTCGGCATCATCCTCGATGGCAACCGGCGCTTCGGCCAGCGCGCCGGGCTGCACGACCCGCGGCAGCTCTACCGCCCGGGCGCGCAGAAGCTCGACGACGTGCTGAGCTGGTGCATGGACCTGGCGATCCCGGCGGTCACGCTCTGGGTCTGCTCCACCGACAACCTGCAGCGATCGGCCGAAGAGGTGGCCGGCATCCTCGGCGCGCTGGAAACCAAGCTCCGCATGCTGGTCGAGGATCCGTGGATCCACCAACACCGCGTTCGGGTGCAGGCGATCGGCTGCCTCGACCGGCTGCCGGCGGCGACGCTCGCGGCGATCCGCGCGGCGCAGGACGTCACCGCCGGATACGACGCCATGCTGCTGTCGATCGCCGTCGCCTATGGCGGGCACGAGGAGATCGCCAGCGCGGTGCGCGAGCTGCTGGGCGAAGCGGCGCGCGAGGGCGCCTCGACCGACGAGCTGGTCGCGCGCGTGACGCCTGAGGCGATCGGGCGGCATCTCTATCTCGCTGGCGCGCCCGAACCGGACCTGATCATCCGCACCAGCGGCGAGGTGCGCCTGTCAGGCTTCCTGCTGTGGCAAAGCGCCTACAGCGAATACTACTTCACCGACGTGTTGTGGCCGTCGTTCCGGCGGATCGACTTCCTGCGCGCGGTGCGCGCCTTCCAGCAGCGCCGGCGGCGGTTCGGCCGCTGAGTGTCCGTCCGGAGACTTTGCGAGTCATATAAATTGGTTGCCGGCCGCCCGAAAAACCGCTTGATCCGCCGTTGCGCTACGGCGTGCCGGGACGGCTCGGCACGCCTGGCCGCGGCTTCGCAACGACCACGGCGGCGGAACTGCGCCGCAACCCCTTTTCGCCCAGAAACAACAAAATTGGTGCCGCAATGAAAATCGACGACGAGGTGCCGACGACGATGCCGAACAGCATCACCCAGGCAAACCCCGAGATCGACTCGCCGCCGAACAAGGCCAACGGCAGACTGGCGATGAACACCGTCATCGAGGTCCCCAAGGTCCGGTTCAGCGTCTCATTGATCGACAGATCGATCAGTTCACGCAGCGGCATCGTCTTGTATTTGCGCAAGTTCTCCCGCACCCGATCGTACACCACCACCTTGTCGTTGGTGGAATAGCCCAGCACCGTCAGGATCGCCGCCACCATCACCAGGTCGAATTCGATCCGCGTCAGCGCCAGGAAGCCGATCGCCTTGGTGATGTCCAATATCAGCGTGACCACCGCGCCGACCGCGAATTGCCATTCGAAGCGGAACCAGATGTAGACCAGGATCATCACCAGGCTGATGCCCAGCGCCAGCAATCCGTTGCGGAACAGTTCAGCCGAGACCGAGGCCCCCACCGCGTCCGTGCGCAGCACCTTGGTCCCCGGCTCCGCGCGCTCCAGCGCCGTCCTGACCCGGGTCACCGCCGCCTGGGTCGCCGCCTCGCCCGGCTGGCTGCCGAGCCGGATCAGCACCTCGGAGGGGTCGCCAAACCGCTGCACCCCCTGCTCGCCGACATGCTCGGCCGCCAGCGCCGCGCGGATCACGCCGAAATCCGCCGGCGCCCGGCGTCCGCACCTCCATCACCACGCCGCCGGCGAAGTCGATTCCCAGGTTCAGCCCCGGGTAGAAGAACAGCACCACCGAGGTCGACGACAGCACCGCCGAGACGATCAGCCCCATGAACCGCCCGCGCATGAACTGGATGCGCGTGCCATCGGGCACCAGGCGGAACCTCGGCTTCATCCACATCGCGCCCACCTATGATCACCCATGCTAGACTGGCAACAGCCGCGGCCGGTGCGCCGCATACCACCGGGACACCAGCAGCCGGGTCAACATCCACGCGGTGAACAGGCTGGTCGCGATACCCACCGTGATCGTCACCGCGAAGCCGCGCACCGGACCGCTGCCGAACACGAACAGCATCACGTGCGCCAGGAACGCCGTGGCGTTGGAATCGAAGATCGTGCTGTAGGCGCGGGTGAACCCGGCCTCCAGCGCCGCCAAAGGCGGCCGCCCGTTGTGCGATTCCTCGCGGATCCGCTCGTTGATCAGGATGTTGGCGTCCACCGCCATGCCCAGCGTCAGCAGGATCCCCGCCATGCCGGGCAGCGTCAGCGTCGCCTGCAGCAGCGACATGATCGCCAGCATCAGCACCAGGTTCACCACCAGCGCGAGGTTCGCGAACCAGCCGAACAGCCCGTAGAAAACCCCCATGAAGCCGATCACCAGCACGAAGCCGACGCCCAGCGACATCGCCCCGGCGCGGATGCTGTCCGCCCCCAGCTCCGGCCCGACGCTGCGCTGCTCCACCACCGTCAGCGGCGCCGGCAGCGCGCCGGCCCGCAGCAGCACGGCCAGGTCGTTCGCCGAGGTCGCGGTGAAGTTGCCGCTGATCTGCCCCCGCCCGCCGGTGATCGGCTCGCGGATCACCGGGGCACTGATCACCTTGTTGTCCAGCACGATGGCGAAGCGGCGGTTGACGTTGGCCCGCGTGATGTCGGCGAACCGCCGCGCGCCGATCGAGTTGAAGGTGAAGTTCACCACCCACTGCCCGGTTTCCGGACTGGTCCCGGCGCGGGCGTCGGTCAGGTCGCCGCCATCGACGTCCACCCGCTTGCGCACGGCGATCTTCTGCTTCGGGTCCTCCTGCATCGGCAGGAACTCGTCGCCCGGCGGCGGCACCGCCCCCGGCGCGTTGGCGTTCGCCGCCTCGTCGACCAGGCGGAACGTCATGTGCGCCGTCTGGCCGAGCAGCGTCTTGATCCGCTCCGGATCGCCGATCCCGGGCAACTGCACCACGATCCGGTCGCTGCCCTGCTGGGTGATCTGCGGATCGACCACCCCGGTCTCGTCGATCCGCCGGCGCACGATCTCGATCGACTGCTGCACCGCGCCCTGCGCCCGCGCCTTCAACGCCACCGGCGACAGGGTCAGCAGGATCTGCCCGTCCGGCGTGGAGTTGATCGTCAGGTCCGGCACGCCGGTCGGCCCCTCGGCGCTGATCAGCGGCTTCAGCGCCGCCACCGCCGCCTCGATCTTGCCCGGATCGCGCAGCTTCAGCAGCACGCGATTCTGGTCGGGCTCCGCCTGCAGCGTCTGGTAGAAGATCGCGCCCGGGCGCAGCGCCTGGCGCACGCCATCCACCAGCCCGTCCAGCCGCTCCTTGATCACCGCCTTCATGTCGACCTCGAGCAGCAGGTAGCTGCCGCCGCGCAGGTCGAGGCCGAGATGCACCGTCCGCCACGGCAGCCACGCCGCCGGGGCCGCGAACAGGTTGGGCAGGCACAGGACCGCGCCGAGCAGGCAGGCCCCGAGAATGAGCCAAGTCTTCAGGCGGCTGAAATACATCATGGTTGGGCGGGCAATAGCGACGCCCCCGCCGCCACGCAACCCCGCAAGCCGAGGCGGGCTGTCGCCGATCCCCCGTGCCGGGCGCCTCCCGGCGATCCGCCCGCCCCGACCGAGCCGCCACGCAGCGCCGGCGGCACCATCCCACGACGGACGATCTCTTTGCGCCACGGCGGCGCGCGTCGTCCCCCGCCCCATCGCCCCCCCGCCCCGTCGCGGCCCGGCCGCGGGCTGCGTTGCGCGGCCCCAGCCCGCCAGCGCGGCAGAGGTGACGCGGGGGGCGGCGCATAAACCATTTTCTAGGGGTTGCCGCCGCAGACTGCCGGCATGCGGAAAAACGCCGACACGCGCTGGCCGCCCCGGTGGCGGGTCCCGCCGGGCCCCGCCGCGCTTGCCATGCGGGTGTTGCCGGCGGGCAGCGTGGTGGTCAGCCTGTGCCTGGTGCTGGTCTGCGCCCTGGTGCTGTGGCAGGGGCGGCGCGACACCGCGCGCGACGCCGGGCAGGCGGCGTGGAACATCGCCTCGGCGGTGGAACAGGACATCGCGCGCAACGTCGAGGTCTACGACCTGTCGCTGCAAGGGGCGATCCAGGCGCTGCAACTGCCGGGGCTCGACCAGCTCAGCCCGGCGTTGCGCCAGCGCGTGCTGTTCGACCGCTCGGCCAGCGCGCGCTACCTCGGCTTCGTCAATGTGCTGGACGCCACCGGCACGGTGATCGCGAATTCCCGCTTCGCCCGGCCGCGGCCCGACAGCTACGCCGGGCGGCCGTATTTCCAGGCACAGCGGGCCGACCCGCGCAACGTCATCCTGGTCAGCCGGCCGTTCCTGACCGCGCCGGGACAGCAGGCCAGCATCGCCTTCACCCGGCGCATGACGCACCCCGACGGCAGCTTCGCCGGGGTCGTCGTCGGCAGCATGCGCCTGGCGTATTTCCGTGCCCTGTTCGCGCACCTGGCGCTCGGGCCGCACGGCAGCATCGCGCTGTTGCGCAGCGACGGCGTGGTGCTGATGCGCCTGCCGTTCGACGCCAACGACATCGGCCGGGGGCTGGCCGCCAATCGCCGCTGGCCGGCTTCCTGCGCAGCGGCGAGCCGCGGGTCGAGGCGACCGATCCGATCGACCAGGTGCGCCGGGCCTTCACCTTCCGTCGCGTCGGCGACCTGCCGCTGGTGATCGGCGTCGGCCTGGCCGCCGAGGACATCTACGCCGCCTGGTGGCGCAAGGCGGGGTTCATCCTGAGCTTCGTGACGGTGCTCGGGCTGCTCAATCTGGCGCTGGTGCTGTGGTTGCGCCAGGCGTTGCGCCGGCGCGGCGCCAGCGAGGCCGCGACGTCGCACTTCCTGGCGACGATGAGCCACGAGCTGCGCACGCCGCTGAACGGCATCATCGGCGCGGCGGAGCTGCTGCGCGACGAGGCGCCGATGGATCCCCGCCAGGCGCGGCGGCTGCGCACGATCCTGGCGGCGGGCGAGCATCTGCGCGCGGTGGTCAACCGGGTGCTCGACTATGGCTCGATCGAGGCGCAGGGCACGCTGCCGGTGGTGCGGCGCGTGACGCTGGGCCGCGTGATCGACGAATGCCGCGCGATGATCGAGCCGGCGGCGGGCCGCAAGGGCCTGACGCTGACCTGCCAGGTGGCGCCGTCGGTGCCTGCCGAGATTGCCAGCGATCCCGGGCAGCTTCGCCAGGTGTTGCTCAACCTGCTGGGCAATGCGGTGAAGTTCACCGATCGAGGCTGCGTCGCGCTGCTTGTGTTGGCGACATCGGAGCGGTTGCGGATCGAGGTCGCCGATACCGGGCGCGGCGTGCCGGCCGATCGGCGGGCCCGGCTGTTCGCGCCGTACCAGCGGCTTGAGGAGGATCGGACGGCGGTCGAAGGCACCGGGCTCGGGCTGGCGATCGCGGCCCGGCTGGTCCACGGGCTTGGTGGAACCATCGGGCATCGCGACAATGCCGGTGGCGGCAGCGTGTTCTGGGTCGAGTTGCCGATAGGGACGGCGGCGACGGCGACCTCGGCGATCGGCCGGCCGGCGGTCGAGCGGCCCGGGACAGCGACGTGCGAGACGGCAGCATCGGCAACGGAGACGCCGCGGACGGAGATGCCAGCGACGACGGCAACGTCGGCGACTTGGATGGCGGCGATGGGCGACGCGGCGCCGCATGGCGGTGGCGCCGCCGCCCGGGCACACCGGCTGCGCCTACTGGTCGTCGACGACCTGGCCATGAACCGCGAAATCCTCGGCGATCTGCTGCGCGCCGACGGGCACCTGGTGGACGAGGCCGGCGACGGCGCGGCGGCGGTGGACGCCATCGCGGCGAATGATTTCGATATCGTCCTGATGGACCTGTGCATGCCCGGACTGGATGGGCTGGAGGCGACGCGGCGGGTGCGCGGGTTGCCGGGCCGGCGGGCGCAGGTGACGATCCTCGGGCTTTCGGCCAACGCCGCCGCGGAGCACCTGCGCGCCTGTCGCCAGGCGGGCATGAACGGGCACATCGCCAAGCCGGTCAGCCGCGCCGCGCTGCGCGCCACGCTGGCCCAGGCGGCGGCCCAGGCGGCCGGTCCGGCGCAACGCGCGTGGCTGGCCGCAGCCGCCGCGGCGCCTTGCCCCGGCGGGCGCGCGGCGATCCTGAACGCCGACACCCTGGCCGAGGCGCGGAGCTGCATGGGTGGCGCCGATGTCGATCGCCATCTGCGGCAATTGGCCCAGCGACTGGTCGCGCTGGGAACCGTGCTGGCGCAGCCAAATGCCGACTGGTCGCTGGATGCGCTGCGCGATCTGACGCATGACCTCGCAAGCGTCGGGATGCTGGGATTCGACGCGCTGGCGGTGGCCGCCGCGCGGCTCGCACCGATCCTGCTGGAGGCGCGGCAGAGTGCCGAGCCGGTGATCGCCGAGCTGGCCCGTGTGGCGCGTGCCTCGTTGGAAACGCTGCGGCCGCACCTGACGCCAGCCCGCGAGACCGCAGGCCGGGAATGACGACGCTTCCGGCAGTTCGCCCCAGCGGTGTCGCGCGCGGTTGCCCAGGCGGGGTGGGCGGCCGGGGTGGGCGGCCGGGGTGGGCGGCCAAGGCGGGCGGCGGCGGCGCGCCAGGCCGGGACGGATGCCGCCGGGGATCCCGGCGCCGGGCGCTACCGGCGGTAGATTTCCAGCATCTTGCGCCCGCGCGACAGTTCTTCCGGCTCGTCGAAGGTGGGGGGCGGCTCCTGCACGCGGTGCCAGACCTGGCCGACCGGGAGATCGAAATCCGCCGACGCCCCGCCATTAGTTGCATAATCGGATGGTTCCGGGCCGGCAGTGGACCGGCCGCCCAGGAACGGCGCCAACCCGCGCAGCAGCGTCATCGGCTTGATCGGCTTGTGGAACACCACGGTGGCGCCGACGCGATGCGCGGCCTGCGTCGCATCGCGCGACAACAGCGAGGTCAGAACGGCGATCGGCACCCTCGCGTAGTTCGGCAGGCGGTGGATCTCCTCGCACGCGCGCAGCCCGTTCATGCGCGGCATGCGCAGGTCGAGGATGACCAATCGGGCGACGACGCGCCGGGCGAGCGCCACCGCCTCCTCGCCGTCGCCGGCCAGGAAGATGCTGCGCCCGGAATGGATCAGCAGCGAGCGCAGGATGCCGCGCATCAGCCCGTCATCCTCGGCGATGATGATGCTGTCGGTGAGTTCTTCCACGTGAGCGTGCCTCGGTTTTTGGCCGCGCTTGTTGGCGGATGGAAGGACGATACGCCCGGCTCGTTGCGGTCCGGTTAACGCGGTGGCCGCAATGGCGCTGGCAGGCAACGGGTCAGGCGATGCCCCAGAAGCGGGCGATGGCGTCGGTGGCGGACACGCCGATCGGCAGCACGGCGGAGGCGACGCTGCCCCCCGCGGCGACCGGATAGCCGTGCCCCAGCGCGGCGATCGTCCAGCGCTCCACGCGCGGCCGTCCGGCCTCGCCCCAGCTGTCATGGCGCGCCAGCAGGCTCGTCGCCGAGGTCGTCGGCGCCTCGCCCAGGCCATGCACCGCGCGCCATTGCCGCGCCAGCAACGCGGCATTGGCCGGGTCCACCACGGTGTCCGCCCCGCCGTGCCAGATCGACAGGCGCGGCCAGGGCCCGCGGTAACCGGCGGGGCCGGCGCGGCGCACCTGCTCGGCCCAGGCCTCGGGCGAGCGGCCGTCCGGCCCGGCCTGGGCCATGCGGGCCAGCGCGGCGGCGGCACCACCGGCGGAACCCACCGGCAGGCCGGCGATCGAGGCGCCGGCGGCGAACACGTCGGGGTAGGCGGCGAGCAGGGCCACGGCCATCGCCCCGCCGGCGGACAGGCCGGCGACATGCACCGCGGTCGGGTCGCTGCCGAGGCGACGCTCGGCCTCGGCGACCATGGCGCGGATCGACTGCGCCTCGCCAAGGCCGCGGGTGACGTGGGCCGGGCGGAACCAGTTGAAGCAGCGCTGGCGGTTGTTGTCCGCCGACTGGGTCGGCAGCACCAGGGCGACGCCGGCGCGGTCGGCCAGCGCCATCCAGCCCGAGTCCGCGGCGAAGCCGGCGGCATCCTGGCCGCAGCCATGCAGCAGCACCACCAGCGGCGCGCCGGTCACGAGGCCGGGCGGCCGATAGGCGCGCATCGTCAGGCCGCCCGGATTGGCGCCGAAATCCGCGACCGTGATCAACTCGCCGGTGCCGGGCCTGGTGATACCCGTCGTCCCGGGAGCGCCGACCGCCCGCGCGATAGGCGGCGCCAACATCGCGGCGGCCGCCCGCAGCGCGGTGCGCAACCCGCGTCCCGCGATCAACGCCTCACGTGGCCACTGCATGCTCGGTCCGCGTCCTTCTGCCTGGCCCCGACGATATATGGGCTTTGCTGCGCTGCAACATAAGTGGCGGAGCGTGCGATGGCTGCATGTGTAGTGGCGCGGCCGACGCCCCTGGGGGGACAATCGTTCACGGCGCCGGTCACCGGGCCAATCCTACCCGATCATCAGCGAATGGCTGCCACGCCGGGTCCGCTCCCGGCGATCAAGCTGGGGGACATCGGAGGACCGAAGGATGCGGTTTCGCATTCGATGGCAAATCCGGTGGGGGAGGTGGCGGGTGCGACTACTAATCGCACGCCGCCGTTAGCCTACCCAAACCGGAGGGTGGGGTCGCGCAAGCGATCCCACTCCTCGGTTACCATAAATCCGTTCGGCTATGCCAGCGCTATCGCAAGCCAGGGCAATCGGGTGAAGCGAAGGCAGGTCGGGGCTCCGCTCCGACCTGCCTTCGCTTCGCCCGATTGCCCTGTATCGCAAGCGCCGCGCATCCAGGCGCCTTCTATCGTGCCGCGCCGAGCGCCCAGGCGAGCACGCCCTTCTGCGCGTGCAAGCGGTTTTCCGCCTCGTCGAACACCACCGACTGCGGGCCGTCGATCACCTCCTCGGTGACCTCCTCGCCGCGATGCGCCGGCAGGCAGTGCATGAAGATCGCATCCACCGCCGCGCGGGCCATCAGCGCGGCGGTGACGCGATACGGCGCCAGCAGGTTGTGGCGCGTGGTGTTCGGATCGTCCGACATGCTGACCCAGGTGTCGGTGACCACGCAGCGCGCGCCGGCCACCGCGGTTTGCGGATCGTCGGTCAGCTCGATCCTGCCGCCCTGCGCGCGCGCCCAGTCGAGCAGCGCCTGCGGCGGGCGCAGCGCGTCCGGCGTGGCCAGGCGCAGCGTGAAGCCGAAACGCACCGCCGCCTCGATCCAGCTGCGCGCGACGTTGTTGCCGTCGCCGCACCAGGCGACCACCTGGCCGGCGATCGGGCCGCGATGCTCCTCGAACGTCAGCACGTCGGCCATAAGCTGGCAGGGATGCGAGGTGTCGGTCAGGCCGTTGATCACCGGCACCGTCGCGTACTGCGCCATCTCGTGCATCTTGGCGACGCGGTCGGTGCGCATCACGATCGCATCGACATAGCGCGACAGCACGCGCGCGGTGTCGGCCGGGCTTTCGCCGCGGCCGGACTGCATGTCGCGCGCGTTCAGCACGACCACGTCGCCGCCGAGCTGGCGCATGCCGACCTCGAACGACACGCGGGTGCGCGTGCTGGGCTTCTCGAAGATCAGCGCCAGGGTTTTGCCGGCGAGCGGGCGCGAGGACACGCCGTGCTTGTAGTTCGCCGCCACCTCGAGCATCCGGCGCAGCGTCGCCGTATCGAAGTCCTTCAGGTCGAGAAAGTGCCGAGGGCCGGCCACCGTTTCGGTGGACCGGCCCTCCCGCGCGCTTTTTCGCCGCAGCGCAGCGGTCACTGCGCCGCTGCCTTCGCCGCCGCCGCCGCCACAGTGCGCGTGGCCCGGCGCAGCATCTCCACCGCGGCGTCGATATCGGCGTCGGTGACCACCAGCGGCGGTGCCAGGCGCAGCACGTTGTCGCCGGCGGTGATCGCCATCAGCCCCTCGGCGACGCAGGCGGCCTGCACGTCGTTCTGCGGCAGCACGCATTTCAGCCCGAGCAGCAGGCCCATGCCGCGCGCCTCCGCGTAGACCTGCGGATATTCGCGCGCCAGCGCGTCGAGTTCCGCGCGCAGCTTGCGGCCCTTGCGCTGAACCTCCTCCAGGAAGCCCGGAGCGAGCATGACGTCGAGCACCGCGTTGCCGGCGGCACACGCCAGCGGGTTGCCGCCGAACGTCGTGCCGTGCGTGCCGGGAACCAGATATTTCGCCACCGATTCCTTGGCCAGCACCGCACCGAGCGGGAAGCCGCCGCCGATGCCCTTCGCCGCGGCAATGACATCCGGCTCGATCCCGGACCATTCATAGGCGAACAGCTTGCCGGTGCGGCCCATGCCCGACTGCACCTCGTCCATCCCGAGCACCAGCCCGTACTCGTCGCACACCGCGCGCAGGTCGCGCAGGAACTGCGGGTCGGCCGGTCGCACGCCACCCTCGCCCTGGATCGGTTCGACAATGATGCCGGCGGTGCCCGGGCCGATCGCGTTGCGCACCGCGTTCATGTTGTTGAACGGCACCTGGTCGAAGCCTTCCAGCGGCGGGCCGAAGCCCTTGAGGTATTTCTCGTTGCCGGTGGCCGCCAGCGCGCCGAGCGTGCGGCCGTGGAAGGCGCCCTCGAAGGTGATGATGCGGTAGCTGTCGTGCCGGCCGCCCTCGTAGACGGCCTTGCGGATCATCTTGATCATGCCCTCGTTGGCTTCGGTGCCCGAGTTGCAGAAGAAGACGCTGTCGGCAAACGTGTGCTCGACCAGCCGCGCGGCCAGACGTTCCGCCTGCGGGATGCGATACAGGTTGGAGACGTGCATCACCTTGGCCGCCTGCTCGGCGATCGCCTTGGCCAGATGCGGATGGCCGTGGCCCAACGAGGTGGTGGCGATGCCGGAGCCGAAATCGAGGAATCGTCGCCCGTCCACCGTCCACAGCCAGGCGCCCTCGCCCCGCTCAAAAGCGAGGTCGGCACGTGCGTAGTTCGGCATCAAGGCGGAGATCATGGGGTCATAACCCTCGGTCGTTGCATCCCAAAACGGATCTCCCGTCCGCGACCATTCACGGGCGGGTCCAGGGAAGCCGGGGAGATTGGCGACGGTCCCGGGCCGTGTCAAACGCCGTGCGCGGCGAAGCAAGGCTGGGGCTTCGCCCCAGACCCCACCAAGGGGCGCTGCCCCTTGGAACCCCGCCAAGGGCGGAGCCCTTGGAACCCCGGACCGGGAGCGGATGAGGGGGAGGGGGCGGATGGGCAGGGCGTCGGTGCCGCCCCTCGCG
This sequence comes from uncultured Alphaproteobacteria bacterium, assembly GCA_963847615.1. Taxonomy (GTDB): domain Bacteria; phylum Pseudomonadota; class Alphaproteobacteria; order Acetobacterales; family Acetobacteraceae; genus Palsa-883. The sequence goes on from CAWKAN010000013.1 coordinate 52,082, forward strand.
AGGGCGATTATGCGGGACTTGACGAACCGGCGCATGAAGGGCATGGTTTTCTCCTATCAACAGTAGGAGCGTTTTGTGATGACCCGACCGCCCGCCGAGAAGAAAGCCCCGGAAAACGATCCGAGCAATTCCTGGCTTCAGGTGCCGGCGGTCTACTGCGACACCTTCTCGACGGGCCTTATCCCCGGAAATCGCATGATCCGAATCGTGTTTGGCGACTACATCAGTCGGCAAGATTACCCCTTCTATCGGTCGGCCGTCGTGATGCCGATCGACGACATCGAGGTATTGATCAAACACCTCACAAGGCGAGTGGCCGAATTAAAGAAAATCGAAGCCGAGGCCGAGGGGGCTCCGGAAGCCGAGGCGGCAGACGACGAGTTGCCGGAGGAATAGGAGCGCGCCAATGTCCGATGGCGACGATCCACAAGGCCAGACGCCGACCCAACCCACCGGCCGGGCGGTCGATAAGGCATTCCTCTCAGAGAGAGGGACCACGGTCACTACGACAATTCCAGAGCCGTTTGCGGCTTCCCCCTCGACAAACCTCGCCAAGGTGGAAGTCACTAGCGAGCCTGCGCCGCCAAATAAACCAAAACGAGCCCTTGCGGAGCATCGACAGCGCCCTACTCGCATTGATCACCGCATGCCGCCGAATGTGATCATGCACCATGTTCTTGATGAGCGGTTGGAAAAGCTGGCGTTCGCGCCGCGGTCGCGCTCGCGTTTTGAGGGTTTAACGTCCGCCTGGATTGCGGGAGCGGTCGGGTTGTTGGGTGGCGCCGTACAGTCTGGATGGAGCATTTTTATAAGCCCGCCTACGAGCGGGCTTACGACCGGCCTGATCGCCGGAGCTTTTGTCAATCTAGCAATCCTGCTGGTGTTCATTGGATTAGCCACCGGCTCAATGTTCAAGTCCCCCCAGGAAAAAGGACCGCTTTCTGCCGACCTGTTGCAAGAGATACGTTCGCAAAGCGACAAAGCTCGTGCCGGCGATCAGTAAGCGCGCCAACGCAGCGCAAGAGCGGGCGACCCTTCATCGCCCCACAGCAGCAATTCCAGCTGTCTCAGGTCTTCGATCCGGCTGACACCTTCAAACTCGGTCTGAAGCGCCTGCCAGTCCTGACGCTTCAGCAAAGTGCTACAGCCGCACCAAAGATGTCTGGATTCTTCCGATTGTTGTAGCGCCACTCGAACTCGGCGACGTAGAGCGGCAGATATTTGGCGCTAACGTGGTGGAAGCTACCCATGATGCCGCGTTTCAACAGCGACCAGAAGCTGTCGATGGTTCCCGTGTGGATAACGCCACGCACATATTCACCTTTGGCGTGCTTGACGGACTCGTGGGGGAAATCGCGCGCCAAGTCGATATATCCACTGTGCTCATCGGTGGCGATCAAGCTGACCTTCTCGGACACTGCGGCGCGGACGAAATGGCCCATCGTGCGAAGGTTGGCCTCGCGAAGCACGCGGGCGACGACCGGCCCTTGCCGCTCAACAGCGCCGATGACGATCTCCTTGCCGACGCCGCCCGTGCCGGGTGTGCGCTTGTCCCAATGCCGGTTCTTGTTCTTGCCGCCGATGTAGGTTTCATCGACCTCAACGATACCCATCAGCTTGCGGAACTCGGGATCGACCAGGGCGGCCCGGATACGGTGGCACATATAATGGGCGGTGGAGTACACCCGAACCCCATCATCCGGTGGATTTGCAGCGCGGCGATGCCTTTCTTGCTGGTCAGCATGAGGTAGATGACCTTGAACCATGTTCGCAGCGCGACGTTAGTGTTCTGGAACACTGTTCCAGCGATCACCGAGAAGCGATAGGATGGTACTTTTGCCGCAATCCATACATTCCCATTTGAACGCCATCGTCCTCAATGCGAACACGTGGTTCGACGATCCGCACCGGGGGCACTTGACCACCCCATCCGGCCAGCGCCGCCGCATCAAGTAGACTTTGCACGCCTGTTCATCGGGAAACAGCGCGTCAAACTCGGCGCTGGTCATTTGCTTCGTGAACTTGATCTGGCCCATCGGACGTGCCCTCATGTCTGACGGAGAGGAATATGGCACGTCTCGGCCAATTCGTCAAGTCCCGCATAATCGCCCTCGCGAGGGGCGGCACCGACGCCCTGCCCATCCGCCCCCTCCCCCTCATCCGCTCCCGGTCATGGAGTCCAGAGGCTCCGCCTCTGGTGGGGGGTCCAGGGGGGCAACGCCCCCCTGGCGGGGTTCGGGGCGGAGCCCCGATGGCTCGCGCCGCGCGTCGAAACAGGGCGTGACTTTCGCTGGCCCCGGGGATAGCTCTACCAGGCTTGGCAAACTTTCTACCAAGGTCCGACCATGGGTGCGCAGCTGAACATCAAGAGCGAGGACGCCTACCGCCTGGCGTCCCGGCTGTCCGAATTGACCGGCGAGAGCCTGACCTCGGTCGTCACCAAGGCGCTGCAGGCGGAGCTGGAGCGACAGGAACGGGCGCGGGACCGCGAGGAACGGTTGCGACGCGTGCGGGAGATCACGGCTGACATTCGTCACCATCTCCGCCACCCCCTCCCATCGTCCGATACCAGTTGGATGTATGGCGAAGACGGCTTGCCGCGGTGATCGTCGACAGTTCCGCCTTGCTGGCGGTCATCCTCAACGAGGACGACGAGCCGCGCTTTGCGACGGCCATGATCGACGCGCCGGTGCTGCGGATGTCCGCGGCGAACTGGGTCGAGGCGGCCATTGTGGTCGATTCCCACCGGAACCCGGCCGCCGCGGACCGGTTCGAGGATCTCGTCGAGGCCCTTCGCCTCGAGATCGTGCCGGTCACCGTTGAACACGCCTACCGGACGCGCGTGGCACACCACGATTTCGGGCGGGGCCGCCATCGCGCGCGATTGAACTATGGCGACTGCTTTGCCTATGCGCTTGCCAAGATCCGGGGCGAACCGCTGCTGTTCAAGGGCGACGACTTCTCCCAGACCGACATCGAGCCGGCGCTGAAGGACTGACCATGCCGGAGTTCTTTCTGGAGCTGTTCAGCGAGGAAATCCCTGCGCGCATGCAGGCTCGCGCGGCGGAGGACCTAGCGCGTTTGGTTGGTCAGACCACTCTGATGAGAGTGTTCGTCGCTGGCACGACGCCACGGGTGTTTTACGGGCCGCGACGCATTGCGTATGCGGCCGAAGTGGCGTCAACAGTACCTGGCGGGGTCATACAAAATCGCGGCCCACAAGTCGGGGCGCCAGATCAGGCCGTTGACGGTTTCCTTCGCAGGGTCGGCGCGACGCGAGCCGATTTGACCGAGCGGGATGGCCGTTGGTTCTTCGACCAACATTCTCCGGCAGTTTCAGTTGTCGACGTCATAAAGGGAGCTGTCCCCGACCTGTTGCGTCGCTTCCCGTGGCCGAAATCGATGCGCTGGGGCGGCACCAGCGCGTTCACCTGGGTGCGCCCGCTGCACCGGATCACCTGCCTGCTGGACGGCGCGGTCGTGCCGTTCGACCTGCGCGACGGCGCCGACGACGGGCACGGGCTGCACGCCGCCGACCTCACCGAGGGCCATCGCATCCACGCGCCCGGCGCGGTCGCGGTGCGCTCGTGCGAGGACTGGGCGGCGACGCTGCGCGCGCGCCACGTCCTGGTCGATGCCGAGGAACGCAAGCGGGTGATCGCCGAGGGCGTGCAGCGGCTGGCCGCCGAGCGGCACCTCACCGTGGTAGACGATCCGGGCCTGCTGGACGAGGTGGCCGGCCTGGTCGAGTGGCCGGTGCCGCTGCTCGGCCGGATCGACCCCGCCTTCATGGATCTGCCGGCCGAGGTCATGCAGGTCTCCATGCGGGTCAACCAGCGCTACTTCGCGCTGCGCACCGCCGCGGGCGCGGCGGCGCCGTATTTCGCCTTTGTCGCCAACATCGCCCCCGCCGACGGCGGCGCCGTCAGCATCGCCGGCAACGAGCGCGTGCTGCGTGCCCGCTTCGCCGATGCACGGCATTTCTGGGACCTCGACCGCAAGGCGCGGCTGGAAAGCCGCGTGCCGAAGCTCGACCACGTGACGTTCCATGCGAAGCTGGGCAGCCAGGGTGACCGGGCGCGCCGGCTGGAGGCACTGGCCGAGCACATCGCGCCGCTGGTGCACGCCGGCCCCGCATTGGCGCGCGCCGCAGCGCTGCTGTGCAAGGCCGACCTGGTGACGGGCATGGTCGGCGAGTTCCCCGAGCTGCAGGGCGTGATGGGCAGCTACTACGCGCGCCACGACAACGAGGACGCGCTGGTCGCCGACGCCATCCGCGAGCACTACGCGCCGAAGGGGCCGACCGACGCGGTGCCGAGCGCGCCGGTCTCGATCGCCGTGGCGCTGGCCGACAAGCTGGACCAGCTCGCCGGGTTCTTCGCCATCGGGGAAAAACCGACCGGGTCGGGCGATCCCTACGCGCTGCGCCGTGCCGGGCTCGGCATCATCCGCATCATCCGCGAAAACGGGCTGCGGCTGCGCCTGCTGGCGCTGATCGAGACGGCCGGGCACGGGCTGTCCCACCATCACGGCGTGCATCCCGCGCCGGCGAGCGAGATCATGGACTTCCTCGCCGAGCGGCTGCGCGTGCAATTGCGCGCCGAGGGGGCGCGCCACGACGTGCTGGCCGCGGTGTTCGCGGCCAAGGGCGCGGCGGGCCCGGACGACGATCTGACCCGCCTGCTGGCGCGCACCGAGGCGGTGGCCGCGCTGCTCGGCACCGCGGACGGGGCCAATCTGCTCACCGCCTATCGCCGCGCCGCCAACATCCTGCGCATCGAGACCCGCAAGGACGGACCGCACGACGCCGCGCCGGACGCGAGCCTGCTGCGCGAACCGGCGGAAATTGACCTGGATCATGCGCTGGGGGCCATTGCCGTCGTATCCTGCCTGCTCGACCAGGAGGATTTCGCCGGCGCAATGGCGGAGCTCGCGCGGTTGCGGGCGCCGCTGGATGCCTTCTTCGACCAGGTGACCGTCAACGCGCCGGAGCCGGACCTGCGCCGGAACCGTTTGCGGCTGCTGCATCGCGTTCAGGCGACGATGGATCGCGTCGCCGATTTTTCACGTCTCGAAGGTTGATGGAGGCTCCGATGAGCAAGTGGGTTTACAGCTTCGGCGCCGGCGACAACGAGGGCCGCGCCGACATGAAAGACCTGCTCGGCGGCAAGGGGGCCAACCTGGCCGAGATGGCCGTGATCGGCCTGCCGGTGCCGCCCGGCTTCACCATCACCACCGAGGTCTGCACCGCGTTCTACCAGCACGACCATGCCTATCCCGCCGGGCTGCAGGACCAGGTGCGCGCCGCGCTGGCCCGCGTCGAGCAGGCGGTGGGCCGGCGCTTCGGCGACCCCGACCGGCCGCTGCTGGTCTCGGTGCGCTCCGGCGCGCGGGTGTCGATGCCGGGCATGATGGACACGGTGCTCAATCTCGGCCTGAACGACGCCACCGTCGCCGGCCTCGCCGCCGCCGCCGACGATGCCCGCTTCGCCTGGGATTCCTACCGCCGCTTCATCCAGATGTACGGCGCCGTCGTGCTCGGCGTGGAGCACCACCGGTTCGAAGAGATCATCGAGCAGACCAAGCTGGAGACCGGCGCGACCGAGGACACCCAGCTCACCGCCGGGGACTGGCAGGACGTGATCGCCGGCTACCGCCGCATGGTGGCCGAGGAGACCGGCAAACCCTTCCCCCAGGACCCCGAGGCGCAGCTTTGGGGCGCCATCGGCGCGGTGTTCGGCTCCTGGATGACCCCCCGCGCCGTCACCTACCGCAGGCTGCACGACATCCCGGCCGAGTGGGGCACCGCGGTCAACGTGCAGGCCATGGTGTTCGGCAACATGGGTGAGGACTGCGCCACCGGCGTCTGCTTCACCCGCAACCCGTCGACCGGGGAGAACGCGTTCTACGGCGAATACCTGGTCAACGCGCAGGGCGAGGACGTGGTCGCCGGCACCCGCACGCCGCAGCCGATGTCGAAGGCCAGCGCCAAGCCCGGCGAGGTCTCGCTGGAGGAGGCGATGCCGGTGGCCTATGCCGAACTGCTGGCCGCCCGCGCCGCGCTGGAACGGCACTACCGCGACATGCAGGACATGGAGTTCACCATCCAGCGGAAAAAGCTGTACATGTTGCAGACGCGCAATGGCAAGCGCACCGCCGCGGCCAGCCTGCGCATCGCCGTCGAGATGGCGCACGACGGGCTGATCGACCAGAAGGAGGCGGTGCGGCGGGTCAACCCCGCGGCGCTGGACCAGTTGCTGCACCCGACGCTCGATCCCGATGCGCCGCGCACGAGGCTGGCCAAGGGGCTGCCGGCCAGCCCGGGCGCGGCCTGCGGCGCGGTGGTGTTCAGCGCCGACGAGGCGGAAAGCCGCGCCGCCAAGGGCGAGGCGATGATCCTGGTGCGGGTGGAAACCAGCCCGGAGGACATCCACGGCATGCACGCCGCGCGCGGCATCCTGACCACCCGCGGCGGCATGACCAGCCACGCCGCGGTGGTGGCGCGCGGCATGGGCCGGGCCTGCGTCGCCGGCGCCGGCGGCATCGTGGTGGACTACAACGCGCAGACGCTGTTCGACCGGCGGGCGCACCGTGCACGCCGGCGAGACCATCACCCTCGACGGCGGCACCGGCGAGGTGTTCCTGGGCTCGGTCGCCATGGTCGAGCCCACCATGTCGGGCGATTTCGCCACGCTGATGGGCTGGGCGGACGCCAACCGCCGCCTCGGCATCCGCGCCAACGCGGAAACCCCGCTGGACGCCGAGACGGCGCGCAAGTTCGGCGCCGAGGGCATCGGCCTCTGCCGCACCGAGCACATGTTCTTCGACCCCGAGCGCATCGGCGCGGTGCGCCAGATGATCCTGGCGCGCGACGAGGCCGGACGGCGCACCGCGCTGGCCCGGCTGCTGCCGTTCCAGCGCGAGGATTTCCACCAGCTGTTCCGCATCATGGCCGGGCTGCCGGTGACGATCCGCCTGCTCGATCCGCCGCTGCACGAATTCCTGCCGCACGCCGACGCCGAGCTGGCCGAGCTCGCCGCGGTGCTGGGGAGCGACGTGGAGGCCATGCGCCGGCGCGCCATGGAGCTGGCCGAGGCCAACCCGATGCTGGGCCATCGCGGCTGCCGGCTGGGGATTTCCTATCCGGAGATCTACGAGATGCAGGCCCGCGCGATCTTCGAGGGCGCCATCGCGGTGGCCCGGGAAAGCGGCGCGGCACCGGTGCCCGAGATCATGATCCCGCTGATCGGCACCAGGAAGGAGCTGGAGATCACCCGCGCCCAGGTGGACGCGGTGGCGGCGCAGGTGTTCGCCGAGGCCGGCATGACGATCGAGTACACCGTCGGCACGATGATCGAACTGCCGCGGGCCTGCCTGCTGGCCGATCGGATCGCCGAGGTGGCGGACTTCTTCAGCTTCGGCACCAACGACCTGACACAGACCGTGTTCGGCCTGTCGCGCGACGACGCCGGGAAATTCCTGCCGGCCTATGTCGAGCTGGGGATCCTGCCGAAGGATCCGTTCGTCTCGATCGACATCGAGGGGGTGGGCGCGATGGTGCGCATCGCCGTCGAGAAGGGCCGCGCCACCAAACCGGGGCTGAAGCTCGGCATCTGCGGCGAGCATGGCGGCGATCCGGCCTCGATCGCGTTCTGCGAGGCGGTCGGGCTGGATTACGTGTCGTGCAGCCCGTACCGGGTGCCGATCGCGCGGCTGGCGGCGGCGCAGGCGGCGCTGGGGGCGGCGGGCGACCGCACCGCGTAAGGCGCCCGCCGATGCCCGCCGCCGCGCCTCGCAACGGGGCGGGCGGCGCTGGGCGCAACAATGCGGCCGAGACGGGCGCGTCCCGCGGTGTGGCAGAGACCGGCTAGTACCGCCTGATCAACTGCGGCGCGCGGGTGGCGTACAGCACCGGCGCCGCCCGATAGGCGGCCAGGCCGCGCCCGACCCCGACCGAGCCATGCGGCAGCGTGGCCGGCACGCCCGCGGCGAACGGCAAGCCCGCCCCGGGTTGCGTCCCGGCTTGCGCCCCGGGGAGCATCCTGGGGCGCATCCCGGGGGGCATCCCACCGGACATCGCCGACCAGGCCTGCATCGGGGGTGGCTCGCCACGCGCCAGTTGCCGCTCCTGCATCCAGGCGTCCGCGACCTTGGTCTGATAGGCGGCGGCCAACTCGGGCGTGGCGGAGTGATACAGTGCCGCGGCACGCGACCAGTCGTTGGTCTGGGCGTGCAGATCGGTCAGGAAGCGCGCGGCATAGGCCGCGTTGGCGGAGGGATCGAACGCCTGCTCCAGGCTGGCGAAGGCATCCGGATGGTGCATCAGGTTGACCTGCATGCAGCCGACGTCGATCGAGCGGACGCCACGGGCCTGCAACCCCCGCGCCGCGGCGATCGCCTGCTCCTTGGTGTCGTAGAAGCTGCCCTGCCCTTCGGCATTGATGGTCCAGGGCCAGGGCGCCAACACGCCGCTGGCCGGATCGCGCCGGCCGCTCTCGACCCGGCCGATCGCCGACAGGAGCTGCGCCGGCAGGGCGCCGGCCCGCTCGGCGGCAATGATCGCGGCGCGGCACAGCGCGCCTGGGGCGAAGACCGTGATGAACGGCGCGGCCCGGGCCGTCCCCAGGAGACATGGCAGCAATGCGATGATCAGTGCCAGCAGGCGCATGGCGGCATCCTGGAGGCAAAAGCTGAACGAAAGGTTGCCAGATGACCGCCCCGGGGTGCCAATCTGCGGAAAGATCGCCTACAGGCCGACACCCCGAGGGCGAGCGGCCGGGCAGGAGGACGTCGGGTCCCCTGGCTTCTGGCCCGCAAGCGGGAGAGCCGAAAGACAGCCAGGGTTTCGCCCCGAACCCCACCAAGGGGCGCTGTCCCCTGGCGGGGTCCGAGGCGAAGCCCCGACCTTCCTTCATGCGCCGGCCGGTCTCTGCTAGAGGCCCTGCATGGCACGCGGCGAGCGGATAGCGATCGGCAGCATTGGCATCGGCCTCGTCGTCTTGGCGATGAAGGCCGCCGCCTGGTGGCTGACCGGCAGCGCGGCGCTGTTTTCCGACGCGCTGGAAACCACGGTGAACGTCGCCGCCGGTGTCATTGCCCTGGGCGCCTTGCGGGTCGCCGCGGCGCCGGCCGACGCCAACCACCCCTACGGCCACGACAAGGCGGAGTTCTTCGCCGCGGTGATCGAGGGCGTGTTGATCGTCATTGCCGCGTTCTCGATCTTCCACCATGCCTGGGCGGTGTGGTGGGACCCGCACCCGCTGCGGTACCCGCTGCAAGGGATTGGCCTCAACGCCGTCGCGACGCTGCTGAATGCGGGCTGGTCGGCCTTGCTGCTGCGGGTCGGGCGGCAGTTGCACTCGCCGGCGCTAGTGGCGGACGGGCATCACCTGCTGGCCGATGTGGTGACCTCCTGCGGCGTGACGGCGGGGGTTGGGCTGGTGGTGGTGACCGGGTTCCTGCCGCTCGATCCGCTGCTGGCGGCGGCCACCGGGGTCTATGTGCTGTTCGCCGGGATGCGCGTGATCTCCTCGTCGGTGGGGGGGTTGATGGACGCGGCGCCGCCGGCCGAGGTGATCCAGCGCATTCGTGCCCTGGTGGCGGAGAGTGCCGAGGGCGCGCTGGAGGCGCACGACCTGCGCATCCGCTATGCTGGGCGGCTGACGTTTCTGGAGTTTCACCTGGTGGTGCCGGGGACGATGACGGTGGCCGAATCGCACGCCATCTGTGACCGGATCGAGGCGGCGCTGAAGGCCGAGATGAGCAATCTGGAGATCACCATCCACGTCGAGCCGGAAGCCAAGGCGAAGCAGCATGGCGTGCTGGTGCTGTGAACCGGCCTGCGGCGGGTGCGGCTGGGTGGCATGACGCGGCGGCCGGCGCGGGCCGCGTTCCGCCGCGACAGCTCCGCCAGCCACGCGCCCGGGCACCACTAACCCGGGGATGACCAACCGGGGCATGACCGGCCGGGGCACGACGAGCTCGGCAACGAGAGGTTCGGGCGCGACGGGCAGTGGCGTGACGGGCCAGGACGCGGCGGGCCAGGACGCGGCGGGCTGGGGCGCGACCGGCTGGGGGGGGGCGGGCTGGGGCGGGACGGGCCGGCGGTCGGTCCCGGCCCTGATGCGGGCGCGCCGCACGCAGTGGGCGCTGTCCTGGGCTGCGGTCGCGTCGATCCTGCTGCACGCCGGCCTGCTGGCGGCATTCCTGATCGTGGCCGACCGGGCCGCGCGCGGCGTGCACGAGGCGATCGACGCCGCCCCGATGGTCGAGCTGGTGATGGTGCAGCAGAAGGGTCAGGACCGGAGCGCCGACCAGGCGCCGCCGTCCGATCGCCGCGCCGAGGCGACGCCGTCGGCGCCCTCCGCCACACCGCCGCCGGTCCCGCCGCCCGCGCCGCCCGAGCCGCCGCCGCCGCCGACGCCGCCGGCAGCGAGCAGCCCGCCACCGGTGCCGCCGCCCAGCGCCAAGGCGGCGACCGAGACCTTGCCGCCGCCGCCGCCGCCCGCGCCCGTTCCGTCGCAAGCCGCGGCGACGACAGCCCCGCCTGCCACGCCGCCCCCACCGCAACCCGCACCGCAGCCCCCATCGCGGCCCCCATCGCGGCCCCCATCGCGGCCCGAGTTGGCGGCGCGGCAAGCGCCGCCGGCGCCGCCCAGCCCGGCCCGGACGCCCGCGCCGCTTGCCGCGCCGGCCGCGCCCACGCCGCCGGCCCCGGTGGCCGACGCCACCCCGCGGGTCAACCTCGGCGGCACCGGCGACCTGAGCAACGTGCTGGTCACGGGCGACAACGTGATCCCGGCCGGCCCCGATCCCAAGGTGCACAACCGCGAACCGGAGTATCCCTTCGAAGCGGTGCGACGCGGCCAGCAGGGCACGGTCGAACTGGTGGTGCGGGTCTCGCCCGAAGGCCTGCCGAGCGAGGTGCTCATCGCGCGCAGCTCCGGCTTCGCCATGCTCGACCGGGCCGCGCGCGACGCGGTGGCGAGCTGGCGCTTCGTGCCGGCGGTGCGGGACGGCCAGCCGATCCCGTCGAACGCGGCGATCCACATCGTGTTCCAGCTCAACTAGCCCGGGTTTATTACTATAATATTACTTTAGGTGTATGATATACAAGCGGAGTGTGCCATATTAAGCGCAAAATCGTAGCCATTTATACCGGCCGTCTAAAATGATGACTCTTCCGTCATTTAGGCTGGCTGGTATCAGTCGGCCACTGACACTGACGCTTTGGGGGCGTAGGCCTTTGATAAAGCAATTGCGACGTTCAATATTACGGGATCCCATTCGCCAGGCTGTCGTTGCCGAAACAACCGCACACTCGGATACCATGGCGTATCCTCGCGGTCGATAAGCCATCGCCAGTCACTGGCTTTGGACAGTAGAATCCACGCCGGTTTCCCCAGGGCACCCGCCAAGTGACCGACGGAAGTGTCAACGGTAATGACCAGGTCCAGATTGGCGATAATAGCAGCAGTCTCGTCGAAATCCGTCAACATAGCCGACGTATCAAAAATGTTGGTGAAGTGCTGCTGCGCAACCTCGACATCTGCCGGTGGGAAGGGCTGCTGGAGCGATACAAAGGCGAGGCCATCAACCGCCGCAAGTGGGGCCAACTGGATTAGCCGCAGCGAGCGCCGACGATCATTGGGGTGGGTAGGCCGACCACTCCACGCGAGACCAACGCGTTTTGCCCCCCTCGGGATCTGGGCAGACAGGCGGTCCGCCCAGTGGGCCACGCGTGCCGGATCGGGAGTCAGATAAGCAACGCTGGTCGGGATTGAATCTTGCGTGGTATGAAATAGGCCAGGTAGACTTGACAGTCGGCAATAGGCAGCATGCCCAGGAATTTCATTCCATCGGTGATAGGCATGGGCAACTCCGGGGATCCGTTCCAGAAGTGATAATATCTCGCTGCTGCAGCCCAGGACAACTTCCTGACAGCGTTCAGCTACCATGGGGATGTAGCGGCAAAATTGTATGGTATCACCGTAGCCTTGGTCGCCGACCAGCAGAATCCGGCCAGAGGGAATTTGCATCCCGTTCCATGGAGCCGAAGTAATCTTGGGGAGCTGGCCACGCCCCGCCTCCGTCAAATTGCGCCACTCGTACTCAAGCCATCCGGGGGCATATTCGCCTTGCGCCAGCAGGTTTTGCGCCAATGCGAGATGAGCATCGGCATGTTCTGCATTGAGGCCGAGCGCCCGGAGCAGACACGCCATGGCCCGGTCGCGTTCATCCAAATCTGTGAATACCAAGGACAAATTGACGAGATAATCAGGATTATTGGGCGCCAGGCGGACTGCCTGGGTTCCTGCGCTTAGTGCATCCTGGAGTCGATATGCCAGACGATACAGGGTGCAGAGGTTGCCGTACCACGCCGCGACACCAGACTGGCGCGAGACGGCCCGCTCCAGCAGCTGAATGGCGTGTTCTACATCGCCGGAATGGGCCGCCACCATACCCGATAGCGCCAGAGCCGGAGCAAGATCAGGTTGGGTGGCAAGCAGGTCACTACAGATGCCATTTGCCTCTCCGAAGCGCTTCGCCTGTGCAGCCGCTTGCGCACGGGTGAGCGCCTGCTCGACCGCGCTAGCTGGCGTCGCGGTGGGGGCCGGTCCGGTCATCCAATCATCGCCGCACTTTGTAGGGCATCTTGCCGGTCTCCGTGATGATAACACCCGATCTGGCAGATAGCCCCATCGGAAGGAGGGATAGTCGATAACTGTCGTTGACCACCGCTCCCCGCGCCAATTTCATTGTAACATGGATGATTTTCCCGTGAGAGGCGTCAGCTTGTCAATCGACGATGAACGGCCGGTAGGGCGATCGGCTCTTGTATGCTCATCGCTTCGGCGCTCCGCAGGAGTAGGTGCTCACCCTCGATAATTGGCTGCTTGCCGGGCCGGGTGCTGGCGCCACAAGATCGATCCGGACCGACGCATTGAAAAACCCTCGACACGATTACGGCGGCATCGACTCTAATCCGGGCTTCCGACCATGACATTACTTCATGTATCTGACATCCGGGCGGAATCTGCCATCTTCCGTTCGAAGATGTAGCCATCCACCGGCTACAATCCAGCAAGGCAGTAACCCCGTACTCGGCAATTGACGGTGGAAACGAAGCTGGTACCAGCACTGTTGGCTGAACATCTGGGGTCATCCGAATTTACCCAGTCGCTGGGCCGCTGATTTTCAAGCAAGCGAGTCGGATCAGAGAGTTGCATCATCTGACCGCAGGAAGCTCGGACTGGCCCGGGTTTCCCGCACTGTCGCGCGATGCTGCCGCAGGGCATTGGCCTGCCCCAAGGGACCACCGGGGCTGTTCGCGCTGTCGCCAATCCACCGCGTATGCGCCAGGCGCGAAACCCGCCCCTGCTACGACCGGGATGCGGCAAGTGCCGAGCCGATGCCCGTGCCAGCGCGAGAAACCTCGGGCAGCCGATGCAAGGCGGTGGCGCCCGGCGGCAACAGCCGTCAGAGTCCCGCCACCGGACGTTCATCCGCCGCCCCTGCTCCGCCACGCCCGGGCAGGCGACGGGAGCCGGCCGGCGATTGTTGGGAGACCCATGCCATGGTGCGCATCGACACGGTGGTGACCCGCGGCGGCGATGACGGAAAAACCTCGCTCGGCGACGGCAGCCGGGTCGGCAAGGATGCGCCGCGGATCGCCGCGCTGGGCGCGGTGGACGAGGCCAACGCCGCGGTCGGCCTGCTGCGCTGCGCGGTGGCCGACGCGCCGGAGACCGACGCCATGCTGGCACGCATCCAGAACGACCTGTTCGACGTCGGCGCCGATCTCTGCCGGCCCGGGCCGGCCGGCGGCCGGCTGCGCCTGACCGAGGCCAAGGTCGCGCGGCTGGAGGCCGAGATCGCCGCGCTGAACGCCGGCCTGGCGCCGCTGACCAGCTTCGTGCTGCCGGGCGGCACCGAGGCGGCGGCGCGGGCGCACGTGGCGCGCGCCGCGGTGCGCCGGGCCGAGCGCGAGGTGGTGCGGCTGGCCGCCGAGGCGACGCTGAACCCGATCCTGCTCCGCTACCTCAACCGGCTGTCCGACCATTTGTTCGTGCTGGCGCGCGCCTGCAACGCCGACGCCGGCACCCAGGGTGGCGGCGGGGACGTGCTGTGGGTGCCGGGCGGCGGCTAACGCCGGCGCGACACGCGCCGGCCCGGAGGAAGCGCCGCCGCCGCACCTCCCGAACCGCTTGATTTGCGGCTGCCGCCGCCCTGGCGAAATTCAGCATCGACCAGACGCCGATGGTCCGCGTGCCTGCGGCGCGCGGCGCTCGACCCCGCGGGGGCGCGGGGGCGCGCTACCGCCGTTCCGGCTCGCGGCTCAGCCCATTGGCCTGCAGCGCGTCGAGATACGCCAGCCAGCGCTGCTGCCGCTCGCGGCCGATCTCGTGCAAATACTCCCAGGAGTAGATGCCGGTGTCATGCAGGTCGTCGAACAGCAGCCGCACCGCGTAGTTGCCGACCGGCTCGATGCCGATGATGCCGACATGGCGCCGGCCAGGGACGATCTGCTTGCCGCCCGGCCCGTGGCCCTGCACCTCGGCGCTGGGACTTTCCACCCGCAGATACTCCGCCGGCAGGCTGAACCGGGCGCCGTCGTCGAACACCACCTCCAGCACCTGGGCTTGCTTGTCCAGGCGGATTTCGACCGCGATCGGCATCAGTCCGCCAGCTTGCGGGCTTCGTCGATCAGCATGATGGGGATGCCGTCGCGCACCGGGTACGCCAGGCCCGCCTGGCGGCTGATCAGCTCCCCGGCGGCACGGTCGTACTCCAGTGGCCCCTTGGTCAGCGGGCAGACCAGGATCTCCAGCAGCCGCGGATCGATTGGCGCCGGGGCCTCCGCCGGCTTGCTTGCATCTTCGCTCATCGCCGCACCCACCTCGTTCAACGCCCCACGCTATTCAACGCCCCACCTCGTTCGGCGTCCCACCTGGGCCGGCGCAACGCCCCCTCCACTGCCCCGCCCGGTTCAACTCAAGGCCCGTCCGCCTTGGACATCCGGGCCGACCGAACCCATGCGCAGCAGCGTCAGCAGCAGCGCCGCCTGGTCGGGGATGCTGCGCGCCTCCAGCAGCGCCTGTTTCTCCGCCGGTTCGAACGGGCAAACCATGGCGAGCGTGATCACCAGGTCGTCGTCGCGCAGCCGCTTGATGGCATCCCAGTTCGCCTCGACCCCGCGATGGGTGAAGTAGCTGCGTAGCGCCGTCATCAGGGTGTCGCGCGCAACCTCGATCGGCCTGGCCGACAGATCGAGGTCATCGAGAAACCCCGCCACCTCGCCACGCACCCGGCGGTAGCCGCGCCGCTCCTCCAACTCCGCCACGACGGCGAAGCGGATCACCCCGGTGAGCGAGATCTGATAGCGCCCGCCCTCGCTCTCGCTGAACGCCGACAACCGCCCCAGGCAGCCGATGCGGAACAGCGCCGGGCCGGTGGGGCCGTCGGGTTGCGTCGCGTCGGGCTGGATCATGCCGAACATGCGCCCGCCGCCGAGCGAATCCTCGGTCAGCGCCTTGTAGCGCGGCTCGAAGATGTTCAGCGGCAGCTTGCCGCGCGGCAGCAGCAACGCCCCGGCGAGGGGGAAGACCGGAAATTCGCTCGGCAGGTCTTCGGCGCGTGGATGGAAGGCCGCCATCAGGCGAACAGCAGGGCCGACAGCTTGCGCCTTGCGGCGATGGTCGCGGGATCCTCGAAGCCCCAGGCCTCGAAGAATTTCAGCAGTTGCAGCCGCGCCGCGCCGTCGTTCCAGGTGCGGTTGCGGCGGAAGATCTCCAGCAGCGCGTCGGCCGCCTGCTCGCGCTGTTCCATGGCGTTCAGCGCGGTGGCCAGGTCGTAGCGCGCCTGGTGGTCGGCCGGATCGGCCGCCAGCCGCGCCTCCAGCGTCGCGAGCTGCCCCTTGGCCTGGCGCCCCTCCTCGGCCAGCGCCAGCGCGGCGCGGGCGCCGGCGATCTCGGCGTGCTCGGCCAGCTTCGCCGGCACCTGGGCCAGCGCCTCTTTCGCCTGGTCCTCCTGGCCGAGCGCCATCAGCGCGCGGATCAGCCCGCCCCAGGCGTCGCCGTTCTCCGGTTCCTGGGCCAGCAGTTCGCTGAAGATCTCGCCGGCGCCCTGGGCGTCGCCCTGCTCGAGCGCGGCCTTGGCCTCGGCCAGCAGGTCGGCCGTCGGCATCTGCCCGCCGGCGGTCTTCAGCAGCCCCTCGACGAAGCGCTTCACCTCCGATTCGGGCACGGCTCCCTGGAACAGGTCGGCGATCTGGCCCTGCCAGAACGCCGCCACCGTCGGCACCGACTGCATCGGCAGGCCGAGCTGGGTGAGCTGCTGGACCAGCGGGCGGTTGGCGTCGATGTCGATCTTGACCAGCTTCACCCGCCCGCCGGCGGCACGCACCACCTTCTCCAGCGTCGGCGTGAGCTGCTTGCACGGGCCGCACCAGGTGGCCCAGAAATCGACCAGGACCGGGACCGTGCGCGAGGCCTCGATCACGTCGCGCATGAAGGTCTTCTGGTCGCCGTCGAGGATGGTGCCCGCCGGCAGGCCGGCGGGTTCCGCCGCCCCGGCGCCGGGGGCAGCGTCTTGGCCGATGATCACGTTCATGGGGGCAAGCTTCCTGGCAGTCGCATTGAACGCATAGATGTTACCTCCGCGGCACTTGGCAAGCGCCGGGATGGCGACGCGCCGGACCATGCCGCCAGGTGGCGCCCGCGTCCAGCCCGCGCGGGGAGGCGGGGAGCGAAAGCAAGGCGGGGCTTCGCCCCGGACCCCACCAAGGGGCGCTGCCCCTTGGAACCCCGCCAAGGGCGGAGCCCTTGGAACCCCGGACCGGGAGTGTGGGGAGCGGAGGGGGGCGTGCGGGCATGGCGTCAGGGCGCCCGTCGTGACGGGCGCCCTGACGCCATGCCCGCACGCCCCCCTCCGCTCCCCACACTCCCGGTCATGGAGTCCAGAGGCCGCTGCCTCTGGTGGGGGTCCAGGGGGCAAAGCCCCCTGGCGGGGTTCGGGGCGGAGCCCCGCCTTGCTTTCAACCCCCTGAGCGCAGCGCGCCCTGTTGCCAAGCGGCGGGAAGCCGCCTAGAAACCGCGCCCTGCTCCTTCCGAGGAGTGCACGGAGCGCGGGCGTAGCTCAGGGGTAGAGCACAACCTTGCCAAGGTTGGGGTCGAGGGTTCGAATCCCTTCGCCCGCTCCAGTTTTCTTCAGGAAAATGAAGTGGTTAAAACGGTCCTTCGGGGCCGTTTTTTGCTTCCCCGCCCCACACGCGAAAGCTGGGGAAGCAGGGGGGAAGCAGCAGAAAGCGAAAAGCGGCGGGCTACCGGCTGTCGCCGGCATGGGGGGCATCCCAAAGCCACGGTTTGCCGCCTGCGCGACAGGCGGCAATGGGGGATGTGGCGCCACACCGCGAAGGCTAGACTTGGACGCCATCGTGCTTCCCCGGACGCCGAAGCGAGGGCCCATTTTGCTTCCCCGGCGCTTCCCCGGTAGGCGACGCGAATGCGAAACTCATCGTTCAGCCCTCCCGCCTGCGAGGCGCATCGGCAGCACAAGCCGCAGCGAGTCGGGTAAGCGCACGAACCCATGCGCCGCGTAGAAACCGCCGCCGGCTCGTCGAGCGCATCGACGACCACCATCGAGGATCCAACCGTGCTGGCGCTCTCGAACGCCCGCTGCAACGCATCGGCGAGAAGAACCGCGCCCAGACGCTGTCCCTGGTGCTCCTTTGCGACGGCCAGCCGACCGATCAAGGTGGCGCTCACCAGCGGATAGCGCGGGATGTGCTTGCGGGCTGCCTCCGGCACGTCGCCTTGGGAGACCGCCATCGCGCAAAGGGTATAGTAGCCCAAGATGCGGGCCGGCTCGCCGACCTCGCTCAGGACGAACACGGCATTCGCCTTCCGGCGGACATCCTGGCCGGCCTGGGTCTTGAGATAGCGATCCAGGCTCTCCACGCCACAGGTGAAGCTGCCCCGATCGTGCTGCTCGTCGAGTAGCACGATCCGAAGATCCCCGGATGGCTGCTTCGCCATTCACCGGACAACCCGGCGCTTGTGCTCCGCGAACGCGCGCTGCAACCGTTCGCTCGGAGCCGGTGGATTGACCAGGACGTCGAAGAAAACGGCGCGGTCCCGGTCAGACAGGACGAGCGTCTCATGCTCCGCAATCGTCCGCCGGGCAGCGTCCGTAAGCGCCGTCATGCAGAAATCCGTCAGTTTGCGCCGTTCGAGTTGCGCCGCCCGTTCGATCAGAGCCTTGGTGGGCTCGTCAACTCGAAACCCAAGCCGCTCTTCCCGAAGCCGTCGGTCGGTTTTTGCTGTCATGGCCATGGTCACCTCCAGCCAAACATGTACGTCAATCCGACTAACTTTTCAAGGCGGGATCACCGAAAATTTCGCAAGTGACGACAAAAACCCAGACTTGGTCGACGGAATGGACAGCCAGCCGCGCCACTTGCCCGTTACGCATTACCGAGGCCCTTGATCACGCGGCATCGCGGACAGCGGCCGGCGCCTCCGTCATCCACACCGGTCGATCAAGACCCGATGCCGTCACGTGCCACGCGGGCAGACGACGGCTGATACACGCAGCCGACCTTCGCTACTGGCCAAGTCATCCTCAAGCGCGGGCGGATTTGTGCACCGCCGTGCCGGGTCGTAAACTAGACAGACAAGGTTATCTAGGTTCGGAGATTTCGCGTACCGGACAATATCGACAATAAGCTCGTTAGCGACTTCTCTCTAGCCGAGGTTTTGTCTGGTCATCTTTGCCTCAATGATCGTCCGTTCGCGCGGGAGCAAAAAGTCGATTCTTGAGGCGTTGCCGGCATAGCTGGGGTCCATTCCTCTGGGCGCACGTCATCCACCAGAACGGCTTGCCAGGGTGGAAAAGGGGCGCTTCGCGGCTGTCGTCCAATCAACGCAACTGACCCTTTGCAGCCCTACGCTCTGGGGTGAGCCTTGCCTTCGTACATGTAGGTCATCGGCTGCGGGCCCTGGGCATATTCTGTCTTTAGCTCAGCAACGTCGAAGCCGCCCGCGCGAATGAGATCGTCAACTTTCCGATCGAGGCGACATCCACCGGAGATATGACGCCATATCGGCGTGAGCCGATGCTGCCACCGTGCGACGCCGGGCTCCGGTGACAAGCCATGCTCCACAAACAGCAGCGCACCACCCGGCTTCAGTACCCGTCGCATCTCGCGCACTGCGGCGAGTGGATCGGAGATTGAGCAGAGCGTCCAGGTCATCACCACCATATCGACGCTGTCATTGTCCAACGGGATCGCGGTTGCCGAGCCTTGCATCAGGTCCACGGACACATTGGCCTTGGCCGCACGCCGTCGGGCCATGGACAACAGTCGCTCGGAGAGGTCGAGGCCGACGACCGTGTTCACGCCTGCGGCGTAAAGTGGAAGGTTCAGGCCGGAGCCGATGCCGACCTCGAGGATCCGGCCGCGAGCGGATGGGATCAGTTCGCGACGATATCTCTCGATCTGGCTCTGGCGCATCACCAGGTCGAGCAGGGGCGGGAGAACCCAGCGCTCGTAGATACTCATGCCCGCACCCGATCGCGCCAGCGACGTGCCACCTGTAAGATCACGTTCAGCGACCCCTCCGCGCCGTCGGCGACGCCCTTCTCGAAGTCTCCTTCGATGCGTCCCATCTGGTTCGTGACGTGCGCGAAGCAGAGCACCGGCCGTTCGCGTGCGGAAGCAAAGGCATAGAGTGCCGCCGCTTCCATTTCCACCGCCAGGATGCCGGCATCCTGGGCGGCCGCGATCGCTTTGGCCGTCTCGCGAAACGGCGCATCCGTGGTCCATGTCGCGCCGACCTGTGCGGTCACGCCGGCGGCCGCAAGGGATTCCTCGGCGAGCTGGACCAAGCGCTCGTCGGCCAGGCTGTATTCGGCAGGCGGAAGATAATGATAGCTCGTCCCCTCGTCGCGCAGCGCCCGAGCGACGATGATGTAATACGGCGGCGCCTGCACCGGGAGGATCTGGCCAGCCGATGTTATGCTGACCAGAAGCTGGCAGCCGGAGGCGAAGAGCTCCTCGGCGACCAGGACCGCAAATGCTGCGCCGACGGCGCAGCTGATAATTCCGTAGCTCAGCCCGCCATGCTCGAAGGCATGGAGCTCGGTATGATAGCAGGCCCATGAGGAGACGCGGCGAGTGCGATTCGTCGCGTGGAGGTGGCGCACAATGTCGCCGTCCGGATCGAGGATACAGATTTCGGGAACGGGGTCGGCACCAATGCCCTTCTGCCGCCGCGCCTCTCTGAGCAGGGCGTCCGGCGTGAAGATCGACGGCGCTCGATGGTTCTTATGACGGAGGATCGGTGGCAGTTTCCCCAGGTCGTCATTCGTTGGCGCTGTCATCGCACTCCGTCCATCACGTTCATGTGCTCCCACTGGTAGCAGCAATCGGTCGTCCACTCGCCATTTCGGGCAACAGATCGCACCGTCGTCAGGGCATGCAGAAGCCATGTTTGAGAGCACTTCATTGCCGGCGTTCGTTCATAGCGGCGGCGACCACCACACCCGAGGCGAAGGTGAGGGCGCCGATGACGGCAATGGCCCAGGCAGCTCCGAACAGATCGGTCATGATACCCGCCGAGAGAGCGCCGATGGCGTAGCCCATGTCGCGCCAGAAGCGATAGACGCTCAGCGAGCGCGCTCGCCACGAGGGATGGGAGGCGTCGGACACCGAGGCGATGAGCGTCGGGTAGACCATGGCGGTCCCGATCCCGAGCAACACGCTGGCGACGAACCACCAGCCGAAGCCGCGGGTAAATGCGGTGAGGAATAATCCGCCAGCTTGTACCCACATGCCTGCCACGATCAGGCCTTTGCGGCCCCAGCGGTCGCTCAACGGGCCGGTCACGGTCTGCAGCACACCCCACACCGCGGGATAGACTGCCTTGAGAATGCCGATCCGCTCGACGCCGAGGCCGAAACCGGCGAAGAACAGCGGGAAAATACCCCAGCTCATGCCGTCGTTCAGATTGTTGACCAGGCCGGCTTGCGATGCCGCAAACATATTGCGGTCTCCGAACGAGGCGCGGCGGAAGATCTCCCAGAACCGGACCGCCTCAGTGGTCCCCGCGTGACGGGAGACTTCCAATCCCACGTGATGGCGGGTATCGCGCACAAGCAGGGTCGAGAGGATGAGCCCCAGGGCCGCGTAGCCGATGCCGAGGTAGAAGGGTTCCGGCCGGAGGCCGTAGCGCTCGGCGATGTAGCCAGTCAGAAAGGCGGTGAGGCCGACGGAGAGATAGCCCGCGAACTCGTTGAGGCCGACGGCGAGCCCGCGTGACTTGGGGCCGACAAGGTCGACCTTCATGATCACCGTCATCGACCAGGCGAAGCCCTGGTTGATGCCGAGCAGCGCGTTCGCCGCGATCACCCAGCCCCAGCTCGGCCCCCAACCGAGCATGAAGGGAACCGGCAGCCCGAACAGCCAACCCAGGACGAGCATATGCTTGCGGCCATAGACATCGGCGAAATGCCCCGAGACGAGATTGGCAATCGCCTTGACCACGCCAAAGCTCACAATGAAGGAGACGATGATCGTGGTCGAGGCGATCTTGAATTCTTCGGAGCCGATGAGCGGGACCACCGTCCGCTCCAACCCCACCATGCCGCCGACGAAGGCATTGATGAGGACGAGCAGCGAGAACTGCCGCCAGTTCTCGCGCAGGCCGAGCCGGATGGCGGGAGAACCAGCGGCATCTGATTTTGCCGACATGGTCACTCCTTCCCATGCTCGTTGACCCGGGCCGCGCCGACCGCGATGAACGCCGCACCGAAGGTCGTGAGACCGCCAAGCCAGGAATCGATTGGCGCCAGAGCCCGAGCAAGCAGGCCAACCGGCGGGTAATAGACGGCGCCGCGGATCTCTGTGACGGAAAGCCCCGCCCCCTTGGCGAGCGCGCGCAGTTCGGTTGCAGTGCGGAAGCGGGCCGCCTTCCAGGTCGCCGAGCCGAGCCAGCCGCGCACGCGGCGGAGCATTGCCCAAACGCTCCAGCGCCCAAGTTCGCCGAGCACAAGGCGCCCGCCGGGGCGAAGCACGCGCGCCATCTCCCGAACGGCGCCCGCTGCATCAGGCACGAAGCAGAGGACGGTGACAGAGGTCACCACATCGAAGGTCGCGTCCGCGAAGGGTAGCCGGTCAACCCGGTCCTCCAGGAATGTCGCACGAAGCCCCGCCTTTTCCGCCCGCGAACGCGCGGCGGCGAGCATCGCCGGATCGGGATCGATTCCGGTTACATCCGCGCCCCGCGACGCCGCGGCACAGGCCAGCGCACCGTCGCCGCAACCGGCATCGAGAACGCGGCGCCCCGCAAGCTCGCCCATCATGTCGAGGACCAGGCGCTGCTCAATGTTTTCCGTGATGGCGCCGAGCGGCGCGGCTCGCCAGGAGGTGTAGGCTTCCGGGCCAATGGATGTGGGCGCATCCGTCTTGCTCATGCGAGCGTCCCCGTCAGTCGGTTGACGACCTCCTCGATCTCCTCCTGCGTGGTGCTGCGCCCGAGGCTGAAGCGGATAGCCCCCATGCCCACCTCGGGAGCGATGCCCATGGCGTTCAGCACGGGCGAGAGCGCGATCTCGCCGGCATGGCATGCGGAGCCGGTCGAGGCAGCGACGTCCGGCATTCGCGCGAGGATGTCGGCGCCCACGCGGCCGACAAACGAGACATTCAGCGTGTTGGGCAGACGAAGCTCCGAATGGCCGTTGAGCGCGATTTGATTGCCAAAGGCGGCGCGCAGGCGCTCCCAGAACAGGTCTCGCAGCCGCTGTACGCCCGGCATGCCGATCCAGGGCTGCGCGATCTCGCATGCGGTGCCGAGGGCGACGGCGAGCAGCGCGCTCTCCGTGCCGGCGCGCCGGCCGCTTTCGTGCCCGGCGCCGTGAATGAGCGGCTCGATCTCGATCCCGCGGCGGACATAGAGCACGCCAATGCCCTTGGGCGCATAGACCTTGTGGCCTGCGACAGAGAGAAGATCGACCCCGAGCTCGTCGACCTTGGTCGGGATCTTGCCAACCGATTGAGCCGCATCGGTGTGCAAGGGAATTCCATGCTCGCGGGCGATCTTCGCGATCTCGGCGATCGGCTGGATGGTCCCGACCTCGTTGTTCGCGTGCATGATGCTGATCAGAAATGTATCCTTGGTGATCGCCCCGCGAATGTCGTCGGGATCGACGAGGCCGGCGCCATCGACCGGCACATAGGTGACTTTGGCACCCAGGCGCTCCAGAAAGCGGCACGGTTCGATCGTCGCCGGGTGCTCGATCCGGGAGGTGATCACATGCGACGGACGATCACGGCGCCGGAAGAACAGGCCCTTGAGCGCAAGATTGTTCGCCTCGCTGCCGCCGCTCGTGAACACGACTTCATCCGACACGCAGCCAAGCAGCGCCGCGACCTTGCCGCGGGCGTTCTCCAACGCAGCCTTAGCCGGCGTGCTCGCCCAATGGCCGCTCGAGGGGTTGCCATAAGCCTCCTCCAGGAACGGCCGCATGGCCGCCGCGACCGCCGGATCGATCGGCGTGCTGGCATTGTAGTCGAGGTAGATCGGCTTCACGCTTGCCTCACTCGCCAAGATGCCCGGGCCATTCCAGGAGCATTTCCATCGTTCAAAACACGAGAACCTTGTCGGCGGTCAATGTCGCATGCGCCAGCTCATCCATGGAACTACGGTGCGCGCCGTCGATCAGTTCGGCCTCGGTAAGCCCGCGCGCATCCATGCAGGTGCCGCACAGAAGAAGCCGGTGAGCACCGACCACGAAGCGCTTCAGCATGCGTTCGAGGCTGTAATAGCCGTCGAGCGTCTTCTGACCCTTCTTGCCGCAGGAGACGGCGTCGGCCATGAGAAATACCGTGACTTCGGTCGCAGGATCACTCTTCAGAAGAGCATAGGCGAGCCGTAGGCCGTTGTAGCAGCGCTCGGTGCCGTAGGGTGGATCGTTCAGGATGAACAGGGCTTTCATCGTCGCTTCTCCCGATCTGTCGAGGCGGCTATCCGGCCTCCTGCCGCGAGCCGTTGGCGGCTCCACTCCACCATGCCGCCGGCCCGGCCTTGACCACATGCGCGGCGACACGGTTGTCCGTGCCTTGCGCCTGTGGGTTACACCGGCGCAAGTCCGGCATTAGCGGCACGAAGCTCCGCCGCCCGCGGCGGTGGCGGTGGGATGTCGTCCAGCATGAAGCGCACGAATGCGTCTTCATCTTCAATCCGGAACGCCGCGTTGTGACGTCTCTCGAAACCGATGGTGGACATGGGCTTGCCGCTCAGACGCCGTCCGCAGACAGACCCCGAAAATGCTCCCGGCAAGACCTCCAGGTGATCGGGCAGTGCTTTCAATTGCTTAAGGCTCTGGAACAGAACACGGGCTCCTTCCTCGGCTGTCGCGGCAAGCTCGGTCCTACCCACGTCGCCCACCATCAGCGTGTGACCGGTAAGGGCGAACCATGGCTCGTCGGCGCGCGTCCGATCGGTGACGAGCAAACAAATGTGCTCGGGCGTGTGCCCCGGCGTGTGGAGGATTTCGGCCGCGACGTTACCGAGTTCGAGGACCTCACGGTCGTGGACGGCACGGAAAGGCGGAGCCGCTGAGGAATCAACGAACAGCACGTACTCTGCGCCAGCAGCCTCTGCGAGTTGCCGCCCCGCCGACACATGGTCGGCGTGAATATGGGTGTCGATAACGTAGAGTATGCGCATTCCGGTATCTTGCGCCGCGTGAATATAAGGGGCGATCTCCCCCACGGGATCGACGACGGCGCCGGCCGCCTTGCCGCCGCAGCCAAAGAGGTAGGAAATCGCCACGGGATCGGTGTGCAGGAACTGTCGTAGGATCATGGAAGTCTCCGATTTCTGCGCGCTTCCGAGCGATAGGCTTGCTCCGATCGGGCCATTCATGGCTTGACAAGGTTGGCCGATCTGTCATTCAATTACTATATTGAATGTTCCTTCCTACTGAGAAGCATGTCAAGTCCGAATCCCAAGGCCGCCGTGTTCGCCGCGTTTGCCGAGATGGCCAAAGCGCTTGGCCACGTGCATCGGCTGGAGATTCTCGAGTTGCTGGCGCAGGGCGAACGAAACGTCGAGGCCTTGGCCGAGCGTGCGGGACTGTCGGTTGCCAACGCCTCCCAGCACCTTCGGCTGATGCGCCGGGCGGGCCTGCTCGCCTCACGCAGGGACGGCAAGCACATCCTTTACGGCCTGAGCGATCCGGCCGTGCTCGATCTGGTGGCGGCGCTTCATCGCGTGGGAGAGCGCAACCTGGCAGAAGTCCGCGAGGTCGTGGGCGGCTACTTTCACGAACGTGACGCGCTGGAGCCGGTCTCGCGCAAGGAGTTGGCTCGTCGGCTCAAGGACGGGCTGGTGACCGTGCTCGACGTGCGCCCCGAAGACGAGTTCGCGGCTGGGCATTTGCCGCAGGCCATCAACATCCCCTTGCGGGAGTTGGCACGGCAACTGCGGGGGCTGCCGAAGAGCCGGGAGGTCGTCGCCTACTGCCGCGGCGCATACTGTGTCCTCGCGTTCGAAGCCGTTGCTTTGCTGCGCAAGCACGGCTTCAAAGTCCGTCGCCTGGAGGACGGCTATCCTGAATGGAAAGCGGCCGGGTTGCCCGTCGCCTTGGGTAAGACAGTGGCGCAAGCAGCCGCGCATGCCAGGGAAGAAAGGCTATGATGGGTAATTATTGGGGTATGCCCTGGTATGGTATGGTGTTTGGCCCGATCATGATGATTGCGGTTCTCGCGGCGATTATCGCCGTCGTTGTGTTGCTGGTGCGCTGGCTGGGTGGCGCGTCGATTGTACCGCCACCGTATTCCCCCCCGGCGAAAACACCGCTCGACATCCTGAAGGAACGGCTTGCTCGCGGTGAGATCGAAACGCAGGAGTTCGAGGAGAAGAAACGGATCCTCTCGGAGTAATTGGAGGCAGAGAGACCATCGCCTGGCGCTGCCGTCCGGAACGCGTCACCCTCCGTTTCACGAGGAATGCCATGACCGGCTAGGCACGCCAGAAAGTGACCGTCAGCCCGCCCGCGAGAATCAACGAGCCGCCGACCATGATCGGAAGTGTCGGCTGGAGGCCGAAGCCAAGCCAATTGATCAGCTGCGCGACCAGGAAAAACAGCGTCACATAGATGCCGAGCAGCCGCCCGAAATCCCACGGCGGCGCATTGACCGTCAGGCCATAAGCGAACAGGACGACGGAGCCGAGCGCAAGGAATCCAATGCGAACCATTGGAGAGTGGCTGTAGAGACCATGACGGACAAGAGCGTCGCCGCTGGCCTCGAGTACCGGCGGCAATGAGCAGGACAACGAGAAAAATCGCATTTGTCACCAATCGACTCCGTGGAAGACTTCGATCCTCAGCATGCCACATGACGACGATCCACTCAGTGTCGCCGAGTCTTGCAGAGCTTATGATCGCTCAGTGAGTCGATGACCCTGCACTCGGCGATCTGCCCTTTGCCGCATTCTTTCAGCATGCGTCGCAGCTCGGCGCGCAATGCCGTCAGCTTTGCGATCTTTGCCTCGACGGCCTGAAGATGCGCCTCGGCGATCCGATCGACGTCGGCGCACGGCCGCTCCGGCGCACCCGCCAACTGCATAAGCTCGCGAATGGAGCCGATATCGAAGCCGAGATCGCGGGCATGCCGAATGAAGGCAAGCCGGTGGACGATATCCGTGCCGTAGCGACGCTGTCCGCCTTCCGTTCGCGACGGCTGGGGCAGCAGACCGATCTGCTCGTAATAGCGGATCGTCTGGATGTTGCAGCCGGTGCGCTCTGCCAACCCCCCGATCGATAGATCGCTCTTCATGGGACCCCTTGAACCTATAGTCACTATAGGGCTTATGCTATCGGCAACCAGCTATGAAAAGAGGTTGCCATGGAAGAAAACTGCGGCGGATGCTGCGCGGCCAGTCCTAAATTTGACGGTGTCTCACCGGACTTCAAGCGCCGGCTGTGGCTCGTCATCGCCATCAACGCCGCCATGTTCCTCATTGAGATGGGTGCCGGCGCCATGGCCGGCTCGCAGGCGCTGCGAGCGGATGCCCTGGACTTCCTTGCCGACGCCACGACCTATGGCATCAGCCTGGCGGTGATCGGAGCCTCGCTGCGGGCGCGCTCGGCGGCAGCGGTGCTCAAGGGAACGAGCCTCAGCCTTATGGCTGCCTGGGTTTTGGGATCGACCGCCTATCATGTTTTCCTGATCGGGGTGCCGAAGGCAGAGGTGATGGGAGTGATCGGGGTCCTCGCACTGCTCGCCAATCTCGCCAGCGTGCTGATCCTGGTCCGGTACAAAGACGGCGACGCCAACGTGCGGTCGGTCTGGCTTTGCTCGCGCAACGACGCGATTGGCAACGTCGCCGTGATGATCGCGGCGCTCGGCGTATGGGGCACGGCAACCGCCTGGCCGGATTTGATCGTCGCGGCGATCATGGCCGCGCTGTTCCTGACATCCTCGGTGCAGATCCTGCGCCAGGCGTGGCATGAACGTCGAACCGGCGTGCAGACCACCGGACCGCGCCCCCACACCTTGGCCAGCGGAGCGGATTGATCGTCAGGACGAGAACACCCAGTCATGAATCCGTCGGGCATCATGCTCGCGCTCATCTCGGCAGCGCTCTTCGGTGCCAGCACGCCGATCGCAAAGCTCCTACTCGGAGCGATCGATCCCTGGCTCCTCGCGGGTTTGCTCTACCTCGGCTCGGGCGTCGGTCTCGGCATCGTCATGGCGATCCGTCATATGCGTGCCGACGCCCCGACCGAAGCCAGGCTCGCTGTTTCCGATCTGCCCTGGCTTGCCGGCGCGGTACTCACTGGGGGTGTCCTCGGGCCGGTGATGCTCATGCTCGGGCTCGCGCGGACCGAGGCGTCAACCGCTGCGCTGATGCTCAATCTCGAAGGTCTCGCGACGATGGGGATTGCGTGGCTCGTGTTTCGGGAAAACGTGAACCGCCGTCTTCTGGTCGGTGCGGCAGCGATCCTGGCCGGCGCCGCGCTGCTCTCATGGCAGGGCGGCCCCTCCGGGTTCGGCCCGGGCGCATTGGCGATCGCAGCGGCGTGTCTCGCCTGGGGCATCGACAACAACCTCACGCGCAAGCTGAGTGCCGCTGATCCCGTGCAGATCGCCGCTGTCAAAGGCCTGGTCGCCGGACCGATCAATCTGGCGCTTGCGTTCTGGCAGGGCGCTGCGACGCCGCCAGCGTCGATTTTTGCCGGTGCCGCCGTGGTCGGCTTTTTCGGCTATGGCGTCAGTCTGGTGCTGTTCGTTCTGGCACTACGCCATCTCGGCACCGCGCGCACCGGTGCCTATTTCTCGACCGCGCCCTTCGTTGGTGCAGTCCTGAGCGTCGCGATCTTCAACGAGCCAGTCACGCTGCAGCTCGCCGTGGCAGCCATCTTGATGGCAGGCGGCGTCTGGCTCCACATCTCCGAAGCGCACGAACACAAGCATATCCACGAGACGATCGCGCACGATCATGCGCATGTGCATGACGAGCACCATCAGCACGCGCACGGCCCGAACGACCCGCCTGGCGAGCCGCATGCCCATTGGCATCAACACTTGCGCCTGATCCATCGGCACCCGCACTATCCCGACCTGCATCACCGGCATTCGCACGCGAGTCCGGAGCCATAAACCTGTTGAAGCGAAGCGAGACGGCATGAGTAACGACCCCATAGACGCTGAAACGCATCCCGCTGTGAGCCAGGTCGTGGCAATCGAGCGCTGCAGCTCCGTGGCCGAGGTACTCCGGATATTCATGCGTCTCGGCTGCACCAGCTTCGGCGGACCGATCGCGCATCTCGGCTTCTACCGCGCCGAATTCGTCGAGCGGCGCAAATGGCTGGGCGAGGAAGAGTACGCCGACATCGTGGCGCTCTGCCAATCCCTGCCGGGACCCGCCAGCAGCCAGGTCGCGGCAACGATTGGCATCCTGCGCGCTGGCCTGCCAGGCGGTCTCGCAGCATGGTTTGGCTTCACCATGCCATCGGCTTTGGCGCTGATCCTGTTCGCGTACGGCGTCGGCGATATCGGCGATATCGCGCAGGCGGCATGGCTGCACGGTCTGAAGATCGTGGCGGTCGCGGTGGTGGCCCAGGCGCTCTGGGGGATGGCGCGAAACCTCTGTCCCGACCGCCAGCGCGTGACCATCGCCATCTGTATGGCGCTGCTGACGCTGGCCGTGCCGTCCGCTTTCGGTCAGGTGGCTGCTATCGCCATCGGCGCCCTGATCGGCTGGATGTTCATCAAGGGGCCACCCAAGCCGGCGGTCGGCACGTTGGGGTTCTCGCTCAGCCGATACCTGGCAATCGGCGCGCTGATTGCTTTCTTTGCGCTGCTTGCCATCCTCCCGCTCGCGGCTGCGGTGACCGGCAATCACGTTGTCCAGTTGATTGACCGGTTCTACCGAGCGGGTTCGCTGGTGTTCGGCGGCGGCCACGTGGTGCTGCCGCTCTTGCAGCAGGCGGTGGTGCCGCCTGGCTGGATCGGCAATGACGGGTTCCTGGCCGGCTATGGTGCGGCGCAGGCGGTCCCTGGCCCGCTGTTCACCTTCGCCGCCTATCTCGGGACAGCGATGACACCGCAACCGAACGGTTGGCTGGGCGGCCTGATCTGCCTGGTGTCGATTTATCTGCCATCGTTCCTCCTGCTGCTGGGCGTGCTGCCATTCTGGGATGGGCTGCGCCGCGTCGAGGCGATCCAGGCAGCGCTTCGAGGGGTGAATGCGGCGGTCGTCGGCCTGTTGCTGTCGGCGCTGTACACGCCGGTGTGGACGAGCGCGATTATGACGCCGGCCGATTTTGGCATCGGGTTGCTGGCGTTCCTGCTGCTGATGTTCTGGCGTTTGCCACCATGGCTGGTCGTCATCCTTGGGGCTGTGGCCGCCGAAGCCGTATCTGTGGTGGGGACGTAGCGGGTCCGGAAAAATGCCCCGTATGATGCTAATCATATAGGATCGGATTGTTCGACAGTAAATTGAGGTAAGTCACCAACGAACTGGACCGCCCTATGTCTCGCTTCTCCTTGGTTGCCATGACCGCCATGTTGACCGTGTTCGCAACCGCCGCGTCCGCCCAGCATGCCGGCATGATGGGCCATAATGCTTCGCTACCCATGTCGCAGCCCGATGCGCGGGAGGAGGTGCACTTTCCGCCCGAGATGCAGACCAATTTCCTGAAAAACATGCGCGATCATGTGGAGACGCTGGACGCCATCCTGCAAGCTGTGGCGGCCGGAGACTTCGCCAGCGCATCGAGGATCGCGACGGAACGTTTGGGGCTCGACTTACCAGCGGCGGCCGCGTGCAAGCCGGCCGACGCCGCCGCGAATGGTTCCGCGCCCATGCGCAAGCCGCCCGCGCCAGAGTCGGTGGATGCGATGATGGCCCTGTATATGCCGGAGCCGATGCGCGCGATCGGCCTGTCCATGCATACTTCGGCGAGCGAATTCGCGACGGTTGCCGCAGGGGCCGCGGCAACGCACGACACGGCTTCCGTCATCGCGGCGCTATCGCGCATCACGCCCAACTGTGTCGCCTGCCACTCGGCTTATCGTCTGCGGTAGAACAGGCCGGCCGCGTAAGCGACGCTTCAAACCGATCGTTGATGCATATCAAGGGTATAACACCGATCTAGCCCTATTTTCAGTTTCCTCTGGTAGTGGAGGCTTGGGATGGCGGTCTTGCCACTGCAGGAGTTGAGTCCCGACCTAGCGGCGGCACCACGAACCGACGCCGCTCCGGCGCGGCAAGGCGCTCCATTACGACCGCGCTCTGGGCCCACAATGCTGCTACTGGCTGCGATCATCCTGGCCCTCTCAGGAGTTGGCTTCTGGACTTGGTCGCAGTTCGTGCGACCGGTTGAGGTGCGCATCGCACCTGTGCAGACGGATGTGCGTGAGCAAGTCTTCGGCCTCGGCACGGTCGGCGCCCGCGTGGCGTCCAATGTGGGCTTCAAGGTCGCGGGGGTGCTGGTCGATCTCACGGCGGACCATGGCGACCATGTTCGGAGTGGGGCTGTCCTCGCGCGGCTCGATGCCCGCGATGTGGAAGCGCAGCTCGTGGCCGCCAGGGCGGGCGTATCCCAGGCAGAGGCGAATATTGGCAAGGCCCGAGCGGACGAGGAGAGCGCACAGGCCAATCTCACCAACGCCCAGGCCGTCAGCGCCCGCCGCGCCGACCTTGCCCGCTCGGGATACGCCTCGAAGGAGGAGGCGCAGAGCACCGAGGCCGCGATGCGGGTGGCACGCGCAAACCTCGACGTGGCGGGCAGCGAGGTCGGCGTGGCGAACGCTGCGCTGGAGGCCGCAAAGGCACAGGTGGTGTTCGCGCAGGCCACACTGGACAATGACACGCTACGCGCGCCCTACGATGCCCTGGTCGTGGCCCGCAACCTGAACCTTGGCAGCATGCCGGTGCCGGGCCAGGCGGTGTTCAATCTGGTTGATCCGCAGACGATCTGGGTTCTGGGCTATGTCGACGAACGGCTGGCCGGATCGCTTCAGCTCGGCCAGAAGGCGGAGATCGTACTGCGCTCCCGCCCCGGGGAGCGCCTGGCGGGTCATGTCGCCCGGATCGAGATCCAGAGCGATCCGGTCAACGAGGAGCGGCTGGTCGACATCGCCTTCGATGCCATCCCGGCCGACATCCATCTGGCCGAACAAGCGGAGGTGTTCATCGTCACCGGTGTCCTGCCGAGAGCCGTGCTGGTGCCGCAGACTGCCGTGAGCGGCCTAGCCGGCGAAGAAGGCATGGTGTGGACGGTGGAGCGGGGGCGGTTGGCGCAGCGGCGGGTTTCGTTCGGGCCGGAACTGGTGGACGGCAGGCTGCCGATCGTCGCGGGCCTGCCTGATGGCGCCGAGGTCGTGCTGGCGCCGCAGGCCGGGCTGCGCGTCGGGCGCGCCGCGACCGTGGCTGAAGAACCGGCACCATGAACCTCGCGCTGCGCGATATGCGCCATAACATGCCGCGTTTCGCACTGACCGCGGTCGGGCTCGGGATGCTGCTCGGTGTCGTCATCGCCATGATGAGCATCTATGAAGGCGCGCTGGACGACGCGCTCCGCCTGCCGCGGGCGGCCAATCCCGATCTCTGGGTCGTGCAGCCGCGCACGCGTGGGCCGTTCGCCGAGCCCTCGCGGATCCCGCGCGACACGCGCGATCTGGTGCGGCGAATCCCCGGCGTGGCGAAGGCCGGCGCCGTGACGTTTCAAACGGTGCAGACCACGGCGGCAGGCAAACCGTACCGCTTCTTCCTGGAAGGCTATGAGATCGGCCGTCCCGGCGGACCGATCAACATCAGCTCGGGCCATGGACTTACAGAGAGCCACTACCAGATTGTCGTGGACGCTTCTTCCGACCTGATGCTGGGGGCACGGATACCGCTTGGTCCGTATAACGAGCTCTTCACGGTCGTGGGCCTGACCACCGGAATGGTGACATCCGCCGGCGATCCGGTCGGCTGGGTCACGCTGCTCGACGCGCAGTCGCTACAGTTTGAGGTACCGCCAGCGCTGGAGCGGCGCGAGGAGGCGGCGGGGCGGAAGCCGCCGACCACCGCGGACATCAATGCGGTGCTGGTGTCGCTGCACCCCGGTGTGCCGACTGCCGGTGTCGCGGAGGAGATCGAGCGCTGGAAGCATCTGTCCGCTGTCACGGAGCCGCAGCAGGAGGAGTATCTGACGAAGTTCGTGATCGAGAAGATGCAACGTCAGCTTGGCATGTTCATGGCGATCCTGATCGCGGTCTCGGCGGTAATCATCGCGCTCATCATCTACACGCTCACCATGGACAAGCTGCGCTCGATCGCCACGCTCAAACTCATCGGCGCACCGGACCGCACGATCGTCAGCCTCATCGTGCAGGAGGCGCTGGTGCTCGGCGTCGGCGGATTTGCCATTGGCTTGGTGCTGATCCTGGAGATCAAAGATATTTTCCCCCGCCGCCTGCTAGTCGAGCCGCGTGACGTCGCGATCCTGTTCGGCGTCGTGGTCGCCGTCTGCCTGCTCGGCTCCGTACTCGGCGTTCGCGCGGCCGTCAAAATCGATCCGGCGAAGGCCCTGGCCAGTGGCTGATACGCTGAATGCCCCCCCACCCCAGCCGCGCGTGGAGTTGCGGGGCATCTGCAAGCATTTCGGTTCGGGTGACACGCGCGTCGACGCACTGGTGGATATCTCCCTCACCGTCCACGCGGGGGAGACTGTCGGGCTGCGCGGGCCGAGCGGGTCGGGCAAGAGCACCTTGCTGAACGTCATCGGCTGCGTCATCGAACCGAGCACCGGCTGGATGCGGTTGGACGGCGTGCCCGTTTACGATGGGCGCTGGCTGCGACGCGATCTGCGCAGGCTGCGCCTGGAGAAGATCGGCTTCATCTTCCAGACCCACAATCTTCTGCCGTTCCTCAATGCCACCGAGAACGTCTCAGAGGCCATGGAACTCGCGGGCACTCCACCACGCCAGGCGCGCACGCGGGCCGAGGCACTTTTGGACTACCTCGGGGTGGGCAAACGCAAGCACGCCATGCCAGGCACCCTGTCCGGCGGTGAGGCCCAGCGTGTCGCCATTGCCCGTGCGCTGGCCAACAGTCCGCGTATCATCCTTGCCGATGAACCCACCGCGCCGCTCGATACGCAGCGCGCTGGTGTGGTGATGGATCTGCTGCGGCGCATCGCCGTTGACCAGCAGGCCGCGGTGCTGGTGGTGACACACGACGAGACGATCTTCGACCGGTTCGACCGCTTGCTGCAGTTTCGCGACGGGCGGCTCGAGGGAGAGGTGGCTTCCTCCGGCGCTCTGGCAGGGACGTAACGATGGACCCGCCATCACCGGATCGGCTTGCGGCAACGCCAATGCTGCTCGGCCTGGACAGAGGAGGTTTTGCCATGATCCGCGGGTTCCGTAGGGCCGGATGGCGTAATTTCCCGACGGCGCGCCATCGTACTCGGTCGAACGCGATCCGCGATATCCCATTCTATGCCGCTGCGGCCGCGTGCGCACTTCTGGCGTTCACAGCTCAGGCTAGCGCCGCCCCCCCAAGTACCACCGTGGATTTTCAACCCATGATCAGCACCGGACTCGCGGCGAAACATCCATTCGAAGCCTGGTTCGTTTTCGACAAGTCCTCGGAGCCGAGCGTGCCGGGTTACGCGGTGCCGGCCGGAACGACAGTACGGATTACGTTTCCACGGCAGTTCACGCCACTGATCGATCATCCGCATCTTGAGGGCGCCCTGCTGCATGGTTGGCCCCAGGGCGCCATTCCGGCGCCGTTCAGCGTGACGCAGGATGCTGGCAACCCGCAGGTTGTCGATGTTCGGATCGATCAGGCGATTGCGAGCGGCCCACCGGAAGCACCGGGCCTGAAAGCCATTCATGTGCGGACTGGCGAGATCAATCCAACATTGCCGGGCGACTACCCGATCAGCGTGCAATTCATCAATGCCGGGCCGCTCTCCGGAACGACGAAGGCTATCGCGCATATCACCGAAAGGCCTTTACCGAACGTGGCCGCGTATAATCAGCTGCATCAGGGCAAGGACAAGGACTGGCAGCGTGTGAGGGCCGGTTCTGACGCGATGCTGCCGATTGACTTCCTGGTGACGCTCCCGGACGAGGCCCGATCCTCGATCGCTCTCACGCCGTCTGCCGAAGGCAGTTTAAGCATTCTGTGCGACGGCAAGCCGATCGGCTCGATCGTTGTGAAAGGCGTGCCCGTGATGCTTACGCCCCAGGCTTTGGGTCCGGGCTTCTCGCGACTCGAAATCGTGGAGGTTCGCGCCAAGGCGGGCATGACACCAGGAACAGCCGAGATAGTCGCGGCGCTTGAAGGCGGAACCCAATATGTCATCAATCTTGTCGTCGAACGGCCGTGATCACGATGGAGGGATCCCGCCTCCGGAGTCTTTGCCGGTTGCCGCGACCCCGATAGGCTTGACGACTGCCGAGGCGCGTCAGCGCCGTGGTGAATTCGGCCTGAATATCGTCGCCGAGAAAGCCGCGCCGCGCTGGCGCATTTTCCTCATGAAATTCTGGGGACCTGTCCCGTGGATGCTCGAAGCCGCGATCATCCTCCAGCTCGCGCTTGGTGAATACGTCGAAGCCTCGGTGGTTGGCGGGTTGCTGGTTTTCAACGCGACGCTCGGTCTCATCCAGGAGGGTCGGGCAAATGCCGCCCTGGCGGCGCTCAAGAGCCGGCTGGCGCCAACCGCCCTGGTCCGCCGTGACGGCGAATGGCTGAAGCGCCCCGCCGCCGAACTCGTACCAGGCGATGCGATCAGACTGCCTTTGGGCGCCTTAGTTCCCGCCGATGCCACCATCGCGTCGGGCGCCGTCATGGTCGATCAGTCGATGCTCACCGGCGAATCCGTTCCGGTCAACGCGAACCCTGGCAACCCGGTCTATGCGGGTTCCCTGGTGCGCCGTGGGCAAGCGATCGCCGAGGTGACGGCAACCGGGGTGAAGACCAATTTCGGGCGGGCCGCCGAACTCGTGCGCCTAGCCCATGCCGCCAGCACCGAGCAAGCGGCCATTTTCGCGGCGACACGGAACCTCGCCATCGTGAATGGCACCATCGCTGTTTCGATCGTCGTCTACGCCTATGCCGTGGCCTTGCCTGTCTCCGATCTGGTTCGCCTGGGCCTTACGGCCCTGCTGGCCACGATCCCGGTGGCGCTGCCGGCGACATTTACGCTGTCGGCCGCCTTCGGGGCACAAGCCCTGGCCCGTCGCGGCGTTCTCCTGACCCGCCTCTCCGCCGCCCATGAGGCAGCCGCTATGGACGTGCTGTGTGCCGACAAGACGGGCACATTGACACGCAATGCGCTGGAGGTCGCCGAGGTCGTCGCGATGTTCGGCTTCGATCGGGGGCGTGTGCTGGCGCTCGCGGCGCTGGCGAGTTCCGAGGCGGACCAGGATCCGATCGACGGCGCCATCCGAGCCGCCGCCGCCAAGGAATCCGGAGGCACCGCGACCGAACCTGTAACGCGATTCGTCCCCTTCGATCCGACAACCAGGATGTCCGAGGCCTTCGCCCGTGATCGCGACGGAGGCGAACTCCGGATCATCAAGGGTGCGTTCGAGGTGATTGCGCGGCTGGCGGAGACACCCGCGAATGCCAGCCATCTCGTGAACGATCTGGCCAACCGGGGGCATCGGGTCATCGCCGTTGCCGTGGGGGCACCGCAGTCGCTGCGCCTTACGGGTCTCATTGCGATCAGTGACCCGCCGCGCGAGGACACGGCCGAACTGATCGCGACACTGCGCGACATGCATGTCCGCACCGTCATGGTAACCGGAGAACTCGCCGGTCACGGCGGCGGCGATCGCTCGAAGAAGTTGGCATTGACGGCGCCGTTTGCCCGCCCGATCGAATGTCCAGTTCGTCCGGGATCAACGAGTTCGGGGCCTATGCCCGTGTGGTGCCTGAGGAGAAGTATCGGTTGGTGAAGGCCCTGCAAGATCACGACCACGTGGTCGGGATGTGCGGCGATGGGACCAACGACGCGCCTGCGCTGCGGCAGGCGCAGATCGGCATAGCGGTTTCCTCGGCAACCGACGTCGCCAAGGCCGCGGCCGGGATGGTGATGACGGAGCCCGGGCTTGCGGGCATCGTTTTCGCCGTCCGCGAGGGTCGGATCGGGTTCCAGCGACTCCTCACCTATACGTTCAACATGCTGGTGAAAAAGATCGAGATCGTCCTGTTTCTCGCGATCGGGCTTGGCCTGACGGGTCACGCGGTCATGACGCCGGTCCTTATGGTGCTGATGGTGTTGACGAATGATTTTCTCAGCATGTCGCTCACCACCGACCGCGCGAGTTTCGCGCCCTCTCCCAGCATATGGCGGATGGACAACATCACCCGCGCCGCCGTGGTACTCGGGGTGTGCAAGCTCGGTTTTTCGACCGCGATGCTGGCAATCGGAAAATTCAAACTCGAACTTGGGCTGGAAGAACTCCAAACTTTAGCGTTCGTCACCCTGGTGTTCGGCAATCAGGCATTGCTGTACGTTCTCCGGGAACGGCGCCACATGTGGCGCTCCAAACCCGGCGCGTGGGTTCTTGCATCATCCGCCCTCGACATCGGCTCCGCATCGGCCCTTGCCTTGTCGGGCACGTTGATGGCGCCGTTGCCGATGGGAATCGCGGTCGCGGTCTTCGCTGCCGCCGCGGCATTTGCCGTGGCCCTCGATCAGATCAAGGTGCCGGTCATGCGGGCATTCAAGATCGAGTAGCACAATATGACACCCACAGATCGGATGGAGCATGCAAGCCGGCCGTGGTGGCGGTCCTGCGGAGTATGGTGGTTTGGCCTCATCGCCGTGATGGGCGTCCTGGCCATTGCAATGATCGTCATGGTCGAAGCCGGAAAACTGCCCTGGACGCCCTATAGCCAGTTTCTTGATCAACTCGAGGCCGACAACGTCGCAAGCGTTACATTCCGGGGAACGGAAATGGACGTTCGTTTGCGACATCCATTGGCCCGCGAATCCTTGGCCGCCTCAGGGCAGCCAAACACCATCATCAGCCGCGTTCCCGACATCGGCGATCCCATGCTAGTCGCGGAGTTGCGCAGGCAGCATGTCGTGATCGACGTCTACGCGCCGTCTGTGTGGACGTCACTGGTCGCACGTGTCCCGTGGGCAATGGTACTATTCATCGGTGCGATGATGATCGCCGGCGTCATCAAACTGCTGCGCGGAGGCCGGGCATCGCCGAGGTCCACCACGTCCAAGATGCCGACATTTGGAATGATGGGACTGATCGCGGGCTGGTTTGCGAAGCAACCTCACGTCACGAGATCACTCACCGACGATAACGATCAGCCGAAGACTGATTAGAACGCACCGGACCCATCCCGGCTCACTCCGGTACGTGCGCCGACATCTGGGCAAATCGCCCGGATACGACGGCCGCGGTGCCTGCCACAAAGAACACCGACAGCAGCAATCCGCTCAATGTCACCAGAAAATCCGCTGCGGCATCCGGATTGGGCCCGATGCCGTAGCCGAGACCAAGAGAGGCCACCGTCCATAGCAGTCGCCCCACGAAGGCCAACGCCAGGAACTCGGGCAGACGATAGTGACCCGCACCGGCCAACAAACTCATGATCGAGCCGAGAGAGGGGACGAGGGTCCGCGTTAGGAGCACCGTCAGCGCGCCCCACCGGTCGAGCAGAGCCTGAACTCGAGCCCGTCGCGCTCGCGTATACCCCAGCCAGACTCCTTGCCGCTCCAGAACTCCCCGGTCGAGCCAGCGCCCGAGACCATAGGCCGCGGTATCGCCGAGAACCGAAGCCGCCACGGCAACCGCTCCTGCCCATAGCCAGGTCATCCGCCCCTGAGCGATGAACGAGCCAGCGACGACTGTTGCGAGCTCGTCCGGCAGCGGAGCGCCGAGGGCGCAAAGCAGGAGCGTCAGCCCGAGGACGGGATAGCCATAGACCAGCAGGGCGGTCAGAGCCGCATCGCTGATCGTGGCAAGCCAGGTGGCTCGCTCACCCGTTCCGTCCGACCTGGCGACGGGCACCAACTCCGCTATCACACGCTGAACGCGCTGCGTGTAATCGAATGGCGCTTGCCCATTCTGCTCGGCAACCGACTTCAGGCTCGTGCCAGGATCAGCCCCCGCGGGCAGACCGAGACGGGTGATCAGCACTGCCGGAGACGTCCCATACGTTACCGCTATACCGCTATATAGTCGAGCGTCATCCATGGCCGGATGCTACTCGTCATCGGCGATCCGGCGTCATAGGCGGATCGCAGTAACAGAAATGTAATTGCTCACCCCCGGCGCGGCGATCACCCTGAGCCGCTTGCAAAACCCGGCTGACGGCGTGAATTTCCGCGTCATTTCATAAGAATGGGCGACACGCCCGCATCCGCCTTGGTATCTGCTCGACTCCGGTTTGAGGGGTAATTCGCCCTGGCTTTGACTGGCCCAAAAAACCTTTGACACGGTCACGGTCGAGTCGATTCTAAACCAGGGCGTGACCCAGCTTCCCGACCTCAACCACCTGAGCCACGCCGAGAAGGACGCGCTGATCCGGGCGCTGTGGGCGCAGGTTCAGAGCCTGACGGCTCGGGTGACGGCGCTCGAAGCCAGGCTCGGGGAACCGTCGAAGACACCGGACAATTCCAGCCTGCCGCCGTCGAAGGGTCAGAAGCCGAACCAGCCGGAGCAGGCCAAACGTGTTGGACCACGCACCGGCAGTCTGGGTCGTAAGGGCGGTGGTCGCCCACTGGCTCGCGATCCCGACGAAACGGTGACCGCGAAAGCGGCCGCCTGCGCGCATTGCCAATCCGTGCTGACAGATGCCGATCAGGTGCTGCACGGTCGTTACGACAAGATCGACCTCCCGGTGGTGCGCCCCGTGGTGACCCGGGTGGAACGTTATGCCGGGCACTGCCCGTGCTGCGGCGGGGTAACCCTGGCAGCGATACCCGCAGGCCTGGAAGACGGCTCGCCGTTCAGCGTCAACATCGTGGCGCTGGCGATCTATCTGCGCTTCACCCACGCGATCAGCTATCGCCGCCTGACCCAGCTGTTTCTGCACCTCTACGCGCTGCAGATCAGCGAGGGCGCGTTGGATGCAATGTTGCAGCGCGCCAAGCCCTGTTTTGACAACGAGGTCGCGGCCATTCTTGCCCGGCTGCGCCGCTCGCGGATCGTCTGTTCCGATGAGACCTCGGTGCGCATCGACGGTCGCACCCATTGGAATTGGGTGTTTCAGAACGATCAGGTGGTGATCCATGTGGTGCGCAACAGCCGCGCGGCCAACGTGGTCACTGAGACGATGGCGGGCCATCGGCCGAGCATCTGGGTCTCCGATCTTTATGGCGCGCAGCAGGGGCATGCCGATCTATGGCAGGTCTGCCTGGCGCACCAACTGCGTGACTGCAAATACGCCATTGAGGCGGGCGATACGACCTTCGCCCCACGCATGAAGGCGCTGCTGCTGCGGGCTGTCGTGCTGGCGCGGCGGCGCAGGAGCTTGGCCGAGAGCACGCGGCGCAGCTATCAGGCCCGGCTGGATCGCGAGTTGAACGCCATCATGGTGCTGGCGCCCACCAACCACCATGGCAGGCGACTGCGAAAGCGTTACGGGAAGGTGCGCAGCCACTTGTTCACCTTCCTGGAGCATCCGGAGGTTCCGCCGGATAACAACGGCAGCGAGAGGGAATTGCGGCCCACAGCCACATACCGCAAGGTCACAGGTGGCTTCCGTTCCACCTGGGGCGCCGACCTGTTCGCCGGCGTTCGATCCGTCGTTGGCACGGCAGCGCGACGGGGAAAGGATGCGTATCAGGCAATTGTCGCAGTCCTGGACGGCGAATTTGTCATTCAGCCGGGTTGAGCAGATACACAGAAATGCATGGTAGGTGCGGGTGGCAAAATAACCGCTGGCCAGGGTGGCAACCACCAGCAAGATGGCAGCAACTTGCCGCACCCAACCGAACGACAGACCCGTCCGCTTCCTGGTCATCCGGAACCTCGCTTAACCGGCAGCATCCGATCACTAAGCCTCGACCAGACAGAGTTCGGATTGGAACCTTCCGGCAATCGCCACGGTCAAGCCGGCGGCGAGTGCACCTGTCAAACGACATCAGGAACTGGACCCCTTGCGACACGAAGAACTGGACCCCCCTGTCGATGTTGAACTCTCGGCGTGATGGCTGGGAGGGCTTGTCCAGGTAGTCCACAGGGGGGCCCCGCAGCGTGAGCATCAGCGTGAATGCATCCGGCTGGTTCCAGGCTTGGGCTTCCCAGGTGACGGGTTGATGCTGGGGGCCTACCGCAACCATTGCGGCATTCACCCCGTCGGCATTCTCTGCACTGCCGAGCAAACCGGCTCCAGCGGATCCCGCGCCGGGCAAGGCGTCCAGACCGAAGCAGTCGCAGGAGACGGAATCGCGACGAAGCGTGATCTCATAGCGGTTCGGTGGACATATCCATGTCTGTGTCGCGGACGCCGCAGCATGCTCCGCGGCGGCGGAACGCGATAGCGGCGCCAATGCTGACGATGCAGCGGCGGCTGCGCCCGCCGTCAAAATGGATCTGCGCCTCACCTGAATGACTTCCCCAACCTATTGGCCCCGACAAGCATCAGTCAGGCCAGTGATCTGCTTGCGTCATCGTGGCAGCGAGAGGATCGCACGCAGGCCACTTGCCGGCCGGTTGGCCAGTGTGACCTGCCCGCCATGCGCTTGCGCGATCGACTGCGCGATGGCCAGGCCCAGGCCGGTGCCGCCGGTCTCCCGGCTCCGCGACTGTTCCAGGCGATAGAACGGCTCGAACACCGTCTGCAACTCGTCATCCGGGATGCCCGGGCCGTCATCGTCTATGACGATCCTGAGGGCAGTTGGCGACGTAAGGAGCTCGACCCGCGCCGATTTGCCGTACTTCACCGCGTTGTCCAGCAGGTTGGTGACCGCGCGGCGTAAGCCGCCAGACTGGCATTCGAAGATGACCGTTTCGGCCGGTTCCATGGTAATTGGCAGCCCAGCATCGGCCATATCATCGACGATGGACGTGACCAGCGCAGTCAGATCGGTGCGCCGCCATGGCTCCGCGGCAGCTTCGTCGCGGGCGAACTTCAAAGTCGCGTCGATCATGGCGTCGAGATCGGCAATATTGGCAAGCATCCGGTCGCGCTCCTCGCCTTCCCGCAGACCTTCGGTGCGCAGCCGCAGCAGCGTCAACGGTGTGCGCAGGTCGTGCGACAGCGCAGCCAGCATGCGCGTCCGGTTCTCTAGAAGCCGTTGCAGACGTCCCTGCATCTCGTTGAAGGCATGTGCCGCCTGACGCATCTCGCGGCTGCCAGCTTCCGCAATCGGCGGCGCGTTGACATCACGCCCCAGGCGCTCGGCCGCCCGGACGACGGTGCCGAGCGGCGCGGTCACACGCCGGACAGCCCAGATGGACGTAAGCACAACGATGGCCGACATGACCGCCATGGCGGCCACGAACTGCCATGAGACCGACGGCCCAGAGTCCGGCAGTGCCGCGGCGAAGGACAGCCATTGCCCGTTCGAGAGTTGGACGGCGGCCTGAAGGCTGCGCCAGCCCACAGCCCCGTGCATCCATGGCCCCATCATAGGCATTGGATGCGCAAACCCAGTGATTGGCGGACCTGCTGTCCCGGTTACAGCGATCCGCAGACGGGCCGCCAAACCTTCGGGCAACTGCTCGGCTAGATAACTTCGAATCGGCTGGTCAGCGGAATCGGACTTTTCAGCGGCGGGCGCGGGTGGCTGTGACGAAAGGGAGACACGCAGTGTCGGATCGCTCGCGGCGGCAACGATGCGGCTGCGCCAATCTTCCGGCGCCTCGTCGATCAGGCGCGCAAGATTGGCGATGCGCTGCGTCGCCGCGTAACCTCCAATCGCGCGCACCGCCCGCTCCCGGTCGGTGGTGTATATCCAACTGGCGATGAGGTGAGAGACGAGCAGCCCCCCGAGTAGGATCAGGATCACCTGGCCGACGA
This sequence comes from uncultured Alphaproteobacteria bacterium, assembly GCA_963847615.1. Lineage (GTDB taxonomy): Bacteria > Pseudomonadota > Alphaproteobacteria > Acetobacterales > Acetobacteraceae > Palsa-883. The sequence continues at coordinate 94,594 of CAWKAN010000013.1, forward strand.
GGGTGCGAGGCAGTAACCCCGTCATGCCTGGCTAACCGCCGAAGCGAACATGTAGCCGCCGCCCCAGATCGTCTTGATCACCCGCGGCTCGACCGGATCGCGCTCAAGCTTCTTGCGCAGCCGGCTCACCTGCGTGTCGATACTGCGATCGAAGGCCGCCGCGGCCCGGCCGCGCGCCAGATCGAGGAGCTGGTCGCGGCTGAGCACGCGCTGCGGCCGTTCGACCATGGCCAGCAACAGCTCATATTCTCCACTGCTGAGCGGCACGGTCACACCGTCGTCGCGCAGAAGCTCCCGGCTCTCGGTCTCCAGAACCCAGCGGTCGAACCGATACCGCTTCGGCGGCGGTTCCCGTTCGATGCTGGCATCTTCCATTCGACCACGGCGCAACACCGCCCGAATGCGGGCGATCAGTTCGCGGCTGCCGAATGGCTTGGGCAGATAGTCGTCAGCGCCCATTTCCAGGCCAACGACCCGATCGACCTCCTCGCCTTTGGCGGTGAGCATGATGATGGGAACATGACTCTCGGCTCGAATTGCCCGACACAGGGACAGCCCATCCTCACCCGGAAGCATCAAGTCGAGCACGATGAGATCGATCCGGCTGTCCGCGAGGATCTTCCGCATGGCCTTGCCGTCCGCCGCCGCGCTGACGCGGAACCCATCCTGACTCAGGGCTCGACCGACCAGCTCACGGATTTCGCGATGGTTGTCCACGATCAGGATATGCGGGGCGGCGTTCATGGAACGAACTTAAGCCAGGAGCGATGGAAGGTCCGCTGGAAAATTGTAGCAGGATGCCTCCAGCGGCCGTTCTGACAAACCTTGCCACACATTCGGCCGCTGCTGACAAATCCCGGTGACAGGCGGGGTCCAGATGTTCCGTCGCGGCCAATACGGTGCCGCGATATGACAAGGAAAATCTCGATGAAGAATATCACCAAGGCCCTGGCGATCGGGACCGTCCTCCTGGCAGCCGGTGGCATCGGCGTCGCTGCGATGGCGGAGACGACCGGTCCCGGCTTCAGCCCTCCGTTCATGCACGGCCAGATGGGCCAGGGCATGGGTCCGGGCATAATGGGGATGCGTGGCGACGCGCAGGGGCAAGGCTTCGGCGACCCGGCCGCCCGTCTGGCCGCTTTGAAGACCGAGCTCGGCATCAAGCCGGAGCAGGTCGGCGCCTGGGATGCCTATACCAAGGTGGTCCAGGGCACCGCGACGGAAATGCGCGCCAACCATGAGAAGATCGACCCGGGCACCGTCCAGGCGATGCCCCTGAAGGACCGCATTGCGTTCATGACCACGCAGATGGAATTGCGCGACAAGGCGTCCACCACGATGAAGGCCGCCGCCAACACGCTGCTGGCGTCTTTGGATGACGCGCAGAAGGCCAAGGCGCACGGATCGCTGCCAGGTCTCGCGGCTCGTGGCCCGGCCAGCATGCAGCAGGCCGGCATGCCGATGATGCATCACGGCATGGGTATGATGATGGGTCCAACGGGCGGGGTCACACGCTGACCGTCTTGGGCTGATCCGGCCAGGGCTGGCGGTGGCGAGCCGCTGGCCCGCTCCGCCGCAGCTTATTTACTGAGCACGACCTTGCCGTCGTGCCGGACGATCCTGCCGTCGCGCTCCAGAATGGCGAGGCCGCGATAGACCGCCTCGCGGGTGAGGCCCAGTTCGGCCGCGATCTCGGACCACGTCCGTTCCGTGACGACGACGGGGGGATTGCCGGACGCCTGCATCCGCAGCCATGCCATGATGCGCGCGGGCGCCGCGCGGATGCCGCGCAACTCGGCCCGGGCCCGCAAGTCCCTGACCTGGGTTGCCAGCAGCCGGGCAAAGGCAAGCCCAGCCTCTGTGTCCGATTGCAGAGAGGCCAGGAACTCAGCCTTTGGCAGCGATGCAACCTCAGACGGTATTTCGGCCACGGCGTCACAGTGATAGGTGGCGGAGAAGGCGCTGGCCTCCGCGAAAGTCTCGCCGGGACGGGCGACGTGCAGCACGACGAACGCGCCGTCTTCCAGGTTTCGCACCAGCCGTATCCGGCCAACACGCACGCGGTAGAGCGTCACGACCGGATCGCCCTGCAGGAACAGCGTCTCACCGGTATCGAGATGGCGCATCCGTGTGGCCTGGATGCCGGGCGCTCCCGGCCAGCCGTCGAAGCCAACCGCGTCTGGTTTGATGTCCGCCATCACGCGCGCCTTTTTGATATGACCCTGATCATACATCTTTCTGCCGCATGATCGTAGTCATACGTCATAATGAGACTTCTCCGTATCCTGTGGCACGACGTCGTCACAGGTGAACAGCCAATGCCTCTGCCCTTTTCGCTCGCTGAGATCGCCACGCCGATGATCGAAGCACGCGGGCTGACGCGCCGTTATGGCAGTCGGCTGGCGGTTGCCGGCGTGGATTTCGCGGTCGCTTCAGGCGAGATCTTCGGCTTCCTTGGACCGAACGGGGCCGGCAAAAGCACCACCGTGCGCATGCTCACGGGTTACATCCCACCCAGCGAGGGGAGCGCGCGAGTTGCCGGCTTCGATGTCGCCACAGACCCCGTCGCGGCGCGCGCACACATCGGCGTGGTGCCGGAGGAAGCCAACGTCTATGCCGATCTCACGGTCTGGCAGAATGTGATGCTGATGGCCGAGTTGCACGCCGTCGGCCGTCGCCAGCGAACCGAGCGGGCGACTGAACTGCTCGGTCTGTTCGAGCTCGTGGGCCGAGAGCGGCAAAAGGGACGCGACTTGTCGAAAGGGCTGCGGCAGCGCCTGATGCTGTGCATGGCGCTGGTCGCCGATCCACGAATATTGTTTCTCGACGAACCGACCAGCGGTCTCGACGTCGCCAGCGTTCACGCCATCCACGACGTCATCACGCGGATGAACCGCGAGCGCGGCACTACGGTGTTCATCACCACCCACAACATCGAGGAGGCGAACAAGCTCTGCCACCGCGTCGCGATTATCAACCAGGGGCGCCTGGCAGCCGTCGATACCCCGCAGGCGTTGCGCGCCAGGATCGATGCGCGCCGCTCGGTCGAGGTGCGCTTCGCGGTGCCCGGCGTGACGCCAGCCGACGTACTGCCAGAGGGTGGCTCGGCCGAATCTGTTCAGCTGGTCAACGGGTTTCGCGTCTATGCCGCCGATCCTGGCGACATCGCCCAACAGATCGCCATTCGCTCCGCCGCTCGCGGGATCGATATCGTCAGCCTGAACACGCTGGCGCCAAGCCTTGAGGATGTCTTTCTTGACATGACTCGCCAGCCGGTCACGCCTAACCAGGGAGTGCCCGCCCATGCCGCCGCCCTCTAGCACCTGGTCCAGCCGGTTCGCCCGGCAGGCTCATGCCGCTTACGTGATCGCCAAGAAAGATGCGGTGATCTACTATCTCAAGCCGCCGGTGATCAGCTTCGGTGTGATCTTCCCGCTGTTCTTCTACATGGCCTTCGCCGCCGGCCGGCAGCTTTCGGCGGGCACGATAGTGCCGGGGATCGTCGCGATGGCGCTGTTCTTCACCGCCTCAGCGGTCGGACCGCTGGTCACGCCATGGGAGCGGCAGGCTCGCACCTGGGAAAGGCTGGCGACCTCGCCTGCCTCGATCTGGGCAATCATCGTGGGTGACATAGCGGCCGGTATGGCGTTCGGCACACTGATATCGCTGGTGCCGCTCGGGGTTGGGATCGGGCTGCTGGGAGCGATCGTGGTGGACGGAGCCAAGCTGGCACTTGGAATCGTTCTGGGCGCCCTGGCGTTCTCCGCCCTCGGTGTCCTCCTGGCGGCGCCGGTCACCAACACGCCCTCGCAGGTCATGATGATTTCCAATCTGATCCGTTTGCCGCTGATCTTCGTCAGCGGTGTTTTCCTGCCGCTCGCCGCCCTGACACCGTGGGCGCGCTGGCTGGCGCCGTTTTCGCCACTCTCCTATAGCGCGGACCTGATTCGCATTGCGTTTGGCGGGGTCGGTTACTTCCCTCCGTTGCTCGACGTCGCGGCACTTCTGGTATTCTCCGGCAGCTTTCTGGCGCTGACCCGGGTCATTCACGCGGCGACGCGGGCGAAGGTCCGGTAAGTCGATCGAGATGCGCGGTCCGCCGCACCCGCCTTCGGCATCGGTCGGTCAGGCAGCGTTTGCGTCCGAGACCGTGAACCTTCACGTTTTCCGAGGATGTCCCCAGGGGCAGGCGTCAAGAGCGGTCTGGAGATCTGAAAAGAACCCGTCCTTTGGAAATCACGATCACTTCTCCCTGACCAAGGGGCTGCCACGGGTCTTCCGTCAAGGCGACGCTCGCCACGAGAGTCACGGTCTGATCAGCGCTCTCGACGGAAACACCGTTCGCAACGAGGCCTTTCTCACTTCGTTGACACCAGCGCTGAAGGAAGACCAAACCGGGCGCCTCGACCTTGGTCGTCGCCGCCTGCTTGCGGCGGTCCCCGTGGGCGAACAGCGCATCTCCGTCGGAGTAGAGGAAGTTCGCTGGCCCCAATGCTCTCAGTTCCTGAGCGAACGACGATACGACCGCCAGACGAGTTTCGAGCGGCGGGATATCACCCGGCTGACGCCATATGTTCCGCAACCGGTCGAGAAGAGCACAGAAGGCTTGCTCCGAGTTTGTCTCTCCAACGGAAGAATATTGGATGGACCGGAAGCGGGATGAATTAAAAATGCCTGGGAGCCAGCCATTGTGGGCAAACAGATGCATGCGCCCGGCAAGTTCGCGGGTGAACGGTTGCGCATTGCGGTAGGCCGGTTCGCCCATCGTGGCCTTGCGGATATGGGCCATGGCGATGGAACTTCGCAGATCATGATCCCGTATGAAGCGCACCCAATCGCTGTCGTTGACCGGCTGGGCGTCCTTGATCACGCGGACGTCGGTGCCTTCATAGTATGCGACGCCCCACCCGTCCTTAATCATCGCGGGAGCCCCGCCATGCTCGGCCAGCTTGGTGATGGAGAGGCTCAACGTCGCGGGAAAATCACTCGACATTCCGAGAAGTTCACACATGGTCATCCCGTTTGATGATGTCTTTGACACCAATCTCGGCGATTCGGCTCCTCTGGACCGTCTGCGCCACGTTGCCGTGGGTATGGCGGTCCGCTGACGTGCATCATGTCATGTCGCCGCGTCGTCGTTTGGCCAGGGATATCAACCGTCGGCCCGACGGATGACGCCCTCGAGCTTTGTGGCGGCGGCAACGGTGTTGGAGATCGTTCCGTATTTTCGGACATTCGTGTGTAGCAAATCGAGCCTATGGTCATCCTCGTCGGTATCGACGATCAGTTCGTAATCGACGGAGACGATCTTAGGTGGGCTGTCCTGGCGAACGCCATGCAAGAGGACTTCGACGCCGCGCAATTTGAAATCCAACATCGGCGTCACACGTTCGATGCCCTTGATCATGCAGGCCGCGATCGCCGCCAGGAACAGTTCGGCCGGATTGAAAGCGTCGGGGCGACCATCGAGAGCAGTGTCGAGAACGATTTCGGCCGCTTTGGTGGTCGCCACGCTGCCACGCGCATCGACCCGGCGCGCATTCACCCGGTATTCAAGCATCGGTCAGGCCGTCGCAAGCCACTTGGCGAGGTCCTCGGCCTTGGGCAGTCCGCCCGCATGGACAACCTTGCCGTCGATCACAATGCCGGGCGTGGAGACGATGCCGTAGCCGGCGATCGCCGCGTAGTCGGTCACCTTCTCGATGGTGACGGGGACCCCGAGTTGGTCGGCCTGCGCCTGCACCATCTCAGCCGTCGCCACGCAGCGTTTGCAGCCTGGGCCGAGAACTTTGACGTTTTTCATGGGATATCTCCGGAACTCAGGTGAACAAGGCGTTGAACAGGAAGCCGACGGCCATGATGCCGACCGTGACCACGCCGATGAAGACAGCGATCAGGCGTGCGGTGAGCACCTTGCGCAGGATGATCATTTCCGGCGCCGACAGCGCGGTGACCGCCATCATGAAGGCCAGCACGGTGCCCAGCGCGGCCCCTTTTCCGAGCAGGGCGACCACCACCGGGATGATGCCGGCTGCGTTGGAATAGATCGGGATGCCGATCAGCACCGCAGCGGGTACCGACCACCAATGGTTGCTGCCCATGATCCCGCTGAGCATCTCGGTCGGGACGTAGCCATGGATGAAGGCGCCGGCGGCGATGCCGACGATGATCCAGACCCAGACCCTGCCGAAGATGTCACGCACCGCCTCGATGCCAGCATGGATGCGATCGGCGATGGTCAGATGCTCACTCGGCAGGTCGGCCGAGCCGCCACGCACATCGAGCACCCATTGCTCCAGCCAGCTTTCCAGGTGCAATCGGCCGATGACCCAGCCGGCGATAATGGAAACCGCCAGCCCGAAGCCGAGATAGGTGATCGCGACCTTCCAGCCGACCAGGGCGAACAGCAGCCCCAGCGCCACCTCGTTGATCATCGGCGAGGCGATCAGGAACGAGAACGTGACACCCAGGGGCACGCCAGCTGAGACGAAGCCCACAAACAACGGCACCGCCGAGCAGGAGCAGAATGGAGTGAAGATGCCGAGGCTGGCTGCGGCGACATTGCCGAGCCCCTCGCGCTTCCCGGCCAGAAAGGTGCGGGTGCGTTCCGGCGAGAAGAAGCTGCGCACCATGCCCATGGCGAACACCACCAGCGCCAAAAGCATGAGCACCTTGGGGGTGTCGAAGATGAAGAAGCTGGCGGCTTCCTCCAGATGACTGCCGGGCGCGATCGGCATCTGTGCGACGGCCCAATTGGAGAACGGCTCGAGCTGCCAATAGACCGCGAACCAGACAATGAGGCCGACGATGGTGACGCCGATCAGCTTCGCATTGCCAAGTGTCTGATTGGGAGGTGGAGAGGTCAGGGTCGAGGCCGTCATGCTGCGATTCGTTCAGGATGTGGCGGGACCGACAGTGCGGCCTGGATAAGGGTCGCAACGGCCTCCGGCAGGTGCTGGGCGCGCCGGTAGCGCACCCACTGGGCGTCACGACGATCTGTCACCAGACCCGCGCTCTTGAGTGTCGCCATATGGCGGGACATCCGCGACTGGCTTGCTCCGAGGCGCTCCATCAATTCGCAGACACAATGTTCCTGACCGTCCCAGAGAAGGCGGATGGCGGCAAAACGTGTCGGTTCGGCAAGGGCGGTAAGGACGGTGACTGGATCGTACATGCCGCTATACATGCGCTAATGCGCTTATGCGTGAAAGAAGAATTTCGCTCCCGTTTCCCTTGGCAGCCACGCGTCCGCTGCATGCTATGCCGCAATTCCGATTAAACGGCGGCGCGAAACCGGTGCGCTCGTCTCGGCCCGCCATGTCACTGTGCTGCGCGCTTTCAGCTCAGGCTTCGGCGAGGGCAAGACAACCGCAGTTTTTGAACGCAGGGTCCTTGTGGCAGATCAATGCATTGCAAAGGTCGGAATGCAGGTTTCGCTCTTTTCCGAATCCAGAGTGAGAGTGCGGAGGGGTTTGCCGTGACGGGTTGAAGGTCGCGAGAGAGGCTCGCGGCGCCCGTCGCGGAGATCCGCGATGTCCAGACACACCGCTCGCGCCCGTTCCGGCCAGGACCGGACGAGCCTCTATGCCGAAATCACCGACAAGATCATCGCCGAGTTGGAGGCCGGCCGTGCGCCGTGGGTCCAGCCCTGGGGGACGGCGGCGGCGAAGGCGCCGCTCGCCATGCCCAAGAACGCCGCGACCCAACGGCGCTACACCGGGATTAACGTGCTCATTCTGTGGGGCGCCGTCATCGAGCACGGCTTTACGGGCCAGAGTTGGCTGACCTTTCGCCAGGCGCTCAGCCTCGATGGGCATGTCCGCAAGGGCGAGCGCGGCACGACCGTCGTTTACGCCGACCGCTTCACACCGGAGGACGAGCGCCGCCGGGCCGCAGAGACCGGCGACGAAGCGCAGGCGATCCCGTTCCTCAAGCGCTTCACCGTTTTCAACATGGCGCAATGCGAGGGCCTGCCCGACGGAGATCATGGCGGTCGCGCCGCCGGTCGAAACCAACCTCATCCTGCCGCAGGCCGAGGCGCTGATCCGGGCGACGGGCGTGGATTTCCGCATCGGAGGAAATAGGGCGTTCTACGATCCGATGCATGATTTCGTGCAGGTCCCACCTCCGCAGGCCTATTTCGAACCCATCAACTGGCACCGAACCGCCCTGCACGAAATCGGTCACGCCAGCGGCCATCATTCACGCCTCAACCGCGACCTCACCGGATCCTTCGGGTCGAAGAAGTACGCGTTCGAGGAACTGATCGCCGAGATTTCCGCCGCTTATCTTTGCGCCTCGCTCAGTATCACCCCGACGGTGCGCCATGCCGACTATATCGCCTCGTGGCTCGAAGTGCTGCGGGAGGACGACCGCGCCATCGTGCGCGCTGCCAGCGCGGCTTCGAAGGCCGCCGACTTCATCCTGGGGTTCCAACCCGATGCTCCCCAACCGGTCGCGGCCATCGTCGGCCGACGACGAGCGGGAGGCGGCCTGACAACGCGACGCTGCTCGTGCTGGGTTTCAGTCGAAACGTGAAGCCGAACATCCGTGCTTCAGCTTTTCCGGCTTTCCGGGTTTGCGGCCGTCGAAGAGTGAGAGGGCTGCGCCGGTTTTCGTGACGGGTCGGAGGTCGAGAGAGAGTCTTTCGGCCGCCCGTCGCGGAGAATCCGACATGGCTACCGCCGTTCAGAAGATCATCCTCAGCGCCTCGCGTGACATCCCCTTCAACAAACTGGTGCTCAGCCAGGCAAACGTCCGGCGCGTAAAGGCCGGTGTCTCGATCGAGGAGTTGGCCGAGGACATCGCTCACCGCACCCTGCTGCAGGGCCTGAGCGTCCGCCCGGTCCTCGACGCGGAGGGCGACGAGACCGGCATGTTCGAAATCCCGGCCGGCGGCCGGCGCTTCCGGGCGCTCGAACTGCTGGTCAAGCAGAAGCGCCTGGCCAAGACCGCGCCGGTGCCCTGCATCGTGCGTGACGGCGGGATCGCGGAGGAGGATTCGCTGGCCGAGAATGTCCAGCGCGTCGCCCTCCATCCCCTCGACCAGTTCCGCGCCTTCCAGGCCCTGCGCGACAAGGGCCTGGGCGAGGAGGAGATCGCCGCCCGCTTCTTCGTGACGCCGACCGTGGTGAAGCAGCGGCTGCGCCTCGCCGCCGTCTCTTCGATGCTCCTCAACGTCTATGCCGAGGACGGCATGACGCTGGAGCAGCTCATGGCGTTCACGGTCACCAGCGACCATGCCCGTCAGGAACAGGTTTGGGAGGGCGTCAGCCACTCCTACAACAAGGAGCCCTACCATATCCGGCGCCAGCTCACCGAGGGCGCGGTCCGCGCTGCCGACCGTCGCGCCCAGTTCGTAGGGCTCGACGCCTATCAGGCCGCCGGTGGCGCGATCCTGCGCGACCTTTTCCAACATGACGATGGCGGCTGGCTGCAAGACCCTGCGCTTCTCGATCGGCTCGTGATCGAGAAGCTCCAGGCCGAGGCCGAGAGCTTGCGCACCGAGGGCTGGAAGTGGATCGCGGTCGCCGGCGACTTCCCCTACGGCCACACCGCCGGCCTGCGTCGGCTGGCCGGCGACACCGTCGCCCTCACCGAGGAAGAGCAAGCGAGCCTCGCCGCGCTCAAGGCCGAACAAGAAGCCCTTGAGCAGCAATACGCCGAGGCCGACGAGTTGCCCGACGAGATCGACCAGCGACTCGGCGAGATCGAGACGGCCATGGCTGCGTTCGAGGATCGCCCGATCAGCTACGATCCGGCGGCGATCGCCCGCGCCGGCATCTTCGTGAGCATCGATGGCGAGGGCGGCCTGCGCATTGATCGCGGCTTCGTCCGGCCCGAGGATGAAGCGCCGGTTGAACCGGTCGGAGGCGGCGACGGCACGACGGACGGCGACATCCTGTCCGAACCGGCGCCTTCGGTCCAGCGCGCCGTCATCACCATCGGCGGAGCGCCGCGCTCCCGAGGCGGAGGCGCCGGACGAGGACGACGCCATCCGCCCGCTGTCCGACCGGCTGGTGACGGAACTCACCGCCCACCGCACGCTCGCGCTGCGAGACGCGCTGGCCGGTGAACCCGCACGTCGCCTTCCAGACGGTGCTGCATGCGCTCTGCCTCGCGGCCTTCTATCGCTATGCCTCCGACACCTGCCTGGAAATCACGGCGAAGAGTTCGGGTTTCGCCGCCCAGGCGCCCGGCTTGGCAGAGTCGGCTTCGGCTAAGGCGATCGAGGCGCGGCACGATCAATGGGGCAAGCAGTTGCCCGAAACGCCCGCGGATCTTTGGGATGCGCTGACGGAGTTCGACGGCGACAGCCAGGCGGCGCTCTTCGCACACTGCGCCTCGCTCACCGTCAATGTCGTGAAGGAGCCGTGGAACCGTCGTCCTGGCGCGTTCGCCCACGGCGACCTGCTCGCCCGAGCCGTCAACCTCGACATGGCCGCGGCCGGCTGGCGGCCGACCGCCGACAACTATCTCGGCCGGGTTCCAAAGGCCCGCATCCTCGATGCAGTCCGCGAAGCCAAGGGCGAACAGTCGGCGCAGCTCATCGACCACCTGAAGAAGGCCGAAATGGCCAAGGAGGCCGAGCGGCTACTCGACGGCACGGGCTGGCTGCCGGAGCCGCTGCGTCTGGCCGGGATCGAGACCGAGACTGACGCGTCAACCGGCGAAGCCGAGGCCTTGCCGGACTTCCTCGCCGGCGAAGATGACGAGGCGGCAGCTTCCGACGATCCCGACGAGCCGCGGCCGCACGCCATCGCGGCGGAATGAGGCTCGCCAGCGGGGAGGCTCCGGCCACCCCGCACCCGTTCTTCCATCCAGTTCCATCCGAAAGCCCGGCCATCGTGCCGGGCTTTCTCACTTTCGGAGACCTGTCATGACCGACACCCAAACAGCACCTGTCCCGGCCCTCGACTTCACGGCCTGGGACCAGAAGGAGCGCGAGCAAATCCGCCTGGCGGATGAATTGCTCCCTGCGAACAAGACTGCCCTGTTCGATGCCCTCGCGGCGGCGGGGATCGAAATCGTCACCGTCATCTTCGATGGCTATGGCGACAGCGGGCAGATCGAGGACATCGAAGCCAAGGCCGGCGATGACGACCATGGCGCTGCCGCCTCATGAGATCGAAATCGCGAGCCCGGTCTGGGGCAGTTCCGAGATCGAACGCCGTACCCAGCCGGTCCGCGAGGCCATCGAAACTCTGGCCTACGACTTCCTCGGCCAGACCCATGGCGGTTGGGAGAACAGCGACGGGGCCTATGGCGACTTCACCTTCGACGTCGCCGAACGGACCATCACGCTCGACTACAACGAGCGGCACATGGAGTCCGACTATTCCCAGCACGTATTCTGAGGAGGCGACGATGGGACATTGCTATCACCACGCGCTTTCCTCGGTGAAGAAATGGGGCGGCGCGGCCGAGGACTATCTGCCGCTGCATCAGTGGTTCGACGAGTCGAAAGCCATCACCGCTGATTTTCGGCACCGCGCGCTGCGCCATCATGCCGAAGGCATCTTCATGCTGGAGCGCTTCTTCGGCCCGACGATCACGATCTCGACCGGCCGCGTGGTGCCGGTCCGGCTGATCGGCGAGCAGCATGTGCGCGAAGACCTCGGCTTCATCCCGAGCTTCGCGGATTGGGTGCGCTGCATCCGCCCCGAGCCCTGGATGGGCCGGGCCCAGCCGATCCATCGCGACGTCGATCCCTTCGCCGCCGCCGGCTGATCACTCTTCCACGTCAACGCAACGAAAAGCCCGGCCATCGCGCCGGGCTTTCGCATTTCTGGAGACCCGACATGGCCGACTACTTCTCACCCACCGTCATTCAGCAACCGATCCCGATCGCCGACATGACGCCGCTCGAACGTCTCGTGCTCAGCCTCATCTTCGATGCCGAGCCGGATGGCGAGGCGGTGTACTTCCACACCTCTCTCGGTCCGAGCGACGCCATCGGGCTTTCCATCGACGAACTTCGTGCGGCGTTCGATGCATCCGCGGGAATCGACAGCACGGCGACCACGTACATCGCCGAGCGCGTGGCGGTCGCATCCACCGACGACACCGAGATCGAGATCGATTTCAGCGGCACGTCCTGGGAATTCATCTTCCAGGACATCGTCCGGCGCTCATCCACGCTCCGCTACGTCACCGCGGTCACGTCTTTCACCTGTTCGAAGATGCGGCCCGACGGCTTCGGCGGCATGGCGGTCCTGATCACGGCGGACGCGATTGTCGGCAAATCCACCAATGACATCCTCGAGGACTTCCTCGCGGAGAAGGAGGGAGATGCCGCCGATGACGGCGTGCATGTTCTGCTCCGCATCCGCGAAGACGCCGTCAGGCGACAGATCGACCAAGCAATCGAGGCCGATCCCACGCTCACCCGTCTTACGGCCGACGCGGTCAATGACGCCGACATCCACGCCGCCTGTCTCGCCGTCGTCGAATGCAGCGACCTGTCGGAGGAGCAAGGCGCCGCCGAGTTTCGCGCCGCGCTCGCGGCGATCCGCGAAGCCGAACAACGGCTCGCTCCGGTCGGCTGATCATCGGGATCTTCCAAATCCACCCGGCGCCGCGCTCCCCGCGCGCGCCGTCTTCATCCCCCATCGAAAGGAGACGGCCATGGGCTGGCTCTACATGACATCCCTCAAGGGCCATTCCGGCCCGCGCCAATATCTCGACGCCCAGTTCACCTACGAGCGTGCCGACGTGCGCTCAAATGTGTTGCGTTCGGCGCTGGTCGGCATGCGCGTCTACTACGCCGCCGTGGAACAGGTCCGCATCGCCACCGGCGCGCGCGAGGTCTGGGCCGCCATCTGCCTCGTCCGATACAATCCGCGCGACCCCGAGGGCTACATCTTCGGCTACAAGGACATGGAAAAATCGATGGGGCCGTATGAGTGCGATTGCCCCGAATCCGATCCTCGATCTGCTGACGCCGACCGACGCTCAACATGCGCTGCAATGGCGGGCTCGCTGCCGCGAAAACGCCGCCGCCCGCCGCGCGAAGGCCGCCAAACCGAGCCCGCGCGCGGGCCAGGTGATTGTCTTCGACGAACCGCTCTCCTTCGCCGATGGTCGAAGCTTCCAGCGGCTGGAGGTCATCGCCAATCCACGCAGCCATCGCACCGTGCTCTTTCGTGCGCCCAGCTCCAGTAGCCTCTACCGGATTCCCAACATCAAGAGCCGGTCCTACCGGCTCGTCGATCCCCCCGGGTGAGCGGGCGTTTTCTTCCGGGCGGCATCAAAGGGTCCGGCGCTCAGCGCCGGACCCTTTTCTTCTTGAGCGTCCAGAGAGGGAGAGGATTGCCGGGACGGGTTTGAGCCGTTGGGGTCGAGAGAGAGCGCCCCTCGGCTCGACCCGTTCCGGCTCTCCCGAGGTTCCCTTCATGACGACGAATCCCGCTTCCACGGCCGCTTTTGCGGCCGCGCCGCTCCCGGTCGCGCCGCCCGCTCCGGCGACCGCCGACGCGCTGGCTCATGCCGCGCGGATCATCCTTCCCCATCTCGAACGCGGCCAGCGTGTCGATGCACCG
>CAWKAN010000014.1:0-262829 GCA_963847615.1 uncultured Alphaproteobacteria bacterium
CGCCCGCGCCGGCGCGCCTGCTGATCGAGACCCATGTGCGCGAGGACGCGATCCTGCTCTACGGCTTCGGCGAACCGGCCGAGCGCGACTGGTTCCGCCTGCTGACCACGGTGCAGGGCGTCGGCGCCAGGGTGGCGCTGTCGGTGCTGTCCGCGCTGTCGCCGCGCGACCTGGTCTCGGTGATCGCCGCCGGCGACCGCGCCAGCCTGACCCGCGCGCCCGGCGTCGGCGCCAAGCTCGCGGTGCGGCTGCTGACGGAACTGCGCGACAAGGCCGGGGCGATGCCGTCCAGCCCGGGGATTGCGCTGGCGCCGTTGCGCCCGCCGGGGGTGGCCGACGATGCGCTGTCGGCGCTGGTCAATCTCGGCTATCGCCGGGTGGAGGCGCAGCCGGTGGTGGCGCGGGTGATGGAGCGGCTGGGCGAGGCGGCGGCGCTGGACGCGGTGCTGCGCGAGGCGCTGAAGGAGCTGGCGCAGCGCGCGATGGGCTGAGGCGCCGGGGGCTGAGGCGCCGGCCTCGCGCGCGCAGCGGAACAAGCAAGCAGAAGAAAAAAGCAGCAAGCAGAAGCAGAAAATGGAACCGCAGATGAACGCCGATGAACGCCGATGCAGGCTGAAGCCGCGGTGCGTCGGGCCCACCCCGATGGACGTTCAGCGCGCGCCATCGACCCTTATCGGCGTTCATCGGCGTTCATCGGCGGCTCATTTTCTTGCTTTGCTGCAACCAACCCCCGGCCCGCGCCAGGGACATAAGATTTAGGGACACAAGATTTGGGGACCCAGGATTTGAGCGACGCGGAGCGCACCGTCTCCCCGGCGCGGCGGGAGGAAGACGCCGCCGAAGCCTCGCTGCGCCCGCAGACCCTGGCCGACTTCGTCGGCCAGCGCGCGTCGCGGGAAAACCTCGCCATCTTCATCGCCGCCGCGCGCACCCGCGGCGAGGCGCTGGACCACGTGCTGCTGCACGGCCCGCCCGGCCTGGGCAAGACCACGCTGGCGCAGATCGTCGCCCGCGAGCTCGGCGTCGGGTTCCGCGCCACCTCCGGCCCGGTGATCCAGCGCGCCGGCGACCTCGCCGCAATCCTGACCAACCTGCAACCCAAAGATGTCCTGTTCATCGACGAGATCCACCGCCTGCAGCCGGCGATCGAGGAGGTGCTGTACCCGGCGATGGAGGATTTCCAGCTCGACCTGATCATCGGCGAGGGCCCCGCCGCGCGCAGTGTGCGCATCGACCTGGCGCCGTTCACCCTGGTCGGCGCCACCACCCGGGCCGGGCTGCTGGCGACGCCGCTGCGCGACCGCTTCGGCATCCCGCTGCGGCTGATTTTCTACACCCCGGCCGAACTGGAACTGATCGTGACGCGCGGCGCCCGGCTGCTCGGCATGAAGCTGACCGCCGAGGGCGCCGCCGAGATCGCCCGCCGCTCGCGCGGCACCCCGCGCGTCGCCGGACGCCTGCTGCGCCGGGTGCGCGACTTCGCCGCGGTGGCCGGCACCACGCCGATCGACCGCGCCGCCGCCGATGGTGCGCTGACCCGGCTGGAGGTCGATCGCATCGGCCTGGATGCGATGGACCGGCGCTACCTGCGGCGCATCGCCGAACACCATGCCGGCGGGCCGGTCGGCGTCGAGACCCTGGCGGCGGCGCTGGCCGAGGCGCGCGACACGCTCGAAGATGTGATCGAGCCGTTCCTGATCCAGGAGGGGCTGGTGCTGCGCACCAGCCGCGGCCGCATGCTGGGCGAGCCGGGCTGGCGGCATCTCGGCCTGCCGGTGCCGCCCAGGGAGGTATTGGCTGAAGCGGGGGGCGAACCCGGCCTGCTCGGCCTGCTGCGCGCGGCGGGCGCCCCGGCCGGGCCAGGTGGTGGGGACGACGCCGGGGATGGCGACCGGAACGGCGCTGGGGACGGCGCCGGAGAGAATTTGGGGGACGGTGGATGAACCGACATCCCGCCTCCACGCTGGCGGAAGGCCGCCATCATTATGTGCTGCGGGTGTATTATGAGGATACGGATGCCGGCGGCGTGGTCTATCACGCCAGTTACCTGCGCTACGCGGAGCGGGCGCGCACCGAAGCCCTGCGCGAGCTGGGAATCCCCCATGCGGCGCTTATCGCGCAATACGCGCTGATGTTCGTGGTGCGGCGCATCAAAGTGGACTATCTGCGACCCGCGCGACTTGACGAATTGCTCACCGTGGTCACCGAGCCGCTGGAGGTGGGTGGCGCCTCGCTGGTGCTGCGCCAGGAGGTCCGGGGCAGTGCCGGCGCCTGCGCCGTGCTGGACGTGCAACTTGCCTGCGTGTCGCCGGGCGGTCACAAGCCGGCCCGCCTGCCGCCGCTCTGGCGGGGGACGCTGGCGGCGATGCGCGATGCCGGAATTCGGCGCGCGGCCGGGCTGGGGCCCGACGCCAGGCTGGGGCCCGACGCCAGCATCGGGGATGACGCCCGGGTTGAGCGTGACGCCCGGGTTGAGCGTGACGCCAGGGTCGGGGGTGACGTCGGGGTTGGGCGCGAGGCAAGGGTTGGGCGTGACGCCGGACATGGGCGTGACGCAGGTCTTGGGGACAAAAGGGGTTCAACAGGTGGATCGGGCGGTTGATGCGGTGACGCTTGGCGCGGCGGGTGGTGACCTGTCGCTGTGGGGCCTGTTCATCCAGGCCGACATCGTCGTGAAGCTCGTGATGCTCGGCCTGCTGGGCGCGAGCGTCTGGGTCTGGGCGGTGGTGTTCGAGAAATGGACCAGCCTGCGGCGGGTCAACCGCGACGCCGACGGGTTCGAGGACCGGTTCTGGTCCGGCGGCAGCCTGGACGAACTGTACGAGCAGGAGGGCGCCAAGCCGGTGCACCCGATGGCGGCGGTGTTCGGCGCGGCGATGGGCGAGTGGCGGCGATCCGCCCGCGTCGCCGGGGCCGACATGAGCCGCTCGGGCGCCCGCGACCGGGTCGATCGGGCGATCATCGTGACCGTGCAGCGCGAAATGGACCGGCTGGAGCGCTGGATGATCTTCCTGGCCTCGGTCGGCGCCACCGCGCCGTTCATCGGGTTGTTCGGCACCGTCTGGGGCATCATGCACTCGTTCTCGGCGATCGCGGCGCTGCACAACACCAATCTGGCGGTGGTGGCCCCGGGCATCGCCGAGGCGCTGTTCGCCACCGCGATCGGCCTGGTCGCGGCGATCCCCGCGGTGCTGGCCTACAACAAGATCACCACCGACCTGGCGCGCTTCGCCGCGCGGCTGGAGGGGTTCGGCGCCGAATTCAGCGCCATCCTGTCCCGCCAGAGCGAGGAGCGGTCGTGATGCGCGGCGCGGTGCGGCTGGCAGGGCCCGCCCGGATGCCCGCCGCCATGCCGCCGCAGGGCGGCCCGGGCGCCACCAGCGGGGACAGGAGCTAGCGATGGCCATGCTTCCGGGCCGCTCGGCCGGCCAGCGCGGCCGCTACCGCCCGCTCGCCGAGATCAACGTCACCCCGCTGGTCGACGTGATGCTGGTGCTGCTGATCATCTTCATGGTGACGGCGCCGCTGATGACCTCCGGGGTGTCGGTGGACCTGCCGAAGACCTCGGCCCAGCCGCTCAACACCGACAGCCAACCGCTGACCGTCAGCATCAACGCCGCGGGCGCCATCTTCCTGCAGGAGGAGCCGGTCGATCTGACCGACCTGGTCGCCAAGCTGCAGGCCATCGCGCAGAACAATCCCGACCGTCGCATCTTCGTGCGCGGCGACAAGGCGAACACCTATGGCCGAATCATGCAGGTGATGGGCATCATCACCGAGGGGGGCTTCACCAAGGTGGCGCTGCTCGCCGAACAGCCGTCGCTGCCGGCCGGCGGTTCCACCGGCGCAGCACCCGCGCCGGGCTCCGGGGCGCGCCCCGCCCAGCCGGCAACGGGGCCTGCCGCCCCCGCTCCAGCCGCGGGCCGTCCCCGGTCGGGTTGAGGGGCGCACCGGTGCGCGTGTCGGTGAGCCCGCCGGGATGATCCGCGGGCGGCGCTGTTCCCTGGCCTGCGCTGTCCCCCTGGCCTGCGCTGTCCCCTGGCCTGCGCTGTCCCCTGGCCTGCGATGCCCCCTGGCCTGCGATGCCCCCTGGCCTGCGATGATCGATGAACCGCGATGACCCCCAGACCCGTGACGCCCCCAGGACCTGTGATACCAGCCGGCGGAAAGTTTGACCTGTTGGCGCCGCACCCCCATGCCGGACCCCCATGCCGGACCCCCATGCCGGACCCGGGGGCCGGCATGACGATGTGGACACCTCCGAAGAGTTGATCATTCGGGCGGTTGGTATGACGCCCCTGACCAACGATGAGCCGTGCAGCGTGATTTCCCGTGCAGCGTGATGACTCGTGATCGCCGATGACCCCTGAATTGCGCCGGGGGGCCGGGATCTCGCTGGCCGCGCACATCGCGCTCGGGCTGGCGCTGGTGCTCGGCATTCCGACCCGCCCACCGCCGGATGTGCCGCAGGAGACCTCGGTGGCGATGGTGTTCCAGGGCGCCTCGCAGGCCTCGATGCGCGCCGACGCGGCGGGCCAGGTGCCGGCGCCGGCGGCGACGCCCACCCCGGTGCCGGCCCCTCCGGCGCAAGAACCGCCGAAACCGGTGCCGAACGAACCCCCGCCGCCACCGCCGCCGCCGCCCCCCGCGCCGCCGCCGCCGCCGCCGTCCACGCCGCCGACCCCGACGCCGCCCTTGCCGGTGCCGCCGCCGGAGCCCTCGCCCACACCGGCGCCGTCCACCCCGGCTCCGCCCGCGCCGCCGGCGCCGCCGCAACCCACGCCGCCGCAGCCGACGCCGCCGTTGCCGCTGCCGCCGCCGCCCTCACCGCCGCCGCCGGCGCCGCCGAGCATCACCTCGCAGCCGAATCCGACCAAGAACCCGGCACCGCAGAGCGACGCGCTGGAGAACACGCTGATCAAGCTGCGCGCGCTGCAGAAGCAGACCCAGCCGCCGCGGGCCAGGGCGAACCCGGTACAGGGCGGCGCGCCGAACGGCGGCGGCAACCCCGAGGGCAACGACACCGCGGCGCTGTCGGCCGACCAGCGCGGCGCGATCGGCGATCACGTTCGCGCGTGCTGGACCTATGACGCCGGGGCGCTCGGCGTGGAGACGATGCAGGTGCTGCTGACGGTCACCACCGATCCGGCCGGCGTGGTGCGGCTGGCGGTGGTCGCCGGCTCCGACGAGGCGCGGCTGGCGGACCCGGTGTTCCGCGCCTTTGCCGAGCGGGCGCGCCGCGCGGTGCTCGACCCGCGCTGCGCCAGCCTGCCGCTGCCGGCGAACCTGCTCGGCAGGACCAACGTGCTGACGTTCCGGTTCAGGCCATGAGCAGCGGTCAAGGGAACGCCCATTGGGACATCCATTGGGACGCGCAACCCGATGCGACCCGGCCGGACCTGCCGCAACGGGACAGGCCCCGATGGGGCAAGGACCAGTGGGGCAAGGACCAGTGGGACAACGGCCAATGGGACAATAGATCGTGTACGGCTGCTGATCGCCGCTTGCGCCGGTGCGCGGTGTTGGCGAATCTCCAGGCAACAAGAAGGTGGACTGCCAGATGACCGATCGTCCGATCCGGCTTCCGAACGACATGCGCAGTTGGCCGATCGCCGCGCCGGCGCCGGGGTTCGGCCGGCGCGGCCTGCTGGCCGGCGCGGCCGGCTCCGCCGCCATGCTCGCCGCGCAGGTCCCGGTGCTGGCGCAGCCGGCGCCCCCGCCGGGGAGCGCCGCCCAGGGCGCCGGCCAGACCGCGGTGATCGACGTCGACCGCGCCCGGGCCGCGCCGATCCCGATCGCCATCCCCGATCTGGCCGGCCCAGACGGCGCCTCGGCCCAGCTCGGCGCGGACATCGCCGGCGTCATCCGCAACGACCTGGCGAACAGCGGCCTGTTCCGCGCGATCGACCAGGCCGCCTTCATCGGCCAGGCGGGCACCGCCAGCGCGCCCGCGAGCGAGGTGCCGAACTTCCAGAACTGGCAGGTGATCGGCGCGCAGGCGCTGGTCACCGGCAAGGTGGAGATCCAGGGCGACGGCAACATCCGCGTCGAGTTCCGCCTGTGGGACGTGCTGCCGCAGAGCCAGCTGCAGGGCACCGCCTACACCACGACGCGGGCCAACTGGCGGCGCATCTCGCATATCGCCGCCGACGTGATCTACCAGCGGCTGCTGGGCGAGAAGGGCTATTTCGATTCCCGCATCGTCTATGTCGGCGCCACCGGTCCGCGCGACCGGCGCACCAAGCGTCTGGCGATCATGGACCAGGACAGCGAGAACAACCGGTTCCTGACC
Organism: uncultured Alphaproteobacteria bacterium; assembly: GCA_963847615.1. GTDB lineage: Bacteria > Pseudomonadota > Alphaproteobacteria > Acetobacterales > Acetobacteraceae > Palsa-883. The sequence continues at coordinate 6,293 of CAWKAN010000014.1, forward strand.
GATGGCCGCTGGCTGGTGCTGACGCCGCGGTTCCATCCGACCAAGGACGAGATCGCGTTCATGAGCTACGCGAACAACCGGCCGCGGGTGTATTTGTTCGACCTGACGAGCGGGCGGCAGAGCGTGCTGGGCGATTTTCCGAACATGACGCTGTCGCCGCGCTTCTCGCCCGATGGCTCGAACGTGATCATGTCGGTCACCGACGGCGGCGGGTCGGACATCGTGGCGGTCAACCTGGCCAGCCGCGCGGCGCGCCGGCTGACCAGCACGGGCGCGATCGATGTCAGCCCGTGCTACAGCCCCGACGGCACGCAGATCGCCTTCAACTCGGACCGCGGCGGCGACCAGCAGCTCTATGTCATGGATGCCAACGGCGGGAATGTCCGGCGGATCAGCTACGGCAAGGGCCGCTATGCCACGCCGGTGTGGTCGCCGCGCGGCGACCTGATCGCCTTCACCAAGCTGGGCGGGGATACCGACAACTTCTCGATCGGCGTGATGCATCCGGACGGCTCCGCCGAGCGCCTGCTGTCGGCCGCGTGGGATGTGGAGGGACCGACCTTCTGCCCGAACGGGCGGGTGATCATGTTCTGGCGCGAGACGCCGGGCGGGGCGCGGGGCGGCTTCAGCTCGCGCCTGGTGTCGATCGACATCACCGGGTTCAACGAGCGCGTGGCGACGACGCCGACGGATGCCTCGGACCCGGCCTGGTCGCCGCTCGCCGGGTGACGAGCCGCGCCTGGCGGCGCGGCGCAGGAGGGGGGCGAGGACCTGGCGCCGGCGGCGCGACCGGGCAATCTCGGCCAACCGCGCCCGCGGCATGGATGATATGTTAGAAACGGGCGTGCACGCGAACTTGACCGCGCGCGGAGCAACGGGCTAATCGCACGTGCGGGCGGAACAGGTTACCGTTCCGCCTGCTTCCCGTCGATCCATCGCTGTGCACCCCATCCAGGGACGAACCCAAATGAACATCAAGATTCTCGGCGCCGTAGCGGCTGTCGCCCTGTTGGCGGCGTGCTCGTCCAACCAAGGCGCTTCCACCGGCTCCGGTGCCCAGGCTGCCGTCAGTGGCCCGGTTCCGGGCAGCCAGGAAGACCTGGTCCGCAATGTCGGCGACCGCGTCTTCTACGACTTCAACCAGTCCAACCTGAAGCCGGAAGCGCGCGGGACGCTCGACAAGCAGGCGACGTGGCTCGGCAAATATCCGCAGAACAACGTTCAGGTCGCCGGCAACTGCGACGAGCGTGGCACGGAGGAGTACAACCTCGCGCTCGGCCAGCGTCGCGCCAATGCCGCCGCCGGCTATCTTGAGGCGAAGGGCGTGGCCAAAACGCGGGTCACCACGATCAGCTACGGCAAGGACCGTCCGACCGCGCTGGGCCACGACGAGCAGGCCTGGGCGCAGAACCGCAATGCGATCACCTCGGTGCACTAAGCCGCATCCCGGACCGCTCGATGTCGTGAAACCGGCGGCCCATGGCCGCCGGTTTTGCATTCCAGGCCCTGACGCCGGCGCCGGGTTGAACCGCCGCGGGATTGACCGGCGGCGGAGGCAATTGCGGCGCGGCGCGGGAGCGGGTTGCCCGGACGACCGCCGGAGCCAGGCCGCCGCCGGCCGTGACGCGCGGGACATCGCGCCGGTCCATCCGGGCCGCGCCGCGGCGGTGCGCCGAGCGGCATTTCGGCTGATCCGAACCGTCTCTCGCCGGCAGGGCCGGGGCAGGCTCGACCATGCCGGAGCGACAACGTCGCCCGGCCGGAACGAGACTTGCCGGAGGCTGTCGCCGGGCCTTGAATTTGCCTGCGTCTTGTGCCCCGGATCGGTGCTGGCTGCACCGGGATCCCGGATCGGCGCCCGGATCGGCAAAGGTCGGGTCGGCGAAGGTCGGGTCGGCCGGAGCGTCGAATGTGAATGAAAGAGGCGGTGACATGAGGCAGAACGGTGTGCTGCGCCACGGGCTGGCACTGGCGGCGGTGCTGGCGATTGCGCTCGCGACGACCCCGGTGCGGGCGCAGATCGAGAGCCGCGAGGCCATCGCGCTGCGCGACCAGATCGCCGAGCTGCGCCACGAGGTGCAGATGCTGCAGGCGCAGGTGTCCAACGGCGGCGGCGGCTCGCTGCTGGGCAGCGCGCCGCGGGCGGCGCCGGCGTCGGGCGGCAATGACATCACCGCGCAATTGCTGGTGCGGGTCGATCGGCTCGAGGACGAGGTGCGTCAGTTGCGCGGGCGCGTCGACGAACTGCAGAACCAGTTGCAGCGCCAGACCGACGACCTCGGCAAGCGGATCGACGACCTGACGTTCCAGGTGCAGAACCCGCAGGCCGCGGCGGCGGCGCGCCAGGCGGCGGAGGCGGCGGCGCGGCAGGCGGCCGCGGCGGGCGGCACGCCGGCCGCACCGCCAGCCGCCCCCCCGCCAACCGCCGGGCCGCCAACGGCAACGCCGCCGACCGGCGTGCTCGGCACAATGCCGGTCCGCCCGCCGGGCGCCGCGCCGGCGCCACCGCGCACCCCGGAGCGGGCAATGCAGGAAGGCACCGCGGCACTGGCGCGGCGCGACTATGCGACCGCCGAGGCGGCGGCGCGGGAGATCCTCGCCGCCAACCGCACCTCGCCGCGCGCCTACGACGCGGTGTTCCTGCTGGCCCAGGCGCAGTACGGCCAGCGGCAGTATTCCCAGGCCGCGCTGTCGTACGACGACACCTACAACCGGGCGCGCCGCGGCGCGCATGCGCAGGACGCGCTGCTCGGCCTGGCCAACGCCCTGATCGGCCTGAATGACAGGGCCTCGGCCTGCCAGGCGCTGACGCGGCTGCACGCGGATTTTGCCAGCCCGCGCGCCGACCTGCGCGAGCCGATCCTGGCGGCGCACCGCCGGGCCGGCTGCAAATAGGGCGCGTGGCTGCTGCTGCCGGGCGGCGAGGTCGCCGCCCGGCCGGCGACCAGGCACCCGCGAGATGGGCGCCCGAGGGGACGCCCGACACGGTATCCGGGCGGATGTCCGACGGGAGGCCCGGGCGGAGGGGCGATGGGATGACGGTTGGCGCGGCGGTTCCGGCGGCGATCGAGGTGACCGCCAGGGTGAGCCGCGGCGCGTCGAACGGAGTGGCAATGCGGTGACCAGTGGCGCGATCGCCAATACGACCGACGGGGCGACCGATGGGGCGACCGCGGGGGCGACCAGCGCGGCGACCGAGGGGGCGACCAGCGCGACGACCGGCGCGGCGACCGACGCGGCGACCAACGGGGCGGTCGGTGCCGCCGCCGATGCGGCCACCTTGGGCACAAATGGCGATGCGGTCGGCGGCGCGGCCCACCGCGCCTTCGACGCCGCAATGACCCGGCTGGGGCCGTTCGAGCCGGCCCCGCTGCTGGCCGTCGCGGTGTCCGGCGGCGCGGACAGCCTGGCGCTCGCCGTGCTGGCCGACGCCTGGGCGCGGCCGCGGGGCGGCGCGGTCCTGGCCCTGGTGGTCGATCACGGCCTGCGCGCGGCCGCCGCGGAGGAAGCCCGGCTGACCGAGCGCCTGCTGGCCAGCCGCGGGATCGCCGTGCGCGTGCTGCGCCTGGCCGGTCTCGCGCATGGGCCGGCCTTGGCCGAACGGGCCCGCATCGCCCGCTACGCGGCGCTGGTCGCGGCCTGCGCGGCGGCCGGCGCGCTGCATCTGCTGGTCGGCCACCAGGCGGCGGACCAGGCGGAGACGGTCGCGCTGCGGGCGCTGCGCGGCAGCTTCTCGGCCGGCCTGGCCGGCATGGCGGCGCTGGTCGAACTGCCGACGGTCCGGCTGCTGCGCCCGCTGCTGGGCGTCCCGCCGGGTGCCCTGCGGGCGGTGCTGGAAACCATGGGGATCGGCTGGGTCGAGGACCCGTCCAACCGCGATCCGCGCGCGCTGCGCGTGCGGTTGCGCCTGCTGGCGGCCGACCGCGACGGTCCCGCCGCCGCCCGCCTCGCCGCCGCGGCTGCCGTCGCCGGCGCCGCGCGCGCCGCCGCCGAAACCCAGGCTGCGTTCGCCCTGGCGCAGGCCGCCGTGCTCCGCCCGGAGGGATTCGCGGTCCTCGCCGGCGGGGCGATCCCGCCCGCCGCCCTGGCCGCGCTGATCCAGGCCATCGGCGGCGCCAACTACCCGCCGGCACCCGATGCCGTCGCGGCACTCGCCGCCCACCCGGCGCCCGCGACGCTCGGCGGCGTCCGGCTGTTGCCGGCCGGACGGCTCGGACCCGGCCTGCTGCTGGTGCGCGAGGTCGTCGCCATGGCCCCCAAGGTCCCCGCCATCCAAGGCGCCGTGTGGGACGGCAGGTACCGGCTCGCCGACGACGCCACCCCACCCGCCGGCACCACGCTCGGCCCGCTGGACCAGGACGCGCCGCGGTTTCGCAACCGCTCCGCCCTGCCGGCCGCGGTGCTGCGAACCCTGCCGGCACTGCGCGCCGGCGCGACACTGCTGGCGGTCCCGCACCTGGGATATCCCGACGCGGCAACCTGCGCACACATGCGCGTGCTGTTCGCCCCGCCCCGCCCCACCGCCGGCGCCCCATTCCATCCGGCGCCGATCGGCTGACGCAAGGCCGGGGCTTCGCCCCAGACCCCACCAAGGGGGCGTTGCCCCCCTGGACCCCCCACCAGAGGCGGAGCCTCTGGAACTCCATGACTGGGAGTGTGGGGAGGGGAAGGGGGCGGGTGGGCGAGGCGAAGGGGCGCCGTCCGGCGTGCCGGACGGCGCCCCTTCGCCTCGCCCACCCGCCCCCTTCCCCTCCCCACACTCCCAGTGAAGGGTTCCAAGGGCTCGCCCTTGGCGGGGTTCCAAGGGGCAGCGCCCCTTGGTGGGGTCTGGGGCGAAGCCCCGGCCTTGCGTCAGGCGATCCGCGCTCGGAGGCGGGTTTGCTGCGGCGGTGGGGTGGAATATCATCGCGGGCATCGACCGCCTTGCTCCCTCCACAGTCACAGGCCATTGGCCCGGCATGAAGACCTCAACGCACGAGACGCCGATTCTCGACGCGATCGACCGCCGCATCCTGGCCGAGCTGCAGGCGGATGGGCGGATCACCAACGTCGAGTTGGCCAGTCGCGCCGGCATTTCGGCGCCGCCGTGTCTGCGGCGGGTGCGCCGGCTGGAGGAGGCCGGGGTGATCCGCGGCTACCACGCCGACACCGATCCGCAGAAGCTGGGCTGGGAGATCATGTTCTTCGCCGTGGTCGGGTTGGACAGCCAGAAGGAGGTGGTGCTGTCGGCATTCGAGCAGCTTGTCGCCGGCTGGCCCGAGGTGCGGGAGTGCCACATGATCCGCGGCGGCGGGGATTTCCTGTTGAAGCTGGTGGTGCGCGACACGGCGCACGAGAACCAGTTGACGCAGCGCCTGACCGGGTCGCCGTCGGTCAGCCGGGTGCAGACCTTGCAGACGATTCGCACCAGCCGGCTGCTGGCGGGCGTTCCCTTGTAGGGTGGCTGGGGATGGGGTGCGCGCCGCAGCGACCCCCTGCGGGCGGGACTGCGCCATGCCGGCATTCTGTCCGATAGCGTGACAAAATGCCGGATCATTGCAGCGGCAACTTGTGCCCTGCAGGGCGGGGCGATCCCACTGCAACAGAAAGCAGGTGCAGCAGGCATCCGACGAATTTGCGGCTTGCGGCAGCGGTCCCGCGTATCGCCGCAAATGTCATCCCTGTCGCAATCGCGCTAGGCTGCGCCGAACGCCGGATCAAACCGACCAGGAGGGACGTGCAATGGCCAGCCGCATCAACCGGGCGATCGAGCTGCTCCGGCAGGGCCAGGCGATCTACTACACCGGCCCGCACAGCGGCCACGTGCTGAGCTACGCCCAGGGTCGCGAGGACGCCGGCACCTGGGCCGACTACATCAACGTCGGCATGGAGCACGGGTCGTTCGACATGGCCGGCCTCGCCGAGTACATGCGCGGCCTGGTTGACGGCGGGCCGACGCGGTCGGGCCACCGCACGCCCACGGTGATCGTCGAGGCGCCGGTCAACGGCACCGACGAGGCCAACGTCCGTTACAACAGTTGGCAGTTCCGCCAGATCCTCGCCCGCGGCGTGCACGGCGTCCTGCTGTGCCAGGCGGAAACGCCCGATGCGGTGCGTGCCTTTGTCGAGGCGTGCCGCTATCCGCACAATCCGCAGCAGGTCGATCCGGCGATCGCCACGCCGGTCGCGCGCATGCGCGGCGCCGTCGGCACGCGCGGCGGGACCGACGCCTTGGGCAAGCTGCTGCTGGGGATCGGCCTGCGCGGCCGCGGCTCCGAGGGCACCGCCGCCCCGGTCTGGGGCATTGCGGGCGCGCACTACATGGATCGTTGCGATCCCTGGCCGCTCAACCCGAATGGCGAGCTGATGCTGGGCGTCAAGCTGGAAAGCCCCGAGGGCATCGCCCAGGCCGATGCGATTTGCGCCGTGCCCGGCCTGGCCTTCGCCGAGATGGGGCCGGGCGATCTTGGCCTGTCGCTCGGCTACACCGCGCTGATGCGCGACCCCTATCCGCCGGAGATGCAGGAGGCGCGCGACAAGGTGTTTGCCGCGTGCCGGCGCAACGCCATCGCGTTCCTGGAGGGCTGCACCCCGGGCGACATCGCCGCGCGGCTGGACGAGGGCGTGCGGGTCATTGCCGGCGGGACCGAGGAGACCGCTTTGGTCGGGCGGCGGCACCAGGGCAGGACGATGCCGGTCTGATGCCGGCGAGGGGTGCGGCGGCGACGGGATTCTTGGCCGCCGCCTCGGCCTCGGCCTCGGCACGGCCGGCTCGCCGTCCTCGGCCAGGGGGCCTGGGATGACGCCGTCGGCCGAGGGACAGGCGGGGGCGGTGAACAGGAACCGGTCGCCGACGATCGCGCCCGTCGCCTTGTTCACCTTGTGTCAGCGCCGAGCCCCGCGGGACCTCGGCCATCACGTCGATATTTTCGCGCGGGGCCGGCCGCTTGGGGTCTTATACCAGGCGTCCGAATGATCGACTCTCCGGGCGTAGCCCCCTCGTCATGCCGGCGAAGGCCGGCATCCACGACTGTGCTTGCTGCACGAAGGCAAGACGTGGATACCGGCCTTCGCCGGCATGACGAGGGGGGCGCCGCCGACGGGTCAACCCTTCCGCCGGTTGGTAGCAGAGACGTCCGCGGCCGGCTCCGCCGGTCTGCGCTGCTAGCCGGCGAGCCACTTCGCCAGGACCGCCAGCAGCAGCAGCGCCACGATGTTGGTGATCTTGATCATCGGGTTCACCGCCGGACCGGCGGTGTCCTTGTACGGATCGCCGACCGTGTCGCCGGTCACCGCGGCCTTGTGCGCCTCGGAGCCCTTGCCGCCGTGGTTGCCTTCCTCGATGTATTTCTTCGCGTTGTCCCAGGCGCCGCCGCCCGAGGTCATCGAGATCGCCACGAACAGCCCGGTGACGATGGTGCCCAGCAGCATGGCGCCCAGCGCCGAGAACGCCGCGCCCTTGCCGCCGATGATGTCGATCACCACCCACAGCGCGATCGGCGCGCACACCGGCAGCAGCGAGGGCACGATCATCTCGCGGATCGCCGCCTTGGTCAGCATGTCGACGGCGCGGCCGTATTCCGGCTTCGCGGTGCCCGCCATGATGCCGGGGATTTCGCGGAACTGCCGCCGCACCTCCACCACCACCGCGCCGGCGGCGCGCCCGACCGCGGTCATGCCCATCGAGGCGAACAGATAGGGCTGCATGCCGCCGATCAGCAGGCCGATCACCACGTAGGGGTTGTCCAGCGAGAACGACACGCCCGCCAGGTGGGGGAAGTAGTGCGCCAGGTCCTGGGTGTAGGCGGCGAACAGCACCAGCGAGGCAAGGCCGGCCGAACCGATCGCGTAGCCCTTGGTCACCGCCTTGGTGGTGTTGCCCACCGCATCGAGCGCGTCGGTGGTCTTGCGCACGTCCGGCGGCAGGTCGGCCATCTCGGCGATGCCGCCGGCGTTGTCGGTCACCGGGCCGTAGGCGTCCAGCGCGACGATCATGCCGGCCAGCGACAGCATGGTGGTCACCGCCATGGCGATGCCGAACAGGCCGGCGAGCAGGTAGGTGGCGATGATGCCGGCGCAGATCACCAGCACCGGCAGCGCCGTCGACTGCATGGAGATCGCCAGGCCCTGGATCACGTTGGTGCCGTGCCCGGTGGTGGAGGCCTGCGCGATCGAGCGCACCGGGTGGAACTCGGTCGCGGTATAATACTCGGTGATCCAGACGATCGCGCCGGTGACCACCAGGCCGACCAGGGCGCAGATGAACAGCTCGAACCCGTTCACCGTCGCGCCGTTGCTCATCGGCAGCGGCGTGGCGAAGCCGACGAACCAGCCGATGATGATCGCGATGCCGACCACCGACAGCGCGCCGGTCACCAGCAGCCCCTTGTACAGCGCCTTCATGATCCCGTTGTCGGGGCCGAGGCGCACGAAGTAGGTGCCGACGATCGAGGTGAGGATGCACACCCCGCCGATGCCGAGCGGCATCAGCAGCAGCCAGTCGCGCACCGGGCCGGTGAAGAAGATCGCCGCCAGCAGCATGGTGGCGACGATGGTCACCGCGTAGGTCTCGAACAGGTCGGCGGCCATGCCGGCGCAGTCGCCGACATTGTCGCCCACGTTGTCGGCGATCACCGCGGGGTTGCGGGGGTCGTCCTCGGGGATGCCGGCCTCGACCTTGCCGACCAGGTCGGCGCCGACGTCGGCGCCCTTGGTGAAGATGCCGCCGCCGAGCCGGGCGAAGATCGAGATCAGCGAGCCGCCGAAGCCCAGGGCGACCATGGCGTTCAGCACCGGGCGGAGGTCGTCGCCCGGCATGGTGGCGCGCAGCACGAAATAGTAGCCGGCGATGCCGAGCAGGCCGAAGCCGACCACCAGCATGCCGGTGATGGCGCCGGATTTGAACGCGATGCCCAGCCCGGCGGCGAGGCCCTGGCGCGCCGCCTGGGCGGTGCGCACGTTGGCGCGCACCGAGACGTTCATGCCGACATAGCCGGCGGCAGCCGACAGCACGGCGCCGATGAAGAAGCCGATGGCGACGTGGATGCCGAGCGTCACGCCGAGGATGATCAAGACGATCACGCCGACGATGCCGATCGTGGTGTATTGCCGGTTCAGATAGGCCCGCGCGCCTTCCTGCACGGCGGCCGAGATCTCCTGCATGCGGGCGGTGCCGGCATCGGCGGCCAGCACCTGGCGGGTGGTGACGACGCCGTAGACCAGCGCCAGCACTCCGCAGGCGAGAATCACCAGATAGGCGAGAGGCATCCCGTAAATCCTTGGCTTGCACCGATTTCCCCGCGATGGACGGGAAATGGGCGGGCAGGGGGGTTGAAAGTCGCGCGGGGTATGCCAGAAGCGTGATGGTCAGGCAAATCGCCGGGATTTCGCAACCGGCGAAATGCGGGTCTGACGCGACCTGCCGGCCGGCCCTGGTTCGCCGGCGACGGGGCGCCCGTAGCTCAACTGGTTAGAGCAGACCGCTCATAACGGCCTGGTTGCAGGTTCGAAGTCCTGCCGGGCGCACCAGACTGATCAAGGCACCTACTGATCAAGGCACCGGGAGAATCGCCCCTTCCCGTGCTGCGACGCGGCTTGGGGGCAACATCTGGCGCCGAACCGCCCCTTTGTATCGGCCTGCCCGACCTTGCGCCCAGCCCGGCGCAAAGGCGCCGCTCGCGCACCCACGGCGCATCCGGTCTCGCCCGGCCGGCTTTCCGCTGGCCGCGCGTTCGGGGGTTCGACCGGGGCGGCCAGCCGCCCCGCGCCCCGGCGGTCCGGCTGGAGCCGAATGAGGCAAAACAAGGTCGCTGGGGCCGATCGAGGCGGCACGGGCCGCGATGCAGGCACACGGCGGGCATCGTAATGCGGTTCCTCCTTCCGGGCGGGGCACGACGCGGCTAGTGCCCCAGTCGTTGATATTGCCTGGATTCATGCTCCGTCGATTGTCCCTGAAAGCGTCGCAAGCAAGTCGCGACGTCGCCACAAGATCGGTGACGCAGATGACCGATACCCCTGCACCGTGATTCTGACCGGTTGGGCACACGCCGGCCGCGGCTCGGAGAGGCTGCGATCGCCTGCGGCCTTGGCCCGCGTTGCGCGCTGGTGGCGCGGCGGGGCAAGCAAGAATTTACCGCAGATGAAGCAAGGCGATGCACGCCGATGGGTCCGTGCGGTTCACCGGTTGTGCGCCAGGCGTTTGGTCTCCAGGCGCGGCTTGGCGAAATCAGCCAGCGGGCGGGGCTGCGGGCCGGTCGCCTTGCGGTCATTGGCGCATGGCATCCGACCCCTGGGTCAAGACGCCGGGGCATGCGTGCGTCGTCCAGTGCCTCGACGGTGGTCAGCTCAACCGGAAGCGCGTCCTCGCCCCGCAGGTCCACGAAGTCGTCGCCGACCACCAGGTTCCAGTAGTACACCCTGGCGGCACATTGTTGCACAACCGATAGACCAGCCGCAGGAACTGCAAAAGCCGACGCATCCTCATGGACCTTTTCCAGGAACCCGGCCCCAGGCGTATCGAGCACGGTGAACGCGCCGCCGATCACCTGCCCCGACAGATCATTCAGCACGGCGCCATCTGCGTGCATCGGCGTGCATCGCCTTGCTTCATCTGCGGTAAAATCCTTCCTTCGCGGTGCCGCGGACAGATGGTTACGGACGTGTTGACGAACCTGCGATGCACCAGATCGTAACCGGCCTGGAGAAGCCGAGGTGATGCAGCGCAAGCCCGGCACGCCTCTCATGCGCTCGGCCGTTCGTCGAGTGCCAGGCCTTCCCGGCGCCGGGATCAAGCCACGGCAAGCGGGCAGACTCCCTGCGCACCGGTGCCAGTGCCCCGAGTGGCTTATATTGCGCTTGTTCCGCGTCCGCCGGCGACCTCGGTAAAGTCCCGCAAGCGGGTCGCGAAATCGCCGCAGAATCGGTGACGCAGGGCACTAGTCTGCATCCGGAGGCGGCGGATGGGCCGCCCAAGGCGAAACGTCGGTCGGGATAGGGAGGTCAGCAATGACGTATTCCGGGGGATGCCACTGCGGCAGCGTTCGTTACCAACTCGCCGGCCAGCCCAAGGCGGTTAGCTTGTGCCACTGCGGCGATTGCCGGCGCAGTTCCGGTGCACCGGTCATGGCCTGGGCCGAATACCCGGCAGACGCGCTGACAATGACGCAAGGCGATCCCAAGACCATCAACTCCTCGGGCGCGGCCATGCGCAGCTTTTGTCCCAACTGCGGTACCGGGCTGTTTTATCGCAATGCGGACCTGTTGCCGGACCTCGTCGAAGTCCAGTTGGCGACGCTGGACAATCCGGATGCCGTTGCGCCGACCATGCAAATTCAAACCGCCGAGCGGCTGGGCTGGATGGCGCACATCCATGAACTGCCCGCATTCGAACGGTTTCCGGAATAACGCTGGCCCGGCTCAGGGTGGTCGCTGCTGATTGGGCTGGCAAACTGCTACTGGCTGCCGGCTCACGCCCCACGCCAGTCGATCGATCACCATGCCAAATGGCCGAGGTCCTGGTGCCGCGTCGCCGGTTCCAACGCATCCTGGTCTCCATCGCGGCGCTTCGCCGGTTGCCGCCGGGCGATGTTGAGGATCGGCATCCATGCGCGGCCGATCCGGCTGCCGGCAGGAGACGTCCGTCCCGATGCGGGCTTGCAGGCCCAGCGTCTCGTGCACACAGCGATCGTCAACCGGTCGGCAAAGTTCCGGCTCTTTTCCGAAGGAATTGCCGCTGCTGAACACGCGGTTCGGTGGCTATCGTGGCTTCGTGACGGCCGAACCGGCTGCTCACTGGGGGAAATCCCCAACAACAACAGGAGGGGGACTACGCATGTCGATCTCTGTGGTGACGGTCCGCAAGGGCGGAACGCGAGACGCAGTGACCGCCGCGACGCGGAAGCTCAAGGTGGTGCTGGAGAAACATGGCGCCGAGAGCGTCGTGCTCAGCCAGGTCATGACCGGTCCCGATTCCGGCAACTGGATTGTCCGCATCTTGTGCACTGACTGGGAGGTTTTTGGCAAAGTGATGCAAGCTGCTTCGAATGATCCGGCGCTGCGTGAGGCGGTCGCCGGATTGGATGCGGCTTCCGAAATGGTCAGCCGCCGGCTGCTGGCAAGTCTGGATTTGTAGTCAGCTGCGCTTCGGTTGGCGCGGACCGCGACGTCCGCGCCAACCGATCTGTGGTGCGACCTGCGATCTCCGCCGACACCTCGGTTCCGATACAATCGTCCCCACCGACCTTTGCTCGCGTCCTCCACTATCTCGGTCAGCAGCAGACCCAATCCGCTCCCAAAACGGACCGGGATGCGACGCGCACCGGACCTGGCCGCTCCCGGCCGCCGGGGCGGGCGGTCCGGGAGAGGATGCAGCGCGCCCACGACGTGGCATGAGCGGCCCGCGCCCCGGCGTCTGGCACTCCGCTGCCCGGCTCTCTAAGCTTGATCTGGCGACACCAAGGGCCGGGAAATCGGCCCACCGGGAGGAGGGAACCGCGCGATGCAAGGCCTGATGCAGCAGCAACCGTTGCTGATTTCCTCGATCCTGCGCCACGCCGCGCGCCACCACGCGCGAGGCGAGATCGTCTCGAAGACGACCGAGGGGGCGATCCACCGCACCACCTACGCCGCGCTGGAAGCGCGCGCCCGCCGCCTCGCCCGCGTCCTTGGCAAGCTTGGCGTCGGATCGCAGGACCGCGTCGGCACGCTGGCCTGGAACGACTACCGCCACCTGGAGGTCTATTACGCCGCCCCCGGGATGGGCGCGATCTGCCACACCATCAACCCGCGGCTGCATCCCGACGACATCGCCTACATCATCACCCACGCCGGCGATGCCGTGCTGTTCGCCGACACCAGTTTTCTCCCCCTGCTGGAAACCATCGCGCCGCGCGTCAAGGACTGCGTGCGCGCCGTGGTGCTGATGACCGATGCCGCCAACATGCCGGCGCTCGCGCTGCCCGCCGGGATGGCGCTGCACTGCTACGACGCGCTGATGGACGCGGCCGACGACGACTTCGCCTGGCCGAGTTTTGAGGAAACCACCGCCAGCGCGCTGTGCTACACCTCGGGCACCACCGGGGTGCCGCGGGGCGTGCTGTACTCGCACCGGTCCACCTTCCTGCACGCCTACGCGGTCAGCATGCCGGATGTGCTGTGTCTGCGCGCGGTCGACCGCGTGCTGCCGGTGGTGCCGATGTTCCACGTCAACGCCTGGGGCATCCCGTACGGCGCGGCGCTCACCGGCGCCGCGCTGGTGCTGCCGGGACGGCACCTCGACGGCGCCAGCCTGCACGCGTTGCTGAACGCGGAGCGGGTCAATTTCAGCGCCGGCGTGCCCACCGTCTGGCTGGGCCTGCTGGCGCACCTGCGCGCCAGCGGGGGAAAACTCGACACGCTGCGCCGCATCCTGACCGGCGGCTCCGCCTGCCCGCCGCTGCTGATCGAGGCGTTCGCCGCCGAGCAGGGCGTCGCCGTCGAGCATGCCTGGGGCATGACCGAGCTCAGCCCGGTCGGTACCTACAACGCGCCGAAGCCATGCCATCTCGGCCTGAGCAAGGCCGAGCGCGACCGGCTGATGCTGAAACAGGGCCGCGTGGCGCCCGGCATCGACATGAAGATCGTCGACGGCGAGGGCAAGGAGCTGCCCTGGGACGGCACGGCGTTCGGCGACCTGAAGGTGCGCGGTCCCTGGGTGTGCAGCGCCTATTACGGCGACGCACCGGGCAGCGCGCTCGACGCCGACGGCTGGTTCGCCACCGGCGACGTGGCCACCATCGACCCCGATGGGCTGATGGAGATCACCGACCGGTCGAAGGACGTGATCAAGTCGGGCGGCGAATGGATCAGCTCGATCACGCTGGAAAACATCGCGCTGTCCCACCCCGACGTGGCCGAGGCCGCAGTGGTCGCGGCGCACCACCCGAAATGGGACGAGCGCCCGGTGCTGATCGTCGTGCCGCGCGCCGGCCGGGCCATCGATCCGGCCGACGTGCTGCGCGTCTACGCCGACAAGGTGCCGAAATGGTGGGTGCCGGATGCCGTCGTGGTGGTGGCGGAGCTGCCGCATACGGCGACCGGCAAGTTGCTGAAGACGGCGCTGCGGAGCCGCTACCGCGACCACCTGGCCGCCGGGTGAACGAAGGCAAGCTCGGGGCTTCGCCCCGAACCCCACCAGGGGGCTTTGCCCCCTGGACCCCCACCAGAGGCAGCGGCCTCTGGACTCCATGACTGGGAGTGTGGGGAGGGGAAGGGGGCGGCTGGGTGAGGCGAAGGGGCGCCGTCCGGCATGCCGGACGGCGCCCCTTCGCCTCACCCAGCCGCCCCCTTCCCCTCCCCACACTCCCAGTGAAGGGTTCCAAGGGCTCCGCCCTTGGCGGGGTTCCAAGGGGCAGCGCCCCTTGGTGGGGTCTGGGGCGAAGCCCCAGCCTTGCTTCGCTTCCCCCGATTGCCCTGGTTCGCCGCCGCAGTGGCACTGTGGCGGAAAGCTTCTAATATGTGGCCGGCACACGGGTCCGGAGAGCGTGTCCCGCCGGCCACTCACCGCCGCAGCCATGGAAGACGCCACGGCATGAAAAACGAAGATTGGGAGATTCCGCCGAACCTGCAGCCCGATCCGGACGATTACACGTTCGATCTGAACCGCGCGCTCGGCGCCGTGGTGAACCTGAAGACGTTCATCCCGGCGGACGCCTTCACCGCCGGCACGCTGGGCACCGAGCGGGCCGGCAGCGGCGTGGTGGTCAACGACAAGGGGCTGGTGGCCACGATCGGCTACCTGATCACCGAGGCGGAGACGATCTGGATCACCTCGGGCGCCGGCCGCGCGGTGGCGGGGCACGCGCTGGCCTATGACCAGGAGACCGGCTTCGGCCTGGTGCAGGCGCTGGGCCGGCTGGAGACGCCGGTGCTGGAGCTGGGCGATTCCGACCGGCTGAAGGTCGGCGACCAGCTGGTGTTCGCCGCCGGGGGCGGCAAGCACCATGCGGTGGAGACGCGCCTGGTGGGGCGGCAGGAATTCGCCGGGTATTGGGAATACGTGCTGGACGACGCGCTGTTCACCGCGCCGGCGCATCCGTTCTGGGGCGGCGGCGGGCTGATCGGCGCGGACGGCAAGCTGATGGGGATCGGCTCGTTGATCCTGCAGCAGGGCGACCGCGGCGGGCGGCGGCTGGACATGAACATGGTGGTGCCGATCAGCCTGCTGGCGCCGATCATGCCGGACCTGCTGACCTATGGGCGGGTCAATCGCCCGGCGCGGCCGTGGCTGGGCATGTACGCCACGGAATCCGACGACACGCTGGTGGTGGGCGGGCTGGCCGACGGCGGCCCGGCCGAGCAGGCGGGGCTGCGCGCGGGGGATCGCATCCTGTCGGTCAACCAGGAGGACATCGCCGACCTGGCCTCGCTCTGGCGGCGGGTCTGGGCCTCGGGCAGTGCCGGGGCCGAGGTGCGGCTGCGGCTGCAACGCGATGCCACGACCATGAGCCTGACGGTGCGCTCCGCCGACCGGGCCAAGTTCCTGAAGGCGCCGAAGCTGCATTGATGCGGTTGGGGGGCCTGCTTGGGGCCCATGTCGGGGTGGCGGGGCGGGATCAGACGAGCCCGAGAAACACCGTCAACGCGCGATTGACCGCGACCAGGGTTGCCGCGTCGGCCCGGCCGATGACCGGGCCGATCCGCTCGCGACGTGGGGTGTGCGGCTTGTCGATCTGGATCTGCGACGGTTGCTCCAGGCCGTTGTCTGGGCCGCCGTCGTCTGGGCGAATATCGATCCGGAGCAGCGGTGCATCGACCAGATGAGTGGTGATCGGCAACACCGTGACGGATGGATGCTCGGCGAACTGGTCAGCCTGGACGACCAACGCAGGTCGCGGTTTGCCGTAGTCGCCCGGTAGCGACACCACGACGATGTCACCGCGGGTCATGCGTGACCAACTCCGCGGATGCAGCTTCCCAGGCGGCGTCCTCGGCCTGGCTCGCCGCGGTTTCACTGGCGCGGATCAGCGCGGATTGCCGACGACATTCCTCGGCGAACCCGGGTGTCCTGGTGTCCGGCACCCAGATCTGGACCGGTCGCAGCCCGGCCGCCCGCAGCTTGGCGCGGCGTCGTTCGACCCGTTCGATCTTCGACAATGGCATGTGGCACCTCCGGCTGCTACATGTAGCGTACTGCGAAGCGGATTGCACGAAGTCGGCGCCTTTCGGCGGCGACGGTCGCCGGATGCGGGGTGGTCGCGCGGCCCGCGCGGCGGCGGCCCACGGCGTGGCGGGACCGATGTGGTATTATGTTACCAATCCCCGAACCGCTTGACGCAGCTTCCGGCTTCGCCCATAAGCCGCGCCTCTTTGCAGGACCGTCGCCATGCTGAAGACCACACTCTCGCTGAAGCCCGCGGAGGTGAAGAAGGACTGGGTGCTGATCGACGCCGAGGGCGTCGTGCTCGGCCGCCTCGCCTCGATCATCGCCATGCGGCTGCGCGGCAAGCACAAGCCGCAATTCACCCCGCATGTCGATTGCGGCGACCACGTCGTGGTGATCAACGCCGAGAAGGTGCACGTCACCGGCAACAAGGCCGAGCAGGCGGTGCTGTACTACCACACCGGCTACGCCGGCGGCATCAAGGGCCGCTCGATCCGCCAGCGGCTGGAAAGCGCGCACCCGGAGCGGGTGCTGGAAAAGGCGGTGGAGCGGATGATCACCCGCGGGCCGCTGCAGCGCGCGCAGATGAAGCATCTGTATGTCTATCCCGGTCCCGACCACAAGCACGCGGCGCAACAGCCCGTCATGCTCGACGTCGCCGCGCTGAACCCGAAGAACAAGAGGGGCTGAAACAGATGTCCGGTAGCCAGACCCACTCGCTCGCCGATCTGAAGGACCTGATGGCGGCGGCGCCCGCCGCGCCCTCGGCCACCGCCGCGGCCACGCAGGACAAGGTCGAGCCGAAGCGCGACGCGTTCGGCCGCTCCTATGCCACCGGGAGGCGCAAGAACGCCGTGGCCCGGGTGTGGATCAAGCCCGGCAAGGGCGAGATCAACGTCAACGGCAAGAAGGCGGCGCAGTATTTCGCCCGCCCGGTGCTGCGCATGCTGATCACCCAGCCGTTCCTGGTGGCCGACCGCTACAACCAGTTCGACGTGTTCTGCACGGTCAACGGCGGCGGGCTGTCCGGCCAGGCCGGCGCGGTGCGCCACGGCATCAGCCGCGCGCTGACTTATTACGAGCCCGACCTGCGCAGCATCCTGAAGGTGGCGGGGTTCCTGACGCGGGATTCGCGCGTGGTCGAGCGCAAGAAATACGGCCGCGCCAAGGCACGCCGCAGCTTCCAGTTCAGCAAGCGCTGAGCTGGGGTTTTTCTCCGGGGCCGTCGCGAAACCCTTTGGCGGGTTTCGCGGCGGAGTTCTGAGAGGTGAAGACGGTCAAATCCGGCAGATGCGAGTCAGGCATCACAGCCGCAATGCAATGTTCCGGCTCAACGTTCCCAATGATGTGCCACGAGTTCAGTGGGCTCGCGACAACAGAGCCGGCATCGCTCTCATAGAGCAAGGCCATGACGACGGGCAGATGAGCTTTCGGATCGTTCCCCTAGGAAGGAGATGAACGAAGTGATCGGCAGGTCCGCGGCATTAGGAACTTGGGGTGGAATTCCAACACGGCTCTATGGCTGGTATTAACTGATATCAGTGGCGTGTGAAGGCGAGCACCCTCTTCACGAAACCCACGAGCTGCCCGTCATTGACCACCTCGGTTTCATTAGCCAGGTTGGTGTCATGGTGAAACCGATTGGCATAGGCGAGGATGTCATCGAGGTCCTGTGTGCGCACAGCATCGAGAATTTGGTCCGACGCGCCCGTGCGCTGCTGGCACAGGTTCATGAATTTGCCGAGCATGCCCCCGGGCGGAAACCAGTCGGGATAGGCGACCCGGACAAATCGCTCCAACACCGGCCGCAGCGCTTCGGCAACCTTTCGGTTGTCTGGGACACTGCTATCCAGATAGCTCCGCAGCAGCGCGTGGCGCTTGTCGTGGTCGGTAATCAGGTCGTGGTGGACAACCCAGCCCCGGAGCGTTGACCCTGCGCCACTGCGGCTAATTTCAAGCGCTTCACGCGCGACCGATTTATCGGTCCCTTCCCAAAGTTGGCACAGGAAGGGTTTCGAGTGCGACAGCACGATCAACTGCTCCGCCCTTTGCGCCAGGCGTCCCATCTCCTGCACGGTTGTCAGGCGGCGATGTTCGTCAAGGCTGGTGATCGGGTCATCGATCACGACAACCTTGTCCTTCAGGTCCGGGTCACGATCGAGCGATGCAAAAAAGAACGCCAGGGCCAGAGTGTTGCGGTCGCCGGCGCTCAGCGTGCTACGAAAGGAGGGCGCTCCGGGCGTCACGGCTCCCCCGACCGTGATCGCTGCATTGCCGATCGCGACGCTGTAGGTGCAGGCCGATCCGGCTCGGGTCGTGGATGATGCGACTTTGGCAAGCCGGAAGCCCGCCCCGAATTTTCGGAGATAATCGTTGATCGCCGCCTCGTAGGAGGGGAAGACGGTTTTGCGATACTTATCAAGGGCGTCACGCGCCGCATTCCGCTTGCGCTCAGTCTCTGCCTTCTCCAGCTTCTCAGCACGGTAAGTATTGCAGAGCGCCGAAACTTCCGGCGTGTGCCGCGCCTGTGTGGCCTTCAGCCTTGCGATATCCGCCGTGATCGCCGTCGGGTTTCCTGCCGCCGCCTGCTCCTTCACAACACGAATGGTCGCGTTCGTTGTCTGCAATTGCTGGCTCAAAGTCTCGACTTTTGTTCGCCATTCATCAAACGCTACAACTGCCGAACGAGTGGTAGCATCGATCACCATGCGCTCTAGTGGCGCAGCCTGCTTGGCAGTCAGCAAGCCCCGGATGGCATCCCGCGCACCGTTCCAGGCCCGCGCGACGGCAGCGGTATCAAGCGAAACGTCCGGCACGTCGCAGAACTTCGACCAGAATTGCCGACGCTCGCCCCACACCCTGACGCTACGCTCGAAGGCTGTAGGCACCCCTCCCCCATGTTCCGCGCCAATTGCTTTGAGAGCCTGACCAATTGCCCGCTTCAGATCCTCATACGCACTGCTGAAATAAGCCCGGTAATGCTCCACGAGCGATGACCCACGGAGGTCCTGAGCGCAGAACGGGCACGCAGCCGACCCGGATTCCTGAACTCGCCGCATCCCATCGGCCGCCCACCCTTCGCCGCCTGACCCTATGGCAGCCAAATGATCCTGGACCAATTTTGCTGCATGCGCATCCAATGCTGCCAGGTCACGCGCCAGAAGGGTCTCGATCGCCTGGAGATCGAATCCCGGCAAGTCCAGGGTATCGAAGCTTGATGCGTTCCGAATGGTGTCTTGATCGCGGGCCGCGGCGAGCAGACGCTCTGCGGCCTGAATCTCATCCTCGATCGCAGGGCGTACTGCCAGAGAGCAGAAGAAGTCGGCATCCATCGCGCCTCGGATGCTTACGGGAATAGCATCTGCCTTCAGTCGTATCGCCTTGTTGTGCTCTTCATTGCGATCGACAAGGTCCTGGAAGGCCTTGCCCAGCGTGACGCCTTGGGCACCGAGGATGAACTCATGAAGGTTCTGACGGTGTCCGGCTTCGACCGACAGCCCTGAATAAACATTCTGATCGACAAACACGTCGTCAAAGATAGCGAGATTCGGGAACGTCTGCGTCCACGCTCCACCTTGGAAATTCATGGCTGTCCCGCCGACGGGTTGCACCACGACGTGCGGGGGCTGTGACGTGCTCAGCCTTTGACGCTCAGAGATTGGGAGCGGATCACCGGTCCCGAGTGACCGCAGAATGGCGGACAGTGTCGTCTTGCCTCGCCCGTTTTCTGCGTAAACCAGTGTCAATTTGGACAGCGGGAGATTGCCTCCATCGCTGACGGAATCGAACTGGCCGATATTGCGGATGAGGCGGATGCGGTCGAGCACGATGGGTCACCTCAGTTGAGGGCAGCACCTTCCGGCGGAGCGGCTGACGGGACGAACCCGTGAAGCGAGTATAGCGCAGAATGCTGAACCGTAACGGCATCCATGCCGAGCGATGTCGCTGCCCGCCCTATACGGGGAAAGCTGGCGAGCAGGTCGAACGTGCGCTCAAGCCCGGCATGGTAGGCGTCGGCCTGATAGGCTCCGAAAGTCTCCCCGGTGTAGTCCTAAATCTCGATAAGGTCACGTTCCGCCCGTTCCGAAAGGCGGAAGTCAGCCACGGCGACCGGCTACAAGTTGACGCGCGGCGGTCAACACGTCCGCCATGGTTGCCTGGCTGACGCGCCGGGCCTCGGGCGCCTGTAGGGCCTCCCGATAGCGGGCAAGCTGCTCGTCGCGGGACAGCGCCCGCCATGCAGCAAGCTCCGCCTCGGTCGGCGGGAGCGCGGAAGGGAAGGGGCGCGTGGCGGTTTCGGTCATGGCCGCATCCTAACCCAAATGGGGGCATTGTGGAATCTGTTCCAAACGGGATTCTGGTCGATGGGCGATTCGGGGCCGCACTCCCACCTAATCGGCATGAGGGCAACCGCGCCATGCGGTGCCCTTTGGGACCGCGAGGCAAGGTCAATCCGATTCAACGGGCTTGTTGCGGCCGCATTTCGGTTATACTTTCCGGAGACTCGGAAAGTCTTGAATTTCGTTCAGCGGCCGATGTCGCGGAAGGTCCGCTCTCCACCCAAAGCGGCGGTAGAGCGACCGCGGCGGCGACCATCGGGTTCCGCCGCCGCAGACGTTCAAACTGACCCATCACCCGCCGCTCGCGGGGTTCGGGGCGGAGCCCGGACCTTCCGTCGTTCGCCCGATGGCCCTGCCGCAAGCGTCTTGAAGATGGTGAACGCGCAGCCGATCCCGTGCCCCGGCAGATCATTCCGCCGCTCGCTATCGGCGTGCATCGGCGTGCATCGCCTTGCTTCATCTGCGTTAAAATTCTTGCTTCGCGACGCCGCGAGCAGCGTCTTGCCGCCAATTTCGAAGCCACGATCGGCCCGGCCACGGCGTTCCGCCATGCTGCCTGCGTCATGCTGCTCGCCAGGCGGCTGGCGTGTTGGGCTTGAGAGTCGAGTCGAACTCTTGGCCACGGGTCTCGCGATCACGTCATCCGCCCGCGGCGCTTCGCCGCCGCTGCGATCCAGCACGCGCCGGAACGCCGCGCGCGCCGCCCGTTCGGCGAAGAACGTCTCGGTCTGCATGGCGATGATCTTCTCGGCGGCGGCCACCACCAGGAACTGGTTCATGCTGGTGCCGTCGCGTTCGCTGATCGCCTCCACCGCCGCCTTCAGCGACAGGGCAGCCGCAGGGGAAAGGTTCCGGTTCGCGTCGTCATGTCTCGATCCTCCTGATCGCATCGGCCGGCCGGCGCACGGCGCGGCCTGGATCTTCATGCCCTATTAACCTTTCGCTCATATGGCGTTGACTGTTGGACGGCCCGTAGTGGCGAAAAAGCGCAGCGCCTTCCGCCACCGCCGGGCGAGCCGCTCGCATCTGCCGACGTCCCCAACAACATATCGCGCCGCCGTCCGACGGCGGAAGGCGCTACGCTTTTCCGCCCTACGGGGCCGTCCAACAGTCAACGCCATATGAGCCTAACCTTTTGTTCGCTATTTTCCCCGATACTGGCCGGTCCTGTTGAATTTCCGGAGACCGTGCCCTTGCCCAAGCGTACCCCCGACCTCGACCTCCCCAGCCAAGAAAAGCCCCCCTGCACCATCCCGCCGCACGTCCTGCGCGCGATGGTGTTCACGCTGGCCCGCCCGGCGGCGGATGCCGCCGACGCCGTCTGGACCGCGATCGTGCAGGGCGGCCTCGACCAGCTCGGCACGCTCGACCCGCGCGACCCGATCGAGGCGATGTTCGCCATCCAGATCATCGCCGCCAATGCCGGGATGCTGGATGCGCTGCGCCTGGCGTTCGAGGCGGGCGCCGATGCCAAGCAGGCGCTGCGCCAGCGGGCCAGTGCCGCCGCGCTGGCGCGCGCTCTGGCCGGTGCGGCGCGGCTGCTGAAGGACCAGCGGGGCAAGCCGGTGGGGGCGGCGCGCGATTGGGGCGATGCGGCGCCGGGGTTGGCGCTGGACTGGCGCACGGCGCCGCCCCGGCCGGCCGAGGCGCCGCGCGGGGCCAAGGCCGCCGCTGCCGACGCCGAGCCGATCGTCAAGTGGATCGACGAGCTGACCGACGCCGAGCTGGCGGTGGCGGTCGAGGCGGAGCGGCGCGAGAAGGCGGGGGAGCCGCCGCTGCCGGTTGGGCCGGGACCGAGGGTGGTTTATCGGTACAAGCCGGACGATTACGCGCGGCGCTGGAAGCCCGATCCGCGGCTGTCGCGGCCGTATCCGGGGTGGGAGAACATGACGCTGGCGCAGCGGCGGGAGTTCTTCGGTTACACGTATGACGGGCCGCTCGGCCCGATCGAGGCGCTCAGCCCGGCGGGGCAGGCGGCGATGCTGGCCGACCAGGCGGAGGCAGCGGCGCTGGTGGCGGAATACGGGATGTAGCGGGGGGTTGGGCTGTGGGCCGGTGGGCGTCCTGGGCGGGACGCTGGCGGCAAATACGCGAATCGCGGCAACGACCCCGGCCTTCGCCGGGGCAGGCTCCCATGCAACAGTCGGCCATCGGGCTCCGACCTGGCGGTGGGGTGGTGCGGTCGGGCCGTGTGGTTGGGGCGTGGGGTCGCGGTCGAGGCGGGGGGGGCCAACCCCTCCCCCTACCCTTGGTCCGCTTCGCGGCCCAAGCCCGCAAGGGGAGGGGGAGAGCGTGGATCGGCGGAATTGCGCAACAACCCCATGCAACAGTCTGCCATCGGGCTCCGACCTGGCGGTGGGGTGGTGCGGGCGGCCGTGTGGTTGGGGCGTGGGGTCACCGGTCGAGGCGGGGGAGCCAACCCCTCCCCCTTCCCCCTCCCGCAAGGGGAGGGGGAGAGCGTGGATCGGCGGAATTGCGCAACAACCCCATGCAACAGTCTGCCATCGGGCCCCCGACCTGGCGGTGGGGTGGTGCGGGCGGCCGTGTGGTTGGGGCGTGGGGTCACCGGTCGAGGCGGGGGAGCCAACCCCTCCCCCTTCCCCCTCCCGCAAGGGGAGGGGGAGAGCGTGGATCGGCGGAATTGCGCAACAACCCCATGCAACAGTCTGCCATCGGGCTCCGACTTGGCGGTGGGGTGGTGCGGGCGGCCGTGTGGTTGGGGCGTGGGGTCACCGGTCGAGGCGGGGGGGGGGGAGCCAACCCCTCCCCCTACCCTTGGTCCGCTTCGCGGCCCAAGCCCGCAAGGGGAGGGGGAGAGCGTGGATCGGCGGAATTGCGCAACAACCCCATGCAACAGTCTGCCATCGGGCTCCGACCTGGCGGTGGGGTGGTGCGGGCGGCCGTGTGGTTGGGGCGTGGGGTCACCGGTCGAGGCGGGGGGGGGGAGCCAACCCCTCCCCCTTCCCCCTCCCGCAAGGGGAGGGGGAGAGCGTGGATCGGCGGAATTGCGCAACAACCCCATGCAACAGTCTGCCATCGGGCTCCGACTTGGCGGTGGGGTGGTGCGGGCGGCCGTGTGGTTGGGGCCTGGGGTCACCGGTCGAGGCGGGGGGGGGAGCCAACCCCTCCCCCTACCCTTGGTCCGCTTCGCGGCCCAAGCCCGCAAGGGGAGGGGGAGAGCGTGGATCGGCGGAATTGCGCAACAACCCCATGCAACAGTCTGCCGCGCCGGAGCCTTGACCTTTTCATCCCCCGGTTGGCCCGCCCCTCCGGGCTTGCTTTTCACCCAACGCAAAACCGACGATAACCTGATCGCGAAGGAGCAAGCAGCATGGCCAGAGGCAGCCCCAAGGGCGTCCCCACTGTCTTCATCGACGGCGAGTCCGGCACCACCGGGCTGGGCATCCGCGACCGCCTGCTGGCGCACCCCGGCCTGAGCCTGCGCAGCATCGCCGCCGAGCACCGCAAGGACCCGGCCGCCCGCCGCGACGTCATGGAAGAGGTCAACCTGGTCGTGCTGTGCCTGCCGGACGACGCGGCCAGGGAATCCACCGCTCTGGCCGACAGCCTGGGCAGTGCCGCGCCGAAGCTGCTGGACGCCTCGACCGCGCACCGGGTGCACCCCGACTGGGCCTATGGGTTTCCGGAGCTGCAGCCCGGCCAGGCGGCGGCGATCGCGCGCGCCCGCAAGGTGGCCAACCCGGGCTGCTACGCCACCGGGGCGATCGGCCTGATCCGCCCGCTGGTCGATGCCGGGCTGATCCCGCCCGACTACCCGATCACCATCAACGCGGTGTCCGGCTACTCCGGCGGCGGCAAGGCGATGATCGCCGCCCACGAAGCCTCCGGCGGGCCGGCGTTCGAGCTCTACGCGCTGGGCCTGGAGCACAAGCACGTGCCGGAGACCCAGCTCTATGCCGGGCTGACGCGCCGGCCGATCTTCGCGCCCGCGGTCGGGCACTACCGCCAGGGCATGCTGGTCTCGGTGCCGCTGCACCTGGACACGCTGCCGGGCAAGCCGAGCGGCGCCGACCTGGCCGCCGTCCTGGCCCGCCACTACGCGGGCTGCACCCAGGTCCGCGTCGCCCCGCCCACCGCCGACGGCAAGCTGGAGCCGGAGGCGCTGAACGACACCAACCTGCTGGAGCTGCTGGTCTATGCCAACGCCAGGCACGGCCAGGCGGTGCTGGTGGCGCTGCTCGACAACCTGGGCAAGGGCGCCTCGGGCGCGGCGGTGCAGAATATCGGCCTGATGCTGGGGCTGGACCCGGCGTTAGACGGGGCGGCGACGCGCCCGGCGCGGGAACCGGCGCATGCCTGACCTGGCGGCGGCCACCCCGGCGGTGGGACCGGTCTATGCGCTGGACGGCGTCGTGCCGGTGATCGCGCCGGATGTCTTCATCGCCCCCAACGCCGCGGTGATCGGCGACGTGGTGATCGGCGCGGAAACCGGCATCTGGTTCAGCTGCCTGGTGCGCGGCGACATGAACATCATCCGCATCGGCGCGCGCACCAACGTGCAGGACGGCACCGTCATCCACGTCAATTCCGGCGGGCTGGCGACGCATATCGGCGATGACGTCACCATCGGCCACGGCTCGATCATCCACGCCTGCACGCTGCGCGACCGCGCCTTCGTCGGCAATGGCGCGATCATCCTGGACGGCGCGGTGATCGAGGCGGACGGCTTCCTCGGCGCCGGCGCGCTGCTGACGCCGGGCAAGGTGATCGGGCGCAACGAACTGTGGGCCGGGGTTCCCGCCAGGCTGATCCGGGTGATGGGCGAGGAGGAGCGCCGCCGCTACGACCGCAATGCGGAGACCTACCGCCAGCTCGCCGCCCGCTTCCGCGCCGGCTTGCGCGCGGTGCCGCGCTGAACGCCGCGTGGCGGTCACCATCCGCCAATGCGCCATCCTGGTGGGTGGCCTGGGCAGCCGGCTCGGGACGCTGAGCGCAACCACGCCGAAGCCGCTGCTGCCGATCGGCGACCGCCCGTTCCTGGCCTGGCTGATGCGCGAGTTCGTCCGCTTCGGCGTCGAGGAGTTCCTGCTGCTGACCGGGCATTTGCCGGCGCAGCTGGCGGCGGGGGCCGAGGCGCTGGCCGAGCGGCTGCCGCGGCGCGTGCGCATCGCGATCTCGGCGGAGCCGGCGCGCGCCGGCACCGGCGGGGCCGTGTTCCACGCCCGCGCGCGTCTGGCGGAGCGGTTCCTGCTGTGCAACGGCAATTCGCTGTTCGACTGCAACCTCGCGCGCCTGCTGGCCGCTGCCGCCGGCGACGGGCCGGAGGTGGTCGGGCGGCTCCTGCTGCGCCGGATCGACGACGCGCCGCGCTTTGGCGTGGTGGCGCTGGACGGCGACCGGGTGGTGGGGTTTCGCGAACGCGCGGCGGAAGGCGCGGCGGACCTGGGCGTGGCCGGCGCGATCAATGCCGGGGTCTATGTGTTCGACCGCAGGCTGCTGGATGCGCTGACGCCCTCCTGCTCGCTGGAGCGCGACGTCATGCCGCGTCTGGCCGCGCGAGGCGCGTTGCGCGGCACGCTGGCCGAGGGGTATTTCCGCGACATCGGCATCCCGGAGGACCTGGCCCGCGCCGGCGCGGAAATCCCGCGCCTGCTGCGCCGCCGGGCGCTGTTCCTCGACCGCGACGGGGTGATCAACGTCGATCACGGCCATGTCGGCACGCGCGAGAAGTTCGAGTGGATGCCGGGGGCGCGCGCGGCGATCCGCGCGGCGACCGAGGCGGGCTGGCACGTGTTCGTCGTCACCAACCAGTCCGGCATCGCCCGCGGCCTGTACAGCGAGGCCGACATGCACGCGCTGCACGCCTGGATGGGCGAGGAAATTCGCCGCGCCGGCGGCACGCTGGACGATCTGCGGTTCTGCCCGTTCCACCCCGAGGCGGTGCTGGAAGCCTATCGCGACCCGGCGCATCCCTGGCGCAAGCCGGCGCCGGGCATGCTGCTGGACCTGATCCGGGCGTGGCAGATCGATCCGGCGCTTGCGGTCCTGGTGGGCGACCAGGACAGCGATCTGGCCGCCGCCGCCGCCGCCGGGGTGGCAGCGCGCAAATTCACCGGCGGCAATCTGCTGGACGCGATCGGCCCGCTGCTGCAACAGTCCGGCGCATGAGCACGACCATTCGCGCCCGCGTGCCGCTGCGCCTCGGGCTGGCCGGCGGCGGCGGCGTTGTCATTCCTCTAGCGGTCCGGTCTGGCCGGGATGGTCAGGGCAGGGTGCTGATCACCACGTCGCAGTTGCTGCGCCCGGACAGCAGGCAATCCTCGATCGTCGCCTCGTTGCGCAGCGCGTGCACCAGGAACAGGCCGACCACCAGCAGCAGCAAGGTGACCGCAACCCCGGCCAGGCTGGCGGTCTGGCGATCGGCGTCTGCCTGGTCCTCGGCCTCATCCAGCAGACGGTCGTTCTGGCGCATTGCTCCCCCCGGCGCGCGACACCGCCCGCGCGTGTGGTCTTGCCAACTCTGCGCATGGCGGGCGTCGCTGGCAAGGACTCTCGCGACGCGCGTGATCCTGCCGCGCGGTCGTTGCCGCCCGAGCGGAACAAAGCGATAACCGGCTTGATGTCCGCCGCAGCGATCCGCCACCTGTCACGCGACCGTGCCTTCGCCCGGCTGATCCGGCGCGTCGGCCCACCGCTGCTTGCCGCGGAGATCGATCGCCGGCGCAGCCCGTACGAGGCATTGGTCCGCGCGATCGCCCACCAGCAGCTGCACGGGCGGGCGGCGGAGGCAATCCTGGCGCGCTTCATCGCGCTGCATGCCGCCGCGGGCTTCCCCGAACCGCGTGCCGTGCTGGACAGTCCGGTGGCCGCGCTGCGCGGCTGCGGCTTCTCCGCCGGCAAGGTCGCCGCGCTGCGCGACATCTGCGCCCACGCGTTGAACGGGACGATCCCCTCGCGCCGCGGCGCTGCCCGCCTCAGTGACGCGGCGCTGATCGAGCGGCTGACCGCAATTCGCGGCGTCGGCCGTTGGACGGTGGAGATGCTGCTGATCTTCGGCCTGGGCCGGCAGGACGTGCTGCCGGTGGACGATTTCGGCGTGCGCGAGGGTTTTCGCGTGCTGCACGGGCTGGAGGCGCAGCCCAGGCCGCGCGCGCTGGCCGAGATCGGCGCCGCCTGGGCGCCGTATCGCTCGTTCGCCGCCTGGTACCTGTGGCGCGCCGCCGACGCGGCAAAGCCGGTCAAGCTGCGCGTGCAGACATGAGCGCGTCATCCGGGTTGGATTGCGTCGGCCAGCGCCCGCACCACCGCGTCCACAACCGCCGCCCAGTCCGGCTCCGTGCCGCGGCGGAACAGTCGCGCGGTCGGATACCACGGGCTGTCGGTGCGGTGACGCAACCACCGCCAGTCGGCGCCACGCAGCAGCATGATCCACACCTGGCGGCCGAGCGCGCCGGCCAGGTGGGCAACCGAGGTATCGATGGTAATGACCAGGTCCATCTGCATGATCAGCGCCGCCGTATCGGCGAAGTCGCGCAGGTCGTCGGCGTGCAGCCGCGCCAAGAGGTGCGCGGCCAGCCAGGCGCGCTGCTGGTCGGGGATCTCCTTCTGCAGCGCGTGGAACTCGATGCCGGGGTGGCGCAGCAACGGTTCCAGCGCCGTCAGCGGGATCGATCGTTCCGGAATATGCTGCGCCCCCCACCAGGCAAGACCGACGCGCGGCGCGGAGCGCGGCCCCAGGCGGTCGCGCCAGGCCGCCAATCGATCCGCCGGCGCATGCAGGTAGGGCACCGCGGCGGGGATGGTTTTCACCTCGGTGCCGAACGCCAGCGGCAGGCTGAGCAGCGAGGTCAGCGCGTCGTGCGGCGTGGCGGTTTCGAACTCGACCACATCCGCCACGCCGTCCAACGTGCGCAGCAATGCCACGAGATCCGGATAGGCTTCGATCACCACCGCGGCGCCGCGTTGGGCCAGCAGCGTGGCGTAGCGGGCGAACTGGATGATGTCGCCGCGGCCTTGCTCGGCGGCGAGCAGCACGCGCTGGCCGGCGACCGTGTCGAGGTCGAGCACCTGGTGGCCGGCGCGCGCCGCGTCATGGCCCGGCACCTGGAAGCGCAGCTCGTAGTTCGGCCAGGCCTCGCGGTAGCGGCCGAGCTGCAGCAGGGCCAGGCTTGCGTTCCAGCCGGCGCTCGGATCATGCGGCAGCCTGGTCTGCAGCGCGTGGCAGGTCTCCAGCGCCTCCTCCACCCGATCGAGCGCGAGCAACGCGCGACCCAGCTCGCCGTAGATGTCCGCAAGGTGATGCGCGTCCCGCGCCGGGATGTCGGCTTGCAGCGCCGCGCGCAGGCTTGTCACTGCCCCCGCCATGTCCTGCTGCGCCGCCAGCGTGCGGCCGAGATTGTAGTGTGCGACGGCAAAATCCGGCCGGACCGCGAGTGCCGGGCGGTAGCACGTGATCGCCGCGTCGTAGCGCCCCAAGCTGCGCAACGCGTTGCCCTGGTTGTTCAGCGCGTCGATATGCTCCGGCTGCAACGCCAGCGCCGCGGCGTAGCTGGCAATCGCGTCCTGGTGGCGCCCGGCGGCCAGCAGCGCATTGCCGAGGTGATAATGTGCCTGCTCCACATCGGCGCGCACGGCGATCGCGCGCTGCAGCCAGTCGATCGCCGCAAGCGGATTTTCGCTGTCCGTTTCGAGCACGCCGAGCAGATGCAGCGCGTCGAAATCCCGCGCCTGCGCGCGCAACGCCGCGTGGCAGCAGCGTGCGGCGGCCTCGCGCTCGCCGGCGCGGTAGTGCTGCGCGGCCTGTTCCATCCAGCGCGGCGGCAGTGCGCGGCCGCTGGCATCCACGCCAAACCGGTGCGACAGCCGGTAGAGCGGGTCGGTGGCGGCGATGGTCAGCCTCGCTTGCCCGCCGGTTTGGCGCCGCCGCGCGGCCCCGGATGCTTCGGCGCGACGGCGCGCTTCGGCTTCGCCGGCGGCTTTGGCGCCGGCTTGCCGGCGCGCAGATCGGCGATGGTGGCCCGGGTGGTGATCTGCTCGGGGTTCACCCGCAGCTCGATCACGGCGGGACGGCCGCTCGCCACCGCGCGGGTGAAGGCCGGCGCAAATTCGCCGGTCTCGCTGACCACTTCGCCATGGCCGCCGAACGCCTCGATGTATTTGGCGAAATCGGGGTTGGTCAGCGCGGTGCCGGAGACGCGATACGGGTGCGCCCGCTCCTGGTGCATGCGGATCGTGCCGTACATCTGGTTGTTGAAGACCAGCACGATCGGTGCGACGCCGTGATGGAAGGCGGTGGCGATCTCCTGGCCGGTCATCAGGAATCCGCCGTCGCCGACCAGGCCGACCACCATGCGATCGGGGAACGCGATCTTCGCCCCCACCGCGGCCGGCACGCTGTAGCCCATCGCGCCGTTGGTCGGGCCGATGTAGCGCTGGGCGTCACTGAAATTGATGAAGCGCGTGGCCCAGCCGGAGAAGTTGCCCGCATCGGTGGTGACGATCGCATCGTCGTCGAGCAACCGTTCCAGATCGCGCATCGCATGGCCGAGATTGAGCGTGCCCTGGTAGTTCGGCACCGCGCGCTGCGCCTCGCGCAACGAGCGCAGCTCCCTGGTCCAGCCGGCCCAGTGGATGTGCACCGGTTCGAGCGCCGCGGCGGCCAGGGCGAAGGCATTCAGGTCCGAAACGATGCCGAGCGCGGGACGGAACACCCGCCCGATCTCCGCCCCGTCGGGATGCACCTGCACGATCGGCACGCTGCCCGCCATATCCAGCAGCGTGTAGCCCTGCGTCACCGCATCGCCCAGCCGCGAGCCGATCGCCAGGATCAGGTCCGCCTCCTTCACCTTGGCGATCAGTGCCGGATCCGAACCGACGCCGATGTCGCCGGCGAAATTGTCCAGCGTGCCGTCGTACAACGCCTGGCGCCGGAACCCTGCGGTGACGGGAATATCGTTCGCCAACAGAAAGTCGCGAATGGCGCTGCGTCCGGCCGCGCTCCAGCACGAACCGCCGAGCACGGCGACCGGCTTGCGCGCCTTGGCGAGCATCGCGCGCAGCCTGACGAAGGCCGCCGGGTCGGGATGCGCGCGGGTCACCGGCACGCGCGGCAGGTCCACCACCGTCGCGGTCTCGCGCTGCATTTCCTCGGACAGCGCGATCACCACCGGACCGGGCCGGCCGGAGGTGGCGACATCGACCGCATGGGCAATGATCTCCGGGATGCGCCTGGTGTGGTCGATCTGCGTCACCCACTTGGCGACGGAGCCGAACATCTGCCGATAGTCGATCTCCTGGAACGCGTCGCGCCCGGTATCCTCGTGCGGGATCTGGCCGACGAACAGCAGCAGCGGCGTGCTGTCCTGCATGGCGATGTGCACGCCGATCGCGCCGTGGCACGCCCCGGGCCCGCGCGTGACCATCGCCGCCGCCGGGCGGCCGGTCAGCTTGCCATAGGCTTCCGCCATGTTCACCGCACCCGCCTCGAACCGGCAGGTGACCAGCTTCAGCTTCTGCCGGACGTCGTACAGCCCGTCGAGCGTGTCGAGAAACGATTCGCCCGGCACCGAGAAGACGTGGTCGATGCCCTGCGCGACGAGCGCATCCGCCAGGATGCGACCGCCCAACCGCGGCGCGATGCGGGCCATGCGGGCCTGAGCCAACTCCATGCGTGCCTCCCGGACGACAATGTGGCGCGATGATTACCGGATCGCGCCGGCCGCGTCACGCGCGGGCGATGGTCCATAGGTTCTGTCACCCGGCGCGCGGCTTCGCTATCCTGTCCGCGTGGCGACGGGAGGCGGCGGTGCGAGCGATCTTCGTGATGATCAAATGCGACATGGGCCAGGCCTACAAGGTGGCGAAGGAGGCGGCGGACCGCATCGAGCAGATGTCGGAGCTGTATTCGACCTCGGGCCAGTACGATCTGCTGGGCAAGTTCTATCTCGACCCGGATGAGGATATCGGTCGGTTCGTGACCGAGAAGGTGCAGGCGCTGGCCGGCGTCAAGGACACCTACACGCTGATCACCTTCAACGCCTTCACCGGCGGCAAGGGTTGACCGTGACGGTGGACGGCAGGCGCGGCGCCTGCCGCCATCCCACGACCGTCGATGGCGGCGGATTGGCGGAAGGCGCTGCGCTGTTCCGCCCTACCGCCGCGCGACCATGTCGATCTCGACCAGCGCGCCGCGCGCCAGCCCGGTGACGCCGATGCAGGTGCGCGCGGGCAGCCGGTCGGGGGGAAAATAGCTGCGGTAGACCGCATTCATCGGCGCGTAGTCCGGCTCGAAGCGCGTCAGATAGGCGCGCACGCTGACCACGTGCTGCAAGCCGAGGCCCAGGCCGCCGAGCACCAGGATCAGGTTGTCCATCACGCGCCGCGTCTGCGCCTCGATCCCGGCGGGCAACGGCGCTGCGTCATCCTCGGGCAAGGTCGGCATCTGCCCGGTCAGGAACACGAACCCGTCCGTCTCGACCGCGTGGCTGAACGGCGCGACCGGGGTGGGCGCGCCTTGGATCATGTGAAACAACCGCTCGGTCATCGACGCTCCATCCCGCCCGCCGCCGCGATCGCCGCCCATACCCGGTGCGGCGTCGCCGGCATATCGAAATGCCGGATCCCCAGCGGCGCCAACGCGTCGTTCACCGCGTTCATCACCGCGGCCAGCGCACCGACCGTCCCCGCTTCCCCCACCCCCTTGGCGCCGAGCGGGTTGACCTTGGTCGGCACCTCGCGCGTCACCAGCTGGAAGTCCGGCAGATCGTCGGCGCGCGGCATCTGGTAGTCCATGAACGAGGCCGTCAGCATCTGCCCGCTCTCCCGGTCGTGCACGATCTGCTCGCCCATCGCCTGGCCGATGCCCTGCGCCACGCCGCCATGCGTCTGCCCAGCGACCAGCAGCGGATTGAGCACGCGGCCGAGTTCTTCCACCGCGCTGTAGCGGACGATCTCGGTCACCCCGGTGTCCGGATCGATCTCCACCTCGCAGACATGCGTGCCGTTCGGAAAGGTGACGGCGGTGGCGGCGAACTCGCCGGTTTCGACCAGGCCGGCTTCGGCGCCGGGCGGGATGTGCGCCGGGTCGTGCGCGGCATGCGCGACGGCGGCGAGATCGACCGATCGGTCCGTCCCGGCAATGGTGAAGCGGCCGGCGTCGAACGTCACGTCCACCACGGCGGCTTCCAGCAGCTCGGCGGCGATGCGTTTGGCCTTCTCGATCACCTTGTCCACCGCGATCGTCACCGCCGATCCGCCGATGCACAGCGCGCCCGACCCGCCGTTGCCCTTGCCATAGGGCAGCTGGTCGGTGTCGCCCTGCTCGGTCACTGCACCTGCTCCGGCTTCACGCCGAAGCGGTCGGCGACGAGCTGGCAGAACGCCGTCTCCAGCCCCTGGCCGACCGACACCGATCCGGTCCGCAGCAGCAGCGTGCCGTCCTCGGCGAGCCGCAGGGTGGAGATGTCCTTGGCCGGGCGCAGGAACGGCCCGCCGGCGACCTCGATGCAGTTGCACAGGCCGATGCCGCGCAGCCGGCCGCGTGCCTTGGCCGCCGCGCGTCGCGCCGGGAACCCGGCGAGGTCCGACAGGGTTGCCGCGGCTTGCATGTTGCCTTCGAACTCGCCGCAATCGTAGGTGAAGGTCAGCGCGGTCTGGTACGGCATCGCCTCCGGCGGGATCAGGTTGCGGCGGCGTAGCTCGTACGGATCGACGCCCAGCTCGCGCGCGGCGACATCGATCAGCCGCTCGATCGTATAGGTCGCTTCCGGCCGCCCGGCGCCGCGATACGCCGCGGTGGGCACGGTGTGGGTCATGATGCCGCAGGATTCCGCGTAGATCGTCGGGATGTCGTAGACCCCGGCGGTCCCGCCGATGTTGCCGACCGGCCAGGCGGACCGGCCGGAGACGTAGGCGCCCAGGTTGACGTCCCAGCGCAGCCGCAACGCGGTGATTTTGCCCCCCGCATCCAGGCCGAGCTCGGCGGTGATGCGCATCTCGCGCGCCTGTTCGTCGGTCAGCAGGCCCTCGGTGCGATCGGCAATCCAGCGCACCGGCCGGCCCAGCTGGCGCGCCGCCCAGCAGACCAGGGCATATTCCTGCTGCACGCCGGACTTCATCCCGAACGAGCCGCCGACATCGCCCGGCAGCACGCGGATCTCCGTCGGCTCCAGCCGGAAATGGTTCTGCGCCAGGCCATTGCGGATCGGATACGGGGACTGGATCGAGGCGTGCAGCACCAGCCGCCCGTCGGCGCCGACCTCGGCCCAGGCGCCGCGCGGCTCCATCGAGTTGGCGGTGACGCGGGAGACGAAGAATTGCAGCCTGGTCACGTGCGCCGCGTCGCGCAGCGCCAGCTCGGTGCGCGCCGCGTCGCCGCGCTTCCACAGGAAGCCGATGTTGTCGGGCACCTCGTCCCACACCGTGGGGGCGCCGGGCTGCATCGCCGCGACCGGGTCGGTCACCACGGGAAGTTCCTGGTAGTCGACGACGACCGCCTCCGCGGCCTGCAATGCCGCAGCACGGGTTTCGGCCACCACCAGCGCCACCGGCTCGCCGACGAAGCGCACGCGCTCGGCGGCGAGCAGCGTGCGATCGGTCTTCGGCGCCGGGCCGCCATCCGGGCGCGGAAAGCCGATGCCGCCCGGGAGCGGGCCGACATCGGTCAGGTCGGCCTGGGTGAACACGCCCAGCACGCCGGGCAGGGCGCGCGACGCGGCGACGTCGATGCGCGCGACAACGGCGTGCGCGTGCGGCGAGCGCACCAGCACGGCGACCAGCATATCGGGGCGCTTGCCGTCGGCGGCATAGTTGCCCTTGCCCGTCAGCAGCCGGGAATCCTCCCGGCGCCGCAACGGCTTGCCCTGCAATGCCCCCATCCGATCCCCCTGCTCCGGTGTCCCGGCGCCGATTGTGGCTTGAGGCGGCCGTCGCGCCAAGCCACAGTGGCGGCAACAATCCGATCGGAGGACCCGGCCATGGCAGACCTGCGCGCGATCCTGCGCAACCACCTGAAGGAAAAACTGGCGCGCGACGAGGTTGCCGCCTCGATGACGGTGCGGCTGACCCGCTCGATCGAGATCGCCCAGATCGCCGCGACCGCTGGCTTCGACACGCTGTATGTCGATGTCGAGCACAACACGCTGTCGATCGAGAGCACGGCGCAGATCTGCATCGCCGCGCAGGCGCTCGGCGTCACGCCGCTGGTGCGGGTGCCCGCCAACACCCCCGACTACATCTGCCGCCTGCTGGACGGCGGCGCGATGGGGGTGATCGCCCCGCACGTGCGCAGCGCGGAGGACGCGGCGCGCATCGTCGGCTACGCCAAGTTCCCGCCGTTCGGCGAGCGCGGCGCCGGCGGCGCGCTGCCGCACTACCAGTACCCGCAGCTTCCCGCAGCCGGAGGCGAACGCCGCGATGAACGACGCGACCATGGTGGTGGTGATGATGGAGGCGGTCGCGGCGCTGGAGAACGTCGAGGCGATCGCCGCGGTGCCGGGCATCGACATGCTGCTGGTCGGCACCAACGACCTGTGCAACGAAATGGGCATCACCGGCCAGTTCGACCATCCGAACGTGCGCGACGCCTTCACCCGCACCATCGCCGCCTGCCGCAAGCACGGCAAGCATGTCGGCATCGGCGGCCTGGCCTCGCGGCCCGACCTGATGACCGAGTATGTGCGGATGGGCGCGCGCTATGTCTCCACCGGGACGGACCTGGCGTTCCTGCTGACGGAGACCGCGCGCAAGGCGAAGTTCGTCCGCGACATCAGCGTCTAGCCATCCGCATGCGAGAACATCTTCTTCCCCGGCACCGGCAGCCGCGCCGTCAGGATCGAGCAGGAGCGTGATTCGACGATGTGCAGGGTGCGGTTGTCCGGCCCGCCATAGGCGATGTTGGTGGTCATCTCGCGCGCCGCGGATTTCAGGTAGTACAGCGGCTCGCCGATGCGGCTGAACACCCAGACGGCGCCGACCGTCGGATGCGCCACCACCACGTTGCCGCCCTGGTCCAGCGCCAGCCCGTCGGGACCGGCCGCGAACAGCTGCACGAACAGCCCGGTCCGATGCGCCGGATCGTCCAGCTCGATGCGCCAGACCGCGTTCGCCCGCGTCACCGCGACAAACAGCGCGGTCTCGCGGACGTTGAACACCAGCCCGTTCGGGCTCGGCGCGTTGTCGATCAGGCATTCCAGGCTGCCGGCGGCGGAATAGCGCCAGACGCGCCCGGTCGGCGATTGCAGCCCAGTGCGGCCCTGGTCGGTGAAATAAAGATCGCCGTTCGCGGCGAAAATCAGATCGTTCAGACCCAGGAATTTCTCGCCCGCTTTCGGCCCCGCCAGCAGGCATTCGACCGTTGCCCTGCCGGGGTCCACCACCATCACCCCGCGCTTGCGATCGGCGATGAAGGCGCGGCCGTCACGATGCAGCTTCAGACCGTTCGGGATGCCGTCGTACTCCGCCAGCACCTCCCAGTCCCCCTTGGGCGAGATGCGATAGACCCGCCCGGCGCCGATATCGACGCACAGCAGGTTGCCGTCGCGATCGAACGACGGCCCCTCCAGCGAGTTTCGCCGCGCACCGTCCACCCGCTTGACCAGATGATCCGGCAGGACGGTGAACACCTCGGTCGCCAGTTCCACCGGCGGCGCGCCGACATACATGCCGATCATGGCTCAGATCACTCCTTCCGCACGCAAACGTTCCAGTTCCGCAGCGTCGTAGCCGAGGCCGCGCAGGATCTCGGCGGTGTGCTCCCCCAGCACCGGCGGCGGCGTCCCGACCGGGACCGGCCGGCCCGCCAGCTGGAACCCGGCCCCGGCAACGTGCACGTCGCGGTCCAGCGCCGGCACGTGCACCTGCTGCACCAGGCCGCGCGCGGCGACGTGGGGATGGCGCGCGATCTCCGGCACGCTCAGCACCGGACCGACCGGGACGCCGGCGGCGCCGAGCCGCGCTTCCCACTCGACGCTCGTCGCCTCGGCCAGCCGCGCCTCCAGCAGCGCCTGCAGCGCCGCCCGGTTGCGCATCCGATCGTCGCGTTCGGCGAAGCGCGGGTCGCGCGCCAGCGCCGGCAGATCGAGCGCCGCGCAGGTCGCGTGGAACTGCTTCTGCTCGTTGTTGACCAGGTTGATCACGCCGTCGCGGGTGCGGAACGTCCCCGACGGCGCCGAGGTGTGGCTGTGGTTGCCAAGCGGCTGCGGCACGTGCCCGGCATTCAGGTGGTTGGAGATCATCCACGACGTCATCGACGCCAGCGAGGCATCCAGCATCGACACGTCGATCACCTCGCCCTGGTTGGTCGCGGCGCGACGGAACAGCGCGGCCGCGATGGCGAAGGCGGCGGTGATCGCCGCGGTGGTGTCGCAGACCACCAGCCCGGCGCGCATCGGCGCGGTGTCCGCATCGCCGGTCAGGCTCATCAGCCCGGCATAGCCCTGGATGATCTGGTCGTAGCTTGCCCGTTCCGCCAGCGGCCCGGTCTGGCCGAAGCCGGAGATCGCGCAGTAGATCAGCCGCTGGTTGCGTTGCCGCAGCGTCTCGGCGCCCAGGCCAAGCCGCGCCATCGCACCGGGGCGGAAATTCTCCACCACGACGTCGGCGGTATCGACCAGTTGCCCGAAGATCGCCTTGCCGCGGGCCGACTTCAGATTGAGCGTGATCGACTTCTTGCCGGCGTTCATCGCCAGGTAGGACGCGCCCATCTGGCGCTTGCCCAGCTCCGGGTCGGCCCCCATCTTGCGCGCCAGGTCGCCGACGCCCGGCACCTCGACCTTGATCACCTCGGCGCCCATCAAGGCCAGCTGATAGGATGCCAACGGCCCGGCGATGACGTTCGTCAGGTCGAGCACGCGCACCCCGGCAAACGGCCTGGTCATGCGCTCGGCCACACCGCCTGGTGATAGCCGAGCGGCACCGGCGGGCGGTCCCAGCGCGGCGGCGTCTCGCTCATCCGCACGATCGGCGCCAGGTAGCGGATGCGCCCGGCGGGGGCATCGACCTCGGTGCAGAGCGACGCGACCTCGGGCTCCGGCAGATCCTCGGGAAGGCCGGCGAACTGCCCGGGCGCGAAGCTGCCGCGATCGACGATCCAGCGGCCGGCCGTGGCCAGCGAGGCGCGCACCAGCCAGCTGCCGCCGATCGTCGCGCGCCGCGCCAGCGCCACCATGGCGCCGAACGCCATCAGGTTGCCGGACACGTAGTCGATGGCGGAGACCGGCAGGTGCTGCGGCTTGCCATCGACGCCCGAGGCTTCCGCCATGCCGGTCGCGGTCTGCACGATCGTGTCGTAGCCGCGACGGTTGCGCCATGGCCCCGCGTGGCTCCACGCGCTCAGGGTCACGCAGACGATGCCCGGGCGCAGCGCGGCGACCGCCTCGGGCGAAAAGCCGCGCGCCGCCAGCGCGCCCGGCCGATAGGATTGCGAGAACACGTCGGCGGTGCCGATCAGCCCGCGCAGCGTTTCGGCCTGCGCCGGATCGCGCAGGTCGAGATGCGCGGACAACTTGCCGATCCCGGTCTCCAGGTCGAGGTCGCCGGAATGCGGCAGATCGGCCCGGGTGATCTTCAACACATCGGCGCCGTGTTCCGCCAGGGTGCGCGCGCAGGTCGGCCCGGCGATGACGCGGGTCAGGTCCAGCGCGCG
This sequence comes from uncultured Alphaproteobacteria bacterium, assembly GCA_963847615.1. GTDB lineage: Bacteria > Pseudomonadota > Alphaproteobacteria > Acetobacterales > Acetobacteraceae > Palsa-883. The sequence continues at coordinate 44,352 of CAWKAN010000014.1, forward strand.
CACCCCGGACAGCGGGCGCGGGCCGGGCGGCAACGGACGCGGCGGCGCGTCGCCGATGCGGATGATTTCGACCGCGGGCAGATCGCGGATCGCGCCCGCCTGCGGGTGCGCCGCCCATTCCGCGTGGCTGCGCGCGAACGCGCCGCACGCGCCGTTTTCGTGCAGCGCGGTCTCCAGCGCCTCGGCGTCCCAGCCGGCGACGGCCGTGGTCACCGCGGCGCGATCGACCTGCGTGCCCAGCAGGCGCGTTGCGGCATCGCGCAGGTTGGCAAAATTCGTGTGCAGCATCACGAAGCGCCCGTCGCGCGTCGGATAGAAGCCGCTGAGCGGGTCCCAGTCGCGCCCTGGCGGTTTGCCGTTGATCCGCATGTAGCGACCGGAGCGCAACGAGATCGTTGCCGGGCGCATCTTCACCTCGACCGTCTGCTGCCGCCTGGTGCGCAACCGCCACAGCTCGGCGGCCGCCAGGCCGGTGGCGGCCAGCGCGGCGGCGCCGGCGGTGCCAACCCGATAGCGCGTCGGCAGCACCGGCTCGCTGCCGACGATGTGCGCGTGCGCCGCCATGCCGGGGGGCAGGTCCGCCAGCGCGATCAGCTCGTCGAGCGCCATGTGCGAAGCCGCGTCGGTCTGTTCCGCCATCGTCGTTCCTCCCGGCCGTCGTTTCAGGTGCGCAGCTGCGCGAAGTCCCGCACACAGGTTACGATCAGGCTGTCCACCGTGTCGAACACCAAAGCCCCGGCGCCGCGCAGGCGTTGGGTTTTCGATCCGATCGTGCCGCTTTCGCCGAACACCAGCGCGCCGGCGTGGCCCATCGACACGCCCTCCTTCGCCTCGCGTCCGGCGATTAGCGCGTAGAGCGGCTTTTGCGCGCCCAGGGAATGCGCCCCCGGGGAATGCGCACCGGGGGACGCGCAAGCCCTGGCATAGGCGTCGGCGCAGTCTTCTTCTTCCGTCCCGCCGACCTCGCCCACCAGCACGATGCCGGCGGTGCGCGGATCGGCGAAGAAAACCGGCAGCAGATCGGCGAACCGCACCCCCTTCACCGGATCGCCGCCGACACCGATCCACAGGCTTTGGCCGAGCCCCTCGCGCGCCAGCCGGTAGCCGACCTCGTAGGACAGCGTGCCGCTTTTCGACATGATCGCCAGCGGGCCGGGGCGCAGGCAGACATCCGGCAGGAAGCCGAGCTTGAGCTGCCCCGGGATCGCCATGCCGGGCGTCGAGCCGCCGATCCAGGTGGCGCCGGCGGCGCGCACCGCGCGGCCGATGGCGATCGCGTCGTGCAACGGAATGCCTTCCGCCACCGTGACGACCAGCCTGATCCCGGCGTCCAGCGCCTCGCGCACCGCGGCCAGGGTTTCCGCCGGCGGCGCCATCGCCACGCTGGCGACGGCCCCGGTCGCCGCCACCGCCGCGGCGCAGTCGGGGAACACCGGCACGCCGGCGGCCTCCTTCATGTCGGTGCGGGTCGAGGTGCCGCCGACGATGTTGGTGCCGTAGGCGCGCATCAGCGCCGCGTGCGTGCGGCCCATGCGCCCGGTGATGCCCTGCACGATCACCTTGGTCTCGCGCGACAGCGTGCCGATCATGCCAGCACCGTCGCGATCCGATCGAGCGCCGCCTGCAAGTCTTCCTCCATCGCGATGTCGGGCCGCCGTTCGGCCAGGATGCGCCGCGCGTCGGCCGCGCCCCGCCCCACCAGCCGCGCCACCACCGGCACGCGCAGGTTCGGCGAGGCATCCACCGCGGCGGCGAGCAACACGGCGAACTCGCCCAGATCGGTGATGCCGGCAAAGATGTTCACCAGCACCACGCGCAGCGACGGGCGCGAGGCGATCCATTCCAGGACGCGGATCAGCCGGTGCGGGCTGCCGCGCAGCTGGCCGCTGCGCACGTCGCAGAAATTCAGCGGCTTCAGGCCGCGCGCGGTCAGTTCGTCGATCAGCATCATCGACAGGCCGGCGCCGGTGGTGACCAGGCCGATCTCGCCGTCCGGATCGAGTTCGACATAGTCGAACCCCTCCGCCAGCTTGCGGTTGGCGTCGAGGTAGATCGCGGGACGCGCCGCGATCAGTGCGGCGATGCGCGGCTGGCGATCGACCGCGTTCAGATCGACCACCACCTTGGCATCGCCGGCGATGCAGCCGGCGTCGCCGACGAACAGCGGATTGATCTCCGCCAGCGCCAGCTCGCGCGCCAGCAGCAGCTCCGCCAGTGTACGGCCGGTCGCGGTGATCTGGGCGCGCAGCGCCGGCGGTTCGCCGGCCGCCAGCTCGGCCAGGGTCGCAACGATCGCGCCGGCTTCCGGCGCGCAGCTGCGCCCGGCGCGATCGGCGCCGCCGCCGTGCTCGACCTCCATGCCGCCCGCGGCGAGATAGATCACGCGCACGCCGTGGCTCGGCGGGTCCACCATCAGCGCCAGGTAGCGTTCGGCGCCGCTGGCGGTCTGTTCGACCAGGCAGGCCTCCACCGCATGGCCCTTCAGCCGCGTCCCGAGCATCAGGCGCACCGCCTCCGCCACCTCGCGCGGCGTGGCGCAGCGGCGGATGCCGCCCGCCTTGCCGCGCCCGCCGACCGGCACCTGCGCCTTCACCATCCACGGCCCGGCGCCGGGAAGTGGTATCGTCGCGGCATCGGCCACGACGCGGCCCGCCGGCACGGCAATGCCGTGCTCGGCGAACAACGCCTTGCCGTCGGCCTCGATCAGCAGCATCCGCTTGCTCCGTCAGTAGGTGTCGAGGCTCAGGATGCCCTCGTTGACATCCGTGTCGCCGACGATCTTCTTGCCGATCAGGTCGCGCAACGTCTCCGAGGTGCCGCCGCCGATCGAGCCGTAGCGGGCGCCGCGATACAGCCGCGACACCGGATAGTCGTCGGTGAAGCCGAAGCCGCCGTGCAACTGCACCGCCTCCGAGGTGACCCGCAGCGACATCTCGTTGTTGAAGATCTTCGCCGTGGCGGCCAGGAACGGATCGGGGAACGGGTTCGCCGACAGGCAGGCGCGATACAGCAGGCCGCGCCCGGCCTCGATGTCCTTGAACATGTCGGCGAGCTTCCAGCGCACGCCCTGGTGGTCGGCGATCGGCTTGCCGAACACGGTGCGGTCGCGGACGTAATTCACCGCCTCGTCGAACGCGCCCTCGGCCAGGCCGAGCGAGATCGAGGGGTTCAGGCAGCGCTGCGTGTTGAACGCGCTCAGCAGGCGGCGGAACCCGTCCTCCTTGATGACCAGGTTCTCCAGCGGCAGCTCGCAATCGTCGAACTGGATCTCGTGCAGGTTTTCCCCGCCCATGGTGTGGTAGGTTCCGGTGACCGCGAAGCCCTTGGTGTCGGGCTCCAGCAGCACGCAGCCGATCCCCTCCCGCCCCGGCCTGCCGTCGACCCGGGTGAACACGACGAACATCCCCGCCTCCGGCGCGCGGCTGATCAGCGTCTTGGTGCCCTTCAGGATCACCCGGTCGCCGACGATGCGCGCATTGGTGCGGTAATTGGCGACGTCGGTGCCGGCGTGCGGCTCGGTCATGCACACGGCCAGCATGCAGTCGCCGGAGACGACCTTGGGCAGGATGCGCTGCTTGATCGCGTCGGGCGCGTAGCGGGCGATCACCCGGGTCTGCACGCCGGCCTCGCCCAGCACCGCCATGGCGGTGACGTAGTCCACCTTGGCGATCTCCTCCAGGATCAGCGCGGTGTCCAGGATCGGCAGGCCGAGGCCGCCGTACTCCTCGGGCACCGACATGCCCAGCACGCCGAGTTCGGCGAGCTGCTTCATGTTCTGCCAGGGGAAGGTGCCGTCCATCCATTTGCCGGCGGTCTGCCTGAACTCGGTTTGCGCCAGCGCGCGGACCGAGGCGACCATCTCGCGTTGCTGCGGGTTGATGTGAAAGTCCATCGATGTTCCTCCCGGACGGCCGCACGGCTGGGCGAGTGTGCTGGGCGAGTGTGCTGGGCGAGTGTGCTGGCGGGGGCGTCGCGCTCAACCCCTCGGCTGCCGCAACCCGCTCCGCTTGCCGCGGGGGTTGACCGCGACGCCCCCGCCAAGCAAGAGGCAATCGTGCCGTGTCTGGCGAGGTGTGGCCACCGGCGGCGGGAACGTTTCGGAAGGGCGTGGGTGTGGGCTTTCAGCGAGATATGGCCGCATGAACGACAGTGTCGCGCACGGGATTGAGTCGATCGATGCGGTCGACGCCGGGTTGGCCTCGGTCGGGTATATTCCCAGCCGGCAGATCGCCACCGCAGTCTATCTGGCGCATCACCTGCAGAAGCCGATCCTGGTGGAGGGGCCGGCCGGTGTCGGCAAGACCGAACTGGCCAAGTCGGTCGCCAGCTGGCTCGGGCTGAAGCTGATCCGCATGCAGTGCTACGAGGGGCTGGACGAGTCGAAGGCGCTGTACGAATGGAAATACGGCAAGCAGCTGCTCTACACCCAGATCCTGAAGGACAAGATCAACGACGTGCTGGGGCCGACCGACAATCTGAACGCGGCGATCGAGAAACTGCACGGGTTCGGCGACATCTTCTTCGCGCCCGAGTTCCTGGAGCCCCGGCCGCTGCTGCGCGCCTTGCAGGAACCCGCCGGCGCGGTGCTGCTGATCGATGAGATCGACAAGTCGGACCAGGAGTTCGAGGCGTTCCTGCTGGAAATCCTGTCCGACTACCAGGTGACCATCCCGGAGATCGGCGAGGTGCACGCGCTGGTGCCGCCGGTGGTGCTGTTGACCTCCAACAGCACGCGCGACCTGGGCGACGCGTTGAAACGCCGCTGTCTGCACCTGCATATCGGCTTTCCCGACGCCAAGCTGGAATCCCGCATCATCCAATCCCGCGTGCCGGGGATCGAGGCCAGCCTGCGCGCGCAACTGGTGAACTTCGTGCAACAGTTGCGCATGCTGGACCTGAAGAAGGTGCCCTCGGTCAGCGAAACGATCGACTGGGCGCGCGTGCTGGTGCTGCTGCACGCCGGGGCGCTGGAGGTCGACATGGTGCACGACACGCTGAACGTGCTGCTGAAGTTCGAGGCGGATATCGAGGTCGCCGGCCGGCAGCTCGGCGGCATGACCGCGAAGGCGCGGCAGGACGCCGGACTGGCGGCCTAGCGCGTGCAGGCGACGGAGCCGCTGCGGCAGTTCCTGCAGGCCACGCGCAGCGCCGGGCTGCGCGTCTCCGCCGCCGAAGGGATCGACGCCGCCCGCGCCGTGCGCCTGGTGGGCTACGCCGACCGTACCGTGTTGAAGGACACGCTGGCGCTGGTGCTGGCCAAGACGCCGGACGAAAAGGCGCTGTTCGACGAGTGTTTCGACCTCTACTTCAAGCGCGACGGGTTCGAACCCAACGACGCCGCGGCCCCGGGCGACCAGGCCCCGGGCGACCAGACGCGGGGCGACCAGGCGCCAAGCCTTGGGCAGGCGAGCGACGGCGGCGAGGGGATGGGCGGCGGCGGCGGCTCGCTGGGCGCGATGCTGCTGGACGACGACCGCGTCGCGCTGGCCACGGCGGTGGAACAGGCCGCGCGCGAGGCCGGGCTGGAAAACATCCGGTTTTTCACCCAGCGCAATCTCTACGCGCGCCGCATCCTGGACCGCATGGGCCTGCGCGGCGTGGAGCGCGACATGGCCAGCCTGCGCCGCGCCGCCACAGCGGCGGCCAACGCCCGGGCCGACCTGCTGGAAGAGCGGATCGAGCGGCTGCGCGACCAGGTGCGCGACCTGGTGGACCGCAACCTGTTGCTGTTCGCGCGCGGCGAGACCGAGAAGTTCCGCGAGGAACTGCTGCGGTCGGCGCGGCTGACCAGCCTGGAGCGGCGCGACCTGGATCGGATGCGCGTGCTGGTCCGCGCGATCGCGCGCAAGCTGGCGACGCGCTACGCCAAGCCGCGGCGGCGCAAGCTGCGCGGCCAGCTGGACGTGCGCCGCACCATCCGGCGCAACATGGCCTGGGACAGCATCCCCTTCGTCACCGTCTGGAAGCAGAAGCGGATCGAGAAGCCGCGGGTGATGGTGCTGTGCGACGTCTCCGGCTCGGTCGCGGCGCTGGCGCAGTTCCTGCTGATGTTCCTGTACGCGTTGCACGAGGCGTTGGCGGATATCCGCGGCTTCGCCTTCGCCAGCAGCCTGATCGAGGTCAGCGACATCCTGGAGGCCGAGCCGATCGAGGCGGCGATCGCGAAGATCATGCAGACGATCGGCTACGGCTCATCGAACTACGGCAACTCGCTGGCGGATTTCGAGGCCGGCTGGGGTCGTTACGTCACCAACAAGACGACGCTGATCATCCTGGGCGACGCGCGCGGCAACCGCACCGATCCACGCATCGAGGTGTTCCAGGCGATCACCGCGCGGGCGAAGCGGGTGATCTGGCTGAACCCGGAATACCGCACGGCGTGGGGGACGGGGGATTCCGATATGTTACGCTACCGGCCGTTCTGCGACGTGGCGACGGTGTGCAACACGCTGCGGCATTTGGAACGGGTGGTGACGGATATCCTGAAGGATGGTGCCTGAGGACGAGTACACCTCTCCCGCGCTTCGCGGGCTTGGGCCGCGAACAGCGGACCAAGGTCGCGGAGCCCTTGCGACGCGGGTGAGGGTGGTGCCCGCGGCACCACCCTCACCCGGCATCGCTTCGCGCTCCGACCTTGGTCCGCTCTTCGCGGCCCAAGCCCGCAAGCGCGGGAGAGGTGTACTTTCGAAGCCTCTTACGCCGTCGCCCCGCCATCCACCGGCAGCGCCACGCCGGTGATGTACGACGCCTCGTCCGACAGCAGGAACAGCGCCGCGTTGGCGATCTCCTCCGGCTGCGCCGGCCGGCCCATCGGCACCTGCCCGCCGCGCTTGCGCACCAGCGTCTCCGGCGTCTCCCCCGGCGGCAACTGGCTGTCGGGCCGGGCCACGAAGACGCGCAGCATCGGCGTGTCGGTCGGCCCCGGGCACACCGCGTTCACCCGGATCTTCTCGCGCGCGTAACGCTTCGCCAGCCCGTGCACCAGGCCCACCACGCCGAACTTGGCGATGTTGTAGACCGGGCTGAACTGCGATCCCGTCAGCCCCGAGGTCGACGCGGTGAACAGGATCGACCCGCCGCCCCGCGCCCGCAGCTCCGGCAGCGCCGCCTCCGTCGTTACCAGCACGGTGCGCAGGTTCAAATCCATCGCCAGCTCGAAATCCTTCCACTCGATCCCCTCGATCGCGGAAGGCCCCGGGTGGCCGACATGGTTCCAGACGAAATCAAGTCCGCCGAACGCCTTCACCGTGCGGTGCACGATGTCGCGCGCGAATGCGTCCTGGCGCAGGTCCCCGGCGATCGCGATCGCCTTGCCGCCAGCCGCCGTGATCTCCCGCGCCACCGCCTCGGCGCCGGCGGCGTCGATGTCCACCACGCCGACCGCCGCCCCCTCGCGCGCGAACCGGATCGCCCCCGCGCGCCCCATGCCGGAGGCCGCGGCCGTCACCAGCCCGACCTTGCCTGCCATGCGTCCCGTCGTGTCCATCCTCTCGTCCTCCCTCAGCTCAGGCCTCGCTGCGTCCATAACCAGCTCATCATCAGCCGGTTGAATGAATTGGGGTGCTCGACATTGGGAAAATGCCGTGCGTTCCTGATCTCTTCATACCGCGCGCCGGGCACCAGCTCGGCGAGCCGCTGGTTGCCGGCCGGCGGCGTGCCGGCGTCGCCGTCGCCGACCACCACCAGCACCGGCAGCTTCAGCGCCGGTAGTTTCGCGATGAAATCGAAATTCTGGATCCCCACCGAGCAGCCGAGATACCCGGCCGGCGAGGTGCCGACGATGGTGTCGTGGATCTCCTTCCAGCGCGTCGGATTGCGCGGCCTGAACGCATCGGTGAACCAGCGCTCCATCGTCGGCGCCGCCAGCGGCGCCAGCGAATTCGCCTCGCGCACGATGCGCATCCGGTCCGCCCACGCCTGCGCCGCGCCGCTGGGACTGGCCGGCAGGGTGTCGCACCACATCGCCGAGATCACCCGGTCGGGATGGTCCAGCGCGAAGGCCTGGCCCAGCATGCCGCCGATCGACAGGCCGATATAGTGCACCCGCGCCAGCCCGAGCTGGTCCAGCACGCCGGCGACGTCGCCCGCCAGCTGGCTCATGGTGTAGTCGCCCGCGACCGGGTCGCTGCCGCCATGGCCGCGCATGTCGATGCGCAGCACGCGGAACCCCGCGGCCAGCAGCGGCGGCACCTGCTCGGCCCACATCCCGCCGTCCGAGGCCAGCGAGTGGGTCATGCACACCACCGGGGCGCCGGCCGGTCCGACCAGGTCATAGGCGATGTTTCGGCCATCAAGCTGCAACCGCATGGCGGCGTCCTCCCGTTGATTGTGTTGTCGTCAGAGTAGAGCCTGGCGCTCCGCAGGGGAAACCCAGCCGAGCTGGCGCCAGGGCAATCGGGTGAAACAAAAGCAAGCCGGGGCTTCGCCCCGGACCCCACCAAGGGGCGCTGCCCCTTGGAACCCCGCCAAGGGCGGAGCCCTTGGAACCCTTCACTGGGCGTGTGGGGAGGGGGCGGGGGCGGGTGGGCGAGGCAGCGGTGTTCGTCCGGCACGCCGGACGAACACCGCTGCCTCGCCCACCCGCCCCCGCCCCCTCCCCACACGCCCAGTCATGAAGTCCAGAGGCCGCTGCCTCTGGTGGGGGGTCCAGGGGGGCAACGCCCCCCTGGCGGGGTTCGGGGCGGAGCCCCGACCTTGCTTCGTTGCAGCCGATTGCCCTGGGGCTGGCGCGGGCCGGCCTGGCGGCGGTAGGGTCCGGCCGGACGCAAGCGGGAGGAGAGCCGCGATGGACGGCATGGCCGCCAGCCACCGGATCACCGACGAGGCGGCGCTGATCGCGCTGTACGGCGCCGCCGAGTCCGGCCGCGCTGACCAAGGAGGTGGACCACCTGCACAAGCACTACCGCGCGATGATCGCGGCCTCGCCGTTCGTGGTGCTGGCGACCAGCGGGCCGGGCGGCCTGGACGCCACGCCGCGCGGCGATCCCGCCGGGTTCGTTGCGATCGAGGACAACCGCACGCTGCTGATTCCGGACCGCCGCGGCAACAACCGCCTCGACAGCCTGCGCAACCTGCTCACCGATCCGCGCATCGCGCTGCTGTTCCTGATCCCCGGCGTCGGCGAGACGCTGCGGGTGAACGGCCGGGCGGAGATCTCGATCGATCCGGCACTGCTGGCGCGGTTTCCGATGCAGGGCAAGCTGCCGCGCTCGGTGATCGTGGTGCACGTGGAGAGGGTGTATTTCCAGTGCCCGAAGGCGCTGGTGCGGTCCGAGCTGTGGAACCCGGCGAGGCAGATCGACCGCAAGGCTCTGCCCAGCACCGGAACGATCCTGGCCGATATCAGCCACGGCGTGGCGGGCGGGGAGCAGTACAACCGCGAATATCCGGACCGGCTGAAGGCGACGATCTACTAGAGCGCGTTCATCGCGCCTTGGTCTCCGCCTGAGCAAGAGCAGGGCGGAGCAGCGTGGCGCGTACTGCCACTTGCTGGGTGCGCGAAGAATGGCGGAATGCGCTGCGCTGTTCCGCCCTACGCCAGTACCGCCTGCGCCTCGATCTCCACTTTCAGTTCGGGCAGCACCAGGGCGGAAACCTCCACCAGGGTCGAGGCCGGCCGGTGCGGGCCGAAGTAGCGTTGCCGTGCCGGATTGATCTTGGTGCGGTCGGCCACGTCGGTCAGGTAGACCGTCACCTTCACCACGTGCTCCGCGCCGGCGCCGACCGCCTTCAGGCAAGCGTCCAGGTTGGCGATGGCGATCTCGAACTGTTCGACAACCCCTGCCGGAATGCTGCCGTCGGCGGCGATGCCGACGGTGCCCGAGACCCAGATCAGGTTGCCCGCCCTGGTGACGTGGCAATAATGGCTGACCGGCGCCGGTTGGCCGTCCAGCGTCAGGCGTTCGATGGGTGGCATCGCATGCTCTCCCTCACATCAGCCAGCGCGCCGCGGCGGCGTAGCCGACGCGTTGGGCCGGCGGAACGGTACGGGTGGCGGTCTCGTGCGCGATCATCGCGGCGACGACATCGCGGCGGTCCGCCCGCATTGCCGAAACGATCAGGATCTGGTTGAACAGATCGCGCTGCGCGTTGCTGCCGCCGAGCAGGCGGATGCGCTCCTGGCGCGGCGCCAGCAGGGCGACGGCCTGTGCGTGCTGGCCGCGCCGGTGCGCCAACACCGCCTCGCACACCGGAACGACGACGTCGCCGATCGCCGCCGCCGCCCACAGCGAGCTGTCTTCCGCCTGCGCGCGCAACGCCGCCAGGAACCGCTCGGCCGCCGCGTCGCGCCCGGTGGCCGCCAGCGCCAGCATCAGGTGTGGCGGCAGCAGCAGATAGGCGCTGTCGCCGATCCGCGCCTCGGCCTTGTCGGCCAGTTCGTCCCACCGTCCGCCGACATCCAGACCGAGCTGCTCCAGCCGCCACAGCAGCGCCGTCGCGTTCTGCAGGTCGTTGAACTGGTCCGGCACCGCCTTGGTCAGCGGGGACGCCAGGTTGCGGATATTCGTATCGTAGCTGGCGAGCACCGCGTCGCGCTCGCCGAGCTCCAGCTGCATCAGCGCGCGGTGCCACCACAGGTGGTGCACCAGGTTGTTGCCGAGCGGCCAGTAGCCGGTCTGTTGCGCGAGCCAATCGTTGCCCTCGCGCGGCCGGTTTTCCATCTCCAGGATGTGCGCCTTGACGTGGTGGGTGAAGAAGTTGGTCGGATCATGTGCATACGCGCTGTCGATCGCCCGCTCGGCCCCCGCGGTGTCGCCGGCCTCCTCGTGCGCGAAGGCCCAGACCGACTGGAAACAGTCATAGCCGGGCAGGTCGGGCGACCAGGCGGGGGCCAGCCGGTCCGCCTGCTCCACGATCGCCTGGGTCTGGCCGAAGCGGAAATAGCTGGTGTCGCTGATCCGTATCGCCAGCAGATCGGTCGGATCGGCGTCGAGCAGCTCCCGCCAGATGGCGAACGCCTCGCCCAGCGCGCCGCGCCGCCAGGCGGAAAGCGCCGCGACGTGGCGCTGTTCGCGCCTGGTGGCGACAGCGGCACCGGCCTCGGCCGCGGCCAGGCAGGCGGCGACCGCCGGGCGCTGCGCCGGATTGGCGCCGGCGAGCATCAGGTAGCCCTTCAGGCAATGCCCCATGACGAAATCCGGGTCCGCGGCGAGGGCCTCGTTCGCCAATTGCATCGTGTCGAGGTGGTATTTCAGGTAGTGCTCCACCGCGCGATCGAACCGCGCGGCGGCTTCATCGCTGTCGGTCGACAGCGTCAGGCCACGAGCATCTTGCTTCATGCGACAGGCCCTCCGGCACCAATTCGTAACGCGACGCCGTGCTCGGCGCCGAGTGCGTTGCGCAGCGCGCTCAGCAGCGCGCCGATCGAGGGCGCCGCGCGCGGCGGGCGGTCCGCGGCGCGGCGCGGCGGGGTTTGCAACAGCCAGCGCACCGGGCGCATCTCGGGCGGCGCCTGCTGCACGATGAACAGGCCGTCTATCGTGCTGACCTCCACGCCTGAGCCGGTGGCCGCCACGCGCCCGTTGACGCCCCAGAGCGTCAGGCAGTCGATCAGCAGCCCGCGCAGCTCGGCGCCGGTCATGTGATCCTCGTACCGGCCCCGCCCATCCCGGCATCGGTTCCACGGGTCACGGCCGGGATGGACCCCATGCGCGTCAGGATAGGCCCGGGCCGGAGCATCAATTCTCCGCCTCCGCTTGCGGGGGAGGGGCCGGCGCGCGGGAATTTTCGGTGCGACACTGGCACCAACCCCTCCCCCCAACCCCCTCCCGCAAGGGGAGGGGGAGAATTGATGCTCCGGCCATGACGAGCAGAGAACGAAACCCGCGCCGGCACATCACAACATCGGGCCTTCCAGGATCTCGGCCGCGACCTTGCGGTGCTGCCACTTGCCGTCGGTCAGGCTGCCCTTCCACACGCCGTTTTCCACCACCACCTTGCCGCGCAGCATGGTCAGGCACGGCCAGGCGGCCATCTTGCGGCCCTCCCAGGGGGTGTAGTCGGCCTCGTGCAGATCCTCGGCGCGGATCACCCGTTGGTCGGCGGGGTCCAGCACGCACAGATCGGCGTCCGCGCCCGCCGCGATCGCCCCCTTGCGCGGATACAGGCCCATGATCTTCGCCGCGTTGCTGGACACCAGATCGACGAAGCGGCCCAGCGTGTAGCCACGGTTGCCAACCATTTCGGTATACATCAGCGCCACCCGCGGCTCGACGCCCGCGTTGCCGCCGGTGGTGTCGTCGATCCGCGCCCCTTGCAGCTTCTTCGCCAGGGTGCAGCAGATCTCGTCGGTGGCGACGCAGTTGATCGCACCGTCCAGCGTGCCGGACCACAGCGCCGCCTGGTCCTCGGCCGACTTCAGCGACGGGTAGGTGTGATAGATCTGCCCGTGCGGCGTCTTGTAGTCGTCTTTCGTATACAGCATGTACTGGTGCAGCGACTCGCCGTAGATCGGCACGCCGCGCGCCCGCGCCTCGCGGATCGCCGAGACGCCGCTCGCCGCCGAGGTGTGCATCATGTAGAGCGCGGTGCCGCGTACCTGTTCCGCCAGACGAATGACACGGCGGAACGAGATGTCCTCGCTCAGCGTGTTGTGCACCTCGGCCATGTTTTCGAAGCCGGTGCGCCCCTCGCGGATCAGCTTGCCGTACATGTGCATCACGATGTCGTTGTCCTCGGAGTGGATCACCCCGAGCCCGCCGTTCGCGGCCAGCACCTGGAACACTTCCCAGATGTCGCCGAAATCGACCATGCGGCCCTTGCGCGACGGCGTGATGTCGGTGGTGAAGATCTTGACCGTGGGGAAACCGGCCTGGATCGCCTCGCCGATCTGGGCCGGCAGATCCGCCGGCAGCGCCCCCTCCACCATGATGTGCTGCGCATAGTCGCAGGCGCAGTGGCCCTGCCAATCGGCCTCGCGCGCCTCGATCGCCGCGCGCACCGTGGCGCCCTGGTTGGCGCGGGTGAAGTCGATCATCGTGGTGGTGCCGCCGTGCACCGCGGCACGGCCGACGACGTCCGGCGGATCGGTCAGCCCCGCGCTGCCGTCGGGGTTCGGCAGGTGCCACTTGCAATGCACGTGCGGATCGATCCCGCCGGGCATGACGATCTTGCCGGTGGCATCGATCAGCCGCACACCGTCGGCCAGCGGCAGGCTGCCCGCAGCGGCCACCGCGACAATGCGCTCCCCGGCAATCGCCACGTCGAAAGCACCAACCCCCTGCGGCGTCACCACCGTGTCGCCGCGCACCACCAGATCCACCATCGCCGCTTCCTCCCGATCGCCGAAACGCATGGTTCCGCGTTCGGCCGGCCGGGGCAAGGGCTGGCCGGTCAACCGCAGGGCAATCGGGGGAAGCAAGGCAAGCCGGGGCTTCGCCCCGGACCCCACCAAGGGGCGCTGCCCCTTGGAACCCCGCCAAGGGCGAGCCCTTGGAACCCTTGACTGGGAGTGTGGGGAGGGGAAGGGGGCGGGTGGGCGAGGCGATGGGGCGCCGTCCAGCGTGTGGACGGCGCCCCTTCGCCTCGCCCACCCGCCCCCTTCCCCTCCCCACACTCCCAGTGAAGGAGTTCCAAGAGGCTCCGCCCTCTGGCGGGGGTCCAAGGGGCAGAGCCCCTTGGTGGGGTCCGGGGCGAAGCCCCGGCCTTGCTTTGCTTCCCCCGATTGCCCTGCGGTCCAGGTCGTGCTTGCCGGCGGCGGTCGCAGGCCCGATTGTGCGCTGCATGATACCGCAGGATTTCGACGTCATCGTCATCGGCGCCGGCATGGCCGGCTCGACCGCCGCCGCCCATCTGGCACCGCACCGGCGCGTCGCGCTGGTCGAGGCGGAGGAGGCGCCCGGCTACCACACCACCGGGCGGTCCGCCGCCACCTGGATTCTCAGTTACGGCCCGCCCGACGTCCGCGCGCTCACCGGCTTGTCGCGCGCTTTCCTGGAGCAGCCGCCGCCGGGCTTCGCCGACCAGCCGCTGACCCGCAAGCGCGCGGTGCTGACGCTGGCGCCGGAGGATCAGCGGGACGCGCTGGCGCGGCATATGCAAAGCGGCCCCGGCATCGAGCCGATCTCGATCGCGGCGGTGCGCGCCCTGTTGCCGGCGTTGCGGCCCGGCTACCTCGCCGCGGCCGCGATCGAGGAGGATGCCGCGGACCTCGACGTGGCGGCGATCCAGCAAGGTTTCCTGCGCCAGTTGCGCGTCGCCGGCGGGGTGCTGGCGACGCGCAGCCGCGCCGGCGAAATCGCATGGCGCGACGGCTGCTGGGACGTCCACACGTCCTCCGGTGCCGTGTTCCGCGCGCCGGTCGTGGTCAACGCCGCCGGCGCCTGGGGCGACGCGGTGGCGACGCTGGCCGGCGTGACGCCGATCGGCCTGATCCCCTGCCGGCGCACCGCCGCGATCATCGACCCCGCTCCTTACCTGCCCGAAGACTGGCCGATGGTGATGGACGCGGCCGGCACCTGGTACGCGCGGCCCGAGGCGCGCACGCGGCTGATGGTCTCGCCGGCCGACGAGACGCCGATGTACCCGCACGACGTGCAGCCGGACGAACTGGACATCGCCATCGGCATCGACCGCATGCAGCAGGCGCTGGACATCGAAGTCCGCCGCGTCGAGCGAAGCTGGGCCGGGCTGCGCAGCTTCACCCCGGACCACAACCTGGCGTTCGGCTGGGATGCGGCGGCCGAGGGGTTCTTCTGGTGCGTCGGCCAGGGCGGCTACGGGATCCAGACCTCGCCGGCGGCCGGGCGGCTGGTGAGGGACCTGGTGCTGGGACACGATCCGGGCGAGGCGGCCTCGATCGTGGCAGCAATCGACCCGAAACGTTTCGTGGCTACCTGATCCCCCCCTCCGCGCCGCCGTCGCGTTTCGCTATGCTGCACTGCCGCACGCGCCGTCTCCCTGGCATCACAGGTCTCGCATGTCGATCCACGCCGCGCTGACCCACCGCACCTCCTACCGTTACAGCCGCCCGGTCGTGCTGGGGCCGCAGACCATCCGCCTGCGCCCGGCGCCGCACGCGCGCACCGGGATCGTCTCGTACACGCTGGCGGTGGCGCCGAAGCCGCATTTCCTCAACTGGCAGCAGGACCCGCAGGGCAATTTCCTCGCCCGCGTCGTGTTCCCCGAGCGGGTCACCCATTTCGACGTGACCGTCAACCTGGTCGCCGACATGACCACGGTGAACCCGTTCGACTTCTTCCTGGAGCCGCAGGCCGAGACCTGGCCGTTCGCCTACGATCCGGTGCTGGAACAGGAGCTGGCGCCGTTCCGCAACGCCGCGACGCCAGGCCCGCTGCTGGCCGCCCTGCTGGCGGCGGCGCCGCGCGGCGAGCAGCGCACGGTGGACATGTTGGTGGCGCTGAACCGCATGGTGCAGAGCCGGATTGCCTACATCGTCCGCATGGAACCCGGCGTCTGGTCGCCGGAGGAAACGCTGGCCAACGCCAGCGGCTCCTGCCGGGACTCCGCCTGGGTGCTGGTGCAGTTGCTGCGTAACCTGGGCTACGCCGCGCGCTTCGTCTCCGGCTACCTGATCCAGCTCGTCGCCGACGTGAAGCCGCTGGAGGGGCCGGCGGGGCCGACCGCCGACTTCACCGACCTGCACGCCTGGGCCGAGGTCTATCTGCCGGGCGCCGGCTGGATCGGGCTCGACGCGACCTCCGGCCTGATGGCGGGCGAGGGGCATATCCCGCTGGCGGCCAGTCCCGATCCGATGTCGGCGGCGCCGATCTCCGGCGCGGTCGAACAATGCGAGGTCGATTTCGAATTCGCCATGTCGGTGCGGCGGATCAGCGAAACCCCGCGCGTCACCAAGCCGTATACCGAGGCGCAGTGGCAGGACATCCTGGCCACCGGCGCGCGGGTCGATCGGGCGCTGGCCGCCGGCGACGTGCGCCTGACGCTGGGCGGCGAGCCGACCTTCGTTGCCGCCACCGACTTCGACGCGCCGGAGTGGAACACCGACGCGCTGGGTCCCACCAAGCGCGGCTACGCCGGGCGGCTGCTGCGCCGGCTGGCGCCGCTGTGGGCGCCGGGTGCGGCGCTGCACCACGGCATGGGCAAGCAATATCCCGGCGAGCAACTGCCGCGCTGGGCGCTGCACGCGCATTGGCGCACGGACGGCGAGCAGGTGTGGACCGACCCGGCGCTGCTGGCGGCGCCCGACGAGGCCAACGCCGACGCCGGCAGCGATCCCGCCGCGGCCCCTGACGCCGCGCGGTTCTGCGCCGCGCTGGCCGAGCGCCTGCGGCTCGATCCAGCGCTGATCATTCCGGCCTACGAGGACATCTACTACTACCTGTGGCGCGAGCGGACCCTGCCGGCCAACGTCGTCGTCGAGGACGCCAGGCTGCGCGACCCGCTGGAGCGCGCGCGGCTGGCGCGCGTGTTCAGCCACGGCCTGGCCTCGCCGGTCGGCAGCGTGCTGCCGTTGCGCCGGGTGATGGCGGATGGGGTCCGGCGCTGGCAGAGCGGCCGGTGGTTGTTCCGCGGCGACACGATGTTCCTGCTGCCGGGGGATTCGCCGATCGGCTTCCGCCTGCCGCTGGAAAGCCTGCCCTGGGTCGAGCCGGAGTCGATCGAATACGAGGTCGAACCGGACCCGTTCGCGCCGCGCCCGCCGTTCCGCTCGGCGCACGCGATCCGCGCGGCGCTGCACCGTCCGGCCGGCGCTCCGGTGGGCGGTCATGCGGCACCCGGCCTCGACATCACGTCGCCGCCGATGCCGCAGCCGCTGCCGGTGCTGGCCGAGGACGCGCCAAGCCAGGTGCGCACCGCGCTGACCGTCGAGGCGCGCGGCGGGCTGCTGCACATCTTCCTGCCGCCGCTGTTCGCCGCCGAGGACTGGCTGGACCTGATCGCGGCGATCGAATCGACCGCGCAGGAACTCGGCCGCAAGGTGGTGCTGGAGGGCTACCTGCCGCCGTCCGACCCGCGGCTGGCGTACTTCTCCGTCACCCCCGATCCCGGGGTGATCGAGGTGAACGTGCACCCCGCCAGCACCTGGGCCGAACACGTCACGCGTACGGAACAACTCTACCACGAGGCCCGCCAGGTCGGTCTGGCAACGGAAAAGTTCATGCTGGACGGGCGCCATGTCGGCACCGGCGGCGGCAACCACGTGGTGATGGGCGGCGCGCACGCCGAGGACAGCCCGTTCCTGCGCCGGCCCGACCTGCTGAAGTCGCTGCTCGGCTTCTGGCACAACCACCCCAGCCTGTCCTACCTGTTCAGCGGCATGTTCATCGGCCCGACCAGCCAGCACCCGCGCATCGACGAGGCGCGGCAGGACAGCCTGAACGAGCTGGAGATCGCCTTCGCGCAGATCTCGCCGTTCCGCCCGACGCCGCCCTGGCTGACCGACCGGCTGTTCCGCAACCTGCTGGCCGACATGACCGGCAACACCCACCGCACCGAGTTCTGCATCGACAAGATGTACGCCCCCGAGGGCGGGGCGGGCCGGCGCGGCCTGGTGGAGTTCCGCGGCTTCGAGATGCCGCCGCACGCGCGGATGGCGGCGGCGCAGATGCTGCTGATGCGCGCCGCCGTCGCCGCGTTCTGGCAGTCGCCGTACCAACGCCGGCTGGTGCGCTGGGGCACGCGGCTGAACGACGAGTTCATGCTGCCGCACTACTGCGAGCAGGACTTCCTGGACGTGCTGGAGGAGCTGCGCGCGCTGGGTTTCGCGCTCGACCCGGCCTGGTTCGCGCCGCACCTGGAATTCCGCTTCCCGACGATCGGTTCGGTCGCGGTGCGCGAGACCACGCTGGAGATCCGCCACGCGCTGGAACCCTGGCACGTGCTGGGTGAGGAGCCGGCGGCGGGTGCCACGGCGCGCTATGTCGATTCCTCAGCGGAACGGGTGCAGGCCAGGGTCGGCGGCTGGAACGACGAACGCTACGTGCTGGCCTGCAACGGCGTCGCGGTGCCGCTGGCGCCGACCGAGCAGGCCGGGGCGTTCGTCGCCGGCGTGCGGTTCAAGGCCTGGCAGCCGTACAGCGCGCTGCACCCGACCATCCCGGCGCAGACGCCGCTGGTGTTCGACATCTACGACCGCTGGAACGGCCGGTCGCTGGGCGGGCTGACCCACCACGTCGCGCATCCGGGCGGGCTGGCCTACGAGCACCTGCCGGTGAATTCCAACGAGGCCGAGGCACGGCGCCGCGCCCGCTTCTTCCCGATCGGACACACGCCGGGGCCGATGCCCGAGCCGCGGCTGGCGGTGGGCAAGGAGCATCCACGGACGCTGGACCTGCGGCGCGGCTGAACGCGTCAGGTCACCCGGGCATCCTGGCGAAGCGCTGCATCTCGCCGCCGAGCTGCACCCAGGGCTGCGCGCTGTCGCAGTAGATCTGCGAGACCGGCTTCACCCAGCTCGGGTCGTCCAGCGTGCCGACGTTCAGCATCACCGCGTCCGGCATCAGCGCCACCTCGTCGATGATGCCGGAGCCGCATTCGGGACAGAACCGGCGATGGACCGATTGGCCGCTGTCGCCGGTCTTGGTGAACGTCTTCAATGTCCCGGTGACCGAAACCGCCGCCTTGGGCACGGCGACGACGGTGGCAAACGCCGTGCCGCTGAATTTCTGGCAGTCGCGGCAATGGCAGACACCGATGAACATCGGTTCGGCGCTCGCGCGATAGCGCACCGCACCGCACAAACAGCCGCCGCTGATCTCAGCCATGGTCGCCTCCTTACAGTCTGATACCATACGTCCGACTGATCAATTCTTCGGCGGTGCCCACCATGTCATGCCGGGCGTAGGCCCGGCATCCACGACTTTAGCTTGCTGCACGAAGGCAAGTCGTGGATGCCGGCCCCCGGCCTTCGCCAGGGGCAGGCTCCGCCTGTCCTCGGGCCGGCCTGCGGCCGGACCCGGGGGCCGGCATGACGTGGCAGGCGCCGCCGATCGGTCAATCTTTCCGCCGGCCGGTATGATGTCGCACGATCAGGCTGCCACGCCGTGGCGTGCAAGTGCAACGCATGTTCGAGCCCGCAGGTTGGCCCTCGCACCAGGCACCCGCCATGCTGCTTCGCACAATCAACAGGGCAATCGAGTGAAGCGACGGCAGGCTGGGGCTTCGCCCCAGACCCCACCAAGGGGCGCTGCCCCTTGGAACCCCGCCAAGGGCGGAGCCCTTGGAACCCTTCACTGGGAGTGTGGGGAGGGGGAGGGGGCGGGCGGGCGAGGCGAAGGGGCGCCGTCCAGCATGCTGGACGGCGCCCCTTCGCCTCGCCCGCCCGCCCCCTCCCCCTCCCCACACTCCCAGTCATGGAGTCCAGAGGCCGCTGCCTCTGGTGGGGGTCCAGGGGGGCAAAGCCCCATACGCATCAGGATAAGGCCGAGACCGGGTAAATTATCTGCCTTCGTCGTTGTCGGCTGGGATCGGCGAGGAGTTTGTGCCAACGGGCGTCAGCGGCCAGCACGGTGTGCAGGTTGCCCGGCCCGTGTATGGCGATGCGCAACGCTTCGACGGTAATCTTACAGAGCCGCCACAAGGATGGTGCGCGCCCGTGGTCAGCAAGGTCCTGAGGGGAAAGAATTCCAGGAGTTCCTGGTTCATGTCGTCGCTCAGCAAGGCCATGATCAGGTGAGCATACAGCCAACTCAGGCTGCCGCGCTCGGTGCGGGTCGGTAATCGGTCGATATGGATCAAGGATTTCAGCCGCTTAAACGCCAACTCGATTTGCCATCTCAACCGATAGACGGCGCAGATCTCGCTCGCCGGGATCTCGGCCGGCAACGAGGTGACCAGCACCATGAAGCCGGCCGCGACCAGGCTGCGCGGGTCGAGCCTCTGCTGATCGCGGCTGGCCCTGCGTTTCAGCTTCTGGCGGTTGGCCTCGGCCTTGTCGGCGGGCAGCGCCAGGGCGATCAGGCGCAGCGCCAGCGGCGCGGTTTGCTGCGCGGAATCGCCCACCAGCTGCACCGCCCACTCGTGCGCCCGGGTTTCCCCCGGCAGCCCGGCGAGCGTCTCGATCAGGTTGAACGGTCCCCCCTTGGCATCGCGCAGCACCAGCGCATGCCAGCCAACCCGCACGATGAAGTCGCGGCTTTGCGGGCCAAACGCATCGAGGCACGCGCGCAGTTCGCGCGCTCTGGCATAGCCGCGATCGGCGATCGCCACCTCGCCGGGCGTCGGCGCACAGCGCAGCAGCGATTCCGCGCCTCGCCCGTCGCTGACCTCCAGATGATGGAAACCGCCACGGCCAAGATCGTAGACCGCATGGACCCGCCAGTCGGTCCCTTTGCTGCCCGGACGGCTGACCGTGCTGCCATCGATCAGGTGCAGGCAACGCCCCGCCCACAGCACCGGTGGGCCGGTCCTGGCCGCCAGCAAACGTTGCGTCATGGCGCTGAGGAAGGCCACCGATCGGTGCAGCCGCTCGTTCAGCGACTGCCCGGTCAACTCGGCCAGGCCGATCTGATGCGCCCAACTGGCGGTCTCTTGCAGGCTTTTGCCGCCCGGGCCGTGCGCCAGGCATAGCAGGGCCAGCGTCTCGCCATCGCCGATGCCGTCGCCGCGGCGGCGCTTGATGGCACCCGTCGCGCGGGCCAGGGCGTCAACGTCCAGATCGGCGGGAAGACGGGCCGCAATCGCTGGCCAGCCGCCCTCGGTGGGGGATGCTTGCGTGTGCATCTCCGCCATGAATCGTACTACAACGCGTCGTACGAAGGATTTTCTTCTCCCGCAGGAGATTATCCTGATGCGTATGGGGCAAAGCCCCCTGGCGGGGTTCGGGGCGGAGCCCCGGCCTGCCGTCGCTTCACCCGATTGCCCTGGCACAATCAAGCGTTGCTATTCCCCGCCAACCGGCCCATATGCCGCGTCGAGCCTTCCGTGATCGCGTAATTGGCGCCCGGCCGCTTTGGCCGCGCCCCTCCCGGGACATCTCATCCGAAACTGGTCCGCCCCCATTGTTACGCGGGGTTGGCGGACACAAGGCGCATGCACAGCGCGGGGAATGCCCCGCCACTGCGCCGGAGACACCATCCCTTTGACCTCCCCGACCTTCGCTTCGCTCGGCCTTGCCGAGCCCATCCTGCGCGCCCTCGCCAAGCAGAATTTCACCATCCCGACGCCGATCCAGGCAGGTACCATCCCCCAACTGCTCGCCGGCCATGACCTGCTCGGCGTCGCGCAGACCGGCACCGGCAAGACCGCGGCCTTCGCGTTGCCGATCCTGCAGCACCTGGCTGCCTCGCCACGCCGCCCCCGGCCGTTCTCCACCAGCTGCCTGATCCTCGCCCCGACACGCGAGCTCGCGCTGCAGATCGACGCCGCCATCCGCAGCTTCGCCAACGGCCAGCCGATCTCCACCTGCGTCATCCTGGGCGGCGTCGGCCGCCGGCCGCAGGAGGAACGCATGCGCCGCGGCCCCGACATCGTCGTCGGCACCCCGGGGCGCATCCGCGACCTGATGGGCACCAAGCACCTGCGCCTCGACCAGGTGACGCACTTCGTGCTCGACGAGGCCGACCGCATGCTCGACCTCGGCTTCATCCGCGACATCCGCCACGTCGTCGCCGCCCTGCCGGCGCAGCGCCAGTCGATGCTGTTCTCCGCCACCATGCCGGCTGCGGTTGGCCAGCTCGCCAACAGCTTCCTGCGCGACCCGCTGCGCGTGGAAGTCACGCCGGAGGTCCGCACACCGGAAAAGATCGAGCAGCACGTGCATTTTGTCAACACGTCCGGCAAGCGCGCCCTGCTCGTCCGCCTGCTGGAAGACCCCGAGATGGCGCGCGTGATCGTGTTCACCCGCACCAAGCACGGCGCCAACAAGGTGGCCGATCACCTTATCGCGGCCCAGGTCTCGACCGAGGCGTTGCACGGCAACAAAAGCCAGCCGGCGCGTGAGAAATCGCTGGATCGCTTCCGCTCCGGCCGTGCCCGCGTGCTGGTGGCGACCGACATCGCCTCGCGCGGGATCGACGTCACCGGCATCTCGCACGTGATCAACTTCGACCTGCCGGTGGAGCCCGAGAGCTACGTCCATCGGATCGGCCGCACCGCGCGGGCGGGCAGCAGCGGGATCGCCATCTCGTTCTGCGACCATACGGAACGCGCGGCGCTGCGCGCCATCGAACGCGTCGCCGGCGTCACCCTGCGCCCGGTGGGCGAGGTTCCGCCCGACACGTATGCCGGGAGCAAGCCGGGCCGGCCGGCACAGCAGCAGCATCGAGGGCGCCGCTTCCAATCCAATCGCCCGCTGCGCGTCGCCGCATAGCGGCTGGGTCCTTCCCAGGCCGTTGTGCGAGCTGAATGAAGCCCGGGGCGCTGCCCCGGGCTTCTTTCGTTTGACACCAATGGCTGATCGGCAGGGCCATCGGATGAACCGACGCAGGGCCGGGGGCGCTCCCCCCGCCCCATCACCAACCAAAACGGATGGAGTCCAGAGGCCGCTGCCTCTGGTGGGGGGTCCAGGGGGGCAAAGCCCCCCTGGCGGGGTTCGGGGCGGAGCCCCGACCTTGCGTCGGTTCACCGGATGGCCCTGCCGATCAGCCGGCGCCGATCGCTCGCAGCACGGTTTGCTCGGTCAGAATCTGCGGCAGCACCTGGGGTGGCTGGTCGCCCGGCGGGAAGTAGACATACAGCGGCACCCCGTAGCGGCCATGGGCGCGCAGGAAGGCGGTGATCGCCGCGCCTTGGCGGGTCCAGTCGCCCTTCAGATAGGCGACATGGCGGGCGGCAAAGGCCGCACGCACCGGCGCGGTGGCGATCGCCACGCGCTCGTTCACCAGGCAGGTGACGCACCAGGCGGCGGTCATGTTGACGAACACCGGCCGCCCCTCGGCGTGCAGCGCGGCGAGGCGCGCGGGGGAATAGGCTTCGGCGTCGGCTTCCGCCTGTGCCGGGGCCGGCGGCGCAGTGCCGATCCCGCTCAGTACCGCGAGCGCCGCGAGGAATGCGGCGGCGGCGACCGCCTGGGCAAGCCGCCGCGGCCGCCCGGTCTCCTGCTGCGCCACGCCGACCAGCCAGGCGGCGAAGCCGAGCAGCACCAGGCCGGCCACGGTGCCGAGCACGCCGGCCGGCCCGGCCTCCTGGCTGACCACCCAAACCAGCCAGGCGCTGGCACCATACATCGGGAACGCCAACCCCTGGCGCAGCCGGTCCATCCAGCGCCCCGGCGCGGGAGCCAGCCGGCCGAGCGCCGGCACCGCGGCGAACAGCGCATAGGGCGCCGCAAGGCCCAGCCCCATGGCGAGGAACACCACGATCGTCGTGGCCGGGGGGGCGGCGAGCGCGGCGGCGATCGCCACGCCCATGAACGGCGCGGTGCACGGGGTGGCGACCAGCACCGCGAGCACGCCGGTGAAAAAGCTGCCGCTGTGCCCGCCGCGCCCGGCCAGGCTTTGCCCGGCGCCGGCCAGGCGGTTGCCGATTTCGAACACCCCGGACAGGTTGAGCCCGACACCGAACAACAGCCAGGCCATCGCCGCGACGAACGCCGGGGAAGCGAACTGGAACCCCCAGCCAGCCGCCGACCCGGTCGCGCGCGCGACCAGCAGCGCCCCGCCCAGCGCGCCGAACGCCAGCAGCACGCCGGCGGTATAGGACACCGCGTGCGCCCGCATCCGCCCCTGCGCCGCCCCGCCGGCAAGGCCCAGCGCCTTCATCGCCAGCACCGGGAACACGCACGGCATCAGGTTCAGGATCAGCCCGCCGAGGAACGCGAAGCCCAACACCTGGGCGAAGGGCACCGCGAAGGCGGGGGGCGGCGCGGCCGGCGTGGCGGTCACCGTCACGTCGGTCTCCTGGCCGCTGCGGTCGCGCACCGCCAGCACGCCGGCGAGATCCGCGTTCGGTTTGAACGCCGGCCCCGGCTTGAGCGACAGGGTCATGCCGTCGGAACCGGTGGACAGCAGCTGCGGCGCGGCGTCCTCGATGGTGCCGGCGGTCGCGGGGATGAACCAGGCATCGATCACGGTGGCGGCGTTGAGTTCCGCGCCGCGCAGCCAGAGCGTGCCGTCCGGCGCGATATGCGCTGGCCAGGGCGAGGGGCGCGGGACGCGCCGCTCGGCCGCGGCGAACAGCTTGGCCTGGGCCGAGGGGGTGGGCGGTCCGGCCGACGCACCGCGCGCCGGCAAAGCTGAGGGTGAAGTGGGCCTGCTCCGGCACGCAGATGTCCTTGCACACCAGCCAGCGCGCGTCGGCGGCGATGACGGTGGCACCGTTGCCGGGGCCGGCGCGCCCGGGTGGGGGCATCCGGGCCGAGGGTCATGGTCAGCGGCAGCAGCACCTCGCCGGTGTAGGCGTAGGTCATCACCGGGCCTTCGCGGACCCGCTGCGGCGCCGGCCAGGCGAGCGGCCCGGCCGTGGCGCCCTTGGGCAGCGCAAAGTCCAGCTCCGGCGCGACGCCGGCATCGCCGGGATTGCGCCAGTAGGTGTGCCAGCCGGGCGCCAGGCGAAACCACAGGCCGATGCGGAAGGTTGTGCCGGGCGAGACCGCGTCGGCGTCGGTGACCAGGGACACGGTAGCGCGCGGGCTGACCGCCGGGGCGCTCTCCAGCGCCCGGGCCTGGGCAGCCAGGCCGGTCAACAGGGCGAGGACGATAAGCAGCAGACGAGACATCGGGGATCCGCGCTGGAGCCGCCGCTATATGGGCCAGGCGGCGCGGTTGGACCAGCCTCGCGCGCGCCATCCAGTGCCAATTCGGCGCGCCGAGAGAAAGTCAGAGGTGACAAACCCCTCGCCGGAGACTCGCACACGTTTATCGTGTGACATCGAGCGTGCTACAATGCTGCCGGAGGTTAGCCATGGCATCAGGCCTCTGACAGGACGGGTTGCCAAGCCACGAGTGACCGCCAACGACCGGCGGGATCAGGAGGCGGACAACCTCTGCCAGGCGACAAACCTGATTCCTCGAACAACCGGCCTTCCGTTGACAGCGTGGGTCAGCCCGCGCGGGCGGGCGAGGCATGATGCAAGGATCAGCGTTTCCCTGACCCCGGGGAGAATGGACATCGGACACACGGCCGTGGTCGGCATTCGATCAAGCCCGAGATTGATCGAAGGGAACCTGGCCCCGGCGGGTCCTGAGTCGGCATCGCAATGGATCAGGTTGAACGAAGCAGCGCTGATGGACTTCCGGAACGAGACGATCAACTCGGTCAAGCTTGATGGCAGGCTGAAGAGAATCTAGCGCGCCCGCCAGCCGGGACTTCGCACCCCGTCGCGGAGCGCGTTATCCGTAGATACCCCGTCGGTGGCCGACGCCGACCACGAGCACCGTGAGCGCCGCGGGTCGAAGCTCACAAATGATGCGGTAGTCCCGGACCCGATAGCGCCAGAGCCCAAACCTGTCGTGCCGCAACGGCTTGCCGAATTGCCGTGGGTGTTCCGCCTGCGCAA
Organism: uncultured Alphaproteobacteria bacterium; assembly: GCA_963847615.1. Lineage (GTDB taxonomy): Bacteria > Pseudomonadota > Alphaproteobacteria > Acetobacterales > Acetobacteraceae > Palsa-883. Next base: position 69,706 of record CAWKAN010000014.1, read on the forward strand.
CACGAGTTTCAAGATAGCGGACGATCTCTGCCCGCACCGGGCGGCTTAGCCCGTTAAGGTCATCGATCGCCCTTGGATCGTACTCAATCGTCCAGCCCAAGCGCTTTCCTGGCCTGCTCGCTTGTCAGGGGTTGCAGCGGGTTTTCCAGACGTTCGACCGCCATCTGGATGTCGTCGAGATCTCCAAGGCTGAGCTCAATCAGTTCCTGGGCCAGATCGGCCTTCGACAACCCGCGGCTCTTCGCCAGCTCGGCCAGTCGCTGCTCGGTATCTGGTCGCAATGGAACGGACAGCATGGCAACGTCTCCGAACTTCTATCGCGCCAACGATTGGCTTGGCGACAATCCGCCTACGCCTGCCGCTCGACGATCAACTGCTTGATCGCGCCGATCGCCTTCGCCGGGTTCAGCCCCTTCGGGCAGGTCTGCGTGCAGTTCATGATGGTGTGGCAGCGATACAGCTTGAACGGGTCTTCCAGCGCATCCAGCCGTTCGCCCGGTCTCCTCGTCGCGCAAATCGGCGATCCAGCGATACGCCTGCAGCAGCACCGCCGGGCCCAGGTAGCGATTGCCGTTCCACCAATAGCTCGGGCACGCGGTCGAGCAGCAGAAGCACAGGATGCACTCCCACAGCCCATCCAGCTGCGCGCGCTCTTCGCGCGACTGCATCCGCTCGCCGTCCGGCGGCGGCGCGGTGTCGGCCTTCAGCCACGGCTCCACGCTGCGATATTGCGCGTAGGCCAGGGTCAGATCCGGCACCAGATCCTTCACCACCGGCATGTGCGGCAGCGGATTGATCTTCACCGCGCCCTTCACCTCCTCGATCGGCTTCAGGCAGGCCAGCGTGTTGGTGCCGTCGATGTTCATCGCGCAGGAGCCGCAGATGCCCTCGCGGCAGGAGCGGCGGAAGGTCAGCGTCGGATCGACCTCGTTCTTGATCTTGATCAGCGCGTCGAGCACCATCGGCCCGCAGGCGTCGAGATCGACCTCGTAGGTGTCGGTGCGCGGGTTCTGCCCGTCGTCGGGGTTCCAGCGGTAGATCTTGAAGTCGCGCACCCGTTTGGCACCCGCCGGGGCCGTGAAGGTCTTGCCCTGGCGAACCCGGGAGTTCGCCGGCAGGGTGAATTCAACCATCGTGCTGGTCTTTCCGCTTCGTCAGTAAACGCGCTTCTTCGGCGGGAACACCGAGACGTCGTTGGTCAGCGTCCGCAGCTTCACCGCCCGATAGTCCAGCCGCACCGCGCCCTGGTCGTCGCACCAGGCCAGCGTGTGCTTCATCCATTCCTGGTCGTCGCGCTCGGGGAACTCGTCGTGCGCGTGTGCGCCGCGGCTTTCGTGGCGTGCCTCGGCGCCGACCATGGTGGTCATGGCGTTGCCCATCAGGTTCTGCAGCTCCAGCGCCTCCATCAGGTCGCTGTTCCAGATCAGGCTGTTGTCGGCCACCGACATGTCGTCCAGGGCGCGCCAGACCCGCTGCATCTCGGCCACCCCGCGCGCCAGCGTCTTGCTGTTGCGGAACACCGCGGCATGCGTCTGCATGGTGCGCTGCATGTCCAGCCGCAGCTCGGCCACCTTGGTGCCGCCGGCGGCGTGGCGGGTGCGATCGAACCGGTCGAGCGAGGCCTCGCCGGCCTTGGCCGGCAGCGCGGGCTGGCTGGCCCCGGGCTTGATGATCTCCGCGGCGCGGATGGCGGCGGCACGGCCGAACACCACGATGTCGAGCAGCGAGTTGCAGCCCAGCCGGTTGGCGCCATGCACCGAGACGCAGGCGCCCTCGCCGATCGCCATCAGGCCCGGAACGATCGCATCCTCGTCGTCGCGGGTCGGGCGCAGCACCTGGGCGTGCACGTTGGTCGGCACGCCGCCCATGTTGTAGTGCACGGTCGGCAGCACCGGGATCGGCGCCTTGGTCACATCGACGCCGGCGAACACCTTCGCCGTCTCGGAGATCCCCGGCAGCCGCTCGTGCAGCAGCGCGGCACCGAGCTGTTCGAGATGCAGCATGATGTAATTCTTGTCCGGGCCGCAGCCGCGGCCCTCATTGATCTCGATCGTCATCGAGCGCGAGACCACGTCGCGGCTGGCCAGGTCCTTGGCGGTCGGCGCATAGCGCTCCATGAAGCGCTCGCCTTCGGAATTGGTCAGGTAGCCGCCCTCGCCGCGCGCGCCCTCGGTGATCAGGCAGCCGGCGGGGAAGATGCCGGTGGGGTGGAACTGCACGAACTCCATGTCCTGGCACGGCAGGCCGGCGCGCAGCACCATGCCGTTGCCGTCGCCGGTGCAGGTGTGCGCCGAGGTGCAGGACAGGAAGGCGCGCCCATAGCCCCCGGTCGCCAGCACGACGATCTGGGCGCGGAAGCGGTGGATCGTGCCGTCGTCCAGGTTCCACGCCATCACGCCGCGGCACGCGCCGTCCTGGTCCATGATCAGGTCGAGCGCGAAATATTCGACGAAGAACTCGACCTCGTGCTTCAGGCTTTGTTGATACAGCGTGTGCAGGATCGCATGGCCGGTGCGATCGGCGGCGGCACAGGCGCGGTGTGCCGGCGCCTGGCCGTACTCCATCATGTGGCCGCCGAACGGGCGCTGGTAGATCTTGCCGTCCTCGGTGCGGCTGAACGGCACGCCGAAATGTTCCAGTTCGTGCACCGCCGGCACCGCCTCGCGGCACATGTATTCGATGGCGTCCTGGTCACCCAGCCAGTCCGATCCCTTGACGGTGTCGTACATGTGCCAGCGCCACTCGTCCGCACCCATGTTGCCGAGCGAGGCGGAGACGCCGCCCTGCGCGGCCACGGTGTGGCTGCGCGTCGGGAACACCTTGGTGATGCAGGCGGTCTTCAACCCCGCCGCGCCCATCCCGAGCGTCGCGCGCAGGCCGGAGCCGCCGGCGCCGACCACCACCACGTCATAGGTGTGGTCGACGATGTTGTAGGCTCGCGTCGAAGGCAGGGTGATCGCGTTCATTGTCGGCCCATAAGTTGCCAGCCCATTGGTCGCAAGTTTCGGCCTACAGGCCCAGCTTCAGGATGGACACCAGGCAGGCCAGTGCCAGCAGCACGATCACGCCCTTGAGCACCAGCAGCGTGGCCAGCCGCGTCGTCTCGCGCGGGACATAGTCCTCGATCACCACCTGCACGCCCAGCGCCAGATGGTAGAAAGTGGCCAGCACCAGGGCGATGAACAGCACCATCGGGACCGGCCCGCCGATCCAGGCCAGCATGGCGGCGTGCGAGGCACCGACCAGGCGCAACGCCGCATAGATGAACCACAGGCTCAGCGGCACCAGCGCCACGGCGGTCACCCGCTGCGCCCACCACTGCGTCACCCCGGCCTTCGCCGCGCCCAGTCCGCGCGCGCGGCCGAGTTGCGAGCGCATGATGTGAACCTGGGGGGGCTTGTTCGTTTCGGACATGGCCGCCCTCACCGGATCACAAAGCCGATGATCCACACCAGAACGGTGAGAATCACGGAAGCCGCCGCCACCGCCCGGCCAGTGGCGAGATACGCCGCCTTCTCGAAGCCGAGCCCGAGATCCCAGCCCATATGGCGGATGCCGTTGCAGAGGTGAAAGAACAGCGAAAACGTCCAGCCGAACAGCATCAGTAGCCCGATCGGCGAGGCAATGAACCACTGCACGGTGGCGAAGGAAGCGGGCGAGGTGGCCGCGGCCACCAGCCACCAGGTCAGCAGCAACGTTCCGACGCCAAGGCCGAGGCCGGTGATACGGTGCAGGCCCGACAGGACGGTGGTGAAGTCCAGCCGATAGTCCATCAAATGCGGCGACAGCGGTCGGTGAACCAGTCTGCCGTCGGAAGCGCGCCCCAGCATCAGCGCATCACGGACGTCTTTCACGTAGTGACTCCTGATCGTCCTATCCGGCCACCTCGGAAGGGCCGGAGCCGTTGCGGTTCCATACTCGTGCCCCCGGCCATGGTCAACGCGCCGCCCGTGCAGCAGGGACAATCGGATGAACCGAGGAAGGCCGGGGCTTCGCCCCGGACCCCACCAAGGGGCGCTGCCCCCCATGGTACCATTGGGGAACCCCGCCAAGGGCAGCGGCCCTTGGAACCCTTCACTTGATTGGGTGAGAGGGAGGGGGGCTGATGGCACGGGCATCCTGGCGGCGATCGCCGCCAGGATGCCCGTGCCGTCGGCCCCCCTCCCTCTCACCCAATCCAATGGATGGATTGCAAAGGCCGCTGCCTTTGCTGGGGGTCCAGGGGGCAAAGCCCCCTGGCGGGTTTCAGGGCGGAGCCCTGACCTTCCCCTGGTTCATCCGATTGCCCCGGCCGCCTGGGTGGGTCGGCTCAGCGGCAGGCCCAGGGTGCCGGCGCGCGAGCCGCCGTCGGCGCGCCAGGAGGCGCCGGTCACCCATTCCGTCTCCCGCGAGCACAGGAACACCACGACGCGGGCGATGTCGTCCGGCGTGCCGGCACGGCCGAGCGGGATGCCCTGGGTGATCGCTTCGACATAGGCGACGCTGAGCGGGTTCACCTCGCTGTTCACCTCGACGTAGCCGGGCGCGACGGCGTTCACCCGGATGCCGTGGGCGGCGAATTCCAGCGCGAAGGCGCGGGTCAGCATCTCCGCGCCCGCCTTCGAGGTGCAGTAGTGCGCGGCGCCGATGCGGGCGCGCTCCGCCGCGCCCGAGGTGATGTTGACGATGGCACCGGGCAGCCCGCGTGCGACCAACCGGCGGCAGCACTCCTGGGACACCAGGAACATGCCCTTGAGGTTGACATCCAGCACGCGGTCCCAGGCGGCCTCGGTCATCTCCAGGATCGGGTCGCAGGGATAGATGCCGGCGGCGTTCACCAGAATGTCGATAGGGCCACCCAGCGCGGCCTCGGCGGCGTCGAACGCGGCGGGGACGGCGCCTGCCTGGCGCACATCGAGTGGCACGAACACGGTCCCGTCAGGCCGCGCCGGCGGTTGGCGCAGATCGGCGATGGCGACGGTTGCACCGGCGGCCGTGAGTGCGCCCGCGACCGCCCCGCCGATGCCGCCCGTGCCGCCGGTCACCAAGGCGCGGCGAGCGGTTAGGTCTGAGGTCATTGCATGCTCCTCCCCCTCCCCTTGCGGGAGGGGGATGGGGGGAGGGGTTCCATTAGGCACGATGCTTCGGCGGGATACTGGCACGAACCCCTCCGCCTAACCCCCTCCCGCAAGGGGAGGGGGAACATGCTACACCTTACCCCTCAGTGCCCCAGCGCCCGGACGATCTCCTCGGTCATCTTTTTCGCGTCGCCGAACAGCATCATCGTGTTCGGCCGGAAGAACAGCTCGTTGTCCACCCCGGCATAGCCCGACGCCAGCGAGCGCTTGACGAACAGCACCGTTGCCGCCTTCTCCACGTCGAGGATCGGCATGCCGTAGATCGCCGATTTCGGGTCGGTCTTCGCCGCCGGGTTGGTCACGTCGTTGGCGCCGATCACATAGGCCACGTCGGCGGTGGAGAATTCGTTGTTGATCTCCTCCAGCTCGAACACCTCGTCGTACGGCACGTTGGCCTCGGCCAGCAGCACGTTCATGTGCCCGGGCATGCGCCCGGCCACCGGGTGGATGGCGTATTTCACCACCACGCCTTCCTTCTTCAGCGTGTCCGCCATCTCGCGCAGCGCGTGCTGCGCCTGCGCCACCGCCATGCCGTAGCCGGGCACGATGATCACCTTCGAGGCATTCTTCAGGATGAACGCCGCGTCATCGGCGTTGCCGCTCTTCACCGTGCGGTCGCCGGCCGGCCCGCCGGCCGCCGCGCCGCCGGTATCGGTGCCGAACCCGCCCAGCAGCACGTTGAAGATGCTGCGGTTCATGCCCTTGCACATGATGTAGGACAGGATCGCGCCCGAGGAGCCGACCAGCGAGCCGGTGATGATCAGCGCCATGTTCTGGATGGTGAAGCCGATGCCCGCCGCCGCCCAGCCGGAGTAGCTGTTCAGCATCGAGACCACCACCGGCATGTCGGCGCCGCCGATCGGGATGATGATCAGGAAGCCGATGGCAAACGCCAGCAGCGCGATCGCCCAGAACACCACCTGGTGCCCGGTGGCGATGAACGCCACGACCAGCAGCAGCAGCAGGATGGCGAGCCCCAGGTTCAGCTTGTGCTGGCCGGGGAAGGTGATCGGCGAGCCGCTCATCAGCGCCTGCAGCTTGGCGAACGCGATCACCGAGCCGGAGAAGGTGATGGCGCCGATCGCCAGGCCGAGCGACATCTCGATCAGGCTCTCGGCGTGGATGTGGCCGAGCGTGCCGATGCCGAAGGCCTGCGGCGCGTTCAGCGCCGCGGCGGCGACGAACACCGCGGCCATGCCGACCAGCGAGTGGAACGCCGCGACCAGCTGCGGCAGCGCGGTCATCTTGATGCGCTGGGCGACGACGGCACCGACCGAACCGCCGATGACGATGCCCAGCACGATCAGCCCGTAGCCGGTGAGCGCCATGCCCTGGTGCAGCAGCGTGGCGGCCACGGCGATCACCATGCCGATCATGCCGAACAGGTTGCCGCGGCGCGAGGTGACCGGGCTGGACAGCCCACGCAGCGCCAGGATGAACAGCACGCCGGCGACGAGATAGGCGAGCGCGGTAAGATCAGCGGACATTGGCGTCGCCCTATTGCTTCTTCTTGAACATCGACAGCATGCGCTGGGTCACCAGGAAGCCGCCGAAGATGTTCACGCTGGCCAGGGTGACGGCGACGAAGCCGAAGCCCATGGCCCAGCGATTGGTGCCGAGCCCGGTCGCCAGCATGGCACCGACCACGATCACCGAGGAGATCGCGTTGGTCACCGACATCAGCGGCGAGTGCAGCGCCGGCGTGACGTTCCACACCACGTAGTAGCCAACGAAGCAGGCCATCACGAACAGCGAGAACAGGAAGATGAACGGCCCGATCATCGGGACGACCGCGGCAGCGCCGGCGGTCAGCGCCTGGGCATGCGTGGCCAGTTCCTGCGCGCTCGCGGCGAGCCGCGCCGCTTCCTGGGCGAGTTGAGTGGGATCCATCGCAACCTCTCGGTCAGGCGGCTTGGGCGGGCTGGAAGTTCGGGTGCACCACCGCGCCGCCGCGGGTCAGCATGACACCCTTCACGATCTCGTCGGTCTCCGGCAGCTGCGGCGCCTTCGTCTCCTTGTCCCAGAACGTGCTGAGGAAGGTGAACAGGTTGCGCGCATAGAGTGCCGAGGCGGCCACCGGAATGCGCCCGGGCCAGTTGTACCAGCCGAGCACCGTGACGCCGTTGGCCGTGGTGACGCTCTGCCCGGGCACGGTGGCGGCGCAGTTGCCGCCGGCGTCGGCGGCAAGGTCGATGATCACGCTGCCGGGGCGCATCGAGTCCACCATCGGCTGCGTCACGATCACCGGCGCCTTGCGGCCCATCACCAGCGCGGTGCAGATGACGATGTCGTTCTTCGCCACGGTGGTGGCCATCAGCGCGGCCTGCTTCGCGCGGAATGCCTCGCTCATTTCCCGCGCATAGGCGCCGGTTTGGCCGGCGGTCTCCTCGTCCTCGACGCCGACGAAGCTGGCGCCGAGCGACTTGATCTCCTCCTTCGCCGCCGGGCGGACGTCGGTGGCGGAGACGATGGCGCCGAGCCGGCGGGCGGTGGCGATCGCCTGCAGGCCGGCGACGCCGGCGCCGATGATGAAGACGCGGGCCGGCGGCACGGTGCCGGCGGCGGTCATCATCATCGGGAAGCCGCGCGCGAAGGTGAAGGCCGACTCGATCACCGCGCGATAGCCGGCCAGGTTGGCCTGGCTGGACAGCACGTCCATCGACTGGGCGCGGGTGATGCGCGGCAGCAGCTCCATCGCCGCGCAATCGATGCCGGCCTCGGCCAGCGCCGGGATCAGCGTGGGATCGGCGAAGGCGCCGGCGGTGCAGACCAGCAGCGCGCCGCGCGGGATCAGGGCAAGTTGCTCGGGCAGCGGCGCCTGGACGGCGAAGACGACGCCGGCGCCACCCAGCGCGGCGGCGGGATCGGGGCAGAGCTCGGCCCCGGCGGCGGCGAACTCGGGGTCCGGGATGGCGGCGGCGGCGCCGGCGCCGGCCTCGATCGCCACCGTCAGGCCAAGTCCGACCAACCGCTTCACCGTGTCGGGGGTCGCCGCGACGCGGGTTTCCGATCCGCGCCGCTCCTTCAGCACCGCAAGGCGCATCCGCTTCATCCTTCACGCAGGGAAACCGGCCTTCCCGCCAAGGAATCCGGGCCCGCTCGGCGGTAGCGGCCGATTGAGCGGGCACCCAATGCACCGCGTCAACGCCCTGCGCAAGGGCCAGCCTGTGGCTCTTGGGTGATACCAGATTGGGGTTCAGCCCGACATTTTGCCTACTTTCAGAGCATCTTTGCCGTCTCATTTCCGGTGGTGCCGGGATTGGCCCGCTTTCGGTGGGCTTGACGGGGCGGTTCCATTCGGCCCGTGCGGCGCCGCCCCGGGGGGACGGCCACCATGCCGCCAGGCTGCGGGATGCGCGCATGGACAGGGACTTCGCCGCGGCAGGCGCTTGCAACCCTTCACTTTGGTGGGTGGGGGCAGAGGTCCGAACAGCGCGGCTTTGCCCCTGGTCTTCGCTCCGTGCATCCGGTTGCCGCCGCCCTGCGCCGGGGCGAATTGACACCGCGCTCGGCCGATGGCATGGCCGCCCGCTCGCGCGGGGCGTACCCGCCGGATTGTCATACGAGGCCACCGAATGGCGAAGACCGAACTCGGCACCAAGCGCGTTTGCGTCGCCTGCAACACCCGGTTCTACGACCTTGCGAAATCGCCTGCGTTCTGCCCGAAATGCGGCACCGAGCAGCCGATCGAGCAGCCCCGTCTGCGCCGCCCCGGCGGCAACGTGTCCGACCAGAAACCGATCAAGAAGCCGGTGCCGGTGGCCGGCGGCGAAGATGCCGATCTGGTCGAGGTCGAGGGTGTCGAGGACGAGGCCGAGGAGGACGTCCTGGAGGACACCTCGGACCTCGAGGACGGCGACGATCCGATCGGCCCCGAGATCGAGGTCGCGCCCGACACCGACGAAGTCGAGCGCTGAGCCAGGCGCTCCCTGCGGCATCGGCGGCGGGGTGGATCGGCCGGATCGCATGGTGTTCCTTGGGGCTTCCCGGGGGGGGGCTTCCCGGGGGGGCTTCCTTGCCGGCGCCCCGCCACGGTTCCATACTTGGCGCCATGCAGACCTGTGTGAGCCTGACGCTGAATGGCGAAAACCGCAGTTTCGACGGGCCGTTGAGCGTGGATGGCCTGCTGGGCCGGCTCGGCCTCGATCGCCGCAAGGTCGCCGTGGAACGCAATCAGTCGATCGTTCCGCGCTCCAGCTATGCCGAAACCTGGCTTGCCAGCGGCGATGCGATCGAGATCGTGCACTTCATCGGAGGAGGTTGACGATGAACGCAACGATACCAGCCGACGGCGCCGCCGCGGCGGTAGCCCCCACCGACGACGTCTGGACCGTTGCCGGCCGCCGCTTCCGCTCGCGGCTGATCGTCGGCACCGGCAAGTATAAGGACCTGGAGGAGACCGCCGCGGCGATCGCCGCCAGCGGCGCCGAGATCGTCACGGTCGCGGTCCGGCGGGTCAACCTGTCGGACCCCAAGGCGCCGATGCTGCAGGACTACGTCGATCCGAAGCAGATCACCTACCTGCCGAACACCGCCGGCTGCTTCACCGCCAACGAAGCGGTACGCACCCTGCGCCTGGCGCGCGAGGCCGGCGGCTGGAACCTGGTGAAGCTCGAGGTGCTCGGCCCGCCGCCGCTGCTGTACCCCGACATGCCCGGCACGTTCGAGGCGGCGGAGGTGCTGATCAAGGACGGGTTCGAGGTGATGGTCTACTGCGCCGACGACCCGCTGGCGGCCAAGCGGCTGGAGGAACTGGGCTGCGTGGCGATCATGCCGCTGGGCGCGCCGATCGGCTCCGGGCTCGGGCTGCAGAACCCGGCGATCCTCAGCATGATGATGGAGCAGGTGAAGGTGCCGTTCCTGGTCGATGCCGGGGTGGGCACGGCGTCCGACGCGGCGATCGCGATGGAGCTGGGCTGCGACGCGGTGCTGCTGAACTCGGCGATCGCGCTGGCGAAGGAGCCGGTGCGGATGGCGCGCGCGATGAAGCTGGCGGTGGAGGCGGGGCGGCTGGCCTACCTGGCCGGGCGGATGCCGCGGCGGATGGGCGCGGACCCGTCCAGCCCGCTGACCGGGCTGATCCGCTAGCAGCCTGCCGGAGCGGGGGGATCGGCCGAATTTCTGGCCTCGATTCCGTCCGGCAAAGCGGCGGCGGGACGCGCATTTCCGTCGCAACGCCGGTTCGGGCCGCCTGGGGCAACCGTCAGCAGCCTGGATTGCCACGCGGATCCAGGCGGTCAACCAATTCCCTCACGACGCGCCCCGGGCGGTGTTGCACCAACCATTCGTCCACCGCGCGGGCGGCCTCGGCAGTCCGGTCTGCCGACCGGCGGAGCGGACGTCGCCCAGGCCCGGCTATCCGGAACGGTAACGAAACGTCGTCACGGTGCGGGCGAGGCGGCCAGGTGACGTTCGTGCCCGAGCCGGTTAGCGCGCCGCGGTCCAGCTCTCGGAGAATGCCAGTGCGCAGGTGCTGAACGGGCGTCCCTCCCGCTGCGTGGCGAAGGGGCGGCCGCCGGCCTGCGCGCCATCGCGCGTGAGGCGCGCGCCGAGCGCGGGAATCAGCACCGTGCACACGCCATAGGGACGGTCCGGCGCTGCGTTGGGCTGGGTATGGATCAGCAGCGGATCGCCGATGTCGTACCAGGTCAGCGCGATCTCCTCGTCATGGGTGACCAGGGTCTCGGTCCAGAAGTCGCGCGCGTCGCCGGAGCGGGAGAACTCGGCGTCGATCGCCGGGATGGTCCGGTCGGCGGTCTCGGCGTTGAGCATCCCCTGGACGGTGCCCTGCAGCCAGCGCGCCATGGCGATGTTGTCGGTGTAGATGCGCCAGCGGTCCTGGGTCAGCTCGCTTTTCAGATACAGCACGTGGCCGGGGCCGGCGGGGCTGAGGATGATGCGCCAGAAGCTGGCATTGGTGGTGATCGGCCCGCCATCGGTGTTGCTCAGGCGGATGAACGGGTTTTCCCCCGTCAGGATGACGCGATTGGGATCGGCGGACATGGCGATGCCTCCGTGGCGTTGGGTTTGGGGGGTAGTCTAGAGCATGCGCCGGGTGGGCGGCTACGGCCCGACCCGGCACGTCACACCAATTCGAGACGTACCTTGCGGCCGATCATTTCGGCGGCGCGTTGCAAGGTCAGCAGGGTGACGTTGCCGTCCTTGGGATCGAGCAAGCGGCTGATCTGGCTGCGACTTGTGCCCATCCGCTCGGCAAGGCCTTTGCGCGACAGGTTCTGCGCCTTCATCGCTTGCTCGATCTGCCAGGCCAGCACCTCCTTGATGGCGACGGCCTGGAAGGCTTCGCGGGTTCCCTCGGCGTCCAGGAACGCATCGAGGGTGGGAAACCCTTCGGTGCCGCGGGGTGTTTTGGTCGTCGCCATGGCGGAATCCTATCGGTCGAACTCTCGTTTGCGCCGGCGCGCCAGTCTCAGGTCATCGTCCGGCGTTTTTTGTGTTTTTTTGATGAAGCCGTGCAACACGACGATCTTGCCATCGACGAGGCAGAACAGCAGCCGCGCGATCCGGTTGCCGGGACAATCGCTGCGCACTTCCCAGAGGCCGTCGCCCAACGGCCGACAGAGCGGCATACCCACCGGCTGGCGTCCAATCAAAAACGACCGGCGTCTTGCGGGGACCGTGGAACTCCATGATGGCCTTACGCCCTCGCGTGTACTATATATTGTCCACTGTCGTCAAGAAAATCCTCCTGGTTGGCTCGACGCGCCGTCTTTGTCCCGATGGCGTATGCGATCGCACGGTTTGAGCCGTAGGGTTGCCTGGGCCCCCACGGGAGATGCGCGGCCCGATGCAAGCATGCGGGCCAGGATTGCCCCGTTCTGAGCGCCGCTCGACTAATTAGCACGGCTCCAGCTGCGTTCCCGGCTAGCCAGTTATTGCAAAACACGTGGTTCGCTGGATATCCTGCATTCGTGGCGGCCGAACTGGACGTCCATCGGGGGTGTCCCGGCTCAACCCACAGGATGGCATATCCTCGACATGGAGGGGCCGATGAAAGCGCGCGTGGCTGCTTTTCTGTCCACTGGGCTTCGCTGGCTGGCGATCCTGTGCGGGTTGTGCCTGCTGATGGCGGGCGCTCTGCCAGCACGGGCTGATCAGGTAAAGATCGTCGCTTTGGGAACAAGCTTCACGAATGGGCGCGGCGTGGCGCCCAGCGAAGCCTATCCCGCGCGGCTGGAAGCCAAGCTGCGGGCCGATGGTTATGACGCGCAGGTGCTCAATTTCGGCGTCAATGGCGATACGACGCAGAATATCCTGGCGCGACTTGGTCTGATACCGCGCGACACGCGGATCGTGATCTACGAGTACGCGCGCGGCAATGACTCCCGGCGCGGCATCACCGAGGAAGGCACCTATGCGGCATCAGACCAGATAATCGGCAAGCTTGTACAGGATCATTTCCGCGTTCTGCTGATTATCCGGGACAAGGACCTCCAGAGGCTGGATTGGCGCGTCAAATGGTATGCGAATTTGGTTCATAAATACGACATTTCCTATGTCAGGATCGAACAGCCGGAAGCTATGCTCATCCAAGGCGGACCCGCGCGGGGCCATCCAACGGTAGCGGCGCATGACCAGAACGCGACCGCCATAAAGGCCGCGATCGAGCGGATGTTGTCCGGCAGTCGATGAACCGCGCACCGGCATCATGTTTGTCCGCGCTCTTGCCACGCGCATGGCGGCCCAGACCTCTGGGGTGTAGGTTCCACCCGGCAGATAGGGCACCGGCACGAAGAACCGCTGATGCAGATAGAAACCGAAAGATCATCGGCGGCAACCTCTGATCGGCAATCCCATATCACGCCGCTAACTTCCTATTACCGCCCTTTTTGGCATGAGCCAGAACCCGACAAACAGACGCCACGCCGATGTCCAATTGGCGAGCGATTTCGGCTTAACCGGCTCGCCGTTCGAACCTCTCAACATTGTCCCAGCGGCACCGACCGTGACCACGATACGTCGGATCGGCGGGGAGTGCCAGCGGCACCACCCCCGCCCGCGTGTTTCATGGGCGCAGCACGAGCGGGGGGCGCCTGCTACGCGCCAGCGGTCAACGCGGTGTTGCACTACATTGCTACCCCGCCGGCCGTCACTACCCGGCCGGCGGCACCTTGGCCTCCGCCAGCGCCGCCGCCTGGCGCTGCGCCAGCACCGCCGCGTCGAAATCCGCAATCAGGCCGTGGAACAGCCGGCTCCAGTTCAGCTCCGCCTTCAGCCGCACGAACACCCCGCCCAGCCCGATCGCGGAACGATCCATCAGCACGAACTCGCGCGGCGGCTTCACCCCGCCGGTGCGTTTCAGCCCGGCATGCACCTGTTCGGCCACCGCGCGACCGAATTGCGGATCGTCGGTTTCCTGGATGCGCCGCACCCGGTCGTCGCACAGCGGTTCATACAGGAACCGCGCCCACAGGTTCAGCGTCGCCATCTTCTCCTTCGACAGATCGGTGAAGCCCCAGGTCGTGTAGGCGTGGTGCGCCTTCGCCTCGTCGTCGTCGCGCACCGCCTCGTACAGGTCGATCACGCCACGCACGAATTTCGCCTCGAACACGCGGATCGCGCCGAAATCCAGCAGGTTGACGCTGCCGTCGGGGCGCACCTGGTAGTTGCCCATGTGCGGATCGCCGTGGATCACGCCGTAGCGGTAGAACGGCACATACCAGGCGTGGAACAATGCCGTTGCAATGGCGTTGCGTTCCTGCTGCGACGGCTCCTCGGCCAGCCGCTGCATCAGCGGGCGGCCGTCGAGCCAGGTCATCGTCAGCAGCCGCCGCGTGCACAGGCCTTCGACCGGCACCGGCACGTGCACGTCGGGCTGGTCCGCCAGCATCAGCCGATACAGCCGCATCTGCGCGGCCTCGCGCTCGTAGTCCAGCTCCTCACGCAGCCGTTCGGTCAGCTCCTTGTAGATCTCCTCGTGCTGGATGGCGTTGTCCATGCGGTGATAGATCGCCATCGCCAGGCGAAGCTGGCGCAGATCGGCCTCGACCGTGCTCGGCATATCCGGATATTGCAGCTTGCAGGCGACCGCGGCGCCATCGTGCAGCACCGCGCGATGTACCTGGCCCAGGCTCGCCGCCGCCGCGGCCTCGTGGCTGAAGCTGGCGAAGCGGCTTTGCCAGTCCGGTCCCAGTTCGCTCGCCATGCGCCGGCGCACGAAGTTCCAGCCCATCGCCGGGGCGTTGGCCTGCAACTGCGCCAGTTCCTCGGCGTATTCCGCCGGCAGCGCGTCGGGCACCGAGGACAGGAACTGCGCCACCTTCATCAGCGGGCCTTTCAGCCCGCCGAGGATGGCGCGCAGGTCTTCCGCGTGCGCCGCGCGATCGGTCTTGATGCCGAACATCCGCGCCCCGGCCATCCGCGCCGCGATGCCGCCGACGGCGCCGGAGGTCCGCGCCATGCGCCGCAGTTCGCCGAACAGAGTGGATTCGTCGGACATGCGGCGCTACTTCCCCTCCCCTTGCGGGCTTGGGCCGCGATGCGGACCAAGGATGGGGGGAAGGGTGGTAGCGGCACACTGCTGGATCGCTATGAGTACACCTTCGAGATTGCTCAATACATCTTGGTTCGAGAAACGTAGCACTCGGATTCCTTGCGCGGCCATCCACGTGTCGCGTCGTTCATCTGTTTGCGAGTCGATGTGGGATACACCGTCGACTTCGACGACCAGTTTGGCCGATGGACAGCAGAAGTCCGCGATGAACGGACCCAGCGGTTGCTGTCGGCGAAACTTCAGCCCAGCAAGCCGATGGTTGCGCAGCTTGTGCCACAGCTTTCGTTCCGCGGGTGTCGGGTCGCGGCGCATTTGCCGCGCGTGGTCGAGTAGCGGCAGCGGCGGCGGCGGAGTCCGCACCGACCCCTCCCCCCAACCCCCTCCCTCAAGGGGAGGGGGAGAAGCGGTGTCGGTCATCCCTCTGCCTCCAGCTCGTCGATGAAGCCGGCGATGACGTCCAGGCCCTTGCGCCAGAACGCCGGGTCCGAGGCGTCCAGGCCGAACGGCGCCAGCAGCTCCTTGTGCCGCTTGGTGCCGCCGGCGCGGAGCATGTCGAGATATTTCGCCTGGAAGCCCGGATGACCGGACTGGAACACCGCATACAGCGCGTTCACCAGGCAGTCGCCGAACGCATAGGCGTAGACATAGAACGGCGTGTGGATGAAGTGCGGGATATAGGCCCAGAACACGTCGTAGTCCGGCGTGAAAGTGAACACCGGACCCAGGCTCTCGGTCTGCACCCCGCGCCAGATCGCACCGATGCGGTCGGCCATGATCTCGCCCGAGCGCCGCTCGTCGTGCAGCCGCGTCTCGAACAGGTAGAACGCAGTCTGCCGCACCACGGTGTTCAGCATGTCCTCGACCTTGGCGGCGAGCATGATCCGCCGCCGCCGCCGATCGGTCTCGGCGTCCAGCATGGCGCGGAAGGTCAGCATCTCGCCGAACACGCTGGCGGTCTCGGCCAGCGTCAGCGGCGTGCCGGACATCAGGTAGCCCTGCGCCCCGGCCAGCACCTGGTGCACGCCGTGCCCCAGCTCGTGTGCCAGCGTCATCACGTCGCGTGCCCGCCCGTGATAGTTCAGCAGCAGGTACGGATGCGCGCTCGGCACGGTGGGATGGGCGAAGGCGCCGCCCGCCTTGCCGGGGGACAGTTTCGCGTCGATCCACGGTGCCTCGAAGAAGCGCCGGCCGATCGCCGCCAGCTCCGGGCTGAACGCGCCATAGGCTTCCAGCACGCGCGTGCGCGCCGCGTCCCATGGGATCAGCTTGTCGTCATCCTCCGGCAGCGGGGCGTTGCGGTCCCAGTGCTGCAGGGTCTCCAGCCCCAGCCATTTCGCCTTCATCGCGTAGTAGCGGTGCGACAGGCGCGGGAAATCGCCGGCGACGGCGGCGACCAGCGCATCCACCACCTCGTCTTCCACCATGTTGGCGCGGTTGCGGTAGCTCGCCGGGCGCGGATAGTGCCGCCACGCGTCGATGATCTCCTTGTCCTTGGCGAGCGTGTTGGTGATCAGCGCGAACAGCTTGACGTTCTTGCCGAACACCGTGCCGATCGCCTTGCCCGCCGCCTCGCGCACCGAGCGGTCGCGGTCGGACAGCTGGTTGAGCGCGGCGCTGACCGTCAGTTCCTCGCCGCCCACCGGGACGCGCAGGCCGGCAATCGTCTCGTCGAACAGCCGGCTCCAGGCCGTGTGCCCGGTCACCTCCTTCTCGTGCAGCAGTTTTTCCAGCTCGTCGGACAGCTGGTGCGGGCGGAACACGCGCAGGTCGCGCAGCCAGGGGCGCCAGCGCGCCAGCGCCGGATCGGCTTGATCCCCGGGCCCAGCCCGGGGATGCAGCTTGGCGTCCAGTACCGCCTCGTCCAGCCGGTTCAGCTCCAGGGTGAAGAACAGCAGGTGGCTGCTGATGGTGGTCACCCGCTCGGTGACGGTCTGGTAGAATTGGCCGATCGCCGCGTCGGTGGAATCGCCGGCAAACAGCAACTGGGCGTAGGAGGCGAGGCGGCCGAGGATCTCGTCGATCCGCTCGTATTCGCCGATCGCGGCGGCGAGCGCGGCGCCCGACAGCTCGGCCAGCTTGCCGGCATGGGCCGCCTCGAACGCCGTCGCGGCGGCCTCGGCGGCGGCGAAGTCGGCGGTGACCGCCGCGCTGCCCGGCCCTGGATACAGGTCTGACAGGTCCCAGGCGGGCAGGTTCGCCTCGGCCGCGGTCGCGGCGCTGGCGGAAAACACGGGGGAAACGGCGTGCCGCATCGCGTGGCTGGTCCTTCGGATTGCACTGTCTGGTGGCGGTCGCAGCAGGTATGGCGGCCCGGGGTGGCCGCACTGGTCGTGCTGCATGTAAGCATGTAGGGACGCCTGGCAAAGAGCCGCTTGCGGCGCCGAGGAAACGTGGAGACCTATCCGAGCTGGCCCAATCTCGCGGCGATGATGTTCGCGCGCGCCCGGGAGTGGCCGGACAAGCCGATGCTGCGGGCGTATCGCGGCGGGCGCTGGCACAGCACAACGTGGCGTGACTTCGCCCGCCAGGCGGCCTCGGCGGCGCGGCGGCTGCGCGCGGCGGGCGTGGCGGCAGGCGACCGCGTGGTGATCGTCGCCGAGAGCCGGCCGGAGTACCCGATCGCCGAGACCGCGCTGATGGCGATCCGCGCCGTCCCGGTGCCGGCCTACGTCACCAACACCGTCGACGACCATGCGCACATCCTGCGCGACAGCGGGGCACGGGCGGCGATCGTCGCTTCCGCCGCGCTGGCCGGGCGGCTGCGGCAGGCCGGCGCGCAGGCCGGCGGGCTGGACCTGCTGGTGGTGATCGACGGCGCGCCGGAGGCGGCGGGCGGCACGCCGCGGCTGATCCCCTGGGCCGAGCTGGTCGCCGACCCCGCCCCCCCGGACGACATCGCCGCCGAAGCGGCGACGATTCCGCCGGGCGCGCTGGCGTGCCTGCTCTACACCTCGGGCACCGGCGGCGCACCCAGGGGGGTCATGCTGCCGCACCGTGCCATCCTGTCGAACTGCCGCGGCGCGTTCGAGCTGGTGCGCCCGCTGCGGCTGAAGGACGCGGTCTACCTCTCCTACCTGCCGATCTCGCACAGCTACGAGCACACCGTCGGGCAGCTGTTCCTGCCCTCGATCGGCACCGAGATCGTCTACGCGCGCGGCGTGGAGCACCTGGCGGCCGACCTGCTGACGGTGCGCCCGACCCTGCTGACCGCGGTGCCGCGCGTGCTGGAGGTGATCCGCGCCCGCGTGCTGGGCCAGGTCGCCCGCGAGAAGCCCTGGCGACGGGCGCTGTTCAACCGCGCCCTGGCGATCGGCCTGAAGCGGGTCGATCGCGTCCCGCTGTCGTTCGTCGAGGACCTGCTCGACTGGCCGCTGGACCGGCTGGTGCGTGCCAAGGTGCGCGCGCGGTTCGGCGGCCGGCTGATCGCCGCGATGTCCGGCGGCGCGCGGCTGGAGCCGGAGGTGGGGCGGTTCTACCTGGCGCTGGGCATTCGCATCCTGCAGGGCTACGGCCAGACCGAGGCCGGCCCGGTGGTCAGCGCCAACCCGCCGAACGCGATCCGCATCGAAACCGTCGGCCCGCCGCTGCAGGGCGTCGAGGTCTGCATCGCCGAGGACGGCGAGATCCTGGTGCGCGGCGACCTGCTGATGCTCGGCTATTGGGGGCGGCCCGACGACACCCAGGCGGCGATCCGCGACGGCTGGCTGCACACCGGCGATATCGGCGAGCAGGACCCCGACGGCTACCTGCGCATCACCGATCGCAAGAAGGACATCATCGTGCTGTCGGGCGGCGAGAACGTCTCGCCGGCGCGGATCGAGGGCATGCTGATGGCCGAGCCGGAGATCGCCCAGGCGGTGATCGCCGGCGAGGGCCGCTCCGGGCTGAGCGCGCTGGTCGTGCCGGCGGACGGTTACGACGCGATCGCCGTGGCGCTGGCGGTGACGCGGGTGAACCTGCTGCTGTCGATCACGGAACGGATCCGCAAGCACGCGGTGGTGGAACCGTTCACGCTGGAGAACGGCCTGCTGACGCCGACGCAGAAGATCCGGCGCCTGCTGGTGTTGCGCGCCCACGCCGATGTGGTGGCAACGCTGCACTGATCCCGATGGCGGGCGTGCCATGGCAGGCGTGCCATGTCGTGTGCAGCGGTCGATTGTTGGTCTGCCGCGCGATGGCGGGCCGGGGGCTTGGCGGATGACCGACATACGAATGTGTGCAGGTGGGCGCAGCATGATTCGGCTCTCGCGCTGTCGTGCCGAAGTGTGTTAAGCGGAGCGCGGGGAGCGCTCTCGCGCCCCCCGGCTCCGGTGAGCAGGCTACCGGCGGCGTGCGATCGTTAGTCGCACCCGCCACCTGCCCTACCGGATGAGCCAGCGAATGCGAATCCGCATTCTTTGGTCCTCCGATGGCTCCCAGCCAGATTGCCGGGAACGCGGCGTGTGTAGGCGTCAAGTCCTGACGCATCGTTACCGGCGTCGCAGCTTCGGGGCCGCGCGCCGCCCCCTCTGCAGCGATCCCTGCCGGGCGGTACCGCCTGGTGGATTTCCCGCCGTTCGATCGGATCAAGCGACGACGATCCCCAACACTGCCCGGTTGGCGGCAAACGCGCGGTCGTAGTCGATCAGCCGCGCCACCTCGTCGCGTGCGTCCGCGCCGTACAGCCGGCCGATCAGGTGCAGCGTCAGGTCGTGCGCCAGGCTGACGCCGCCGCCGGTGACCGGCCCGCCGGCGTCGGCGATCTGTGCCCCCCTGGGCTGCGCGCCCTGCCGGGCCAGCAGTGCCAGCGGCGCCGCTGTCTCCGCGCCGATCGCGGTCCGCCGGCGGTCGCCTGGCGCCCGTCGAGCAGCCCGGCAGCACCAGGATCAGCGCGCCGGTGCAGACCGCGGCAAGCTGTTCGGGATGCAGCCCGCGCAGGAACGCCGGCAGCGCCGCGTTCCGTACCTGAACCGCCCAGCCCGGCCCGCCGGTCACCACCATCGCGTCGCCCGCCGCGTCCCACGCCCGGTCCTGCACGGCGTCCCGTGCAACGTCCCGCGCGACGTCCTGCGTGGCGTTCGGCGCCCCGTCCCGCGTCCCGTCTCCCGCGCCCCGTCGCGCACCCCGTCGCGCGCCCCGTCCCGCGCCCCGTCGCGCGCAACGTCCCGCGCAACGTCCCGCGCGGCGGCCCATTGGGGCACGTCGGCGAAGCCATGCGCGGCGAGCACGGTCAGCCCACCGGCGCCGCGCACCGGTCCGGCGCGCGCGGCGATCGTCACCGCCGACAGGCCGGGGAGCAAGCGGCTCGCCATGCTGATCACCCCGAGCGTCCCGCCGAGATCGATCGGTTCCACGCCGTCGTACAGCACAATCCCGATCCGCGCCGGCTGATCACGGTTCAACCGGGTGCCGCCTTCGGTGATACTGGCGGTGATACCGGCCATGACTTCAGACACTGGTATGCGCCGTGCAAATCCTGCCGAATCATTTGGATATTATTAACAAATCACGTCCGATTGTGCACGCAGGAGACGAAGAGCGTGAAGCGATTGGAGTGCCTGGACGGGCTGCGTGGTTTGCTGGCGCTGTATGTGCTGCTGACGCACATGGTGCCGTTCGCGGCGCTGCCGGCCTGGATCGTTCGGCCGCTGTCGCATGGCGAGGCAGCGGTCGATCTGTTCTTCGTGCTGAGCGGGCTGGTGATCGTCCGCTCGCTCGAGCATTTCAACTATCGCGCGCGGCCGTTCCTGATCGCCCGCGTGGCGCGCATCTTCCCGGTGTTCCTGCCGGTGTTCGCCCTGGCGGTGGCGGTGCAGCCGGTGGCGATCGACTTCGCCAGCATGCCCTGGATCGGCCCGTACAGCGCGGCACAGATGACCTGGTCGGACGGCTGGCCCGCATCCTGGATGCCGGAACTGGCGGCGCATCTGACGATGCTGCACGGCCTGTTCCCGAATGGCGTGTTGCCGAACGTCTGGATTAGCTTCCTCGGCTCCGCCTGGAGCCTGTCAACCGAATGGCAGTTCTACGCGCTGGTGGCGGTGATCGGCGTGCGGTTCGGGCGCGGCGAGCCTGGGCAGTGGCGGCTGGTGGCGCTGCTGCTGGGCGTGGCGGTGGTGGCGACGGCCTGGCAGCAAGCGGTCTCGCCAGGATGGCAGTTCAGCCGCGCCTTCCTGCCGAACAAGGCGGTGTATTTCGCGCTCGGCGTGGCGAGCGCGGCCGTGATGAAAGACGTGCGCGTCTGGCCACGGTTCCTTGTCGTGCTGGGCGTGGCGCTGGCCTTGTGCCTGACGCGCGACAATCCGTTCAAGGTGCTCGCGCCGTTGGCCTGGGTGCTCTGCCTGGCGGCGCAATATGCGCAGGTGCGATCAGGCAACTCGTGGCCCGGCCTGCGCCAGCTCGGCGGGCTGCTGAGCAGTCTGCCGCTGCGCTGGTTGGGCGCCATTTCCTACAGCCTGTACCTGGTGAACGAACCGATCCAGAAACTGCTCGGCGTGGTGCTGACCGGCGTGGTGGGCGGCGAAGCGACGGTGTTCACCCTGCTGTGGCTTCCCGCCGCGGTGTTGCTGCCGATCTGGGCCGCATGGTGGTTACATAACCGGATCGAGGTGCCGGCATTGCGCCGCGGCAGAAGGTTGGCGGCCACGGCCTAGCAACGGCCTAGAGCAACAGCCTAGAGCAAGCTGGGGACGCATGCTAGGCTGCGCTTCGCACGTCGCGCATCGTTGCGGAGGAAACCAGTCATGCAAGTAGGTACCGCGCTGAACATGTTGTCCCAGCCGGGACGCTCGGACGTGGCCGTGGTCAGCGAACACCTGGCGTTGGGCGACCTGGCGGAGCCACTGGGCTTCGACTCGCTGTTCGCGCTGGAGCATCACTTCACCGGCTACGCGATGTCGCCGGCACCGACCCAGTTGCTGTCGTACTACGCCGGGCGGACCAGGCGCATCGCGCTGGGAACCTCGGTGATCGTGCTGCCCTGGCATGACCCGATCCGGGTTGCCGAGCAGATCGCGCTGCTGGACATCCTGTGCGGCGGGCGCTGCCTGTTCGGCTTCGGCCGCGGCGCGGCCAGCGCCGAGTACGAAGGCTTCCGCATCCCGATGGACGAGGCGCGGCCACGCTTCATCGAGTGCGCCCAGATCATCCAGCGCGCCCTGACCGAGGACAGTTTCGAGTTCCACGGCGAGTACTACCAGATCCCGCGTACCGCGATCCGCCCGCGGGCCTTCTCGCATCCGGAACGGCGATTCTACGGCACCGCGGTCAGCCCGGATTCGGTCGAGGTGATGGCGCGCCTCGGGTTCAGCATGCTGGTGATCATGCAGAACGAATGGCCGAAGGCCGCCGCCGACATCCATCGCTTCCGCGCGTTGGCCGAGGGCATGGGCCACGCGCCGCGCCCGCCGATGATCCTGACCAACGTCTCCTGCGCCGAAAGCCGCGACGAGGCGCATGACCGGGCCATGACCTATCTCGGGCGCAAGTGGGATTCGATCGATGCGCACTACCATTTCTCCGACGGTCATCTGAATGCGGTGAAGGGCTACGAGGCCTATGACAAGATCGGCCAGACCTACGCCAAGATGAAGGACGCGGCCCGCCGGGAGAAGGCGACCGAGTTCTACGTCGGCATCCAGATCGTCGGCACCCCGGATGATTGCCTGCAGCAGATCGAGGCGCTGCACGCGCTGACCGGCCTCGACCACCTGATCGCCGAATTCTCCTTCGGCGGCCTGCCGCACGAGGAGTCCGAGCTGAACATGCGGCTGTTCGCCGATCGCGTGCTGCCGGTGCTGCAGCACGACGCGAAGTTCGCGCGTCCGCCGTCGGTGTTCGCGACGCCGTCGGAGGCTTCGCGCGACAGCGTATTCGCGCCGGCCTGACCGGCGGGAAACCGCGCCGACGAAGGCTACTCCGCCGCCGCCTGCCGTGCCGCCAGCCGATCGATCTCCGCCTGCACCGCGGCGGCCGACTGGCCGACGAAGTCCGTGTGGTGCATCCGCGCGTACTCGTAGCTTTCGCTGCGCCACTCGCGCGACCCCTGGAAATGCGGATGCACGTAGCGCGCCATCAGTTCGTAATGGCGCTGCGTCGCCGGCCAGTCGGCCCAGTTGTGCGCCAGTTCCATGATCACGCCGAACCCCCCCGAGCCGGCCAGCAAATTCCCGATATAGGCGATCGCGTCGTCCGGCGTGCCGATGCAGGCGGCGCCCGTCGTGGTGAGAAACTCATAGGCGTCGTCGAGCTCCGCCGGCACGATCGGGAAGGTGGCGACGTCGCGGAAATAACGGCGGAACGCCTCCAGGCCGTAGCGCACGTTGTCGCGCGCCTTTTCCCGCGTCTCGGCGATGTGCAGCATGGTGACCAGGCGCCAGTTGGCGCGGTCGGCGGTCTTGCCGTTGAGCCGCGCCTGCTCCTCATACAGCGACCAGTTCTGCTTGTGCTTGGCCATCGCGTCGGGGCTGGTGCCGCCGATCGACAGCATGCCGATGCCGTGCCGCCCGGCCGCCAGCGAGCCGGCGGGCGAGCGGGCGGCGGCCACCGCCAGCTCCATCCGTGGACGGGTGTAGCAGGGCAGTTGCAGGCGGGCGTCCTGCAGGTCGAACCAGTCGCTTTTGCGGGTCACGCTCTTGCCGTCCAGCAGCTCGACGATCACGTCCAGCGCCTCGTTCATCCGCCGGCGCTGGTCGGCCGGCTTGACGCCGATCTTCATCGCGTCGTGCACCAGCGAGCCCGGGCCGACGCCCAGCATCACCCGCCCGCGCGTCATGTGATCGAGCTGGACCATCCGGTCGGCGACCATGAACGGGTTGTGATAGGGCAACGACACCACACCGGTACCCAGGCGGATATGGCGCGTCCGCTCGGCTGCGGCGGCGATGAAGATCTCCGGCGAGGCGATGATCTCGAAGCCGCCGGAATGGTGCTCGCCGATCCAGGCCTCGTGGTAGTTCAGCCGATCGAGCAGTTGCACCAGCTCCATGTCGCGTTCCAGCGCGAGCGTCGGGTTCTCCGCCAGGTCGTGGAACGGCGCCAGGAAGATGCCGCTGCGCAGGTATCGTTCGGTCATTGCTCGATGGTCTCCCGGTGATTGCAGCGGAGCCTAGCCCAGCTGGACGCCGCGGGCGAGCCGCACCGGGCGGCGTGCGCACCGCGGGTTCCGGACCCGGTTGCGCGGCGGGTTCGCGGCGGTCGAACGGGCGGCGTCGCCGATCGCGGGGTCGGCAAATCACCTGACACGCAGATGAAACTTCGGTCAGAAACCTCGACATGACATCGGTTTAACCGCTGCGCCTGGAGAACGGTCACCTGCACGTCGCCATGTTCCGGACAGCGCGATGCCATGGCGGCATCGCCAGCGAATGCGATGGTTCAAGGGAACGATACAGATGCAACGACTTGCCCCCCACGCTCCACGCCGCGGCTTCCGCCGCACCGCGCTGGCGGCCGTGTTGCTGGCCGGCACCGCGCTTGGCGGCTACGCCGTGGACCATGCCAGCCTGGCCGCGACAGCCGACGTGCAGCCGGTCAACCCGTCCGCCGCCCAGGCCCTGCCCAGCGTTCCGAACTTCGTCGGCCTGGTGAAGCAGGTGACGCCGGCGGTGGTCTCGGTCACCACCAAGCTGGCGATGGCCAACGCATCGGACCAGGGACCGCAACAACTGCCGTTCCCGTTCAACCAGATGCTGCCGCAGAACAATCACCCGGTGGAGGCGCGCGGTTCCGGCTTCATCATTGACGCGAACGGCACGATCGTCACCAATAACCATGTGGTGAAGGACGCCAAGAGCGTCGAGGTCACGCTGTCCGACGGCACCACCCTGAGCGCCAAGATCATCGGCCGTGATCCGCGCACCGACATCGCCGTGCTGAAGCTCGATGCCGGCCATAAGCTGCCCTTCATCCAGCTCGGCAACTCGGCGGACGTCGAACCCGGCCAGTGGGTGGTGGCGATGGGCAATCCGTTCGGGCTGGGCGGCACGGTCACCGCGGGCATCGTTTCCGCCTTGGGCCGCGACATCGGCGATGGTCCGTATGACCAGTTCATCCAGGTCGACGCGCCGATCAACCGCGGCAACTCCGGTGGTCCGCTGTTCACCCAGGACGGCAAGGTGATCGGCATGAACACCGCCATCCTGTCGCCTTCCGGCGGGTCGGTGGGCATCGGCTTCGCGATCCCCTCCAACATGATCAAAACCGTCGTGGCGCAGCTTGAGCAGACCGGCCATGTGACGCGCGGCTATATCGGCGTCGAGGCGCAACCGGTCACCGCGAGCATGGCCAAGGCGATGGATCTTTCGGACAAGTCGGGCGCGCTGATTGCCGGCGTGCAGCCGGGCACCCCGGCCTCGCGCGCCGGGCTGCAACCGGGCGACGTGATCCGCAGCGTCGATGGCACGCAGATCGGCAACCCGCGCGATCTCGCGGTGCAGGTGGCGGCGATCAAGCCGGGGGACGAGGCGAAGCTCGATATCGTCCGGGACGGCAAGAGCCAGACCGTCGGCCTGAAAGTCGGCGAGCTGCCGAACGAGCAGACGGCAGCGGCCGGCGGGTCCGCGCATCCGGCGCAGCTTGGCCTGGCGCTCGGCCCGATCACCCCGGACGGGAGCAGCCAGCTCAATCTGCCGCCAGGCACCCATGGCGTGCTGGTTGAGGCTGTCCGGCAAGGCTCACCGGCCGACCTGGCGGGCTTGCAGCAGGGCGATGTGATCGTCGCCGTGGGCAGCCATCCGGTGGCGAACCCCGGCCAGGCGGTGCACGACATCCATCAGGCGATCAGCGGGTCCAGCCACGCCGTGGCGCTGCGCATCCTGCGCAACGGCCAGCCGGTGTTCGTGGCCATCGCCCCCGGACCGCCGAACGCCGGGCAGCCGAACGAAGGCTGATCGCCGCAATGCCGGACCCGTAGGGGGGCCGGGGCGGGAACGGAAGGTCGGGAGTTGCACGGAAGGTCGGGAGCGCGTCTCCCGGCCTTTTGTGGGTTCGGGGCCGCGGGACGGCTACGCCGCGTGGCGCGTGTTCAGCCCGTGGCCCGCGCCGAGGTGGCCGTGTTCGGTGGCGGCGGCCCGATAATAGGTGAGCACATAGACCCGGACGGCGCTGGTCCGCCCGCCGGCATGGCCCTTGGCCTCGATCTGGCGGACCAGCTCGCTGGCATCCAGATCCTCCCGCAGGCAGATCTCCAGCAGCGCGTCCCATAGCTCCGGTTCCAGGCGCATACTGGTTCTGCCGCGCGCCGCGACGACGTTGCGATTGACAAGGCGACTGCCGACCACTGGGAACTCCCGCGCCAGATAACGCCCGCAACAGACCACATGCCCGTTAAAGGAGTGTTTCGACGCGGAATACGGGAGCGTTTCTTCGTGGCCGTCCGAGGGCAATCGGGGGAAGCGAAGGAAGGCTGGGGCTTCGCCCCAGACCCCACCAAGGGGCGCTGCCCCCCATGGTACCATTGGGAACCCCGCCAAGGGCGGAGCCCTTGGAACCCCGGACTGGGAGTGTGGGGAGGGGGAGGGGGCACCTGCGCCGCGTCCACACGCCCCCTCCCCCTCCCCACACTCCCAGTCATGGAGTCCAGAGGCCGCTGCCGGCGCCTGCCCCCGGGCACTTGTCCCGGGGGGTGGGGGGTCCAGGGGGGCAAAGCCCCCCTGGCGGGCTTCAGGGGTGTCCGATGCCTTTGCGACGGTTGAACGCCAGCTCCTGCTCGGTGAGCTGGAACCCGGCCAGCACGGTGTAGGCGGCGCCGGATTTCGTTGGACTGACCGGGAACACCATGTGCACCAGGGCACTGGTCAAGATGAGCTGATCCACGTTGGGCGGGAAGACGATGTGCGTCTGGTAGACCTGCTTGTCCAGGATCCGACCGCCCTCGGTCACCGCCAGGAAGAACGGCACGTCCGCCTCGCGGCCCTGCATGGCCGGGCCGCGGACCAGATGCACGGTAACCCCGACATCGGCGGCGAGCTGCTTCGCGGAATCCCCCGCCTCGCATTTCGCCGGGACCGCCACAATGCGGCCGGACAGCACCAGGTTACGGACGTCCTGGCTGGCGGTGGCGGATTCGTCGCGATAGCGGCTGAGGTCAGCCGCCTGCCACAGCAGGTCGGCGCGGGGACAGACCGGGGCGAACTCGTTTTTCCCCGGCCCGCAACCATCGAGCAGGGTGAGCAGGCCGAGCAGGATAACGGCGGCCGCGCGGCGGGGCTGAAGGCTGGGCATCGGTGGCTCCGGGCAGTGGGGCGGTTCGACGGCGGTCTCCCCCGTGGGGGGGGCGATGGGGGCGGTGGTGGACTTCACAGGCCGTCTCCCAAACGGTCATATCCCAAGGGAGAGCCCTCGGGAGAAATTTGCCGACGGGACACGGTGGCGGCATAGTGCCCGGCGCCCGTCGGATCAACAATGCAGCCCGATCACTGACCCAGAGATGGCCGTCTATACCGAGGTCAGCGACGAGGCGCTGGCGGCCTTCCTGGCCGACTACGACATCGGCAGTGTCGTCGCCTTCCGCGGCATCGCGGAGGGCGTGGAGAACAGCAATTTCTCGCTCCGCACCACCGCCGGCGATTTCATCCTGACGCTGTACGAGAAGCGGGTGGACCCGGCCGAGCTGCCCTGGTTCCTCGGGTTGATGGCGCACCTGGCGGCGCGCGGCATCTCCTGCCCGCTGCCGGTGCGGGCGCGCGACGGCGTGGCGCTGCGCCAATTGGCCGGGCGGTACGCGGCGGTCACCAGCTTCCTGCCGGGCGTCTGGCCGCGCCGGGTGCGCCAGGAGCATTGTGCGCCGGTCGGGGCCGCGCTGGCGTCGCTGCACCTGGCCGGGCGAGACTACGCGCCCACCCGCCACAACGCTCTGGGGCCGGACGGCTGGCGGCCGCTGTTCGAGCGGGTGCGGGAACGAGCGGACGAGGTCGCCCCCGGGTTGGCGGCGGAGCTGGATCGCGCCCTTGCAGCGATCCTGGCCGGCTGGCCGGCCGGGCTGCCGGTTGGGCACATCCATGCCGACCTGTTTCCCGACAACGTGTTCTTCCTGGACGGAAGGCTGTCCGGGTTGATCGACTTCTATTTCGCCGCCACCGACCTGCTGGCCTACGACGTGGCGGTGTGCCTGAATGCCTGGTGCTTCGAGCCGGATTTCGCCTTCAACGTCACCAAGGCCCGTGCGATGCTGGCCGCCTACGCGGCGATTCGCCCATTGTCCGACGCCGAGCGCGCCGCGTTGCCGGTGCTGTGCCAGGGGGCGGCCATCCGCTTCCTGCTCACGCGGTTGTATGACTGGGTCAACACGCCGCCGGGCGCCATGGTCACGCGCAAGGACCCGATCGAGTATCTGCGCCGGCTGCGCTTCCATTTGGCCGCGCGCGACGAGCATGCCTATGGCATCTGACCCGCGCGACCACGTCGAGATCTGGACCGATGGCGGCTGCAAGCCCAACCCGGGGCCGGGGGGCTGGGGTGCGATTCTGCGCACGCGCGGCCATGAGCGCGAACTGAGCGGGGCGGAGCCGAAGACGACCAACAACCGCATGGAGCTGACCGCGGCCGCCGCCGCGCTGGAGGCGCTGAAGCGCCCCTGCAAGATCGTGCTGCACACCGACAGCGAATACCTGCGCAATGGCATCACCCGCTGGCATGCCGGCTGGGTGCGGCGGAACTGGCGCAACGCGGCGGGCGACCCGGTGGCGAACATGGATCTGTGGCGGCGGGTGCTGGACGCCGCGGCGCCGCACCAGATCGACTGGCGCTGGGTGCGCGGGCACTCCGGCCACCCGATGAACGACCGGGCGGACGCGCTGGCGACGGCGGCGCGGCAGGGGTTGGCGGGCTGAGGGTGCGCCTCGCGTTCCTCGCCGGCTCGGGCCGTGATGCGGCGCGAGGGCATGGCTCCGGGGGCGCGGTCGTTGCCGGGCGCACAGCGACGCCTGCTCGCCGCCGCGACGCTGCCCCGGTCGCCGGCCGGCGCCGCGGGTGACTTCGACCCGCGCCGGGGTAAACTCGACCGCCCGCAACGCAACCAGAAAGAGCCGTGCCGCGATGCCGCCCGTCGCCAAGGACCTGGCCCCGCCGACCGCGGACCCCAAACGCCGGTCGGGCGCGCGCTGCCCGATCTGCAACCGCCCCGCCGTCCCGGCGAGCCGCCCGTTCTGCAGCCGGCGCTGCGCCGAGGTCGATCTCGGCCGATGGCTCACCGGCCAGTATGTCGTGGCCGGCCCGCCAGCGGAGCTGGACGACGACCCGCCGCCGGGGGAGGCAACGGGCTAGGCAGCCTCGGTCGGGCGCCGCGGCGCTGCCCGACCACCCAGCCATGGCCGCGGCGCTGCTGCCGGCCGCCTCGGTCACGCCAAGCCCCGGCTTGCTTTTGTTTCCCCCGATTGGCCTGCTGGCCCGGGACGCCCGGCTTGATCGTTCGATCCCCTTGCGGTATCCCCCTGCGCTTCGTGAGCGCTGCCCGCGAATGCCCAGGTAGCTCAGTTGGTAGAGCATGCGACTGAAAATCGCAGTGTCGGTGGTTCGATTCCGCCCCTGGGCACCATCGTTGATAGGGTGTGGTTGCTGGGCCGGTTGCCACCGCTGGATAGGGCCGCGGAAACCGGCATTGCGCGGTTTGCGGACTGATTTGGGGCGATTTCGACGCCCGCCGTTCCGGCCGAACGTCACCGGTTCCGGGTTGAGATGCGACGAGAGCGGAGTGCTGCCGCCGGCACCTCCCGCGCCAGCAGGTTCCGGACCGTCGAGTGATGCCCCACCGCGGGCCGCGGCGATGGCCAGGGTGCTTGAACGCGGCGCCGTGATGCGCGGCTGTGAGTTAACCCGCATTTCTCACACTCTCACGGGCGCTGGCGGCGCCGGAGCAGCACGGCGGCGATGGCGTGGTGCTGCTGGTGCTAGATGAGGTAGCTCTCCAGATTGTGGTGGCACGGCATGGCGTGCGGCTTCCCGCCTCTCTCGCGGAGCCGTACCCGGAGCCGCCGGTTCTGCGTGAACACGGCCTCGACCGTCATACCGCGCGCGGCGCCGATCCGCGCGAAGCTGAACCCCAGGCGACCGATCAACGCCCGGTCGCGAAGCCCGGCATGGGTGGCCTCGCCGCTGCTGTCGATCAGCGGACGATCCGCCATGCTGAGAACCATTTATGACGGACCTTTTGCGTGGCCAATCTCCGGGTGATGCTGTAACCATCCATCATTGCGGAGGCGACGATCCTGGTCGGGAGGCTGCATGAAAAACGACGGCGACGCGGTGTCAACACCGGCCCCCGAGCCCGCGGTCGTGCGCCTGGCTGGCGTACTCACCGCGATGCCGCTGAGACAGCTCGCCCACGCCGGCCTTAAGGATACGCTCGCCGGGCTCATGGCTGCCGTGGTTCTGGTCGCCAATATCGTGTCATTCGGCGCATTGATGTTTCCGGGCGCGCTCGGTGCCGGCATTCCCGTGGCGATTTGGGCGATGCTGATCGGCAGTTGCGTCGGTGGCGCATGGATCGCGCTTTCGACATCCCTGCCGCCGCTGGCAACGGGAATCAATTCGCCGACCGGCGCGGCTCTCGTGCTGTTAAGCGCATCCGCGGGCGCAGATGTCATGGCCGCCGGCGGCACACCGCAGATGGCGGTCCAGGCGGTGATGCTGGTTTTTACCGCCGTGACCGTCATGTCGGGCGCGCTGCTCTATGGTCTCGGCGGTGCGCGGTGGGGCTCATATTTCCGGTTCGTGCCGTATTTCGTCGTCGCCGGGTTTCTGGCCGCGACCGGCTGGTTCCTGAGTGCCGGGGGGGTTCGCATGGCGACCGGCCATGCCTTGTCCCTCGGCGGCCTGACCAGGCCCTGGACCGCGATCCAAATCGTGAACCTGGCCGCTGCCATTGGCGTGCTGTGCGTGTTGCTGGCGGTCCGGCGATGGATCAAATCGGCTTTTGCCATGCCGTTGGCGCTGGTCGGCATGTTGGCGGCGGGAACCATCGTGCTCAGAGGACTTGGCCTGTTCGGCCCCGGGCACGGTTTTTATCTTCCCTCACTCGGTACCCTGATCGCATGGCATCCGTTCAACGCCGTGCGCCGGCCGGCGATCAGCGGGTCGATGCTGATCGAGCTGATCCCGCGCATGCTCGCGGTGACGATCGTGGCGCTTGTCTCCCTGGTCACCAAGGTTTCGAGCATCGAGGTCGCGCGCCACACGTCCGGGGACCTGGATCGGGAGTTGCGCGCCCATGGCCTCGGCTGCCTGATCGCGGCGCCGTTCGGCGGCATCGCCAGCAGTTTACAGGTCGGCACCAGCCGTCTGCTGGAGCACGCGGGCGGCGCGACACGCATGAGCGGGGTTTTCTGCGCCCTGGCCCTCGGCGCCGTCGGCATATCGAATTTCAATCTGCCCGGCCTTGTCCCGATTCCGATCGTCACCGGGCTGGTCTTCTACCTGGGCTACACGTTCATCGCCGACGCGTTCCGACGGCCCTGGGCGCAGCGCGCCTGGCTCGATCTTCTGCTGTTGAGCGCCATGATGATCGTGTCCGTTCGTTACGGCTTCCTGGCCGGCGTGGTGGGCGGGCTGATCTGCGCCTGCATCGTTTTCGCTTTCAGTTATGCGCGCGTCGGCGTCGTGCACCGGCATATGACGCGGGCCGACTTCGCCGGCCATGTCGTTCGTTCCGACGCGGCTTCCAATTATCTGCGCGAAACCGGCGACGCCATCCAGATTTACTGGCTCTCCGGCTACCTGTTCTTCGGCACGTCGGAGAACCTGTTCGAACGGATCCGTGACGATATTCTGGCCCTGACGGCTCGCCGGGTCACGCATGTCATCCTTGACTTCGCCGGCGTGCCCGGCGCGGATTCCTCCGCCGTGGCCAGCCTGAGCAAATTGCGGGACTTTTGCGAAAAGCGGAGCATCACGATTGTCTGGTGTTCGCTGTCGGCGGCCAATCGATCGGCCCTTGAAGCGAGCGGGTTGCTCGGCGGAAAAAGCCGGCACAAGGCGTTCGACACTGTCCCGCCGGGACTGGAATGGTGCGAGGAGCAACTGCTCGCCGGGGCCAACGTCGATACCGATATGGGCATCGCCGGTTTCGAGACGTGGCTGCAGAAAGGCATGGGGCGGGACGTCACTATCGCCGAGTTCCTCGCTTATCTCGATAAACAGACGATCGAGGATTTACGGGTTCTTTATCGTCAGGGTGACCCCGCCGACAGTATCAGTCTCGTCGTGGCCGGCCATCTCGCGATCGACGTTGCGATGCCGGACGGAAGCAGTCTGCGCGTGCGGCGCATCATGCACCATACGGTCTTGGGCGAGATGGGTTTCTTCCGGCATTCCACCCGATCGGCCAACGTGTCGTCCGACGGCCCGGCCGTTCTTTTCACCTTGACCAGGCCAAACTTCGAACGAATGCGCCGCGAACGCCCGGATCTGGCGATCGCTTTCCACGGTTTCATCCTGAACATCCTGGTGGATCGCATCTATTTTGCGAACCGCGAAATTGATGCGTTGAGCGTTTAGGTCTGTCGGCCGCGGTTCCTGGGACCCCGGACTGGAGCCTAACGGGGGGCGGCGACGGTGCGACGTTGGTGTTGGCGTTGGCCGACCGGGTGAAACTGCACCACGCCCCGGAACACCATCTCCAAAGCCAGCGAATACATCCGATTCTGCAATAAGAATGCCAGCTCGACACCCTGGCGTCTATACGGCTGATGCCAAGCTTGGCCCTCACGCGCCGACGCTGTCTGCTCCACCCGCCAGGGCGCGCACCAGGGGGCGAAGCCCTGGCCTTTCCGGTCTCAGGCGACTGCCCAGCGCCGGATGGTTGCCGGCCTCGGCACGTCAGCCTATCTGCCGGCACATGAGCACATCCGAGCACGCCGGCCCCACCGTCACGCCCGCAGCACCGGCGGATCCCACGACACAAGAGGCGCCGCTGAACACGACGCCGGAAATGCCAAAGCGGGTGCCAAAGGAGATCGGCGGTCCGCCGGGCCCCGAGCCGACCCGCTACGGCGACTGGCAGTACAAGGGCCGCTGCACGGATTTCTGATCGGGCGCCGCTGGTTCGGGTGCTGCTGATCAGCCGTCGCCGGGGTTATCCCTGGCGGCGGCGCAGCCCGGCGGTGACGGTGTTCTCCAACAGGCAGGCAATCGTCATCGGCCCGACGCCCCCGGGCACCGGGGTGATGGCGCCCGCCACTGCGCTGCACTCGTCGAAGGCGACGTCGCCGACCAGCTTGCCGTCGGCCAGCCGGTTGATGCCGACATCGATCACCGTGGCACCGGGCGCGATCCAGTCGCCGCGCACCAGCTCGGGCCGGCCCACCGCGGCCACCAGGATCTCCGCCCGCCGGCACTCCGCCGCCAGCTCGCGCGTGCGCGAATGCGCCACCGTCACCGTGGCATCGGCCGCCAGCAGCAGCGCCAGCAGCGGGCGGCCGACGATGCTGGAGCGGCCGAGGACCAGCGCGCGCCGGCCGGACGGTGTCACGCCGGCCGCCTGCAACAGCTTCATCACGCCGAGCGGGGTGCAGGGAACCAGCGCCGGGCGCCCGACGGCGAGCAGTCCGGCGTTGTACGGATGGAACCCGTCCACGTCCTTGGCCGGATCGATCAGATCGATCACCGCGGCGGTGCGGATGGCGGGCGGCAGCGGGAGCTGCACCAGGATCCCATCGACCGCTGGATCGGCATTGAGCCGCGCCACTTCGGCGCGCAGGGCAGTCTCGGTGGTGTCGGCGGGCAGGCGGATCGTGCTGACCGCGATCCCCGCCGCCGTCGCCGCGCGGTCCTTGGCCCGCACATAGACCGCGCTTGCCGGGTCGTCGCCGACCAGCACCACGGCCAGGCCAGGACGGAACGCCAGGGCGGCGATCCGCCCGGCGAGTGCCGCGCGCATCGTCGCGGCAATCGCCCGCCCATCGATCAGGCGCGCCGTCACAGCGCGGCCAGCCGTGCAGCGATCGTTGCGGCGTCGCCGCTGACCAGCAATGTCTTGCGCCGCGAGGCGGCGCCTGCGGTGACGGCGACGTGGGAGGGCGGAACCCCGACTGCCGCCGCCAGCGCGGTGCAGGCGGCGCGGTTGGCGCGGCCGTCTTCGGCCGGTTCGCGCACGGCGATGGCCAGCCGCTCGCCGTCGGCGTCGGGCACCCGACCCTGCACGCCGGGGCGGCGGGCGCGCGGCTGCACCTTTACCGCCACCGCGACTGCCCCGCCGGCCGCCCGCCAGAACACCGTCAGAAGACCAGCGGCTGCCAGTTGCCGTAAGTGATGGCGGTATACAGCTTGCCCAGGATCGGGATGACGACGATCTGGATCAGGATGACCACCGCCCAGGGACTGAGGTCGATCCCACCGAAATTCGGCAGCACGTTGCGCACCGGGCGCAGCACCGGCTCGGTGACGCGATACAGGAAGTCGCCGATCGTCCAGACGATGCGGTTGCGCGTGTCGAGCACCCCGAAAGCCGCCAGCATGCTGAAGATGGCGGCCAGGATGACGGCCCATTTGAACAAGTTGATGACGTAGTCCAGCAGCTCGAACAGGGCGCTGATCATCGGGCAACTCCAAGCGACGGGCGGACGCTAACGACGGTCCTATCGATGTGCAACATGACGGGCGCACCGGGGCTCGCCCAATTCGGCCGCCAGCGGGCGCCGGCCTCGTTCGCGGTCCAGGCGTCTGGACTACGCGGCCCGCACGCCCGCCACGAAGCTGTTGACCGCCCCGGACAGTTGTTCCGCCTGCTTCGACACATCGGCCGCAGCGGCCTGCACCTGGCGGGCCGCCACGCCGGTTTCGCTCGCCGCTTGGCTCACGCCGCCGATGCTGCGGGTCACCCGCCCCGCCGCGTCGGACGTCTGCTGCACGCTGCGGGCGATTTCCGCCGTGGCTGCGCCCTGCTGCTCGACCGAAGCGGCGATGCTGCCGGCAATCGTGCTGACTTCCTCGATGGTGGCGGAGATGCCGCGAATCGCCTCGACCGCCACCTTGGTCGCGGCCTGGATCTGGGTGATCTGCGTGCCGATCGCTTCCGTGGCCTTGCCGGTCTGGGTGGCCAGGCTCTTGACCTCGGAGGCCACCACGGCGAAGCCCTTCCCGGCATCACCCGCCCGCGCCGCCTCGATGGTGGCGTTCAGCGCCAACAGGTTGGTCTGGCTGGCGATGCGGGTGATCAGGCCGACGACCGCGCCGATCTTCTCGGCCGCTTCGGCCAGTGCGTGCACCACCGCATCCGTCCGCCTGGCATCCTCCACCGCCTTGCCGGTGATCTTCGCGGACTGCGCCACCTGGCGGCCGATTTCGCCGATCGAGGCCGTCAGTTCCTCCGCCGCCGCGGCCACCGTCTCCAGGCCGGCACTGGCCTGCCCCGCCGCCGCGGCGACGGCGGTGGCACGCTGGTTGCTTTGCGTTGCCGTGCCGGCCATCGATTGCGAGGTGGCTTCCAGTTGGGTGGAACTCGCGGCCAGCAGCTCGACCAGGCCGCCGACCTGGCTCTCGAAGCCGTCCGCCATCCGGTGCAGCGCCGCCTTCTGCTCCGTCGCCGCCAGCCGGCCGTCCTGTTCCTGCGCGGCGCGCAGGCGCTCGGCCTCGACCATGTGGTCCTTGAACACCAGCAGCGCCGCGGCCATGTCGCCGACCTCGTCGCGTCGCTCCGTGCCGGGGATCGACGTCGAGAGGTCGCCATTCGCCAGTCGGTCCATCGCCGTCTTCAACCCACCGAACGAGCCGGTGATGTCGCGATTGACCCGCCAGGCGACCAGCAGGGTGACGAGCAGGATCGCGCCGCCGATCAGCCCAAGCCGGAGCAGCGCGGTGCGGAAGGCGGCGTCCACGTCGTCGATCCAGGCGCCGGCAATGAACACCAGCTGCCAGGGGGCGAACATCTCCACATAGGAGACCTTGTCCTGCGCCACGGCGTGCCCGGGCTTCTTGACCTGGTACCAGATCACCCCGCCATCGGCGGTGCGCAGCACGTCACGGGCGAGGTCGGCCGATGAGCGCCCGGCCGCGTTCCTGGCCGTGGTCGGCTTTCCCTCTCGCTTGACGTCCCCGCCATGCATGACGACCAGGCCATCGAGCGTCTGCACCAGCAGGTAGTCGTCCGCGGTGCCGAACCGCATCCGATGCACGTCATCGCGGAAGCGCGCCAAGGCCTGTTCGTGGGTGATCTGCTGGGCGTTCACCTGGTCCTGCAACGACTGGGCAAAGCCGGCCGCGGCGAGGACGACGGCGCGTACCTTGTCGATCCGATCGTCGATCATGCGCCGCTGCATGAGTGTCGCGCCGGCGCCGATCGAGACGGCGACGGCCAGGGCTGACAAGCCGAGCAGAAGGGTCAGCTTGGTGCGGAGCTTGAGGCGGCTGAGCAGGTTCATCGGAGGCTGCGTCCAAAGCTGAAGAACGGCTGGGGGGAATAGGGGCGCCTAGGCCGATATGATGAACAACTGGTGAAGCCGGCGGGCAGTTGCCGGTGCCGTCGGGCCGCGGGGTGGCGCATGCCGGGCGGGCTGCGCGGATGGTGCCGGTGGTGCAGGTGGCGGCGATGCCGGCCGCTCGCTTGCAGTCGAAGCGGACGCTTTTTGCAGGCAAACTCCACGCCCTGGCAGCCAAGCGCCCGGCCAGTCCGGGGGTCTCGGGCCGCCGCCATTGCGCCGCGCGGCCTGGTTCACAACCAGGCGCCATCCTTGAACACGTGCCGGAACTTGCGGATCGAGGTGCGCGCGAACAGGCCGGCCCCCACATAGGGGTCGGCAATGGCAAACGCGTCAGCCGCCGCCTGGTCCGCCACGTCGATGATCAGGATGGAGCCGATCTGGTTGCCCGCGTCGTCGAGCAGTGCCCCGCCATACACGATCTGGTCGAGCACGGTTGCCAGATACGTGAGGTGCCTGGGTCTCGCCGACAGCCGCAGCTCAAGGCTGCCCGGCTTATCGTGACGCGTCACCGCAAACAGCATGGCCGGCCTGTCCCCGGTTGGTGAAACGCCGGCGCCATCGGCCGGCGACGCGCCACCGCCATTGCCGGCCGCGCGCTGGGAGGCGGTCAGGATGGCAATGCTTGGTGACCGCCCGGTAAACAACGGCGCCATCGTCGCGGATTTTCCGTCGCCTGCGCGCGGGGCGGCCGGCAGCCGATCCCGATCCAGGCTCGATCGACGCCGCCGCGACCGGCGACGGGGGGTCACATCAGCCGCTCGGTCCAGGTGCGCGGCGTGTGGGCATTACGAATTTCGATATCGAGATGGTAACGGAACTTGCGTGGCCCGACGCGGCGGATGTAGCCGACGATGTCGTCCAGCCCCTCCTCCAGCGCCCGGGTGGTGCGATAGCCGAGCACCGCCCGCGCCTTGGCCGAGGAACAGAACGCCTGCTTCACCTCCTGCGGCCGGTCGGCCAGGTAGACCGCCTGGCCCTCGAAGCCGACAATGCCCTTGAGCTGGCGGAACAACCGGTTGATCGAGATGAATTCCTCATCCGGACCGATATTCACCACCTCGCCCAGGCCGCGTCCGGTCAGCCCCATGGCGAGCAGGCAGGACAGGCAGTCCTCGACATGGCTGAAGCAGCGCATCTGCTCGCCGTCGCCGTAGATGAACGGGGATCGGCCCTGCAGCATCAGGTTTGCCATGATCGAGGCGACGTTGCGGTACGGGTCGTCGAATTTCTGCCGCGCGCCGATGATGTTGTGCGGCACGGCGATGGCGTATTCCACGCCGTGCACGCCGGCCAGGTTGACCAGCGCCTGCTCGGCGGCGACCTTGGCAATGCCGTACGGGTCCTGCGGCAGCGGCGCATAGGATTCCAGGAACGGCACGGCGTTGGTGCCGTAGCGCGCCATCGACGAGCAGAACACGATGCGCCGCGCGCCGCCGGCGATGGCGGCGGAGAACACCGCGACCGAGCCGGTGACGATGTTGTCCATGATCATTGCCGGCGCGAACACCGACAGTCCCTCATAGGCGGTGGCGGCGCAGTGGTAGACCAGCTCGCTGGCGCGCATCACCTTGGCCATCGCGTTGAAGTCGCGGCAGTCGTATTGGTAGAACTCGGCCTCGGGCGGGACGTTGATCAGCTCGCCGCCGAGCAGGCTGTCGCAGCCGACCACGTGGTGGCCCATCGCCAGCAGCCGCTCCGCCAGATGGCTGCCGAGGAACCCCGCGATACCGGAGATGAAGATGCGCATGGCCTGTCGCGCCCCCGCTCAGCGCACCAGCCGGGCGCGCAATGCCTGGCCGCCCTTGTTGAACAGCCGGCGGACCGCGATGTCCTGGAACGCCAGCGTCACGGCGATCGCGCGCAGCTTGCCCTCGGTGTAGGCGCTGCGGTGGAACTGGCCGGCGCCGTTCTGATTGCCGAAGAACATGGTTTGCAGGATGCCCCAGCGCTGATCGAGGTCGCGGCCGCAGCCGGCGTAATGGTCCACCGCGCCGACCTGGTAGAATTCCCGCCAGTCGTCATTGGCCGCCAGGAACGTGCTGCACACCCACTCGAAGTCGGGCACTTCCAGGGTCAGCGTGCCGCCGGGGCGCAGCACGCGCGCCAGCTCGCGCCACACCAGCGCTTCCTCGGCGAACGACAGGTGTTCCAGCATATGCTCGGCCAGCACCGCATCGACCGTGCCGTCCGCATAGGGCAGGTCGGTCACGTCAAGATCGATGGCGACCCCGGGCAGGCGCGCGACCTGGTCGATATTGATCCATCCTGGCAACGCATTCGTGCCGCAGCCGATATGCAGGCGGACCGGCAGGTCCGTGGCGGTGTCCATCGCGGTCTCCTCAGGCGGCGGCAGGCAGGGCCGACTGGTTGCACAGGGCAGCGAACTCGGCGGCGGCGGCGGAGGGTTTCACTTCGGGCACCATGGTGGCCGCGGCGCGCAGTGCTTCGGTGAGCGAGCGTGCCATCCAGGCGGCCTCCAGCGGCGCGGCGCGACGCAGGTCCGACAGCAGGGCCGGCACTGCGGCGTGCAGCGCCTCGGCCTCGCGCAGCAGCCAGGCGAGCCAGCGATCACGGAAGATGGTTTGCGCGTCCTGCATGAGCGCCAGCCGCTCGGCGTGCGGCAGGCGGGTCGCGGCCGCCATCTCCAGATGCGCATAGGCGGTGGTGATCAGCGGCGTGCGCCAGCGCTGCTCGGCCAGGGAGTCATCCAACGGCAGGCCGGCCCGCGCCTGCTCGGTCGCCGCGCGGGCCAGGTGCAGGACCGGTTTGCCGCCATCGCGCCGCCAGTACAGCGGCCGCGCCACATGGCGGATCTCGCCGGCCAGGGCCAGTTCCGCCAGCACCACGTGATCCCACCCGGCGCGGTAGCGGAGCGGCGACAACCGATCGACCGCGGCGCGCCGGTAGATGCCCCAGAAGGCCGGCGAGGAGGTGTAGCGCGCCATGACGTGGCGGGCCCGCGCGAGCGCGGTCGGGGCCGATGGCGGTGAGGCAGTGCTCGGGCGGATAGCCGCCAAGCAGCGTGTCGGCGCCGCGAAAGACCAGTCCGGCGGCGTGGCACATCGCCGTATCGGGATGCGCCCGCAGCACGCCCATCAGGGATTCGATGAAGTCGGGCGCGATCACGTCGTCGCCGGATTTCGGCAGCACGTAGTCGGCGTCGCCGGCCCAGAAGGCGCGCTGGAAAGCGGCGATCGCCCCGCCGTTGCAGCGGTTGCGCCGGAGCCGGATGCGGGGGTCCCGCGCGGCGTAGCCGGCCAGTACATCGGCCGTGCCGTCGGTCGAGCCGTCGTCGATCAAGCTCAGCGTGAGCGCCGTCCAGGTCTGCGCCAACACGCTCTCGATCGCCGCGCCGACCGTCGCCGCGCCGTTATAGACGAACAGGTTTACGTCGACGCTGGCATCGCCGTTGGCATCGACATTGGGTTCCGCGCTGGGCAGCGACGGCATTTTTGTCCGCCTCCTGATGAGGGCCCGATTGTGTGGCCCGATGTGTGGTCCGATGTGCGCCCGGGGGTTGCTGCGCGGTTAACGCCCGGCACACCAATCGCGCCAGGCGTGGCGCAGCGCGGCGCCGAGATTGCGGCCGAAGCGCGGCGCGTTGCACAGCGGGGTGGCCTTCACCCACGGTCGCAGCCCGGCGCGCAACGCCGCCAACTCGGGCAGATCGTCGGCCCGCGCGAGTGCCATCTCGATGTAGCCGTCGAGGTCGCCGGCCACCCAGTCGGCCAACCCGGCGTTGCTCAGATGGCTGGCGGAATGGCGCGAGGCGAAACTCTCGCCCGGCAGCGTGACCGTCGGCACCCCCATCCACAGCGCCTCGCAGGTGGTCAGGCCGCCCGAATAGGGGAACGGGTCCAGCACGATGTCGATCTGATTGTATTCAGCCAGAAACGTGCGATGGCGCGAGGCGCCGCGCAATTCCACCCGCGCCGGCGCGATGCCGTGCGCGGCGAACGCGGCCTGCATGCGCTCGGCGGTCGCGGTGTCGGAGAACTGGTGCGTCTTCAGGATCAGCCGCGAGCCTGGCATGCGTCGCAGGATGGTGGCCCAGGTCGCGATCGTCCGCGGCGTGATCTTCGCCAGGTTGTTGAAGCAGCCGAAGGTGACATGGCCGTTGGCCAGCGCCGGTAGCGGCCCGACGTCGGGGGCATAGGGCGGCGGGCTGTAGCAGACATAGCCGTCCGCCATGCGCAACAGCCGCTCGGTGTACAGCGGCTCGAAGCCGGGCGGCGTCTCCCAGCGATCGGTGAGCAACCAGTCCATCTCCGCCAGGCCGCTGGAGTGGTTCTGCATGCCGACCCATTTGATCTGCACCGGCGCCAGCCGATGGGCGCAGGCCAGCATGCGGCCGGCATCGCCGTAGCCGCCAAGGTCGATCAGCACGTCGATGCCGAGCGACCGGCCGAGCGCGGCGACCCCGGCGTCGTCGATTGTATCGATGTCGTGCCATCCCCCGGCGATGGCGCGGAACCGGCGGGCAATGGCGTCGTGGGCGGCGTGCTGCGCCAGCGCGACAATGTCGAATTTCCGGGGATCGAGTGCCTCGAAACCGGCGATGGTCAGCCAGCCGACCGGATGGGTGCGCAGGGACCCGGACAACAGGCCAAGCCGCAGGCGCCGCTCAGGGTCCGGCCGGTTGGCAAAGCGTGGCGGCGCCATGCCGACGGGGCAATCGGAACCGGCCCCACGAGGAATGCGATCGGAACAATCGACCAGTGCGGACAACAGTTCGGCCCCGGTTACCGCGTCGCGGTACGGCAACGTGTTCGCCAGCGTGCGCCGCGGCAGCACGGCATCCGGCGCGAGCGCGATCGCCCGCCCGGCGATGGCCACCGCTTCGTCCTGCAAGCCACAGCTCACTGTGGCGGTGGCCAGGTTGCACAGCACGCCGACCTGTTCGCCGTGGCTGGCGATCAGCTCCGTCAGCTCGGCCCGCGCCTCGGCGTGGCGGTACTTGCGCATCAGCACCGCGGCATGGTCGTTGCGCAGCCGCGGTTCGGTCGGGTCGAGCTCGCTGGCGCGGCGCAGCCATTTCTCGGCTTCGTCGATGCGCGTGGTGCGTGCCAGCACGCCGGCGAGCAGCGCGGTGGGGCGCGGCGCCTCGGGTGCCAGGGTGACGGCGACCTCCAGCGCATCGATCGCCTCCTGGCGCCGGCCCAGCCGCTCGAGCAGCACGCCGCGCGCGGTGGCCCCGATGGGATCGAGCGGGTCGGCCAGCCCGGCCGCTTCGAACCGCGCCAGTTCGGCCTCGGCGGTGCCGGCGGCGCAGGCGGCGTCCACCAGATGCAGCGCGGGATCGAGCCAGCGTGGCACCAGGCGGCGCGCTTCCGCGAAGGCGCCGATGGCAGCGGCGGCATCGCCGCCGTGCAGCACCGCCAGGCCGAGCGCGTCCCAGGCTTCGGCATTGTTCGGCGCGATCGCGCAGCAGCGGAGCAGCAGTGTCGTCGCGCCGGCGGTGTCGCCGGCGCCGAGGCGCAGCACGGCGAGGCTGACCATCGCCTCCTCGCGCCGCGGATTGATTTTGAGCACGGCCGCGTAGGCGCGCTCGGCCGCCTCCCCGCCGCCGTCGCGGCGCAGGCTTTCCGCCAGACGCAGCATCGGTTCGTCCCAGTCCGGCAGCCGATCGGCGATGGCCTGGATTCGCCGCCGCGCCTGCTCGCGGTCCCCGGCGCGGTCTTCGGCCAGGGCCAGATTGAGCAGGGTGACCGGCGTCGCGTCGTCGATCGCCGCCGCTTCGCGCAAGGCCAGCAACGCCTCGGCGGGCTGGTCGAGGGCCAGCAGCGCCGCACCGCGCGCGGCGTGGTCGGCCCGGTCGAGCCCCGCCTCAGCCGACGGCATGGGGTCGCTCAAGCACGATCAGGAAGCCCGGCACGGGCGCGCCCGCGTCGTGCCGCACCACTTCCGCCTCGATCGCGCGAACCGCGAACCCCGCCTGGTGCGCCGTGCGGGCCACATAGTCCCGCGAGTGGGCGAAGCGCCGGCCGTGCGCCCAGTCGCCGTTGCCGATGGACGGACCGACCAGTTCCTCCGCCGAGCAGATGAACAGCGCGCCCGGCAGCAAGCGCGCGTAGGCCGCGTCGAACAGGGGTTCCAGCGCGCCGAGGTAGCACAGCACGTCGGCGGCGAGCATCAGCCCCCAGCGCCGCGGGTCGTCGGTGAGGAAATCGATGATGTCGCTTTCGTGCAGCCCGGCGTAGAGGTGCTTCGCCGCGGCCCGCTCGAGCATGCGCGGCGACAGGTCGACGCCAACAAACGGGCCAAGCGGCAGATCGGCCAGCACGACCGCCACCAGACCGGTGCCGCAGCCGAGATCCAGCACCGGCCCGACCGGCCCCGCCTGGACCTCCCCCGCTTGGGCTGCCGACCCTTGGGACCGCCTTTGGGGTCCTGCGGCAAGGTCGATCGGCAGATGCGTCCGCACCGCGTTGCGGATCACGCCTGGGATGCGATAGCCAAGGCTGATCAGATGCGTCTCGAAACGATCGGCGTAGCCGTCGAACACGTTGCGCACGTACTCGACCGACGCCCGCGTCGCATCAGGCTGCACATCGGCCGCGGCGACCATGCCTTGGAAGTACAGGTCGTCCGGTCCCAGCTTCAGCGCGTCGGCGTAGGCGTCGGCGGCGTCCACATGCCGCCCGAGGCTGGACAGCGCGTGCCCCTTCAGCCCGAAGGTGCAGACATCGGCCAGCCCGACCGCGTGGGCCGCGTCGGCCAGCGCGACGGCGGCGGCGAAATCGCGCTGCCGCAGGGCGAGCAGGATCGCGGCATTGCGCAACGCGAGACTGTCGGGCGCCGCTTCGATCCCCGCCGCATAGGTTGCGGCGGCCGCCTCGGGTTGGCCCGCGGCGGTCAGCGCCGTGGCAAGGCCCTCGCGAAACCCCGGATTGGCGGGCGCCGCATCAACCGCCTCGGCGAGACATCGCACGGCGTCCTCATGCCGCCCCAGTTCCAGCAACAGCACACCCAGCAGCGCCTTGGCCGCCGGATTGTGGCGGTCGTGGATCACCGCGTCGGCCGCATCGGCAACCGCCCCGGCAACATCGCCGAGCTGCCTGCGTGCATCCGCGCGCAGCATGAACAGGTCGGCACGCGGTGCCACGGCGATCGCCTGACCGAGCGCCGTGAGGGACGCCGCCGGATGCCCTTCGCGCATCTCCAGCCGCGCGGCGAGCGAGGCCATGCGCGGCGCGCGCGGCGCCAGGCGCTGGGCCGCGGCCAGCAGCGCGCGTGCCGCGCCGGGCCGCTGCGCGGCGAGCAGCTCATCGGCCCGCCTGGTCAGCGTCTCCGGATCGGCAGTGGCGTCAAACATCTCCATGCGGGGCTCCTTTTGAGCGAATTTTGCGTGGCGTTTGTGATCGAAGCGTCAGCCGCATCACACCGTGAGCGGCGTCACACCGAGAGCCCCGTCACGCGAGAGCCCCATCACACCGAGAGTCCCATCACACCGAGAGTCCTTGTGCCTGGACCGCCAGTGTTGCCAGGCTGGGCGTGCTCGATGGGCTCGCCGTGCTCGCTGCGCTGGCGGCGGCGGCGATCATGTAGCGCTGCAG
Organism: uncultured Alphaproteobacteria bacterium; assembly: GCA_963847615.1. Taxonomy (GTDB): domain Bacteria; phylum Pseudomonadota; class Alphaproteobacteria; order Acetobacterales; family Acetobacteraceae; genus Palsa-883. Next base: position 113,282 of record CAWKAN010000014.1, read on the forward strand.
GAAGGTGTCGACGAATTTCGGGTCCTGGAACTGGGTGATGTCGAGGCGGGAGGTGATCGCCTGCTCCTGCGCCCCAAGCGGTTGGAAGGCGATCTGCAGCGGAATGCCCAGTGTCGTGGTGACCACATTGCGCATCACCGGATCGCCGAGGATCTGATCGACCGAAGTTATCGACGACGCCTCGGTGCGAAAGGTCAGCGCATAGGACAGGCCGGGCGTGGTCGCATCCAGCGACTGCAGCCAGGTGTTCTCGGCGTAGCCGTTGGCGATGGCGCTGATCACCTTCGGCTGTTGGATCACCGCCAGTCCCTGGCTGGCGAAGTTGTAGAGCGCGGCCGTCGTCTGCCAGCGCGTATCGGTCAGCGTGTTGGCCAGGGAGTTGGCATCGCTCAGGTTCGACTGCAGCGCCTGCTGTGCGAGCGCGGTGTATGGGATCTGATCGGCCAGTCCATTGGCGGTCAGCAGCACCTGCATGACCGTCGGGTTGTTCAGCAGTTGCTGCACCGACGTTGCCGATTGCACCGCCGTGGTAAAGGCGGTGATGGCACGCTGAACCTGCGGCTGCGCCGCGGTCAGCGTGATGTCCTGGGTCTGGTTCTGCTCGGCCGAGGCCAACGCGGTGACCGGATTCTGCCCCAGCGCGTTGGCGCCCTGGGTGCTGATACCATAGATCGAATTGAACAAGCTGGCGACACCGGACTCGCCGGCGCCCGAGGTTATCCCGGCATACAGCGTGGAGAGATAGCTGCCGATCGTGGTGCCCATTCCCGCCCTCCTGCCTGGTTCGATCGCCCGCGCGTCCGAATCGCTCGCCGTGCCGCAGCCAGCCCGGTCAGGGCGGGCTGGACAACCCTTCGGCGATGCTCTGGTTGATCTCGATCAGGAAGTCGAAATTCGGCCGGTCCTGATCCATCTCGCGCTGCACGGCAAGCCCGACGGAGATGATCGAGGCGCGCAGTTCCATCGGCAGTTCGCTGTCCGGATCGTGCATCAGGTCGCTGACGGTGCGCCAGAGCCGGCGGTTGTCGGCAAGTGCACGCAAACGCGTGATGGGACCGGCGTCGCGCGCCAACTTCAACGCGCCGTTGGTGTAACGGAAGACGTCGGCCTCCTGCTCACGCTGGCTGCGGTGGGTCGCGGCGTATTGGTAGGCGCGCGCCGCCTGCGTCATGGTCTGCATGCGTCTTGTGGCTCCTGCTGGGGTGGCGTGGCGATCGGGGTGACGCGACCGAGCACCGCGTCTTCGTGACGGATGATCCGTCGCGCGAGCTTGAGCGCGCGGTAGCAGTCGTCGGCTTCCGCGGCGGCGAGCGCCTGATCCAGGATTTCGCGCGCGAGCGCGGAGGTGGTCGCGCCCTTGAATGCATCGACCAGGTCGCGGGCGGCGATCAGGCCCTGCCCGCGCTCGTCCTCGTTGCCGATATAGGCCGATTGCAGGGCGAAATAGATCCGCCGCGCGGGGCTGTCGGCCTGCTCGGGTGGCATGATCTGCTTGCCGAACAGGAATCGTGCCTTGGCGGTCAGCTCGATCCGCGACTTGGTACGAAAGCGGATCGGCGCGCCGTTGACGATCATCACTTCGCCCTGGCGCAGCTCCAAGACCAAATTCGACATGGGTGCTTTCTCGCCTTGCCAGCATGATCACGCGACGCGGGGCGGGCGTCCTGCCCGCCCCGAAGTCACGACTATGCGTTCTTCACCAGGGAGAGCAGCATCTGCGGCGTCTGAGTAGCCAGGGTCAGCGACTGCGTGCCGAGCTGCTGCTTGATCTGCAGCGACTGCAACAGCGCCAATTCCTGCGCCAGGTTGGCGTCCACCAGCGCGCCAAGGCCTTCATTCAACGAGCTGATCTTGTCGTTGTTGTAGCTGACCTGGTTGTTGACGTAGTTGACCGCCGAGCCATAGGTGTTCATCGCCGAGCTGACCGAGTTGAACTGGTTGATGAACGTGCCCGAGGCGGTGATCAACGCGGCGACCGTCGCGGCGCCACCGAGCTGCGTCGTGGTGAAGGCGAGCGAACCATACACGGTGGAGGCGCTGAACGTGGCGATGCCGTAGGTGGACCCCACCTCGTTGCGCACCACCGCGATACTGGCGAAGGTGCCGCTGCTGCCGGTGATGTTGCCGATCAGCGTCTGGCCGTTGTAGGCGGCATCCTGCACGAAGCTCTGGACGTTCTTGAGCAGCGATGCGTACTGCAATTCATACTGCGTGCGTTCGTTGCCCGTGGTGCTGCCGTTCGACAGGCTCACCAGCACGTCGCGCATGCTCGACATCAGGTTCGAGATGTCGTTCAGCGCCGAGCCGGTGGTGGAGAGCAGCCCCTGGACGCCGCCCAGTTGCTGGTTCGCGGTGGTCAGCGCACTGACCGACGAGCGGACCGACTGGGCCACGGCATAGGCCGCGCCGTCGTCGGTGGCATCGGCCACCCGGTAGCCGGTGGAGATCTGCTTCTGAACGGCATTGAGCGACGAGTTGGTGGCGTTCAGCGATTGGAGCGCGATCATCGCGCCGACGTTGGTGTTTACGGAGTCCATGGTGCCGGACATGGTATCTTACCTCTTGCCCACAAAGTTACGGATTGGCTCGCGTTTTGCGGGTCAAGGCCAATCCTGACGGCCTGGAGTTAACGGTTGGTGAACCGCGCTGCTCATGCCGGCAGGAATTTCACCAGACTGAGCGCGCTCATGCCGGCGATCACCTGGTACGACGCCTGCATCTGCGTCTGCACCAGCGTCAGGTTGGACAGCGTCTGCGCCATGTCGACGTTCTGTGCCCCGGAGACCTGGGCCGTCAGCGCGGTCGCGGTGTCGGAAAGCTGGGTCTGCGTGGCGGTCAGCGCCGTCTGGGTGTTGCCCAGCACGCCGGCGTCCTCGGCCATCGCCGAGACCGCGCCCTGCAGGCTGGCGCTGGTGTCCTGCACCAGTCCCTGGAAGCCGCTGTCGCCGACCTGCGAAGAGCTGAGCGAGCCGATGGTGGCCAGCGCACGCAGCAGATCGCGCATGTAGGACCCGGTGGTCGAGCTGCCGGCCGAGGTCACCGTGCTGTTGGCGCTTGCCAGCAGGCCGATCTGCACCGTCTGGCCCTGGCCGACCTGCACCACCGGCGTATCCGCCTGCAACGTCGCCGCCGGCTGCGACATATATGAGGAGAAGGGTGAGGTTCCGGCGGCGTTCGAGGCCGCCGTCGCCAACGTCGCCGCCGCCGTCGCCGCCGCGCCGTTGCTCCCAAGGTTGCCGACCGCGCTGTTGATCTGGGTGTAGAAGCCAGAGGTGAGGATCTGATCCGGATTGGGCACCGGCGGGTTGGTCGAATCTGCGCCGCCGAATACGTAGGTATTCCCGTCGGTGGTATCGAGCAGTCCGGCGACCTGCGACAATGCGGCGCGGGCCGCGGCGGCGACAACATCCACGTTCGACGGCGAGAGATTGCTCAGTGTATTGAGCTGCGCGGCGAAACTCTGCGCGATCGACTGCAGCTGGGTCATCGCGGTTTGCGTGACCCCCATCGTGCCGGTGGCCTGGTTGATGTTGGTCTGCCAGGTCTGCAGGCTGGCGATCTCCGGGTTCAGATTGAGCGAAACCGCGGCGCCGCTGCCAAGCCCGGCATAGGTGGTGCCGACCAGCCCGGAGCCCACCTGATTGGTCAGGGTCTCCAGCCTCTGGCGCACGGCGGCGGCATCGCTGATCAGGCTGCTTATCCAGCCGGCATCGGATTGGCCGGTGGGACTGATGGCGCCGCTCATGGCGTCCCCCAGGTCATCACGACACCATCCCCAGCAACTGCGTGAACATGCTCTGCACCGCGCTGATCACCTTGGCGTTGGCGCCATAGGCGTTCTGCAACTGGATCATCAGCGACATCTGCTGGTCGATGTTCACGCCGGTCTGCGACGTGAGCTGGTTGGCCAGCGTGGTCTGCACCGCCTGCTCGGTGCCGAGCTGGCTGGTGGTGTTGGCGCTGTCCGCCGCCTGGGCGCCGGTGAGTGCGCTGGCGAAAGCGCCCAGCGTCGCCGGCGCGGCATAGGGCGCGCTCAGTGTCCCGTCGGCGCCGAGCCCGGTGGTGTTCGCCGCCGGCTGCGGCACGCCGCTCTGCGCGTCGGCGCCAAGCGCATAGGTCAGCACCCGGGTGATCAGCGTGGTGAAGCCGGCTGGCCCGCCGGAGGGGTTGGGCGTGAAGGCGCTGGCCCCGGTCGGGCTGCCGGCGATCGCCGTGGTGCCGTCGCGCACCAGGGCGGGGTTGGCCTGCACCGCCGGGTTGACCTGGATCTCGGCGGCGAAGCCGACATAGCCCGATTGGGCGGGACTGCCGCCGCCGGTCGGCACGTTGCCGTTCGGATCGGTGAACAGGGCCAGCCCCTGGGCGGCGAATTGGCTCGCCATGGTCTGCGAGAACTCGTCGAGCCCGGCCTGGTAGGTCGGCAGCGTGGTGTCGCGCAGCGTGATGTTGGCGCCGAGCTGCCCGCCGGTCAGCTGCTGCGTCACGTCAACGCCGCCGAGCGTGATCGCGCCGATGCCGCCACCCGGATAATACGCCCCCGGCTGCACGTTCACCCCGGTGACCGACAGCGGCCCGGACGCGCCGCCCGGCACCCCATTGGTCGGCAGCATCAGGCCACCCGCGGTGGTCACCACCATGTCGCCGTTCGGCTGGGTCAGCACGCTCACGTCGACCAGTTGCGACAGGCTCTGCACCGCCGCGTCGCGCTGGCTCTCGAGATCGGCCGTGCTCTGGCCGCTGGCCTGTAGCGTCATGATCTGGTTGGACAGCGAGCCGATGGTGGACAGCGCGCTGTTCGCCGCGCCGACCTCGGAGACGATGCTGTTCTCCGCCGTCTGGCGTTGCGCGGTGTAGCCGTTGCTCAGCGCGTTGATGCCCTGGGCCAGCGTTGCCGCGCTGGCCACCACGGCGCTTTGCTGCGTCGGGTTGGACGGGTCGGTCAACAGGGTGGAGAACTGGTTCTGCAGCACGCCCAGCAGGCTGCCCAGGTCGCTGCCCTGGCCCGGCGTGCCGCTGAGCGCGTCGATCGATTGCAGCGCGGTCTGCGTGGTCTGCAGCCCGGCCACCGTCGCGTTCTGTTGCAGCGTCGCGCTCTGCAACGCCTGATCGACACTGCGCACCGCCGGCCCGGTCAACACCCCCATGCCGACGCCGCCGGCGGTCAGGCTCGTGCTGTCGAGGCTTTCCACCGCATAGGACGGCGTGCTGGCGTTCGCCACGTTGTGCGACACCAACGCGAGCTGCGCGCTGACGTTGGCGAGCCCGCCGGAAGCGATCGAGATGGCGCCAAGCAGGCTCATCGGCGCTCAGCCTTGCTCGTGGCCGGCCAACACGGCCTATTGCAGCATGTTGATCGTGGTTTGCAGCAGCTGGTTCGCCGTGGTGACCACCTTGGCGTTGGCGCCATAGGCCTGCTGCGCCACGATCAGGCTGCTGAACTCGGTCGCGATGTCAACGTTCGAACTCTCCACCGAGCCGATGACCAGGCTGCCCGCGCCGTTGGTGTTCTCGGCCTGGGTGATCGCATTGCCGGAGTTGGTGGTGGCGGTGAACGCCTGGCCGTTCTGGCGTTGCAGCGCATCGGGGGCGGAGAAGGTGGTGATCGGCACCTGGGCCACGGTCAGGCTCTGTCCGTTGTTGTAGTTGGCGACAACCCCGCCCAAGGCGTTGATCGAGATCCCGGTAAACGCGCCTGGCGCCACGCCGTCCTGCGAGATGCTGCGCAGCGTGTAATCCGTGCCGGCGAACTGCGTGACGCCGTTGGCCTGCCCGAAGTCACCCATGTTGATATTGATGGACTGGTTGCCACTGCCGAAATCGGTGGTCAGGGTCAGTGTGGCCGGCTGGTTGGCCGCATAGGACGTCGCGGTGACGTTGCCGGACAGCGTGCCGAACGCGCCGATCGTGCCGGCATTGGTGCCGTTCGGGCTGGCCGCGCCGAACTGCACCTCGGCGCTGCCGATCGTCGGCGGCGTGGCGGAGGGCGAACTGATCGTCACCGTCCAGTCATTGGCGGCATTCTGCGTCCAGTTGAACGTGAGCACCTGGGCGTTGCCGAGCGCGTCGTAGACCGTAACCTGCGACGACACCGGGGTGTTCGCCGCCGGCGTGGCCGGCAGGTTGGCGGATATGCCGACGTTGGCGGTGGAGACCGGGTTGAACTGGGTCTGGGTGATCTGGATCGGCACGAGCTGCGACTGATCGGCAATGCCGGTCTGCGGGTTGACCGTCCAGCCCTGCAGATACTGGCCGGCGCCATTCACCAGGTAGGCGCTGTCATTCATCTGAAAGTCGCCGGCCTGGGTATAGTAGGTCTGCGGGCTGAAGTTCGGCTGACCGGTCGTGGTGGTGCCGGCCGCCTCGGACACCGCGAAGAACCCCTGGCCGGAGATTGCCAACGCCAGCGGATCGCTGCTCTGGGTGATGGTTCCCTGCACGCTGTTGGTGTAGCTGGGCAGCGCGGTCACCGACCCCGGCTGGTTGTCGGTCGCGGTGCTGCTGGTCAGGTAGTCGATGAAGTTGGTGTTCACCGCCTTGTAACCAACCGTCTGGCTGTTGGCGACGTTGTCGCTGATGTTGCCGAACGCGGCGGACTGGGCCGACAAGCCGCTGACCGCGGTGTTCAGGGCGCCGAACAGAGACATGCGAAACTCCTGCGGAAGCGTGGGTGGGCGACGCATGGGATGGGCGACGCTCGCACCGAGGCAACGCAGGAAGCGTGCCAATCCACAGAGCGCTGAAATCCGGCGATTCAGGTGGCTCGGACGCGCGGCGTCGATCGCCGGCCGGCAGATTGGACCCGGCAAATCCTGCCGCCTGCGCCAATCGGTCCGCACAAAACCGACGGAACCGCGCGCCTTCTACGAATGGCCCATCGCTTGCAGAACACGGCGCGGAGGTCGCATCCGTGTCTGGCAACCCGATCACTCTGTTCGACCTGAGCACGGCAGCGCCGGCGCCAAAAACCGGGGCCATCGGCGGAACTGCGGCCATATCGCCGACCGGGTTCGCCACGATTCTTGCTGCATATAAGGCGCCGGACGGTGCGGTTTCCGCTGCGGCGGCCTCTGGGATCACCCCTGGGGCGACCTCCCCTGGGGCGCCCCCCCCTGGGGCGACGCGTGGGGCGACCCCGGGGGCGGCCCGCACAGACCCGACCGCGGCAACCGTCAAGCCGGATGGATCGGTCCCGAGCAGGCTAGCCGGTGCGGCGATCCCGCCCGGCCTTGCCACCGCAGCCGCCGATCCCCCAGCGGCGCTTCCCAGCGCATCGGCGGGTCTCGGCAACCCCGCCAGCCTGACCGCGACGTCGGCTGGGACCGGATTACCGATCCAGGACGCAGCCGTCGGCGCGCTGGCACCGACCGGTAGGTCGGCGGCGATCGGCCCGCTCGACACGGCCAGTGCAACCGTCGTCCCGCCCTCTCCGCGGCCGGCCGGTCCGCCGGCCATGGCAGGCCCGCTCGCCGGGGCTGCCGCCACCGCGGTCCCGCACGCTGCGGCGCCGGCCGGCCCGCCGGCGGCGATCGGCCCGCTCGACACGGCCAGCGCAACCGTCGTCCCGCCCTCTCCGCGGCCGGCCGGTCCGCCGGCCATGGCAGGCCCGCTCGCCGGGGCTGCCGCCACCGCGGTCCCGCTGTTTGCGGCGCCGGCCGGCCCGCCGGCGGCGATCGGCCCGCTCGACACGGCCAGCGCAACCGTCGTCCCGGCCTCTCCGCGGCCGGCCGGTCCGCCGGCTATGGCCGACCCGCTCGCCAGGGCTGCCGCCACCGCGGTTCGGCCCTCCGTGGCGCCGGCCGGTCTGCCGGTTGCGGCCGGCGCGCTCGACGCGGCCGGCGCAACCGCCGCCCGGCGTTCCGTGGGGCCGGGCAGTGCCAACACGGTGAGCGCCCCCCTCGACCCAGAAGCTGCCGTCACCAACGCGCGTGCTGCAAGGCTGACCAACCCCCTCGCCGCGGCGAACGCGTCCAATCCCACCACGACCTCGGACGCTTTCGCCCCGGCAGTCTCGGGCCGGCCAGGCGTCGCGGCGCACCCATCAGGTGGCGCTGTCATGACGGCGGCGCCGTCGCCGTCGGATGTCGCCGGGACTCCCACCCGCGCAAATCCAACCGCGGCTGCCAGTCCCACCCAGCTGGGCTCGCTCGGCCCCCGCGCAACGCATGCTGTGGCCATCCAGGCCGCGGCGGGCGCGCAGCTTCAGGCACCGACGCCGAGCTTCGCCGCGCCCCCGGTGGCAAGCCCGAGCCAGACCAATCCGGCCAGGATCGAACAGCCGCAAAGTCGCAATGACCCGGCGACGGGGGCGGGCAGTTCAAATCCGATCAATCCGACCAGCCTGCGGCCGCTGACCCAGGCTCCAGGTCAGCCCATCGCCCAGCCCGGTATCTCCGGCGCGCCGGGGATGATCCCGGTTGCGGCATCGACCGTGGCCGCTCCGGGGAGCTTCCCGATAGCGTCCGCCGCATCGGCCCCACACCTTGTGCCGGCAGCGAAGCCAGGGGTGCCGGCAGCGAAGCCAGGGCAGGAGACGCGTCGTCAGCGGACCGCCACCGATCCGACGTCAGCCGGGACGACGGTCGCATCCCCCAGCGCGGACGTACTCGCCGCTGCCAGCGCGATGGTGTTACCGGGGGGTGCGCCAGGCGCCGCCCCTGTCCCGTGGTCCGATAACGGCGGTGGCGGCGTTGCCTCGGTCGTGCCGGCGGCGCCGGCATCGCTGACCGGCCGGCGCCAGGCCAACCCGTCCCAGCTCAACGCTCCCCAAGCCAACGCTCCCCAAGCCAACGCAGCCCAGGCCAACGCGCCAGTGGGCGGCGCAGCCCAGGCGGACGCCGGGGGGATGGCCAGCGTGCCGCCGACCGACCCGTCGCAAGCCCCCTCGGTCGGTCAAGCTGGCGTGGCCGCGACCGGCGAGCTGGCGGCGCAGGCGCTGACGTCGTCCGCCGCACCACCGCCACCGCCACCGCCACCGATCGCCAGTCCGGCGGTTTCTCCGCCCGCGGTCCCAGCCGCGGCGCCGGGCGCCCACGCCGCCGCGGCCAGTCAGGTGGCGCCGGCGCTGCTGAGCCTCGCGACCTTCGCCAGCGGGACCCAGCGCATGACGCTGCGGCTTCAGCCCGCCGAACTGGGCACCGTCCAGGTGCGCATCGACCGCCCGGCCGACGCGCCCGCGCATGTCGAGATCACCGCGAGCCGGCCGGAGACCCTCAGCCTGCTGGTGCGCGACCAGGCGCAACTGCAGCACACGCTCGATCAGGCCGGCGTGCCGGCCGAGGGGCGGACCCTGAGTTTCCACCTCAGCGGCCAGGACGCCGACAGCCTGTCGCGCCAGGCGGGCGGGTTCGATCAATCCGCCGGCTACGACCGCTCGGCGCGCAATGGCGCAGCCGCCGGGACCGGGGTGCAGGACGACACTGAGCCGGGCGACGCCATGGCGCCGCCACCGCCGAGCCTGCTGCGCTGGCAGCGCGTCGGGCTCGACATCACCGCCTGACCGCATCACTTCGACCCGACAGGACCTATCTCCATGAGCCTCGCCTCCGTCACCTCCCAGCAGAGCAATGCCCTGGCCGCGGCCACCAACGCCGCCAATGCGGCCGCGGCCAGCGCCGCCGCGAGCAGCACGACCGCCAGCACGAGTGCCAACGCCACCAACCCGCTCGTTGCGCTCAGCAGCAACTTCAACGATTTCCTGCAGATGCTGATGACCCAGTTGCAGAACCAGGATCCCACCAGCCCGATGGACACCAACGAGTTCACCACGGAGCTGGTGCAGTTCTCCGGCGTCGAGCAGCAGATCAATACCAACGCCAGCCTGACGCAGCTGATCCAGCTCACCCAGGCGGGCGAGACGATGCAGGGCACGTCGATGACCGGCAAGCAGGTCACCGTGCAGTCGAATCAGATCGCCTTGCAGAATGGCAGCGGAACGCTGAACTTCACCGACCCGACCGCGGGGCCGGTGGCGATCGCGGTCACCGATTCCTCCGGCAACCAATTGTACGGCACCACGCTGAACGCCACGGCGGGACAGAACAGCTGGACCTGGAACGGCACCAACAACGCGGGGACCCAGCTCCCCGACGGGGCGTACAACATCGCGGTGGTGGGCACCAATGCCGCCGGCACGACGAGCACGCTGCCGTTCACGGTGACCGGCACGGCCACCGGCGTGCAGAGCCTCAGCAGCGGCATGCAGTTGGAGATGGGCGCGCTGGCGGTGCCATTCAGTTCGGTCGAATCGGTGGGGAATTGAGCGACGGCGCGGCAACGCAACGGTGCGCCGCGCCTTGCGTCGGCGCGGTCAGCCCGTCGGCGTGTCGGTCAGCAGGTTTTCCAGCTCTGCGCGGCGGATCGGCTTCTTGAGGACCGATACCCGACCGCTGGCATGGAACTCGGCAAGGCTCTTGGCCAACCGCAGCATCGCGTCGCCGTAGCCGGAGGTGACGATGATGCGGGCGGGCACGCCGGTCAGCAGCATCTCGTTCAACACGTCGATGCCGTCCTTCTCCGGCATGATCATGTCGATCACGGCGATATCGGGCTTGAACGCCAGAAATGCCTCGGTTGCCTTGAGGGAATCGTTGACCACCCGCACCTCGAAGCCCGCCTCGGTGCCGATGCGGGCATAGGCTTTCGTGAGACCGGCATCGTCATCGACGATCAGCAGTTTCCTCATGCTCGATTCTCCTCCCCGGCGCTTAACCGGTTGTGGCAGGCTCAATTTAAGGCGGTACACGACCAGCAATTCTCATTTTGGCCGCTCCGGACAGCCTGTCTCCGTCATGGCCGGGCCCTTGTCCCCGGGCGCTTGTCCCGGGGACAAGGGCCCGGCCATGACGGAGAGGCAACGTCGTCCGGCCAAAACGAGAATTGCTGGTTCACGACATTGCGAGCATCACACCACTGCCCGGTCGTGTAAAGTAGCGGGAAACGTTCGCCCGGTATCGGGCGGGCCGGTCGGCACCGCTGTTCGGCCCGCATCTGGTCATCTGGCGTGCGGCGGCCCGCGGCTGCGACTTCCACCGCCCGCTCGGCAACCGACGGGCAGCGCCGGGCGACGAGGATACCGATATTCGGAACAAGACCGGAACGTCGTCCGTGCCAGCCAGCGGCGGCGAGCATCGTCCGCATCCCAGCATGATCACCAACCGGCGAACGAGGATGGTTGCCGGCATGCACCGTCGGTTGGTGCGCCGGTTGCCGGTTGCCGGCTGCGCTGGCGCGGCGCGGCGCGGACGATGCTGCTCCGGGCGGACGCGCGCACTGCACGGACCATCACCGTCCGCCGGTTCGGCTGGCTGGGATGCGGCCGATAGCCCGGGGCGGGGATGTGCCGCTCGGCGGTGCGAACAACCGGCTTCGGCGGGGCTTTGATTGGGTCGCTGAAGGCCGCCCCGCGCCGATCGTGCCCCGGCATGCGGTGGCATGGTTCGGGCAGTGCTTTGCCACGCCAAGCCCGGCAGAAGCTGCCGCCCCGTTAACCAACCGCTAAGTCTCGCCTGCCACTGTGCCTCCCACAGCAAGAGGCCACGCCGCCAGGAATCGGCCGCAGATGCATAGACCCGGGCCAGCGGCCGCCATGGCCGGCCATACGGCAAATCCCGCATGAACGCCCTGCTCGACGGGCTGAGGACCCTCGGCGTCGCGCGCCTCGCGGCGCTGGCCGGCGTGGCCCTGGGCATGCTCGCGCTGTTTGCGCTGCTCGCCCTGCGCGGCGGCAGCGAGCCGATGGCGCTGCTGTACGGCGATCTGGACCTGCGCGATTCGGCCCAGATGATCGAACAGCTCAACCGCCAGCACATCGCCTACCGCGTCACCGGCGGCGGCACCCAGGTGCTGGTGCCGGCCGATCTGGTCGCCCAGGCGCGGGTCGGGCTCGCCAAGGATGGCCTGCCCTCCGGCGGGTCGGTCGGCTACGAAATATTCGATCGTTCCGACGGCCTCGCGGCGACCGAGTTCCAGCAGCAGATCAACGAGACCAGGGCGCTGGAAGGCGAGCTGGACCGCACCATCCGCGCCATCAACGGCGTGCGCGCGGTGCGGGTGCATCTGGTGCTGCCGCGGCGCGAACCCTTCGCGCGCGATCGGCAGGACGCCCAGGCGTCGGTGCTGCTGACCATGAACGGCGCCGCCCGGCTGGACCGCGAGGGGATTCAAGCCATCCTCAACCTGGTTGCCGCCGCCGTGCCCGGCCTGCGGCCGAAGAACATCGCGGTGGTCGACAGCCGCGGCGACCTGCTGGCGCGGGCCGGCGAGCCGACCGGGTCGACCAGCGAGGCGCTGACCACCGAGGAGGTGCGCCGCGCCACCGAGCTGCGCCTGTCGCGCGCGGTCGAGGAGATGCTGGAGAAAAGCCTGGGTCCCGGGCGGGTGCGCGCCGAGGCGACGGTGCGCATGAGCTTCGACCACGTCAAGCAGACCGAGGAGCGCTACGACCCGGACGGCCAGGTGACGCGCAGCTCGCAGAGCGTCAATTCGACCTCGAGGACCACCGAGCCCAACAGCGCGGTGACGGCGCAGAACAACCTGCCGAACGCCGACGCCGGCACCAATCCGACCGGCACCCAGGAAGCCCGCCAGGAGGAGACCACCAACTTCGAGATCGGCAAGACGGTGCGCACGCTGATCCAGGACCAGCCGCAGATCGATCGCGTCAGCCTGGCGGTGATGGTCGACGGCACGACGACGACCGGCCCGGATGGCAAAACGACCTGGCAGCCGCGGTCGGCCGAGGAACTGGCGCGGATCACCACCCTGGTGAAGACGGCCATCGGCTACGATGCCAAGCGCGGCGACCAGGTCGAAGTGGTCTCGATGCGCTTCGTTACCGAAGACCCGCCGCCCGCCGCCGCGCCGCCCAGGTTGTTCGGCCTCGGGCTGGAGCAGGCGTCGCTGCTGCACCTGGCGGAAACCGGGCTGATCGGTCTTATCGGCCTGCTGGCGTTGCTGCTGGTGCTGCGCCCGATGGTGGTGCGCCTGACCACGCTGGCGCCGGATCGGCTCGCCGGCGGCAGCGGCCCGCTCGCGCTGGGACTGCCGGGCCCCTCGGCCGCCGGCACCAGCGTGTCGGCGGAAGCCGCCTTGAGCGCATCCGGCACCAGCGCGGTCGCCGGCCTGCTCGAGGATGAAAGCATGGTGAGCATCGCGCAGATCGAGGGCCAGCTCCGCGCCTCATCGGTCCGGCGCATCTCGGAACTTGCTGACCGACACCCCGACGAGACGCTGTCCATCCTGCGCGGCTGGATGGCGCAGGAGAACGGCTGACATGCTCAAGCCGGACGACGTTCATTCGATCAGCGGCGCCCAGCGGGCGGCGATCCTGATGATGGCGCTGGGCGAGGAGCAGTGCACAAGGCTGTTCGGCATGATGCACGAAGACGAGATCAAGGACATCTCGGCGGCCATGGCGCAGTTGGGCGCGGTCCGCGCCGAGGTGGTCGAACGGCTGTGCGTCGATTTCGCCGATGGCATGGGCAGCGCCGGTCGGCTGATCGGCAGCTTCGAGAGCACCGAGCGGCTGCTGCAAAAAAGCCTGCCGCGCGACCGCGCCACGCAGATCATGGAGGAGATCCGCGGCCCCGCCGGCCGCACCATGTGGGACAAGCTGGGCAACGTGAACGAGGCGGTGCTCGCCAACTACCTGAAGAACGAATACCCGCAGACCGTCGCCGTCGTGCTGTCGAAGGTGAAGCCGGAACATGCCGCCAATGTTCTGGCCCTGCTGCCCGAGGCCTTCGCGATGGAGGTCGTCATGCGCATGCTGCGCATGGAAAGCGTGCAGAAGGACGTGCTCGACGGGGTGGAACGAACCTTGCGCGCCGAATTCATGTCCAACCTGGCCCGCTCGACCCGCCGCGACGCGCACGAGATGATGGCCGACATCTTCAACAGCCTGGACCGCCAGGCCGAGGCGCGCTTCCTCACCGCGTTGGATGAGCGCAACCGCGACGCGGCCGAGCGCATCCGGGCGCTGATGTTCACCTTCGAGGACCTGCAGCGGTTGGCCACGCCGGCGATGCAGGTGCTGCTGCGCGCGGTGGAACGCGACAAGTTGCCGCTCGCGTTGAAGGGTGCCTCGGAGAAGCTGCGCGAGCTGTTCTTCAAGAGCATGTCGGAGCGTGCCGGCAAGATCCTGAAGGACGACATCGCGGCGCTGGGCCCGGTGAAGCTGCGCAATGTCGACGAGGCGCAGGCCGGCATCGTCGCGACGGCGAAGGAACTCGCCGCACAGGGGCAGATCGAGATCAGCGAGAACAAGGAAGAGGAGTTGATTCTCTGACATGGACACGTTGCTCGGCGCCCGGCGCCAAATTCCCGATCACGGCGCGTTGTTCGCGGAGGATTTCGATCTGCCGCACCACCGCGCCGCGATGCCCGTGCCGGAGGTCATCAACCCCACCTACACGGCGGCGGAACTCGCCGAGGCGCGCGCCGAAGCCTGGGCCGGGGGGCATGCGGCGGGCACCGCGGACGCCGATGCCGCCATCGCCGCGGCGACACGTTCATTGCTCGAAACCATCGCCGCCGCGTTGCGCGACGCGCGGGCGGCGGCCGCCGCGGTGGCCGAACGCTCGGTCGAACCCATCGCCCGGCTGTTGCTGGACAGCCTGGCCAAATTGTTTCCCGCGCTGTGCGAACGGCACGGCGAGTCCGAGGTGCGCGCGCTGGTCCGCACCATCCTCCCCGCCCTGGCGCAGGAGCCGGCGATCACCGTGCGGGTGAACCCCGCGCATACCCCGGCCTTGATGCGCGAGTTGGACCGGCTCGATCCGGAGCTGGTCGAATGCGTGCGGCTGGTGGCGGTCGAGGCGATCGCGCCGGGCGATGTCCGCGTGAGCTGGCGCGACGGCTCGGCCATCCGCGACGCCGCCGCGCTGTGGCAACAGGTGCGGGCGGTGCTGGAACCCGCCGGGCTGCTGTCATCGGAGCCGGCGGTGGCGGCAGAGCAGGTGGGGGCGGCAGAGCAGGTGGGGCGGCAGGGCGGAGAGCCGGCGGTGGCGGCAGAGCAGGTGGGGGCGCCGGACCCGGCACCGGACCGGGCGCGGCCAGCAGGCCCCGCGGCAGCATCGGACAGCGCGGCAGCCGCCGATCAGACGGCAGTAACCGAAACGGCGTCAGTACCCGGCAGAGCGACGGCACCCACCAAGGCGCCGGTCATCATCATGGAAACCGAACATGTCGACTGAGATGGATCTCGCCGAACTGCCGGAAACCGGTGGCGAGCCCGCCGCGGCGCGCGGCCCGCGCGACCTTGAAGCGGTCTACGACATCCCGGTGACCGTCAGTGCCGTGCTGGGCCGCGCCACCATGCAGGTCAGCCAACTGCTGAAGCTGGGTCGTGGCGCCGTGGTCGAGCTGGACCGCAAACTGGGGGAGGCGATCGACATCTACGTGAACAACCGCCTGGTGGCGCGCGGCGAGGTGGTGATGGTCGACGAGACGCGGCTGGGCGTGACGATGACGGAAATCGTCAAGGCCGATCGAGCGAACTGACCATGCGCGTTCTGATCATCGGCTCGCTTGCCGGCGAACTCGGCCAGGCCGCCAGGCTGGCGATCGCCCGCGGCGCGCGGCTCGACCAGGCGGACGGGATCGATGCGGCGCTGGCGCGCCTGCGGCTCGACGCGCGGGTCGACCTGGTGCTGTGCGAGCTGCCGAACGACATCGCCGCGCTGGTGCGCGCGCTGGCGGCCGAGCGCATGCACGTGCCGGTCGTCGCCTGCGGCACCGGCAACGACCCCGACGAGGCGGTGCGCGCGATCCGGGCCGGGGCGCGCGAATTCCTGCCGCTGCCGCCGGACCCCGACCTGATCGCGGCGATCCTGGAGGCCGCGTCCGGCGAGACGCACGCACTGATCGTCCGCGATCCGGCCATGGCGGCGACGGTGCGCCGGGCCGAGCAGGTGGCGGGGGCGGAGGCCTCGGTGCTGATCACCGGCGAATCCGGCACCGGCAAGGAGGTGCTGGCGCGCCACATCCACCGCCGCTCGCGCCGCGCCGGCGGTCCGTTCGTGGCGCTGAACTGCGCGGCGATTCCGGAAAACCTGCTGGAATCCGAATTGTTCGGCCACGAGAAGGGCGCCTTCTCCGGCGCCGTGGCCCGCCGCGTCGGCAAGTTCGAGGCCGCCGACGGCGGCACCCTGCTGCTGGACGAAATCAGCGAGATGGACATCCGCCTGCAGGCCAAGCTGCTGCGCGCGCTGCAGGAGCGGGAGATCGATCGGCTCGGCGGCGCCTCGGCGGTGCGGGTGAACGTGCGCATCCTGGCCACCACCAACCGCGACCTGCCGGTCGAGGTTGCGCGCGGCAGCTTCCGCGAGGATCTGTATTTTCGCCTCAACGTGGTGTCGTTGCGCGTGCCGCCGCTGCGCGAGCGCCCGGGCGACGTCGCCGCGCTGGCCGAGTATTTCGCCCGCCGCTACGCCGAGGTGAACGGCGTGGCCTACCGCAAGCTGTCGCCGGCCGCGGTCCTGCGGCTCGCCGCGCATGGCTGGCGCGGCAATGTCCGGGAGCTGGAGAACACCATCCATCGGGCCGTGTTGCTCGCCGAGGGCGCGGACATCGACCGACCGCGATCGAGCTTGCCCCGCAAGGATCGCCCGGCGGGACGGCCGCGCCGGGCGGGCCTGGCGCGGCGACGTCGCGCCCCGAGGGCGTCGCAGGACTGGTGGGACGGCGCATGGACGATGTCGAGCGCGATCTGATCATCGAGACGCTGGGCCATACCCTGGGCAACCGGACCCACGCGGCGACCATCCTCGGCATTTCCATCCGGGCGCTGCGCAACAAGCTGCGCGACTATGCCACCCAGGGCGTCGCGGTGCCGCCGCCAGCCGCCGGCGTCGCGGCCTAGCGCCATGCGCCCGTCACTCGGCATGGCGGTGCTGCCCGGAACCGCGATGCCCGGAATCGCGATGCCCGGAATTGCGATGCCCGGAATCGCGATGCAATGACGGAGGCCGCCGCCCCGCCTGGCGTCCTGCCGCTGCTGACCGGTCGGCTGCGCCGCTTCACCCCCGGCACCGACGTCGGTCTCGCCGTCGGGGTGGTGGCGCTGCTCTCGGTGCTGATCCTGCCGCTGCCGACGATGCTGCTGGATCTCGGCCTGGCGCTGTCGATCACCGCCGCGGTGCTGGTGTTGATGGTGGCGCTGTTCCTCAACCGCCCGCTCGACTTCACCTCCTTCCCGACCTTGCTGCTGCTGACCACGCTGCTGCGCCTGTCGCTCAACGTCGCGATCACCCGGCTGATCCTGTCGCACGGCAACGAAGGCCCCTTCGCCGCCGGCCATGTGGTCGCCGCGTTCGGCGGCTTCCTGATGGGCGGCGACGTGGTGATCGGGCTGATCGTGTTCGGCATCCTGCTGGTGGTGAACTTCATGGTCATCACCAAGGGCTCCGGGCGCATCGCCGAGGTCGCCGCGCGGTTCAGCCTCGATGCGATGCCGGGCAAGCAGATGGCGATCGACGCCGACATGTCCGCCGGGTTGATCGACGAAAAGACCGCGCGGCGGCGGCGCAAGGAGCTGGAGGAAGAGAGCGGCTTCTACGGCGCGATGGATGGCGCGGCGAAGTTCGTGCGCGGCGATGCGATCGCCGGGCTGATCATCACGGTGATCAACATCCTGGGCGGGCTGGCGATCGGCCTGGTCCGCCACGGCATGCCGTTCGCCGACGCCGCGGCGACCTACACCACGCTGACCGTGGGCGATGGCCTGGTGTCGCAAATTCCCGCGCTGCTGGTGTCCACCGCTGCCGGCATCGTGGTCACCAAGGGCGGGATCGAAGGCTCCGCGGACGCCGCCCTGGTGCGCCAGCTTGCCGGCAACCCCAAGCCGCTGGCGATGGCCGCCGGTGCGGCCGCGGTGCTGGCGCTGCTGCCCGGCTTGCCGGCGCTGCCGTTCCTGGCGCTGGCCGGGCTCGCCGGCGGCGGCGCCTGGATGCGCTACAAGCACCCGTCGATCGCGGTGGACGCCGCCGCCGCCCCGGCGGGCGTGGGGCCGGTCGATCCGCCGATCGCGGACTCGCTGCGCATGGACATGATGCGCCTGGAGCTGGGCTATGGGCTGCTCGCCCTCGCCGGCGGTGACACGCCGCGGCTGACCGAGCAGATCAAGGGGCTGCGCCGTGCCATCGCCAGCGAGATGGGCTTCGTGCTGCCGCCGGTGCGCATCCAGGACAACATGCAGTTGGCGGCCGACAGCTACGTGATCCGGGTGAAGGAGATCGAGGCCGGCAAGGGCGAACTGCGCCCGACCATGCTGCTGGCGATGGACCCGAAGGGCGGCGCGCCCGGGCTGCCCGGCGAGGCGACGCGCGAGCCGGCGTTCGGCCTGCCGGCGCTGTGGATCGCGCCGGGGGTGAAGGAAGAGGCGATGTTCCGCGGCTGCACCGTGGTCGATCCGCCGAGCGTGCTGACCACGCACCTGACCGAGGTGGTGCGCGAGAACATGGCGGAGCTGCTGTCCTACGCCGAGACCCAGAAGCTGTTGGACGAGCTGCCGCGCGAGCAGCACAAGCTGGTCGCCGACCTGATCCCCGGGCAGATCACGCTGGGCGGCGTGCAGCGCGTGTTGCAGGCGCTGCTGTCCGAGCGGGTGTCGATCCGTGACCTGGCGACCATCCTTGAAGGCATCCAGGAAGCCTGCGCCGGCACCATGCGCGCGATCCCGATCATCGTTGCGCATGTGCGTGCGCGTCTGGCGCGGCAGATCAGCGACAGCCACGTCGGCCCGGCCGGCTACATTCCGCTGGTCACCCTGTCGCCGGACTGGGAGACGGCCTTCGCCGAGGCGGTGACCGGCCCGCCGGAGGATCGTCAGCTCGCGATGGCGCCGAGCAAGTTGCAGGCCTTCATGCAAGCGCTGCGCGGCGCGTTCGACGCCGCCAGCGCGGCGAACGAAACCCCGGTGCTGTTGACCAGCGGCAGCATCCGCGCCCATGTGCATGCCATCGTGGAACGCATCCGGCCGAACACCTCGGTGCTGGCGCAAGCGGAGATTTTCCCCCGCGCCCGCATCCGGACCGTGGCGACGATCTGACCACGCAGCTTGCGTCGCGGTCGCCGTTGCGCCCTGCCTGAGGCAAAATTCACCGCCGCGCGGCTTGGATTCGGCAACAGGCTTCGACAGCAGCGCAGGCTGCGGCTGTCGTCTCGGCAGCGTCATGGACGCGTCGGCGTTGCCAGCCATGTCGGTTGGACCCTCTTCACGGTCCCATCGCCAACATCAGTCGCTGCGGGCAGCTTGCGGCGCGGCCGTTTCGGCGGTCGTTATTGCAGAATGAAAATGGCCAGATCGAGGGAACGCCCGGATGATGCGGTTGCTCGCGCTGGTTGTCTGTTGAGGGCGGCGGTCAGCATTGTCACCGGCAAGGGCCGGTACAGCGGCTGCCCGCCCGGCGGCGTGGCTCGCGACGAACAGCCGTGGTCGTTCTGGCTCCCAACCATCTGCATCAGGTGCCTGGCGGGTTCGTGATCGCGCCGGGCGGCGGCTGGATCAGCACGGCGCCTTCGCCGCCGCGATTGGCGGTGGGTAATGGAATTCCGGGCCAACCGGACCAGCCGCATCGCGGTCGGTTGCACCTCGCGACCGCCGCCCTCGGTGCGACCGGCTGGCTCGACGCCCACCGCCGGACACCGGGCCTACGGACACCGGGCCTGCGGACCCAGGCAGATGGACACGGGGCATATGGAGGAAGGGCAGTCGGAGGATGGGCAGCTCATCCCGGCCCAATGACTTTCACCCGGAAATCCCGATTCTCAATCGGCACCGGCGGGTTTATGTGGCGTCCGCCTCGATCGGCGGCATCGCCCGGACTCACCCGCCCGGCACGTCTTTCGTCAGCAACGCGGGCATGTTCACGTCGCTGTGTCCGGCCAGGATTTTTTCCTCTTCCAGCATCGGCGCAGCATCCGCTCCTGGTGCGGCCCGCAACATCTCTCGGATCGCACGATACCAATGCTCGTCCGCGCGACCTTCGGGGCGTCCCTCGCGTTCCCAAATGAAATATGCCCGGTTGCGGATGGCCGCTTCTTTGCGATGACTGATTCTAGGCATCCACCTTCCACTCCTCTCGGAATTGGCGCGCTGACCTGTCGGACGCTGTCCGGGACCGCCAACGCCGGTTATCCAGGCGCGCCTCCCACGGCCGAGGCACCGGACGTTCGGCAAATTTCGCTGCAGGGTCAAGTCGAACCTGCGCGAATCGGCGCCCTGAACCGGCCACCGCAGCGGCGTGCAGGGGTCCGGAGACGCAGTCACTGCCAGCGACGGCACCAGGCGGCGGTTGCCGATCGGCAGCATTGGTGTTGCCGAGGATACCACCGGCGGCGGCAACAGTGCCAGGAGCACCAGGGCGGGTGCGGCTTTGGTTTTCGTGGTTGGCCGCACGCCGACAGCCGGGCGTCGATGCCCTACCCGGCCGGGACGAACTGACCTATAAGGCACTCTCGTCCGATCCCGCAGTCGCCATGGCGACGCCAGGGGTTGCGAATGAGGCACCGTGGCGCAGGACCGTGAAAAAGGTAACGATATGATACGATATTGGCCGCTCATGCTGCTGCTGCTGCTCGCGCTGCCGGGGTGCGCCGATCAGTCCAGGGGCGCCGCCCTGAATGAGTGCCACCTGCGATACTATCTGCAAAGTCCTGGCGATAAGGCCTACCTCATTCCGGACTGCATGCAAGCCAAGTCGTTTGAGTTGCTGGCCGGATGTCGCCCGCAGAGCAGTGCGGACGACTGGAACTGGCAGGTACCGCCAGCCGCCTACGATGATCCAGAGTGCTATCGGCCACTCGGGGCCACCGCCTCGGTAGCGACCGCATTGGCGCCGATGTAACCCGAAGTGGCCGGATGCGGAACCGCCGCATTCGGGCAAGTCAATACGAAACCGGAGAGTGCCTGAATACCGGCGACTGCCCGCTGTCGACCGAGGTGTGCGGAAACGCCGTAGCGTCGCGCAGCGAGCAATTATGTCGGGTTCCGATTGGCGGTCCTGACCGGAACCGCGGCAGTCCGCCGACTGGGCAATCCGACCAGTCCACCTGCAACTGGTGGTGCGGCCGATCATCATGGTGGGGCAGCAGCTGACGGTTCGGCACCATGAGCGGGCGTGCAGGAGCGCGCGCTTGAAGGCGGCGACCGAACCGATGTCCGGTTTCGCGGCACCTTGCTTCACCGACACACCGATGCCGGCCTTGCCGATCACGACGCGGGTGCCGGCGCTGATCTTGCCGGAATTTTGCAGGCTCTCCCATTGCTGTGGCGAGACGGTTACCGGGTCGGCCGCGTCGCCCCGGCGCACGCGGTCGGTGATGGTGCCGATATTGGCGTATTCGACGTTGCCGTGATCGCCGCTCGCCGCCTGGAACTCGGGAAGCCGCTCCCACATCGTCGATTGCAGGGCTGTGGCGCAGGGGAAGGTGATGTCCGCGGCGCAGACATGCGGTTCAGCCGCGACGACGGCCAGGGCGGCAAGCGCGGCGACCCTGATGATGTCGAAAGCTCGGCGCAGGGGTTTCATGCAGTCCTCCCATCGGCGGTGCGGCCGCCCCGCGGCATCGGCATCCCGGCCCGGTCGGCCGGGCATGGCAACGGCCACGTCAACCGACATTCGTCACCTGGTCGGCAGATCCGACCATGCGACCATGAGCTTATTGGTGACCCGCCGGTTTTTGCAACAGTAACGGTGGCGGCATAGTATGCGGGTCGGGTCTGCCGGGTCAGTGGTCGCCTCGGAGCGAAAATCCGGCTCCGTTAAGCAAGCACCGGACGCAGTTCTGCTGCCGATCGTCTGCACGGCCGGTAACGGCGGCGAGGCTCGACAGCGGACCGGCGGCAACGGACGCAGCGCCGCGATGGCCTGGCGTATCCGGCGGAACAATCCGCGCGAGACCATCGCCAATCAGGCCCGTTGGTACAGGCGGCTTGCAGCGCCACGCCGCCCGCGACCAACGCGCCGTTTCGGCCATGGTTTGGCTTTGGCGGGATGCCAGCGGCGAGGCGGTGCATCGGCGACCTGCAGTGCGGAGCACCGCCGCCGAAGGGGCGCGGCGGCGGGGCGTGCGGCGGGATCGAACCGCGCCAGGGCGGCTGGTTGGTGTGTTGCCGCGAGCGCGGTGCGAAACGACCGCTGGACACCTGCGCCGATGCGGTCAGCGCCTGCCGCGCCATGCTGCGCCACGTCGCGCGGATGATGCGCCAGGCCGGGATGGGCGACATCCCGGCCGGGCCGGACGCAACGCCTACAGCTTGAACCGCATCCCGACCCACACCGATGGGCCGGGCGCCTGGAAGCCGTTCACCGGTTCGAATCGCGAATTGAACAGGTTGTTGGCGTGCGCATAGATCGCGAGCTTCGGCGTCAGCTGGTAGCTGACGGTGAGATTGGCGATCAGCCCCTGGCCGGTGCTTCCGGTCGTGGTGCTGAAGCCGCCGTTGTCGATCAGGAAGTCCTGGAACGCCCCGGTATACAGCAGCTCCGGCGCGATGGTCAGCTGCGGCAGCGGGCGCAGTGTCGCGTCGAACGCGGCGACGTTCTGCGGCCGGCGCAGCAACCGTTCGCCGGAATCCGCGTTCTGACCGCATCGGTGTAGGTGTAGCTGGCGGTCAGGTTGAGCCACGCGGCGGGGCGCAGGGTCAGCTCGCTCTCGACGCCCTGCATATGGGCCGCCCCGATATTCACCGTGGTGTAGACCGGCGAGAACTGCGTCGACGATCAGGTTCTGCACCTGCTCGTTGAAATAGGTGGCGCCGAAGCTGGCGAAGTCGGGATGCGCCCAGCGCGGCAATATCGGTGGTGAACCCCAGCTCCCAGCCTTGCGCGCTCTCCGGCTTCAGGTTCGGGTTGCCGACATAGCCGAAATTGTCGATGCCGAACCGGTCGAACAGCGACGGCGCGCGGAACGCGGTGCCGTATGCCGCCTTGAAATGCGTGGCGATCTCCGGGACGTTCAGCACCGTGCCCAGGCGCCAGGTGAACGGCGCATCATTGAGCACGGCGTCCTGCCGGACTTGCCCGGTGAGCGTCAGGCGCTGCCCCAACGTGGTCTGCAGCCCGGCGTAGCCGGCATTGTCGCTCATGCTGGCCGAGGTGTCCTGCAGATAGAGCGAGCCGTTGCTGGTCTCGTTCACCCGTGCCGTCGCGGCGTCGCGGGTATACTCGTAGCCGAAGGTCAGATCGGTCGCGGACAGGACCGGGAGGTTCAGCAGATCGTCGAGGTGCACGGTGTTGTTCCACTGCACGTCGAGCCGCTTGCCGATATAGCGGTTGGCCTCGCTGGCGAGATTGGGATCGAGCAGGTTGAGCGCCTCGGTGTAGCGCCGGTCGTCCTGCAGGCCGCCGATGAACACGCCGGTCTCGTAGCGTGCCGCCGAACAGCGCGCTGTGCACACCGAGGCGGCCGATCAGCGAGGCGTCATTGCCGCGCGAGTTGTCATCGTCAAAATTCGGATAGCCCAGGTTGTCGAAGCCGAACGACCGCCTGGCGCGCGCGCAGCAGCAACGAGATCCGCGTGCCGTCAACCGGACGTGTAGCCGAGGTTGAGCGTGCCGACGATGTCGCCGTAGGGCTGCGGCGTGCCGGTGTAGATCGTCATCGCGCTGCGGCGTGCTGTCGATAGCCGCGCTGGTGCGACGCCTCCAGCGTGGCGGAATAGTCCCAACGGCCCGGTGATGCCCGAGGCATTGACCGTCCCCATGCCCTGCGCCGGATAGCCGCCGGCGAGATCGCCGGTGACGTGCAGCCCGGGCCGGGTTCCCTTGCGGGTGATCAGGTTGATCACGCCGCCGATCGCCGAGGATCCGTACAACGCCGCCATCGGTCCGCGCATCACCTCGATCCGCTCGATGTCGCCGAGCGCATCGACCCCGAAATTGAACGCGCCCGCGGCGTCCGCCGCATCGTTGATCGGCATGCCGTCGAGCAGCACCAGCACGTGGTCGGAGTTGGTGCCGCGGATGAACACGCTGGCATTGCCGCCCGGCCCGCCCGATTGCGACACCCGCAACCCGGGCAGCGCGGCCAGCGCGTCGGTCAGCGTGGTGTAGTCGCGCGTCTGCATCGTGCTGCGATCGACGACGGAAACGCCGGCGGGAATATTCGGCGATCGCGGTGGGAATGCGGGTGGCGGTCACCACCATGTCGGGCAGCGGCACGGTGACGATCGGCGGCGCGTCGTCGGCGAACGCCGGCGACAGGGCGATGGCGGTCAGCAGCATGGCGGCCGGGATGCGGCGCATGCGGTCCTCCTTGGTCTGGGACCGCGCTTGGGTCGGCGGCGATCCCGATGCTGGGACGACAGCCGCCTACGGGTGTTTCACCCGCCGCACCGGTACACCCCGCCCGCTGCACGCAACAGTCTCGACGCCGGCCGGTCTCCTGGCTCGCGGGTCACCGCCTGGCCCCGCCTTCTCGTCCGTTGCCGGGACAATGGCGCATTGGAACCAGGCTCGCCGCTACAGTTGCGGGGGCAGCCGCGGAGCGCCGGGCGTCGTAGCCCGAGTCTCGCGTTCCCGTTTCAGCCCTTGCGGGCCACCGGCGTCTGGACCCAGACTAGCGCGGTCACGCCAGGACACAAGGCGAACGGACACCAGACGAACGGAATGCGACCAGAATTGCCATTGCCAGATCGCTGCGATCCCACCACGTCAGCCCCGTCCGGCGGGCCCGGCATGACGCGGCGCGTGTGGTCTCGCCCGGCGCGGCGCGTGGCCGCATGATCCCGCGCATCGCGTTCGACCCGACCGCCACGCCGCCGCTCACCGGCATCCGCGTGCTCGACCTGTCGCGCCTGGTGGCCGGCAACATGGTCAGCCTGCAATTGGCCGATCACGGCGCCGAGGTGATCAAGATCGAGGACCCGAAGAGCGGCGATCCGCTGCGGGCCTGGCATGTGAAGGGCCTGAGCCTGCACTGGAAGGTCTATGCGCGGAACAAGAAGTCGCTGGCGCTCGCTCTGCGCCCGCCGGAAGGCCGGGCGCTGCTGCTGGACCTCGCCGCCTCGGCCAGGTGCTGATCGAGAATTTTCGCCCCGGCACGCTGGAGGAGATGGGCATCGGCCCGGCCGAGCTGCACGCGCGCAACCCCGAAGCTTGATCATCGTGCGCGTCACCGGCTTCGGCCAGGACGGACCGTATCGCGATCGCCCCGGGTTCGGCACGCTGGTGGAGGCAATGAGCGGCTTCGCCGCCAAGAACGGCTATGGCGACCGCCCGCCGGTGCTGCCGCCGCTGGCGCTGGCCGACATGGTGGCGGGGCTGTACGGCGCCTATGCGGTGATGATCGCGCTGCGCGTGGTCGAGCAGGGCGGCAAGGGACAGGTCATCGACCTGCCGCTGCTCGACCCGATCATCTCCATCCTGGGGCCCGAGGCGGCGGCCTACCGCGTCTCCGGGGCAGCTGCCGCAGCGCAGCGGCAGCCGCTCGCTGACCACCTCGCCGCGCAATGTCTACGCCACCAGCGACGGGCGGTTCATCGCCATCTCGGCGTCGATCCAGGCGATGGCGGAGCGGCTGTTCCGCGCCATCGGCCGCGCCGACATGATCGACGATCCGCGCTTCCGCACCAACACCGACCGGGTCCGCAACATCGACGCGTGCGACGGCGTGGTGGCCGATTTCATCGCCGCGCGCAGCCTGGAAGAGAACATGCGGATCTTCCAGGACGCCGAGGTGACCGCGACGCCGGTCTACGACATCGACCAGCTGATGGACGATCCGCATGTGCAGGCGCGCGGCGTGCTGGTGGAAGCGCCGGACGCGGACGCCGGCTCGGTGGTGATGCACAACGTCGTGCCGCGGCTGTCCGATACGCCGGGCAGCCTGCGCCTGCCCGCGCCGGCGCTGGGCGAGCACACGCGCGAGATTTTGGCGGCGATCGGCTATGACGCGGCCCGCCGCGCCGCGCTGATCCAAGCCGGCGTCATCAAGGAAGCATGAACATGCGCGACGATCTACCGACCTGGCGGTCGATGTTGTTCGTTCCGGTCACCGCGGAGAAATTCGTCAACACCGGGGCCGATCGCGGCGCCGACGCGATCATCCTCGATCTGGAGGATTCGATCGCGCCGTCGCAAAAGGAACGGGCGCGCACGCTGATCGCCGATGCCATCCCGCGCGTGGCGCGCAACGGCGCCGACGTGCTGGTGCGGGTCAACCGGCCGTGGCGGCTGCTGGTGCGCGACCTGGAGGCCGCGGTCATTCCGGGCGTGGCGGCGCTGGTGCTGACCAAGGTCGACAGCGCCGAGCACGTGCAGGCGGTGGCCGAGATCGTCGACGAGCTGGAGGCCGAGCGCGGCCTGCCGGCGGGCAAGCTGCAATTCGTTGCGCTGGTCGAGACCGCCGCCGGCTTCTTCCGCATCGAGGCGATCGCCAGGTCGCATCCGCGGCTGGTTGGGATCAGCCTGGGGACGGAGGATTTCACCGCCTCGGTCGGCATGCTGCCGGACCCCGACGCGCTGCTGTATCCGAAGCAGCACACCGTCTTCGCGGCGCGCGCCGCCGGCATCCTGCCGCTGGGCTTCGTCGGCTCGATCGCCGACTTCCGCGACCAGGACGCGTTCCGCGCCATCGTCAGCCGGTCGAAACGATTGGGCTTCGTCGGCGCCAGCGCGATCCATCCGCTGCAGGTGCCGGTGCTGAACGAGGAGTTCTCGCCGACCGCGGCGGAGGTCGAGCGCGCCGAGCGCATGGTGGCGGCCTACGACCAGGCGTACGCCGAGGGCCTCGGCGCGGTGCAGTTCGAGGGCGCCATGATCGACATTCCGGTGGTGGAACGCGCCCGCACGGTGCTGCAACGCGCCGCCGCGCTGCGCCGCCGCACGCGGGCCTGACGGGCATGGGACCGCTCGCCGGCCTGAAGGTGGTCGAGATGGCCGGTATCGGGCCGGGGCCGATGGGCGCGATGCTGCTGGCCGATCTCGGCGCCACGGTGCTGCGCATCGACCGCACCACGCCGAGCGATCTGGGGGTGCAGCGCGACGCGCGCTTCAACCTGCTGTTGCGCAGCCGCAAGGCGATCCCGCTCGACCTCAAGCGACCGGACGGGACCGCGTTGGCGCTGCGGCTGATCGCGCAGGCCGATGCGCTGATCGAGGGATTTCGCCCCGGCGTGATGGAGCGGCTCGGGCTTGGACCCGATGTGTGCCTGGCGCGCAACCAGCGGCTGGTCTACGGCCGGATGACCGGCTGGGGCCAGGACGGCCCCTTGGCGCAGGCCGCCGGGCACGACATCAACTACATCGCGCTGACCGGCGCGCTGCACGCGATCGGGCGGGCCGGCGGACCGCCCGCGGTGCCGCTGAACCTGATCGGCGATTTCGGCGGCGGCGCGCTGTATCTGGCGTTCGGCATCATGTGCGGCTGCCATGAGGCGGCGCGCTCCGGCCAGGGCCAGGTGGTCGATGCGGCGATGATCGACGGCATCGCCTCATTGATGACCTCGGCCCACGGCATGCTGGCCGAGGGGCGCTGGAGCCACGCGCGCGGCAGCAACATCACCGATTCCGGCGCGCCGTTCTATGATGTCTATATCTGCGGTGACGGGCAGTATATCTCGCTCGGCCCGATCGAGGCGAAGTTCTACGCCGAGCTGCTGCGCCGGCTGGAGATCGATCCGGCGACGATGCCGGCGCAGCTCGATCGCGCCCGCTGGCCGGAAAGCCGTGCGCGGATCGCGACGGTGCTGCTGTCGCGCCCGCGCGCGGCATGGTGTGCCCGGTTGGAAGGTAGCGATGTCTGTTTTGCCCCCGTGCTGACGATGGAGGAGGCGCCGCGCCATCCGCATCATGTCGCGCGCGGCACCTACGTGACGGTGGGCGGCGTCGTGCAGCCCGGTCCGGCGCCGCGGTTTTCCCGCACGGTGGCGGACCCGCCGAGCCCGCCGCTGCCCGCCGATGCGGCCGGGGTCGCCGACGCGCTGGCCGGCTGGATCGATGCCGATGAGATCGCGGCGCTGCGTGCGGCTGGAACCCTGCCACCGCCATAGGCAGGAGCTTTGCCGACCATCGGTGATCCTGGCCGATTGGCGTCGCACCCACGTCGTGCCGGGCGCAGGCCCGGCATCCACGACTTTGCGGCTCTTCGCTGTTTTGCGTGGGTGGAAATCGGCTTGGCAGGCGGCGTCGGGGGGCCTCGTTGCCCGACCTGATCGAGCCTGGCGCCGTGCTCGCCGCCGTCAAGGACGCTTCGCGCCGCCTCCGGCGGTGGCCTTCGGCCATCCTTGACTGCGGCTGCGCGCGACGCCCTGCAATCGTCAGGCCGGGACGAAGAAACGGCGCTCAGCCGAACCAAGAAACCTGGCAGGTTGTTCGTCGTACAAAGGGGGAGCTCGGCCGCAAGCAGCAGTTGACGCGGTTGGCCCGACGAAGGTCAGCGGCGGCCGCCACCCATACGAAACAGCGAGGACCCACTTTGCTTGCTGCACGAAGGCAAGAAATCGTGGATGCCGGCCTGCGCCGGCATGACGGGGCGGGCATCGCCGATGCGGCGATCATTCGGACGCCTGGTATCACGCGGCGGCGCTGGGGCGGGCCTTCATGCGCGCGTGCCACGCAACGATGGTCTGGTTGGCGGGATCGATCGGTTGTTTCACCCCATCGAAGAAGTCCAGAAAGCAGAACAGCAGGATATCGGCCAATGTCAGGCGGTCGCCGCAAACGAACGTCTTGCCGGTCATCAACCCGTCGAGCCAGGCGAGCTTCTCCTGCGCGATCTGCTTCAGATCGTCGGCCGCCTGGGGAATGCAGTGGATCCGGTTCTGGAACATCCGCAATCCGTCGCCGTAGCGGAATCCGTTGGCCATCGGCTCGACGATGTTGAGGTCGAGGCGCCGCGTCCACATCCGGGTCTCGGCCCGTTCCTCCGGCGTCGCGCCGATCAACGACGGGCCGGGCGTGATCTCGTCGAGGTACTCGCAGATCGCGGTGATCTCGGACAGAACCGTGCCGTCGTCGAGCTCAAGCGCGGGCGACTGGCCGGCGGGGTTCTTGTTCAGGTAGGGCTCGCGCCGGTTCTCCCCGCCGCGCAGGTCGATCTCCACTTTCGGGAGGTCGATGCCGCGCTCGGCCATGAACATCCGCACCACCCGAGGGTTGGGGCCGATCGAGGTGTAGAGCAGCATTGGACGTTTCCTTCCTTTCAGATCGCGGACCCTCTGGGCCGCAGGGTTGCTCATTGTCGTTACGGTTCGACGTGTTCACCCAGCCCGCAGCCGAAGCGGCGGTCGCTGGGGCCCCAACCGCGGCATTGGAGCGCAAGCCGACACCGGTCCCCGGGGCTGGCAGCACGCTTGCGACGGGCGCCCAGCGTGCGGTGGCGCGGCGTCCCGGTTCATGAGACCGTGCCGCGTCAGGTTTTCGCCGCGGGTATGAACTTGCATGTGGACCCATATTGCTTCCGCCTCGTCTGAAGGGCAACAGCTCGACCTCTACGGGCGGAACGGCGTGTACATGATACGGGCCGACGGCTGGGAGCTGATGAACGGTACGTATCACGCGTCGGAGGACCAGCTCGGTCGTCTCGCGGCCCTGCTTCCGAGCGCGTCGCATCCGGCGATCCTGCTGGGCGGCCTTGGCCTTGGCTGCACGCTGGCGAGAATTCTGGAGACGTTGAACACGCGGTGCTGGCCCAGCCGGGACAGGATAACGGTAGCGGAACGGTCCGGCGCGGTGCTGCGCTGGTTCGCCACCTACATCAACCCGCGTCTCGCGGCGACGCTGCCGGCTGGCGTGCGGCTGGTCGAGAGCGATGTCGTGGCCCATCTCGGCGCCGACCGGCGCTGGGACGTGATCGTGCTCGACGTTAACAATGGCCCGGAAGCGCTGTCGATCCCGGGCAACGCCGTGCTTTACGGGGAGCATGGCCTGGCTCGCTGTCGGGACAGCCTCGCGCCCTCGGGCCACCTTTTGCTCTGGTCGGGCTTCGAGGACCTGAACTTTGTCGAGCGGGCCCGCGCGGCGGGCTTCTCGGTTGCGCGGCAATCCATTCCTTTGCCAAACCGGTTGGATCAGGCGCACGTGCTTTACGTGCTGTCGCGTGAGCCCCTGTCGCCGGCTGATCGCGACCGCCTTGGCTTGGATGGGTAATACCAACGGCCCTAATGCCAACGGCCCTAATGGCTGACCGATTGGCCGACGTTGGGCCGCTGGTAGTGCGTCGGGAGACCGGCAAGGAGCAGGAGGTGAAAGTCCACTACGGTGAAGACCTAGCGAGTCACGCCGGCCCCGCGCCGTGCGTCGTGTTCCGCGAGGGGCAGGGCGAAGCGTCGGCAGGGGAGCGTGCAGGCTGGCCATTGAGCCGCGTAAGGCCGAAATCCCGGGTGCCGACAGGGTTACCAACCTGGAAGGCAACACGTCCTGCTGCGCTATCGCGAGCGGTGGGCGACCCGGCGCGGTCAGAGACCCCAGCATGCATGGACGCTTCTTGTTCGGGAACCGAGAGATCTCATTCTTGGCCGGTGGCGCAAACTGCCGGTCCGCGTCGGGAAGGTGAGGAGCCGTAGCCGGCGATGCACGGGGGTGAGAAGTCAGACCTGGCCATAGTAGCTGTGAAGCCTGCGAACAACTCCGGGCAACCGGATGCGGAGCGGGTGGAGCCAAGGGCCGGGGCCGAGGGAAATGTGGGCCAGCAGCGCACTCGCCGGGCACAGGACCGGGCAAGCGTGTCACAGGGGCTGGACCGCATACGGAAAGCTGCGAAGGAAAGGAAGAAGGAAAGGTTCACCGCGCTTCTCCACCATGTCGATGTCCCGATGCTGCGGACGGCGTTCTATGCCCTCAGGCGGGATGCTGCTCCCGGAGCGGACGGGCTGACGTGGCAGGACTACGAGACAGACCTCGATCACAGGATCGAGGACCTGCACGACCGGGTCCATCGGGGAGCGTATCGGGCGCAACCATCCCGGAGGAGGTTCATACCGAAGCCGGATGGGCGACAGCGTCCGCTGGCGATTGCCGCGCTGGAGGACAAGATTGTCCAGCGCGCGGTCGCGATGGTGCTGAATGCGATCTACGAGGAAGACTTCCTCGGGTTCTCGTATGGGTTCCGCCCCGGACGCAGCCAGCACGATGCGCTGGATGCCCTGGTGGTTGGGATCGGCAACACCAAGGTGAACTGGATACTGGACGCCGACATCCGGTCATTCTTCGATATGGTCAGCCAGGAGTGGCTGGTCCGGTTCGTGGAGCACCGGGTCGGCGACCGCCGCATCATCCGCCTGATCCAGAAATGGCTGAGGGCGGGTATTCTCGAAGACGAGGTTGTAACTGTCAGTGAAAGGGGAACCGGGCAGGGGTCGGTAATCTCGCCGCTGCTCGCGAATATCTACCTGCACTACGTCTTCGATCTCTGGGCCAACCGCTGGCGACAGCGGGAGGCCACCGGCGACATGATCGTCGTGCGCTACGCGGACGATATCGTCGTGGGGTTCGAGCACGAGGCCGATGCCCATCGGTTCCTCGGAATGATGCGAGCACGTCTGGAAGAGTTCGCACTGACGCTGCATCCGGAGAAGACCCGCCTGATTGAATTCGGCCGCCGAGCGGCGGAGCGGAGAGAAAGGCGCGGGCTGGGCAGGCCGGAAACTTTCAACTTCCTGGGCTTTACCTTGATCTGCGGCAAGTCGCGACGTGGCAAGTTCCTGCTATGGCGGAAATCCCGGCGCGACCGGTTGCAGGCGAAGCTTCTGGCGGTGACGGAGGAAATGCGGCGGCGGATGCACCAGCCGATCCCCCGACAAGGGGAGTGGCTGCGACAGGTGGTCACCGGGTATTTTGCCTATCACGCGGTGCCGACCAACATCCGTGCTCTCCAGACTTTCCGCGACTGCGTGGTTCGGCTCTGGCGGCGGTCGCTTCGGCGACGCGGGCAGCGCGACAAGACGACGTGGGAGCGGATCAAGCGGCTGGCAGAGGACTTCCTGCCGAAGCCGCGCATCCTCCATCCCTGGCCCGAGCAACGCTTCGCCGTCAAACACCCGAGGTGGGAGCCGTATGCGGGAATGCCGCTCGTACGGCTCTGTGCGGGGGGCGCGCAGTAATGCGCGTCCCTACCGCGATTCACGTCACAGGTTGACCGGGCGGCTTGCACGACACCGACCGCCTGGGGTCGCGCATCGCCTGCAAGCAAGCAAGGTTTTAACCCGGAGAACCCGGAGCAGGCACGGGGAACAGGAATTTTGGGCGCTTCGCGCGGGTGCGTGATCCAACACCGCGCGAAGCGCAGCAGCTTTCTCTCCGTACCCTCCATGCCTGCTCCGTGTTCTCCGGCTTATACCATGCGGCGGAAAGTTTGACCTATCGGCGCCGCACCATCGTCATGCCGGGCGCGAGCCCGGTATCCACGGTTTTGCTTGCTGCGCAGAGGCAAGTCGTGGATGGCCGGCCCCCCGGCCTTCGCCGGGGGCAGGCTCCGCCTGTCCTCGGGCCGGCTTGCGGCCGGACCCGGGGGCCGGCCATGACGTGGTGCGGTGCCGGTGGGTCAATCCTTTCACTACCTGGTATAATACCGGGCGGCCGAATGACCGGCGGAGCGGTGTTCACCAGCCGCTCGCGCAGCGGGGTCATCGACCAGGGTTCCACCTCGGCAGACAAGGCTTGCCGTCGCGATCAGACTGGTCGGCCGGCTGGGCAATCAGGCACCCGTTGCAGACAGTCAACCCGGGACCGCGTCAATGGAGGACCGGCGCGGTGCCTATGGCCGCGGTGCGGGCCTGACCGCGGCGTCGTTCGTCCCGGCGCAATGCCGCTGATCGCGCACGCTATCTCCGTGATCTCCAACTGCCTCCCTTCTTCTCCGTGTTAAAATCTTGCTTGCTGGCGGGCAACCGAGCGCCGTGGGTCCGTGACCCGCCAAACTCTGCCGGGCGGGTTGGCGTTGTTTGCCGGAGCCGACGCGCCGTGCCTGACGGTCCGCGTAGCGCAGGTCGGGCAACCTGCTGTAAGAGATACTAACTATTGCCCGAGCGCCAGGATCGCAGATGCAGCTGATGACAGTCGCCTCCCATGCCCCCCTTTGCCGCTGCCCTCGCCGCGCCGGCGCGGTTGCCTCCGGGCCAGGGACCCGATGGCGCGGGGAACGACCCAGGCCTGCACCGCGGCAAGCCCGCATGCATAGCCTGCCGGTGGGGTGGCGCCGCGCCGTGAGCCGGGGCGGGAACCGGTGCGGCCAGGGATCTGACGCGGCACGACGCGGCGTTGCGCAGGATCGGGGGGCGGCGGCGTGCGGGTGCCGGTCGGCGCCTTGTCGGGTGGGCCGCACGGCGCTTTCGCGTGTGACCCAGGCCGGCGCCGCCGACCGGCGACCCTCGCAGGTGGCGCCGGTGGCACCAGCCAATGCCCCCGGGCGCGGGACCACCCGGCACGTGTGGAGGAAGTCTGGCAGAACCCCATGCAACGTGAGCGCGGTGCGGCGAGAGCGCCGGCACGGCCGGCTGGCGGACGCCGCGCCGCGCGCCGTCGGCGGGAGGCGCCTGACCGGGGTGCACACGATCGATCGGCTGAGCGCGGTCACGATCCCATGCAACGTGAGCGCGGTGCGACAACAGCGCCCGCACGGCCGGCTGGCAAACGCCGCGCCGCGCGCCGTCGCCAGGAGGCGTCTGACCGGGGTGGGCACGACCGATCGGCCGAGCGCGGACACAACCCCATGCAACGTGAGCGCGGTGCGGCGAGAGCGCCCGCACGGCCGGCTGGCGGACGCCGCGCCGCGCGCCGTCGGCGGGAGGCACCTGACCGCGGTGGGCACGACCGATCGGCCGAGTGCGGACACAACCCCATGCAACGTGAGCGTGGTGCGACAGCAGCACCCGCGCGGCCGGCTGGCGGACGCCGCGCCGCGCGCCGTCGGCGGGAGGCGCCTGACCGGGGTGCACACGATCGATCGGCTGAGCGCGGTCACGATCCCATGCAACGTGAGCGCGGTGCGGCGAGAGCGCCCGCACGGCCGGCTGGCGGACGCCGCGCCGCGCGCCGTCGGCGGGAGGCACCTGACCGCGGTGGGCACGACCGGTCGGCCGAGTGCGGACACAACCCCATGCAACGTGAGCGCGGTGCGGCGAGAGCGCCCGCACGGCCGGCTGGCGGACGCCGCGCCGCGCGCCGTCGGCGGGAGGCGCCTGACCGGTGTGCACACGATCGATCGGCTGAGCGCGGTCACGATCCCATGCAACGTGAGCGCGGTGCGGCGAGAGCGCCCGCACGGCCGGCTGGCGGACGCCGCGCCGCGCGCCGTCGGCGGGAGGCACCTGACCGCGGTGGGCACGACCGGTCGGCCGAGTGCGGACACAACCCCATGCAACGTGAGCGCGGTGCGGCGAGAGCGCCCGCACGGCCGGCTGGCGGACGCCGCGCCGCGCGCCGTCGGCGGGAGGCGCCTGACCGGGGTGCACACGATCGATCGGCTGAGCGCGGTCACGATCCCATGCAACGTGAGCGCGGTGCGACAACAGCGCCCGCACGGCCGGCTGGCGGACGCCGCGCCGCGCGCCGTCGCCAGGAGGCGTCTGACCGGAATGCGCACGACCGATCGGCCGCGCGCGGACACCACCCCATGCCACAGCCTGCCACCGGGCTACGACCCGGTGGTGGAGACGGTGGTTGCGCAGCGGCACGCCGCCTCGTGACCAGGCGTCGGAATGATCGCCGCTCCGGGCGTCGCCGCAGCGTCATGCCGGCCCGAGGACAGGCGGAGCCTGCCCCTGGCGAAGGCCGGGGGCCAGCATCCTCGACCGTGCTTGCTGCGCCGAAGGCAAGGCGTGGATACCGGCCTTCGCCGGCATGACGTGGGAGTGGCGCCGACGGGTCAATCCTTCGGATGCCTGGTATCGCACCCCACGCGCGGCCCGGACCCGCCGGTCCGGCCCGGCGCCGGGCGGGCGCGGTCAGCCCGCCAGCTCGGCGCGCAGCCCGTCGCGCAGGCGCCCCATCGCCCGCTCCAGCCGCCCGGCCGACTGGGCGAAGCAGATCCGCAGATGCCCCTCCCCGGCCGCGCCGAAGGCGATGCCCGGTGCCACGCCGACGCCATGCCTGGTGACCAGCCGCCTGGCCAGGTCCAGGCTGTCGGTCAGCCCGTCCACGCCGATGAAGGCGTAGAAGGCCCCGACCGGCGCGGCGTAGCGCACGCCGTTCAGCCCGGCCAGCGCCGCGCCCGCCAGCGCGCGCCCGCGCGCGCAATAGGCGCGGAACCCGTCCACCGTCGCGGGATCGGCGATCGCCGCCACCCCCGCCCGCTGCACGAACGGCGCCACGCAGGAATGCGTCGCCTCGACGATCTCGGTGATCG
Organism: uncultured Alphaproteobacteria bacterium; assembly: GCA_963847615.1. Lineage (GTDB taxonomy): Bacteria > Pseudomonadota > Alphaproteobacteria > Acetobacterales > Acetobacteraceae > Palsa-883. The sequence goes on from CAWKAN010000014.1 coordinate 148,565, forward strand.
CGTCGCGGGTTCCCTCCGGCACCACCAGCCAGCCCAGCCGCCAGCCGGTCATCACCCAGGTCTTGGAGAAGCTGTTGGCCACCATCACCCGGTCGTCCGGCGCCGCCAGGTCCAGCACCGAGGGCGCCGCGGCGCTGCCGTCGTAGACCAGGCGCGAATACACCTCGTCCGAGATCAGCCAGACGCCGTGCTTGCGGCACAGCGCCAGGATGCGCGCCAGCTCGTCGTGGGTCGCGGTCCAGCCGGTCGGGTTGTTCGGCGAGTTCAGGATGAAGGCCCTTGCGCCCGCCAGCAGCGCGTCCAGCCGCTCGAAATCCATGTCGAACCTGCCGTCCGGCCGCGCGGTCAGGTCGAGTTCCACCACCTCGGCCTGGCGCAGCCGCACCGCGTTGGCGACGTTCGGCCAGGCCGGGCTGTGCAGCACCACCCGCTGCCCGGCGCGCACGATCGCGGCCAGCGCGATCGAGATCGCCGCCATGCCCGAGGCGGTGACCTGCACCCGCGACTCGGCCACCTTCCTGGCGTGCAGCGCGGTCAGGTAGTCCGCCAGCGCGGTGCGCAAGGCGGGCAGGCCGCGCACGTCGATGTATTTCGTCTCCCCGGCATCGAGCGCGGCGAGCGCGGCGTGGTGGGCGGCGCGGGGGCTGGGCTGGTCGGATTCGCCGAAGCACAGGAAGTTGACGTCGGGCGTGGCGAAGGCCAGCTTGGCGATCTCGAAGATGCGGGAGCCGGGGATGCGAAGGATGTCCATGCCGGGTATTTAGGCCACCAGCGCGCCGCTTCCCAGCCATCCGGCGGATCGTCTCGCTTGCGCAGCTTTCGCACAAGGGTCACAGGCCTGCCATTGTTCCGCCACCTGTGGCGAGCTATCCGATACTGCATGCCCCGTAGGTTGCCGCGTCTGCGTCGCCTGGCCGCCGGTCCGATGCTGCTGGGCCGGGACGGCGCGCTGATTGGCGCCGAGGCGGAGCTGTGGCCGTTCAACACCGGCGACCACCACCGCTTGACCCGCCGCCTGCGCGCCATCCGTCGCGGCCTGCTGCTGCTGCTGTGGACCCTGCCGTCGCTGCTGATCCAGGCCATCCTGCTGGCGCTGCCGGGACGGGCCAATGTCGGCTTCGCCAAGCTCTATTGGGCGATTTTCGCGCGGCTGCTCGGCCTGACGGTGCGGGTCATCGGCCAGCCCGCCGGCGGTAGCGGCCGCCCGGTGGTGTTCGTCTCCAACCATTCCTCCTGGCTCGACGTGCCGGTGCTCGGCGGCCAGCTGGACGGCTGCTTCGTCGCCAAGTCCGAGGTCAGCCGCTGGCCGCTGGTCAGCACCATCGCCCGGCTGGGCCGCACCGTGTTCGTCAGCCGCCGGCGCGGTGCCACGGTGAGCGAGCGGGACTCGATGCGCGGGCGGCTGGCGGCCGGCGACAGCCTGATCCTGTTTCCCGAGGGCACCACCTCGGACGGCTCGCGGGTGATGCCGTTCCGCTCGACCTTCTTCGCCATCGCCGAGGGGGAGCATCCGCCGCTGATCCAGCCGGTCTCGGTGGTCTACGACCGGCTGGCCGGACTGCCGACCGGGCGCGCCTGCCGGCCGCTGTTCGCCTGGTACGGCGATATGGACATCGCCTCGCACTACTGGCGGCTGGCGCAGCACCGCGGGCTGCGCGCCACGGTGCTGCTGCACGCCCCGCTCGACCCGGCGCGGTTTGCCAACCGCAAGGCGCTGTCGCGCGCGGTGTGGGGCGCGGTTGCCGACGGCGCGGCGACGTTGCGGCAGAACCGCCCGGCGCAGCCGCTTTCGGTGGCGGAACAGGGGGGCCCGCCGAGCGGCGAGCCGACGCCGGCTTTCGCCTGAGCGGCGATTTCAGTTGCTTTTTAGGAATATGTTTTGTTGTTATTCAGGAACTATCAAGGTTCCGCCGCCGCGTGCCGCTAGCGCAACGTCGCCACCGCCTGCATGGCGATCGTGCCCTGCGGCGTCAGCGCCCACAGCTCCGCGGTGTGTCCGGCGCGGCGCCCGACCACGGTGAACGGCGCGACGTCGAACAGCGGGGCGCGGGCGCGCATGGTGAAGTCGGCGATCGACGCCGCGCCGACCTGGTCGCGCAGCAGGTCCAGCAGGCATTGTTGCGCGAACGGACCGTGCACCACGAGGCCGGGATAGCCCTCGACCGCCGTCGCATAGGGCCGGTCGTAATGGATGCGGTGCGGATTGAAGGTCAGCGCGGAGTAGCGGAACAGGCTGACCGGATCGGGGGTGATGGTGCGGCGCCACGGCGTGTCGGCGGGCGGCGCCTCGTGCTTTGGCACGCCGCTCGGCGCGCCCGCCGGCACGGCTTCGCGAAACACCGTGTGCTGCTGGTCGGTCAGCGCCAGGCCGCGCGGGGTGAAGAAGCGGCGCGTCTGGGTGGCGAGGATCAGCGCCCCGGTGCTGCCCTCGCGCAGTTGCACGTCGGTGAAGGCGGTCTCCCGCGTCAGCCGGTCGCCGACCAGGATCGGCGCGTGGAAGGTCAGCTTCGCACCGGCATACATGCGGCGGGGCAGCGGCATCGCCGGCAGCATGCCGCGCGCCAGCGGCAGGCCGTCGGCGCCGAGCTCGGCCAGCCGCGAGGCTTCCGGGAAATACGCCAGGTGCCAGCCGGGGGCGATCGGTTCGCCGTGCTCCGGCGCGCGCTCGGCGCGGTCGAAGGTGGACCACCATGCCGCGCAGCGGGGCGGCGGTGGCGACATCGCGCTCCACCACGGTCTTGCCGAGCTGCGCGCGCACCGCGCTCAGGTCGAGCTTCGCTGGCGACGCGCTCATGCGGCCCAGCCTTGCAGGATCGCGGCTTCCTCGCGGCAGCGTTCCGGACTGCCGAGGATCTGCCGGTTGAAGGCGATGCGCTTGAACCAGAAATGCAGGCCGAGCAGGTCGGTGAATCCCATCCCGCCATGCGCCTCGGTCGCCATGCGCGAAACCTCGCGCGCGACGTCGCCGAGATGCGCCTTGGCATGACAGGCGGTCAGCCTTGCCTCCTGCGGCAGCACATCCTGCGCGTAGGCGGCATACCACACCAGGCCGCGGCAGGGTTCCAGCAGCGTGACCATGTCGGCGAGCATGTATTTCACCCCCTGGAAGCTGCCGATCACCCGGCCGAACTGCACCCGTTCCTTGGCGTAGGCGACGGCGCGGTCCAGCATGGTCTGCGCCGCGCCCAGCGTGCCGGCGGCCAGCAGCACGCGTCCGGCATCCAGCACGCGCAGCGCGGTGTCCAGCGTCGCGGTGGCGGCGCCCAGTCGTTCCGCCGGCGCGTTGTCGAAGCCAAGCTCGGTGATCGGGCGGGTGCGGTCCAGGCTGGGGCGCGGCGTCAGGCGCACGCCGGGCGCGTCGGCGGCAACCAGCGCCATGCCGCCATCGCCCAGCACCACCAGCAAATGCGAGCACCCCGCGCAATCCAGCGCGCCGCTGATGCGCCCGCTCAGCCGGTCATCGGCCAGTGTCGCACTGGCGTCGCCGGTCTGGCCCGCCAGCCCAGCGAAGCCGACGCCGAACCGCGCCTCGGCGGCCGCGATGCGCGGCAGCCAGGCGTCCTGCTGTGCCGGCGTGCCGGCCTGCTGGACCGCCAGCGTGGCCATCGCCAGGCCGATGAACGGCACCGGCGCGACCGCGGCGCCGAGCGCCTCCGCCGCCACCGCGGCATCCAGCACGCCGAGGCCGGAGCCGCCGAACCGTTCCGCCACCAGCAGGCCGGGCAGCCCCAGTTCGCCCAGCCCGCGCCACAACGCTTGGTCGAATCCGGTGCCGGAATCGGCCAGCACGCGCAACCGTTGCAGCGGCAGGTGCTCGGCCAGATAACCGCGCAGCGTCGTATCGAACAGGCGCTGTTCGTCGCTGAGGGCGAACTCCATGGCTCACCCCCTGCCGATCGCCGACGCGGCCGGCGCCTTCGGCTCGCGCGGCAGGCCCAGGCCGCGCTCGCCGATGATGTTCTTCTGGATGTTGTTCGAGCCGCCGCCGATCATCAGGCCGACATCGTAGATGTAGTCGATGTTCCAGGTGGTGGCGTCGTCGTCCTCGGCCGCCTCGCCGCGCGGCTCGAACGCCAGCCCGGCGGCGCCGAGCGCGTCCACCGCGAGCGCGGACAGCCGGAACCCCAGCATGGTGCCGCCGTATTTGACGATCATCCGTTTCACCCCCGAGTCCTCGCCGCGGGCGGCCTCGGTCAGCAGGCGGAGGTTGTGCGCCTTCCAGGCCAGCACCTCGCCCTGCAGCTTCAGCAGCCGGTCGCGCAACTCCGCCATCTCGATCAGCCGGCGGCCGTTCACCGTGGTGGCGTGCAGCAGCGCAACAAGCTGTTCCAGCCGGTGGGTCATCTTGCCGGCGTCGCCGATCATCAGCCGCTCGTGCTTCAGCGTGATGTTGGCGACGTGCCAGCCCTTGCCGCGGCCCAGCACGATCTGCCGCGCCGGGACGCGCACGTCGGTGAAGAACACCTCGTTGAACTCGCTGCGCCCGGTCATCGTCTTCAGCGGCCGGGTCTCGATGCCCGGCGTGCGCATCGACAGCAACAGATAGGACAGGCCCTCGTGCTTCGGCAGGTCGGGCTCGGTGCGGCACAGCAGGAACATCATGTCGGCGTAGTGCGCCGAGCTGGTCCAGATCTTCTGGCCGTTGACGACGAAGTCCTCGCCGTCCAGCACCGCGCGGGTGCTGGCCGCGGCAAGGTCGCTGCCGGAGCCGGGCTCGGAATAGCCCTGGCACCAGATCACGTCGCCGCGGATGGTCGGGCCGATCCAGTGGCGGCGCTGGTCCTCGGTGCCGACCTCCAGCAGCGTCGGCACCAGCATGCTGATGCCCTGGTTGGTCAGGCCCTGGTAGAGGTTGGCGCGGCTGAACGCCTCGGCGATCACCGCCAGGTCCAGCACGTCGGGCGCGGCGCCGAAGCCGCCGTAGTCGCGCGGCACGGTGCGGGCGGCGTAGCCGTGCTCGACCAGCAGTTTCTGCCAGTCCAGCGTCTTCTGGTCCGGCCGTTTGCGCCCGCCGCCGGGCTTCGGCGAGTCCTGGCCATGCGCGCGGATGAACGCCTGCACCTCGGCCTGCAGCGCGCGGTGCTTGTCGGTCAGGGTCAGGTCCATCGCGTCCTCCCGATGGTGGTTGGCCCGAGTGTATGGCGTTTCGCCGCCGCTGCCACCCGCCCGCGTGACCGCGACCGGAAGACGCGGTCCGCCCGGCCGGCGCCGTGCCGCAAGACCATCCGCCCCGTGACCGCAGTTCGGCAAGCCGCAGATCGGCCTTGCCGGCGCGGCCCGAGGGCGGGATCATGTCCCCCAGGGGCATTCGTCAACCGCGCAACGCCGGCGTCCGCGACACGCGGCAAACCGGCAGTCGGAACTGGGAGCATGGGAATGCGGGCAAGCCGTATCGTCGTGATGGTGGCGATCCTATCCGCCGCGGGTTTTGGCGGCTGGGTCCTGCTCGCCCAGCGCATCGACCGCTCCGATGCCGCGCCGCTGCCCGCCGCCCAGGTCCCGGTGACCGCGACCACCGCCACCGCGCGCGACGTGCCGATCTTCGACCAGAGCCTCGGCACCGTGCAGGCGATCAACACGGTGAACGTCAAGAGCCGGGTGGACGGGCAGATCATGCAGGTCCTGTTCGCCCAGGGGCAGGAGGTGAAGCAGGGCGACCGGCTGTTCCTGATCGATCCGCGGCCGTACCAGGCGACGCTCGACCAGGCGGTGGCGAACCGGCTGAAGGACCAGGCGCAACTGCAAGGCGCGCTGCGCAACCTGGAGCGCTACGGCAAGCTGGTCGGCAGCGGCTTCCAGACCCGGCAGAGCTTCGAGGACCAGCAGGCCACCGTCGCGCAGTTGCAGGCCTCGATGCAGGCCGACCAGGCCACCATCGAGCAGGCCAGGCTCAACCTGGGCTACACCGACGTCGTCGCACCGATCAGCGGGCGCACCGGCGCGCGGCTGGTCGATGCCGGCAACTATGTGCTGGCCAGCGCCGCTACGCCGCTGGTCTCGATCACCCAGATCAAGCCGATCGATGTCAGCTTCACCCTGCCGGCGAACGAACTGGACGCGATCCGGCGCAACCGTGAGTCGCATACGCTGGAGGTGGACGCCTACGCGGCGGACGGCACGACGCTGCTGGGCAAGGGCGCGCTGACCTTCATCGACAACCACATCGACGACAGTAGCGGAACGATCGCGCTGAAGGGCAGGTTCGCCAATGCGAATGAGGCATTGTGGCCCGGCGCCTTCGTCGATGTGCGGCTGGTCATCGCCACCCGCGCCAATGCGATCACCGTGCCGGTGCAATCGGTGATGGCCGGGCCCGAGGGCGACTACGTCTACGTGATCCGCCCGGACGACACGGTGCGCCGGCGCGCGGTGCAGGTGGCCAGCCGGCAGGACGGGCTGGCGGTGATCGCCAGCGGGCTGCACGCGGGCGAGCGCGTGGTCGTCGAGGGACAGTACCGGCTGGCCAACAACATCAAGGTGCGGATCGAAGCCCCGCGCGGCGCGACGGCGGGCTGACACAACGATGGGCCTCTCCGAGATCTTCATCCGCCGGCCGATCGCCACCGCGCTGCTGATGGCCGGCATCCTGGTGTTCGGCATGGCCAGCGCCACGCTGCTGCCGATCGCCGCGCTGCCGAATGTGGACTTCCCCACCATCGTGGTCACCGCCTCGTTGCCCGGCGCCAGCCCGGACACCATGGCCGCCTCGGTCGCCACGCCGCTGGAGCAGCAATTCGCCGCCATCCCCGGCCTGGCCGACATGAGCTCGACCAGCGGCCTGGGATCGACCCGGATCACCTTGCAGTTCGACCTGGCGCGCAACATCGACGGCGCCGCCGGCGACGTGCAGATCGCGATCAACGCCGCCAGCGGGGTGCTGCCGAAGACCCTGCCCTCGCCGCCGGTGTTCAAGAAGACCAACCCGGCGAACCGCGCGATCCTGATCTACGCGGTCAGCTCCGACGCCATGCCGATCCAGGACGTCGACCAGTACGCGTTCAACGTGCTGGCGGAATCGATCTCGCGGGTGAACGGCGTGTCGGAGGTCAACATCGCCGGCGAGCAGATCCCCGCGGTGCACGTGCAGGTGAACCCCGACGCGCTGGCCGCGCGCGGCATCGGGCTGGAGGACGTGCGCACCGCGCTGGTCAACGCCACGACCGACCTGCCGAAGGGCAACCTGGAAGGCCCGCGCCAGACCTTCACGCTGGACACCAACGACCAGTTGTTCGACGCCAACGCGTTTGGCCACGTGATCGCGGCCTATCGGCACGGCGCGCCGGTCGAGCTGAAGGATATCGGCCGGGTCATCGCGCAGTCGAAGTCGCCGCGCACCGGCGCCTGGTTCGACGGCAAGCCGACCGAGCTGCTGCTGATCGAGCGCGAGCCGGGGGCCAACACGATCCAGGTGGTGGACGAGGTCAAGGCGATGATGCCAGGGCTGGTGGCCTCGGTGCCGCCCTCGGTGCATGTCGACCTGGTGTCCGACCGCTCGGAGAACATCCGCGCCTCGGTCGAGGATGTGGAGCTGACCCTGGCGATCACCACCGGCCTGGTCGTGCTGGTGATCTTCCTGTTCCTGCGCAAGCTGTGGGCGACCATCATCCCCAGCATCACCGTGCCGCTGGCGCTGGTGGCCACCACCGGCGTGATGTACATGGTCGGCTTCAACCTCGACAACATCTCGTTGATGGCGCTGACCATCTCGGTCGGCTTCGTGGTGGACGACGCCATCGTGATGATCGAGAACATCGTCCGCCATATCGAGCAGGGCGAGACGCCGTTCGCCGCCGCGATCAAGGGCGCCCGGCAGATCGGCTTCACCATCGTGTCGATCACCTTCTCGCTGATCGCCGTGTTCATTCCGCTGCTGTTCATGGGCGGCATCATCGGCCGGCTGTTCCGCGAATTCGCCATCACCGTCACCGTCGCGGTGGTGGCCTCGGCGCTGATCTCGCTGACGCTGACGCCGATGATGTGCGCGCGCTTCCTGACGCACGAGAACGAGGCCGCGAAGGGGCGGCTGAACCGGGCCGCCGAGGGCTTCTTCCAGGCGATGCTGCGCGGCTACGACCACGGGCTGGTCTGGGTGTTCCGCCACCAGCGCCTGATGCTGGCGAGCACGCTGGCGTTGATCGTGGCGACCGGCGCGCTGTACGTGCTGGTACCGAAAGGGTTCATTCCGCAGCAGGACACCGGCTTCATCTTCGGCGAGGCCGACACCCGCCAGGACACCTCGTTCGCCGCCACCGCCAGGGTGGAGAACGAGCTGTCCGCCATCATCCTGCAGGACAAGGCGGTCGCCGCCGTGGTCGGCTTCGCCGGCGCGACCCAGTACAACCCGAGCGAGAACACCGCGCGGATGTTCATCCAGCTCAAGCCGTTCGACCAGCGCGACGGGGTGGCGGCGGTGATGCAGCGGTTGAAGCCGCGCGTCGCCCAGGTGCGCGGCGTCAAGTTCTACATGCAGGCCGGGCAGGACGTCACCGTCGGCACGCATCTGACGCAGGCGCAGTACCAATACACCGTGACCGACACCGACGCCGCGCAGATGGACCATTGGGCGCCCATCCTGCTGCGCGAGATGCACGCGATGCCGGAACTGACCGACGTCGCCACCGACCAGCAGATCGCCGCCCAGCACCTTGCGCTGACGGTGGACCGCAACGCCGCGTACCGGCTGGGCCTGTCGATGGGGCTGATCGACCAGACGCTGTACGACGCGTTCGGCGAGGAACAGGTGGCGACGATCTACACCAGCGCCGCGCAATACAAGGTGATCCTGGAGGTGGAGCCACGCTTCCGCACCGACCCCGCGGCGCTGTCGCATATCCACGTGGCCTCGGCCGCCGGCGCGCAGGTGCCGCTGTCGGCGGTGGCGCGCACCAGCTACACGGTCGAGCCGCTGACGGTGAACCACCAGGGCGTGTTCCCCGCGGTGACGCTGTCGTTCAACCTTGCGCCCGGGGTCGCGATCGGCCAGGCGGTCAGCGCGATCGAGGCGATGCAGGCGCGCCTGCACGTGCCGGCGACGTTGCACGGCACGTTCGAGGGCACGGCGCAGGCGTTCAAGGCCTCGCTGTCGTCCACCCCGCTGCTGGTCGCCGCGGCGATCCTGGTGGTCTACATCGTGCTGGGGATGCTCTACGAAAGCTTCATCCATCCGATCACCATCCTGTCCGCGCTGCCGTCCGCCGGGGTCGGCGCGCTGCTGATGCTGATGCTGTTCGGCTACGACCTGAGCATGGTGGCGCTGATCGGCATCATCCTGCTGATCGGCATCGTCAAGAAGAACGCCATCATGATGATCGACTTCGCGCTGGATGCGGAACGTAGCCAGGGCCTCGGCCCGCAGCAGGCGATCCACCAGGCCTGCCTGCTGCGCTTCCGCCCGATCATGATGACCACGATGTGCGCGCTGTTCGGCGGGTTGCCGCTGGCACTTGGCCATGGCGCCGGGTCGGAGCTGCGCCGCCCGCTCGGCATCGCGATCGTCGGCGGGCTGCTCGTTTCGCAGGTGCTGACGCTCTACACCACGCCGGTGATCTATCTGTATCTGGATCGATTGGCACACCGGCTGGCGCCGCGGCGGCACCGGGTCATCCTGCCCAGCCCGGGGCACGTGCCGGAGAGTGCCGATTGATGCGGGGGGCATCGGTTGAACCGAAGCAAGGTCAGGGCTCCGCCCTTGGCGGGGTTCCAAGGGGCAGCGCCCCTTGGTGGGGTCCAGGGGCGAAGCCCCTGGCCTTCTCCCGGCGATTGGCCCGCGCCGTGGCCGGCGGAAGGGTGCTATAGGGCACGGATGCTGGTCGAGATCGCCAATCTGTGGGTGCGGTTCCCCACCGCGCACGGCATGTCCGACGCCGTACGCGGCGTATCGTTGACGCTCGGGCAGGAGAAGCTCGGCATCGTCGGCGAATTCGGGGTCGGGCAAATCGCTTACCGCGCGGGCCATCCTGCGGCTGCTGCCGAGCGAGGCGGTGATCACCGCGGACCGCCTGTCGTTCGACGACATCGACATCCTGACCGCCAACGAGGCGGCGCTGCGTGCGATTCGCGGCAAGCGGGCGGGGCTGATTTTGCAGGACCCGAAATTCTCGCTGAACCCGGTGATGACCGCCGGCGCGCAGATCGCCGAGGCCTGGCGCGCGCATCGCGGCGGCTCGCGCAGGGTGGCGGGTCAGGCGGCGATCGACCTGCTGGCGCAGGTGCAGATCCGCGACCCGGCGCGCGTCGCCGGCGCCTATCCGCACGAGCTGTCCGGCGGCATGGGCCAGCGCGTGATGATCGCGATGATGCTGGCGCCGGACCCGGAACTGCTGATCGCCGACGAACCGACCAGCGCGCTGGATGCGACGGTGCAGGCGGAGATTCTGCGGCTGATCGAGGACCTGGTGTCACGCCGCGGCATGGGATTGATCCTGATCAGTCACGACCTGCCGCTGGTGTCGCATTTCTGCGACCGCGTGGTGGTGATGTATGCCGGGCGGATCGTCGAGGAGCTGCGTGCCGCGGACCTGGCGCACGCCAGGCACCCCTACACCCGCGGGCTGCTGGCTTGCCTGCCGGCGCTGAGCCACAAGCAGGTGCGGCTGCCGGTGATGCAGCGCGATCCGGCCTGGCTCGACGGATGATCTCGGTCGATGCGCTGTCGGTGCGGTTCGGCAACACCGAGGCGGTGCGGGCGGTGTCGTTCCACCTGGCGCGTGGCGAGGCGTTCGGGCTGGTGGGGGAGTCCGGCTCCGGCAAGTCCACCGTGCTGCGCGCGCTGGCCGGGCTGAACCCCAATTGGACCGGGCGGCTGCTGCTGGACGGCGCGAAGCTGGATGCGCGGCGCGACAAGCGGTTCTTCCGCCGCGTGCAGATGGTGTTCCAGGACCCGTATGGATCGCTGCATCCACGCCAGACCGTCGATCGCGCGCTGAGCGAACCGCTGCTGGTGCATGGGCTGGGCGACATCGACGTGCGCATCGCCCGTGGCCTGGCCGAGGTGGCGCTGCCGCTGTCGATGCGCTTCCGTTACCCGCACCAGTTGTCGGGCGGGCAGCGCCAGCGCGTCGCGATCGCACGGGCGCTGATGGCGGAGCCCGAGGTGCTGCTGCTGGACGAGCCGACCAGCGCGCTGGATGTCTCGGTGCAGGCCGAGGTGCTGAACCTGCTGGCCGATCTGCGGGTGGCGCGCGGGCTGACCTACATCATGGTCAGCCACAACCTCGCGGTGGTGGCGCATCTGTGCGAGCGGATCGGCGTGATGCAGGGGGGCGAGTTGGTGGAGGCGCTGAGCGCCGACGATCTGCGCGCCGGGCGCATCAAGCATCCGCACACCGCGGCGCTGCGCGAGCTGTCGGTGGAACTGGAAGAACCGGAGGGGGTGGAACCATGAGCGAGAGTTGGCAGGGCGTGCATGACTGGGGCGCGCTGACGCGGGCCGAGATCGCCGCCGCGCGTGATGGCGGCGCGCTGCCGGTGCTGACCGTGGGCGCGGTGGAGCAGCATTCGGATCATCTGCCGGTGGATACCGATACGCTGTCGGCACATCGCATCGCGCTGCTGGCGGCCGAACGCTGCGCGGCGCCGCAGGTGCTGGTGCTGCCGCCGCCGTCGTTCGGCTTCTCGCCGCATCATCGCGCGTGGGCCGGAACGATCACGTTGTCGCTGGAGACCTTTGTCGGCATGGTGACGGATGTGGCGGAAAGCCTGCACCGCACCGGGTTCAAGCGGCTGCTGATCGTCAACGGGCACGGTGGCAACCAGGGGCCGCTGGTCGCCGCCTGCACCGCGCTGGCCAGCCGCGGGCTGGAGGTGGGCTACGTCAACTATTTCGCCCCAGGACAGAAGGCGTGGCTGGAGGTGCTGCCCGGCGCGCTGCGCGGCGTGGGGCACGCCTGCTGCTACGAAACGGCGCTGCAACTGGCGCTGCGCCCGGCGCCGCTGGCGGAGCAGATCGCCGGCCGGATCGCTACGCTGCCGCCACGACTGACGCCGTCCTATGCGGCAGGCAACGCGCCCGACGTGATCCGCCCGGCCGGCGCCTATTGGGCGGCGATCTTCGCCCCCGGCGATGTCGGCTACGTCGGCGATCCGGCGGCGGCGACAAAGGCGGCGGGCGAGGCGCTGGTGGAGCAGACCGTGACCGCGCTGGCGCAGTTCTACGCGGATTTCGCCAGCGCGCAGTTGCGGGTGGGGGCATAGGCGTCACGGCCGCGACGGACCGCGCGGCAACTTGAAGCAGCGGTCGGGCACGACAGGAACCGCTGGATGAAGCGGCCGACCGGGCCTATATTATTGACTGACGAAACGATTGGCGCGCGGCGGCAGCTGTCCCGCTGCATGGCTCGCTCCCGAAGACGTTGGGCGAGGGCCATGACAGGCGGGGAAAAAGCGGGGCCGCGGCGACGCGGATTGCTACAGCATTGAGGGAATTTTCCGATGCGCAGGTCGGTTGTGGTCGCGGTGGCAGGCGTCCTGGTTCTCGCCGCTGGCGGGGGCTACTACGGGCTTGAGGTGTATCCCCAGCAGCGGTTTCGCGCCGGCCTCGATCAGGCCCTGGCGACATTGCCGCCCGGCACGACGGCGACCTACCAGGACGCCCATTATTCGGCCCTGTCGCACCAGGCCGTGGTGACCGGATTGACGGTGCGGGCCAAGATCGCCGGACCGTCGCCCAACAGATCGACGTCACGGTGGACTCCGTCGAGACGGGCAATCCCAACCTGGATTTCCTCGGCTCGTGGCAGAAAGCCTTGCAAGACAAGGCCGCTTTCGCTCCGGACACGGCGATCCCGGTGGCCGATTCGATCGTGGTCAAAGGCGTGACGGTCCACTCCGCCGCGTTCGACGGCACCGAGGCAGCCGTCCGGTTCGACAAGTTGCGCGTCTATCCCTGGGCGTTGCTCCACGACGGCATGACCACCTGGAAGCAGCTCCAGGCATCGCTGTCGCACCGGTCGCAACCGCCGACGCTGGCCGACCTGCAGCCGCTGATGCGCGCCGAGGCTGCGGTGATGCTGGGGATCGCCTATGACGCCCATGCTTTCGAGACCATGAAGATTTCGGCGACGCTCCCAGGCAGCCAATTTGCCTATGAGGTCCATAAGGTGACGGGCGGCGGCTTCGACCGCGGGGTGATGCAGGGAGGAACCGCCGAAGGCATCGCCGCCAAGGGTCCCAACACCGGCACGTTATCGGTCGACCGCGTCGTGATGGGCGCAACCGACATGCGCGAACCCATGACCCGGATCGTCAACGGTGAAGCGCTGTCCCCCGCTTTGCTGAACGGGGTCAGGATCGGCCGGTTCGAGTATCGGGGGATCACGGTACAGCGGCCCGGCCAGCCGTCGATCCACGCCGGCACCTTGTCAATCGGACCGCTGGCCTTCGCCCAGGGGATGCCGGTCTCCGGGGCGCTCGCCTGGCAGGATGTCAGCGTTTCGCGGTCGCAATTGCGCGATGCCCAGGCACGGGATGCGCTTGCCAGGGTTGGCCTCGAAACGATAACGGCGAGTTTGACCCTGTCCTATGACTGGGATGTTGCCCAGCAGCGTGCGTCGCTGCACGATACGATGCTGAAGGTCAACGAGCTTGGCACGATCACCGTCGCGGCCGACCTGACCAACGTCCCCGCCAACCTTGCCGCGCTGAGGCAGGCGCGGTTGGCCCATGCCAGGCTGCGGTTCGAGGACGCGTCGCTGGTGGACCGGTTGTTGCGGGCGGGCGCGGCGCAAGGCGGCACGGATCCCGCTGCCTACCGGCAGCAGATCGTCGGCTTGGTGCGCCAATCGAGCATGACGGCCGGCGAGGACAGCCCGGTGCTTGCGGCGGCGGCGCAAGCGCTCAGCGATTTCATCACCTCGCCGCACTCGCTCACGATCGAGCTTGCTCCGCCGGTTCCGGTCGGCTTCATCGCGCTCCAGCAGGCGGCAGCGGCTCCCGCCAAGCTGGCCAGCATGGTTGGCCTGGCCGTTTCGGCCAACCAGCCGTAGCTCCGCCGACCCCGCCCCGGCTATCGCGCGCCACGGTCCGCGCTTGGAGGTCATTCTCCTCCGCCGCGCAACTTTGCTTCACGTTCCGGCACGGCACGCGCCCGATCGGCGTGCCGGCCAGCTTGGTGTGATACCAGACGTCCGAAGGATTGACCCATCGACGGTGCGTCCCCGTCAGGGACTTTTTCCGCGGACCGGGCGCCTATGGCAGGTTCAAGGACCTGCTGCACGCAAACGGCATGCTCGAGACATGGTATGCGTTCGAAGCCAGCGCCACCGAGCAGGCTTTGCGCGCGTGGTGTGCCGAAGTCGGTATTCAGCTCGACGATCCACCGGCAGCAACGGACGCCGGCTGACGCGGCCACGGCCGGCTGATGGCAGCAGCACCCAGCGGCGCTGTAACGAACTCAGGCTGGCAGACCGCCGCGCGCGTGGCATGATCCGCCCCGCAAGGGAGTGCCCGCGATGCCCACCACCCACATGGTCCCGACGCGCGACGGCGTCCGCCTCGCCACCGACGTCTACCTGCCCGACGGTACCGGTCCGTTCCCGGTCATCATGGAGCGCACCCCTTACGGCCGCCACCTGACCAGCCGTAGCGAGATCACCGCGGCCAACCGCACCCCCGCCTCGCGTGCCGAGATCGCGGCGGGCTTCACCGCACACGGCTATGCCGTGGTCTACCAGGACACCCGCGGGCGCTACGGCTCCGAGGGCCGCTTCGTCAAATACCTGTCGGACGGCGAGGATGGGTTCGACACCTGCGCCTGGCTGCGCGCGCAGCCCTGGTGCGACGGGCGCCTCTGCACCATGGGCCTGTCCTACGCCGCGCACACCCAGGCCGCGCTCGCCTGCCTCGATCCGCCCGGGCTGGTGGCGCAGATCCTGGACTGCGGCGGGTTCGCCAATGCATGGCAGGCGGGCATCCGCCAGTCCGGCGCGTTCGAGCTGAAGCAGGCCACCTGGGCCTATCGCAACGCGCTGAGCTCGCCGGAGGCGGAGGCCGACAAGGTGATGCAGGCCGCCCTGCAGTCCGAGGACATCGCCGAGTGGTTCACCCGCATGCCCTGGCGCCAGGGGCACTCGCCGTTGCGCCACCATCCCGACTACGAGGCCTATCTGTTCGCGCAATGGTCGCACGGCGCGTTCGACGCGTTCTGGCAGCAACTCGGCATCTGGACCGAGGGTTTTCATGATCGCTATTCGCGCGCCGCCTGCGTGCACATGTCGTCCTGGTGGGACCCGTATCCGCTGACGGCGACCGCCAACTATGTGGGGCTGAAGCGGGCCGGGCGGGGACCGCAGCGGCTGATCCTGGGGCCGTGGAAGCATGGCGATCGCTCCTGCTCCTGCTTCGGCGACGTCGAATTCGGCCCCGACGCGCCGATCGATGCCTGGGCCGGCGACTGGCGCGCCTATCGGCTGCGCTGCTTCGACCACGTGGTGAAGGGCACGGCGCTGCACGAGCCGGCGGTGCGGATCTTCGTGATGGGCGGCGGCAGCGGGCGGCGCAACGCGGCGGGAAAACTGGAGCATGGCGGGCGCTGGATCAGCGCCGCCGACTGGCCGCTGCCCGAGGCCCGGCCGACCTCGTTCCACTTGCATGACAACCTCACGCTGGACGTGCTGGCGCCGCGCGCCACTGCCGCGTCGCTGTCGTACGACTTCGACCCGGCCCGCCCGGTGCCGACGATCGGCGGGGCGATGAGCAGCCTGGAACCGGTGGCCTCGGGGGGCAGTTGGGACCAGGTGGAGGCCCCGGGCTTCTTCGGCTGCGCGCCGCCCTATCTGCCGCTGGCCTCGCGGCCCGACGTGCTGGTGTTCCAGACCGCGGCGCTGCGCGCGCCGATCCAGGTGGTGGGACCGATCGAGGCCGAGCTGTTCGTCGCCACCGACGGCCCGGACACCGACTTCACCGCCAAGCTGATCGACGTGCATCCGCCCAGCGCCGACTACAAGCGCGGCTACGCGATGATCCTGACCGACGGGATCCTGCGGCTGCGCTATGCCGAGGACCCGGCGCATCCGCGGTTGCGCCAGCCGGGCGAGGTGACGCGCATCCGCATCACGCTGTTTCCGACGGCCAACCTGTTCCTGCCGGGGCACCGCATCCGGCTGGACATCGCCTCGGCGAATTTCCCGAAGTTCGACGTCAACCCGAACACCGGCGAACCCGAGGGGCTGGCGCGGCGGCGGCGGATCGCGGTCAACACCGTGTTCATGGATGCCGCCCGGCCGAGCCGGGTGGTACTGCCTTTGCTGGCGGTGTAAGGCGACGCCCAACAATGAATGAATTGATCGCGGTTGTGCAGCCTGGCGCCTCGGTGGGCAGGGTGACCGCATTTGGCCCGTGTCGCCGGCTTGCCTGGGCTGCCTACACTGGTCTTTCGGGAATCACGGTAAGGCGGGAAAGTAAGTCATCAAGCGGACACAGAGTTGCACAGAGGGCACACAGAGTTTCACAGAGAAAGCAAATGGCGCTTCGCGCAAGGTATTCCGACCTATATATCTGTCACCAGCGCGAAGCGTCAATAAAGACTTCTCTGTGAGACTCTGTGTGTCCTCTGTGCAACTCTGTGTCCGCTTGATTACTTGGTTGCCAAGCGGTGGCACCTTGAGTTTGATAAGTCGCCATCAGGATTGATGCCGAGCCAGTGCACCTGGAATGGAACTCCGCAGCCTGGCCAGGGCGCACCTCGAAGCGACAATTATTGAGCGTTGCCTAAGTGGCCTCGCAAGTGCTCGCCGCCCGGTCTGGCACCGGGGCGCCGCGCCAGGCTCTCTCGCCACGCTCCCTGGGCAACATCCGACAGTCCCGTTAGCCTTGCCGCAATGATCGACCTCTCGCCCGCTCCCGCCACGCTGCCCGCCGGACGGCGCGTCTACGCCATCGGCGACATCCATGGCTGCGACGCGCAACTCGCCACCCTGCATGCGATCATCGCCGAGGATCTGTCCCGCCGCCCGGTCGCAGCACCGCTGCTGCTGCATATCGGCGACTACGTGGATCGCGGCCCCGACACCGCCGGGGTGATCGCACGCCTGCTGCGCGGTTCGCCGCTTCCCGGCGTCCCGATGGTCAACCTGATGGGCAACCACGAACACACCATGCTGGAGGCGCTGTCGGGGGAGCGCGCGGCGGCGACCGACTGGCTGTTCGCCGGCGGCCGGCCGGCCCTGGAAAGCTACGGGGTCGATCCCGACTCGCCGCGTGAAAGTTGGCCGGACGCGGTGCCCGCCGCGCACCTCGACTGCCTGCGCGGCCTGTCGCTGATGCACCTTGAGGGCGGCTATGCCTTCGTGCACGCCGGCATCCGCCCGGGCGTGGTGCTGGCACACCAGGCGCGCGACGACCTGCTGCGCATGCGCCAGCCGTTTCTGTATTCCGAGGCCGACTTCGGCGCCGTGGTGGTGCATGGCCACACGCCGGTGAAGGCGGCCGTGGTGCGGCCCAACCGGATCGCCATCGACACCGGCGCGGTGTTCGGCGGCAAGCTGACCTGCGTCGTGCTGGAAGGCGAGACGCTCGGGTTTCTCACCGCCGACCCGGTGGGCGCACCGGTGCCGATCGCGCACCGGTAGCCTGGTTAGGGCGGTTCTTGCGGAGACGTCTCAGCGAGCCCCTGTTTCGACCAGTCAAATCGACCAATCGAAAGCGGCCACCCACCATGCGCGAAATCCAGGCGTCCGCAGCCAAGACCCATCTCCCTCAGCTGCTGGATGACGTGGAACATGGCGAGACCATCATCATCACCCGCCACGGCCGCGCCATCGCGCGTCTGGTGCCCGAGGCGCATCGGCGGCAGGCGGAGATCGACCAGGCAATCGAGGCCATCGGCCGATTGCGCGCACGGGTCGGCAAGCTGACCCTCGCGGAGCTGCTGTCGGCCCGCCACGAGGGGCACAAATACTGATGCCCTTCGTGCTCGACGCGTCCATCGCGTTGGCCTGGGCATTCGCCGACGCAGCCGATCCTCGCGCCACCGCGGCGCTCGCACGCATCCGAACCGATGCGGCGCTGGTGCCCGGCATCTGGTGGTTCGAGATCCGCAACACGCTGGTCGTCAACGAACGGCGCGGCCGGCTGACCGAGGCGGATACGGCTTGCTTCCTGCGAACGCTGTCGCGCCTCGCGGTGACGATCGATCGCCACCCGGGCGAGGCAGACGTCCTCACGCTGGCGCGCCGACACCGGCTCAGCGTCTATGCCGCGGCGTATCTGGAGCTGGCGCAACGCGACAGCGTCCCGCTTGCAACGCTCGATCGCGAGCTGATCGGCACCGCACGCGCCGCGCGAATTGGCCTGGTTGGCGAGTCGGCGGCATGATGCCCGCCGACGCCATGACCGCCCCGATGGGTGACGCTGCAATCCCGCAACGTCATCTCCGGTCTTGTCCCGGGGATTCGTTGTTGCCGCCGAACGGCAGGCAAAAGCTTGGCATCGGCGACTCCTTCGCGGAACCGTTGCGCGGGCTAGGCCAAGCACGATCCGTGCCGCTGGGACGCCAATACGCTGAGGCGCGGCGACAAGTGGGATCTGCAGGTGCCACCGATCTCACATGCGATGGTCAGTGCCAGGCGCCGGTTGTCTGAAACTGGTCGAGCCGGCGCATCAACTTGGCGAGGCTCGGCGCGACGAGCGCGGCATGCGCCGGACGCCACATGCGTTGGATGAACGCCTGCATATGGTGGGTGTAGCCTACGCCAACGCGTCGGCCGGACGCTGGGCGGGGAACCATATCCTCGCGCACGTCCTTTCGACGCGACGCGCGCGCAAGCGCAACGAGAGCCGCCTTCGCGTCCTCCAACGCTTCGGGCGGTCCTGGAACCCGTCCTTCCGCCACGCGCAGATACTCGGCGATCGCATGGCGGTCGGCAAGCAACCAAGCTTCGGTTTGCCGCACCGGAACGATCAGGCAGAGCCCTGCTGGTGCATCCGGGACAAGGTCGCGAACCAGCTCGGGGGCGCAGGCAGCGTCGAGATCCAGATCGCGCTGGACAAGCCACGGGCCGAACCGAGCTGCGCTGATATAGCCACCCAGCTTCGCGTCGAGTTTGTGTTTGCCACCCGCTTCATGCACCGCCGCTACGTCGAGTTGCCGATCCGCCAGCAACCGCCGCAACACGAGCGCATCAACATACCCTTCGCAGGCGATCGTGATCGCGGATGGCATCGGGTTTGTTCAAAGATCGAGAAGCGAAAGCTGCTCGACCTGCCTGGGGCTCACGCGCGGCATGACCACGTCCGCCATTGTCGCCCCAGCGTCGAGCAGAGCCCTTGCGTCAGCGATGCTCGCCGCCACCTCGACCTTTGTGCCTTCCTCCTGCGGCGTCAGCAGGTGCACCTCATCGAGCCCGATGCCCTCGTCCTCCAGCAAGGCGGGGGAATGGGTCGTCAAAATGATCTGTCGCCCCCCCTTTTGCACACGCGCGAACATGGCCGGAAGCCGGCGGATCACAGCCGGGCTGAGCGACAATTCCGGCTCTTCCAGCAGCAGCGGCCCGGCGCTTTCTTGTAGCACCCAAAGCAACCCGAGCAGCCTTAGCGTGCCGTCGGAGAAGCGTTCCTCCGACTGCCAATGCCCCTGTGGTCGCCAATGCTGGTAGTTCGCACGGATATGCCATCGTCCCTTGGCATCCGACTCAAGCTTGATATCGCGAAGCTGCGGCACGGCCACTTGCAGCGCGGTCTCGATTCGGCTCAGCCGCCGCGTGCGCGTCCTCTCTGCTGTGTCGGCCATCCGTGCTATCAGATCACTCCCGAACGGATCTCCGATGACGGGCTGTACCCGTTCCGGTTCCTTGATCAGTTGCGGCACGACATGCAGATACCGAATGCTCGCCAGAAATGTGGCAAGTGGTCGGAATGCCTGGTTGGCATTGACGTTCTCAAGCGCCGTCTGGGTCAACCGCTCCGGATCGGCCCGGTCATGACTGTCGGGACGCTCCAGCACAGGCTCGGCCTCGCCACCTCTGTAGACGCGCTCGCACGCGATCTTGGCCGGCCGGTTTCCCTGGCTGTTGAAGGCCAGCTCGTAACGCCAGGCTGGTTCGTCGGGGTCGGTGCCGATCTCCGCCCTGATGTTTACCTCGGAGAACCGCCGGGCGCTCAGCGCACGCAGCGATGCCACGCCATCACGGTGTCCCACAGCGGCTTGCAGACCGCCACTGCCACTTGTCGCGATGTCGCGCAAGAAACGAATGGCGTCCAGAAGATTGGATTTGCCCGACGCATTCGGCCCGACGATAAAGGTTCGGCTGGTCAACCGTAGATCGCAGCGCTGGAAATTCCGCCAGTTGTGCAGTTCCAAGCGCAGGATGCGCACGGCGTTGCTCTGTCGGTTCGGACTACGGCGCATGCTTGGTTGTCCCTGTGGCCTGTCACGCCTCATATCGTCACCCTGACGGAGCCCACACTGCCTCGTCCAGACAAGACAGCGTGCAGTCACCGCGCATTTGGAACCTTACACGTTGAACCGGAACAGCAACACCTCGCCGTCCTTGACGACGTAGTCCTTGCCCTCGACGCGCATCTTGCCGGCCTCCTTCGCGCCCAGCTCGCCCTTGCAGGCGACGAAATCGTCATAGGCGATGGTCTCGCAGGCGATGAACCCGCGCTCGAAATCCTTGTGGATCACCGCTGCTGCCTGCGGCGCCTTGGTGCCCTGCACGATGGTCCAGGCCCGCGTCTCCTTCGGCCCCACGGTGAAATAGGTGATCAGCCCCAGCAGGTCGTAGCCGGCGCGGATCACCCGATCCAAGCCCGCTGTCGTGCAGCCCCAGCCCCTCCAGGAACTCGGCGCGATCGGCCTCCGGCAATTGCGCCACCTCGGCCTCGATCGCCGCCGAGACGATCACCGTGCGCGCGCCCTCGGCTTTCGCCCACGCCGCCACCACCGCGGAGAACGCATTGCCCGCCGCCGCCGCTGCCTCCTCGACATTGCAGACATACAGCACCGGCTTCGAGGTCAGCAGTTGCAGCCGGCGCACCGCCTCCTCCTGTCCGGCCGGGATCGCGGTCCGCGCCGGCCGCCCCGCCTGCAGCGCCACCACCAGCGGCTCCATCAGCGCCACTGCCGCGAGGCTCTCCTTGTCGCCGCCGCGCGCCTTCTTCTGCGCCGCGTACAACCGCTTCTCCAGGCTCTCCAGATCGGCGAGCATCAGCTCGGTCTCCACCGTCTCGGCGTCGCGCAGCGGATCGATCGAGCCCTCGACATGCGTCACGTCGGGGTCCTCGAAGCAGCGCAGCACGTGGATGATCGCGTCGACCTCGCGGATGTTGGCCAGGAACTGGTTGCCCAGGCCCTCGCCCTTGCTGGCGCCGCGCACCAGCCCGGCGATGTCGACGAACTCCAGCGCGGTCGGCAGGATCTTCGCCGACTTGCCGATCGCCGCCAGCACCTCCAGCCGCTGGTCGGGCACGGCGACGCGCCCGACATTCGGCTCGATCGTGCAGAACGGATAGTTCGCCGCCTGCGCCGCCGCGGTCGCGGTCAGCGCGTTGAACAGCGAGGATTTGCCGACGTTCGGCAGCCCGACAATGCCGCAGTTGAAGCCCATCCGCCCGTTACCCCTAAGCCGCGCCCGGCGCCCCGCCCGGGGCGCCTTCCGGCCGCGCCAGCAGCGCCACCTTGGTCATGAATTCCTCCGGCTTGGCGTCGGCCAGCAGCGCCGCGGCGTCCGCCACCGCGTCCAGCAGCCGCACCAGCCACTCGCGGTCGGCCTTGCCGAAATCGCCGAGCACGTGGCCCAGCACGCGCTCCTTCTCCCCCGGATGGCCGATCCCCAGCCGCACCCGCCAGTACTCCGGCGTGCCAAGCATGCGGTCCATGCTGCGCAGCCCGTTGTGCCCCGCCGCGCCGCCGCCGCGCTTCACCCGCACCTTGCCCGGCGCCAGGTCCAGCTCGTCGTGGAACGCGGTGATCGCCGCCGGCGCCAGCTTGTAGAAGCCCGCCGCCGCCTGCACCGACTCGCCCGAGGCGTTCATGTAGGTCTGCGGCTTCAGCGCCAGCACCTTGTGCCGGCCCACCATGCCCTCGGCCACCAGCCCCTTGAAACGCTGCCGCCACGGGCTGAACCCGTGGCGGATGGCAATCACATCCAGCGCCATGAAGCCGATGTTGTGCCGGTTCCGGGCCATGCCCAGCTCCGGATTGCCGAGCCCGACCCAGAGCAGCATGACACTCCCGCGGCCGGGATCAGCCCTTCCTCGCCGCGGCCTTGGCGGGGGCCTTGCCGGCCGGCGCCTTGCCTGCCGGGGCCTTCGCCGCGGGTGCCGCGGGTGCCGCGGCCGCCGGCGCCGCCGTCGCGGTGGTTTCGGCCGCCGCCTCGGTGATCTTGGTGGGCGGCGCCACGGTGGCGATCACGAAGTCGCGCCCGGTGATCACCGGCTGCGTCCCCTCGATCCCCTTCAGGTCGTGCCAGCGGACATTGTCGTTGAAATCCAGCCCGCTCAGATCGGCGAGGAACTGTTCCGGGATGTGGTCCGGATCGCAATACACCTCGACCGCGTGGCGCACGACGTTCAACACGCCGCCGCGCTTGAGGCCGGTGCTGAGGCCCTCGTTGTCGAAATGCACCGGCACCGCGACGCGAATCTTCTCCCCGGCCGCCAGCCGCTGGAAGTCCACGTGCTCCGGCGCATCCGACACCGGATGGAACTGCACGTCGCGGATCAGCACCCGCGTCACCGCCCCGCTGACGTTGATCTCGTAGACCCGGGATTGCCACCCGGCCCGCGTCAACTCGCGCAACACCACGCGCGGCTCCAACGCAATCATGCTGGGCGCCTGATGCGCCCCGTAAATCACCGCGGGCACCTTGCCCGCTCGCCGTGTCGCACGCGCCGCCCCCTTACCGGCTCGCGCACGCGCCTCGGCCTCGATCGTCACGACATTGGCCATGGTCCGCTCCTGCAAATGCCAAACGCCGGCCTCCAGGGGTGCCGGCGCGCGGGCGGCGGTGTAGCGGAGGGCGCGGCCGGAGGCAAGGACCAGCCGTGCCGGGGGGGGGGAGGGCAAGGCTGGGGCTTCGCCCCAGACCCCACCAAGGGGCGCTGCCCCTTGGAACCCCGCCAAGGGCGGAGCCCTTGGAACCCCGGACTGGGAGTGTGGGGAGGGGAAGGGGGCGGGTGGGCTGGGTGTCGGTGCCGCCCCTCGCGAGGGGCGGCACCGACACCCAGCCCACCCGCCCCCTTCCCCTCCCCACACTCCCAGTCATGGAGTCCAGAGGCCGCTGCCTCTGGTGGGGGGTCCAGGGGGGCAAAGCCCCCCTGGCGGGGTTCGGGGCGGAGCCCCGGCCTTACCCTTCCCCCCCGGCACGGCTGGTCCTTGACGCGGCCTGCGCCAGCGCAAGCATAATGGGGGGCAGGCCAGGAAACGTCCCGCCGGGGCAAACGATGATCAACGATGCCATTGCGCGCGCCGGGCGCAACACCTTGGGCGACGCGGTGCGCCGTGCCGCCGCGCGGTTCCGCGACCGCGAGGCGCTGGTGTTTGCGGACCGCATTTGGAGCTTCCGGGCGATCGACGATGCCGCCAGCCGTGTTGCCTTCCGGCTGATTGCGGCCGGACTGTGCCCGGGCGATCGCGTGGCCGCCTATGGGCGCAATTCCGACGCGTATCTGATCGCATTTCTGGCCTGTTGCCGTGCCGGCCTGGTGCACGTGCCGGTGAACTACGCGCTGACCGGCGGCGAACTGCGCTACATTGTGCAACAGTCGGGTGCCCGGGGGTTGCTGAGCGCGCCGGCGCTGGAGGCCAACCTCGACGGCATCGAGGTGGAAATACGCGGCCGGTTCGACGGTGGTGGCGGGCTGGACATTCTGGCCACCGCGCTCGACCCGGCGGCGCCGACGGATGTCGATCCGCCGATCGATGACACCGCATTGGCGCAGATCGTGTACACGTCCGGAACGACAGCGGCGCCCAAGGGGGCGATGATGACGCATCGGGCGATGCTGGCGCAGTACTACTCCGTCATTCACGAAATGGATTTTGCCGCCGAGGACCGGTCGTTGGCGGCGCTGCCGCTGTACCACACCGCGCAGATGCACGCCTTCACGATCCCGCAGTTGCTGGCGGGCGGGCGCACCGTGCTGATCGAGGCGCCGGTGCCCGAGCAGGTGCTGCGGCTGATCGAGCAGGAGCGCATCACCTCGTTCTTCTCGCCGCCGACGGTCTGGATCAGCCTGCTGCGCCATGCGGATTTTTCGACCCGCGACCTGCGCTCGTTGCAACGGGTCTACTACGGCGCCTCGATCATGCCGGTGCCGGTGCTGCACGAGCTGCGCGAGCGGCTGCCCAACGCCAGGCCGTACAACTGCTACGGCCAGACCGAGATCGCCCCGCTGGCGACCACCTTGCGCCCGGAGGAACACGACGCGCGCCCGGCGTCCTGCGGTCGCCCGGTGCTGAACGTGGAGACCCGCGTGGTCGATCCGGAGATGAACGACGTGCCGCCCGGCACGCACGGCGAGATCGTGCACCGCTCGCCGCATCTGCTGGTGGGCTATTGGAACAAGCCGCGGGAGACCGAGGAGGCGTTTGCCGGCGGCTGGTTTCATTCCGGCGATGTCGGATATTTCGACGCGGCCGGCTATCTCTACATCGTCGATCGCATCCGCGACGTGATCAATACCGGCGGCGTGCTGGTCGCCAGCCGCGAGGTGGAGGAGGCGCTGTTCACCCACAAGGCGGTCTCCGAGGTCGCCGTGGTTGGCCTGCCCGACGCCAAATGGATCGAGGCGGTGACGGCCTTCGTCGTGCTGCGCCAGGGCCAAGCGGTGGCGGCGGAGGCGCTGATCGCCCATGCGCGCCGGTTTCTGGCGCCGTTCAAGCTGCCCAAGCGTGTGGTGTTCGTGGACGCGCTGCCGCGCAACACCGCGGGCAAGCTGCTGAAGCGCGAACTGCGGCGCGAATACACCAGGTGACGGCGACGTCTCACTGGCCTCCCCCTCTCGCCGCCCGCTTCCGCGCCTGGAGCCGGCCGGCTGAAGGCTTCCGACAGCCACCCAACCCCGATCACCAACCCTCCACCAGCCGGGATTTCTCTCACTCGCGCGGATGCCGGCTCGATCGTAGCGGCGTCGCGGGCCCTGGGCTGCGCCAACAAACGTGTAAAGACACCACCCGCAAGCGAGGCATAAGGTAGGTCGTCAGGCCGAGGAATGGTTCCAACGTGTTTTGATTCCTCCTGACGTTCTCCATAGCAAACTGGCCCCGCCGAAGCCCGGCGGGGCTTTTTGCCGAGCAACCGACCTGGGCCGTCCGGCCATCCCTTCCGATACTGTCCGCCAACCCTGTTCGAGACCGTCCCGCCAGGCTCTGGATCGCCAGGCTCTGGATCGCCAGGCTCAACTGGCCAGGCTCAACTGGCAAGGCGGGGCGCGGTTGCCGGGATGGCGGTCCCCCGCCGGCAACGGCGCGGCCGACGGCGGTTCGCGCATTGGCGCCGCGCCGCGCACCGGTCGATCGGCAGCTTGGGGTCTGGATTGCCAGAAAATCCTTTTGGTGGAGGGGGTTGGATTCGAACCAACGTAGGCGTGCGCCAACGGATTTACAGTCCGTCCCCTTTAGCCACTCGGGCACCCCTCCACGGCGGGAGACGCGCTCTATTGCCAAACCCGGCCTGGTTGTCAACGAATGCCGGCTCGTGGTGAAGCAACGGAGCAAGCGGCATGCGCCGGGTCGTGGTGGTCATTCTCGATGGGTTGCGCCGGGACTTCATCGACGCCGCGCGCACGCCGCACCTGCAGCGCCTCGCCGGCCGCGCGACCTCGTTCGCGGCGCATCGCTCGGCCTTCCCCTCGGCGACGCGCTGCGTCTCCGCCACCTTCGCCACCGGCTGCCACCCGGCGCGCCACGGCCTGCAGGGCAATGCGATGGCGCTGCTGGAGGACGGCGTCCTGGTGGCGCACGACGCCGGCCTGCCCGGGTTCCTGCAGCACAAGCGCGCCGTCACCGGCCGCACCCTGGGCGAGCCCACCCTGGCCGAACGCCTGGCCCCGCACGGCGGCGCGGTGATCTTCAACAACGTCTCGCCCGGCGCCGCCTATGCGCACGACCCGGACGGCTTCGGCCACCTGCACCATCGCGCCGGCTCGTTCGCGCCGGGCCGGGTTCCGGCCGGAAGGCTGGAGGTGACGCTGGACGCCGCCGGCGACCGCCGCATGACCGAGCGGTTCGTCGCCGCGGCGCTGGCGCCCGGGCCGGCCAGGTCCGCGTCCCACGACACCGCGCCGTTGGACGCGCGCCGCCCGGCGCTGGCGCTGCTCTGGTGCGCCGAGCCCGACCATATCCAGCACGACCAGCCGCTGGGCTCGCCGGCGCACCTGGGGGTGTTGGCCGAGGCCGATCGCAACGCCGGGGCGGTGATCGACGCGGTCGACCGGCTGCGGCGGAGCGGCGACGACGTGCTGTTGATCGTCGGCTCCGATCACGGCCACGAGACGGTGTCCGGCCTGGTCGATGTCGAGGCCGAGCTGATCGCGGCGGGGCTGAAAGCCGGCCGCGAGTCGTCCGACATCGTGGCGCAGTCCAACGGCACCGCCACGCTGATCTATCTGGCCCCGGAGCGCGCCGCGTTGCGCCCGGCGGTCGAGGCGTTCCTGCGCACGCGCGATTGGGCGGGCAGCGTGCTGGGGACGGACCAGCTTGCCGCGGTCGGCCAGGCGCCGGACAACGGCCTGGCGTTCGCCGTCTCGATGCGCGCGAGCGCGGCGGCGAACCGGTATGGCGTTCCCGGCAGCGCCCTGGCGGCGATGCCGCGGGCGGGCGAGGCGCACCCGGTCGGT
The DNA here is from genome assembly GCA_963847615.1 of uncultured Alphaproteobacteria bacterium. GTDB lineage: Bacteria > Pseudomonadota > Alphaproteobacteria > Acetobacterales > Acetobacteraceae > Palsa-883. The sequence continues at coordinate 175,340 of CAWKAN010000014.1, forward strand.
GCCGGCCAGCACGGCGGGCTGGCCGCGTTCGAGCAGTCGCCCTTCCTGATGATCGACGGCGACGGCTTTCCGCCCGCCACCGTCAGCCGGCGGCCGACGCATATCGTGGATCTGGCGCCGACGGTGCTGACGCATCTGCGCCTGGATGCAGCCGGGATGGACGGCATCGCCCTGCAACACGCGCCGCTCGGATAGAGCGGGACCCAGGGAACGCGTACTGGGGCACGCGCATTGGGGCACGCGCATTGGGGCGCGGCGATCGAACGGGTCAATCCAGCCGGGCCCGCGGGCTTGGATGACCGGCGTGGACGACCGGGGTTGGACTGGGCGGATCGGCTGCCGGGCCGGCTGGGCAGGGCATGCGGCCGAGCGTATATCGTGCGCCCATGAAACCTCCGCACTCGAAGCGGCCTGGCGGCTCGGGCCATGGACCGTCGAACCGCGACCCCGGACGCAGCTTTGGCGGGTCCCAGCAGCGATCGCCGGGCGGTTCGCCGCGCGGCCAGTCGCCGCAGGGCCGGGCCGGTGAGTCCGGACGGGATTTCGCCGGCGCCCAGCCCCGCTCGCAGGGTGGTCCCTCGCGGAACCAGCCGCCGCATGAGCGGGCCGGCGCGCCAGAGCGTAAATTCGCCGGCGCGCAGCAACGACCGCACATCGGTCCGCCGCGCGGCCAGTCGCCGCAGGGCCGGGCCGGTGAGTCCGGACGGGATTTCGCCGGCGCCCAGCCCCGCTCGCAGGGCGGTCCCTCGCGGAGCCAGCCGCCGCATGAGCGGACGGGCGCGCCAGAGCGTAAATTCGCCGGTGCGCAGCAACGACTGCACATCGGTCCGCCGCGCGACCAGTCGCCGCAGGGCCAGGGCGGCGGGCCGGGACATCGCGATGACCGGCAACGTGAAGACAGGCCCCGCCACGAAGGGCCGCGTCATGAGGGGCCGCGTCATGAGGCGCCGCGCGGCCATGGCCAGCCATTTCAGGCCCGCCCGCGCCGGGACGACCAGGGCAGCCAACCGGGCCAGACCCGCTTGCATGACCGCGCCCAGCCCAGCCAGGCCGACTCGCCGCGTGGCACGGTCTGGTTATACGGCGTGCACGCCGTCGCCGCCGCCCTCGCCAATCCGGCGCGCCGGCTGCGTCGCCTGGTGGTGACCGAGGACGCCGAAGCGACCCTGGCCGGCAAACTGCCCCAGCCCTGGTCGCTGCAACCGGAACGCGTCGAGCGCAGCCGGCTGGATCACCTGCTGGGTCGCGATATCGCCCATCAGGGCGTCGCCTTGCTGGCGGATCTGCTGACCCCGCCCGGCCTGCAGCCCACGCTGGAGCGGCCTGGCCCGATCATCGTGCTCGACCAGGTCACCGACCCGCGCAATGTCGGCGCCATCCTGCGCTCCGCCGCCGCCTTCGCCGTGGCGGCGGTGATCACCCAGGATCGCAACGCGCCGGAGGAGACCGGCGCGCTGGCCAAGGCCGCCTCCGGCGCGCTGGAGACCGTCCCGCTGCTGCGCGCGGTGAACATCGCGCGCACCCTGGTGGCGCTGAAGGCGGCGAATTGCTGGGTGGTCGGGCTCGATGCCGGCGCCGGGACCGCGCTGTCCGGACCATCGCTGGCCGATCGGCGGGTCGTCCTGGTGCTGGGCGCGGAGGGCGAGGGGCTGCGCCGGCTGACCCGCGAGACCTGCGACGAACTGGTCGCACTGACCATGCCGGGGGCGATGGAAAGCCTGAACGTCGCCGCCGCCGGCGCGGTCGCGCTGTATGAGCTGACGAGGCGAACATGACCCGCTACGACCCGACCGAGGCCGCCGCCGCGCTGCACGCCAGGCGCCAACGGCACGAACGGGTGACCCCGCTGCCGCCGGGGATCGCCCCGCGGACCGAGGCCGAGGGCGCCGCGGCGCAGCGCGACCTGGCGCGGCAGACCGGGGCGGAACCTCCCGGCGGGTTCAAGATCGGCGCCACCGCGCGGCGGATGCAGGAGTACCTCGGCCTGAGCGGTCCGGCCGCCGGCTTCATGGCGATCGGCGGCCTGCACCCCAGCGGCGTCACGCTGCGCTTCGGCGACTTCGTCCATCCCGGCGTGGAGTGCGAGCTGGCCGTGCGGCTGGCCCACGCCCTGCCGCCCGGCCCTTGCACGCCGGCGCAGGCCGCCGAGGCGGTGGGGGAGCTGTTCGCGGCCATCGAGATCGTCGAGAACCGCTACGGCGACCTGGCCGAGCTGGGCACGCCGACCCTGATCGCCGACCAGGTGTTTCACGCCGCTGCGGTGCTGGGCGAGCCCGGCACGACGGACTGGCGCGCGCTGGACGTGGCGGCGTTGCCCGGACGCATCACCGTCGACGGCCAGGTGCGCGGCGAGGGCGTTGCCGCCGACCTGCTCGGCCATCCGCTGAACTGCCTGGCCTGGCTTGCCGGTTCCTCGGTCGCCGCGGCGTTTGGCGGGCTGCAACCCGGGCAGGTGGTCCTGCTCGGCAGCGTGACCCCGCCGGTCTGGCTGACCGGGCCGGGCAGCGTGACGGTGGAGTTCCCGCCGCTGCCGCCGGTCCAGGTGCGCTTGACCTAGCCCGGACGGCTTGCGCTATCCCGGGCGCGGGCGCGGGCGCGGTCCTTGCCGCGCCGCGCTGGTTCCGCTGGGGGGGGGGCGCGCAATGTGTCGCACCATCCATGCCGAGTGGGGTCGATGGGACGCGGCGCTCCGGGCGGAAACCGGCTGCCGGGTGGCGAGCCGGCGTTCGATTCACGCCAAGACCGATCACGCCAAGATCGATCCCCCCTGGGACGGATCCTCCCTGGGACGGATCCTCCCTGGGACCGATGCTGCCAGGGCCGAAGCGGCGCGCGTTCTGGTAACGTTCTCTTAATCCCCCGCTAATAAGGTGTCCTGGCGTTCGGGAATTGTTCCCCTATGCTCGCGGCCAGAATGGCCAGCACCGTGCGAGGCGCCCCATGCTCACAGATTGGAACGTGTTGTCCGAGGAACTCCAACTCATGGTTTCGCGCGAGGCACTGCGCCGTGCGGCGGACGTCATCGCCGGCCAGGCGGACGAGCTGGCCGCAGAGATGGAAACCGGTGGGTTGAGCGATTGCGGCGGACCGGAGGCGCTGCGCCTGCTCGCCGCAGTGGTGCGCGTCACCGGCGACGAGGTGCTGTGCACCGTCGGCCATGCCTGAAATCGATCAAGGCCAACAGGCGCCATCGCATACGCGCCGGGATCGGGCCCGTTGGGCCTCCCCGGCCCCGCGACGTCTTCGTCGCGGCGGTTCGCTATGGCGCCGGTTGGCGACGGCGCGGGTGATACCAGCGGCCCAAAGTGACGACTCTTCCACCACTTCGGGCCGCTGGTATCGCGCGCGGGGTTGGTGGGGCGGCCGCGCGCCAAACCAAGACTCATACCAGCGGCCCGACACGGGCCGAACGGTCGGCAATTAGGGCCGTTGGTAGTGCGTCGGGAGACCGGCAAGGAGCAGGAGGTGAAAGTCCACTACGGTGAAGACCTAGCGAGTCACGCCGGCCCCGCGCCGTGCGTCGTGTTCCGCGAGGGGCAGGGCGAAGCGTCGGCAGGGGAGCGTGCAGGCTGGCCATTGAGCCGCGTAAGGCCGAAATCCCGGGTGCCGACAGGGTTACCAACCTGGAAGGCAACACGTCCTGCTGCGCTATCGCGAGCGGTGGGCGACCCGGCGCGGTCAGAGACCCCAGCATGCATGGACGCTTCTTGTTCGGGAACCGAGAGATCTCATTCTTGGCCGGTGGCGCAAACTGCCGGTCCGCGTCGGGAAGGTGAGGAGCCGTAGCCGGCGATGCACGGGGGTGAGAAGTCAGACCTGGCCATAGTAGCTGTGAAGCCTGCGAACAACTCCGGGCAACCGGATGCGGAGCGGGTGGAGCCAAGGGCCGGGGCCGAGGGAAATGTGGGCCAGCAGCGCACTCGCCGGGCACAGGACCGGGCAAGCGTGTCACAGGGGCTGGACCGCATACGGAAAGCTGCGAAGGAAAGGAAGAAGGAAAGGTTCACCGCGCTTCTCCACCATGTCGATGTCCCGATGCTGCGGACGGCGTTCTATGCCCTCAGGCGGGATGCTGCTCCCGGAGCGGACGGGCTGACGTGGCAGGACTACGAGACAGACCTCGATCACAGGATCGAGGACCTGCACGACCGGGTCCATCGGGGAGCGTATCGGGCGCAACCATCCCGGAGGAGGTTCATACCGAAGCCGGATGGGCGACAGCGTCCGCTGGCGATTGCCGCGCTGGAGGACAAGATTGTCCAGCGCGCGGTCGCGATGGTGCTGAATGCGATCTACGAGGAAGACTTCCTCGGGTTCTCGTATGGGTTCCGCCCCGGACGCAGCCAGCACGATGCGCTGGATGCCCTGGTGGTTGGGATCGGCAACACCAAGGTGAACTGGATACTGGACGCCGACATCCGGTCATTCTTCGATATGGTCAGCCAGGAGTGGCTGGTCCGGTTCGTGGAGCACCGGGTCGGCGACCGCCGCATCATCCGCCTGATCCAGAAATGGCTGAGGGCGGGTATTCTCGAAGACGAGGTTGTAACTGTCAGTGAAAGGGGAACCGGGCAGGGGTCGGTAATCTCGCCGCTGCTCGCGAATATCTACCTGCACTACGTCTTCGATCTCTGGGCCAACCGCTGGCGACAGCGGGAGGCCACCGGCGACATGATCGTCGTGCGCTACGCGGACGATATCGTCGTGGGGTTCGAGCACGAGGCCGATGCCCATCGGTTCCTCGGAATGATGCGAGCACGTCTGGAAGAGTTCGCACTGACGCTGCATCCGGAGAAGACCCGCCTGATTCGAATTCGGCCGCCGAGCGGCGGAGCGGAGAGAAAGGCGCGGGCTGGGCAGGCCGGAAACTTTCAACTTCCTGGGCTTTACCTTGATCTGCGGCAAGTCGCGACGTGGCAAGTTCCTGCTATGGCGGAAATCCCGGCGCGACCGGTTGCAGGCGAAGCTTCTGGCGGTGACGGAGGAAATGCGGCGGCGGATGCACCAGCCGATCCCCCGACAAGGGGAGTGGCTGCGACAGGTGGTCACCGGGTATTTTGCCTATCACGCGGTGCCGACCAACATCCGTGCTCTCCAGACTTTCCGCGACTGCGTGGTTCGGCTCTGGCGGCGGTCGCTTCGGCGACGCGGGCAGCGCGACAAGACGACGTGGGAGCGGATCAAGCGGCTGGCAGAGGACTTCCTGCCGAAGCCGCGCATCCTCCATCCCTGGCCCGAGCAACGCTTCGCCGTCAAACACCCGAGGTGGGAGCCGTATGCGGGAATGCCGCTCGGTACGGCTCTGTGCGGGGGGCGCGCAGTAATGCGCGTCCCTACCGCGATTGACAGGCTGTCGCGCCGCCTCGCCTGCGCCCGCGGCACGGTGCGAAGTGCCGGCTCGGGCCGGCAACACCATGGCCTGTGGTCGGCCGGCTCCGGTGCAACCGCGAGACATCCCGGGCAAGCCCGAGGCCGCCCACCCACTATACCGGCAGCCTGATCCGCGCCCGTAGCCCGCCCAGCGGGCTGTCCTCCAGCACGATATCCCCGCCATGCGCGCGCACGATGTCGCGCGCGATGGTCAGCCCCAGCCCGGTGCCGCCGCTGGCGCCGCTCTCGAACGGGCGAAAGACGTTCTCCCGCTGCTCCGGCGGAATCCCCGGCCCATCGTCGTCCACCGTCACCTGCACCCCGCGCTGCCCTTGCGGCGCCGCCGTCAGCACGACGTGCCTGGCATGCCGCCGCGCGTTGTCGACCAGATTGGTGATCGCCCGCCGCGTGGCGTCGGCGCGCAGCGGCAGCGTCAGCTCCGCCGGCACATCCAGCGCGATGTCGGCCCCGCCGCGGCGCGCCCGCGCCGCCACATCCTCGAGCAGCGCGGCCAGATCGACCGGCTCGGCCTGCTCGGTGCCCTCGCCGCGGGCGAAGGCCAGGTAGGCGCCGATCATGCGCTCCATCTCGGCGACGTCGGCGGTCATTTCGGCGATGTCGCCGCGCAGCTCCTCGCGCGCCGGCAGCATCGCCAAGGTCAGGCGCAGCCGCGTCAGCGGCGTGCGCAGGTCGTGCGACACGCCGGCCAGCATCTCCGTGCGCTGCACCAGGAAGCGGCGAATGCGTTCCTGCATGCGGTTGAAGGCGGTGGCGGCGCGGCGCACTTCCAGCGCGCCCTCCGGCTTGATCGGTGCCGGCGTCGCGGCCCATGCCGAACGCCTCGGCCGCCAAGGCCAGCCGGCGGATGGCGCGCACCTGGTTGCGCATGAACAGCGCGGCAATCGCGAACACCAGCGCCGCGATGCCGACCACCCACAGCACGAACAGGTAGAAGGTCATCGTATACAGCCGCTTGCGCGGTGCGCGCACCTCCAGCACGCCATCCGGCACCTGGATCTGCATCAGCACCGACGTGGCATCCGACGTCCAGTCGGTGAAGAACGGCAGATGCAGGGTCTGCCGCAACGCGGCGCGCAGGTCGTCGTCCATCGGACCGAACACGTTGACCGACTTGCGCGCCACCAGCCGGGCGCCGGGATCGAGCGTGATCTCGAGACCGAACCGGCGCCGCGCCAGATCGAGGATCCACGCGGTGTTCTCCGCCCCGGGGAAGCGCTGCATCAGGTCGATGGTGATGCCCAGCTCGTCCGCTACCGACCCGGCCAGGCGGCGCGAGACGACGTCGATATGGCTGCCGTAGAACACCTCCAGCGCCACCCCCTCCAGGATCAGCAGCGGCAGCAGGATCATCAGCAGGCTGCGCCCGAGCAACGAACGCGGCAGCACCCGCTTGACGATGGCACGCAGGCGCAAGGCAAGCCCGCCCGGCGGCCGGCGCGCCGCCAGGCCGGGGGAGGCCGGCGTCGCCGGCGGTCGCTCCGTCTCGCCCCCGGCGGCCATGCGCTAGACCCCCGGCTTCAGCACATAGCCGCGGCCGCGCACCGTGTGCAGGAAGCGCGGCTCGCGCGGGTCCACCTCGATCTTGCGGCGCAGCCGCGTCACCTGCACGTCGATCGCCCGCTCGCCCGCCTCGTCCATGTCCAGCGCCGCGGCGATGTCCTCGCGCGACAGCACCTGGTTCGGCCGGCCGGCGAGCGTGGCCAGCAGCGCCGCCTCGCCGCCGGTCAGGCGGAGCACCCCGGCCGGCCCGCTCAGCTCGCCGCGCACCACGTCGAAGCTCAGCGCGCCGAGCGGCACCGGACCGGCCGGCACCACCAGCGCGGTCGGCGTCGGGGCCGAGCGGCGCAGCAGCGCGCGGATGCGCAGCACCAGCTCGAGCGGCTCGAACGGCTTGCCCAGATAGTCGTCGGCGCCGGCCTCGAACCCGGCGATGCGGTCCTCCGGCGCACCGCGCGCGGTGAGCAGCAGGATCGGCACGATGTTGCCCAGGTCGTTGCGCAGCGACGCGGTCAGGCTGAGGCCATCCTCGCCCGGCATCATCACGTCCAGCACCATCAGGTCCGGATGCACAAAGCGCAGCTTGTCGCGCGCGTCGGCCGCGTCGGCCGCGGCGGTGACGCGAAATCCCTGCTCCGCCAGATAGCGCGACAGCAACCCGCGCAGCCGCGCGTCGTCGTCCACCACCAGGATATGCGCCTCGTCAGCCATGCGCCCAGCCTAACAGCCCGGCGAACCCGACGCCACGCGGGCCTGGGTCGGGGGCCTTTGGGTGAGCGCAGCAAGGCCGGGGCTCCGCCCCGAACCCCGCCAGGGGGGCGTTGCCCCCCTGGACCCCCCACCAGAGGCAGCGGCCTCTGGACTCCTTGACTGGGAGTTTGGGGATGGGGAGGGGGGCGTAGGGGCGCGGCGTCAGGGCCGCCCGTCCCGACGGGCGGCCCTGACGCCGCGCCCCTACGCCCCCCTCCCCATCCCCAAACTCCCAGTCCGGGGTTCCAAGGGCTCCGCCCTTGGCGGGGTTCCAAGGGGCAGCGCCCCTTGGTGGGGTCTGGGGCGAAGCCCCGGCCTTGCTGCACTCCCCCAAAGGCCCCGACCCGGGCCCGCGTGGCGTCGGGTCTACCGGGCAGTTAGGCCTGAAATCGCACCGGCTGGCGGCGGCGGCCCCAACTGCCGGGGCGCGGTTCCAGCACGCCGGCCAGTGCCGTTCCGCAACTCCGGCAGCATCCCGCCGCATCCAGCCCCCAGGCGTTCAGCTCGTACCAGTCGCGCCCGATCAGCACCGCGCCGCAGCCGTGGCAATAGGTGCTGCCGCCGGCCGGGTCGTGCACGTTGCCGGTGTAGACGTGGCGCAGCCCGTTGCCCATGGCGATCGCCCGCGCGCGCGCCAGCGTCGCCGGCGGCGTTGGCGGGTGCTCGCGCATCCGCCAGTCGGGATGGAAGGCGGAGAAATGCAACGGCACGTCCACGCCCAGTTCGCCGGCGACCCAGCGGCTCAGCGCGTCGAGCTCGGCGTCCGCATCGTTCTCCCCGGGGATCAGCAGCGTGGTGATCTCCAGCCACACCTTGGTCTCCCGCCGCAGCCAGACCAGCGTGTCCAGCACGTCGGCCAGCCGGCCGCCGCACAGGTTGCGGTAGAACCCCTCGGTGAAGCCCTTCAGATCGACATTGGCCGCGTCGATGTGGGCAAAGAAGTCGCCGCGCGCCTGGGGCGTGATGTAGCCGGCGGTCACCGCGACGGTCTTCAGCCCTGCCGCGTGGCAGGCCTGCGCGGTGTCCGCCGCATATTCCAGGAAGATCACCGGATCGTTGTAGGTGAACGCCACCGACCGGCAGCCGAGTTTTCGCGCCGCCTCGGCGATCGCCTGCGGCGTGGCGCTCTGGTTCAGTCGGTCGTTCTCTCGCGCCTTGGAGATGTCCCAGTTCTGGCAGAACTTGCAGGTCAGGTTGCAGCCCGCGGTGCCGAAGGAGAACACCGGCGTGCCCGGCAGGAAGTGATTGAGCGGCTTCTTCTCGATCGGGTCGATGCAGAACCCCGACGACCGCCCGTAGGTGGTCAGCACCAGCCCCTCGCCCTGCCGTGCGCGCACGAAACACAGGCCGCGCTGGCCCGCGTGCAGCTTGCACAGGCGCGGGCAGACGTCGCACTGGATGCGCCCGTCGTCCAGCCCGTGCCAGTGCCGCGCCGGCACCACGCCCGCATCAGGCTGGGCCGCGTCGGGCTGGGGGTCGAACTCGGTGTCCATTGCGGACCTCCTCGGCTATAATTCTGCCGCACCCTCCCACTGAAGGCATGCGCCGTGACGGTGATCCGCAAGCCCGCTGTCTCGGGAAGTTTTTACCCCGCCCAGCGCGACGCGCTGGAGCGCCAGCTCGCGCTGTTCCTGTCGGAGGCCGGCACCGCGCCGCATCCCGGCGCGGCCGTGCCGAAGGCGATCATCGGCCCGCACGCCGGATATGTGTATTCCGGCCCGGTCGCGGCAAGGGCCTACGCGAAGCTGGCGGCGGCGCGCGGGCGGATCAGCCGGGTGGTGCTGATCGGCCCCTCGCACCACGTGGCGTTCCACGGCCTGGCGGTCGACGTGTCGGATGCCTGGGAAACCCCCAGCGGCAGCGTCGCGCTGGACACGGCGGCGATCGCGCGGCTGCGCCAGCTTCCCATGGTCGGCCAGCTCGACGCCGCCCACCAGCGCGAGCACGCGTTGGAGGTGCACGTGCCATTCCTGCAGCACGTGCTGGGCGATTTCCGCCTGGTGCCGGTCGTCGCCGGCAACGCGTCGCCGGATGCCGTCGCCGCGCTGCTCGACGCGGTGTGGGGCGGGGCGGAGACGCTGATCGTGGTGTCCACCGACCTGTCGCACTACCTGGACTACGCCGCCTGCCGCAGCCTCGACGCGCGCACCGCCGCGGCGATCGAACGCTTCGACGACACCGCGATCGGCAGTGCCGAGGCCTGCGGCCAGGTGCCGACGCGCGGCATGCTGCGGGTGGCCGCGCGCGGCGCGGCATGGCGATCGAGCGGCTGGACCTGCGCAACTCCGGCGACACCGCGGGGCCGCGCGACCGCGTCGTCGGCTATGGCGCCTGGGCGCTGTACGAGGCCGGCGCGGCGGGCGAGCCGGACCGGGCGGCCGACCCCGAGCGCGCCGCGATCGAGGCGCAGGGCCCGACGCTGATCGCGTTGGCGCGCGGCGGCATCGCGGTCGGCTTCGACACCGGCCAGCCTGGCCAGGTGGTCGCCAACGCCGCACTGTCCCCGCTGCTGATGGCGCCCGGCGCCGCTTTCGTCACGCTGCGGCGCGCCGGCCAGTTGCGCGGCTGCATCGGCTCGCCCGTGGCGCGCCGCCCGCTCGCCGTCGATGTGGTGGAGCACGCGTTCAACGCGGCATTCCGCGATCCGCGTTTCCCCAGGCTGCACCCGCTGGAATGGCCGGACCTGGAGCTGTCGGTGTCGGTGCTGACGCCGCCCGAGCCGATGTGCTTTGCCGACGAGGCCGACCTGCTGGCGCAGCTTCGTCCCGGCCTGGATGGACTGATCATCGAGGACGCCGGCCGGCGCGCACTGTTCCTGCCCGCCGTGTGGCAGGAGATTCGCGACAAGCGGCAGTTCCTGGGTGCCCTGAAGCAGAAGGCCGGACTGCCGATGGCGCCTGTCTCGCAAAGCTTCACGGCACAGCGCTTCCGCTCCATCGAGGTCAAGGGCGCGGTGGACGCGGGCCCGATGGGGCCGGCGGATGGGCCGGCGTTGCCGGGCGACACGCCGGCCTGGGCCGCCTATGTCGGGCCGGCCGGGCGAGCGGGCTGACCCCAGGCGCCGGTGGCGCGTAGCGCGTGACGCGTGATGCGTCGCACGCCGATGTTCGCGCGTGTGCCACGGGGGGAGGCCGCCGGCCTGTTGGCGTGCATGTGCGGTTCCACGTCCGGTTGACCGGACCGGCGATGGCGAAACGCCGGCTTTGACCCTCGGCGGCGCAGCGCGGAAAGTGGAACGCAAATGAACGCCAAGAAGCGCAAATGAGCCGGTGCCGAACGGCGCCCATTTCACCCGACGACGTCCACCGATCCGCAAAGGCGCAACATGTCCGACTCGCGAAAACTGCACCTGGGCGCCGTCATGCGCCCGGTCAGCATCCACACCGCCGCCTGGCGCTATCCGGGCGGCCTGCCCGATGCCAACTTCAACTTCCAGCATTTGCAGCGCTTCGCGCGGACGCTGGAGCGTGGCCGGTTCGACGCCTTCTTCATGGCCGACCACCTGGCGCTGCTCAACATGCCGATGAACGCGCTGATGCGCAGCGCCACCGTCACCAGCTTCGAGCCGCTGACCCTGCTGGCGGCGCTTGCCGTGGCCACCGAGCATCTCGGTCTGATCGCCACCGGCTCGACCACCTTCGAGCAGCCCTATCACATCGCGCGCCGGTTCGCCTCCCTGGACCACATCAGCGGCGGGCGCGCCGGGTGGAATGTCGTCACCACGTCCAATCCCGACGCGGCGCTGAACTTCGGGCTGGCGGACCATGTCGAGCACGGCGAACGCTATCGCCGCGCGCGTGAGTTCTTCGACGTGGTCACCGGATTGTGGGACAGCTGGGCGGACGATGCGTTCGGCCGCGACGTGGAGTCCGGGGTGTTTTTCGATCCCGCCCGGCTGCACACGCTGAACCACAACGGCGAATTCCTCTCGGTGCGCGGACCGCTGAATATTGCGCGGCCGATCCAGGGCTGGCCGGTGATCGTGCAGGCCGGCGCCTCGGAGGCCGGCCGCCAGCTCGCCGCGGAAACCGCCGAGATGGTGTTCACCAGCGCGCCGACGCTGGCCGACGGGCAGCGCTTCTATGCCGATGTGAAATCGCGCATGGACCAGCTCGGCCGCCAGCGTGAGCACATGAAGATCCTGCCCGGCGCGCTGGTGGTGGTCGGCGACACGGTGGAGGAAGCGCGGCGCAAGCGCGCCCACCTGGACAGCCTGGTGCATTACGACAGCGCGATCGCCTCGCTGTCGATCGCGCTCGGCACCGACGCGCGGGGCTTCGACCCGGACGGACCGTTGCCCGACATCCCCGAGACCAACCAGAGCAAGAGCGGGCGCGAGCGCGCGATCGCGCTGGCGCAACGGGAGAACCTGACGGTGCGCCAGCTCGCCCAGCGGCTTGGCGGCTATGCCGGCCTGGCGCTGGTCGGCACGCCCGCCACCATCGCCGATACGATGGAAGAATGGCTGGTCACGCAGGGCAGCGACGGGTTCAACGTGATGTTCCCCTATCTGCCGGCGGGGCTCGACGATGTCGTCAACCGCGTGGTGCCGGAGCTGCAACGACGGGGAATTTTCCGCCGCGACTACGAAGGCAAGACGCTGCGCGACAACCTGGGCCTGCCGCGGCCGGCGAACCGGTTCTTCCCCGATCCGGCGGTTTCCGGCTAGTCCCCTGCGTCACCGACTCTGCGGCGGTTTCGCGACCCGCTCGCGGCACTCTACCGAGGTCGCAGGCGGACGCGGTAGAAGCGCACGATGAGCAACCCGGGGCACTGGTACCGCTGCGCAGAGATTCGGCCCGCTTGCCCGTGGCTTGATCCCGGCACTGGGAAGGCCTGGCGCTCGACGAACGGCCGAGCGCATGCGAGGCGCGCTGGACTTGCGCTGCATCACCTCGGTCTCTCCGGGCCTGTTACGAGCTGGTGCATCGCAGGCGCGTCAACACGTCCGTAACCATCTGGCCGCGGCGCCGCGAAGGAAGAAATTGGCTCCTATGGCGTTGACGGTTGGACGGCCCCGTAGGGCGGAAAAGCGCAGCGCCTTCCGCCGTCGGACGGTGGCGGGATATGTTGTTGGGGACGTCGGCAGATGCGAGCGGCTCGCCCGGCGGTGGCGGAAGGCGCTGCGCTTTTCCGCCCTACGGGGCCGTCCAACCGTCAACGCCATAAGAGTGAAGAATTTTGACGCAGATGAAGCAAGGCGATGCACGCCGATGGCGCCGTGCTGAATGATCTGTCGGGGCAGGCGATCGGCGGCGCGTTTAGCGTGCTCGAGACGCCTGGGGCCGGGTTCCTGGAAAAAGGTCGATGAGACTGCGTTGGCCTTTGCAGTTCGCACGGCTGGTCTATCGGTTGTGCAACAATGTGCCGCCGGGGTGTGCGACAGGAACGTGGCGGTCGGCGGCGACTTCGTGGACCGGCGGGTCGAGGACGCACGTCCGGCTGAGCTGAACGCCGTCAAAGCGCTGGACGACGCACGCATGCCCCGGGGCTGCTTGACCCTTGGGCAACGCCCAACAATGACTGAATCGATCGCGGTTGCGCGGCCTGGCGCCCCGGTGGGCAGGGTGACCGCATTTGACCCGTGTCGCCGGCTTGGCTGGACTGCCCACACCGGTGTTTCGGGAAGCGCGGCAACGCAGGAAAGCAAGTAATCAAGCGGACACAGAGCTGCACAGAGTGTCCACAGAGTTTCACAGAGAAGTATTTATTGGCGCTTCGCGCTGATGACGGATGTGCAGGTCATAATACCTTGCGCGCAGCGCCATTTACTTTCTCTGTGTTTTCTGTGAAACTCTGTGAAACTCTGTGAAACTCTGTGGACACTCTGTGTAACTCTGTGTCCGCTCGATTACTTGCTTGACTTTCTTGACTTGCTTGCCGCGCGGGGGGCGCCTTCAGCCCGATGGGTTAACATCAGGATTGATGCCGAGCCAGTGCACCTGGAATGAAAATATGCAGCCTGGCCAGGGCGCACCTCGAAGCGACAATTATTGAGCGTTGCCTTGGGTCGGATGCGATTCGCCAATGACCGCAAAGCGACCGGCCCGCCGCTCTGCCTGCCGCTTGATTTCGGCCAGCCGCGCCTGGAGATCAAACGCGTGGCGCACGGCCGGTGAACCGCACGGACCCATCGGCGTGCATCGGCGTGCATCGCCTTGCTTCATCTGCGGTAAATTCTTGCTTGTCCCACCGCGCCACCAGCACGCAACGCGGGCCGAGGCGGCAGGCGATCGCAGCCTCTCCGAGCCACGGCCGGACTTTGCTCAACCGGTCAGGATCACAGTGCAGGGGCAGCGCTCAGCTGCCTCACCGATTTTGTGGCGACGTTGCGGCTCGCTTGCGACGCCATCGGGGACCATCGATGGAGCACGAATCCCGGCAATATCAACGACACGGGGTACCAGGGCGCTTCCCAGAGAGGGCGAATCCGCGCCACCATGCACAACACGGGGGGCACAACTCCGGCGGCACAACACGGCGGGCGCAGCCCGGGCGCGCAACACAGGAGACAGCAATGAAATTCGGCGCCTCGATGTTCTTCACCGACTACTCGATGACCCCCGCGGCGCTGGCGCGCGCGGTGGAGGCGCGCGGCTTCGACATCCTCTGGGCGCCGGAACATTCGCACATTCCGCTGTCGCGCAAGACGCCGTTCATCTTCGGCGGGGAGCTGCCGAAACGCTATTACGATGCGATGGATCCCTTCGTCACGCTGACCGCGGCGGCGATGGCGACGACGACGTTGAAGATCGGCACCGGCGTCTGCCTGATCGCGCAGCGCGATCCGATCCAGACGGCGAAGCTGGTGGCCTCGATCGACCAGGTGTCGGACGGGCGCTTCGTGTTCGGCGTCGGCAACGGCTGGAACCAGGACGAGATGGAGAACCACGGCACCGTGTTCGCCACCCGCCACAAGCTGGCGCGCGAGCGGATCGAGGCGATGAAGGCGATCTGGACCCAGCCGAAGGCGGAATACCACGGCGAGTTCGTCGATTTCGCCCCGATGATGGCCTGGCCCAAGCCGGTGCAGCAGCCGCACCCGCCGATCGTCGTCGGCGGCGCGTTCCCCTATAGCGCGCGCCGGGCCATCCGTTACGGCGACGGCTGGATGCCGCAGCTGACGCAGTCCGCCACCACGCCGCTGACCGAGCTGATCCCGCGCTTTCGCCAGATGGCGGCGGAGGCCGGGCGCGACCCGGCCAGCCTGGGCATCTCGATCGGCGGGCTGGCCCCCGACGTCGATCTGATCAGGCGCTATGACGATCTCGGCGTGGAGCGCGTGTCGGTCAGCCTGATGTCGGAACCCGAGGCAACCATCCTGCCGATCCTGGATCGTTGGGCGGAGGTCATCCAAGCCGTGAACAACTAACCCCGAGTACACCTCGCCCGCTCTTCGCGGGAGAGGTCGGCGAGCAAAGCGAGACGGGTGAGGGTGGTGCAACCCGCACCACCCTTACCCGCTTCGCAGGATCCCCGCGCCCGGCCACGAACTAAGTATTCCACCAAAGCAACGCCATAATCCGCCACCGCCGAACATATTATTACATCGGAACATACATCCCCCGATCCGCCACCTACGCCTCCGCCTCCTCCCGCAGCGTCTTCGTCATGAACACGCGAAACGTTCCGGGCGGATCGCACGGCACGCGGCCGAACTCGCGCCAACCATGCCGTTGGTAAAAGCCCGGCGCCTGGAAGCTGATGGTGACCAGCGCCGCCGAACGGCAGCCGCGGCGCGCCGCCTCCCGCTCCATCATGCCGAGCATCCGGCTGCCGAGATCCTGGCCGCGCAGCGCCGGCGGCAGGTAGACCAGATCGAGGAACAGCAGGCCCAGCGAGGTGCGCCCCAGCATGCCGCCGATGGTCTGCCCGGTCGCCGGGTCGCGTCGAGCCGCCAAATGGCGACCAAATTCGATCACGCAGGTCATCCTCTGGCTGGCGTGATGGTGCGAACTCCGCCTGCCGCGCCCTTGTTTGGCGCTGATCCGACCGGCACACTGCTGCGCGCATACGCCTATACTTGAAATCGTTCGACCTGCGTGGTTTGCGTCGAGCCTATGCATGTGATAAATATATAGGTATCTCCAGGCACAGAATGGGCGAACGCTCTTGCTTGACGCTGAGAGTTAGCTATGTGCTGGCGGGCCGATTCCTCAGTATAGAATGGGGCAAGCCAGACTCTGACGTCGGCGCGAGCCTGTACGAGTTTTTGAAAATCAGGATTTACTTTTGTAATATCCTTCGTGCGGCCTAGATCCAACTCCGATTCCAGCACCATGGGCATTCTGACCAAATCATGTGAATCCGGATCATCACGATACCAAACCATGTCGTAGAGCCAAGCTTCCCAATCTCGACGGGAATAGCCGGAGGCGGCCACCAAATAACCAAGGCATTTGCCGAGATCCCCAAATGTCTTCTTGATCAGATTCGTGGCAGGTCTGCGAGATTTATTGTTCATGACTTTGTTCAGGCGGCCGCCCCCAAAGGCGTCTCGCGCTGCTTGTTCAATGCGGTCGGCATCAATCGATGACATTTCAGGCCCTCCCGTTGAGACCACCGAAGCAATTATTGTAACGCATACCGGGAGCGGCTAAAATAATCAAATTGCCGCACTGACCGTGCCGGGCCGACATCCTCACTTTGGCCCGCGGCAGGATTGCCCAATATGCGGGTCCGGCGGGACGGCTGCGGCTGATACGGCCCTCGCTGGAATCGGCTGTGCAGATCCGAGACGACTGTGAGCAATGCGGGCTAGGCGGCCTCGGGGCCGGGCAACGTCTTCGTCATGAACACGCGAAACGTTCCGGGCGGATCGCACGGCACGCGGCCGAACTCGCGCCAACCATGCCGTTGGTAAAAGCCCGGCGCCTGGAAGCTGATGGTGACCAGCGCCGCCGAACGGCAGCCGCGGCGCGCCGCCTCCCGCTCGATCATGCCGAGCATCCGGCTGCCGAGATGCTGGCCGCGCAGCGCCGGCGGCAGGTAGACCAGATCGAGGAACAGCAGGCCCAGCGAGGTGCGCCCCAGCATGCCGCCGATCGTCTGCCCGGTCGCCGGGTCGCGTGCCAGGACCGCCAGGTCGCGCCAGTCGCGCCGGCCCACCTGTTCCGCATTGAAGTCGGCCAGCCCGTCGTCGATCACGGCGTGGGCGGCGGCGTCCGGGGCGTCGGTCAGCACAATCTCGAACTCGGGCATCGGTCGGTTCCTCCTCGCCGCGGTGTCGCTGGGCAGGGTGCCAGCTGACGGCGCGCTGTCACCTGGGTCGGCGCCCCCGGACGCGGATGCCGCCGCCGGGGCCGATCCCACTTTGGATCACCGACGTCGCACCACGCGCTCAGGCCGCGGCCAGCGTCCGCACCACCACCCGGCCGACGACCGGCGCGATCACCTCGTAGTGCCCGCCCTGCACCACGGCCAGAACGTTGCGCCCCCGATAAGCGACCACGTTGGTCCCGCCGGCATGGCGCAGGCTGTCGTAGACAATGCCGTCGCCGCCGGACGCCCGCACGGCCTCGCCGAATGCCTGCGCCTCACTGTAGCGATCCGGCGCATAAAGCCCCGGGCGCGCCGCCGCCTCGCCGCGAATGTCCAGATACCGCCCCGCCAGCCGCGCCGCATAGGCCCGATACACTCGCCGCCCCTCGGCGAGGCCGCGTGCCACCGCCTCGCGCTTCAGATGATGCGCGACCTCGGCCGCGGCGGTGACCAGCGAGGTGGCGGCGTACCAGGCGCCCAGCGCCTCGGCGCTGAACCGCAGCCCGCCCGGCGCGGTGTGCAGGAAGGCCGCCATCACCACGCTCGCATTGGCGCGGCCGAACACCCAGTCGCGTTCCGCCAGGCGGCCCAGGCGCTCGGCCACCAGGCGATCGTTGGTCCAGCCCTCCAGCGCCATCACCGCGGCGGCGTCGGCCGCATCGGTCACCGTGTCGAACGCATCGATCGGCGGAAACCGCGAGGGGATCAGCCGGTGCGTGGGACGCGGCGCCGCTGCGAACCGCTCGGTCATGCCAGCCTCGCCGGCGCCCGGACCGCTCGGCCGGCGTCCCGCGGCCAGCCTCACACGAAGACGATCTCGGCGTCGGTCAACGGCCGGACATCGAGGTCAGCCGCGTTCGGCGCCATGTAGAGGCCGCCGCGCGCCGCATCCAGGAAGCGCCGGACCGTCAGCAGCCCGTCCTGCGTGCCGCTGGTCACCAGGTCGAGCGGCGGCCTGCCGCCGAACACCAGGGCGGCATGCGGACCGCGCAGCCAGTCCACCCCCTCCCGCTCGGTCTGAAACAGGATCAGCAGCGCCTTGTGGATGCCCAGCACGGCGGAGATCCGCAGCAGCGTGTTGACCGGCAGCGTGATGTCCTGGTGCTGGCGCGCCGCCTTGACCCAGCCGTAATAGGTGGAGCGCGAGGGCAGGCCCAGCACCAGGATACGATCCGCCTCGGTCAGGCTCCACCGATCGGCGATAGCGACGAACGTGCGCAGCCCCGGGCCGCTGAGCGCGCGGCGATTGGCGGCGGCAAACCTGGTCCGATCCAGCAAGGGTGGCCCGGTCATCGGCGGCGCGGCCTCGGGCGCGGCGGTCGGCATTTCGCGCGGCATCGAAGGCTTCCTATCCATATTCGGCTATTTAGTCCGGATATGGATATAGCGCAACCCCGCCGCGCCGCCGACCGCCCGGCAATCGGGCGGACGGGCGCCAGGCCCGGGCCAACCCCGGGCGGTGTCTCGTCCCCCCGGCATGCCCCGACCGGCGTCGCCACATTCGCGCCGCGAATCCGTCCGAGATGCTAGGGTGCGTCGCGTATCGGGGCGCGGGTGCCCCCACGGCGAAGGAGAAGCCGATGAAACGGATCCTGATTTCCGTCGCCTTCCTCCTGCTGACGCTCGCCGCCGCGCGTGCGCAGTCGGAGGAGCAGGCCCTGGTCAACCGCTCCACTCTGGCGCTGCAGGAGATGGTGACGCAGAACACCTCGCCGGACCCGGCCAGGACCCTGCGCAGCGCGCGCGGGGTGTTGATCTGTCCGCGCGTCTTTCGAGCTGGGTTCTTTATCGGCGGCGAGGGCGGCGCCTGCATCCTGGTGGCCCGCGGCGCCGAGAACACCTGGTCCTACCCGGCCTTCTACGGCATGGGCGGCGGCAGCTTCGGGCTGCAGATCGGCATTCAGGACGCCCAGTTCGTCATGATGATCATGACCGAGCGGGGGCTGCGCGCGGTGCTGAACAGCCAGTTCACCCTGGGTGCCGATGTGTCCATCGCGGTCGCGACGGTGGGCGCCGGCCTGCAGGGCTCGACGACCGCCAGCCTGGGCGCCGACATCGTCGCCTTCTCGACCACCCGCGGATTGTATGGCGGGATCTCCCTGGCGGGCAGCCTGATCGGCGTGCGTTCCGAGTGGAATCGCGCCTATTATGGCCACGATTACGGCCCGCGCGACATTGTGATCAACATGCAGGGGTCGAACCCCGGGGCCGACCCGCTGCGCGATATCCTGACCCGCTACGGCGTGGCGCCGGCGCCGAGCCTGCCGCCGGCCCAGACCGAGGCGTCGCCACCGCCATTGCCGCCGGCCACCGCGGCGCCACCGGGCGCGGTGCAACAGGAGTCGCTGCCGCCACCACCCCGCGGCTGAGCCCGCGCACCAGGGCAAGGCCCGTGCGCGGCTGAGCTGGCGGGCGGGCGAGCCGGCGTACAAGCAGGCCGGGTGCCCGGCGCGTCGGCCGGCGGGAAACCGCTGCACGGGCGAACCGGTCTGGCGCAGGGCCGGTCTGGCCGCGGTAATTGCGCCGAAGGGCTGACATTCCGCCTCGGATCGCCCATGTTTCTAGGAATGGACGATGAGGCATTCGACCGCGCATTGATCGCCGCCGCCTTCGCGCAGGCCGCGGAGTCCGGCTGGCGCCATGTGACGCTCGCCGGCGCCGCCCGCGCCGCGGGCCTGCCGCTGGCCCGCGCCCGGGAACGGTTCCCCGGGCGGGCCGCGCTGTTGCTGCGGTTCGGCCGCATCGCCGACCAGGCGGCATTGGCCGAAGTGTCGGGCGAAGGCTCGGTTCGCGACCGGCTGTTCGACCTGCTGATGCGCCGGATCGACGTGCTGCAGGCGCACCGGGCCGGCGTGCTGGCGTTGCTGCACGCGCTGCCGTACGAGCCGCCGACCGCCATGCTGCTGGCCTGCGCGACCAGGCGCAGCCTGCGCTGGCTGGCGCCGGCGGCCGGCGTCGTGCTGGTCGGTCTGCGCGGCGAGTTGAAGCTGCGCGGCCTGCTCGCTGTCTGGGTGTGGACGCTGCGCGCGTGGGAGCGCGACGAGAGCGCCGATCTCAGCGCCACCATGGCGGCGCTGGACACCGCGCTGGGCCGCGCCGAGCAGGCGGTGGACTGGTTGCGAGGCCGCCCTGCCAGCGCGCCCTCGCCTGAACGCCAGCCTGAATCCGCGCCCGAATCCCCCGCCGGACCGCCACCTGGCGCCCCCTCGGGGCCCCAATCCGAAGCGGCATCGGGGGCGGCGTCCGAGCCAGGGTCGTAAGCGGAACCGTCATCGGGCAATCCCCTGCCCGGAGGCGAATTCCGGCGTAAGGTGCCCACCATCCGACACGATCGCAGGAGGCGACAATGGCCAGCAACGCGCAATCCAAATCGAGCGGCTTCGGGCTGCCCGACTTCGACTTCAGCAAAATGTTCGCCGAGATGAAGCTGCCGGGGCTGTCGAACATGGACGCGTTCGCCACCGCCAACCGCAAGAACATGGAGATGCTGTCGGCGGCAAATCGCGTCGCCATGGAAGGCGCGCAGGCGGTCGCGCGGCGCCACATGGAGATCATGCAGCAAAGCATGGCGGAGGTGACCGAGGCGATGAAGGCGCTGGCCTCGATCGAAGCGCCGCAGGCCAAGGCGGCCAAGCAGGCCGAACTCGTGAAGACGGCCTATGAGCACGCGGTGGCCAACATGAAGGAACTCTCCGACCTGATCCAGCACTCGAATGCCGAGGCGCTGTCGCTGATCAACCAGCGCTTCACCGAGGCGATGGACGAGGTGAAGGCGCTGGCACAGAAGGCGGGTTAGCCGGCCAGCGAAGCCGGATGGCGGGTGGCACGGCTGCGACGGGGCGTTCGGGTGAAACAAAAGCAAGCCGGGGCTCCGCCCCATAGGCGTTAGGATAAGATTTCGGTGGAGAATATCCTTTGTCTTCGTCGTTTGCGCCTGGCCTCGGCAAGGCGGCGGCAGACGTCTCGCCTCGTGCGCAGCAGATCGGCCAAGCGAAAGGTGCGTGGCGTCAGCGCGGTGCGCAGTAGCTCGATGACGACGGCCTGGATTGACCACAATGACGGTGTAGCGGCGTCGTCAGCCTGGTCCAGAGGGGGAAGATTCCAGGATTTCCTGGCAAATGTCGTCGCTCAGCAGGGCAAGGAGAGCCTGTCGGTAATTCTGTGTGCGGGGCATAACCGACGCAAAGGAGCGTATTATGCCGAGCAGAGCGAAGAAAATAGCGCGGGAGGTGGCCAAGCTGCCCTCGATCCCGAAGGAACTGGTGGCGCTTTTCCTGAACGGCCCAATGACCGGCGAGGCGATCAATGAGGCTGGCCTGGCGTTCGTCAGGCCGCCACCGCGGCCGCCCTGACCCGGGAAGCAGACGGTTCGGTTTGCTTCGTTCCCCCACTTCAACCCGCGTCTTGCCAAAATGAGAACCGCTGCTTCTCCGTGGCCTTCGTGGTCCTCCGCGCTTCCTCCGTGTTAAAATTCTTGCTTACTTGCTTGCCTGCGGACGCTGCGAACCCACCCAGGGCCGGCCGGCCGGCCGGTGAACAATCGCGGGCAGGGGGTGGGTGAATCCCGTAGGGCGCGTTCCCCTGACGTCCGAGGCTACGATCGGCGAATTGTTCGGTGGGTTGAGCGGCACGAGGTTCCGGCGATGAGGTTCCGGCGATATGGGCCGCTGAACCAAGCCACCGACCACCTGGACGCGCGCTCAACCGTGCTACGCGGGCATGCTACGCGGGCCACGATCTTCCCCGTCCTGTCGCCCGCCCTTGCATCGCCCCCCCCGCCGCGCTATCTCTGCGGTCTCAATCATTCTCCGCTGCGTTAACGGGGGGTGGCCTTCACGGGCCGCCTTTTTTGTTTTGGACACCACGGAACAGCGCCATCCCAGTCTGCCAGCCCGCCTCGCCGCGATCGTCGCGCCCACGCTCGCGGGCATGGGGTATGAACTCGTGCGCGTCATCTTGATCGGCCGCGACAACCCGACCGTGCAGATCATGGCGGACCGCGCCGACGGCGCCCAGATCACGGTGGAGGACTGCGCGGCGATCAGCCACGCCATCAGCGCCGTGATCGACGTCGAGGACCCGATTCCGGGCGCCTGGTCGCTGGAGGTCAGCTCGGCCGGCATCGACCGCCCGCTCACCCGGGTGAAGGACTGGAACCGCTTCGCCGGCCACCTGGCCCGCGCCGAGACCGAGCTGCCGATCGACGGGCGCAAGCGGTTCTCCGGCATCGTGCTCGGCGCCGACGAGACCGCCGCGCGGCTGCGGCTGGACGACGGCACCGAGGTTGCCCTGCCGCTCGCCCAGATCCGCCGCGCCAAGCTGACGCTCACCGACGCCCTGATCGCCGCCACCGCCGTCCCCAACCCCGATCAACCCCCCTCTTCAAACCACCCAACGCGGACCAACTGAGAGAACACCCATGGACACCGCTGTCGCTCGCCCGGAACTGCTGCTGGTCGCCGATGCCGTCGCGCGGGAGAAGAACATCGACCGCGAGGAAGTGCTGGAGGCGATGGAACAGGCCATCCAGAAGGCCGGCCGCGCCAAATACGGCCACGAGAAGGACATCCGCGCCACCATCGACCGCAAGACCGGCGATGTGCGGCTGTCGCGCTGGCTCGAAGCCGTCGAGGTGATCGAGAACGAGGAAACCCAGATCCCGATCAACGTCGCGCGCAAGGAAAAGCCGGAGATCCAGCTCGGCGAGCACCTGGTCGACCCGCTGCCGCCGATCGATTTCGGCCGCATCGCCGCGCAGACCGCCAAGCAGGTCATCGTCCAGCGGGTGCGCGAGTACGAGCGCAAGCGGCAATACGAGGAGTTCAAGGACCGCGTCGGCGAGATCATCAACGGCGTGGTCAAGCGCACCGAGTACGGCAACCTGATGGTGGAACTCGGCCGCGCCGAGGCGCTGCTGCGCCGCGACGAGCTGATCGCGCGCGAAAGCTTCCGCAACGGCGACCGGGTGCGCGCCTACATCTTCGACGTGCGCGACGAACCGCGCGGGCCGCAGATTTTTCTCTCCCGCACGCATCCGGGGTTCCTGGCCAAGCTGTTCGCCCAGGAGGTGCCGGAAATCTATGACGGCATCATCGAGATCAAGGCGGTGGCCCGCGATCCCGGCTCGCGCGCCAAGATGGCGGTGATCAGCCGCGACAGCTCGATCGACCCGGTCGGCGCCTGCGTCGGCATGCGCGGCTCGCGCGTGCAGGCGGTGGTGCAGGAGCTGCAGGGGGAAAAAATCGACATCATTCCCTGGTCGCCGCAGCGGCCACCTTCGTGGTCAACGCGCTGGCCCCCGCCGAGGTCACCAAGGTGGTGCTGGACGAGGAGGCCGGCCGCGTCGAGGTGGTGGTGCCGGACGAGCAGCTATCGCTGGCGATCGGCCGGCGCGGGCAGAACGTGCGGCTGGCCAGCCAGCTCACCCGCTGGGACATCGACATCCTGACCGAGGCGGAGGAGAGCGAGCGCCGGCAGGAAGAGTTCCGCCGCCGCTCCGGCCTGTTCGTCGAGGCGCTGGATGTCGACGACGTGATCGCCGGCCTGCTGGTCACCGAGGGTTTCACCACGGTCGAGGAACTCGCCTTCACGCCGGTGGACGAACTGGCGGAGATCGAGGGCTTCGATGACTCGGTCGGCGCCGAACTGATCCGCCGCGCCGAGGCGTTCCTCACCCGCCGCGACAACGAGCTGAACGCGCAGCGCATCACGCTCGGCGTCAGCGACGACATCGCGGCGATCGAGGCGTTCACCCCGGCGATGCTGGTGGCGCTGGGCGAGAAGGGGGTGAAGACGCTCGATGACCTGGCCGATCTGGCCTCGGACGAGCTGATCGAGATCTCGGCACCGACGCGATGGACCCGACCGTCGCCAACGACGTGATCATGGCGGCGCGCGCCCACTGGTTCGCGGAAGGGGATGCCCCAGCCGGACGCCCCAGCGGGCGCCGCTGCCGGTGTCCCTGGCGACGCCGCGGCCGGTGTCCCTGGCGAGGGCAGCGCGGATGCACCGGACGCGAATGCACCGGACCAGGTGCAGGAGGCGAGCCACGACTGACGCCGCCCTCGCGCCGCAGGACGATGCCGAGGACGACGCACCGGACACCGGTCCGCTGCGCCGCTGCGTGGTCACGCGCGCCCGGCTGCCGAAGGAACGGATGATCCGCTTCGTCATCGGTCCGGACCGCGCCGTGGTGCCCGATCTCGCCGAACGCCTGCCGGGACGGGGAATCTGGTTGAGTGCGGCGAGGGATGTGGTACAAGCTGCCCGCCTGCGGGGCGCTTTCGCCAAAGCGGCCCGCGGCCCGGTCACTGTGCCCCCCGACCTTCTCGAGATGTTGCAGGCGGCGCTGGTCCGGCGGATCAGTGAGCTGTTGGGCCTCGCGCGGCGGGCCGGGCAGGCGGTGGCCGGCTTCGAGAAGGCGCGTGAGTGGCTGCGGGCCGGGCGCGCCGGGCTGGTGGTGCAGGCGGCGGACGGCAGCGCCGACGAGCGGGTGCGGTTTCTCTCCGGTGCCCGCGGCACCGTGGCGGTGCACGCGCCGCTGCCGGCCGCGGCGCTGGGGGGCGTGTTCGGCCGGGATCGCGCCGTGCATGTCGTGGTGCTGCCCGGGACATTGGCCGACCGTATCGGTCTGGAATGCACGCGGCTTGCCGGGCTTGCGCCCGAGCCGGCCGCGAACGACAAGGTTGACCCGGCGAATTTTCGCCAGCGTGGTGTGCGGGACGAATGAGCGAGACCAACGATCAGGACACGAACAAGGGCCGCCTCTCCCTCCGCCCGGTCGGGCGATCGGAGGGTGGCCGTACGGTTGACGCGGGCTCGGTGCGGCAGAGCTTCAGCCATGGCCGTTCCAAGGTGGTGCAGGTCGAGGTGCGCAAGAAGCGCGCGCTGCAACCCGGCCAGCACGCCGGCGGCGCCGCCCCGGCGCCACCACCGGTGGTCCGGGCGTCAGCGCGGCACCCGCGGCCTCCGCGATGCGCGCCGCCGCCCAGCAGGGACGGCCGCAGACCGCGCCGCGCGCGCTGACCGCGACCGAGCTTGCCGCCCGCCAGCGCGCGCTGGCCGACCAGCAGCGCGATGCCGCCAGGCGGCGAGGCGGAGCGGCGCGAGCAGGAGAAGATCTCCATCCTGTCGGCCGCCGAGGAAGCGCGCCGACGCGAGGAGGAGGCCCGCAAGGCCGCCGAGGAAGCCGCCAGGCGCGAGGCGGAGGAGCGGGTCCGGCTTGCCGCCGAAGCGGCGCGCCAGGCCGCCGAGGCGGCCGCGCCCGCCGCCGCGCCCGTCGCCCGCACCGCGGAGGAGCAGCGCCGCCGCCCGGCCACCCCGGCCGCCGCGCCGGGCACGCCGACCGAGACCCTGCGGCTGCGCCCGACCGTGCGCGGACCCGAGGAGGACGAAGAAGCCCGCCCGATCCGCCGTCCCGGCGCCGCGGTTCCGCCGCGCCGGCCGGCCGTGGTCGCGCCCAAGAAGGGCGTCGACGATCGTCGCCGCGCCGGGCGCATCGACGTGCAGGCCGCCATCGAGGGCGAGGACGATCGCGTCCGCTCGCTCGCCTCGGTCCGCCGCCAGCGCGAGCGCGAACGGCGCCAGGCAGAACTGGAGCGGTTGCGCTCCGATCAGGTGAAAGTTGTGCGAGACGTCATTCTGCCCGAACAGATTACCGTGCAGGAGCTGGCCAACCGCATGGCCGCGCGCACGCGGCGACGTGGTCAAGGCGCTGATGAAGCTCGGCGTGATGGCCACCGTCACCCAGACGCTGGACGCCGACACCGCGGAGCTGGTGGTGCAGGAATTCGGCCACCGCGCCCGCCGGGTGTCGGAAGCCGATGTCGAGATCGGCCTGGAAGGCGAAGTCGACACCGACGAGGAACTGCTGCCCCGCGCGCCCGTGGTCACCATCATGGGCCACGTCGATCACGGCAAGACCTCATTGCTCGACGCGCTGCGCGCGACCGACGTCGCCGCCGGCGAGGCGGGCGGCATCACCCAGCATATCGGCGCCTACCAGGTGCAGATGGCGAGCGGCGAGCACATCACCTTCATCGACACCCCGGGCCACGAGGCGTTCACCGCGATGCGGGCGCGCGGCGCGTCGGTGACCGACATCGTCGTGCTGGTGGTGGCCGCCGATGACGGCGTGATGCCGCAGACGATCGAGGCGATCCGCCACGCCAAGGCGGCGCACGCGCCGCTGATCGTCGCCATCAACAAGATGGACAAGCCGGACGCCAATCCGACCCGGGTGCGCCAGGAGCTGCTCAGCTACGAGGTCGTGGTCGAGGACATGGGCGGCGAGACCCAGGACGTCGAGGTTTCGGCGCTGAAGAAGACCGGGCTCGACAAGCTGGCCGAGGCGATCCTGCTGCAGGCGGAAGTGCTCGACCTGAAGGCCAACCCGAACCGCAGCGCCGAGGGCACGGTGATCGAAAGCCGGCTCGACCGCGGCCGCGGGCCGATCGCCACCGTGCTGGTGCAGAAGGGCACGCTGCACCAGGGCGAGATCGTCGTCGCCGGCGCCGAATGGGGCCGGGTGCGCGCCATGCTGGACGACAAGGGCCGCCCGCTGAGCGAAGCCGGGCCGTCGACGCCGGTGGAGATTCTCGGCCTGGCCGGCATTCCCTCGGCCGGCGAGCCGCTGGTGGTGGTGGCAGACGAAGGCCGCGCCCGCGAGATCACCGAATTCCGCGGCCGCCGGCTGCGCGACCGGGCCGCCGGCGTCACCGCCGGGGCGCGCGGCACGCTCGACGAGATGCTGGCCCGCATCCAGGCCGGCGTGCAGAAGGAAGTCTGCGTGCTGATCAAGGCCGACGTGCAGGGCAGCGCCGAGGCGATCCAGGCCACGGTGCTGAAGCACGGCGCAGGACGAGGTGAAGGTCCGCGTGCTGCTGGCCGGCGTCGGGCAGATCACCGAAAGCGACATCCAGCTCGCCAAGGCCTCGGGCGCGGTGATCGTCGCGTTCAACGTGCGCGCCACCTCGCAGGCGCGCGAGCTGGCGCAGCGGGACGGCGTGGACATCCGCTACTACTCGATCATCTACGAGGTCTCCGACGACATCGAGAAGCTGGTCAAGGGCAAGATCGCGCCGAAGGAGCGCGAGAGGTTCCTCGGCTACGCCGAGGTTCGGAAAGTGTTCAACATCACCAAGACCGGCAAGGTCGCCGGCTGCATGGTGACCGACGGGCTGGTGAAGCGCGGCGCCGGGGTGCGCGTGCTGCGCGAGAACGTGGTGATCCACGCCGGCGAGCTGTCGCAGCTGAAGCGCTTCAAGGACGACGTGCGCGAGGTTGCGCGCGGCTACGAGTGCGGGCTGTCGTTCGCCAACTTCCACGACCTGCAGGAAGGCGATGTGGTCGAATGCTACGAAACGGAGCTGGTTCCGGCTTGAGCAAGCCGGGTTCCGGGCCGTCACGGCAAGCGCCGCGCGACGGGGCAAAGCGGCAGAAGCCGCGTGACGGGGCGACGCGGAAGGAACCGCGCAGTGGATCTTCCCGGCGCAAACCGGTTACCGGGCCGACGCAGCGCCAGCTGCGCATCGCCGAGGAGATCCGGCACGTGCTGGCCGGGGTGTTCGCGCGCCACGAGGTCCGCGACCCCGAGTTGGCGGGCGCGGATATCACCGTCACCGAAGTACGGATCGGCCCCGACCTGAAGCATGCGATCGCCTTCGTGGCGCGGCTGGGGCGCGAGGATATCGACGAGCTGCTGGCGGCGCTGAAACGCGCCGCGCCGTTCCTGCGCGCACAGGTGGCGCATTTGGTGCAGTTGAAGTTCGCCCCCGACCTGACCTTCCAGCCGGACCGCGCGCTGGACTACGCCAGCAAGATCGACCGGCTGTTGCACTCGCCCAAGGTGGCGCAGGACCTCGGCTGACGTCGATGCGCGTGCCGCTGGCGGACCAGGCTGAGCCGCCCGCGGTCTACGCGCAGGCCGCGCCGCCGCCTCCTGCCACCATTCCCCTGACCGGCCGGCCGCATGTCGGCGTGGCGGTGATCGGCGCCGGGTTCACCGGCCTGTCGGCGGCGCTGCATTTGGCCGAGGCCGGGGTCGATGTCGCGGTGCTGGAGGCGAAGGAGATCGGCTGGGGCGCCTCGGGCCGGGCGTTCGGCCAGGTGGTGCCCTATCTCAAGATCGGCCACGGCGAGATCCTGCGCCACTACGGGCCGGAGCGCGGGGCCCGCGTGATCGACGCCATCGCCGCCGGCCCCGACCTGGTGTTCGAGCTGATCGCACGGCTCGGGATCGACTGCTGGGCGGTGCGCACCGGGCTGCTGTTCGCCGCGCACGCGCCGGCGGGGCGGCGCGAGCTGGAGCGGCGCACCGCCTATTGGCAGGGCCGCGGCGCGCCGGTCGAGATGCTGGAGGGGGCGGAATGCGCCGCCGCGGTGGGCTCGTCGCTGTACCAGGCGGCGTCGCTGGATCGGCGGGGCGGCAACATCAATCCCTTGGCCTACGCGCGCGGGCTGGCGGGCGCGGCGGTGGCGGCCGGGGCGGCGATCCACCCATGGACGCCGGTGCGCGGCATCGCGCGGCAGGGCGGGCGCTGGGCGGTGGACGCCGGGGCGGCGGGGCTGACCGCGGATGTCGTGCTGCTGGCGACCAACGCCTATACCGGCGCGCTGTGGCCGGGGCTGCGCGAGAGCATCATTGCGCTGCGCGGGCATGGCTTCGTCTCGGCGCCGCTGTCGGACAACGTGGCAGGCTCGATCCTACCCGGGCGGCAATCGCTGACCGACACGCGGCGGCTGTTCTCCGGGGTGCGCAGGCTGCCGGACGGGCGGCTGCATGCCAGCGCCTATGGGCCGATCGGCGGGGCGGAGCGGGCGGCGGATTTCCGCCGCGTGGATGGGCGGATCAGGCGGTTGTATCCGCAACTGGGCGCGGTGCGGTGGGACGCGGCGTGGAGCGGGTGGGTGGCGATGACCACCGACCATGTGCCGCGGGTGCACGAGCTGGCGCCGGGGCTGTTCGCCGGGCTGGGCTACAATGGGCGGGGGATTGCCGCGGCGACGCTGATGGGGCGCGAGCTGGCGGGGCGGGCGCGCGGGCAGGGCGACGCGGCGCTGGTGTTCCCGCTGGTCCCGGTGCGGCCGTTGCCGTGGCACCGCGCGGCGCCGTTCCTGGTCGGGGCCTTGGCGCGGCGGTACCGCGTGCTGGATGTGGTGGAGGAGCTGCGGTTCCTGCCGCGGGGGTGAGGCGCGCGGCGACGGTCCGCGCGCGGCGGCGTAGGGTTGCCGCATCCTGGTTGAGGGGGCATCGCCATGATCACCGCCATCGTGCTGTACGACCTGCCGGAGACGATCGGGCTGGCGGAATGCCGCGCGCATTTCGCCCGGATCGCGCCGGAGTTCCTCGGGGTGCCGGGGTTCGTGCGCAAGCAGTTCATCTGCCGGCGCGACGGCAAGGAAGCGGGCGGGGCGTATCTGTGGGAGAGCCAGGCGGCGGCCGAGGCGTTCTACGCGGGGCCGTGGGGTGCGGGCATCCGGGCGCGCTACGGCTGCGAACCGCGGATCAGCTACTGCGAGACGGTGGCGCTCGCCGACATGGAACGCGGCATGGCGGGGGGCTGGACTGATACGAGGCGGCGAAATGATGGACCGGCGCTGCCTACCGCGGCCAGTCCAGCCGCGGCTCTGACCGGCCCGTGCCCTCCGATCTTCCCGCCGCGGCCGGCCGCGCCGCGTCCCGCCGCGGGCCGCGCCCGGTCCAGCCGGGCGAGGGTGCGCGCGGCGCCTGCTCCTCCAGCTCGTGCGCGGCCGGCGGGATCGGTGGGCGGGTCATGAGCGGGGCTCCGCGGCGCGCCGCGTCGTCCTGCCGCGGGGCGTAGACCTCCTCGAAATCGGCGCGGTAGTCCGCCGCGCCTGGCTCGCGCAGCCGCAGCGCCAGGCTGCGGATCTCGCCCTGGATCTCGTCCAGCCGCGCCTCGACCACGTCCAGCCGGCCTTTCACGCCGATCACGCTGAACGGCATGAACAGAAAGGCCAGCGCATAGAGCAGCGCGGGGACCAGCAGCAGCAGCGGCACCCACCAGGGGAGC
This sequence comes from uncultured Alphaproteobacteria bacterium, assembly GCA_963847615.1. Lineage (GTDB taxonomy): Bacteria > Pseudomonadota > Alphaproteobacteria > Acetobacterales > Acetobacteraceae > Palsa-883. The sequence goes on from CAWKAN010000014.1 coordinate 205,270, forward strand.
CAGTCGGGCAACGCGAAGGGCAGGGTCATGACCGCAATCTAGCATCCAAAGTGGGGCGCATCCATCACGCGATTTGGCGCTGGCGGGGGTTGGGTTGGCCGGTCCGCGCGGCCTGTGCGCGTTGCATGGTCATCGCCGGGGCAGGTTGGATGAAGATGAGCACTCTGCGTCCCACCGAGGGTCAAGCGACCTGCCAGTGCAGGCTTCGCGCGAGGGAGCGAACGCGCCGTGCTTGGCGAGTTGACCACGCCTGGGCTTCTCGCACGCATCGCGCCCGGACCGGGGACAATGGGGGGTAAGCCCGTGATCGGGGGGCGGCGCATGACGGCCGCGATGGTGTTGACGATGCTCGCCGATGGCGCCGGGCGGGAGGCCGTTCCGGCAGCTTCTCCCGTGCTTGAGCCGGCGGAGATTGATGGCTGGCTGCTATCGGCCGCGCGCCTGAGCGACGTGGCGGCTGCCGAAGGCCCGGCAATCGCCGCCGGATAGTGTGCGTGTCGCCAGTCCGGCGACGCGCCACCGGTGTTGGGCGGCTGGGGCGGGGCGGCTTCTCGGCGGGATCAGGCAGGTTCGCCTTCTGGCCCTTCGACGGCGGCAGGCTCGAGTTGTCCGGCGTCTTCGGCGGGGTCGCGAGCTTGGCTTCCAGTTCGGCGATGCGCGCGGTCAGGACGCTGATTTGCTGCGCCTGCGCCTCGATCTGCGCATGCTGCGCCAGGATCGGGGCGATCAGCTCATCACGGGAGAGGGCGAGGAGGCCTGCGTGGTTCACGCCTCTCCGTGAGCCGACCCGGCCGTGACCGTGTCAAGCGGAATTTATTGGGGGTGAGCAATTACGCTGTCCGGTTCGCTGAGCCGATGTTTTCCAAACATCGCGGCCACATAATGGATTCTGACAGTTCGTTGCTGGGGTGGATTTGATCCGCTAATTGCTCTCCCCGATAATATGGCGGGGGGCCAGGCCATGAACACCGGCAAGACGTTATTCGCGCAGCTGGTGGATTTTCTGCCGTGGAGCACATTCGACCGGATTGTTGCGCGCTATAATGGCAACCGCGCCGTGCGGACGCTGCCCTGCGCCACACAGTATCAGGTGGTGGCATTTGCCCAGATCGCCTATCGGGAGAGCCTGCGCGGCAACATTCCAAGCTTCATCCATATATCCGACGGCAAACTGCACGATGTCCATGCGCTCGATATGCTGCTTCCCGAACCTGGTGCCATCTACGTCATGGATCGGGGCTACGTGGATTTCGCCCGCCTGCATGTGCTGCATCAGGCCGGCGCCTTCTTCGTGACCCGGGCAAAATCGAACCTTGATTCCCACCGGGTTTATTCCGCACCGGCAGACCGAAGCGCAGGCGTGATCTGCGATCAGACCATCGCGAGGGACGGCTACCTCACACAGCGGAATTATCCCACACACCTGAGGCGCATTCGCTTCAAGGACCCTGAGACCGGCAAAACGCCAGTCTTCCTCACGAATCAAACGACGCTGCCGGCTTTGACAATCTGTGCCCTCTACAAGAGCCGCTGGCAGGTGGAGCCGTTCTTCAAGTGGATCAAGCAGCATCTGCGCATCAAGCAATTCTACGGCATTTCGGAGAACGCGGTGAAGACTCAGATCTGGATCGCGGTGTCAGTCTACGTGCTGATCGCCGTCATCAGGAAGCGACTCCGGCTGGAGGTCTCGCTCTACACATTGCTGCAGGTCTTTCCGGTCACAGTTTTCGAGAAGATGCCGAATCAGCGGCATCCAGATCATCTCCTCCCGCGTCCTGGACGGTCGGCGAACATTGGTGATCGGCATGGGGCTACTGGCCTTCTTCGGGGTGTCAACTTTTCCGTCTGCCTTCAGCAACGTGCCGGAGTGGGCACAGCCGTTGGTGACGTCGCCGCTCGTCTGCGCGGCACTGGTGGCGCTCTCGCTCAATCTCGTGTTCCGTCTTGGAATCCGCAGGATCGTCACGACGACGATCGTAGCTTCCGGCTTCGATAGCGGGATGGTGGCAGATTTCATCGAGCAGGTCGCCGGCGCGTGGGGCGCACGGCGGGACGGCATCAAACGGGTGGAATTCGCCTTACAGCAGACCATCGAGGCGCTGATGCATTCATCGGCGTCAACGGTCCGATTGGTATCGAGATAAACTACGACGAGTTCGTGATCGGCGTCTCCGTGACGTATGATGGCATCCCGCTGGATTTTCCAAGCGAGAGGCCGGATGTCGAAGGCTTCTCGGAAAGTGAGGACGCCTTCGACAAGCTGGCCGGGTTCCTGATCAGGAGCCATGCCGACCGAGTCAGGGCATCCACCCGCAATGGTCAGGCGGTGCTGCGGCGGTATTTCGACCACTGAACCTGGCACATGACTCGTTGGCGCGACGAGGCTCCTCGCCTTCTACGCGGACGTGCGCAGCCGAATTTGTTCCTGACCTGGCTGCCGAGCCACCTGCAGGCCACGCGCCATCTGACAATCTTCAAGCTTATACCAGGCGTCCGAATGATCGACTCTTGGGCGGCGCACCCTTGTCGTGCCGGCCCCCGGGTCCGGCCGCAGGCCGGCCCGAGGACAGGCTCCGGCCAGCATCCACGAGTTCTTGCCCGCGTGCAGCAAGCAAAATCGTGGGTCCTGGGTCAGCGCCCGGCAAACGAGGGGTGCGGCGCCAATAGGTCAAACTTTCCGTCGGCTGGTATTATGCCAGGTTTCGTTCGGTTATGGCCAAGAAGAGCAGCTCGCGACGGGCTTCCCACGTCTGAGCGTGGGCTTCTCCTCCCGCCCTTCGGGAGGGACCGTCGAGCGGCGCTCCGCCCCGTAGCCCCGGCTTGCTGTCGGTTCACCCGATTGCCCTGACGGCTTGATAGCAGTGAGAAGAAGGAAGCTCGGATCAGCCGCCGACCTGCCGGCATCCGGACAATCGGCAACCATCACCTGCCGACCGTTACGGAACGGACAGACGGCATAGGTCTTGCCTGCCGCGCCGCCGCCGTCCGATCGCCGCGCGACGCCGGCGCGCGATACCCCGGGGCCGATCGCCTCGATCACCCGGTCGCGGCGATTGTTCCGCGGCCGCCAGCGTCGTATACCGCCGAGGATGGCGTTCGGTACTCGCGTCATGACCACCGCCATCGCCAACCAGGAACAGCAGGCCATGTCGGGCTGGACACGACGCCTTGCCGCCGGCTTCGCCTGGCTATCGCTGCTGGTCGTGCCGCCGCTCCTTGTCGTGCCGCCCCTCCTTGTCGTACCGCTGACCGCGGCCCATGGCGGGTCCGCGATCGGCGTCGTGCTGTTGCACGGCAAACTCGGCCCGCCGATGGGGACTTCGTTTGGCCGCGCGCCGGCGATTGGCGCGCGGCTCATCGCCCGGCTGCGCAGCGCGGGTTATCTGGTGGCCACGCCTGAGATGTGCTGGTCGCGGAACCGTGGCTTCGACCGCCCCTATGTCGATTGCCTCCGCGACATCGACGCAGCCGTCGCCGATCTCAAAGCGCATGGTGCCACGGCGATCGTGGTGGGCGGGCTGAGCCTGGGCGGCAACGCCGCCATCGCGTACGGCGCAACGCATCCGGGCCTGCTGGGTGTCATCGGTCTGGCGCCGGCCGACGACGCGCCGCTCAAGGCGCGGAACAGCCCGGCGTTCGCCCAAAGCATCGTCCAGGCGCGTGCGCTGGTGGCGCAAGGCAAGCCCGACGAAAAGACCAGCTTCGCCGACCTCAACACCGGCCCGCAGGGGTCCTACGGCATGGCGGTCACCACGACGCCGCGCATCTTCCTGAGTTTCGCCGCGCCGGACGGATTGGCAAACCTCCCGGCCGAGGTCGCCAAACTGACCATGCCGCTGCTCTGGGTGGCGGGCGGCAACGACCCGACCCAGACCGCCGGGCGCGCTTATGCCTTCGACAAGGCCCCGGCCAATCCGCTCAATCGATACGTCGTCGTCAGCGCCACCCACCTTGAAACGCCGGATGCCGCTGCCGCCGCGGTGCTGGAGTGGCTGAAGGCGCTGCCGGCGCAGTAGCCGTCCACAACTCGGCAATCCGGATCGAGGTGGCGATTGCCGCGGCCGCCACCAGGCCGGCGGCGATCGTTGCGGTTGCGCTGGCGCGCGGATCGCGCGCCGGCGCCACCCGCCGCGCGATCCGTGCCGCGCCGCCGCCGCTCCCAAGGGGCGTGCCCCAGGGCAATCGGGTGAACGAAAGCAAGGTCGGGGCTCCGCCCCGAACCCCGCCAGGGGGGCGTTGCCCCCCTGGACCCCCCACCCCCCGGGACAAGTGCCCGGGGGCAGGCGCCGGCAGCGGCCTCTGGACTCCATGACTGGGAGTGTGGGGAGCGGGAGGGGGCGTGGGGGTATGGCGCCAGGGTCGCCCGTCGCGGCGGGCGACCCTGGCGCCATACCCCCACGCCCCCTCCCGCTCCCCACACTCCCAGTCCGGGGTTCCAAGGGCTCCGCCCTTGGCGGGGTTCCAAGGGGCAGCGCCCCTTGGTGGGGTCTGGGGCGAAGCCCCAGCCTTGCTTCGCTTCGCCCGATTGCCCTGGGGCCATGGATCGCCCGCGTGGCGCCGAACGCGCGCATGGTGGCATAGTGCTGCCCGCCACGGCCCGCACACCGTCACATCCGGTCTTTCTGCCGCCCGGTAGCCCCGGCAAACTGGCAACAATGCCGAAGCCTTCGCATAATCCGACCCAGGGACACCACGACAGGCGCAACCCGCGCCCAAGACGACATGATCCGGAAGGCACGATCCATATGGATATCGAACTCGCCCATCCCGACACCACGCTCGAGAGCCGCTTCCTCGATCTTGACCGGCCGATCCTGCTCAGCGGCATCCAGGCGCTGGTCCGCGTGCTGCTGGAGCAGGCCCGGCTCGATCGTGCCGCGGGGCAGCGCAGCGCCGCCCTGGTGTCGGGCTATCGCGGTTCGCCGCTCGGCGGGCTGGACCGCGAGCTGTGGCGCAAGCAGGCGCTGCTGGAGGCGCACGACATCCGCTTCCAGCCCGGGCTGAACGAGGACCTCGCCGCCACGATGCTGTTCGGCACGCAGCAGCTGCACGCCTTCCCGGGGCCGAAATTCGACGGCGTGTTCGGGCTTTGGTACGGCAAGGGTCCCGGCGTCGATCGCAGCGGCGATGCGTTCCGCTGCGCCAACATGCTGGGCACCGACCGGCTGGGCGGCGTGCTGGCGGCGGCGGGCGACGACCACGGCGCGCATTCCTCGACCTATCCGCACCAGACCGAGCAGGTGTTCGAGGGCGTGATGATGCCGGTGCTGAACCCAGGTTCGGTGCAGGACATCGTCGATTTCGGCCTCGCCGGCTATGCGCTGTCGCGCTATTGCGGGCTGTGGGTGGCGCTGAAGACCACCGCGGAGACCGCCGAGCAGGCCGCGACGATCGTCATCCCGGCGCGGCGCGGCTTTGCCGTGCCCGACCACCCGGTGCCGCCGCACGGCTTCAACATCGACCACACGCTGCGCTATCCGGCCGACCGCGCCGAGCTGGAACGCCGCGTGGTGATGGAGCGGCTGCCGGCGGCGCTCGCCTGGGCGCGGGCCAACCGGCTGGACCGGCTGGTGTTCGGCGCGGCCGATGCGCCGATCGGCCTGGTCACCGTCGGGCGCGCGCATCCCGACACGCTGCACGCGCTGCGCGCGCTGGGGCTGGAGGGCCATCCGCAGCTGGCGCTGTACAAGGTCGGCATGACCTGGCCGCTGGAGACCGAGGGGCTGCGCGACTTCGCCCGCGGCAAGCGCGCGCTGCTGGTGATCGAGGAGAAGCGCAGCTTCGTCGAGGCGCAGCTGCGCGACGCGCTGTACCACCTGCCGTCCGACCAGCGCCCCGAGGTCGCCGGCAAGACGCTGCCCGAGCGGCGCGGCGCTGCTGTCGCCGTTGCTGGAGCTGTCGCCGGAATCGGTCGGCGCGGCGCTGGGCGCGTTCCTGCGCCCGCGCGGGCTGAACCTGCCCGACACGCCGGCGACGCCGATGATCGACCGCCCGGCGGGCCTGCTGCGCCGCATCCCGGCGTTCTGCGCCGGCTGCCCGCACGCCACCTCCACCAAGCTGCCGGAGGGCAGTTTCGCCAGCGCCGGCATCGGCTGCCATTTCATGGCGATGGACGACAGCGACGCGACGCGCACCTTCACCCAGATGGGCGGCGAAGGCGCGACCTGGGCGGGCCTCGCGCCGTTCACCGACACGCCGCATCTGTTCGCCAATATCGGTGATGGCACCTACACCCATTCCGGCCTGCTGGCGCTGCGCCAGGCGGTCGCCGCGGGCACGTCGATCACCTACAAGCTGCTGGTCAATGACGCTGTCGCAATGACCGGCGGGCAGCCCGCCGAGGGCGGCTACACGGTGCCGCAATACGCCCAGCAGGTCGCCGCCGAGGGGGTGACGCGCATCGCATGGTCGCCGACGCAGCCGATCGGCTGCCGCTGCCGTCGGTGCTGCCGAAGGGCACCACGTTGCACACGCGCGGCGAGCTCGATGCGGTGCAGCGCGAGCTGCGCGCGCATCCGGGGGTCTCGGTGCTGATCTACGACCAGGTCTGCGCCACCGAGAAGCGGCGCCGGCGCAGGCGGGGGAAGCTGGCGCAGCCGGCGCGCAGCGTGGTGATCAACGAGCAGGTCTGCGAGAATTGCGGCGACTGCTCCACGCAATCCGGCTGTATCGCGATCGAACCGGTCGAGACCGCGCTGGGGCGCAAGCGGCGGATCAATCCGACCGCGTGCAATGTCGATCTGTCCTGCCTGAAGGGGTTTTGCCCCAGTTTCGTGACCGTTGCCGGCGCCCCGCACGCGCCGGATGCCGATCCGCAGTGGCAAGCGCAGGAGGCTGCGCTGGCCGCCGGCCTGGCGCCGCCGGTGCTGCCGGCGGCCACGCCGTGGCGCGCGCTGTTCGCCGGCATCGGCGGCGGCGGCATCGTGACCTCGGGCGCGGTCCTGGCGATGGCGGCGCATCTGGAAGGCCGCCAGGTCAGCACGCTGGATTTCACCGGGTTGGCGCAGAAGAACGGCGCGGTCGTGGCGCACGTGCAGATCGGCGGGCCGGTCGATGGCGCGGCGGAGCTGGACGTGGTGCGCATCCCGCTCGGCAGCGCGGACCTGATGCTGGCCGCCGACCTCGCGGTGGCCGCCGCGCCCGGCGTGCTGGAGCGCAACGCGCCGGGGGCCGCGGTGATCGGCAACCTCGACCTGGCCGCCACCGCCGAGTTCAAGCGCAACGCGGCGCTGCCGATCGATGCGGCACTGCATCGACGCGTGATCGAACGGACGACCGATCCGCGCGCCTCGGTCTATCTGCACGGGGTGCGGCTGGCCGAGCGGTTGTTCGGCAACGCGCAGGCGATGAACACGCTGCTGCTGGGCCTGGCCTGGCAGCGCGGGCTGATCCCGGTGGGCGAGGCGGCGATCCGGCGCGCGATCGAACTGAACGGGGCGGCGGTGCAGACCAACCTGCGGGCGTTTTTGTGGGGCCGCATCCTGGCGGCGCAGCCGGAGCTGATCGGGCAGATCCTGACCGACACGATCGCGCCGCCGCCAGCGACGCTGGAGGCGCTGATCGAGTCCCGCATGGCGGCGCTGGCGGCGTATCAATCGCGCCGCTACGCCGCGCGCTATCGCCAGCTGGTCGCGCAGGTGATGGCGCGCGAGGCGGCGGTGCTCGGCCAGCCCGGCCGGCTGTCGCGCGCCGCGGCCGAGGGGCTGTATCGGGTGATGGCCTACAAGGACGAGTACGAGGTGGCGCGGCTGCACGCGGCGGCGACCTACGGCGCGCAGCCGGTGTTCCACCTGTCGCCGCCGTTGACCAGGGGGATCGATCCGGCCACGGGACGACGGCGCAAGCTGGCGATCCCCGGCTGGCTGGCCTTGCCGCTGTTCCGCGTGCTGCGGCATGGCAAGCTGCTGCGCGGCACCGCGCTGGACCCGTTCGGGCGCCAGGCGGAGCGGGTGTGGGAACGGGCGCTGATCGCGCAGTACCAGGCCGACCTGGCGGCGGCGATGGCGGCGCTGCGGGCGGACACGCTGGAGGCGGCGGTGGCGCTGGCGGAACTGCCCGACCAGATCCGCGGCTTCGGGCCGGTGAAGGATGCGAACCGAGCGAAGGCGGCGGTGCTGCGGGCGGAGTTGCTGGGACGGTTGCAGGGGGCTCGGTCGGGCGCGCCGGTGGCGGTGGCGGCGGAGTAATGTCCCTTTAACCCATCCGGCGTTTTCTGTGTGGTGACGACGGTGAAGATGATTCACCACAGAGGCACAGAGACACGGAGAAGAATCGGTGCGATCCCCGGATCAGTACGTGCTGACCGAGCGTGTCATTGGATTGGCGATCGAAGTCCATCGACATCTTGGGCCGGGTCTCCTTGAGTCAGCGTATGAGGAATGTCTGTGCTATGAGCTCGCGACCCACGATATCGAATTCGACCGGCAGGTGGCATTGCCGATCGTCTACAAGACGATCGCGCTGGATTGCGGATATCGGATGGACCTTGTGATCAACCGATGCCTGGTGATCGAGGTGAAGGCGATCGAGCGCCTCAATCCCATTCATGACGCGCAACTCTTGACGTATCTTCGTCTCAGTGGACATCGGGTCGGCCTTCTGATGAACTTTCATGCCATCCTGCTCAAGGACGGACTACGCCGGCTCATGCTATAGGTTGACCGGCTTTCTCTGTGTCTCTGTGTCTCCGTGGTGAATTCTTAACATGTCCGCAGCTGATCCTCTCGTCCTCGAAATGGCGCACCGGTTCGCCCAGGAGCGCCTGGCCCCCGGCGCCGCGGCGCGGGAGAAGGCCGGTGCCATCGAGCCCGACATCATCGCCGAACTGGGTGAGCTTGGCTTCCTGGGGGCCACCACCTCGGCCGCCTGGGACGGGTCCGAGCTGGATCCCGTCACCTACGCCCTGGCGCTGGAGGAGATCGCCGCCGGCGACGGCTCGGTCTCCACGCTGGTTTCGGTGCATAACTCGCCGACCTGCATCGTGCTGGAAGCCTTTGGCAGCGACGCGCAGCGGGCGCGCTGGCTGCGGCCGCTGGCGCGCGGCGAGCATGTCGGGTCGTTCGCGCTGACCGAGCCGCAGGCCGGGTCGGATGCGTCGAACCTGCGCACCCGGGCGGTGAAGCGGGGCGATCGTTACGTCATCAACGGGTCCAAGCAGTTCATTTCGTCGGCGAGCATCCCCGGCAGCACCGTGCTGTTCGCGGTGACCGATCCGGCCGCCGGCAAGCGCGGGCTGTCGTGCTTCGTGGTGGACAAAGCCGCGCCGGGCTACCGGGTCGCGCGCAAGGAGGAAAAACTCGGGCAGAAGGCGTCGGAGACCTGCGCGCTGGCGTTCGAGGACATGGAGGTTGCCGAGGACCAGCGCATCGGCGCCGAGGGCGAGGGCTATCGCATCGCCCTCGCCACGCTGGAATCGGGGCGCATCGGCATCGCCGCGCAGAGCGTCGGCATGGCGCGCGCGGCGCTGGACTACGCGATCGCCTATGCGCGCGATCGCCATGCGTTCGGCGCGCGCATCATCGACCACCAGGCGGTCGGCTTCCGCCTGGTGGAGGCGAAGACGCGGCTGACGGCGGCGCGCCAGCTTGTGGTGCATGCGGCGACGCTGAAGGCGGCGGGACAACCGGCGCTGGAGGCGGCCTGCATGGCGAAGCTGTTCGCCTCCGAGGCGGCGGAGGTGATTTGCAGCGCGGCGATCCAGACGCTTGGCGGGTATGGCTATCTGGCGGACTACCCGGTGGAGCGGATCTATCGCGATGTGCGGGTGTGCCAGATCTACGAGGGCACCTCGGACGTGCAGAAGATCATCCTGCAGCGGATGCTGTGATGGGTTGTAGGCTGTAACGGCGTGGCGCCGCGACGGGCGGCAGAGGGTGGCGGCCCGGCGATCGGTCGGACCCCGCGTCGCGACCGCGGCGGGTTTGGTGGCATAGTGCGGGCCTTGCCACCACCGAACAGCAAGTCGATCGCATGGACATCCATATCCGCCTGGTCATGCTGCAACCCTTGCTCCCCTTGGTCGCGGGGGTGGCGATCCTGCTGCGGCCGCGGCTGCTGCATTACATCGTCGCGGCCTATCTCATCATCATCGGCGTGCTCGGGCTGTGGCCGCACCTGCTGCGCTAGCCCGCATGTCTCACACTGTTGCGGGACGATGGCGATGGTCATTGTCTTGCCCCAAGGGACCAACGGAGGGTTTCGCGCCGCCGCCAAGACCGGGTGTCTTCGCAAGGCGCGAAAACCCCCATGGTCCCTTGGGGCGCGGCAAGGACCAAGCCAGCGCCCGCGACAGTGTGAGACATGCGGGTTAGCCCGATCCGGCTGTGGTGACATCGCCCGGCTGGCGGAACTGACCGGCGAGCCACGCCGGGTTCGGCGCGCGCCCGGCGGCGGCCCCGGGCCGCGCGTGCCGGCGCGGCGCCCGGTTGCCGCTTGCCTGGCCGATTGACCTGGCGCAATGCGTCCCGTCATGCGGCGCGGGCACAACCCGCTGCGCAATATCGGTCGCCTTCAAATCGGGGTTCGGGTGGGATAGAATGAATTTTGTGGACGCCTCTTCCGCCGCCGCCCCGCCGCGGAGCGCGCCGAAACCCGGCCGCTCGCTGCACCGCTTCGCCAACCCCGGGCGCTTCCTGCGCCTGTCGGGAACGCTGCTGCCGTGGCTGGCGGTGCCCGGCCTGCTGCTGACCGTCATCGGCCTGGTCTGGGGCCTGTTGTTCGCCCCGGCCGACTGGCAACAGGGCGACGCGGTGCGGATCATGTACATCCATGTGCCTGCCGCATGGCTGGCCTCCGCCGGCTATGTCGGGCTGGCCACCTGCTCGGTGCTGTCGCTGGTCTGGCGCCATCCGCTGGCCGACCTGGCGGCGGTGGAGATCGGGCCGGTCGGCGCCGGCTTCACCGCACTGTGCCTGGCCACCGGCAGCCTGTGGGGCAAGCCGATGTGGGGCGCCTGGTGGGTGTGGGACGCGCGGCTGACCTCGGTGCTGGTGCTGTTCTTCCTCTATCTTGGCCACATCGCCCTGGTGCGCGCGTTCGACGATCCGGAGCGCGGCTACCGCGCCGGCGCGATCCTGGCGCTGGTCGGCGCGGTCAACCTGCCGATCATCAAGTTCAGCGTGCAGTGGTGGAACACGCTGCACCAGCCGGACAGCATCACGCTGACCGGCGCGCCGACCATGTATCTGGGCATGCTGTGGCCGCTGTTCGTCTGCGCGCTGGGCTACACGCTGCTGTTCGCGGTGATCGTGCTGGCGCGCACCCGCGCGGCGGTGATGGAGCGGCGCATCCGCGGCCTGCTGATGGCGCAGGCCAGCCGGGAGGCGCTGCCATGACGCACCTGGTCCTGGCGCATTTCCCGATGACCCATTGGCCGTTCATCGCCGCGTCCTACCTGATGGGGGTGCTGGTGCCGCTGGTGTTCGGCCTGGCCGCGTTCAGCCGGATGGGCAGCGCGCGCCGCCGGCTGGCCGCGATCGACCCCCGGGTCAACCGCCCGGGGGCAGGCCCGCGGGTCAACCGCCCCACCGGGTCAAGCCCGGTGGCAGGCTCTGGTGGCGCAGGCCCCCGGGTCAATCGCCCGGGGGCGGGCCCGCGCCGTGCCGGCGGCGCCCGCGGAGGCGCCGCGTGACCCGCAAGCGCCGCCGCCTGATCGTGCTGCTGGCCTGCGGCATCGGCCTGGGCACCGCCACCACGCTGGTGCTGAGCGCGTTCCGCGACAACCTGGTGTTCTTCCTGTCGCCGGCGCAGCTGGCGAAGGACCCGCCGCCGCCCGGCCGCGACTTCCGCCTGGGCGGGCTGGTCGAGCAGGGCAGCGTGCACCGGACCACGGTGGACGGGCATCCGGCCGCCGCGTTCACCGTGACCGACGGCGGCGCCACGGTGAAGGTGACCTATGTCGGCATCCTGCCCGACCTGTTCCGCGAGGGCCAGGGCGTGGTGGCGTTCGGCGCGCTGCTGCCCGACGGCACGTTCCGCGCCTCCGAGGTGCTGGCCAAGCACGACGAGACCTATATGCCGAAGGATGTGGAGCAGGCCTTGAAGAAATCCGGCCACTGGAATCCAGACGCCGGTCCGCCGCCGCCCGCTGCCACCTGGAATACGCTGGCACCGAAACAATCAGGCGGTTGAACCGGCGCCCCTGGTGACCGTTTGGTCATGCGGCGGTAAGCTCGCCGTCACCAGGGGAGAAACACCGCCATGTCCAGGATCACCCGGCGCCATTTCATCGCTGCCTCCACCGTCGCGCTCGGCGCCCGAGGCGCGGCGGCGGACGAGTTGCCGCCGAACGAACGCGCGCTGTACGACGCGGCCAAGCGCGAAGGCGAGGTCACCTGGTACTCGGCGCAGATCCAGGCCGAACCCGGGGAGGCGGCGGGACGCGCCTTCACCGCGCGCTATCCGGGCATCAAGGTCAACGTCGTCCGCTCCACCTCCCAGGTGGCCTACCAGCGGCTGTCGCAGGACCTGCAGGCCGGCGCGGCGCAGTGCGACGTGTTCAGCTCCACCGATTACGGCCACTACCTGTACCTGAAGCAGACCGGCAAGCTGATGCCGTTCCGCCCGAACAACGCCGATGGGCTGCTGCCGGCGCTGCGCGACCAGGACAAGGACAATTGCTGGCAGATCTGCTCGCTCGGGCTGTACCTGCTGGCCTACAACACCAGGAAGGTCGCCGCCGCCGACGCGCCGAAAAGCTGGCAGGACGTGCTGGAACCGAAATGGAAAGACCAGCTCGCCATCGGCCACCCCGGCTACAGCGGCGCGATCGGCATCATGGCCCTGATCATGCGCCGTATGTACGGCTGGGACTACTTCAAGACACTGGAGAAGAACAAGCCGCAGATCGGCCGCTCGTCCGATGACCCGGTGACGCTGATGAACGCCGGGGAGCGCAATGTCGGCATCGGCGTGTCGATCAGCCAGCCGCTGCTGTCGATCTCCCGCGGCAATCCGCTCGCCATCGTCTATCCGGCCGAGGGCACCGTCGCGGTGTCCGGGCCCAGCGCGATCATCAAGAACGCGCCGCACCCGAACGCGGCCAAGCTGTTCATGGAGTTCGCCACCGGCCCCGAGTTCGCCGCGGTGATGCGCAAATACTTCATCATGCCGGTGCGCCCGGAGGTGCCGCCGCCGCCGGGCGCGCTGGCGCTGGACAAGGTGAAGCTGCTCACCGCCACGCCGCAGGAGATCGAGCAGGGCGTGCCGGAGGTGAAGGAGCTGTGGCGCGACACGTTTGGGGTCTGAGCCGGCGGGCACGGCGAACAGATGCGCCGCCGGTTCGACCTGACCCTGCTGGTCTGGCTGCTGCTGGCCGGCGTGCTGGTGGTGCTGGTGGCGTTGCCGATCGGGAAGCTGCTGCTGGTCAGCTTCCAGGCCCGCGGCGGCGGCGGCTTCACCCTGGCCAATTACCTCGCCGCCTATGGCCGCGCGCGCTATGTCGAGGCGCTGACCAACTCGCTGGAACTGGCCGGCGCCGTCGCGGGCTATTCGCTGCTGCTCGCCCTGCCGCTGGCCTGGGCGGTGTCGCGCACCGACATGCCGGGCAAGTGGCTGGTCTGGCTCACCGTGCTCGGCGCGTTCATTCTGCCGCCGTATCTTGCCGCGGTCGGCTGGATCCTGCTGGCCGGACCGAATGCCGGGTTCCTCAACGTCCTCTGGCGCTGGCTGACCGGGCTGCGCAGCCCGCTGGTGAATGTCTACACCTTCAACGGCCTGGCGCTGGTGATCGCGTTGCAGTCGTTCCCGTTGGTGTTCATCTTCGTCAAGGCGGCGCTCGATCTGATTTCTTCCGAAATGGAGGACGCGGCGAACATCCTGGGGGCCGGCACCTGGACGGCGATGCGCAAGGTGACGCTGCCGCTGGCCTGGCCGTCGATCGTCGGCAGCGCGATCCTGGTGTTCCTGGAGGCGGTGGCGCTGTTCGGCCCGCCGGCGATCATCGGCATCCCCGCGCGCATCAATGTCGCGGCGACGCAGCTCTGGCAGTTCTTTGAATTCCCGGTGCGCGTGGAGGTGGCGGCGGCGTTCTCCATGCCGCTGCTGCTGATCACGCTGGCGCTGATCACCTTGCAGCGGCGCATGCAGGGCCGCCGCGGCTACGTTTCGCAAACCGGCAAGGGCGGCGCACGGCGCCCGATCGAACTCGGCGCCTGGCGGTGGGTGCTGTTCGGCTACTGCGCCCTGGTCGGCGTGATCGCGGTGGCCATGCCGATGGTGGTGCTGCTGGAGGCGTCCTTCGCCAAGGCCTGGGGCAACGGCCTGAGCCTCGGCAACTTCACTCTCGCCAACTACGTGTTCCTGATCTTCCAGCACGAATCCGCGATGAATTCGATCTGGCACACCCTGTGGTATTCGGCCGCCGCGGCGAGCCTCGCGGTGCTGATCGCGCTGCTGGTGGCCTATGGCGCGCATCGCCGCCTGGTGGGGTTCGCCGGCGCGCTGGGCTACCTGGCGATGGCGCCGTTCGTCATCCCGGGCATCATCATGGCGATCGGCTTCTACGCGGTGTTCGCCGCGCCGCCGTTGTCGCTGTACGGCACGGCGACGATCCTGATCCTGGCCTTCACCGCGCGGTTTCTGCCGATCGCCTACACCAGCGCCAACGCGGCGATGGGATCGTTGCACCCGGAGATGGAGGAGGCCGCGCGCATCCTGGGCTGCGGGCGGCTGACGACGATCCGGCGCATCACCGCGCCGCTGCTGGGGCGGTCGCTGCTCGGCGGCTGGCTGATTGTGTTTATCGTTGCGACACGGGAATTGTCGGCGGCGATCTTCCTGGTGGGGCCGAACACGCGGACGATGGCGGTGCTGCTGTACGACCTGAGCGAGGCCGGCAACTTCGAGGTGCTGGCCGCGCTGGGCGGCATCCTGCTGGTGATCACCTTCGTGCTGGTCGGCATCGGCATGCGCCTTGCCGGGCGTGATTTCATGCTGCGCACCGGCACCTGAAGGAAGGTCGGGGCTCCGCCCCGAACCCCGCCAGGGGGCTTTGCCCCCTGGACCCCCACCAGAGGCGGAGCCTCTGGACTCCATCCATGGGAGTGGGCGATGGGGAGGGGGCGTGTGGGCGAGGCGAAGGTGCCGTCCGGCGCGCCGGACGGCACCTTCGCCTCGCCCACACGCCCCCTCCCCATCGCCCACTCCCAGTGGGGGGTTCCAAGGGCTCGCCCTTGGCGGGGTTCCAAGGGGCAGCGCCCCTTGGCGGGGTCCGGGGCGGAGCCCCGGCTTTCTTGTTTCGTGCACCGCAGCTTCAATTGACTCCCATTATCGGCTAACCTACCTGCCGTAGCAGCGGGGCGCGGGCGCAGGGGTCCGACCGCTCCGCCGTTTGCGTTTCATTCCAGCCGAAAGGGCAAGCCATGGCATCGCTCAAGGGTAGCAAGACCGAGGACAATCTGAAGGCCGCCTTCTCCGGCGAGTCGCAGGCCAACCGTCGCTATCTGTATTTCGCCCAGAAGGCCGACGTGGAGGGCTACAACGACGTCGCCGCGGTGTTCCGCTCCACCGCCGAGGGCGAGACCGGGCACGCGCACGGCCATCTGGAATATCTTGAGGCGGTGGGCGATCCGGCCACCGGCCTGCCGATCGGCAAGACCGGCGACAACCTGAAGGCCGCGGTCGCCGGCGAGACGCACGAGTACACCGACATGTACCCGGGCATGGCCCGCACCGCGCGCGAGGAAGGCTTCGACGAGATCGCCGACTGGTTCGAGACGCTGGCCAAGGCCGAGCGCTCGCACGCCGGGCGGTTCCAGAAGGCCTACAACGAGCTGGGCTGATCGCGCGGCGTGAGGTCCCGCCGCTCCCGCGGTGCGGGAGGGGTGGGACGCGCGCGCTACTGTTTCGATGACGATATGACGATTTGCTGACAAGGATTGCGGGCGGATGAGGGAAGGCAGCCTGGAGGCGCCGACGCGCCATCCGATCGCCTGGCAGGACCCGGATTTCTACGACGCGGCGAAGCTGGACGCCGAACTGCGCCGGGTGTTCGACGTCTGTCACACCTGCCGGCGCTGCTTCAACCTGTGCGATTCGTTTCCCCGCCTGTTCGACCTGATCGACGAGTCGAAGACCGGCGAGCTGGATGCGGTGGCCAGCGCCGATCTGAAGCCGGTGGTGGACGCCTGCACGCTCTGCGACATGTGCTTCATGACGAAGTGCCCATACGTGCCGCCGCATGAATTCGACCTCGACTTTCCGCATCTGATGCTGCGCTACCGCGCGGTGGAGGCGAAGGCGGGGAAGCTGCCGCTCGCCGATCGCCAGCTGGCGGCGACGGATCGCAACGGCAGGCTGGCCGGGACGCTGGCGCCGATCGCGAATTGGGCCGGCCGGCGCGGCAATGCGCTGACCCGGCCGATCCTGCAGCGGCACGCCGGCCTGCATTACGACGCGGAGCTGCCGAAGTTCCATGCGCACAGCTTGGTCGGACAGGCGAAGGCGGCGCCGGAGGTCAACGCCGCGGCGCCGGCGTTCGGGCGCAAGGCGGTGCTGTACGCGACCTGCTTCGTGAACTACAACGATCCCGGCGTCGGGCTGGCGGCGCGCGCGGTGCTGGCGAAGAACGGCGTGGCGACCGAGGTGGTGCATCCGCACTGCTGCGGCATGCCGCTGCTGGAGCAGGGCCGCATCGGCGAAGTCGCCGAGTCTGCCAAGGTGGTTGCCGCGGCGCTGCAGCCGTGGATCGACCAGGGCTACGACATCATCGCGCTGGTGCCGTCCTGCGCGCTGATGCTGAAATTCGAATGGCCGCTGATCCTGCCCGATGACGCGTTGGTGAAGGCGCTGTCCGCCGCCACCTTCGATGTCAGCGAATACATCGTCGATATTGCGCGCAAGGAGGGCATGGCGCCCGGGATGCAGTCGGTGCCGGGCGGCGTGACGGTGCACATGGCCTGCCACGCGCGGGCGCAGAACATGGGCCAGAAGGCCGCCGAGATGCTGCGCCTGATCCCCGAGGCGGATGTGCAGGTGATCGAGCGTTGCTCCGGCCATGGCGGGTCGTGGGGGTTCAAGGCGGAGCATTTCGAGACCGCGCTGAAGGTCGGGCGTCCGGTTGCGCGCCAGGCGAAGGAGGGCGGCAAGGCGTTCGTCACCTCGGAGTGCCCATTGGCCGGGGTGCACATCGCCCAGGGGATCGAGAAGCTGGGCGGGGAAACAGCGGGCGGCGAAAAGCCTGGCACGGAAGCGGGGAAACCCCATCTGATCGGGCATCCGGTGCAGCTTCTGGCGCGTGCCTATGGGCTGACCGGCTGAGGGTTTGTGGCAGGCGGTTTGCTGGTGGGTATTTTGCCGATAGGCGGGTTGCTGGTGGGCGCTTTGTCAGGGGCGTCTCAAGTGAGCGCGCGGGTGTCGCGCGGTGGCGTCGCGCGGTCGCGCGCTAACTTGTGGTCGCGCGGTCGCGCGCTAATTTGTGGTCGCGCGGGCGTGCGCTAATTCCTGGCCGCGCGGTCGCGCTAACTTCTGGCCGCGTGGGTCACGCGCCGTGCCGTTGCTGCCTTGCGCGCTTGCGCGCCGACGAAAGGACCGTTCCGATGACGAACAAGCACGAGATCCTGGAAGCCGACATCCTGCCGCCGGCCGAGTATGCGCGCGCGCGGGCCGAGTGGCGGCGCAAGATCGCCGCGATCAAGCGCAACCGCCGCGTCGAGGTCGGCCCGTACGTGACGTTCTACTTCGAGAACTACGAGACCATGTGGCTGCAGATCCACGAGATGGTGTTCATCGAGAAGGGCGGCGCGGCGCAGGTGCCGGGCGAACTGGAGGCCTATAACCCGCTGGTGCCGAAGGGCAACGAGCTTGTTGCCACCTTCATGATCGAGATCGACGATCCGGAGCGCCGGCGCCGCGTGCTCGGCGGGTTGGGCGGGGTCGAGGAGACGGCGTTCTTCCGGATCGGCGACGAGACGGTGCGCGCGCTGGCGGAGGCGGACGTGGACCGCACCACCGCCGAGGGCAAGGCGTCGTCGGTGCAGTTCGTGCACTTTCCGTTCAGCCAGGCGCAGATCGCGGCGTTCCGCGCGCCCGCTGCGCAGGTGGTGCTGGGGCTGGAACACCCGAACTACGGCCACATGGCGGTGTTGCCGGAGCAGGTGCGGGCGGAGCTGGCGCGCGACTTCGACTGACCGGGCGTGGGGCGAGACCCCGATCATTTGCAATGACGCGCGATCCTGGCGCGTCGAAGCCGGGTGCTGGGTTTGGCAAGGCATGGACGCGGGCGCCGAGGGTGCCGCCTGGGTCACCGCGACCGCTCGATTGACCTGGATCAATGCAATTTGCCTGCGGGCGTGTTGGTTTTTTACAAGTAGCGACGGACTGCCGGGCGACCGGCGAGCGCTTGGTGACTGGCCGGCGATCGAAATGCCAAAGGAGAGAATGACACCGGCGCGGAGGACGATGTTCATGCAGCTGCGGAACGAGCCCGGGTAGCTGGCAGCAGACGACGTCCGGTGGGCTGGTGGTGACCGGGACCGCTTGCGTGCTGTGTGGTACTTTATTGCAACCAAATGCCGGGCTCCCGGCGACCTGAGGCCGTGGTGCTGACCAGGGCGCTGATCAGGGTGCTGATCAGGTTGATGCAGCCGAGGCGCCGCGGCCAGGCTTGGCAGGCACCGCGCCGGCCGCGCCGCGCAAGGCTGCGCCGGCAGTCACACCGCCTGCGTCGGAACATCAAGGGGTTGCCATCATGCGGGAAGAAACCGAGCGGCAGTTTAAGCGGTTGCTGGAACAGCACGATCGCGAGTTCCTCAAGCGCGCCGGCCCCGCCGCCGAGCACGCGCTTCGCCTGCAGGAGTTCGACCGGCGGTTTCACGAACGCGTCCAGGATGTCGTCGAACCGGTCATGGCGAAGGCCCGTGCCTTGCTGCACGACCATGGTGTGCAGTCCAAAATCGTCGCCACCCAGCGCCACGCCGCGGCCGACGGCAAGATCACGCCGTCCAGCATCGCGTTCCAGTTCGACGTGCTGACCGATGCGGAGAGCCATGGGTTTCCCATCACCACCCCGACGCTGAGCTTCATCGCCGACCCGGCGAGGAACGCCGTGCTGGTCTACGAGGACACGCTGCTGCCGTTCTTCGGCGGCCAGGTCGGGGTGAGCGGCCACTGCACGCTCGACGAACTGACCAGCGAGACCGTCGAGCGGCACCTGCTGGCGGTCGCCCGCAAGGTGTTGCGCGGCACCGGGGCCGCTTGACCATCCCGCGCGGGGGGCTGTTGCCATGACCGCGAGCGCGCAGATCGCCGTCTACCCGTTGCGCCAGGAGCGCCTCACCCCGGCGATCGAGGCGGTGCGGCAGGCGCTGCGCGATCACGGGCTGCAGGCCGAAATCGGGCCGATGAGCACCTATGTCGCCGGCGAGGATCAGGCCATCTTCGACGCCCTGCGCGACGCGTTCGCGCGCGCCTGCGGCCTCGGCCACGTCGTCCTGACGGTGACCGTTTCGAACGCCTGCCCGA
The DNA here is from genome assembly GCA_963847615.1 of uncultured Alphaproteobacteria bacterium. Taxonomy (GTDB): domain Bacteria; phylum Pseudomonadota; class Alphaproteobacteria; order Acetobacterales; family Acetobacteraceae; genus Palsa-883. The sequence continues at coordinate 224,728 of CAWKAN010000014.1, forward strand.
TCCCCGACTGACCCGGCCGATGCGCCGCCCGGCGGACGCCGCGCCAGCTTCCGGCCAGTTCGGCCCCGAGGTGTATGCCGACTGGCGGCGCTCCTCGCTTGGCGAGATCACCGAGGCGTTGGAGCTGCGACTGATCCTTCGCCTGGTGGGGCCGTTGCCGGGCAAGGCGGTGCTCGACGTCGGCTGCGGCGACGGCACGCTGGCGCTGGTCGCCGCACGGCACGGCGCCGCCCGGGTCGCCGGCTGCGATCCCGACCCGCGCATGATCGCCCGCGCCGCCCAGGCGGCGTGCGACACGGCGGCGCGCGACAGGGCGGCGCGCGACACGGCGGCGCGCGACAGGGCGGGCATCGACCTCGCGGTCGCCCGCTCGCAGGCCCTGCCGTACCTCGACCGCAGCTTCGATGTGGTGACCTGCATCACCGTCCTCGCCTTCGTTGCCGACGCCGCCGCGGCGGTGCGGGAAATGGCGCGCGTCCTCCGCCCCGGCGGGCGGCTGGTGATCGGCGATCTCGGCAAATGGAGCAGCTGGGCGGTGCGCCGGCGTATCCGCGGCTGGCTCGGCGCGGCCCTCTGGCGGGGCGCCCGGTTCCGCACGGCCGGCGCGCTGGCGGCGCTGGCCCGGGGCGCGGGCCTCGCGGTGGTTGCGACCAACGGCGCGATCTTCTTCCCGCCGTGCACGGCGCTGGCCCGGCGCATGGCGCCGATCGACCCGGTGCTGGGCGAGGTCACGACGCTGGGGGCGGCTTTCGTGACGGTTCTGGCAACGAAACCGCGCTGACCCTGTTCCCCCCCGCTCGCTTGCGCTGACCCGGTGCGTGCCGCGATTGGCCGGCAGGGGCAAATCCGAACGGCGCGGCCCGGTCCTGCCTATGCCAGGCGGCTGATCCCGGGGCCGTCTCGCCGGGCGGGCGAGCCCGCTCACCGCGCCGACTTGAGCCGGCGGCCGGTGCCGCGCACACTCCCCGCGCACAAGGGGGAAATCGCCATGTCGCTGTTCGAGAAGGGCGCCGTCACCGGCGTGGGTGAAACCGCCTACCTGCGCGGCACCGATCGCACGGCGCTGTCGCTGCAACTGGAAGCCTCGCTGAACGCGATCGCCGATGCGGGACTGAGCCCGCGCGACATCGACGGCGTCATTCCGTATGGCCTCGGCGCGGTGGCCGAGGACTTCGCCACCAATTTCGGCATTCCCGACCTGCGCTTTTCCGCCACCACGCCGATGGGCGGGGCCAGCCCGGTGGCCGCCGTGCAGTGCGCCATCGCCGCGATCGATGCGGGGATCTGCAACCACGTGCTGCTGTCGCTCGGGCGCACCGGCTATTCCGGCGGGCGGATCGGCGCGCGGGTGGCGGAGATGCCGCAATTCCGCCTGATCGGCGAGTTCGAGATGCCCTCGGGCGCCATCGCGCCGGCGCAGCTCTACGCCGCGATGGCGCGCCGGCACATGGAGCTGTACGGCACCACCAGCCGCCAGTTGGCCGAGATCGCCGTCAGCACGCGCCACAACGCGACGCTGAACGCCAACGCCACGATGAAGCAGCCGATCAGCGTGGCGGATCACCAGGCCTCGCGCATGATCTCCGACCCGCTGCGGCTGCTGGATTGCAGCCTGGAGAGCGACGGCGGCGCCGCGCTGGTGATCAGCTCGGCGGCGCGGGCGCGCGATATGCGCCAGCCGCCGGTGGTGGTGATGGGCATCGCCGAGGGCCATCCGGATTCGCCCAGCGCGATCACGCAACGACCCGACATGACGCGGCTGGGCCTGGCCAAGGCGGCGCCCCGGGCCTTCGCCATGGCCGGGGTGACGCACGCCGATATCGACGTGGCGGAGATCTACGACTGCTTCACCTACATCGTGCTGTGCCAGCTGGAGGATGCCGGGTTCTGCAACAAGGGCGAGGGCGGCGGCTTCGTCGAAAGCGGCGCCATCCGCCTGGGCGGCAAGCTGCCGATCAACACGCATGGCGGGCTGCTGTCGCAGGCCCACATGGCCGGAATGAATCACGTGGTCGAGCTGGTGCGCCAGTTGCGCGGCGAGGCCGGCGCGGCGCAGGTGCGCGATGCCGCGATCGGCCTGGTCACCGGCTACGGCGACATGGGCGACGGCTCGATCGCCATCATGCGGAGGGCCTGACGATGAGCGAGACCTATGCCAAGCCGTTGCCGCACCCCAGCGCCGACACCCAGCCCTATTGGGACGGGCTGCACGCGCACCGGCTGCGGCTGCAGCACTGTGCCGCCTGCGGCAAGGTGCGGCACTACCCGCGCCCGGTGTGCGACGCCTGCTGGTCGATGGCGGTGGACTGGCGGGATGCCTCGGGCCGCGGCCGCGTGCATTCCTGGACCGTCACGCACCACGCCTTCCATCCCGGCTTCAAGGCCGAGCTGCCCTATACGCTGGTGACCGTCGATCTGGACGAGGGGGTGCGGATCAACGCGCGGCTGCGCGGGCTCGACCCGGCGGAGCTGCGCATCGGCCTGCCGGTGCGGATCGACTACGAACCGGCCACCGCGGAGGTGACGCTGCCGGTGGTGGTGCCGGCGCGCTGACGGCGGTCAGCGAACAACGCCCGCCGCGCTGCCGTGGGCGCTGACATGCGGGCTAGCCAGGCCGCGCGATATTCGCCAAGGTTGCCGGCGAAACAGTCGCCGGCAGCAACCGGACGCAGCACGACGGAGGGAGGAACATGACGGTCTGGTCCGTCGCCGGCACCGGGCACCGCATGCTCCGGCGCCTGCTCAAGCGCGTGCCCCCGGGCATGCCCGCAGGCATGCCCAAGCGCGCGCGCCGGTTGGGCGATCCCGCATAGCGATGGAGATCTCGCTCGACCTGCTCGGCAACGCGGTGGTCTCCGGACTGCTGCTGGGGGGATTTTACGCCGCCGTCTCGATCGGCATCACGATCTCCTTCGGCATGCTCGACATCGTCAACATCGCGCATCCGGCGTTCATCATCCTGGGCTCCTACATCGCCTATTTGCTGAACACCGCGCTGGGGGTCGATCCGATCGTTGCCAGCGTGGCGGCGGCGCCGGCGTTCTATCTGCTCGGCGCGGCGATCTACCAGCTGTACTACGTCGCCTTCGAACGCCGCGGCGACCAGTCGCTGCAGGGCCTCGCGTTCTTCTTCGGCCTGATGTTCATCACCGAGGTCGCGCTGGTGCTGGTGTTCGGCGTCGACTACCGCCTGGTGCAGGCGCCGTATATCGGTCCCAGCCTGCATCTGGGCCTGATCGAGCTGCCGGGGCGGTTGCTGGTGCCGTGCCTGGTGGCCCTGGCCATGGTGGGCGGGCTGTATCTGTTCACCTCCAGAACATTCGTCGGCCGCGCCATCCTGGCGGTGGCGCAGGACCAGTTGGCGCTGCGGCTGATGGCGGCCGATCCGGTGCGGATCAAGCGCATCGCCTTCGGGCTGTCGATCGCCACCGCCTCGGTGGCCGGCGCGGTGCTGATCGTGATCCAGCCGGTGGAGCCGTCGATCGGGCGCGACTACATCGGCCGGGTGTTCGCGATCTGCGTGATGGGCGGGCTGGGCAGCTTCGCCGGCACCTTGGTGGCGGCGATGATTCTGGGCATCGTCGAGAGCCTGACGGCGACATTCTACGGCCCGTCGTGGACCCCGGCGGTCGCCTTCGGCTTCCTGCTGATCACGCTGGCGATCCGCCCGAGCGGGCTGTTCGGCCGGACCTAGAGATGAGCAAGGCGTTGGGCGCGGGCAAGGCCGGGGACATGAGCACGGCCTGGGGCACGGCCTGGGGCATGGGCACCGCCCGGTTCCTGTCGCTGAGCCTGCTGGCCGCGGCGGCGGTGTTCCTTGCCGCGCGGCTGATCGGCAACCCGTACGTGTTCTTCGCCGGCTACGTGGTGCTGCAATACATCGTGCTGGCGACGGCGTGGAACATCCTGGGCGGCTACACCGGCTATGTGAATTTCGGCACGCCCGCCTTCCTGGCGATCGGCGCCTATGCCTCGGTGGCGCTGTACAAGATCTATCCGCTGCCGATCCCGCTGCTGATGCTGCTCGGCGGCGCGCTGTCCGGCCTGGTCGGGTTGGGCACCGGCTATCTGACCCTGCGGCTGCGCGGCGCGTTCTTCTCGATCGCCACGCTCGCCCTGTCGGTGGTGGTGCAGACGCTGGTGACCAACTGGGATTTCGTCGGCGGTTCGCGCGGCGCCTATATCATCCGCCCGATGACCGCGCCGCTGATCGGCGGCGGCTACATCGACTATCTGTGCCTGGTGATGCTGGGGCTGGCGGTGGGCGCCATCGTGATCGCGCGGAGCATCGAGCGCTCGCGGCTTGGCATTGGGTTCGCAACGATTCGCGACGACGAGGCGGCGGCCGAGGCATCGGGCGTGCCGACGCTGCGGCTCAAGCTGATCGCCACCACGCTGTCGGGCGCGCTGATGGGCATGGCGGGCGCGCCGCTGCCGTACTACGTGACCTATCTCGATCCGGCGTCCGGGTTCAGCCTGACCTACGCGGTCAACTCGATCGCCATGCCGTTGATCGGCGGCACCATGAGCTGGATCGGCCCGCTGCTCGGGGCGGTGATCCTGGGCACCGTGCAGCAGCTTGTCACGGTGACGATCTCCTCGGCCGCCAACCTGCTGATCGTCGGGCTGATCCTGGTCGGCTTCGTCATTCTGGCACCGAACGGGATCGTCGGGCTGCTGCGGGGGCGGCGATGAGCACGACCCCGCCGCTGCTGGAGGTCGCCGGGCTGGGCAAGCGGTTCGGCGGCTTCGTCGCGCTGGAGGCGATCGACCTGGCGGTGCAGCCGGGCGAGCGGGTCGGGCTGATCGGTCCGAACGGCTCGGGCAAGAGCACGCTGGTGAACTGCCTGTGCGGCACGCTGCGCAACGAGATCGGCAGCGTGCGGTTCGCGGGCAGGAAGCTGGACGGGCTGAAGGCGTTCGAGCGCACCCGGCTGGGCCTGGCGCGCAGCTTCCAGTTGCCGCGCCCGTTCGGCAGCCTGACGGTGGCGGAGAACGTTCTGGTGCCGATCCTGTATGCCGTGCCGGCGCGCGGCCCGCGCGGCGCGGCGACCGAGGCGCGCTGCGCCGAGCTGCTCGGCCTGGTCGGGCTGGCGGACAAGGCGCGCAAACTGCCGCGCGACCTGACGCAGATCGAGATGCGCAAGCTGGAACTGGCGCGCGCGATGGCCTCCGAGCCGCGGTTGCTGATCGCCGACGAGGCGATGGCCGGGCTGTCGCACGGCGAGGTGGACGACATCCTGGCGCTGCTGCTGCGGCTGAACGAAGCCGGGGTCACGGTGATCATGATCGAGCATATCATGCGCGCGGTGCTGCATTTCTCGCAGCGGCTGGTGGTGCTGGTGGCGGGGCGCAAGATCGCCGATGGCGACCCGCTGGAGGTGGTGCGCAACCCCGAGGTGGAGCGGGCGTATCTTGGCGAATAGCCTGACCGTGTCGGGGATCGAGGCCGGCTACGGCGCGGTGCGCGTGCTGCACGGCGTGTCGATGACGGTGGGCGGCGGCGAAACGGTGGCGCTGCTCGGCACCAACGGCAACGGCAAATCGACGCTGATGAAATGCATCATGGGCATGGTGCGGCCGTCCGCCGGCAGCATCCTGGCCGAGATCGACGGCCAGCGGCACGAACTGGTGGGGCGGGCGACGGAGGACATCGTCGATCTCGGCATCGGTTTCGTGCCGGAGGGGCGGCGGCTGTTTCCGCGGCTGTCGGTGATGGAGAACCTGCTGCTGGGGGCGTTCCGCCCGGCGGCGCGCGCGGCGATCAAGCAAAATCTGGCGTTCTGCCTGGAGACGTTTCCGCGCCTGGCCGAGCGGCGCGGGCAGTTGGCCGGGTCGATGAGCGGCGGCGAGCAGCAGATGCTGGCGCTGGGCCGCGCGCTGATGTCGGCGCCGCGCATCCTGCTGATCGACGAACCCTCGGTCGGGCTGGCGCCGCTGCTGGTGCGGCGCACGATCGACAAGATCAAGGAGCTGAAGCAGGGGCGGCAGTTGACAGTGTTGATGGCGGAACAGAATTTCACCCAGGCGATCCGCATCGCCGATCGGGGCTACGTGATCGTGCACGGGCGGATCGCCTTCGAGGGCGGCTCGGCCGAGGAGATCAACAACAACGAGCTGATCCGCCAGTTGTATCTGGGGGCGTGACGGCGGTGCCGGCGTGGCCGGCGCGGGCCGGGCCAGTGCCCTGCGTCACTGACTCTACGGCGATTTCGCGACCCGCTTGCGGTACTCTACCGAGGTCGCAGGCGGACGCGGTAACCACGCACTATGAGCAACCCGGGGCACTGGTAGCGCTGCGCGGGGATTCTGCCCGCTTGGCGGTGGCTTGATCCCGGCGCTGGGAAGGCCTGACGCTCGAGGAACGGGCGAGCGCATGAGGGTCGTGCCGGGCTTGCGCTGCATCACCTCGGCATCTCCGGGCCGGTTACGATGTGGCGCATCGCAGGCGCGTCAATACGTCCGTAACCATCTGTCCGCGGCACCGCGAAGCAAGAATTTTGCCGCAGATGAAGCAAGGCGATGCACGCCGATGCACGCCGATGGTGCCGTGCTGAATGATCTGTTCGGGGGTCGGTGATCGGCTGCGCGTTCAGCGTGCTCAATACGCCTGGGGCCGGGTTCCTGGAAAAGGTGTATGAGAATGCGTTGGCATCTGCGGTTCGTGCGAGAGCCTGCCCCGGCGAAGGCCGGGGTCCTATCGGTTGTGCAACAATGTGCCGCCGGGGTGTACGACAGGAACGTGGTGGTCGGCGGCGACTTCGTGGACCTGCCGGTCGAGGACGCACGTCCGGCTGAGCTGAACACCGTCAAAGCGCTGGACGACGCACGCATGTCCCCGGGCTGCTTGACCCTTGGGCCGGATGCGATGCGCCAAGGACCGCAAAGCGACCGGCCCGCCGCTCTGCCTGCGGCCTGATTTCGGCAAGCCGCGCCTGGAGACCAAACGCGCGGCGCACGACCGGTGAACCGCACGGACCCATCGGCGTGCATCGGCGTGCATCGCCTTGCTTCATCTGCGGTAAACTCTTGCTTGCCCCGCCGCGCCACCAGCGCGCAACGCGGGCCGCGGCCGCAGGCGATCGCAGCCGCTCCGAGCCACGGCCGGACTTTGCTCAACCGGTCAGGATCACAGTGCAGGGGGACTTGTCATCTGCGTCACCGATCTTGTGGCGACGTCGCGGCTTGCTTGCGACGCCGTCAGTGACGATCGTTGGAGCATGAATCCAGGCAATATCAACGACACGGCGCTCTAGCCCGGATTTCTCACACTGTCGCGGGATGATGGCGAAGGGCATTGTCGTGCACAATGATTCCATGGGCGATTTTCGCGCCGCCGCCAATACAGGGTGTATTCGCCAGCCGCGAAAACCGCCCATGGTACCATTGGGGCGCGGCAAGGACCGAGCCAACGCCCGCGAGAGTGTAATACCAGGCGGCGGAAAGTTTGACCTATCGGCGCCGCACCATCGTCATGCCGGGCGCGGGCCCGGTATCCACGGTTTTGCTTGCTGCGCAGAGGCAAGTCGTGGATGGCCGGCCTTCGCCGGCCATGACGTGGTGCGGTGCCGGTGGGTCAATCCTTTCGCTACCTGGTATAAGAAGTCCGGGCTAGGCCGCGAGGAAGGCCGCCGCGCGCGCCGCGATCTCCTCGGCCTGTTCCCAGGTCATGCAGAAGCGGCCGCCCGGCAGGATGGCGTGGCGGCTATCCCTGACCCGCGCCCGCATGTCATCGACATGGCTTGCATAATGGAAATGCTCGCCGAGCAGCAGCAGCGTCGGCTGCGCCAGCCGGCGCAGGCCGTCGTCCAGGTCGAAGTTGGCCAGCGCCGTCACCGCCTGCCAACGGTTGCGCCCGACCTCCATCTGCGCCGTGTTGATGCGATCCATCCAGGACTGCGACGGGTGCAGCGGGGCGTGGCCGGGGTCTTGTTCCAGCATGAACTCGATCGTGCGGGTCAGCGGGAAACCCGAGGCGTCCGCGGGCCGCAAGCCGCTTTGCAGTTGCCTGACGTGCACCGCGGTGCGGCCGCGCTCGGGCGAGAACGGGCAGTTCACCAGGACGACCTTGCTCACCCGCGCGGGCCAGGTGTTGGCGACGTCGACCGCCACGCCGGCGCCGACCGCCTCGCCCAGCACCGCGACGCGCGGCAGCCCCAGGTGGTCCATCACGGCGATCGCGCAGCGCGTGTAATCCGCGAAGCTCGGCTGGCCGGGAACCGGGTCGGAGTGACCGTGGCTGGGATAATCCATCGCCACGACGCGGAACTTCGGCGCCAGGGCCTGCATCAATTCCAGCAGCAGCGCCGAGGATTGCTGGTTGATGTGGAACAGCATGACCGGCGCGCCGGCGCCGGTTGCCCGGTAGTGGATGTAGCCAGGTTCGGTCGCCACCAGCCCGCGTTCGATCTGCATCGCGTGTCGCTCCGCTGTCGCGCGCGCCTATCGCTGCGTCTTCCGCCACGCCGCGTAGCGCGCCTTGTTCTCGGCATTCGGCGGATAGAGGCCGGGCAGCGCGGCGCCCTTGTCGACCTCGGCCATGATCCAGGTCTCCATGTGCTCCTGCTCGACCGCATGCTCCACCACGCCGTCGAGCAGTGCCTGCGGGATCACCACCGCGCCGTCCTGGTCCACCACCACGATGTCGTCCGGGAATACCGCCACGCCGCCGCAGCCGATCGGCTCCTGCCAATTGACGAAGGTCAGCCCGCCGACGGATGGCGGCGCCGCGGCGCCCTGGCACCACACCGGCAGGCCGGTGCCCAGCACGCCGGCGACGTCGCGCACCACGCCGTCGGTCACCAGCCCGGCGACGCCGCGATGCCTGATCCGCGCGCAGAGTATATCGCCGAAGATGCCGGCATCGGTGACGCCCATTGCGTCCGCCACGGCGATGCAGCCCGGCGGCATCGCCTCGATCGCGGCGCGGGTGGATTTCGGCGAGGACCAGGAGTCCGGCGTCGCCAGATCCTCCCGCGCCGGCACGAAGCGCAGCGTGAAGGCGCGCCCGACCAAGCGCGGTTGCCCGTCGCGCAGCGGCTTCGTGCCGCGCATCCAGACGTTGCGCAGTCCTTGCTTCAGCAGCACGGTGGTCAGCGTGGCGGTGGAGACGCCGGACAGGGCGGCGACGGTCTTGGCATCGAGGGTCATGGCGGGTCTCCTTGCTGCGCGACTTGGGTCTGTTTAGCCGAAGCGCGCGCGAAGGGAAGGGTGCCTGCGCGCGTCGGAGCTGTCGTTGGCCGGCGTGGCGCGGGCGGCCTAGGTCGGTCCGGGTCCGGATCGGTCGCGTGGCTTCTGCCGTTGACGTTGATCCCCGGGCGGTCCGAAATCCGGCAACCCAACGATCGCCGTGCCCGATCAGCCCCGCCGCAGCCGTATCACCGTCTCCTCCGCGTCCTCGCGCGACATCCGCAGGGCCTGGTTCGCGACCGGCTGGCTGAACCCCGCACGCGCCATCACGGCCAATTCTCGCAGGCGGTCGCCGTCACCTACCCGGAACGGTCCGATCCGTCGCCGCCGCGCCAGCATCAGCGCTGCCGTCAGTTCGTCCGTCTCCTCCGCCTCCAACGCGGCCCGCGCGGTCTCGGCCCCGACGCCCTTGGCCGCCAGATGCGCCGCCACCGCGCGGCGCGAGCGGCCGCCGCGCACCAGAAGGCGCGTCCGGCTCTCGGCGAAGGCCGCGTCGCTCACCGCGCCCGCCGCGGCCAACCGTGCCACCACGCCGCGCACCGCAGCGCGCGCCTGCGCCGCCTGCGCGGCCACCGCCTCGGGGTCCGCGCCGTCCGCCACCGCGCGCCGCGCCCAGCGATCCACCGCCCGGCCCAGCGCCCGCGCCAGCCCCGCCTCGGTCGCCGCGTAGCGCGCGAGATAGGCCAGCGCCGCCTCATGCAGCGCGGCTTCGTTCGGGGGCGGACCGGCGGGACGGGAGGTCATGCCGCGACGATGCCGCAACGCCCGCGGTCACCGCAACCGGTGCCGTCGGCGGCGGGGTGGTCATTTGATCGAAGCAAGGCCGGGGCTCCGCCCCGGACCCCGCCAGGGGGCTTTGCCCCCTGGACCCCCACCAGAGGCGGAGCCTCTGGACTCCATCCGTGGGAGTGGGTGATGGGGAGGGGGCGTGTGGGCACGGCGAAGGGGCGCCGTCCGGCACGCCGGACGGCGCCCCTTCGCCGTGCCCACACGCCCCCTCCCCATCACCCACTCCCAGTGAAGGGTTCCAAGGGCTCGCCCTTGGCGGGGTTCCAAGGGGCAGCGCCCCTTGGTGGGGTCCGGGGCGAAGCCCCGGCCTTGCTTCGCCCAGGCGATGGTCCCGCCGCCGACGACACCGGTTGCGGTGACCGCGGGCGTTGCGGCATCGTCGCGGCCCGGTCCGTTGTCGTTGCTTGCCCGGATCGGCGAACGGGAGGCGGCAAGGTTGTGCCGGCGGACGCCTGCCGCGTGCCGGTTTGGCCGGATCGTGGCACTTGCGCAGACCATCGTGCACGTTATCGACCGCGCGGGAACCTTGCAGGGGCGGCTTACGATTTCTTCGCATTTGTCGCCTGAAATGAAATCGCGGACCGGGACGGGCCCGGCCGGCGCTTCAACGGAGGTTATGATGCTGGACCATCGCAACCCCTTGCCGCGGACATTGGTGATCTTGCGCGTCGTCGTCAAGATCATCGTGAGCCGCCGGCAGGAGCGGGGCCAGTCCGTTCGCGGGCTGGCCCACTCCCCGAGTGCGATCGTGCTCGGGCGGCCCGGTTCCGCAATGACATGCCACCGCCGACCGCCGCGCCGCCGCGCCTTACCACCCCAGCTTGCGCCGCACGGCAGCCATCGCCTCCAGATGCCGCGCGTGCTCGCCGGCGAAGCGCAGCACCAGGTGTCCGGCGCCGGCACGCGCGTAGCCGTCCAGCCACGCCGCGGCGCCCGCCGCGGGGCCGGCGTAGCAGGCCTGGCGCCGGCGCAGCCGCTCGGCCGGCTGGCCGTAGTAACGCTCCAGGAACGCATTCAGCCGTTGCTCGGCGCGCGCGGCATCGGCATCCAGCGCCAGGGTCAGGTACATCGCCCCGGTCATCGCGTCCGGATCGCGCCCGGCCGCGCGGGCGATGGTTTGCACCTCCCGCCATTGCGCGGCGAAGGTCACGGCGTCCGGCTTGATCGGGAACCAGCCGTCGAACCACTTGCCGGCGCGCACCAGGCTGGCGGGCAGGTTGCCGCCGATCCACAGCGGCGGGCCGCCTTGGCGGTACGGCGTCGGCGCCAGCACGCCGCCGCTGACCTGCCAGCGGCCGTCCCAGTCAACCGGCTGGCCGCTCCACAGCGCGCGGCACAGCCGCAGCCCTTCCATCATCCGGCCCACGCGCTTGTCGAACGGCACGCCGGCGGCGGCGAACTCGGCGCGGATGTTCGGCACGTCCTGCGCGAAGCCCACGCCCAGGATCAGTCGTCCCTCGCTCACCTGGTCCAGGGTCGCAACGAGATGCGCGAGCACCACCGGGTTGCGCAGCGCCGGCAGCAACACTGCGGTGCCCACCGACACACGCGGCACCCGCCCGGCGACGCCCGCCAGCAGGGTCAGCGGCTCGTGCCGCGGCCGGGCCAGCAACGAATCCCCCACCCACACGGAATCGAAGCCGAGCGCCTCGGCCCTTGCTGCCAGCGCCAGCATGGGGCCGGTCTGCGGTTCGCCCTGCATGATCCGTTCGCGTGTCGGCAGCAGATAGCCGAGCTTCGGTGCCATCCCAATCCTCCTTGTCGCCGCGCTGGGCGCGCCTGTCTCCTCGGGGCGTAGGATACAATTGCGATGGGTTGCCGCTCCAGCGCCGCCGGAACGGCTGCCGGTTCTGCCCGGCGGGGGGCGGCGTGTTCGTCGTACTCCGTGTGGTGCCGCGGCATCCCGGTCGGCCGATCTTTCAGCCCGAACAAATTGGAGCCGTGGCAGGTGCCGGGTAACACGATCAGCCGTTGCCTTGCGATGTCGCAATGATCTGGTTTCCCGGGCTCGCTGCATCGACCCGGTGAAGGTTGCGCTCTGGCGGACGATGCCAGGTTCCGGCCGGCGGCAGCGCATTCGTCAGGCAGCGCCTTCGTCAGGCGTCGCGCGGCTCCGGATGCGCCTCTGGGGTGGGCGGCGACGATACATGGTGGATCGTCAGGGGCTGGTCGAGGATCAGCTTCTGGTGCGGGAACGGAATCTCGATGCCATGCTCGTCGAAGCGGGCCTTCATCCGCCGGTTGAACTCGCGCCCCACCGACCAGCGGGCGAACGGCGTGCACATGATGCGGCACTTGATGATCACCGCGGAGTCGGCGAACTGGTCGAGGCCCCAGACCTCGAGGTCGCCAAGGATGAGGTCCTGCCATTGCGGATCGGCGCGCATCTCGACCACGATGCCGCGCAGCAGCTCGACCACCTCGTCGTAGTTCTCCTTGTAGGCGACGCTCGCCAGGATCACCGCGCGGCTGTAGTCGCGCGTCATGTTGGTGACGGTGCCGACCGAACTGAACGGGATCGCGTGCACCGAGCCGTCCTCGGCGCGCAGCCGGATGGTGCGCACCGACAGCTCCTCCACCACGCCGGCCAGGCCGCCGAGGCGGACCACGTCGCCGACCTGGATGGTGTTCTCCAGCAGCAGGAACAGCCCGGTGATCACGTCCTGCACCAGCTTCTGCGAGCCGAAGCCGATCGCCACGCCGATGATGCCGGCGCTGGCCAGCAGCGGCGCGGTGTTGACGCCGATCTCGCTCAGCACCACCAACGCGGTCACCGTCACCACCGCGCCGAGCAGGACCGCGCGCAGGATCGGCAGCAGCGTGCGCAGCCGGGCGATCCGGGCGAGCTGCGCCTGGCGCGTCAGGTGGGCGAGGTGGCGCTCGATCGCGACGCTGATGGCCTCCCACGCCGCCAGCGCCAGCAGCAGGGTAATCGCCAGCACGATCAGCGAGCCGGCGACGTGCCGGCCGAGCGGGCTGGCGGCGAGCCACTGGATCGCGCCGATGCCGAGCAGTTGCAGGAACACCAGCAGCCCGGCCAGCAGGACGGCGGCCTGCACGGCGATGCGCAGCAGCGGCTGGTAGAACGACAGCCGGCCGTCGAGGCCGGGATACTCGCCGGAAAGTTCCGCCCCGGCGTGCATCAGCCGATCGAGCGCGCCGACGCCGATCCGGGTGGCGAGGCGCGCCAGGACCGTCACGGCCAGGAACGCCAGCAGCAGGCGCCACAGCAGCCCGTAGCCGGCGGGCAGGGCGGCCGCCCAGACGAACCACAGCGCCGCCAGGTAGAACAGGGCGATCCAGTGCCAGATCGCGGCGAAGCGGTTGCGCGCGCTGGCCAGCACGCCGGTTGCGCCCGCTTGCGGCCGGATCCAGCGGCGCACCACGCGGCGCTGCTGCACGACGATGATGGCGATACAGACGTGCAGCACCAGCGCGACCGCCTTCAGCAGCACGAGATGGGCGGCGCGCGACAGGCCGAGCAGCAGCCCGACCTCGGCGGCGGCGTAGCCGAACACGCCGACCAGCAGCAGGCGGCGGGTCCAGCGTAGCGCGTAGGCGGCGGTGGCGTCGGGCAGCGGCAGCAGGCGCAGCCGGCGGTGGCGCGGCGCCAGCAGGCCGCGCGCGGCCAGCAGCGCCGCGGCGCACAGCGCCGTGCTGTCGAGCACCGCCAGCAGGATCAGCCGGACCAGCCGGCTGCCGCCCAGCGGGCTGGCGGCGATCACGTGGCCGACCAGCAGGAAGCCGAGCACCGGCACCAGCTCCAGCGCGAACCGGGCCAGCACCAGCGGCAGCCGGCGTGCCAGGCGCAGCAGGCGCGCGGCGGCGAGGCGACGCGGTTGCGGGGGCTCGGTCTCGCCCCGCTCGGCGCGCGCCTCGCCGGTGTCCGCCGGCGGGGCTGCGTCGCCGGGCGCGCGGTCCGGTGCCTCGCCCGCCGTTGCGGCGTCGCCCGGCGCTGCGTCCTCGGGCGCCGTGTCCTTGGACGCCGTGTCCTCGGGCGCCCCGTCCCTCGACGCCCCGTCCCTCGACGCCCCGTCCCTCGACGCCCCGTCCCTCGACGCCCCGTCCCTCGACGCCCCGTCCCTCGACGCCACGTTCCGGGGCGCCGTATCCCCTGGGGTTTCGCCGCTGGGCACCTCGCCGCTGGGCACGGCGGTGGGGGGCAGGCGGATCAGGCGGCGGCTGACCAGGCGCAGCGGCCGGCGCAGCGCGCGGTTGACCAGCCACAGCGTGGCGAAAGCGCCGGCCAGCGCGACCGCCAGGCGCCAGGCCAAGTCGAGCAGCAGCATCCGCGCGAATGGGTCGGTGGTCATCGTGACCACCCAGGCCCACAGCAGCGGCAGGCCCCGCGCCGCGTGCAGCGCCTCGGTGAGCCGATTGGCGATCCGGTTCATGACGTCGGCGCCGCCGACCAGCACCTGGGCGCCGAGGCTGTCGGGGGCGAGCGAAAGGCCCGGCGGCGCCACCGGAGCTGCGGGGGAGGTTGTCGGCGGCGCCGCCGCGGCGGCCGGACTCGCGGGACCCGCCGGGGCCACGGCCGGCGACTGGGCCGGCGGCTGGGCCCGGGCGATCGCCTGCAGCGTCGCGGTAATCGCGGCGCGCTTGGCGGGGTCGTTCAGCACTTCGAGCGCCTGGCGGGCCTGCTCCGGCGTGATCGCCGGGGCCGGCGCGGTGGTGGCGGGTGGTCTGGCAGCGGCGGCCGGCGCGCCCGCATGCGGCACCTGGGCCCGTCCGGCGGCGAGCGGAACCGCCAGCAGCACCAGGAGGCACAGCAGGGGGGATGCCAGGGGGGACAGCGTGCGGATCATCCTGCGGGTTCGATCACAGGCGGGTCCTTGGCTCAAGCGCAACCGTCCGGGCGGGCTGCGGGGCCGGCTGCGCGGCGCGCGGGGGCGGTGTGCGGCCGATCCGCCGCAGCCGGCGCGCAGCCGTTGCGCGGGGCAACGGCGTCCACTATACGTTACGTATGACCACCATCATCGACGACACCGGGGCGCGGATCGCCCGCCGCCTCCGCCTCGAGCGGGACGCCCGCGGCTGGTCGCTGGCCGAGCTGGCCGAACGCGCCGGGGTCTCCAAGGCCACCATCAGCAAGATCGAGCGCGAGGAAATGAGCCCCACCGCGGTGCTGCTGGTGCGGCTGGCCGGCGCCTTCGACCTGACCCTCGCCGGGCTGCTGCTGCGGGCCGAGGGCGAGGGCGGGCGGTTGTCGCGCGCCGCCGGGCAGCCGGTCTGGCGCGACCCCGAGACGGGCTACCTGCGCACGCAGGTGTTCAGCCGGTCCGACCATCCGCTGGAGCTCGCCCGGGTCGAGCTGCCTTGCGGCCGGCGCGTGGCGTTTCCGGCCGCGTCGTATGCGCATATCCGCCAGGCGGTCTGGGTGCTGGCCGGCACGCTGGTGATCGAGGAGGGCGGCGCGCGGCATGTGCTGGGTCCCGGCGATTGCCTCGGGTTCGGGCCGCCGGGCGAGGTGACGCTGGCCAACGAGACGGCGGCGCCCTGCCGCTATCTCGTCGTTCTCGCCCGGGGGTAGGGCCATGTCCGACGGCAACGCCGGTGCAACCGAACCCCCGGGGATCGGGACGCTCGCCATCAAAACCCTGGAGGCCACGCCGGCGATCCGCCGGATGCTGAGCGAGATCCTGGTCGAGGTGGTGGCGAACGGCGGCTCGGTCAGCTTCATGCATCCGCTGGCGCCGGAGGCGGCCGACGCGTTCTGGGCGGGCGCGCTGGCGGCGGCGGCCAGGGGCGAACGGATCGTGCTGGGGGCCTGGGACGGCGCGGTGCTGGCCGGCACGGTCAGCCTGCTGCTCGATTGTCCGCCCAACCAGCCGCACCGGGCGGAGATCGCCAAGCTGATGACGCGCCCGAGCCACCGCGGCCGCGGCGTGGCGGTGGCGCTGATGCGGGCGGCGGAGGCAGCGGCGGTGCGGCGGGGGCGCAGCCTGCTGGTGCTCGACACCGCGACCGAGGGCGGCGCGGCGGGGCTGTACGAGCGGCTGGGGTTCAGCCTGGCCGGCGAGATCCCGGACTATGCGCTGAAGCCGCATGGCGGGCTGACCGGGACGTTGATCTATTGGAAACGCTCATATGGCGTTGACGGTTGGACGGCCCCGTAGGGCGGAAAAGCGCAGCGCCTCCCGCCACCGCCGGGCGAGCCGCTCGCATCTGCCGACGTCCCCAACAACATATCCCGCCACCGTCCGACGGCGGAAGGCGCTGCGCTTTTCCGCCCTACGGGGCCGTCCAACCGTCAACGCCATATGCGCCATTGGAAACGGATCGGCGGGACATCCTGAAACGGCGGACGCCGCGGCCATCCGGACCGCGCCGGTGCGGAGCGGTCGGCCGCGGCAGCTGCGCCGGCTTGTCGCCACCGCCTTGCGGCGCTTCCTTGCCGCCCGCCCGGCGGGTTCCGCATGGCGGCGCCGCGCCAGGTCAGGCCGACAGTTTCTGCATCACCGCGTCGGGGATGTCGAAGTTGGACCAGACGTTCTGCGTGTCGTCGTTGTCTTCCAGAGCGTCGAGCAGCTTCAGCAGGCTGGCGGCGCGGTCCTCGTCCAGGGTCACGGTGGTGGTCGGGCGCCATTCCAGGCGCGCGGTTTCCGGGGCGCCGAAGCGGGCTTCCAGCGCGTCGCGCACGGCGAAGAAGTCGTCGGCGGCGCAGGTGACCTCATGCGCCTCGTTGTCGCTTTCGACGTTCTCGGCGCCGGCCTCGATCGCCGCCTCCAGCATCGCGTCGGGCGAGGCCGCGGCGGCGGGGTAGCGCACCACGCCCAGCCGGTTGAACAGGAAGCTGACCGAGTTGGTCTCGCCCAGCGCGCCGCCGTGCTTGGCGAAGGCCGAGCGGATGTCGGAGGCGGTGCGGTTGCGGTTGTCGGTCAGCGCCTCGACGATCACCGCGACGCCGGCTGGGCCGTAGCCCTCGTAGCGCACCTCGGCGTAGTCGTCCCCGCCGGTCGCGCCGGCGGCCTTCTTGATCGCCCGTTCGACCGTGTCGCGCGGCATGTTGGCCTGGCGGGCGGCGGCGACGGCGGCGCGCAGCCGCGGGTTGGCCGCCGGGTCGGGCAGCCCGTGGCGGGCGGCGACGGTGATCTCGCGGATCAGCCGGGCGAACAGGCGGCCGCGGCGGGCGTCCTGCGCGCCCTTGCGGTGCATGATGTTCTTGAACTGGGAATGTCCGGCCATGGTCCTGCGGTGCGGTGGGGTGGATGTGACCAGGGGGTTTTATCCGGCCTGCCGGATGGCGACAAACCGCTGCGGCGGCTGGCGCGGGGGGGCGGATCGGCGGTGGCGACCGGCCTGAAGCCGCGGTCGCCGGATCGTTCGGCCTGAACCGCCGGCTTCCATTGCCGCCTGCGCGTCGGCGCGCCTGACGTGGTCGTCGTGCGGCGCGGCGGTGGAGCGGTGCCTTGCCCTCCACCCGGTTCGCGCTGCGCTAGCCCGCATTTCTCACACTCTCGCGGGCGCTGGCTTGGTCCTTGCCGCGCCAAAGGGTTTTCGCGCCTTGCGAATACACCCGGTATTGGCGGCGGCGCGAAAACCCCCATGGTCCCTTGGGGCACGACAATGACCGTCGCCATCGTCCCGCAACGGTGTGAGAAATGCGGGCTAGGCGGCGGCCAGGTTCGGGGTGAACTCGAGCGGCAATCCCTTGTGGCCGGTCAGTCGCTCGCCCTCCGCGTACATCTCGAACGCCCGCCGCTTCAACGCCGGCAGCACCGCGGCGATCTGGTCCAGGTCCAGGTCGGCGGCGATGCCCGGGTAGCCGGCGCGCTCGATCATCGCGCCGAGCCGGCGGTGCTCGAACTGCTCGAAGGTCCACTCCAGCGGATCGTCGATGACCGTCAGGTCCCAATTGATCCGGTGGTTCTTGTTGCGCGGACCGTAATGGTAATGCGCGCCCTGCCAGAAGCAGTCGAACGCCAGCAGCTCGGTCTCTTCCACGTAGGCCCGGCCTTTCGACCCGCCGATGTCGGCCAGCACGTGGACCGCGAGGCCGCCGTCACCGTTGCGCTGCCGCCGCATCTCGAGGCCGAACCGGATGTTGCCGGCTTCGAAGATGTCGGTGCCGCGGTTGTGCTTGACCGTGTTCCGCTGGCTCAGGAACGTCGCCCTGGCGCAGGCCTCCACCTCGGGCAGGACGCGGCGCACCGCGGCAAGGTCGGTGGTCTCGGCGATGGCCTGGTAGCCGGCCCGGTCCAGCATCTTCGGCAGCTTCTGGCCGAGCATGCGGATGGTCCAGCCGATCGGATTGCCATCGGTGATCGGGTCCATCCGGCAGTGCACGCCCATGCCCCCGCCAACCCGGCCAGGGGTGCTCAGCGCCGGATTCTCCGGGCCGTAGCTGTAGCTTTTCTCGATGTCGAAACAGTTGAAGCGCAGCAGCACGGTCCGCCGGCCGCCGACCTCGGCGGTGACGTCGATGGAGATGCCCTGGTCCACGTGATCCTCGACATTGCCGTCCCACAGTTGATGGCGAACGACGAAGCTCAGGGGATCGGCGGCAAATATCGTTCCTTGCGATTGCGGCATGTCGGCGCCCTCCTGTCAGACGGTTTTGCCCAAGCCTAGGGAGGCCGCGCAGCGGTCGCAAGAGCAACCCGCACGCCAGCGGGACCGCAGCAAGGCGGGGCTCCGCCCCGGACCCCGCCAGGGGGCTTTGCCCCCTGGACCCCCACCAAGGGCGGAGCCCTTGGAACCCTTCACTGGGCGTGTGGGGAGGGGAAGGGGGCGGGTGGGCGAGGCGAAGGGGCGCCGTCCGGCAGGCCGGACGGCGCCCCTTGCGCCTCGGCGCACCCGCCCCCTTCGCCTCGCCCAGCCCGCGCCCTGAGCCTGGCGACGCGTGGCGCCTGCGACCCGCCCCCTTCGCCTCGCCCACCCGCCCCCTTCGCCTCGCCCACCCGCCCCCTTCCCCTCCCCACACGCCCAGTCATGGAGTCCAGAGGCCGCTGCCGGCGCCTGCCCCCTGGCACTTGTCCCGGGGGGTGGGGGGTCCAGGGGGGCAAAGCCCCCTGGCGGGGTCCGGGGCGGAGCCCCGCCTTGCTGCGGTCCCGCTGGCGTGCAGCGTCACACCGCGGTGCGGCCGCCGTCGACGAACAGGTTGACGCCATTGATGTAACGGCCGGCGTCGGAGCACAGCAGCAGTGCCGCGCCGGTCAGGTCGTCGGGGTGGCCAAGGCGCAAGGCGGGGATGCGTTGCGCCAGGGCCTCGCCCTCGATGGCCATTTGGTCCCGGTTGCGCGCGGTCAGGATCGCGCCGGGGGCGAGGTTGTTCACCGTCACGCCCTGGCCGCCGAACTGGCGCGCCAGGCTCAGGACCCAGTTGCGTTGCGCCGCCTTGGTCGCGGCATAGACGAACATCGCCGGGTGCGGCCGCTCTTGCTGCACGCTGCCGATCGTCATCACCCGGCCCCAACCGCGCTCGGCCATCGGCGGGACCAGGGTTTGCAGCAACTCCAGCGTGGTGCGCAGGTTGACGGCGATCTGGCGGTCGAAGTGTTCGCGGGTGATGGCGCGGAAATCCTCCGGCAATTCGATCGAGGCGTTCAGCACCAGGATGTCGATCGGCGCCCAGGCGGTGACGGCGGCGGCCAGATGGCGGCCGGCGTCGTCCTGGGCGAAATCCTGGCCGAACGCGGCGGCCTCCCCGCCCATCGCCTGGATGTCCCGGACCACGGCGGCGGCATCGCCGTGTTCCTCCTCGGTGCCGGCGTGATGAATGGCCAGCCGCGCGCCCGCGCCGGCAAGCGCCAGGGCGATCGCGCGGCCGATCTCGCGGCGGGCGCCGGTCACCAGGGCGGTGCGGCCGGTCAGGCGGAACGCGGCGAAGGGATCGAGCATGCGGGGGGCTCCATGCGCGCCGGAGACGATGCGGCGGCCGTCGTCGCGAACCGGCGCCGCGGGGCCTAGGCCACCGGGCGCCAGAACGGCTTGCGGGCCCGGACCGGGTCGAGCAGCGACCAGTCGCCCGGTTCGAGCTGATGGCCCTTGGGAAACGGCGGCCGCGGCTCCAGGCCGAGCGACAGCATCACCCGGTCGTCGCGGTAATAGCACAGCAGCACGATCCGGGTGAGCACGCCGACGGCAGCGCCGCCGTCGGCACGCAGCGTTGCCGCCGCCTCGGCGCGGCGCGCGGCGTCCAGCGCGGCGAAGCGGCCGCCGGCCAGCGTGCGCAGCCTGGCCAGCGCGGCGCGCACGTGGTCGGCGTCGCGTCCGATGCTGGCGAGGATGTCGGCGAAGATCGTGTCATCGTCGGCGCCCGGAACGGCGTAGGTCGCGCTCGGCGGAATGATCAGGCCGGCGAGGCAGCGCAGGTCGGCGCTCTCGGCCGCGCTGAGGGACTGGTCGGTCATGTCGGCCTCAATCGAACAGGGTTGCCAGGCGTTGCTTGATGCTGTCGGCGATGTACAGCGCCAGTGCCTGGATGGTGGAGGTCGGGTTCACGCCGCCGGCGGTGACGAAGATGCTGCCGTCGACGATGAACAGGTTCTTCACGTCATGGCTGCGGCCCCAGGAATTCACCACCGAGCGCGCCGGATCGTTGCCCATGCGTGCGGTGCCGAGCAGGTGCCAGCCGCCATAGACCACGGGGCGGGTGACGCGGACGTCCCGCGCCCCGGCGGCGGCGAGGATGTCCCGCCCGCGTTCGATCGCGAAGTCGAGCATGCGGCTGGTGTTTTCGCCGATGGTATAGTCGATCCTGGGCGCCGGGATGCCGTGGCCGTCCTTGAGCACCGGATCGAGGCTGACCCGGTTGTGCGGCTCGGGCAGGTCCTCGGAGCAGATGCCGACCTGCATGCGGTGGCCGACCATGCCGCGGAAGGCGTCGTGGTGGCCCTCGCCCCAGGGCAGCAGGCCGTTGGCCTCGGCATAGACCGCCTCGGTGCCGACGCCGATGGTCCGGACGAACTGGAAATTGAAGCCGCGCACGAAGCCGCGCGCGCGGTCGGTCTCGTAGAACTCCTGGCTCCACAGGCAGAGCGGCGGGCCGCGATGGCCGTCCATCGGTTCGTCGACGTAACCGATGACCTGCGCCCAGGGATGGAACATCAGGTTCTTGCCGACCAGGCCGCTGGAATTGGCGAGGCCGTTGGGGAACCGCGCGGAGGCGGAGTTGAGCAGCAGCCGCGGCGTGCCGACGCCGTTGCAGGCCAGGATGACGACCTCGGCCGGCTGGAACTGCGCGACGCCGTCGCGGTCGTAATAGACCACCCCGGTCGCCATGCCGTCCTCGCCGGTGGTGACCTCGCGCACCCGGCAGTTGGTGCGGAGCTCGACGCCGGCGCGGATCGCGTGCGGCCAATAGGTGATGTCGGTGCTGGCCTTGGCCCCCTGGGCGCAGGCCGGCGTGCAATGGCCGAGATTGATGCAGGGCGCGCGGCCGTCATATTCGGTGGTGGCGACGGCGCTGTCGGAGGGCCACCAGTGCCAGCCGAGCCGGTTCATCGTCCGGCCGATCTTGGCGCCGGTCCGGCCCAGCGGCAGCGGCGGCATCGGCGGCTGGTGCGCCGGATAGGCGGGATCGCCGGCCAGTCCGGCCACCCCGGTCATGCGATCGTTCTCGGCGAAGAACGGCTCCAGCGTCGCGTAGTCGACCGGCCAGTCGTCGGCCACGCCGTCGAGCGTGCGGACGCGGAAGTCGGAGGGGTGCAGGCGCGGATAATGCGCCGTGTAGATCACGGTCGAACCGCCGACGGCGTTGAAGTTCACCACCTTGATCAGGGAGTTGTCGTCGTTGATCGGATAGTCGCTGGGTCGCTTGCGGATGTTCGGGCTGGTGGCGTAGTCGGCGAACACCCGCGCCTCGTAATCCCGCCGGTTGGACGGATAGTCGGACGGCTTCATCCAATCGCCCTGTTCGAGGCAGAGGATTTTCATTCTTGTCTCGGCCAGGCTCCAGGCCACCGCGGCACCTGACGCCCCGGAGCCGATGATGAGAACGTCGACCTTGTCCTGCATGCGCCGCCCCTCAGTGCCGTGCGACCGGGAAGTGGTTGTTGAGGCAGTTCTCCGCCCGCCCGTCAAGCCGGCGACGCGCCGCGCGACGCGCCGGGACCGCGCGATGGCCGTGCGCCCGACCAAGACTCATACCGACGGTCCAATGCCGGCCGATGGGTCAGCCAATAGGGCGGTTGGTATGAGTTTCCACCGGAGCGGCCGACCCGCCGTGAATGAAACTTGCCCCATGAGTGGAGACAGATCACGGGCTTTGCAACACTTTCTGTTTCGCTCTTATGGCGTTGACCGTTGGACGGCCCCGTAGGGCGGAAAAGCGCAGCGCCTTCCGCCTCCGCCGGGCGAGCCGCTCGCATCTGCCGACGTCCCCAACAACATATCCCGCCACCGTCCGATGGCGGAAGGCGCTGCGCTTTTCCGCCCTACGGGGCCGTCCAACGGTCAACGCCATAAGAGCCTTCTGTTTAGACCAACCGGCGGACGGATTGACCCATCGGCGCTGCGCCCCCGCCGGCCCTCACGCCTCCGGCATCGCCGGCGACAGCCGCCCGCCCTGGCGCAGCGGCGCGATCCGCCGGGCCAGCCCGGTCGCGTCGTCGGTCTCGACGAACACGCCGCACAGCGTCGCCGCGCCCTCGGCCGGCGCCAGCCGCTCGCCCGGCAGCTTGCGCCAGAAGCGGATCGTCGCCGCCTCCTTCGCCATGCCGATGACGCTGTCGTAGTCGCCGCACATGCCGAGGTCGGACTGGAACGCCGTGCCGCCGGGCAGCACCTGGTGGTCGGCCGAGGGGCAGTGCGTGTGGGTGCCGACGATCAGCGAGGCCTGGCCGTCGAACGAGTGGGCGAAGGCCATCTTCTCGCTGCTCGCCTCGGCATGGAAGTCGACCACGATGGCCTGCACCGTGACGCCGAGCCGCTGGCGCCCCAGTTCCTGCTGCGGTGGCGCGGAACGGGCAGTCCAGCGGGTCCATGAACAGCCGCCCCATCGCCTGCAGCACCAGCGCCTTGCGCCCGTCCGCCAGCGTCACGACCACGCTGCCGGCGCCCGGCGTGCCGGGCGGAAAATTCACCGCGCGCAGCAGCCGCGGCGTTTCGGCGATGTACGGAATGATCTCCTTGCGGTCCCAGGCGTGGTTGCCCAGCGTGAGCACGTCGGCCCCGGCGGCGAACAGCGCCTGCGCCATGTCGGGGCCGAGGCCGAAGCCGTGCGAGGCGTTCTCGGCGTTGACGATCGCCAGGTCGACCCGCAGCGCCGCGCGCAGCCCCGGCAGCGCCGCCGCCACCGTCTCGCGGCCGGTGCGCCCGACCACGTCGCCCAGGAACAGGATGCGCATTCAGTTTTTCCCCCCGCGGATGATGCCGTGCTCGGTGGCGATGGCGTCAAGCGCCACGTCGTTCGGCCCGCTCGGCACCGCATCCACTTGCTGCGCGGCGAGGCCGAAACCCAGCGCGAAGCGGCCCGGCGGCAACGCGGCCAGGGTGCGGTCGTAGTAGCCGCCGCCGTAGCCCAGCCGGTACAGCCGCCGGTCGAACGCCAGCAACGGCACCAGCAGGAAGTCCGGCACCAGCACCTCGCCGGTCGGGCGCAGCGTGCCGAACCGCTCGCGCAGCAAGGCGTCGCCCGGCCGCCAGCGGCGGAACGTCAGCGGCTGGCCGCGTGGCGGGGTCACCGGCAGCACCACGATGTGGCCGCGTTGGTGCAGCGCGCGCAACAGCGGGCGCAGGTCGACCTCGCCCTCCAGCGGCCAGACGCCGGCGACCACCGCGCCTTGCGGCGGCTTGCAGTCGCGCAGCACGTGCCCCGCCAGGGCGGCGCCGGCGGCGGCGAGCCGGGCCGGGTCGATGGCGGCGCGCACCGCCAGCGCGTGGGCGCGGGCCGCGCGTTTCGCCGCGTCGAGATCAGGGAAACTGTGCGGAGCCGCCATGGCCGTTGGCGTCTCATCCTCCCAAGGCCTGCTGTGCAGGTGGGCGCCAGATACCGAGACCAGGATCCCGGCAGAGCCAGCTCCCTGGGAGATGCTTAGTGGCCCCGGGGATGTGTTGCCTGACGCACCCGGCAGCTCCGCCGATGCAATCTAGGGATGCTCCAGGCCGGCCGCAATGTCCTCGGCACGGTTTGCCAACTTTCCGAGCCGCCGGCCGAGCTTGCTGTCGGGGGCCGCAGCGCCCTTGGCCGGCTGATCCGCCGGTGCACCCGCGGCCAGCTTCTGGCCCATCTCGTAGACCTCGTCGGCCAGCAGCAGCGCCGCGATGACCAGCATGCGGGCCTCGCCGCTCGGCCCGGCCGAGGTCTTCACGCTGTCGATCCGCCGGTCCACCTCGGCGGCCATCGCGTGCAGGTGGTCTTCTTCGCCGTCCTGGCAGCCGAGCACGTAGGTGTAACCGTTGATGCGAAGACTGACCTGCGCCATGTGCTGCTCCTGCGATCCGGTTCAACCCGGGCGGGCGGCGAGGGCGCCGCGCAGCCGCTCGATCAGCCCGTCCAGCCGCGCGGCGAGTTCCGCGGTGTTCGCCGAGTCGGGCGCGGCGGGCGCGGCCTGCGGTGCGGCGGCCGGCGCCGCGAGGGCGGCCGCGCTGGCGCGCCGTTCGGCCGCCGCGGCGATCCGCTCCAGCGCCGCTTCCAGGCGTTCCGCCGCCGCGTCCGGTCCGTCGCTCTCGCCCGCCATCGTCTGGCTGTCCCTCGTTCGCGATCCTGCTTGCACTGAAAGCCGGCAATCGCTTGAACGTCAAGCAGATATAGCGGTCGGCGGACAGAGGGAGCGGGGCTCGGTGGGCGGTGGGCGGTCTCCGGCGGTGGTGGTGCACAGCTTGGCGGATGCGCGCGCGGCGCTGGCGCCCGGACAGCCGGTGACGCTGCTGTCCGGCGAGGCGGCGGCGCTGTACGCGGGCTGCGGCTGGTGGCAGGCGCTGGTCGCGGCGGCGCGGGGCGCGGCGCCGCAGGTGGCGGTGGCGGACCTGCTGGACTGCGCCGACGCCTCGGGCCTGGCGCTGGCGGCGCTGCGCATCGGACTGCGGCGGCTGATCCTGTGGCCCGGTGCGCCGGGGCGGGCGCGGGTCGCGGCGATCGTCGCCGGGCACGGCGGGGTTCTGCTGGCGGCGCGGCCGCCGGCGCTGGATCTGGCCGAGCCGGCCAACCGGCGCCGGCTGCACGATTGGGTGCAGCTGCGAGGCTGCCCCGATGACAGCGCGGCCGGGCTGCGCTAGTACGGCAACAAATACCCCCGGATCCGAACAAAGAGGACGCCAGCATGCGCATCACCCAGAAGGTCAAGAAAATCCTCGATTGGTACGAGGGCGATCCGCCGGGGGTAAAAGCCAACCTGGCCCGCATCCTGTGCACCGGCAAGCTGGCCGGCACCGGCAAGGTGGTCATCCTGCCGGTGGACCAGGGCTTCGAGCACGGCCCGGCGCGCAGCTTCGCGCCCAACCCGCCGGCCTATGACCCGCACTACCACTACCAGCTGGCGATCGAGGCCGGGCTGAACGCCTATGCCGCGCCGCTGGGCATGATCGCGCAGGGCGCCGACACGTTTGCCGGACAGATCCCGACGATCCTGAAGTGCAACAGCGCCAACAGCCTGGCGACCAACAAGGACCAGGCGGTCACCGCCGGGGTGAAGGACGCGCTGCGGCTGGGCTGCGCCGCGATCGGCTTCACCATCTACCCGGGCAGCGAATACGCCTTCGCCCAGATGGAGGAGCTGCGCGAGCTGACCGCGGAGGCCAAGGCGTCCGGCCTCGCCGTGGTGGTCTGGAGCTACCCGCGCGGGCCGAACCTGGACAAGGCGGCCGAGACCGCGCTGGATATCTGCGGCTATGCAACGCAGATGGCGGCGCTGATGGGCGCCAACATCATCAAGGTGAAGCCGCCGACCGCGGTGGTCAGCCTGGAGGCGGCGAAGAAAAGCTACGCCAACATCGACGGCTCGACCTTGGCCAAGCGGGTCGAGCACGTCATGCAGTGCGCGTTCAACGGCAAGCGCGTCGTGGTGTTCTCCGGCGGCGAGGCGAAGGACCTGGACGGCGTGTTCGAGGAGGTGCGCGGCCTGCGCGACGGCGGCGCCAACGGCTCGATCATCGGGCGGAACACGTTCCAGCGGCCGAAGGAAGCCGCGCTGGAGATGCTGGGCAAGATCATCGACATCTACCTGGGCAAGGCCTGAGCCTTGGCGGCGCCGGCGGGGCCGCTCGGGATGGGCGGCGGCAAGGCGGGCTGCCGCAGCTACCTGATCACGCCGGAACGGTTCGATCCGGTTCCGTTCGCCGATCAGCTGGCCGCGGCGCTGGATGCGGGCGATGTCGCGGCGGTGCAGTTGCGGCTGAAGAACGTCGATGACGACGCCTGGCGCCGGGCGATCGACGCGCTGCGCCCGGTGGCGCAGTCGCGCGGCGTGGCGTTCCTGCTGAACGACCGCGCCGACCTGGCGAAGGCCACCGGCTGCGATGGGGCGCATGTCGGGCAGGAGGACATGGCGGCGCGCGAGGCCCGGCAGCTGCTGGGGCCGGAGCTGACGCTGGGGGTGACCTGCAAGGGCAGCCGCGACCTGGCGATGCGGGCCGGCGAGGACGGCGCCGACTATGTGGCGTTCGGCGCGTTCTTTCCCTCCGGCAGCAAGCAGGTGACCAACCAGGTGGACCCCGAGGTGCTGCACTGGTGGTCCGAGCTGATGGAACTGCCCTGCTGCGCGATCGGCGGCATCACGGCGGAGAATTGCGCGCCGCTGGTGCGGGCGGGGGCGGATTTTTTGGCGGTGATCGGCTGCGTGTGGGGCCATCCGGACGGGCCGGCGGCGGGGGTGCGGGCGCTGAACGCGGCGATCGCGGCGGCGCAGGCGGGCTGAGGCGGCGCGGCGGTCCGGGCGGGCGCTGGCCTGGCGGATGCACGACCGCGCGTTTGGCGGCGCCGTCGATCCGTATGCGGCGAGTGCCCGGGTGATTCTGACCGGTTCAGCACACGCCGGCCGAGGCTCGGGGAGGCTGCGATCGCGTACGGTCTCGGTCCGCGGTGCGAACTTGTGGCGCGGCAGGGCAAGAAAGAATTTGGCTCATATGGCGTTGACTGTTGGACGGCCCCGTAGGGCGGAAAAGCGCAGCGCCTTCCGCCATCGGACGGTGGCGGGATATGTTGTTGGGGACGTCGGCAGATGCGAGCGGCTCGCCCGGCGGTGGCGGAAGGCGCTGCGCTTTTCCGCCCTACGGGGCCGTCCAACAGTCAACGCTATAAGAGCGAAGAATTTACCGCAGATGAAGGAAGGCGATGCACGCAGATGCACGCAGATGGTTCTGCGTGGTTCACCGGCCGTGCGCCACGCGTTTGATCTTCAGGCGCGACTTGCCGAAGTTGAGCAGCGGGCAGCGCTGCAGGGCGGTCGCTTTGAAGTCATTCCTGCATTGCATCTAGCCTCCCGGGTCGAGAAGTCCGGGGCAGGTGCGCGTCGTCCAGTGCCTTGACAGTCTTCAGCACAACCGGAAGCACGTCCTCGACCAGCGGGTCCACGACGGACTCGCCGACCATTACGTCATGGTAGTACAGCATGCGCGACATTGCCGCGCACCCGATCGGCCGACCGCACGAAGTTCCAATGCCAACGCGGTCTCATGGGGCTTTTCCAGGAATCCGGCGCCGAGCGTCCTGAGCACGGCAAACACGTAGCCGACCACGCGCCCCGACAGATCATTCCGCCGCTCGGCATCTGCGTGCATCGGCGTGCATCGTCTTCCTTCATCTGCGGTAAAATTCTTGCTTCGCGGTGCCGCGGACAGATGGTTACGGAAGCGTTGACGGGCGGCG
The DNA here is from genome assembly GCA_963847615.1 of uncultured Alphaproteobacteria bacterium. GTDB lineage: Bacteria > Pseudomonadota > Alphaproteobacteria > Acetobacterales > Acetobacteraceae > Palsa-883. The sequence goes on from CAWKAN010000014.1 coordinate 252,455, forward strand.
ATGCAGCAGGCGCGCAACGCGTTCCCAGCCCTGGAATCAGGCCAGGTTAAACCGGTCAAACCCTCGGTGCAGAGGTATAGGTTCGGGCCGGGCGTACTCAGCCATACCCAACCGCCGCCAACCGTTGCGCGCTGTCGCGCAGGTCGGCATCCGGGTTGGTGGAAATGACCTCCAGCACGGGCATCTCGCGATAGCCGATCTCGGCCAGCACCGGCGGCACGCTGGCGAACGGTACGTCGCCCGTGCCGACCGGGTCGTGCTTGTAGACCGAGCGGTAGGTGTCGGAGAAATGCACCAGGGCAAGCCGATCGCGCACCTGCCGCAGGCCGTCGCGCGGGTCCTCGCCGATGAAATGGCCGTTGGCGACGTCGTAGATCACGCCGATGCGGTCGTTGCCGTGGTCGGCCAGCGCCTGCATCATCGACGCCGCGTCCGGCAGGAAGGCGAACGGCATGTTCTCCAGCAGCAGCCGCGTGCCGCCGGCCTCGGCGATCGGCGCGAGACGGTCCAGCGCGCGGTGGAAATGACCGAGCAGCAGCGCCCGCGGCGCGGGGAACAGCGGGTTGGCCTTGCCGGGGCCGATGACGATGCCGGGGGCGCCAAGCTCGCCGGCCAGGCGAACGAACTGCGCCACCAGGCCGAGCGAATACTCCCGCATCTCGCGCGCGGCGCCGGCGACGTTCAGATCGACGTTCGGCATGTTGAGCGAGATGATGCGCACGCCGCATTGCTCGGCGACGCGGCGCAGCGCGCGCCGTCCGGGCGCATCGAGATCGGGCCACAGATGGCCCGGGTACATCATCAACTCGACGCCGGTATAACCCTGCCCGGCCAGGTGGCGGATGCAATCGGCCGCCGGCCAATCGAAGATGTAGGAATAGGTGTTGACCGCGAAGCTCCTGGTGGCGTCCGTCATGTCGGCTCCGATCCGGGTAGCAGGGGTGCCGGCGCGGCGCGCCATCCCGGCAGGGGCTGGTTGACCCGTGCGCAGGCGGCGTCGGCGGCGCTCGCGCGCGGGTCGGCAACGAATTCGCCGGGCGCGCCGCGGGCGGCACCATACCACCAGGCGCGAGAAGCACAGCCATGCCAATCCAGGGAGCGACGCATGATCCTTCTCCCGCGGTGCCGCCGAGGCCGGTGACCTTGGGGCGGTCGGCCGGACAGTGGATCGCCGCACCGGCAGTCTTACGCGGCGTGGCGGCCGGCATCAAATGATCGATCCGCGCGGGGCTGACCGCATCGTCGCGATCCCCGCCGCCGTTGCGCGGCACGGCGGCATTGCGGCGCGGCCCGTCGCACGCATACTGGGGGTCTCGTGTTTTCCCGGTGCCCGATGTCCGACGATGACCGCCTGACGCTGTTCGGCAGTTTCACCTCCAGCTCCAGCTACAAGCCGATGCTGTACCTGGCGCTGGCCCGCCTGCCCTTCAGCTTCCGCACGGTGAACCTGAAATTCGGCGTGCAGAAGCAGCCCGACTACCTCGCGGTGAACCGCTACGGCCAGGTGCCGGCGCTGCGCCATCGCGGCCTGACGATCGTGCAGTCCAACGTCATCCTGGACTACCTGGCGCGCACCACCGGGCACTTCGCCGGGGCCACCGAACAGGACCGCTGGACCGCGCGCGAGTGGCTGTCGTGGGAGGCGGACAACATCACCAACGTCGCCAAGGTCCGCCACTACAGCCGGTTCCGCGCGGTGGACCCGGCGGTGATGGACTATTACCGCCCGCTGGCCGAGGCCGCGATCGGCTTCGTCGACGCCGCACTTGCCGGGCGCGACTGGCTGGTCGGCGAGGCCCCGAGCATCGCCGACATCGGCTGCTGGGGCCGCATGGTGTTCATGGCCGAGGGCGGGCTGGAGATCGCGCGCTGGCCCAATGTCGCCGCCTGGTCGCGCCGCCTCGGCGCGCTGCCCGGCTTCGCGCTGCCGTACGAGCTGATCCCGAACAAGGACCGCGAGATCGATCCGGCCTGAGGCCCGGCGCCGCCCGGGGCGATCGGCTGGGGCGATCGGCTGGTGCGGCGGCGGGCGGGTGGTGGCGCGCGGCGTGCCGCGACGGGGGGCGCGGCCGGATAGTTTCGTTCGAAACCATCACGTTTGACCTGGGTCAAACCCCGCCGCGCGGTCCCGGCGGTATGGGTTGATCCAGATCAAGGCGAGGCCCAAGGGGGCGGCTAGCCTCGGGCCATGGAACTCGCCGACCTGATTGCCACCTACGACCAGCGCGTGCCGCGCTACACCAGCTATCCGACCGCGCCGCACTTCTCCGTCGGCGTGGACGGGGCAACCTACGCCGCGTGGCTGCGCGCGCTGCCGGCGGACACGCCGCTGTCGCTCTACCTGCACGTGCCGTTCTGCGCCCAGCTCTGCCTGTTCTGCGGCTGCCACACCACCGCGGTGCACCATCCGGAGCCGGTGGTCTCCTACGCCCGCACCCTGCTGGCCGAGATCGACCTGCTGGCCGAGACCATCGGACGGCGGCTGACGGTGCGCCATGTCGCCTGGGGCGGCGGCACGCCGACCGCGATGCCGGCGGAATGGATGCAAGCCGTTACGACCCGGCTGCGCGAACGGTTCGACCTGCAACCCGACACCGAGATCGCGGTGGAGATCGATCCGCGCACGCTGGACGACGCCGCGCTGGCCGGGCTGGCGCGGATCGGCACCACGCGGGCCAGCCTCGGGGTGCAGGATTTCGACCAGAAGGTGCAGCGCGCGGTCGGGCGCATCCAGTCGTTCGAGACCACCGCCGAGTGCGCGGCGCGGCTGCGCGGCATCGGCATCGGCTCGATCAACCTCGACCTGATCTACGGCCTGCCGTACCAGACCGTCAGCGGCGTGGCGGCCACCGTGGCCAGCGCGCTGGCGATCAAGCCGGACCGCATCGCGGTGTTCGGCTACGCCCACGTGCCGTGGATGAAGAAGCAGCAGGCGCTGCTGGCGGAGGGCGCGCTGCCCGGCGCCGCCGCGCGCTACCAGCAGCGCCGGGCGGCCGAGCAGGTGATCACCGGGGCCGGCTACGACGCCATCGGCCTCGATCACTTCGCCCGCCCGGCCGACGCGCTCGCCGTCGCCGCGCGGACCGGGCGGCTGCGGCGCAACTTCCAGGGCTACACCACGGATGACGCGCCGGTGCTGCTGGGCCTCGGTGCCTCCTCGATCGGCGCGCTGCCGCAGGGCTACGTGCAGAACACGCCGGGCGTGCCCGGCTGGCGCGAGGCGATCCAGGCCGGCCGCCTGCCGATCGCCCGCGGCATCGCGCCCGGCCCGGAAGACCGGCTGCGCGGCGAGGTGATCGAGCGGATCATGTGCGACTTCGCCGTCGATCTGAGCACCCTCGCGGCGCGGCACGGCGCCGATCCGGCCACGCTGATGGACGCCGCCCCGGCGCTGCAGGCGATGGCGCAGGACGGGCTGGTGCAGTGGTCCGGCTACGGGCTGCGCGTCACCGCGGCGGGACGGCCGTTCGTGCGCAACGTCGCCGCCGCCTTCGACACCTATCTGCGCACCGGCGTCGGCCGCCACTCCGCCGCGGTATGACGATGCTGGACTTCGAGCGGTTCGCCGCGACGCCGCTGGCCTCGGAGCCCTACGACCATCTGGTGGTGCCCGGCTTCGTGCCGCACGCGCTGGCGGTGGCGGCCGCCGCCAGCTTCCCCGCGCCCGACCTGCCCGGCGTGCTGCCGGCGCCGCGCCAGCCGCGCGACGACGCCTGCGGGCGGCTGCTGCGCGCGCTGCGCGAACCGCGGCTGACCCGGCTGTTCGCCGAGAAGTACCGGCTGGCGCTGTCGCCCGACACGCTGATGATCACGTTGCGCGCGCGCACCCGGCCCGAGGACGGGCGCATCCACACCGACAGCGAGAGCAAGGTGATCACCGCGCTGATCTACCTGAACGACGACTGGGCCAGCGCGGGTGGCCGGCTGCGGGTGCTGCGCGGGCCGGACGACATCGAGGACATGGCGGCCGAGGTGCCGCCGCTCGCCGGCACGCTGATCAGCTTCCGCCGCACCGAGACCTCCTGGCACGGCCACAAGCCGTTCGACGGGCCGCGCAAGGCGATCATGCTGAACTGGATGGTCGATGCCGCCGCGGCGCGGCGCGAGACGCTGCGCCATACCGTCTCGGCCGGCGTGAAAGGCCTGTTCGCGGCCAGGCCCGACCGTGCCGCGCTGCCGCGGCTGCCGGCCTCGCCGGCGCCGCGCCGCATCGGGCTGGGCGGGGGTTTCGCGCCTGGCCGGCCCGCCCGGTCCTAACCTTGGCGCGACGAACGTTCGGTCCGACCATGCCCTTCGCCCCCATCTCCCGAAAGTCGGCGAGGCTCGGAGCAGGAGATCGTCTCATGGATGGGCTGCCGCCGCTCGCCGGCATGATGCTCTCCGCCGGCGCCGAAATCCGCCATGCGATCTGCGCGGCACACCGCGTCGATCGTCCGTATCGGCATTGGACCCTGGGCAAGGTGCTGCCCGACGACCTCGCCCGCGCCGTCGTTGCGCTGCCGTTCGCCCCGCCGGCGATCGACGACACGCGGGGACGGCGGGAGACGCACAACACCACCCGGGTGTTCGTCTCGGAGCAGAACCGGGCCCGCTACCTGCCGTGCGAGGCACTGGCGGAGGCGTTCCAGGACGAGGCCACCGTCGCGCTGCTGCAGGACATGTGCGGCCGCGCGCTGGCCGGGTCCTCGCTGCGGATCGAATACTGCCTCGACACCGACGGGTTCTGGCTGGAACCGCATACCGATATCGGCGCCAAACTGTTCACCATGCTGATCTACCTGTCCGACCACCCGGACGCCGAACGCTGGGGCACCGATATCCTCGACAGCAACCGCCAGGTGGTCGGACGCAGCGCCGGCAACTTCAACAGCGGCCTGATCTTCCTGCCGGCCGCGGATACCTGGCACGGCTTCGCCCGCCGGCCGATCGCCGGCGTGCGCCGCAGCCTGATCGTCAACTACGTCACCCCCGACTGGCGCGCCCGCCACGAATTGGCGTTCCCAACCGAGGCCGTTGCCTGAGCGCAGCAAGGCGGGGCTCCGCCCCGGACCCCGCCAGGGGGCGCTGCCCCTGGACCCCCGCCAAGGGCGGAGCCCTTGGAACCCTTCACTGGGAGTGTGGGGAGGGGAAGGGGGCGTGCGGGCGAGGCGACGGGGCGCCGTCCGGCCTGCCGGACGGCGCCCCGTCGCCTCGCCCGCACGCCCCCTTCCCCTCCCCACACTCCCAGTCATGGAGTCCAGAGGCCGCTGCCTCTGGTGGGGGGTCCAGGGGGGCAAAGCCCCCCTGGCGGGGTCCGGGGCGGAGCCCCGCCTTGCCGCGCCCAGGCAATGGCCCGGGTTGACCACGCCGGCGCGGCGTGGTGTTGCGGGGTGGTCGATTGTGCGGAGGGACAGGACCATGGCCATGCCGAAGCCGCTTGTCTTCGATCGTCCGCTGCGCGGGCGGATTTACGACAGCATTGCCGAGACCATCGGCAACACGCCGCTGGTGCGGATTCCGAAGATCGCCGCCGAGGAGGGGCTGCTCGCCGACGTGTGCCTCAAGCTGGAGTTCTTCAACCCGATCGGCAGCGTGAAGGACCGCATCGGGGTGAACATGATTCTGGTGCTGGAGGCGGCGGGCAAGCTGGCGCCGGGGGCGACGCTGATCGAGCCGACGTCGGGCAACACCGGCATCGGGCTGGCGTTCATGTGTGCGGCGCGCGGCTACAAGCTGATCCTGACGATGCCGGAGAGCGTGTCGATCGAGCGGCGCAAGATGCTGGCCTATCTCGGTGCCGAGCTGGTGCTGACGCCGCGCGAGACCGGGATGAACGGCGCGATGGCGAAGGCGAACGAGCTGCTGGCGGCGACGCCGGGCGCGGTGATGCCGAACCAGTTCGCCAATCCGGCCAATCCGGCGATCCACGCGAAGACGACGGCCGAGGAGATCTGGCACGACACCGCGGGTGGGGTGGACGTGGTGGTTTCGGGCATTGGCACCGGGGGCACCTTGACCGGCTGCGCGCAGGCGTTGAAGCCGCGCAAGCCCGGGCTGCGGATGATCGCGATCGAGCCGGCGGCGAGTCCGGTGCTGTCGGGCGGCGCGCCGGGGCCGCACCCGTTGCAGGGCATCGGCGCGGGGTTCGTGCCGGAGGTGCTGGACACGAGCCTGATCGACGAGGTCGTGCAGGTGAGCAATGAGGAGAGCTTTGCCCAGGCGCGGCGGCTGGCGCGGGTGGAGGGGATTCCCGGCGGGATTTCCTCGGGTGCGGCGCTGGCGGCGACGCTGCTTGTGGCGAAGCGGCCGGAGATGGCGGGCAAGCTGATCGTGACGATCATTCCGTCGTTCGCCGAGCGGTATATTACCACGGCGTTGTTCGAGGGGCTGTAGCCGCCGCGCCGGGCCTCCGTCCGGGCTGGCCGGCGGTTGCCGGCCGGCGCGGGAGTATCGCCGCCGGGACGCGGGCGACGCTGCTGCGCTGCGGGGGCGGCGGCCGGGCCGGGGTGCTGCGGCCTGGCGCCGCCCGGCGCGGCATGGACAGCGCAACCGATCGCTGCCAATAGGGCCGGCATGCGCGAAGCCCGCATCGTTCCGGTCATTCTCTCCGGCGGCTCCGGCACCCGCCTCTGGCCGGTGTCGCGCGAAAGCTTCCCCAAGCAGCTCTGGCCGCTGCTGTCCGAGCGCTCCCTGCTGCAGGAAACCGCGCTGCGCGCCCGCGGCTCCGGCTTCGCCCCGCCGCTCGTGGTGTGCAACGAGGAGCACCGGTTCCTGATCGCCGAGCAGATGCGCGCCGCCGGCATTCCCTGCACCGGGGACGACGGCGCGCGCATCGTGCTGGAACCGGTCGGGCGCAACTCCGCCCCGGCGATCGCCGCCGCCGCCTGCCTGGTGGCCGAGCGGGACCCCGATGCCGTGCTGTGGATGATGGCGGCCGACGCGGCGATCGCCGATGCGGCGGCGCTGCGCCAGGCGCTGGACAGCGCGGTCGGCGCCGCGCGGGCCGGCTATGTGGTGACCTTCGGCATGGCGCCGAGCTCGCCGGAGACCGGCTACGGCTACATCGAGCGCGGCGCGCCGCTGCCCGACGCGCCGGGCGCCTTCCGCGTCGCCCGCTTCATCGAGAAGCCGGACGCCGCCGGCGCGAGTGCGATGCTGGCCGGCGGGCGGCACCTGTGGAACTCCGGCATGTTCGTGTTCACCGCGCGCACCCTGTTGGACGAGCTGGCGGCGCACGCGCCCGCGGTGCTGGCGGCGGTGCGCCTGGCGGTGGCGGGGTGCAGCGTCGACCTGGATTTCGTCCGGCTCGACGCCGCGGCGTTTGCCGCCAGCCCGTCGATCAGCCTCGACTATGCGGTGGCCGAGCGCACCGCGCGCGCCGCCGTGGTGCCGGCCGATCTCGGCTGGTCCGATGTCGGCTCCTGGGGCGCGCTGTGGGAGCTGGGCGCCAAGGACGCCGCCGGCAACGTGGCGGTCGGCGACGTGCTGCTGGAGGGGGCGGAGAACTGCTACGTCCGCAGCGACGGCGTGCTGACCGGGGTGATCGGGCTGAAGGACGCGGTCGTGGTGGTGACCAAGGACGCCGCGCTGGCGATGCACCGCGACGCGGCGCAGGACGTGAAGACGCTGGTGGACCGGCTGAAGGCGGCCGGGCGGCAGGAAGCGGTGGCGCACAACCGGGTGTATCGGCCGTGGGGCTTCTACGAAAGCCTGATCGCGGGCGAGCGGTTCCAGGTCAAGCGCATCGTGGTTTCGCCGGGGCAGAAATTGTCGTTGCAGAAGCATTTCCACCGGGCCGAGCACTGGGTGGTGGTCAGCGGCACCGCGCTGGTCACCCGCGATGCCGAGAAGACATTGCTGCACGAGAACGAAAGCATCTACCTGCCGCTCGGCGCGCTGCACCGGCTGGAGAACCCTGGAAAAATCCCGCTGACGCTGATCGAGGTGCAGTCCGGCGCCTATCTGGGCGAGGACGACATCGTGCGGACCGAGGACACCTACGGCCGCGCGTGACCGCCCGGCGCGACGGGCGCATCCGGCCCCGCCTGATGGTCCGGCCCCGCCTGATGGTCAGGCCAGGCGCCGGGGCACACCGGCAGGACGAAGGCGACGGCGCGGATCCGCGTCTCGGCGTCCAGGTGCCGCCCATGCAGCAGCAGCGCCACGGCGGCGACGGCGGCGAACAGCCAGCGCCGGCGCAGGGCGGGCGGCGGGCCGGCCAGCTGGGCGAAGCCGAGCGCCCCGAGCACGCCGAGCGCGCCGCCCAGCGCCACCTCGGCCGGGGTGTGCAGCCCGAGCCCGAGCCGCGTCGCGCCGATCAGCAGGGCGGCGAGGCCGGCGACCGCGAGCACCGCCGGGCGGCGCCGGCGCAGCACGACCGCGACGCCGCCGGCCAGCAGCGCGGCCGCCGCGGTGTGCCCGCTCGGGCTGCGCAGCGTGGCCAGGCCAAGCGCCGGGCCGCAGGTCGCGAGCACCAGCTTGAGCGCCAGCACGGCGGCGAGGCTCAGGCCGATCGCGGCCAGCCAGGCCAGGGCGCCGCGCCGCCAGCCGAGCACGGCGAGCAGCAGCGTGACCGTGGCGACCAGCGGCAGCACCACGGCCTCGTCGGCGAAGTCGGTCAGGAAGCGCATTGCGAGCGGCGTAGCATGGCGCGGGAGGATGCGGCAGCCGGGCTTACCGCAAGGTTTACCGCGCGTTCAGCTGCCCTGGCGTCAGGGGGAAGGCCGCCGGTGGCTCGGCCGTCAGTCGCCCGGCCGTCGCTCGTCCGCTCGCCAGTCGCCGGGTGGTCCGGCCCCCGCTGCTCCGGCTCCCGCTGCTCCGGCTCCCGCTCCTCCGGCGCGTTATCGTCCGACGCCCTTGGACGACGCGCGGCGCGGCCGTTACGGCGCCGGCGCGGGCGGCGGCAGCAGGCCGGCCTCGACCAGCCTGGCATGGATTTCGTGCGCCGGCACCTTGGTGAGGTCCTTCACCAGGGTCTCGCGCACCCGTGCGCGGGTCGGCTCGTCGAGCGCGTCGCGCAGCGTGCCGCTCAGGCCGGGCGCGACGATCAGGATCAGCTCGTCGAACTGCCCCGCGCGGTTGTCCTCGCTCAGCATCAGGGCGAGCTGGCTGATGAAGCGCTCGCGCGCCTCCTCGTGCGGGTCCTGCCGCGGCGCGATGGCGTGCCTGGTGGGGTTGGCGCTTTCGAAGCTGCGGCCGGGTCGGTCGGACGCCAGGTCCTGGCTGCGCCGATGCGCGTCCACCGAGGTCATCTCGCGCAGCGCGTTCAGGCCGCGCCGATCGGCGGCGATCCCCAGCACCCGCGCCTGGCCGCCATCGGCGACGACGATCCACAGGCGATCCAATGGTCTGCGGCCGGTGTGGGCGACCCGGGGACGTCGCGGCATGCTGCGTGCTCCTCTCCCGCGGGCGACGGCGGTTGTGTCGCTGCATGGGAGGGCTGCAATGGACCAGTTCCGGCCGGGCGGCGCCTTGACCTGGGTCAAGCGAAGCAGCGGCGCCGGGTGGGCGCCGGTGCGGGCGGCGGGCCGATCGGGCGGCGTTCGCCGCCGCCGCTAGCGCGTCATCCGGGCGATGGTGGCGATCAGTTCCTCGACCTTGTGGCGCTGCTCGACCACGTCGCCCGAGGCGAACGCGCCGGCCACGCAGTGCGAAACGTGATCGCGCAGCACCTGTTCCTCGACCTTGTGCAGCGCGGCGCGCACGGCATCGATCTGGGTCAGCAGATCGACGCAGTAGCGGTCCGCCTCGACCATGCGCCGCACCCCGCCGACCTGGCCCTCGATGCGCTTCAGGCGGGCGATGACGGCGGTCTTGGTGGTGTCATGCATCGTCGATTTCCTGCCGGGGCCGGCCTTGATACCATACCCTGGGGAGGTATATAGACCGGGCGGTGCGTCGCGTCACCCGCGCGCGACCGGCGCAGCCAGGGAGCCCCGCAATGGCCGAGACCGCGCACGCGTCCCAGCATCCCGCGACCGCCGCCGCGACGGCGGCGACCGCGATCGATCCGGTCTGCGGCATGACGGTGACGCTGGCGAGCTCGAAGCATCAGCTCGCGCATGGCGGGCAGGTGTTGCATTTCTGCTGCGCCCGCTGCCGCGAGAAATTCGCCGCCGACCCCGGGGCCTATCTGCGGGTGGAACGAGTGGCTGCGCCAGGGGAGGCGGCGGCGTCGGCTGCGGCGGCGCCGGCGATCGATCCGGTGTGCGGCATGCAGGTCGATCCGGCGCGCTCGACGCATCGTTTCGACCATGGCGGGCAGGTGTTCCATTTCTGCTCTTCCCGCTGCCGCGAGAAGTTCAGTGCCGACCCGGCCGCCTATCTGCGGGCGAAACCAGCGGCGGCGCCGGCCGGCACCAGCTACACCTGCCCGACGCACCCGGAGATCCGCCAG
>CAWKAN010000015.1:0-109010 GCA_963847615.1 uncultured Alphaproteobacteria bacterium
CAAGTGGCTGAAGGCCGGGGTGGCGGAAGACGGGGAGGTGAAGCCAGGGGAAGTGGGAACACCCCCGGCCTTCGCCGGGGCAGGCTCCAGGTGCAGTCATCTCACCCCCAGCCTTCGCTTGGGGCAGGCTACTGCTGGCGAACATCTACCTGCATTACGTCTTCGACCTGTGGGCGCAACAATGGCGGCGACGCCATGCCCGCGGAAATGTCATCATGGTGCGATACGCCGACGACATCGTTGTCGGCTTCGAGCACCAGGCCGATGCCGAGCGGTTCTTGGCGGAGATGCGCGAGCGGCTGGCAGTGTTCGCTCTGACGCTGCATGGGGAGAAGACGCGTTTGATCCGGTTCGGCCGCTTCGCGGCGCAGAACCGGAAAGAACGTGGCGAAGGCAAACCGGAGACGTTCAACTTCCTGGGGTTCACCCACATCTGCGGGCGTAGCCGGCGCGGCGGCTTCCAACTGAAGCGGAAGACGCGGCGCGATCGGATGCAAGCGCGGCTGCTGGCGATCCGGGAAGGGCTGCGACGCCGGATGCACACAACGCTCGAACAGCAAGGGGATTGGCTGCGACAGGTGATGGGCGGCTTCCCCCGGGTCAAGCCCGGGGGCATGCTTCGCCTATCACGCCGTGCCGACCAATGCCGATGCCCTGGCGGCGTTCCGAGAACACGTGATCCGGCTCTGGCGGCGCACGCTGCGGCGGCGCAGTCAGAAGGATCGGACCTCGTGGGAACGGATCACCATGCTCGCCGAACGGTGGCTTCCCAGGCCACGCATCACCCACCCCTGGCCCGGCAAACGCTTCGCCGTCAAACACCCAAGGTGGGAGCCGTATGCGGGAAATCCGCCCGTACGGTTCTGTGCGGGGGGCGCGCCGTGAGGCGCGTCCCTACCGCGATAGAACCGTGCCGGATCGGCCGCCGTGCCCCAGGACCAACGTCACCCGGGTCCAGCCGACACCGAGGCCGCGCCGGCCGCACCCCTTATCCACCGACGCGGCGGTCCTCGGCCGCGCCGGCCTGGCGCTCAGGGCAGAACCATCCGCAAAGCGCTTCGCTCGGTGCCGCTCTCTCGGTTTGAATGTCCACAAAGGGTGGAGGCCGTGTGAAAACGTCGAACCATAACGGCAATGAGCAACTATGTGGCCTAGAGGGTCTCCGGCCTGAACATTTCTGCATGCCGTCGCGCCAGCCGTCAACATATCGTTGTGCGATGACCGTCGGCCATCACGTTTTCACACAGCCTCGGTGGATTCCGGACCTTCACGCCTGATCCAGCAACGGCCGGGTGGCGCCAATAATGGACCATGTTACCCGCTGGTCACTGTGTTCCAGGAGCACCTCCGGCGGGACTAGTAGGGCCATTCGCGCCAGGCGTGGTTGGAGCATTTGCCCCCGAACTCGTCGCGCCGACGTTTGCGACGGGCTGGGATGAAGAATCGGTGCCTGGCTTGATTGTGCCGCTCACCGTTCCGCTCGGCTGAGGCTTGGCGCGCGAGTTCGGCGGGCTCGCGCCGGGAAAACCAAGCGCGTGAGGAGTGAACCCGGCGGCTCCGCTCTTGTCCGGCTTGGATTGTTCTTTTGTGCCGACAACGGCCTGGCCCCCATGCGTCTCTGTCACCGAGTGCACGGCTTCCCATCCCGCTTCAATCACCACCAAAACTCCGAACACCACAAACAACCGCGCCATAAATTCGTGCGCCATCTTTATACACGAAACCTTCTGATTGACGGCGCGGTAATTCATTCGCGCCATCGCGAACGTCTCCTGGATCAAAGAACGTGTCGGATTTTTGCCCCGCCACATTTCTGCCAGCTCGGCCACATCCAATCGATGATATGTGCCGACACGCAGTGTGCGAAAAGCCCAAATCCCCGCCGCCATCAGATAGAGTGCCGCGACGATAAGGATGATGGCGATTAGCCACCGCGGCGCCGAACCTGTCTTGCCCTCCAAGATACCGGGAAGGAATAGAATGAGCGCCGCCGCGAACGCCGCGGCGAACAAGAGATAGGTTGATGCCTTGCCCTCTGTTGTACGGCGCCGATCCTCCTCCAAGTCGGCCAAGCGGCGTGCTTCCTCCAATGCAAGTTCCGGGCTCTGCGCCCAGCCTTCCATGCGGGCGGCCGCGATGTCGGCTGCTTCCGATGTATCGTCCTCCTCGATCTCGGCAGGCGTCGGTTTTTCGAGAGTGGGCCAAAAGAAATCCGTGAACCGGCTCATCTGCTGCTGTCGCCGTGATCCCCTGAAATAGCGAGGAGTTCATCCACGATGGCCGAGGAAATCGGAAGACCCGTGCGGTTTTCGATCCAAGCCCACTGGCCGTTCGGGTTCGCTTCGAGAAACCAATACTCTCCGGTCCGGTCGAGTACAAGATCGACTGCGGCAAACCGTAACCCAAGCCGCCGCACCAACGATACGCATCCCGCCGCCACCTCATCAGGCAGTTCGTGACGAGCGTGGGGAAGATCGGGGTACAGACCCCCGCCGCCAATCGATGGTAGTCTCGGCCTTGATTTGCAAATCGATGGTTGCGGCAAATATGCGACGTCCGACGACGGTGGCGCGCACGTCATAGGCTTTCACGATCTCCCGCTGGAAAGTTACCGGGGCGACGCCCAGTGATTCACGGGTCGGCCGACTGCTGCCATCAAGTCGCGTCGTAAATATCACGCGGCCGGCTTCACCGTCCGCGTCATCGAGAAAGCCCGTGTGAAACGCCTTTCCGACGGTGTCTCCCTCGCTCATGAAGTCCACTGCCGTGTCGAACTCATTGGTGACGATGGTCAACGGGATCCTCAGCCCAATATCGGCGGCCATCGCCAATTGCAGCGCCTTGTCTTCCGCGCAGGCGATGTTGGCGGGCGCATTCAGCCATCGATCGCCTAGTGCCACATAAATTGACCGCAGGACGGCCGCCCACTCATCCCCGCAGTAACGGCGCTCCGCAGGATCGGTGACGCTTGCCTTCACCAACGGCGTCCCGGGGCGTCGAAAATATCCCGCCGATACATCCGACGTCAGCAGCGCCCGATCAGCGAAGACAACTTGCCAAACGGGCTGGCCAGACCGCCAGTGGCACCGCACGCTCGCGTCGGACAGTCGCTCCGAATTCAGCCGGAAAAAGGAAACACCCCGTCGTCGCAATTCCAGGACCACATAGTCGGTCGTGATGTCCCGTTCATTGCTGACAAGGAATATCACCGATCATCTCGTTCCGGCGCGTTCTCCGTTTTCGTCGCGAGCTCCAGGAGTAGGCGAGGCGAAGGGTCGTCTCGCTCCCGTATTTTGTCGGTCTTCGTGACCAGCTCGGGCAACACGAGCGCACTGCGCGGGCTTACGTCATCGCGTTCCAGTTGCGTATGCGTCTTCGTCAACAGTTCTAACATTCCCGGTGCACAAAATTCGTCTCTCTCACCCTGTACCTTGGTCACCGGGGCAACTAAATCCTCCTGGTAGCTCGCAACGATAGGTGCCGCCCCATTCCGGCCATCGATGACCCAGACGTCTTGCTGCGCGCAATATCGGCCGGGTAACTCGCTCGTCGCGCCTGTCCTCCTCACCGCAAGGGTTGCTAAGAAAGGACGGCCAGTTGCGCTGTCACCTTCAATCATTGGTACCTCAACTGCATGATGCATACCTTACCACAGAGCGCCAACTCCGATCGTCTACTCACTGAGCCTCCTGGGGCGGCGCCCTAACATTCCTGGGGCGAGACGCCATGCGAGAGCCAATCTAAGATGAAAGATTGCACTTCGACCCCCAATTCGCTCGTACCATCAATGGGTAGCGCCAAATAGGGTTGCTTCGTCAAGTCCGAAATATCCTGAAGCGTGCTCAATTGCGTAGGGTGCGCGACGAACCCGGGGTGCTGTCGGGCCAAGTCTCCCCAGAACCGTCCGATGTGCCAGGAGGCAAACAGCTCGCGATTGGTGAGAGCAATGACGGGCGCGTAAGCGGTCCGTGGCTGTGGAACTCTCTCCCCATGTCGCGAAAGGTGAGTACTGTAGGTAGACGTGACGGACGCCAAATGCGCAACCTCCAACGCGAGGGGTGCCGCTTCGGGCGGGCGTCCGATTTGTGTCACGAATGGCCAATGGTCGGCTACTGGCCAATGGCTGGTTTGCGTCGAAACCTGTCATTCCGCCCGGACCGACCCATGGCCGGCATGACCGGTCCTTCGCGCCCTCGGCGCCAGACAGCTCAATTCAACCAGAGCAGGCTCTCCGGGCTGCGGACGTTGCCGCGTCTGCGGCGCCCGAGCATGCCGAACAAGGCCGCTCCAAGGCGGCGCTGACTGCGCGCAAGCTCAACCTCCGGCCGACGGCACGTCCCATGGGACGCTGACGATCGAGGTGGAGGATGCCGGCCCCGGCATCCCGCCGCAGGAGCTGGACCGCGCGTTCGAGCCGTTCCATCGCGGCGAGCCAAGCCGCAACCGCGCGACCGGCGGCGTCGGCCTGGGGCTGCCGATCGCGCAACATTTTTCGCGCCCATGGCGGGGACGTGACGCTGGCCAACCGACCCACCGGCGGGCCGCGGGCCACGGTGACGCTGCCGGTGTGATGCCAGCGGCCCGAAATGATGACCCTTCCATCATTTCGGGCGCTGGGATCGCGCGCTTGGTTGCCCAGGGGAGCAGGGGGCGGCCGCGCGTCAGACCAAGACTCCTACCGACAACCCAACGCCGGCCGATCGGTCACCCGACAGGCCCGTCGGTATGATGCCGGCCGCCCCCGTTTACCGCACCCGCGCGTCGTGTCCGGGCCGCGCAGCGCGGACCACGGTCGGATCGCGCCGCGATCCGGGGCCTGGCCGGCGCCATGACATGTTGCGATAACGGTTCACCGCAGCCCCGCCCGCATGAAACTCTGCACGAACTGCCGCTGGAACAGCAGGAACGCCACGATCAGCGGCGCGGTGGAGATCAGCGTGGCGGCGGTGATGATCGACCAGTCGATGCCCTGGTCGTTGGTGGAGAAGATCGCCAGCCCGACCGTGATCGGGCGCACGCTGACGGAATTGGTGATCACCAGCGGCCACAGGAAGTTGTTCCAGTGGAAGCTGACCAGCACCAGCCCATAGGCGATGTAGGTCGGCCGCGCGAGCGGCACGTACAGCCGCCAGATCCGGCCCAGCACGCCCAGCCCGGCAAGCCGCGCGGCGTCGTCCAGGTCCTGCGGCACGGTGCGGAAGGTCTGGCGCAGCAGGAAGATGCCGAACGCGGACCCGAGATACGGCAGTGCGATGCCGGGCAGCGTATCGACCAGTCCCAGTTGGCCGATCGTCTGGTAGTTCTCCACCATCAGGACGTCCGGTGTGACCATGAGCTGGATCAGCACCGCGGCGAACAAGGTGTCGCGGCCGGGGAAGCGCAAGCGAGCAAAGGCGAAGGCCGCCGGCGTGCACAACACGAACTGCGCGACCAGCACCATGCTGACCAGCATCACCGTATTGGCCATGTAACGACCCAGCGGCGCGGCGGCCCAGGCGGCGGCGAAGTTGTGCAGCGTCAGCGGGGCGAACAGCTTGTAGGCGATCAGCACCGAGGCGGGATGGAAAGCGCTCCAGACCGCCCAGAGCAGCGGCAGGATCCACAGCACGCCGAGCATCCAGGCGCCGAGGATCTCCAGCCAGCGTCCGACGGCACCCGTCGTCAGACGGGCCAGCGGCAGCGCCGGGGCGGCGGCGGTCACGCTCACCGGTAGTGCACCCGGCGGGCCAGCAGGCCGAACTGCAACGCCGCGACGGCGCCCAGCAGGGCCAGCAGCGTGACCGTCAGCAGGGCGGCGTAGTTGGTGTCCCAGTACCTGGAAGCCGACCTCGTAGATGTAATACAGCAGGATGGTCGTTGCGTTGTCGGGGCCGCCCTTGGTGATCACGACGATCTGGTCCACCAGGCGGAACGCGTCGATCGCGGCGTTGATGAACACGAACAGCGTGGTGGGCATCAGCAGCGGCCAGACCACGCGGCGGAAAAACGTCCAGCGCGACGCCCCTTCCAGCGCCGCGGCCTCGCGCAGGTCCGGCGGCAGCGATTGCAGCGCCGCCAGGTAGAAGATCATGTAGAAGCCGGCCTCCTTCCAGATCGCGATGACGATGATCGCCGGCAGCGCGGTGGCGGTGTTGCCGAACCAGTTCAGCTCGCCCAGGCCGAACGGCGCCAAGGCCTGGTC
This sequence comes from uncultured Alphaproteobacteria bacterium, assembly GCA_963847615.1. Taxonomy (GTDB): domain Bacteria; phylum Pseudomonadota; class Alphaproteobacteria; order Acetobacterales; family Acetobacteraceae; genus Palsa-883. The sequence continues at coordinate 6,182 of CAWKAN010000015.1, forward strand.
GATCAGGCCGTAGCCCGGGGTGAAGAAATACAGCCAGATGTTGGCGACCGCGATCATCGGCAGGATGGTGGGCGTGAAGTAGGCCAGGCGCAGCAGGCCGCGCCCGGGGAAGCTGCGGTTCACCGCCAGCGCCATCAGCAGCGCCAGCGCCAGGCTCGCCGGGATGGTGCACCCGGCATAGACCAGGTTGTTGTGCAGCGCCTGCCAGAACACCGGGTCGGCCCAGAGCGCCCGCAGGTTCACCGCGGGGGCGAGGCGCGAGGGATGGCCGGGCACGGCGGTGGTGTGCAGGCTGGCCCACAGCGTCTGCAACGTCGGCCAGTGGGTGAAGGCGGCGAGCAGGATCACCGCCGGCAGCACGAGAAGCCAGCCCTGGAGGGTTTCGCGCTTCACCGGGGATCGCGATGTGGCCGCGGGACAGGCGCGATGGTCGGTACGCAGCTCTCCCCCTCCCCTTGCGGGAGGGGGACGGGGGGAGGGGTCCGTGCCGCACGGACCCCTCCCCCCGTCCCCCTCCCGCAAGGGGAGGGGGAGTCGTCGTCGTCTGGAGCTGCCCCCAAGCTCCTCACGCGTGCTGGAACGGTGCCAGCACGCGGTTGGCGTTGGCCTGCGCTTCGTCCAGCGCCGCCTTGGGCGTCTTGCTGCCGGCCAGCGCCGCCTGCAACGCGCTGTTCAGCGGCAGCGTCACCTGCTGGTTCTGGTGGGTGGACAGTTCCGGCACCGCATAGACGAGCTGGTCGCGCGCCACCGCCGCCTGCGGCAGTTCGGCGACGCGCTGTTTCATCCGCGCCGTCTCCCAGGCATCGGGCCGCGTCGCGACATAGCCGGTGTCGATGCTCCACTGCGCGGCGCGGTCCGGCGCGGTGACCCATTGCACGAAGGTCAGCGCCGCCTCGCGCTCGGACTTCGTTGCGGTCTTGAAGATGTGGAAGTTCGCCCCGCCGGTCGGCGCGCCGCGCTGCTTGTCGCCCGGCAGCATGGCGACGCCAAACGGGAACTTCGCGTTGTTGGCAACGAAGGTCAGGTTGCCGGTGGTGGTCCACATCATCGCCACGCGCTCGGCGCAGAAATCGGGCGGCGTGGTGCCCCAGTTCACCACGCCCGGCGGCTGGATGCCCTGCTTGCCCAGCGACACCCAGTACTCCAGCGCCTCGACCGACCCCGGCGCGTTGAAGAAGACCTTGGTGCCGTCGCGGCTCATCAGCTCCTGGCCGGCCTCGTCGGCCAGGCCCTGGTACAGCCAGTAGGTGCCGCCGGTGGCGGGGATCTGCACGCCCCAGCGGCTGGTCGTGCCGCCGGCGCGCTGCACCAGCTTGCGGCCCATTTCCGTCTGTTCCGCCCAGGTTGCCGGCGGCTTCTCCGGATCCAGGCCGGCGTCCTTGAACGCGTTCTTGTTCCAGTACAGCACCGGGGTCGAACGCTGGAACGGAATGCTCCAGGTGTGGCCCTGCACGTTGCCGTTGGCCAGGAAGGCGGGGAAGAAGCCCTGCATCCACTTCTTGTCCGCCGCGCTGGTGGCCAGCTCGTCGAACGGCACGATGGCGTCGAGGTCGATCAGCGTGAACACCTGGATCGCGCCCAGCATGGCCAGCGGCGGCGCGTGCCCGCCCTTGAACGCGGTGATCGCCTTGGCGATCGTGGCGTCATAGTCGCCGGCGTAGACCGGCTTGATGCGGATGTCGGGGTGCTCCGCCTCGAAGTCGCGGGCGTAGCCGTCGATGATCTTGGTCACCGGGCCGGCGACCGCGATCGGGAAGAAGAACTGGATCTCGATCGGCGCATTGGCGGCGCGCACGACGGCGGGGGCGGCGAGCGCGGCGGCGGCGCCGGCCAGGGCGGCGCGTCTGGTGACCTGCGGCATGGTTGGTCGCTCCGTTGCGGTGGCGGTTGGATCAGGCGAGGGCGGGAACCGGGGCGTGGCCTGGGACGTGGCCAAGCCGCGCGCCGGTGGCGGCGTCGAACAGGTGCAGCGCGTCGCGCGGGAAGCCGAGCCGCAGCAGCGCGCCGGCCGCCGCCGTGTGGCGGCCGGGCAGGCGCGCCTGCAGCCGATGCGCCGTGGTGGCGATGCGCCCGGTCAGCACCGTGTCGGCGCCGAGGTATTCGCTGTGCTCGACATGCAGCGTCAGCACCGGGTCGAAGCCGCCAGGAAGGGCGGGGGCCAAAATCTCCGGGCGCAGGCCGGCGACCAGCGCCGTGGCGGCGGCGGGCGCCAGCGCGGGCCCGTCGGTGCCGGCAACGACCATGCCGGCGCCGCGCGCCTCGAGCGGAAACAGGTTCATCGGCGGCGTGCCGATGAAGCCGGCGACGAACAGGCTGGCGGGGCGGTCGTAGACCTCGGCCGGCGGCGCGGCCTGCTCCAGCCGGCCGCTGCGCAGCACGATCACCTGGTCGGCCATGCTCATCGCCTCGGTCTGGTCGTGCGTGACGTAGACCATGGTGAGGCCGAGCCGGCGCTGGAGGGCGACGATCTCGCGCCGCATCTCGGCGCGCAGCTGGGCGTCGAGGTTCGACAGCGGCTCGTCCATCAGGCAGACCGGCGCCTCGGCGACGATGGCGCGGCCCAGCGCCACGCGCTGCTGCTGGCCGCCGGACACCTGCGACGGCTTGCGGTCCAGCAACCCGCCGATGCCCAGCATCTCCACCGCGCGGTCCAGCCGCCGCGCCCGCTCCGCCGGCGCCACGCGCCGCGCCTTCAGGCCGAACAGAATGTTCTCGGCCACCGACAGATGCGGGAACAGCGCGTAGGATTGGAACACCATGGCGACGCCGCGCGCGGCCGGCGGCAGATGCGTCACGTCGCGCCCGCCGATTTCCACCCGCCCCTCGCTCGCCGTCTCCAGTCCGGCGACGATGCGCAGGCAGGTGGTCTTGCCGCAGCCCGAGGGACCCAGCAGCACGGTGAAGCTGCCCGGCGCGATGTCCAGCGACACGCGATCGAGCGCGGTCGCCTGGCCCCATCGCTTGGCGACGCCGGCCAGCCGGACCGACGCGCCCGGCGACGCGCCCGCGGACCCGCCCAGGGGAGAGCCCAGGGGAGAACCCCGCGGCGAGCCCAGGGGAGAACCCTGGGACGCACCCACGGAACCTCCCACAGACGCAGGCGACTCGGCACGGTCGGCGCGCGGCATGCAGCGGTATCCCCCCGAACCCATCGTCACTCTACGCGTGCCGGGGGGCAACAGGCGAGGGGAAGCGCAGACTGCGAAGCGGGGGATCGTTGCGTGACATCGGCGGCTGTGTCTACTTGGCGGCCGAGGTCCACGGCGTGGCGTTTGCGTGAAACCTGGGCGGTCGGGACCAGCGGGACGAAGTCAGAGGGGACGCTTTCGACGTGACGATCTTATCCGGCAAAGCGCGGCTGGCCGGCATCATGGGCTGGCCGGTGGAACACTCGCGCTCGCCGCGGCTGCACGGCTTCTGGCTGCAACGCCACGGCATCGACGGCGCCTATGTGCCGCTGCCGATCCGACCCGAGGTTTTCGCGCTGGCGGTGCGCGGCTTGGTGGCGGCGGGGTTCGCCGGCGCCAATGTCACCGCGCCGCACAAGCTGGCCGCGTTCGAGATCTGCGACACGGTCGAGGCGTCGGCGCGCCGCGCCGGCGCGGTGAACACGTTGGTGTTCCGGGACGGCAGGATCACCGGGCGGAACACCGACGGCATCGGTTTCATCGCCAACCTGCGCGCGCACGGCGTGAACCCCGCCGCCGGCCCGGCCCTGGTGCTGGGGGCCGGCGGCGCGGCCCGCGCCGTGGTGGCGGCGCTGCAGGACGAGGGCGTGTCGGTCACCGTCGCCAACCGCACCCGCGCCCGGGCGGACGCCCTGGCACGCGACCTGCCGGGCCTCGCGGTGGTCGATTGGCCGGCGCGATCGGCGGCGCTCGCCGACCATGCGCTGCTGGTCAACACCACCTCGCTGGGCATGGCTGGGCACGCAACGCTGGAGATCGATCTCGCCCGCGCGGCGTCCGGATCGGCCGTGGCCGACATCGTCTACGTGCCGTTGGAGACGCCGTTGCTGGCCGCGGCACGCGCCCGCGGCCTGCGCCCGGTGGAGGGGCTGGGGATGCTGCTGCACCAGGCGGTACCGGGTTTCGCCGCCTGGTTCGGCGTGACGCCCGTGGTCGATGACGAACTGCGTCGTTTCGTGGCCGCCGACCTGCTCGGGCGATGAAGATCATCGGCCTGACCGGCGGGATCGGCATGGGCAAGTCGACCGCCGCGGCGGCGTTCCGCCGCGCCCGCATCCCGGTGTTCGACGCCGATGCCACGGTGCACAAGCTGCAAGCACCCGGCGGGCTGGCCTTGCCGGCGATCGCCGCGGCCTTCCCCGGCACGGTGCGCGACAACCGGCTGGACCGCGCCGCGCTGCGTGCCGCCGTGCTCGGCCGGCCCGAGGCGCTGGCGCGGCTGGAACGCATCGTCCACCCGCTGGTGCGCGCGGCGGAGCGGGCCTTCCTCGCCCGCGCGCGCCGGGCCGGCAGCCGGGCGGCGGTGCTCGACATCCCGCTGTGGTTCGAGACCGGTGCCGGACGCCGCGCCGACCTGGTGGTGGTGGTCTCGGCGCCGCGCGACGTCCAGGTGCACCGGGTGCGGCTGCGCCGGCGGATGAGCGCGGCGGATGTCGCGGCGGTGATCGCGCGGCAGATGCCGGATGCCGAAAAGCGCCGGCGCGCCGACGTGGTGGTGCGCACCGGGCTGTCGCGGCATCATGCGCAGCGCCGACTCCGGCGGCTGATCAGGGAACTGCTTGGGTGAGCCGATCGATCCTGTTCGATACCGAGACCACCGGCCTGGACCCGGCACAGGGCGACCGGGTGATCGAGGTCGCCGCGCTCGAGCTGATCAACGACCTGCCGACCGGCAGGCACTTCCACCGGCTGATCGACCCCGAGCGCGACGTGCCGGAGGAGGCGACCCGCATCCACGGGTTCAGCCGCGCCGACCTGGTGGGCCAGCCGCGCTTTGCCGAGATTGCCGAGGAGCTGGTCGCATTCCTGGGCGACGGGATGCTGATCGCGCACAACGCGCCGTTCGACTTCGGCTTCCTCAACGCCGAGTTCGCACGGCTCGGCCTGGCCCCGCTGGACCCGGCGCGCATGATCGACTCACTGGCGATGGCACGGACCCGCTTCCCGGGCATGCCGAACAGCCTGGACGCGCTGTGCCGGCGCTTCGAGATCGATCTGTCGGCGCGCACCGCGCACAACGCGCTGCTCGATTGCCGGCTGCTGGCCGAGGTCTATGTCGAGCTGACCGGCGGGCGGCAGCGCGGCCTGTCGCTGACGCTGGAGCAGGGCGGCCAGCCGTCAGCGGTCTACACCCATGCCGGGCCGCGAACCGCGCGCCCGATCGTGCCGAGCGCGACGGAACTGGCCGCGCATCGCGCCTTCGCGGCGCGCCTGAAGGACCCGCTCTGGCCGCTGTCCTGAGCGGCGGTCGGGTCGCATGGCCGCCGTCGCCGGCTCGCCCGGCCGGTCAGGAAGCCTGCGGCCAGCCGGTCGCCGCGGCGCCGCCGTCGGGCGGATAGGCTGCGAAGGGGCCGCGCCACGGCGCGGGCAGCAGCGGCAGCGCGTGCGCGGCGGCGAGCAGCAGCAGGCGGCGGGCGCTCGGCTGGGCGCGGACCGAACGGCGCAACCAGGCGCGCCCGGCGCGCGGGGTGCCGCCGCGGATCAGTTCGCGGCCGATGATCCACTGGCTCTCGGCCTCGGCGCGCCGGCGCAGCATGGCCAGGCGCGCCGGACCCAGCCGGGCGCGCAGCGCCGGATTGGCGAAGATCGTTTGCAGGCAGGCCCGAAACGCGAGCGGGATCGGTGCCCAACCGGTGGCAGGCGCCGTCGGGGCGTAGCCGCACCTGCAGCAGCGGGGCGCGCCCCGCCGCCAGCGTGAATGGCCCGACCAGGGCAACGCGGATCAGGTACTCCCAGTCCTCGCCATAGGCGAGGCCGGGGCGATGCGGGCCGGCGGCGATCGTCGCGGCGCGGCGGATCAGCAGATGCCCGCCGTTGGCAAAGCGGTTGCGCCACAGCAGGGGCTCCAGCAGGTCGCCGGCCGGCGGCCGCAGCACCCGCCCGGCGATCGCGCAGGGGCCGGCGGCGGCGACCGCGGCAGGCGCGGCGCGCAAGGCGGCGACCAGGCGGGCCAGCGCGTCGGGCGCCAGGCAATCGTCGGCATCCAGCCACAGCACCGCCTCGGCGTCCGGATCGAGCGCCGCCAGGCCGCGGTTGCGCGCGACCGAGACGCCGGCGTTGGCCTGGCGCAGCAGCGCCAGCCGAGCGTCGCGGAACCCCGCCGTCACCGCGGCCGTGGCATCGGTCGAGCCATCGTCGACCACCACCATGCGCCAGTCCGCGTGGGTCTGGGCGAGCACCGAGCGGATGGTCGCGCCGATCCAGGGGGCCATGTTCCAGGCCGGGGTCACGATGCCGACGCGCATCCAGGTCGCTCCCAGCGGTCGGCTGGACCTAGCGCAGGCGGATGAAGGCTTGGTTACCGGGCGGCGCTCCGGCACAGCGCGGCAGCGGCGGCCGTGGGCGGTATCGGCCCGGACACCCTACCCCGCCAGCTCGCGCGACCGCCTGGTCGCCGCCGCGATCGCCTGGTGCATCGCCTGCGGCCAGGCGTCCTGCGCCATCAGGACCTGCAACGCGCGCTCGGTGGTGCCGCCCGGGCTGGTGACCGCCTGGCGCAAGGCGGCCGCGTCCTCGGCACTGGCCGCCAGCAGCGCGCCGGACCCCGACACCGTCTGGCGCGCCAGCTGGCGGGCGAGGTCGGCCGGGATGCCCTGCGCGATCGCCGCCTGCTCCATCAGTTCGGCCAGCAGGAAGACATAGGCGGGGCCGCTGCCGGAGACCGCGGTGACCGGATCGAGCAGGCCTTCGTCGTCCACCCAGGCAACCGTGCCGATCGCCTCCAGCAGCGTGTGGCACAGCGCGCGCTGCGCGGCGGTGACGCCGGCGCCGGGGCAGGCCACGGTGATGCCCTGGCGCACCGCGGCCGGGGTGTTCGGCATGGCGCGGACGATCGGCGCGGTGGCGCCGAGCAGCGCGCGGATGCCGCCGATGGTGCGCCCGGCCATGATCGACAGGAACACCGCGCCGCCGGCGAAGCGGGCGTGCGGCGGCAGCGCCTCGGCGGCGCTCTGCGGCTTGACCGCGAGGACCACGGCGGCGGGGGCGAAGCCGGCCGGGATCGCGGCGGCCTCGGCGACCACCGTCAGGTCGGGGCCGGCCAGGGCGGCGGCGGCGGGCGCGGGATCGACCGCCACCGACGGCGCCAGGCCGCGTTCGCGCCAGCCGGACAGCATCGCACTGCCCATGCGGCCGCAGCCGACCAGCAGGATCGGCGGAATTGTGCTCATGGCCTCCCTCGCATCCGGTTCATCTGTTGGGCGGACAGTGCCACGTTCGGGGCGGCTGGGGCAGACCCCGGGCGCGATCCCGGTCCGATTTGTAACGGCGGTCCGCATGAAGTGGCCGCGGCGGATGCTGCGACTGCGGGCAACGGTGCGGCGGTGTGGCGCAAACCGCAGCATGGCACTTCGATTTGGCTGCTTCCCAGGGTCATGGTCGTTCTGCGGGCGCCCGGGTCTGGTGTATCCAAAGTCGCATCCGGCGAGGGGACACATTCTACAGCGCGTCGCGCCCGCCCCGCTTTCGATGCTGCCGCTGCGCCTGTGGCGTTGTCGGACGTCCTCGGCTCTGAACCTGATAGCGGAACGAACGCGCGGCTGGCCACAGATCCACCGGCGTGTCACGTATCGGTGGTGGGGCTGTTTGAGCGTTGCCTGCCGACCCCAGCCGGAAGTGCGCCGACACGCGCGCCAGCGGCAGCGCCGCCGAGGTCGCCGCAGCCCAGGCCAGCGGACGGCGATCAGCCTACCCGCCGACCGCCAGGCGCACTCCCGACAGCAGCAGCTCGCGATGCGCGGCGTTGCGGAAATGGCCGACCTCCGGCATCACGGCGGCGGTGATCGCGCGCAGCCGCGCGACGATGTCGCGTGCCGCGTCGAGCCGGCCGGTATGGGCGTGGCAGGCGGCGAGAAATCGATACGGGGCCGGAAAGCCCGGATCGTCCTGGATCGCCAGAAGCAGTTTCGGCACCGCCTGATCGAACCGCCGGGCAAACAGATGCGCCAGGCCGATGACGTTGGCCGAGGTGCCGATGCGGGCGCGCGGACTGAGGCGCAGCGCGGCATCGAGATGCTCCAGCGCGACGTCGGGCTGGCCCGCCCACACCCGGAGCAGGCCGCCGATGTGCCAGCCGCGCGCGAAGTTCGGGTTGAGCGCCAGGGCGCGGTCGACCAGCGCCATCATGGCGCCGATATCCTCGCCGAAATAGGCCAGCGCGAGGGCGGCATTCGCCAGCACGGCGGGATCGTCGCCTGCTCCCTCCAGGGCGCGCCTGGCGAAATCGGCGCCCTTCGCACGCTCGGCCGCCGGATCCTCGCTGCGGCTGTCCAGCAGCAGCCGAAAGCAGCAGATCGCCGCCCAGGCGAGCGCGGGTCGGTAGTGTGGATCGCGCGCGATCGCCTGCTCCATCAGGCGCAGCGCGGCGGGGATTTGTCGTGCCGAGGACAGGAACATCGCATAGGCGCGCAGATACAGGTCGTAGGCGGTGAGGTCGGCGGTCGGCCGGTTGGCCGAACGCGCGGTTTCGGCCGCCTGCAAGGCCGGCTCGATGACCCCCGCGACGCTCGATGCCACCTGGTCCTGCAGCTCGAACACGTCTTCCAGCAGACCATCGAAGCGATCGGCCCAGAGATGCGCCCCGCTGGCCGCGTCGATCAACTGCCCGGTGATGCGGACCCGATTGCCGAGCTTGCGCACCGAGCCTTCCAGCACGTAGCGGACGCCGAGCTCGCGCCCGACCCGCGTCACGTCGATCGCCTGCCCCTTGTAGCTGAACGTCGAGTGACGGGCGATGACGAACAGCCAGCTGATGCGCGACAGCGCAGTGATGATCTCCTCGACCATGCCGTCGACGAAATATTCCTGCCCGGGATCGCCGCTCATGTTCTCGAATGGCAGCACCGCGATCGAGGGAATGCCGGCGGACGTCGGCGCTGCGCCGGAGGCATCGCCGGCGGCGGTCGTCGCCTGGTCGGGCAACTCGGTGACCTCGGCCACGAAGCGGACGCCCTTGCGGGTGAAGGTGCGGATCAGCCGCTGTGCCGCGCCGTCGTCGCCGACCGCCCGGCGCGCCGCGTTGATCCGCGTGGTCAGCGCCAACTCCGAGACGATCCGCCCGTTCCATACCGCCTGCAGCAGTTCGTCCTTGCCGACCACGCGGTCGCGGTGTTGGACCAGGAAGGCCAGCAAATCGAACACTTTGGGTTCGACATCGACCGGCGCGGCGCCGCGGCGCAATTCGCGGCGCCGGATGTCGAGCCGGTGGTCGCCAAACAGCAGAACCATTGCCGTCCCCCGCAAGCCTCCTTCCTTGCTTTGCTGCAAGTTACCAGGGGCAAATCACAAGGTTACCGTAAGGAAGAAGTAAGCCGGCCGTAAAGCATTTTACCCGCGCTCGCGGCACCGTCGCCCGGCCAACCTTCCAGGGGGCTCAGGTGCCAAGGCAGGCGCGCGGGATCGGCCGGATCGTCATGTGGACCAGCGGTCATTTCCCTCCGCTCTGCCCAAGCGATCGGCGCGGGCCGGCAACCGCGGCCGAACGCGACGGCGCGGTGCGCGGCCAGGCCCGAACCCGGTCGGATCCGGCGCGCGCGCACCGTATGCGGCCGCGATCTCCGCGCCGCCTTGCAGGGCCGTTCGGTGCGGCGGTTGGCAGCAAGCGTCACGCACCAACGCCATGCCGATGCAACGTATCCAGGTGAAACAGCAGGAGGGCGTCATGTTGAAGAAAGTCCTGGCTTTGGCCGCACTCGTCACGATGGCGATGGCCAATCCCGCCAGTTCGCAGCAATCCCCACCAACGTCCGAGCAGGCCACGCAGATCGAGGCGATGGTCAACAAAGCCGCGGCGCTGGTCAACAAGCAGGGCAAGGCGGCTTTCGCCGCGTTCCGCAAGCCCGACAGCGAATGGCGGTCCGGCACGACATACCTGTTCGCCTACGACATGAAACTGAACGTGTTGCTCAACGCTGCCTTCCCGCAGCGGGAGGGAAAAAACATGCACGGCCAGACCGATGCCAACGGCAAGCTGATGCATGATGAGTTTGTCAAAGTGGTTCAGTCCAAGGGATCGGGCTGGGTCAACTACATGTTCCCGAAACCCGGGCAAACCCAATCGTCACGCAAATGGAGCTACGTGACCGCGGTGACGATCGACGGAACGCCGGGGCTGATCGGCGCGGGTTTCTATCCCGAATAGCAGCGGCGGCTGGCGTGGTCCGCCGCGACCGACCCGCGCGCCGCCCAGGGTGTGCCGCCCAGGATGCCGCCCAGGGTGCCGTAAGACGCGCCGCCGGCCTGGCGGCACGCCCGCATCGCGCGGCGGGTCCAGAAAATCGCCGCGTCGATAACCGCCCGTACGGTGCGGGTGCGACTGCGGCGCAGATCCTCACCGCGCGGGGGCCGGCCAATACGCTCACCCGCCGGGCCGCCGCGCCTTCGGGACCCATCGACCAGACATGCCGCCCGGGTCCACGCCGCGGCTCAGCAAGCCGCCTGCCGGGTCCGGCGCCTCGCCTCGCGGGCGCCGCGCCCGACACGCCGCCGGCGACAAAGCCGGCGGCAACGCGCCCGCTCAGTCGGCAGCCGCGCCGGGCGCCGCCAGGCTTCCCGCCAGCAGCTCGGTCACCCGCCGGGCAAACCCGGCCGGGTCCTTCGGCAGATCCCCTTCCTGCACCCGCGCCAGATCGAGCAAGGTCGCCGCCACCGCGGCGATCGCTGCCTTGTCCGCGTGGCGCCCGACCAGTGCGGCGATCAGCCGATGGCTCGGGTTCACCTCCAGCACCGGCAGGCTGGGCATCATCGCCCGTCCGGCGCGGCGCATCAGCCGCTGCATCTGCAGGTCCGGCCCCTTGTCGGACGCCGCCAGCACCACCGCGCTGTCGGTCAGCCGCGCGGTGGCACGCACGTCCGACACCTCGTCCTCCAGCGCCGCCTTCAGCGCCGAGGTCAGCAGCGAGATGTCCGGCAGGTCGGCATCCTTGCCGAGATCCTCCACCGCCTGGGTGACGCTGCGCAGCTTCTTGCCCGCGAAGCTGTCCAGCCGTTCCGGCCAGAATGCGTCGATCGGGTCGGGCAGCAGCAGCACCTCGAACCCCTTGGCGCGGAAGCCTTCGAGCTGCGGCGAGGATTTCAGCGCCTCGGCGCTGTCGCCGGTCAGGTAGTAGATGGTCTCTTGCTCCGCCGTCATCCGCCCCACGTAGTCGGCCAGGCTGGTCAGCCCGTCCTGCGTCGAGGAATGGAACCGCAGCAGCGGCGCCAGCTCGGCGCGGTGCTCGGCGTCCTCCCAGATGCCCTCCTTCAGCCAGGCGCCGAAATTGTCCCAGAACTTCGCGTAGTCGTTGGTTTCCCCGGGCGCCTCGCCGGCGCGGGTCTTCAGCTCGCCCAGCACGCGCCCGATCAGCGCCTTGCGGATGCGCCCTAGCACCGGCGTCGCCTGCAGCATCTCGCGCGAGACGTTCAGCGGCAGGTCCTCGGTGTCCACCACGCCCTGCACGAAGCGCAGCCAGTGCGGTAGCAGCTCGGCCTTGTCGGTGATGAACATGCGCCGCACGTGCAGCCGCACATGCAACTCGCGGTCGCCCTCGATCGGGTCGAACGGCTTGGCGCCGGGGATGAACAGCAGGGCGTAGTATTCCAGCGTGCCCTCGGCCTTCCAGTGCAGCGTGGCCCAGGGCGTGTCGAAGTAGTGCCCCAGGTGGCGGTAGAACTCGCTGTAGTTCTGCTCGGTCACGTCCGCCTTGGACTTGCGCCACAGCGCGGTGCCCTCGTTGGCCGGCTGGTCCTTGCCGTCCTGCGCGATGCTGATCGGCACCGTGATGTGGTCGGCCCATTTGCGCACGATCGCGCCGAGCCGGAGCGGATCGAGGTAGTCCGCCGCATCCGCCTTCAGGTGCAGCACGATGTCGGTGCCGGCGGTCTCGCGGGTCGCGGGGGCGACGGTGAAGGCGCTGCCGTCGGACGACCAGGCGAAGGCCTCCTCGGTGCCGGCCTTGCGCGAGGTGACCTCGACCCGGTCGGCGACCATGAAGGCGGAGTAGAAGCCGACGCCGAACTGGCCGATCAGGTTGGGCCGTTCCTCCGGCTTCGCCTCGGCCAGCGTCTGGCCGAACAGGCGGGTGCCGGAGCGGGCGATGGTGCCCAGGTTGTCGATCAGCTCCTGGCGCGTCATGCCGATGCCGTCATCGGCGATCAGCAGGGTGCGGGCGTCCTTGTCGGGGACCAGCCGGATCTTCGCCTCGGCCGGGGGGGCGGCGGCCGGGTTGGTCAGCGCCTCGAACCGGCGGCGATCCATCGCGTCGGCGGCGTTGGCCACCAGCTCGCGCAGGAAGATCTCGCGCTCCGAATAGAGCGAGTGGACGACGAGATCGAGCAGCCGGCCACCTCGGCGCCAAAATCATGCTGTTCCGCGGCTAATGTGGTGTCGTTCATGTGATGCTCCTGGTGCGGCCGGCCATATGCGTGCGCCGGTCAGACGTTTCAACGTCTGGGGCGCAATCGCAAGCAGGAAGGCCAGGGGCTTCGCGCTGTGCGGGCGCCGGCCCCCCCGAAGTTCACTGCCGCGCACCCCGCAAGCGGTGCGCGGCGCAGGCCCGGCTACGCCGCGCGCACCTCGGAGACGAAGCCGCTGACTTCGGCAGACAGCGACTCGGCCTGCCTGGACAGGTCGCCCGCCGCGCTCAGCACCTGGTCGGCCGCGGCGCCGGTGCTGGCCGCGCCCTGGCTGACGCCGGCGATGTTGGTGGTGACCAGCTGCGTGCTGCCGGCGGTCTGCTGGACGTTGCGCGCGATCTCGGCGGTCGCCGCGCCCTGCTCCTCCACCGCCGAGGCGATCGCGGTGGCGATCGTGCTCACCTCCTCGATCACCGTGGTGATGCCCTTGATCGCCTCCACCGCCTCGCGGGTCGAGGTCTGCAACTGGGTGATCTGGGCGGAGATCTCCTCGGTCGCCTTGGCGGTCTGCCCGGCCAGGCTCTTCACCTCGGAGGCGACCACGGCGAAGCCCTTGCCGGCGTCGCCGGCGCGCGCCGCCTCGATGGTGGCGTTCAGCGCCAGCAGGTTGGTCTGCCCGGCGATGTTGCTGATCAGCTCGACCACCTGGCCGATCCGCTGGGCGCCCTCGGCCAGCGCGCGCACCGTCGCGTCGGTGCGCCGCGCGTCGGCCACCGCCTGCTCGGTGATCTTCGAGGATTGCGCCACCTGGCGGGTGATCTCGCCGATCGAGGAACTCAGTTCCTCGGCCGAGGCGGCCACCGTCTGCACGCCGGCGCTGGCTTCCTCCGCCGCCGCGGCGACGCTGGCCGCCTGGCCGTTGGTCTCCCCGGCGGTCGCCGACATCGCCCGCGCCGTTGCCTCCATCTCCGTGGCGGACGATGCGAGCATCCCGACCAGGTTGGCGACCTTCGCCTCGAACTGCGCGGCCAGATCGAGCATCGCCGCGCGCCGCTCCGCCGCCGCCCGCTGCTTCTGCGCCTCCTGCTCGGCGCGGAGCCGGTCAGCCTCGATCATGTTGTCCTTGAACACCTGCACGCTGCCGGCCATGGCGCCGATCTCGTCCTTGCGGCCGAGGCCGCCGATCTCGGCCGTCATGTCACGCTCGGCCAGCCGGCGCATGGTGCGGTTCAAGGCGCCCAGCGGACGCACGATGGCGCGGATCATCACGGTGCTGATGGCGGCGGTCAGACCCAGCAGCACAAGGATGGCGGCCAGGCTGAGGTAGAGCTCGGATTCCGCGGCGTGGCGGATCCCGGCGGTCTGCGCCATGAGATCGCTCGCCATGCGGTCTTCGACCGTCTTGAGCAGATCGATGCGCGCGGTCGTGGCCTTGAACCAGTCCGCCCCGGTCACCCCGCCCAGATGGCCTTCCAGGCCATCGTCCGCCGCGACCCGGCGCATCCTCACCACCGCGTCAACCGCGTCGCCCGCAACCGTTCGACGCATGAACGCGGCCTGTGCCGGGGTCACCGCCGCGGCGATGATGCGGAAGTACAGGTCCTGGTCGTCGCCGAGCACGGCCAGATGACGCAGCCTGGCCGCATCGAACCGCCCGGCGGCGAAGCCCACCGCACCGACGGCCCGTTCCTGGCCGGCGAGTTCCTTCGCCTGCAGGAAGCTGAGATAGACCGACACCGACCGCGCGACGTCCGAAGCTTCGACGTCGGCCGCCGCCGCGCCGACCATGTCGAGCAGACGGGTGTTCGCTGCGGTGAAATATGCGAAGCTGTCATCGGCGCCGATGGCCAGTTGACTGATCCGTTGGCGGATGCCGCCGAGGTTTGCCAGACTCTCGCGCGCGGCGGCGAACTTGCCGGCAAGGGCGGCGTCGCGATCGCCGCCCGCGGCGTCGAGGCGCCGAAGCCGCGCCTCGAAGGCGACCAGCCGCGCATCGGTGCGCGCGCGCTGTGTCGTAAGCTCCGCGCGCAGTTCGGTGCCCTTGCTGCCCAGGAACCCGCCGGAAAGGCCGCGCTCGCGTTGCAACTCGTGCACCAGGGCGCTGGTGTCGGTGACGAGAGCCGAGAGCGTGCCGACGCGCTGCATCGTGGCGACGGTGGCCAGCTTTTCCCGCAGCAAGAGGCCGGAGAGCACCAGCAAGCCCAGCACCGGCAGCAGGAGCGGCAGGGTGATCCGGGCGCGCAGGCCGATGCCGGTCCACCGCCGCCGGCTGGCGTTGCTGGCGAGGCGGGCGGTCCGCCTTGCGTCGTCACCCATGTTCTGCACTCCCGGTCGCAACGCCGGCGAATGTCGTTGTCAGGGGTTACCCAAGGATGAACGGCGATGAATTTGGCGACGTTCCCGCTCCGCAGCGCGCGAACGAGGTGCGATCGGCGGCGGTGCGCCCGAGCCGAACAGCGGTGCACGCATGGGCGGAGGGTCGATGCCAGCCGACCATCCCCCGCCTGCCCGGAATTGCTGACCGCATGCCGCGGCCGCCGGTCGGTCCGCACCGCCTTGACCGTCAATCAGCCGCCGCGTCCACCGTCCGGAACCCGCGTCCGGACGACGAACCCCGCCAGGCCGCAGGTCACCGCGACAAGCCCCACCCAGCCGAGCGGGCCGGGTGCCGCGCCGCCCAGGAACACGACCTCGCCGGCCAGGGCGAACGCCACCTCGCCGGCCTGCGTCGCATCGACCGCCGCGATCCGCCAGGGATCGCTGGAGAGGTTGCGGGCGTGCAGGAACAGCGTCGTCGCCAGGCCGCCGGCGACGACGGCGATGACGGCGGTGCCGAGCAACTGCCCCGCGCCCGGCGGCGGCGGCGCGGTCACCAGCAGCAGGCCGGCGAAGAACGGCAGCGCGCCGAGCGTGAGCAGCAGCACCGCGGCGGCGGGATTGGCCAGCACCGCGCCGTCGCTGCCGCCGGCGTGCCTGGCGCGGTTCAGCAACTGGTTGCCGGTCGGGTAGGCCAGCGCCGCGATGATCACCGGCAGCACGCCCTTGACGATCTGCGACAGCGCCACGCCGGCGGCGATGCGCTGCGCGTTCAGGATCAGGATGCCGAGGAAGATGACGCCGGCGAACGCGATGCCGCGCCGCGGCACGCGCGCGCCGAAGCCGCGCAGCACCAGCGGCGTCGCCAGGATGGTGATCTGCCAGGTCGCGGCGACGATCCAACCGGGCGCGTGGTCGGCGGCATAGCAGATGCCGGTGTAGAACACGCCGAAGCCGATCCCCCCGGCGAGCAGCCAGAACCGGAGCTGCCGGCGGAACAGCCGCAGCACGGTGGCGAGAAATCCGCCGCCGTGCCGCACCGTCAGCCACAACGCCAGCAGCACCGCCATGTCGATGTAGCGCAGCGCCGCGCTCCAGACCCAGGGGCCGCCGGACCGGCTCATCGCGCGGTTGAGGATGAAGGTGACGGAGAACAACGCCGCCGCCAGCAGGCCGAGGCCGAGCAGCCGCGGCATGCCCGGTTGGCTCGTGGTCGTCGCCGGGGCGGCGGTGGCGTAGGCCGCATTCACCGCCACGGCGTTCCATCGCGGTCGGCGGACGATCCGCCGTCACGATCAACGGCGTGCCGGCTGAACGTTCGGCCTTGGCGGAGTTTGTC
Organism: uncultured Alphaproteobacteria bacterium; assembly: GCA_963847615.1. GTDB lineage: Bacteria > Pseudomonadota > Alphaproteobacteria > Acetobacterales > Acetobacteraceae > Palsa-883. The sequence continues at coordinate 22,355 of CAWKAN010000015.1, forward strand.
CGACAACCGACGCTCTACCCGCTACAGATAGCGTAGCCAGAGATACAGTTGCGCCGACCATCACCGCCAGCAGCGTCAGCGGCAGGGCTTTCCTTGTATACAGCCCGAAACCGAAGGGAATGCCAGCGCGCTGGGCGATCCCCGACACGGTCAGGTTGGCCGAGGCGCCGATCAGCGTGGCGTTGCCGCCGAAGCAGGCCCCGAGCGACAGCGCCACCCAAAGCGGCAGGATCGCCTGCTCGCCGCCGAACTGCGGCGCCATGGCGTGCAGCACCGGGATCATCGCCGCCACGAACGGGATGTTGTCGATGACCGCCGACAGGATCGCCGAGCTCCACAGCACCACGCTGACGGTCAGCCCAAGGTTGCCGGCGGTTGCCAGGGTGATCTTGTGGGCGACCCAGGCCAGCGCCCCGGTCACCTCCACGCCGCGCACCACGATGAACAGGCCGACGAAGAAGAAGATCGTGATCCAGTCGATCTCGCCATAGGTGGCGGAAATCTTCTCGAACTGCAGGTCGCGCGGGTGGATCAGGTTCTCCAGCAGCATCAGCGCCGCCGCGGCCATCAGGGCGATGGTGCCCGGCGCGACGCCGGTGATCCGTTGGGTGCAGAAACCCGCCAGGGCCAGGCCGAAGACCACGATGGAGTGACGCAGCAGTCGCCGGTTGACAATGGCGCTGCTGGCGCGGATGGCCAGCACCGCCTGGCGCGCTTGCGCGCGCGCAGTCAGCGCGCCGCCTTGCACCACATGCATCACGCCGACCTGCACCAGCATCACCACCACCACGCAGGGCGCCAGGTGCACCAGGAAGTCGTTGAAGCTGAGGTTCGCCGTGGTGCCGATCAGGATGTTCGGCGGATCGCCGATCAGCGTCGCGGTGCCGCCGAAATTGGACGCCTGCACCTCGGCGAGCAGGAACGGAAACGGCGGAACGTCCAGGCGCCGGCAGATCGCGATCGTTACCGGGGCGATCAGCAATACGGTGGTGACGTTGTCCAGCAGCGCGGACAGCAAGGCGGTGACCAGCGCCAGGGCAACCAGCAGGCCGGACGGCGAGGCGCGGGCAAGCTGCACCGCGCGAATCGCCAGGTACTCGAACACGCCGGAGCGGCGGGAGATCGCCACCAGCATCATCATCCCGGTCAGCAGGCCGATGGTGTTGAAGTCGATGCCCTCGATCGCCTGCTGCTGGGTCAGCACCCCGCTCAGCACCATCGCGCCGCCGCCGAGCAGGGCGAGGATGGAGCGGTCGAAGCGGTCCACCGTCACCAGGGCGTAGGTGATCGCCAGGATCGGCAAAGCGACATAGATCGGCGGCAGGCCTATCGCCATCGGAGCGTCCACGACACGGTTGAAGCGAGGGGTTCGATCGGGCGGCCAGGTGCTGCCAGGCCGCCGCACGAACGCGCCGCCACATGGTGGCAACCTGGAGGCAGACCCGGCCGGGGTGGCGGGCCGATGGAGCGCGCGTCGCCCGCCTGGCCCCGCGGCGGGAAGCCGCGCATCACGCGGCGCGATCCTGCGCCGGCCGGTCACCGGCGCGGGATCGCGTACCCAAGCGCCGCCCCCTCAGGCGGCCAGTTCGATCAGTGCACCGACTCCCAGAACTTCTTGGCGCCGGGGTGCAGCCGCACGCCGAGCTGCTCGGTCTTCAGCGCCACCGCCTTGAAGTCCATGTTCTTCAGATGCGGGAAGACGTCGATGAGGTATTGCCGGTGGTCATAGATCGCCTTGGCGATGGCGTAGGCCGTGGCATCATCCATCTGCGAGATGCGGGCGGAGTACGTGGCGTAGACGATCGGCGTGAGCACGGCGGGCTGGCCGGGGATGGTATCGGCGGGCAGGGTGGTGAAGTCCACGCCCTGGACCTTGCTGGCGACGATCTTGCGTTCGTCCTCGGTGAGGCCGACGAACTTCATCGGGGTCGAGGTGAGCAGCTCACGCAGGGTCGCATCCAGGCCGGAGCCGACGCCGTATTTCGAATAGCCGACGAGCTGGCGGTTCTGGGTGCCCTCGAGGGCGTCCTGGATCGAACCGGGCGACCATTGCGGCGTGATGCCGAGCGCCGAGAAGATCTCCCGCGTCAGCACCTCCGCCCCGCTGCCATGGATGCCGGCGCTGAACCGCTTGCCCTGCAGATCCTTGAGGCCGTCGATCTTGGCATCGACGCGCACCACCATCTGCAGCGTGGCGATGTCGTGCACATACAGCACACCCAGATCGGTGACCGGCTTGCCCTGGAACGGGCCGGTGCCATCATGGGCCTGGATCAACGTGTTGACCATGACGAGGCCGAAATCGATCTCGTCCTTCGACATGCGGCGGATGTTGTTGACGCTCGCGCCGGTTTCGATCATCGAGACGTTGGTGTTCGGCAGGTCCTGCTTGATCGCCTTGGACATGGCAACGGCGAGGGCATAGTTGCTGGAGGTGGCGTTGGTGGAGCCGAAGGTGATCGAGCTCTTCTGCGCCCACGCCGGCCCGCCCGCCAGCGCCGCGGCTGCGGCGGCCGCGAGCTTGGCCATCTCCCTGCGGTTCAGTTGCATCGGCATCGTGTCTCCTCCTGGTGCTGCTGCCCGGATTGCGTGCGGCTGGGCAATGGTTGAAACCTGTGGGCTCCGCGGCGATGGCGCCGCGCTCCGGACTTGCCCGGGCTTGGGTCGCATCATCCCCCGCTGCGCAGCCGTACGCGGGCCGGTTCGCCCAGAAAGCGCCAGCCCAGGAACAGCCCGATCATCGTGACCCCCACCCCGTCGGCGTAGAACGTCGGGTAGAACAGCGCCGCGGCCGCCACGTACAGGTAAAGCCGCCAGCCCCAGTTCAGCCGTCCCAGCAAATGGCCGATCGAGGCGCCGCTGATCGCCACGACCATCGCCCAGGCGATGGCGATGTTGTAGGCAATCAACAGCGGCGAGCCGTACAGCATGATCTCGGGCCGGTAGACCATCATGAACGGCAGCAGGAACACCGCGCCCGCGATGCGCAAGGCCTGTCCTGCAACCTTCCAGAAATTTTCGCCGGCGATCGTCGCGGCGGCATAGACCGACGCGCAGACCGGCGGGGTGATCGCCGAGAGGATGGCGAAATAGAAGATGAACAGGTGGGCAACGAGCGGCGGCAGGCCGAGGCGGATCAGCACCGGACCGCAGACCGAGGCGGTGAGCACATACGAGGCCGTCGTCGGCACGTCCATGCCGAGCAGGATGCAGAGCAGCGCCGAGATCAGCAGCACGCCGACCAGGAAGTCGCCGCTGAAGCCGAGCAGCAGCTGCGAGAACTTCACGCCGAGACCGGTGGCCGAGAGCACGGTGACCAGCAGCGAGGCGGTGGCAAGCAGGGCGGCGATGATGATCACGCTACGCCCGCCATCGACCAGCCCGTCCCAGACCTGGCGGGCGAGCAGGCGCATCTCATCGCCCAGCGCGCCGAACCGGCCGCGTCGCAGGCAGCCGAGCAGGCGCGCCCAGGTGGCGAAGACGATCACGCCGATGGTCGCGACGGCACCGGCGAAGGTCGGCGTGTAGTTGAGGCCGAGCAGGACGGCGAGCAGGATCAGCGGCCCGAACGCCGGCAGGGCGTTGGCGGACAGCAGCACGTCGCGCGCCCGCGGCATCTGCTCGCGCGGCATCGGTTCGAGGCCGTGCTCGCGGGCGTAGCAGTCGATGCTGAAGTAGATCGCACTGAAATAGAGGATTGCCGGGATCGTGGCGGCGAGCGCGACGGTGGCGTAGGGGATGTTCAGCAGTTCCGCCATGATGAAGGCGCCCGCGCCCATCACCGGCGGCATGATCTGCCCGCCGGCCGATGCCGTTGCCTCGATGCCGGCGGCGAAGTCCTTGCGGTAGCCGGAGCGGATCATCGTCGGGATGGTGATCGAGCCGACCGACATGACGTTGGCCACCGACGAGCCGGAGATGGTGCCGAACAGGGCGGAGGTGACGACGGCAACCTTGGCCGGCCCGCCGTAGGTGCGGCCGGCGACGACGGTGGCCGCCTGGATGAACACGTCGCCGGCGCCGACCGCCATCAGCAGCGACCCCATCACCACGTAGATCGCGACGACGCGGGTGCCGATATCGGCGAGCATGCCGAACAGGCCGCCGGTGGAGCCGTAGAACGTCGCCACCACGGTGTCGTAGGAGATGCGCGGCGGCTGCCACGCGCCGGACAGCAGCTGGTGGCCCCATACGTAATAGATGATCGAGACCGTGGCCAGGATCGGCAGCGACAGTCCGACGCTGCGCCGCCCCGCCTCCAGCGCGATGAGCACCATGGCAACCCCAAGCGCCATGTTGACCGGGGTGAGGTCGCTGATGCTGTCCATCAGTCGGTCGGACGCGAGGATGACGTGCAAGCCGGAGAGTAGCGCGATCGCACCGATCGCCAGGTCGCGCCACGCCGCGACCCGCGACCTTTGCCAATCGCGGATCGCGGCGAACACGAAGACGAAGCCGAGGCCGCCGCCGACGAACACGCCGCGCTGCACCAGCGGTTCCCAGGAGCCGAACAACGCGGTGTAGAGGTGGATCAGGGCAAAAACCACCAGGCCGATCTTGGCGAAGGCGACCAGCGGCAGCGGCGCGTGGTGGGGTTCGGCGGGCGCGGGCTCGTTCATGGCTGGGCCTTTGGCTTGCGGAACGGGCCGCTGGTCGGACGTCGGCGCAGCATAGGCCGGAGCTATCGAAACGCCCAAATTCGGCCGATGCGCGGAGCGAGCCGCACTGGGCTCGCGCACCCGGCGAGGCGGCACGGCGGGGCGAACCGTTTCGACGGCGACCAGGTGCGCCGGCTGCGTGGTCGGGGGCCTTGGCTGCGCGGGCGGTTGTCACCGGAGCTGTCCAAGCGACGCTGAACCGGTGGCCGAACAGGATCGAGATCTGCGTTCTGGCTGCGGTCCAGTCGCCTTGCGGCATCATCCAGGCCCTGCTGACGTCGCGCAATACCGGAAACCAGAGACCGATCGCCGCCGCATCGTTCGGGACCTGACCGCAGCTTCGCCCAGACGTGCGTGGTTTGCCCTTGCGGCGCTCGATCGCCTTGCTGGGGGAGATGATCCGCCGCACCGCCGCCGGGAAGGCGAAGAGCGGGATCGCCTGCTGCCCTTGCCGCCGCCAGGCTTGCGCTCGCGAAGGCGGGCATGTCCCCGCAAACGGGGGAGGCGGGGAGATGGCGGGGCGTTTCCTGCCCCAGGCGCCGGTCGGCTTCTCACCGGCGATCGAATCGAGTTCTGCTCAGCCCAATCGCAGCAGGCTGGCGATGGAGACGTCTTCGTCGATGTCGGGCCAGTGAATGCCCTCGCCCCGCCCGATAAATCGCCAATGCGCCCGCTGTTCCGGCGTGGCGTCACGCAGTCGCGGCAGCCAGGCGAGGGGGGCCGACAACTCACGGCCATCCGCCAGCACAACGTGCAGCTCCGCCTCGGTGACCGTCACATCCACCGCGGTCGGATCCAACCTAATGGTCGAAATACTCATGCCAAGCCTCCAGCAAGACCGTGCGGTGCGCGATCACCAAGGCCCTTGCCCGCGTCGGTTCATGCGAGCGGAAACGATGGGACTCCGCAAGCTCTACAGGAACCAGCCAGTACTTCGCCAGCTTGTCACCGTACTCAATGTGGATGTGCGGCGGCTCAACGCCGTCCAGGGCGTAGAAATAGAATCGGAATCCATCGAAGCGCAGGACGGTCGGCATTCGCCGGGCGTAGCGGACCGGGCATGAACAAACGGTAAGCGGTCCCCACGCAGGGCAATCGGGTGAAGCGACGGCAGGCCGGGGCTCCGCCCCAGACCCCACCAAGGGGCGCTGCCCCTTGGAACCCCGCCAAGGGCGGAGCCCTTGGAACCCTTCACTGGGAGTGTGGGGAGGGGGAGGGGGCGGGCGGGCGAGGCGAAGGGGCGCCGTCCAGCAGGCTGGACGGCGCCCCTTCGCCTCGCCCGCCCGCCCCCCCCTCCCCACACTCCCAGTCATGGAGTCCAGAGGCCGCTGCCTCTGGTGGGGGTCCAGGGGGCAAAGCCCCCTGGCGGGGTTCGGGGCGGAGCCCCGGCCTGCCGTCGCTTCACCCGATTGCCCTGGGTCCCCACGCGCCGCTTGCAATCCGCCGCTCGACCCCCAACCATCCTGCCCCATGTCCCTGGCCATGTCCGGATTCGCCCCCCGCGTCAAAGCCGTCCTCGGCCCCACCAACACCGGCAAGACGCATCTCGCCATCGAGCGGCTGCTGGCCCATGCGTCGGGCATCATCGGCTTCCCGCTGCGCCTGCTGGCGCGCGAGAACTACGACCGCATGGTGGCGCAGAAGGGCGCCCGCCACGTCGCGCTGATCACCGGGGAGGAAAAGATCGTCCCGCCCGAGGCGCGCTGGTTCGCCTGCACGGTCGAGGCCATGCCGCTGGACCGCACCGCCGAGTTCGTCGCGGTGGACGAGATCCAGCTTTGCGCCGACCCCGACCGCGGCCACGTCTTCACCGACCGGCTGCTGCACGCGCGCGGCCTGGTGGAGACGATGTTCCTCGGCGCCGAGACCATCCGCCCGCTGCTCACGCGCCTGGTGCCGCAGGCCCATGTGGAGACCCGCCCGCGGCTGTCGCAACTGGAATTCGCCGGCCCCGCCAAGCTGACCAAGCTGCCGCCGCGCACCGCCGTCGTCGCCTTCTCGGCCGACGAGGTCTACGCCATCGCCGAGTTGATCCGCCGCCGCCGCGGCGGCTGCGCGGTGGTGATGGGCCGGCTCAGCCCACGCACCCGCAACGCCCAGGTCGCGCTGTACCAGGAGAAGGAGGTCGATTTCCTGGTCGCCACCGACGCGATCGGCATGGGCCTCAACATGGACGTGGACCATGTCGCCTTCGCGCGGCTGTCCAAGCATGACGGAAACCGGCCGCGCCGGCTGACCGCGGCCGAGATCGCGCAGATCGCCGGGCGCGCCGGGCGCGGCATGCGCGACGGCAGCTTCGGCACCACGGCGAGCTGCCAGCCGATGCCCGACGAGCTGGCGGTGGCGGTCGAGGCGCACAGTTTCGACAAGCTGGAGCAGCTCTGCTGGCGCAACGGCGCGCTGGATTTCAGCCATATCGACGCGCTGCTGGCCAATCTGATGGCCCCGCCGCCACGCCCGGGGCTGGTCAAGGGCAACGACGCCGCCGACCTGGAAACCCTGGCCGCACTGGCACGCGAGCCGGAGATCCGCGCCCTGGCGCAGGGCAGGCGGCGGGTGCGGCTGCTGTGGGACGCCTGCCAGATCCCCGACTTCCGCAAGCTGGCCGACGAGACCCACGCCCGGCTGTGCGCCCGCGTGTTCTGCCATATCGCCAGGGACGCCACCCTGCCGACCGACTGGCTCGCCGCGCAGATCGCGGGCGTCGAGCGCACCGACGGCGACCTCGACACGCTGATGCAGCGCCTGGCCGGCATCCGTATCTGGTCCTACATCGCCGCCCGCCCCGACTGGGTGCGCGACGCCGTGCACTGGCAGGGCCGCGCCCGCGCGGTCGAGGACAAGCTGTCCGACGCGCTGCACGAGCGGCTGACCGCGCGCTTCGTCGATCGGCGGGCCACGCAACTGCTGCGCCGGCTCGACGCCGAGGACGGCCAGGCGCTGCTGTCGGCCGTCACGCGGCGCGGCGAGGTCGTCGTGGAGGGCCACCAGGTCGGCCACGTCGCCGGCTTCGGCTTCCTGCCCGACCCGCTGGCAGTCGGCGACGCGAAGAAGCTGGTGTGGCGGGCCGCCCGCCGCGCGCTGCGCGAGGAGATGCCCCGTCGCGTCGCCCACGCCGAAGCCGCGCCGGACAGTGCCTTCGCCTGGACCGTCGGCGACGGCACCGGCGGGCCGGAGACCGCCGGCCAGCACATCGCCTGGGATGGCGTGGCGATCGCCCGGCTGCGCCCGGGGAGCACCCGGTTGCGCCCGCGGGTGGAGATACTGGACAGCGAATTCCTCGACGGCGCGCAGCGCGAGCGGCTGCGCGTGCGCCTGCAGGCGTATGTTGAGGCGCGGCTGCAGGCCGACCTGGCACCGCTGTTCGCCGCGCTGGCCCATGCGGCGGCGCTGCCCGAGGCGCGCGGCAGGCTGCACCGGCTGGGCGAGGGGCTCGGCGTGGTGGCGGAGACCGAGGCCGAGCCGCTGGCGCCGGCGCTGCGCGCGCGGCTCAAGCTGATCGGGGTGCGGGCCGGGCGGTTTGCGCTGTTCCTGCCGGCGCTGCTCAAGCCGCGTCCGGCGGCGATGCGGGCGCGGTTGTGGGCGCTGCACCACGGGCTGGCGCTGCCGGCGCTGCCGGCGCCGGGGCTGGTGTCGCTGCCGCCGCAGGACTGGCCGCCGGGCTTCGCCGCCACGGCGGGCTGGCTGGAGGCCGGGCCGGTGCTGCTGCGCCTCGATGTCGCCGAGCGCGTCGCCGGGGACCTGGCCTGGGCGGCGCGGCACGGCGCGACGCCGCTGCCGGCGGGGCTGGCCGGGCGGTTCGCGATCAAGGCCGAGCTGGTGCCGGCGGTGTTGCGCGGGCTGGGGTTCCGGGTACTGCCGGGCGGCGGCCTGGGGCCGGGCGGTTTCGGGCCGCCGGCGCCGGCGATGCTGGCGCCGCTGAAGCGCCGGCGGGTGGCGCCGGTCGAGGTCCCGGACATGCAGTACCGGTCTGGTCCCTTCGCCGGGTTGGCCGCGCTGAAGTGGTAACGGGCAGGCGAAGGCTTGCGGCTGGCCGTAGCACGCGCCATCTTGCCGTCGGCGGGCGCAAGGCAACCCGACCGGAGGTAGGCCCATGGGCGAAACGGTCTCCGTCGCCGAAGTGAAGAAGAACTTCGAACTCTATCAGGATCGGGCACTCCGCACGCCGGTCACGGTGACCAGTCATGGCCGTCCTTCCGTCGTGATCCTCGCGGCTGACGAGTACGAGCGCCTGCGAAGCCTGGACCGACAGGCGCTCTCGATCACCGAACTGAGCGAGGCCGATATCGCGGCAATCGCCACGGCTCGGATTCCCGAGGGCAAGCGGTATCGCACCGACAACCTGCGCTGATGCCGCTGCCTCGCCCGGAGCCGGGCCTGGTCCTCTCATACGCGTATCTGTGGCGACACGAACACAATCGAGGTCTGGAGGAAGGCCTTAAAGCCCGACCCTGTGCTGTGGTGCTGGCGGCCCAGAGACAGGACGGAAAAACCATTGTGACGGTCGCGCCAATCACGCATCGGCCGCCGTCCAACTCGATGCGGGCGATCCTGCTGCCGGCGGGTGTCAAACGCCACCTTGGCCTGGACACGGGGGCGTCGTGGATCATCGCCGATGAGGTGAACCGCTTCGCCTGGCCTGGGCCTGATCTGCGACCGGTGTCGCGGCACGCGGCGGACCAGTTCGCCTACGGTTTTTTGCCAGAGGACGTGTTCGACGCGTTGCGGGCACGCATGCTCGCCCTGTACCGCGCCGGCGTGCTTCGGATGACACCGCGTTCCGAGTAAGAACTGGCGGAGTGGCGCATACGATCCGATGCGCGTCGCCGCGCCGCGCCTTACCAAGCGTCGAGGTAGATCAATCCCACGATGCCCGTTCCGCCTGGATGGCGGCGTCGATTTCCTCCGCGGATCGTTGCGCGTCAGGCGGCAAGGGATGGCGCGCCAGCCAGTCGAGAATGGCCGAGGCGCGCCCCGTGTCGATTGTTCTGGCCGGCGTCTCTCCGATTGGCACCAGCCGCGCCACCGGCTCGCCATCCTCGGCGATCACAACCTCGGCTCCAGCCTGCACGGACCGGATAAGTTGCGACAGCCGGCTCATGGCCTCGGGGATGGTCACCTGCATGGTCAACTCCTGCCTCTGGCGTCGGAGGCTAGCATATGCGTCCGGGACGGTCAGGCGGCATCTCGAAGTGCCCGCTCTATCCACGGCTCTGGCCGTACTGAAGCGGTAGGGGCCACGTAGGACAAGCAGGGGAAGGTTCGAGAGAATTGGAATAAGAGGGTTTTGTCCTCAAATAGACATTGCGAAACCCCTGATATTTCGCTATTTTATGGGTCGCCATGGAAGTGGCCAATGCGCACAAGCGCTGAACAACAGCACGACCTTGAGGCAGATCAGGTAGCAAGAAACCTTGCCAACCCGCGGTCGGCACCGCGAGTAAATCGATGAGGTGCCGACGATCGAAGCCAAGACCGGGGGCTTTCTGGCCAGGTTCATCGCCATGGCAGTGGCGATCGCGGTTGCCGTCACCGGGTCCTACGGGCTCGCGACCGGATAGTACGCAGCCATCGAGATGATCTGGGCCATCGCCGGCCATTGGTCGGCGCCGTTATGGCCTACTCCTTCGGTGCCCATCGGAGAGATTCGGGATGAACAACCTGACCGTGGTGCCAAGCACCGCAAGCAAGGCGAAACACCCAGCCGAGGCCAGGGACAAGCTGGTGAAAAACCGCGTGCAGTTCGATCTCGCCCCCCGCGCCATGGAGCGCCTCAACACACTGAAGCGGAAGACCGAGGCGACCTCCTATGCCGAGGTGGTGAAGAACGCGCTCCGCCTGTACGAGGCCCTGATCGAGGAAACCGAAGGGGGAAAACAGTTCCTGGTGCGCGACCCGAACGGGCAGGTCTCGCCCTACCGGCTGTTCCTGTAGGCCACGGAGCGCCCCGATTCCCGACCAGGAGGACCGCGACTGGCAGCGCCTCGACAAATGGCTGTGGTGCGCCCGCTTCATGCGCCAACGCGCCGACTGCGTCCGGCTGGTCGCCCAGGGCTCGATCCGCATCAACCGCCAGCCGACCGAGAAGGCGCATGCCAGGCTGCGCGTCGGCGACGTGCTGACCTTGCCGGCGCATGGCACGGTGCGGGTGATCCGGGTCGCCGCGCTGGCCGACCGCCGCGGCCCCGCCCCGGAAGCCCGCATGCTTTATGAGGAGATCGCCGAGATCGACCCCTGATCCGTCATAAAAGCGCGGCCCCGGACCTTGCGCCGCAGCACAAACGCCGCCATACGCCTGCCTCTGTTGCCACCGTTTCTGCCCATTCCCGGGGGTCCGCATGACCTACGTGGTCACCGAGAACTGCATTCGCTGCAAGTACATGGACTGCGTGGAGGTGTGTCCGGTGGACTGCTTCTACGTCGGCGCCAACATGCTGGTCATCCACCCCGACGAATGCATCGATTGCGGCGTGTGCGAGCCGGAGTGCCCGGCCGAGGCGATCGTGCCGGACAGCGACGACAAGGCCACCGAGTGGCTGGAGCTGAACCGCAGCTACGCGCTGACCTGGCCGAACATCACCCGCAAGGGCGAGGCGCCGGCCGACGCCGACGAATGGAAGGACAAGCCGGGCAAGAAGGCGCAGTTCGACCCCGAGCCGGGTACCCCCTGACCTGGGTTTTCCTGGCGCACGCCTCGCTAACCCCCTGCCAAGGCGCCGAATTCGTGCTATATTATAAAAAATTGACAGCGACGGCGGGTGGGGGAGCCGGGTCGTCAGGTCAGTATTTCCAGGAGAAGGGCCCTTGAACCGGACCGTGGAGGCTTGGTGCATGGCACTTGGCGCGGTCGTGGTGGCTGGGGCTCGCAAGATGAAGGTCCGGACGTGACAAGTACGAAGGCATCTGGAGGAACTCCGGCATCGGCCCGCACCGTGAAGGCGGCGGCGGGCGCGGCGCCGCGCGCGCACGCCGCCGGTGGCGCTGCCGCTTCGGGCAAGCCGACGGCGAAACCGGTAGCGAAGGCCACGCCGAAGCCGGCGGCGAAGGTTGCACCGAAGGCGGCGGGCGCTGCGATGGCCAAGGTCCCGCCAAAGGCCGCCGTGCCTGCCACGGCCGCGCCGCCCGCTGCCGCCAGGCCGGTGCCCATCGCGCCTGCCAGGCCCGCCGCCAGGGCGCCGGTCGCCCAGGCGGCGGCGGCGCCGCAGGTGATGAAAACTGCGCCGGCGGCACCCGCTTCCGGCGCCGCGGCCGCGCGGGCCGATCGTTCCGCCACGGCCCAGGCCTCGCGGCACCCGATCCCGCCGCCGGTGCGGGCACCGCTGCCAGGTCACCTCGATCGTCGGCCCGGACAGATCGATCGCAATCCCCCACGCCCGCCCAGCAAGGCGGAAATCTTCGTCGAGGGCGATTACGTGGTCTACCCGACCCATGGCGTCGGCAAGGTGGAGCGAATCGCCATCGAGGAAATCGCCGGCCACCGGCTGGAACTGATCCATATCACCTTCGAAGAGAACCGCATGACCCTGCGCGTGCCGGTCGCCAAGGCACGCAGCGCCGGCTTGCGCAAACTCGCCACGCGCAAGCTGTTCGACGAGGCGATGACGCTGCTGAGGGGCCGCGCCCGGATCAAGCGCACCATGTGGTCGCGCCGCGCCCAGGAATACGAGGCGAAGATCAACTCGGGCGACCCGTTGGCCATCGCCGAGGTGGTGCGCGACCTGCACCGCAACGCCGGCCAGCCCGATCAGAGCTTCTCCGAGCGGCAGATCTACGAGGCCGCGCTGGACCGGCTGGCCGCCGAGCTGGCCGCGCTGGACAAGACCGACAAACCCACCGCGGTGGTCAAGCTGGGCGATTTCCTGAAGACCGTCGCATAGCGACCGCCCGGCCGGGGCGGCTAGCCTGCCGCGCCGCCGCCGCCGGCCAGCGACTGCCGCAGGAAGCTCCGCAGGTGCGCCACGTGGCCGTCGCGGGCGGCACCGGGGCGGCGGCGAATGATCATGTCCCACGACCCGGGCAGCGAGCAGTCGGCGAAGGGGCGCACCAGGCGTCCGTTCGCCAGCTCGAAGTCGATCAGTGGCCGGCGGCCGAGCGCAATTCCTGCCCCCGCGACGGCTGCCGCGATCGCCGCGTTGAAGGTCCTGAACCGCACGATCGTCACCTTGGTCCCGGCGCCCGCGCCGAGCAGGTCGAGCCAGGTGGACCAGTCCTTTTCCGCGCTGGCGCCGTGATCCTCCTCCAGCAGATTGTGGCGCAACAGCTCGTCCGCGCACCCGCGCAGCCGCAGTGACGGGCTGCACACCGGGAACACCGTCTCGCTGAACAGCGTCTCGTCGCCCTCCGCCAGCACGCCCGGCCGGGCGCGCAGGATCGCCAGATCAAGCCCCTCGGCCACCATGTCCGGCACCTGCTCGGTGGCGTGGACCTTCCACTGCACGGACGGGTGCTGGGCCGCGAAGTCCGCCAGCAGCGGCGCCAGCCAGAGCGAGGCGACGGACCCGTTGGCCGAGATGGCGAGCACCGGGCGCGTCCGCCGGGCACGCGCGCGCACCGCATCGCAGGCCGTGGCGAGCTGGGCGAAGGCGGCCTCCACCGCTTGCAGCAGGGCGGTCCCCTCGGCGGTGACCGCGGTCAGGCTGGTCCCGGCGCCGTTGTGCGCGCGGGTTCGCAACGCGGCGCCGCGGGCGTCCTCCAGGTTGCGGATTGGGTGGCTGAGCGCACTGGCGTTGGCATGCCCCGTCGCCCCCGCCTGCGCTAGGCCGCAGTGGGCGCGACCGCGGCAAAGCCGCGCCACGCGGCGATGGAAGGGATGTGATCGGCCATCGCCATGCGCGGCAGCCTTGCTCCGGGCGGCGCCGGGCGGCAAGGCGCGCGCCACCTGTTCTCCGGCCGACGATATCACCGTTGCTGAACACCCGGCCCAGTGGCTATGCTACCGTCGTTGCGGCCGAATTGGCCGTTCATCGGGAGAATGCCGGCTTTAGCAATCTGGCCCCAGCGAACGTGAGCGTGGAGCCACTTAACGCGAAGAGAAGTGCTGCCTTGAAGGTGGATAATTCGAGGGGATTTTTGCAATGAAAGGCAGCACGGTCGCCGGTGACGTCGAGCGGTGGTATCTCGGCGTCTGCGGCCACATTCACCTGTCGCACGGCACTCCGCACCTGATCATGCCGTACGAAAGGATTCCGCGGTTCTGTGGCTCTAGTGATAACCATTAGGCCTTCTATGTCGATAGCGGAACTGGCATCCCTCTATCTGTACAAATACCCCAAATGGGCGCTCATGAATTTTGCCGGCGTCTGTCTACGCGAAATAAGCGGACATCGCCTCGCTGCGCCAGACGGCCAGTCTTTCGTTATTCCCTCAAAAATGAAGGGAATTAATTGTTTTGAAATCGCCATAGGTCGCTACGAACGGGATGAACTTGACCTACTCAGACGAGGGGGGTTTCATCAAGACCATACTATTATTGAAATTGGCGCAAACATTGGCTACCTGTCGCGCTACGCGTTTTTGGAATTTCTTGCCTCGGGTGGAAAATACGTCTGTGTCGAGCCAAATTTTTTGTCTCAACAAGCTCTGCGTGCCAATATGGAGGAATGCAGAAGGTTGGAGCCTAATAAAAAGTTTGAGGTCCTGGTCGCTGCTATTTGCGAGCCAGAGCGAGAAGGGCGTAGTGCAAATTTTTTGGCCCGCAATACTCTGGGTTCGGGACTGAGCGGGCAGGTCATTGCCAAAAAGCATGATACCATAACCGAGGTTTCGACGCTTTCACTCGGAAGCATTATGCGTGATCACGCCCCGAATGGGGCATCTTTGATCTGTGATGCGGAGGGCGGCGAGATCCCCATGATTTTGAATGATCCGGACGCTTTCAAAAACATCCGGCAAATTCTTATTGAACTTCATGGGCCAGAGAAAACTGGCCGTCATGAAACGCCCGCTTTCATGATTTCAAAACTTCATGGAATGGGGTTTGCTGTCAAATTAAACGTCGAAAATAGCTATTTGTTGCAACAATCTCCCTGATAAAAGCGGCCGAAGGAGAGAACCCCAAACCCACGGCTATGCAACGCTGTGGGATCGGCTGAACTGATAGGCCGTCTCGAAACTCTGGTGGCATGGGAAAATCCAGCGTGTTTTGTGCTCGACGGGTTCGGCGATCTGGAACGATGTAGCCTGCGGACATCGAACGTGCACAGTGCTGATAGCTGGTACGAGGTGTTCGAGCCGGCGATCACGATCTCAGGCATGATGAGCGGTGCTGCGGAACAATACACGTACGACATGGACGCGGAAGAAGAAGGCTTCAACTGCGGCCGTCTTCTAGAACGCAGCTATGACCGCAATGAGTTTCTTGCCGGACAGTCATTCAACCAGTTCGTGCCTGGGCGCTACCGCCCGACGATTCTCGCCATGCCCCACGCCCGGGCGTAGCAGCGGTTGATGAAATAGCCGGGGTCTTGCGTGAAGCCCTCGAAGAACCGGTACCGGCTGGCCGCGAGCGTGCCGTGGCGGCCGTGGATCATCGGCAGGACGACGGTTGCACCAGGTGGGGCCCGCGTAAGCACCTCGGTCCAGCCCCGGTCGATCGCCGCGATTGCGCGTAGGTCGCGAACCATCCAGGGGAGGGGTGACGCCGCAAGGACAAAAAGGATTGCAGCTGTCGCGACGTTGCGCGCCGGCGTGAGTGGGCGGAGTCGGAACAGCGATGCGATGTAGCAGATGACAAGCACGCTACCCGCGTATGTCACCCGCGCCGCGATCAGCGCGCGCGGAATGGCGAGCAGAGTCGCCACATAGAGCAACGCCAGAACGACGAAGAGCCAGCCGATTCCGGCACGAAGCGGGGGCCTCGCTCGCCCACCGCCTGTCGGCAGCTTCGTGGCGGGAGCCAGCGGTCCAACGATGCGCCGCATCCACGCCTCGGGCATTTGGAACGACAGCACGGCAAAGGCAAAGCCCGCCAGCACGTAGCCGTCCCCAAAGACCTTCCCCAAGGCGTCGATCGCGCCGCCGATCCGCGCCGTCAGCGGGCTCGGCCCCACCATGGTCGCGACCGCCGCTGCGCGGACGAAGTTGCCGGGGGCTGCCAGCAAAACCACCGAGCCCGCCACATGGCAGGCCGCGACGGTCAGCAGCCAGCGTTGGGGCCGCTGCCCTTGCCATGCCCACATCGCGAGCAGGCAAAGCGCGGCCGAGACCACCACCGAGAGCGGCTCCAGGAAGGTCGCCATCACGAAGGCGAACAACGCGGTCAGCCAAAGGGTGGGCGATGCTGTCCCACGCACGGCGAGTGCCAGCGCGCGCTCCAGGATGAACAACTCGCCCGCGACCGCCCAGAGGTAGCCGATCGAGCCGGTCTTCCACAGCGCTGCCTCGCCGACCGAGCGCGGTCCCCACCACAGCAGCAGCGCGATGAATAGCGCGTCCACGAATTCCGCCGTGCGGTCGCGCCGCGCCGTGCGCTCCTGCCCCGAGGCCAATGCCGCGAGGCGCATCACCAACACGATCAGGCCAATGAAGACCAGCGCGTTCAACGCATCGAACGGCAGCATCGACCACCGCCACCCCGCGCCCATCAGCGCGTAGGTAAGGGCATTAACGAAGAACCGCCCAGTCCACGTGAAGTAGTCGTGCCACGCCGAGCTGATCGCGGCGCTCACGGAGGGGTCAAGCGCCCGGCAATAGTCGTCGGCCCACATGGGGGTTTCGATGTTTGCCCACAGGAGGAACACCAGACATAGCGCCAGTGCCACGTGATGCCCGCGCAGCCAAGCCGACAGGTGTGGCCCGATCATCATGCCGCGATGGGCGCGTCCAGCATCCCGGCCCGTTTGTCCGGGCGGGTCAGCGGCTGGATTAATCGGTGTCATGCAGTCTGACCCCGGCAACCGGTCACGCATGTCTCCGGCCATGAAATGGCCACCTCTATGGTGTTGGAGTCGGCTATGTCCAGCCTCGATTGCTTCTCGATGTTGCCGGCGGGCTCATAGGATAGCGCTCTGCCCGGGCTGGCAGTCGCATGGATCGTGGTCCCATCCAGCTCTACCGTACCCGTCTTGCGCACGCCCGTCTTGCGCGCCAGTTTCACCACAGCGAGGAACAGCGTGTTAACCACGAAGTGCGCCATGTAGCTTGACGGCAACCATACTTCTACCATCGGCAGCATCAGGAGGCTGGTCTGCCGACCGGTGGGGCGGAAGTTGCTCATGCGTGGCCATCCAAGTGTTCATGCGAATCGTCGTTACGGACCTAGCACGGCAGTCGCGTAGCGTTAAGCCTGATAGGCTGCTAAGTAACGGGAACGACGTGGGGGTTGGCCGGTGTATTTCGACCTGAGGCTCTGGCGCATGACGCGCGGCCTGCGCGGGCGCATCGCGCTGGCCGTGCTGCTCGGCCTGCTGGCGCTTGGCTGCGGCATCGCGCGCTTCGTCTTCCTCGGCCGGTTCCTGGCCCGCGTGTTCCACGGCGCGCCCGCCATGGCGCTGGTCGCGCCGCTGCTCGCCACCGCGCTGGCGATCCTGCTGCGCGCCGCAGCGGACCACGCCCGCACGATGCTCGCGCACCGCACCGCCAGCACGGTGCAGGAGGCGTTGCGCGCCCGGCTGTATGACAAGATCGCCGCCCTTGGGCCCGCCTGGTTCGGCGCCGAGCGCACCGGCGGCGTGATGCTGTCGGTGGTCAACGGCGTCGAGCAGTTGCAGACCTTCTTCGGCCAATACCTGCCGCAGGTGGCGATCGCGCTCTGCGCGCCGCTGGCGATCTTCGCCGTGATCGCGGCCTGGGACCGGCCGGTCGCGCTGGTGATGCTGGCCGCGGCGCTGTTCTCGCTGGTGGTGCCGGCGACCATCCAGCGCAGCAGCGGCCGCGCCTCGCGCGCCCGCCAGCTCGCCTTCAAGGCATTCGGCGAGGAATTCCTCGACGCAGTGCAGGGCTTGCCGACGCTGAAGGCGTTCGGCCAGAGCGCCAGCTACGGGCGGATGCTCGCGGACAAGGCGCGCGCCTTGTCCGACAGCACGCTGTGGGTGCTCGCCGCCAGCGTGATGGGGCGCGGCTTCACCGATCTCGGCGTGGCGCTGGGCGCCGCGGCGGCGCTGGCGCTGGGCGCCTGGCGCGTGCAGCACGGGGTGATGAGCATCGAGGCGCTGCTGATCGTGCTGATGGCCGGCACCGAAATATTCCGCCCGCTGCGCGACCTGCGCACCGTGCTGCACCAGGGCATGGTCGGCCAGGCGGCGGCATCCGGCATCGCCGCGTTGCTGGACGCGCCGGTCACCGCGCCGGGGCCGCCGGCGCACCCGGTCGATGCGGCGCGGCTGGTCCCCTCCATCGGCTTCGAGCAGGTCGGGTTCGCCTACCCGGGCGGGCGCGGCGCGGCGCATCGCGGGCTGGAGTTTTCCATCGCACCCGGCGAGCGCGTCGGCATCGTCGGCCCCAGCGGCGCCGGCAAGTCGACGATCGTGCGGCTGTTGCTGCGGCTGCACGATCCGGCGAGCGGAACGGTGCGGATCGGCGGCAACAACCTGCGCGCGCTCGATCCCGACGCGGTGCGCCGGCTGATCGCGGTGGTGGCGCAGGACACCTATCTGTTCCACGGCTCGGTCGCCGACAACCTGCGCCTCGGGCGGCCCGAGGCGACCGAGGCCGAGCTGGTCGCGGCGGCGCGCGCGGCCAATGCGCATGAGTTCATCGTTGCGCTGCCGGATGGCTATGCCACGGTGATCGGCGAGCGCGGCACGCGGCTGTCCGGCGGGCAGCGCCAGCGCATCGCCATCGCGCGCGCGCTGCTGCGCGACGCGCCGATCCTGGTGCTGGACGAGGCGCTGTCCTCGGTCGACGCGGAGAACGAGGCGGTGATCCAGCAGGCGCTGGACCGGCTGATGCGCGGGCGCACCACGCTGATCCTGGCGCATCGCCTGTCCAGCGTGATCGGCGCCGATCGCATCCTGGTGCTGGAGGATGGCCATGTCGGGCAATCCGGCACGCATGCGCAGTTGATCGCCCAGGACGGGCCGTATCGCCGGCTGATGGGACCGCAGCTCGCCGAGCACGACGACACGATCGATGCGTTGCCGGCACGCGGCGGCGCCGCCGTCGGGGCCGAGGACGCGGCCACCACGCCGCTGGCCCGCCCGTTGTCCGAGGACGCCGCCGAGGTGGGCTGGCGTGAGACCATCGCGGCGTTGCTTGGCTTCGTCTGGCCGTGGCGGCGGCAGCTTGCCGTGGTGGTGCTGTGCGGCATCGGCCGCGTCGCCGCCTTCATCGGCGTCGGCGTGCTGGGCGCGCTGACCATCGGCGCGGTGCGCGCCGGCGCGCCGACCACGGGGCTGGTGATCGCGCTGCTCGCCGCCGCGCCGCTGACCGCGCTGCTGCACTGGCTGGAATCCTGGCTGGCGCACGCCATGGCCTATCCGCTGCTGGCCGAGATGCGGGTCGAGCTGTACCGCAAGCTCGATGCGCTGGCGCCGGGCTATCTGTTGCACCGCCGGTCCGGCGACATCGTCGCCCTCGCCACGCAGGACGTGGAGACGGTCGAGTATTTCTTCGCCCATACCGTGGCGCCGGCTTGCGTCGCCGTGCTGGTGCCGCTCGGCGTGCTGGCGGCGCTGGCCTGGATCGCCTGGCCGCTGGCCTTGGCGCTGCTGCCGTTCCTTGGCTACGCCGCGGCGTCCCCGTTGTTCGGCCGCAAGCGGATCGATCGGCTCGGCTCCGCGGCGCGCGGCGCGCTGGGCGAGATGGGCGCCCACCTGACCGAAACGATCCAGGGCCTGGTCGAGCTGATCGCCTTCGCTGCGGTCGGCCGCCGGCGCGCGGCGTTCCTGCAGGTGGCGCGGCGCTGCCAGGCGTTGCGGCTGGAACTGCTCGGCGATCTCGCGCTGCAGACCATGGGGCTGGAGGTGGCGACCGGGCTCGGCGGCCTGGCGGTCGCCGCGGTCGGCGCGCCGCTGGTGTTGCATGGCTGGATCGCCGCGCCGATGCTGCCGTTGCTGATCCTCATCTCGGTCGCCGCCTTCCTGCCGGTCTCCGAGATCGCCCAGGTCGGGCGGCAGCTTGCCGACACCATCGCCTCGACGCGGCGGCTGCACGTCGTGCACGCCGAGCCGGTGGCGATCACCGACGGGCCGCAGCAGCCGGCGCCGCGCGCCGGCGGGTCCGCGGTGGATTTCGTCGATGTCGGCTTCACCTATCCCGGGCGGCAGGTTCCGGCGCTGCGCGATGTCAGCTTCGCGGTGCCGGCCGGGGCCACCGTGGCACTGGTCGGTCCGTCCGGGGCCGGAAAGACCACGATCGCCAACCTGCTGCTGCGCTTCTGGGACCCGACCCAGGGCGTGATCCGGATGGATGGCGTCGATCTGCCGAAGCTGACGCTGGACGGGCTGCGCGGGCGCATCGCGCTGGTGGCGCAGGACACCTACCTGTTCAACGACACGCTGGAGGCGAATGTCCGGCTGGCGCGGCCCGACGCCTCGCGCGAGGCGGTCGCCCAGGCGGTGCAGCGCGCCGCGCTCGCCGAGTTCGTTGCGGAACTGCCGGAGGGGCTGCAGACCCGCGTGGGCGAGCGCGGCGTGCAGTTGTCCGGCGGGCAGCGCCAGCGGGTGGCGATCGCGCGCGCCTTCCTGAAGGATGCGCCGATCCTGGTGCTGGATGAGGCGACCTCGCATCTCGATACCATCAGCGAACAATTGATCCGCGCCGCGCTGGATGCGCTGATGGTCCGGCGCACCACGATCGTGGTGGCGCATCGGCTGTCGACGATCCGCGGCGCCGATTTGATCCTGGTGCTGGAGGCCGGACGGGTGATCGAGTTCGGCTCGCATGCGGAGCTGCTGGCGCAGCGCGGGGTCTATGCGCGGCTGGTGGAGCGGCAGATCGCCGGCGTGGCGGTGCCGCGCGCGGCGGAGTAGGCTGGCGGCGTATCGCCAGCGGCTTGGTGCGCCGCCGGCAGGTCTCATTTCCGACCGAGCAGGTTGCCTCTCCGTCGTGCCCGCCGCACGCCTCTCCCGCCCTTCGCGGGAGCCGTGCCGGGCGCCGTAGGCCCTTTTCCTGCCCTTAACGCGGTCGTGGCGTTTCCGGCTGGCAGGGTAGCTTCCAGAAGCGTGCCTCGCGTTTGGCTCGGTCCCAATCGTGTTTCAGCAGATAGGACAAGCTTTCAAACAGGGCATCGATTCTGGTGTCGCTCGCTGCGGTGTTCGAGTTTGCCAACTGACGAATTTGATCGAGGATGCTGATGTCAGTTGGATCGAACGGATTTAGATTCAGGCGAAACTCGCGATGAAGCTCCAGCAGCTTCGCCTTGTCATTACCGGTTGCCGCGCGGGAGACTTGTGTCGCTTTGCATCGAATCTTCTCACGCCACTTGGCTCTTTCCTGCGTGACATTTTCGATGCGAATTCTTCGTTCACTGTTGTAGAGGGTAACGGCAGCGCCGAGTATCACGCCGAAGACGGCTGACCCCAGGAATTCCAAAACTGTCAACGTTCTCTCTCCACAAGGAAAGCCCCGCCGCGTCACCGCGTCAGGCCCCGTTCTCTTGGCCTTTCTCGGCTGCACCGCACCGTGACCATGCCACATCGGAACGGCGAAGCGCAACAGCGCTGCAGTGCGCCACCGGGGATGAAAATCTTCCGAATTGCGATGTTTGTTTCGGTGGTACTTCTATTTTCATAGAGGTCGGCAAGCGGAGCGAAGCCGGGTGAGGGTGCTGGCCGCGGCACCACCCTCACCCGCGTCGCTGCTCGCCGACCTTGGTCCGCTTCGCGCCTCTCCCGCGAAGGGCGGAAGAGCTGTACGCAGTTCCGGTCAGCCTGAAATCGCTTCAGAACCCATACACCGTCCGCGCGGTCGCGGCATCGAGCCGCGCTTCGGCGATGTCGCGCCGGACCGCTTCCGGATCGCGCTCGCCCGGCGGGCCGTAGCCGCCCGAGCCGGCGGTGACCACCTCGATGATCTCGCCCTTGCGCAGCACGCCGGACCCGTGGTCGAACGGCGCAGCCCCGAGCATGCACCCGCAGCCAGGCCTTGCCGCCGGGCGCGCCGCCGAACAGGCCCCAGGGCGGCGACAGCATGCGCGAGCCGTCCACCCGCACGCGGCATTCCGCCTCCGCGCGATACACCCGGCGCAGCCCCATGCCGCCGCGGTGCCGCCCCGGCCCGCCGGAGCCGTCCACCAGCTCGTAGCGCAGCAGGGTCAGCGGGTATTCGATTTCCAGCGCCTCGACCGGCAGGTTCGAGGTGTTGGTCAGATGCACGTGCACGCCGTCCAGCCCGTCCTTGGTCGCCCGCGCGCCCGATCCGCCGCCGATCGTTTCCAGGTAGACCCACAGCCGATTGTCGCTCGGCTGGTGCCCGGCGAAGGTGATCGAGCAGCAGGCACCGTTCGATGCGGCGGTCACTCGTTCCGGCACCGCCTCGGCCAGCGCGCCATGGATCAGGTCCACCACCCGCTGGCAGGTGCCGAGCCGGCCGTTCACCGCGGCCGGATGGGTGCAGTTGACGATGCTGCCCTCGGGTGCCGTGACGTGCAGCGGGCGCGCCAGCCCGGCATTCGCCAGGATGGTGGGATCGACCACCGTCTTGACCGCGTAATAGACGGTGGACAGCAGCGCCGTGTAGGTCATGTTCATCCCGGCGCGCACCTGCGGCGGCCCGTCGAAGGCCAGGTGCATCTCGTCCCCGGCGACGCGGATCTCGCAATGCATCGGCAGCTCGCCGTCCACCTCCGGACAGTCGTAACGGTCGGCGAACCGATAGAGCCCGTCGGGAATGGCGGCGATACCGGCGCGCATCTTGCGCTCGGCGTAGTCCTGCAGCGCGTCGCCGGCGGCCAGCACCACGTCGCTGCCGTATTTCGCGCAGAGCGCCATCATCCGTTGCACGCCCAGCCGGTTCGCCGCCATCTGCGCGCGCAAATCCGACAGCCGCTCGCGCGGCACCTGGCAGTTCAGCAGGATCAGTTCCTGCACGTCGCGCTGCAATGCGTGGCCGCGATACAGCCGCACCGGCGGGATGCGCAGGCCCTCCTGGTAGATATGCGCGTGGCCGCGATCGGCGAAGTCGGCGTGGTGCGCCAGGTTCACCGCCCAGGCGAGCATGCGTCCGCCGACGAACACCGGCTCGGCCATGACGATGTCGGGCAGGTGGGTGCCGCCGCCCTCATAGGCGTCGTTGCCGACGAACATGTCGCCCGGCCGCATCTGCTCGATCGGATGGCGCCGCATGATGTGCGGGATCAGGCCGATGAAGCTGCCGAGATGCATCGGGATGTGCTCGGCCTGGCACAGCGTGTTGCCGGCGAGGTCGAACAGCGCGGTGGAGCAGTCGCGGCGTTCCTTGATGTTGGTGGAGTAGGAGGCACGGATCAGCGCCTCGCCCATCTCCTCGACGATGGAGGCGAGCGCGCTGCCGATCACCTCGACGGTGATGGGATCGATACCGATCCGGTTGGCGATGGTGCCGGTCATTGGTGGTTCTTCTCCCCCTCCCCTTGAGGGAGGGGGGCGGGGGAGGGGGAAGTTTGGCACTGGCGGTGCCGCTGGCACCCCTCCCCCCGTCCCCCTCCCTCAAGGGGAGGGGGAGAACCAAAACCTGCCTCGTCATGCCGCCTCCAAAATAAGATGCAGGTAAGGCTCCACCCGTGCCACCATGCCCGGCAGCACGACGGTGGTGGCGTCCATCTGCTCGACGATCGCCGGTCCGGCGATGCGGTTGCCGGCGCGCAGGCGGTCGCGATCGTAGACCGGGCAGGCGACGAAGCCGCCGGCCTCGGGCAGCCACACGTCGCGGCGCGCAATGATCGCACCGGCGGCATCGGCGCCGGCGTCGGGCTGCGGCTCGAACGACGCCTTGGGCACGATCCCCGCAGCCTCGATGCGGAAGGTGACGAGCTGCACCGGATCGTCCGCGGCGACGAAGCCGTAGATCCGCTGATGCGCCGCGGCAAAACCCTCGGCCAGCGCCTCCAGCGTCGCGGGGCCGATCGGCCCGTCCGGCAGGGCGATCGGCAGTTCGTAGTTCTGGCCCGCGTAGCGCATGTCCACCGTGCGGGTGAGGCGCCTTGCCGGCGCCGCGATGCCCTCCTCGACGAACCAGGCATCGGCCTGCGCGGCGAGCGCACGGAACGCATCGGCAATGTCCGTCAGCGCGCCGGTGGACAGCGTGCACAGCCTGGTGGTGGCGAAGTCGGCGCGCAGGTCGGTCAGCAGCAGACCCATCGCGCACAGGATGCCGGGATGGCGCGGCACCAGGATGCGGCCGATGTCCAGCTCCCGCGCCAGCCGCGCCGCGTGCAGCGGCCCCGCGCCGCCGAACGCCACCAGCGTGTAGTCGCGCGGATCGTGGCCGCGCTGCACGCTGATCACGCGGATGGCGCGCGCCATGTTGGCGGTGACCACCGAAATGATCCCCTGCGCGGTCGCCAACTTCCCCATCCCCAGCGTCGCCGCCAACCGCGCGATCGCTGCGTCCGCCAGGTCCTGGCGCACCGCCATCCGCCCGCCCAGCAGATGCCTCGGGTTCAACGTCTGCAACACGACGTTGGCATCGGTCACCGTCGGCTCGGCATTGCCCGCGGCGTAGCAGACCGGGCCCGGGTCGGCGCCGGCGCTGCGCGGGCCGACCTTCAGCAGCCCGCCGGAATCGATGCACGCGATCGATCCGCCACCGGCACCAACGGTGTGGATGTCCAGCATCGGCGCCTTGATCGGGTAGCCGTGCACGACGGCCTCGCTCGCCATGCGGCAGGCGCCGTCCTGCAGCAGCGCGACGTCGGTGCTGGTGCCGCCCATGTCGAAGGTGATCAGATGGGAAAAACCGGCCAGCCGTCCCACCGCCTGCGCGCCGACCACGCCGGTCGAGGGGCCGGACAGCACGGTGCGCACCGGCAGCCGCGCCGCCTGCTCGAAGCCGATCACCCCGCCGTTGGACTGCGTCAGGTGCGGCGTCGCGGTCATGCCGAGCCCGGCCAGCCGATCGGCCAGGCGCGCGATGTAGCCCGCCATCACCGGGCCGAGATAGGCGTTCACCACGGTGGTGGACAGCCGTTCGAATTCGCGGAATTCCGGCGCCACCTGGTGGGAGACGCAGGCGAAGGCCGCGGGGAACTCCTCGGCCAGGATGCGCCGCGCGGCCGCCTCGTGGTCGGTGCGGATGAAACCGTACAGGAAACAGACGGCGACCGCCTGCACGCCGGCCGCGCGCAGCCGGCGCACCGCGGCGCGGAACGCCGCCTCGTCGAGCGGGACCTCGATGCTGCCGTCGTGGCGCAGCCGCTCCGGCACGTCCAGCCGCAGGTCGCGCGGCACCAGCACCGGCGGCTTGTCGATCTGCAGGTCGTACAGCTCGGGGCGCTTCTGCCGGCCGATCTCCAGCAGGTCGCGGAACCCCGCGGTGGTGATCAGCCCGGTGCGCGCGCCGCGATGCTGGATCAGCGCGTTGGTCGCCACCGTCGTGCCGTGGCCGAAATAGCCGACCGCGGCCGGCGTGGCATCGACCTTGCCGGTGCCCTCGGTCAGACCCTCGGCGATGCCGCGCGACGGATCGTCGGGCGTGGAGGCCACCTTCCACACCGTCACCTGGCCGGTGGCGTCGTCGAACAGGCAGACATCGGTGAAGGTTCCGCCGGAATCGACGCCGACTCGCCAGGTCATTGCGTGCAGGGCTCCAGTGTCGGTCGCTCGATGGTCGCGGATCGGCCCGCACCATATACCCCGTGGCGACCGCCTCGCCATGGCCGCGTCGGGGCGATGGGGTGAACGAAGCAAGGTCGGGGCTCCGCCCCGAACCCCGCCAGGGGGCTTTGCCCCCTGGACCCCCTACCCCCCGGGACAAGTGCCCGGGGGCAGGCGCCGGCAGCGGCCTCTGGACTCCATGACTGGGAGTGCGGGGAGGGGAAGGGGGCGTGCGGGCGTGGCGATGGTGCTGTCCGGCGCGCCGGACAGCACCATCGCCACGCCCGCACGCCCCCTTCCCCTCCCCACACTCCCAGTGAAGGGTTCCAAGGGCTCCGCCCTTGGCGGGGTTCCAAGGGGCAGCGCCCCTTGGTGGGGTCCGGGGCGAAGCCCCGGCTTGCTCCATGTCAAAGCCCTCGCCACGCTGCGTCCCCAGAGTGCCGGCAAGGGCGCCTGGCAACTCGGCCGGCGCCCGACGCGCTGAGGATCGGAAACATGCCGCCGACGATTGCCGTGCCGATCCCGTTCTGGCTTCCCGCCCTGCTCGGCTTTCTCATCGCCGTCGGCCCGGGCGCGACCGACATGTACCTGCCGGCCTTCCCGGCGGTCGAGGCCTCGTTCCACAGCGCCCCCGGCACCGCGCAGCTCACGCTGGCCTCCTGGTTCGCCGGCCTCGCGGTCGGCCAGATCACCCAGGGCACCGTCTCCGACCGGTTCGGCCGCCGGCTGCCGCTGATCGTCGGCACCGCGGCCTTCGCGCTGGCCTGCGTCGGCTGCGCCCTGGCGCCCTCGATCGCCTGGCTCGCCGCCTTCCGCGCGGTCTCCGCCTTCGCCGCCTCGGCCAGCATGGTGATCCCGCGCGCCGCGGTGCGCGACCTGGCGGACGGCCACGCCGCCGGCATCCTGATGTCGCGGCTGATGCTGGTGATGGGCGCGGCGCCGATCCTTGCCCCCTCGATCGGCGGCCTGGTGCTGATGTTCGCCCAGTGGCGGATCATCTTCGTGATCCTGGCTGCCTATGGCGCCATCGCCTGCGCCCTGGTCTGGCGCTTCCTGCCGGAGACGCTGGCGCCGGCACGGCGCCAGCACCTCAAACCCGGCGACCAGGTCCGCCGCTACGGCCAGATCCTGCGCGAGCGCAGCTTCCTCACCCACGCCGCGATGGGCGGCTTCGCCAGCTTCGGCATGTTCGCCTATCTCGGCGGCTCCTCGCCGGTGTTCATCGAGGGCTTCCATCTCCCGCCTTCGATGTTCGCCCTGATCTTCGGGCTGAACTCGATCGGCCTGGTCATCGGCTCGCAGATCAACGCCAGGCTGCTGCGCCGCTACAGCCCGTCGCAGATCCTCGCGGTGGCGCAGCGCGTGTCGCTCGGCGCCGCCGTGGTGCTGTGCGTCGTGGCCTTCGCCCGCTGGCACGTGTTGGCGCTGGTCATGGCGCCGATCTTCGTCTCGATCAGCTGCATGGGCTTCACCACCGCCAACGCCATGGTCGGCGCGCTGTCGCGCCACGCGGCGAACGCCGGTAGCGCCGCGGCGTTGCTGGGGGTGGGGCAGTACAGCCTGGGCGCCACCAGCGGCCTGCTGGTGGGCTTGCTCACCGACGGCACGCCGCGCGGCATGGCATTGCTGATGTGCGCCGGCGCGCTGGGCTCGGTGATTGCGGAGCGGTTCCGCTAGCGCCATTACAGGCGGATCGAACCGCAGGAGGCTTCCGCAAGATGGACGTACCCGCAACGGACATCCAAGCGACCGACATTCTGGTCGGCATTCCCGCCTGCCTGCGGGAGGTGAACGGGATGCCGCGCCACGACACGCCGGCGCGCTACGCGGCAGCGGTGCTGGGCGGGGCCAACGCCCTGCCGATCATGATCCCGCCGCTGGGCGCGGCGATGCTGCCGCGTGCTCGACCGCCTCGACGGACTGCTGATCCCCGGCAGCCCGAGCAACGTGCACCCCAGCATCTACGACGGCGGCGACAGCCAGACGCCCGAGCTGCACGATCCTGCCCGCGACGCCACCACGCTGCCGCTGATCCGCGCGGCGATCGCGCGCGGCCTGCCGGTGCTGGCGATCTGCCGCGGCATCCAGGAGCTGAACGTCGCCCTCGGCGGCACGCTGCACCAGCAGGTGCACGAACTCGACGGCAGGCTGGACCACCGCGGCGGCCCCGGCCCGATCGAGCGGCGCTACGGCCCGAAGCATCCGCATCGCGCTCAGCGGCGAGCTGGCCCGCATGCTCGGCGCCGACGCCATCATGGTGAACTCGCTGCACGGCCAGGCGATCGACCGCCTGGGCCACGGCCTGGTGGTCGAGGCGGTCGCCGAGGACGGCACGATCGAGGCGGTCCGCGTGACCGCCGGGTCAAGCCCGGGGGCAAGCCGCGCCGGCGGCTTCGCCTGCGGGGTGCAATGGCACCCGGAATGGGGCTATGCCGAGAATGCAGCGAGTCTGGCACTGTTCCGCGCGTTCGGCGCGGCGTGCCGGGCCTATCGCCGGGGAAGCAACAGGAAGGCGGCGTAACATGGATCTGAAACTGGCAGGCAAGCGGGCGCTGATCACCGGCGGCTCGAAGGGTATCGGCCGCGCCGCGGCCGAGGTGTTGGCCGACGAGGGCTGCGACGTGATCCTGGTGGCGCGCGACAAGGCGACGCTGGACGCGGCGGCTTCCGCCATCAGGGCGCGCCGGCAGGTGAACGTGCGGGTGATCCCGGCCGACCTGTCGAGCGACGCGGCGGTGCGCAAGGTGGCGGTCGAGGCCGGCGAGATCGACATCCTGGTGAACAACGCCGGCGCCATCCCGCCGGGCGACCTGCTGACGGTGGACGACGCCACCTGGCGCCGCGCCTGGGACCTGAAGGTGTTCGGCTTCATCTCGCTGTGCCGCGCGGTCTACCCGCAGATGAAGGCGCGCGGCGCCGGGGTGATCGTCAACGTGATCGGCGCCGCCGGCGAGCAGTTTCCCCCCGCCTACATCGCCGGCGCGACCGGCAACGCCTCATTGATGGCGTTCACCCGCGCGCTGGGCAAGCAGGCCCCGGCGGACGGGCTGCGCGTGGTGGCGATCAACCCGGGCCCGGTGGAAACCGAGCGCCTGGTGATGCTGCAGAAGGAACGCGCCGCCGCCACGCTGGGCGATCCGGAACGGTGGCGCGAGCTGACCAAGGGCATGGCGTTCGGCCGCCCGGCCAAGCCGGAGGAGATCGGCTACGCGGTGGCGTTCCTGGCCAGCGAGCGGTCGGGCTACACCTCCGGCACGGTGCTGACGATCAACGGCGGCGGGATGATCGATTGGCTTGCGCCGAACAGGTCATCTGACTAGAGTGATGACCTGTTCGAGGGGGTGGGCATGCAGATCTGGCCGGTTCAGGACGCCAAGGCGCGGTTCAGCGAACTGCTGGATACCTGCCTGAAGGATGGACCGCAGGTGGTCGCCCGTCGCGGCACCGAAACGGCCGTGCTGGTTCCGATCGAGGAGTGGCGGCGATTGCAGCACGCCGCCCGCCCGACGCTGAAAGAACTGCTGCTGGCCGACGCGCCGCGCGGGGACATCCCCCTGCCGCCACGCGGCCGATCGCGCCGGCGGTCGCCGCCCAGCTTCGACTGACCGGCGCGTGTATCTGCTCGACACCAACGTCGTCTCCGAACTCCGCCGCGCCCGCCCACACGGCGCCGTGCTCGCCTGGCTGCGGGCAGCGGACGATGCCAATCTGCACCTGTCTGCCGTGACGATCGGCGAGCTTCAGGCCGGCGTCGAGCTCACCCTGGCACAGGACATTGCCAAGGCGGCCGAGATCGGGGCGTGGATCGATCTGGTTGCTGCCAGCCATAACGTGCTGCCAATGGACGCAAGGGCGTTTCGTTGCTGGGCGCGACTGATGCGCGGACGGTCCGATCAACTGATCGAGGACGCCATGATCGCGGCCACCGCGATTGTCCACAACCTGATCGTCGTCACCCACAACTTGCGCGACTTCGCACCGTTCGACGTGCGCACGTTCGATCCGTTCGTCGCGCGCTGATCCTGCCCCGCGCGCCGGCCAGCATCACTGCACCGGCGTCGCATCCTTGAACCGCGGGATCACGTCCTCGCACAACAGTTGCAACGACGTCATCATCCGCGCGCGCGGGATCTGCCCGCCGCAGTTCATCTCGGCCAGAATGCCATCCAGCCCCAGCTCGGCGCGGAGCGCGGTCAACCGCTCCTCCACCTGGTCCGGCGTGCCGACGATGATCTTGTTGCGCAGCGCCTCGGCATAATCGATCGACTGCAATTTCTGTCCGCGCGCGGACCGGTTCTCGATCGCCCGCGCCCCCGCCGAGGTCGCCGACTGCTCGATCCGTTGGCCCAGGACGCGATAGAAATGCATCAGGCTGGCTTCCGGCTCGGATCGCGCCCGCTCCGCCGTCTCCGCCAGGTAGACCGGCACGCGCAGGAACACCTGGCCCCGCCCGGGATGGCCAGCCGCCGACCAGGCCTCGCGATAGGCACGGATCTGCGGACCCAGCTCCGACAGGTCGCCCAGCCGCGTCGCACAGAAGATCGGATAGCCCAACGCGCCGATCACCGCATAGGTGTCGGGGCTGGTCGCCGCGATGCGGATCTCCGGAAACGGGGTCTGATACGGCTTCGGCACCAGGCAGACATTGTCGAACCTGTAGTATTCGCCGGAAAAACTGAATTGCTCGTTGGTAAACGAGCGGTGCAGGATCTCCAGCACCTCGGCAAACCGCTCGCGGCTTTCCGCATAGGAAACGCCATACGCCTCGTAGGTGCGCGCAAACCCGCTGCGCCCGACCCCCATGATCAGCCGCCCATGGCTGATGTGATCGACCGTGGCGACCTCCTCGGCCAGGCGCAGCGGATGGCACAGCGGCAACACCTGCACCGCGATGCCGAGCTTCATCCGCGTCGTGCGCGCGGCAATCGCCGCCGCGATGGTCAGCGGCGCCGCCAGCACCGAGCGCGACGGATCGACGTGCAGCTCGGCCAGCCACATCACGTCGAGGCCCCAGCGCTCGGCGGCATCGACCTCCTCGAACCCGTTGGCAAAGGTCTCGGCCTCGCTCTGCCCGGGCGCGCGGGCGAACTCGTGAAACATGCCGAATTCCATCGTCCGTCTCCCCCCAGGGCGCCGGCTGCGCGGCGCGTCCCGGCCAGCGTAGAGACGAACATGCTTGCGTCAATCCGGCGCCGGCACGGTGCGCGGGGCGGCGTTTGAACGAAGCAACGGTGCGCGGGGCGGCGTTTGAACGAAGCAAGGGCGGGGCTCCGCCCCGGACCCCGCCAGGGGGCGTTGCCCTGACCCTGGGAGGGGAGGGGGCCCCCCACCAGAGGCGGAGCCTCTGGCACGCCGGATGAACTGCCTCGCCGCCCGTGCCGTGTGGGGAGCCCAGTGAAGGGTTCCAAGGGCTTCGCCCTTGGCGGGGTTCCAAGGGGCAGCGCCCCTTGGTGGGGTCCGGGGCGAAGCCCCGGCTTGCTTCGTTCAAGCGATCGTGGCCGGACCCAGGGTGGCGGGACAGCGCCGCGCGACATACAATTCGGAGCAAGACAACCGGCGAAGCTGTTACAGGCGATCGAATGGAGCCCGCGGACACCAAAAACTCACCGCCGATTGAGATTGTGGATGCGGAGACAACCGAAAGGCTGCGCGCGATTTTCGACGTCGCGTGGTATCTGGAGAGGTACCCCGAGCTGCGCGCGATCGACCATGATCCGCTGACCCATTACGTCCTGTATGGCGCGAACGAGGGACGCGATCCGAACCGCTTCTTCGACAGCGCCTGGTATTATGCCCGCTACCCCGACGTCGCGGCGACCGGCTATCCCGCGCTGCTGCACTACCTGACCTGGGGCGCCCGCGAACTGCGCAATCCGCACCCGCATTTCGATGCCGCCTACTACGCCGAGATGCATCCGGAAGCCGCCGACAACCCGATGCTGCATCACCTCCGGGTCGGCGCGAGCCGCGGCTGGGCGACCGAGAAGCCGTTCGACATCGCCGCGTTCCTGCCCTCGACCGTGCTGGCGGCGTCGTGTCCGGACGGGGTCACGGTCGACGTCGTCGTCGCCGTCTATCGCGGATTGCGGGAGACGCGGGACTGCCTGGAGTCCGTGCTGGCCGATCCCGACCGCCCGCCGGGCCAGGTGATCGTGATCGAAGACTGCTCGCCCGAACCGAAGCTGGTCGCCTGGCTGCGGACGCTGGCGAAGGCCGGCGCCATCACGCTGCTGCACAATGCGCGCAATCTCGGCTTCGTCGGCTCGGTCAATCGCGGCATGCAGGCCGCCGCGGCGCACGATGTCGCGCTGCTCAACAGCGACACGGTGGTGCCGCACGGCTGGCTGCGCCGGCTTGCCGCGCAGGCCTATGCGGTGCCGCGCGTCGCCTCGGTCTCGCCGTTTTCCAACAACGCGACGATCTGCGGCTATCCCGCCGTCTCCGGCGTCTCGCCCGCCTTCGGCCTCGACGTGCAGGCGATCGACGCCGCCTGCCGCGCGGTGAACGCCGGGCGCGCCGTCGAGGTGCCGACCACGGTCGGCTTCTGCATGTACATCCGCCGCGCGGCGCTGAACGACGTCGGCATGTTCGATCGCGAGACATTCGGCCGCGGCTACGGCGAGGAGAATGATTTCTGCCTGCGCGCCGCCGTGCGCGGCTGGCGCCACCTGCTGGCCTGCGACACCTACGTGCACCACGAGGGCGATGTCAGCTTCGGCGCGGCCGCCGCGCGCTGGAAGCGGCGCGGCCTCGATGCGCTGGTGGCGCGCTATCCCGACTACCCCGGCCTGATCGACCGGCATGTCCGGCGCGATGCCGCCGGGCCGGCCCGCTTCGCGATCACCGCGGCATTGCTGCGCGCCTCGGGCAAGCCGAACCTGCTGATGATCTCGCACCAGCTCGGCGGCGGCGTGCAGCGGCATATCGACGACCTGGTGGCGCGGCTCGGCGCCGCGGCCAATGTCCTGCTGCTCGGCGCCTCCGCGCGTGGCGCCGCCCTGTCGGTGCCCGGCCTGCCGGGACATTCGGTGTGCGACCTGTCGGGCGATCGGCTCGACGACCTTGCGGCCTATCTGCGCACGACGCAAGCTCCACCGCGTGCATGTGCACCACCTGGCCGGGCTCGACCTGGACCCGCGCGCGCTGGCCGAGCGCCTGGACCTCGGCTTCGACGTGACGGTGCACGATTATTTCGCCATCTGCCCGCAGCTGAACCTGGCGCCCGGCCCGCATCGGCGGTCCTGCGCCGAGCCTGGTCCGGCGACCTGCAACGCCTGCATCGCGCAGCGGCCCAGCCTCGGCGCGCGCGATATCCTGTCCTGGCGGCATGGCCACGCCAGGTTGCTGCTGGAAGCCGAGCGCGTGCTGTGCCCGAGCGAGGACGTGCGTGCGCGGCTCGCCCGCCACGGCCTGGCGCGCAACGCCGTGCTGGCGCCGCACGAGCCGGTGACCGAGAAGACCTGGATCGTCCGCCCGCCGCCGCTGCCCGCCGGCCGGCCGTTGCGGATCGCCGTGCTCGGCGTGCTGGCCGGGCACAAGGGCGAGATCAGCGTCGTCACGCTGGCCGAGGCCACGCCCGCCGCCAGGCTCTCGTTCCACCTGATCGGCTATGCCGAGCGCGACCTGCCCGCCGGCGCGGCCGCGCGCATCAGCGTGACCGGGGAATACCAGGAGGCCGACCTGCCCCGCCTGCTGGCCGCCGCGAAGCCGCACGTCGTGTGGTTCCCGGCGCCCTGGCCGGAGACCTACAGCTACACCCTCAGCGCGGCGCTGCAGGCGAAGCTGCCGATCGTCGCGACCCGCATCGGCGCCTTTCCCGAGCGGCTGCAGGGCCGCCCCTTGACTTGGCTGGTCGACCCGGCCGCCACCACCGAGGATTGGCGCGCGGTGTTCCACAAGGTGCGGACCGCGCTCGGGCACAAGGCGCCCAAGCCGGCCGCGCGCCAGCCGATCGCGGATTTCTATGCGCGCGACTACGCCGACCCGCTGCGCGCGCCCGCCGTCCGCCGCCGCGAGATCGACCTGCGCCAGCCCGGGCAGCTCAGCGTCGTCGTCATCCCGGAGCGGCTGGCGAACGGCGCGCTGAGCCCCTGCGCCTATATCCGCCTGCTGCAGCCGCTGGACCATCCGGCGATCGGTGGCGCGGTTCCCAGTAGGGTCCCCAACGGGAGTCCCGGCGGGGTCAGCGGCGAAACGCGCGGGGGGGACCGGCGCGGGATGCACGTGGTGATGGCCGAGCCGCACGAACTGTCCCGCTTTCGCGCCGACATCGTCGCGACCCAGCGCTACGCGATCCCCGACGTCGCCACGGCCGACGCCCTGGCCGAGCGGTGCCGCGCGACCGGGGCACGGCTGCTCTACGACATCGACGACGATCTGCTGCACATCCCGCGCGACCATCCGGAGGCCGACGTGCTGCGCCCGCGGGCGCGCACCGTCGCGCGCATGCTGAGCCACGCCGATGCGGTCTGGGTCTCGACGCCAGGGCTGGCCGAGGCGCTGCGGCCGACGCAGGCCACGGTGCGCGTGGTGCCGAACGGGCTCGACGAACGCCTGTGGGGCACGCCGCCGGTGGCAACCAGGCCGGTCTCGTCGCCGGTGCGCCTGCTGTTCATGGGCACCGCCACGCACGGGGCGGACTGGGCGGTCGTGGCGCCGGCCCTGGCCCGGGTCGTCGCGGCGTTCGAAGGCGGCGTCAGCTTCGACATGCTCGGGGTGCTCGGTCCGGAGCCGGTGCCCGACTGGGTCAACCGGATCTCGCCGCCGAACGCCGGCGCGGCGTCCTATCCGGGCTTCGTGCACTGGATCACCGGGGTGCCGGCCTGGGACATCGGCATCGCGCCGCTGGCCGACAGCGCATTCAACCGCAGCAAGTCGGCGATCAAGACCCTGGACTATGCGGCTCTCGGACTGGCCGTGCTGGCGTCCGACGTGCCGGCCTACCGCGGCTCCTTGGCTGATGCCTCCGGGGCGCGGGCCGCCGGCGCCGATGCCCCACGGGTCGGCCGCGCGGGGGCAGGCGGCGCAAGGGTAGGCGACAAAAGGGCAGGCGGCGCAAGGGTCGGCGACGCAAGCGCAGGCGACGCAAGGGTAGGCGATTTTGCGGCAGGCGATTCTGGGGCAGGCGGGGCAGGGGCGAATGGCGATGGTGCCGGGCGCGCCGGGACCGATCGTATCGGCGGCATGCTGGTGGCGAACACCGAAGCGGCGTGGTTCGACGCGCTGTGCCGGCTGATTCGCGATGCCGCGTTGCGCCGGCGCCTGGCCGCGGGCGCGCGCGCGGCGTTCGCGGCGCAGCATACGCTGGCGGCGCAGGCCGCCGCGCGCCGCGCGGCGTGGCGAGCCCTCGCGCCCGCCACCACCGTGCCCACCACCCTCGCGCCCGCCACCACCGCGCCCGCCACCTCCGCCGCCCCGGCACGCGCCAAGGCGCCGGCCGCCACGTCGCCGCGGCGGCGGCCGGCCCGGCTGGCGGCGGACTGAGCCTAGCCCAGGTTCCTGGCGAAGAAGTCCAGCGTGCGCTGCTGCGCCAGGTCGTAGTCCGGCTGGCTGAAGCTGCCGCGCTCGTCGCAGCCGAAGCCGTGCCCGGCGCCGGGGTAGACGTAGCTCTCGGCCTTCGGCTGGGCCATGCGGATCGCCTCGACGTCCGACATCGGGATCGAGGCGTCCTGCTCGCCGAAATGCATCTGCACCGGGCAGTTCGGCCGCTCGTCCTTGGTCCCGGCGATGCCGCCGCCATACCAGCAGGAGGCAGCGGCGAACCTGGTTGTGCGCGTGGCGCCCCACCAGGCGACGGTGCCGCCGAAGCAATAGCCGACGATGCCGAGCTTCCTGGCGCCGAGATACGCCGCGGCGGCATCGACGTCGGCCATCACCTGGGCGTCCGTCAGCTTCATGCGGTAGTCGCGGCCCTTGGCGATGTCGTCCGCCGTGTAGCCGAGCTCCACGCCGGGCTCGACCCGGTCGAACAGCGCCGGCGTGCAGACGTAGTAGCCCGCGGCGGCGAGGCGGTCGGCCATGTCGCGCATGTGGTGGTTGACGCCGAAAATCTCCTGCACCACGACCAGGCCGGCCTTGGCGCCTGGCGACCCGGCGGTGTAGGCGCCGAGCGAGAACCCGTCGGCTGCCTTCAAGCTGACATGCGTGCCCATGCTACTCCCTCCCGTTGTGTGAACTGTCCGAGGCGCGCACCATGCCGCTATGGGCGAGATCGTCAACCTTCGAGCGGCGAAGCAGCGCCTGGCGCGCGCCGCGCAGGCGGCCGAGGCAAAGCAAAACCGCGTCCGCCATGGCCGCGGCAAGGCGGAGAAGGCGAACGACCAGCGCGCCGAGACCCGCCGCGCGGCGTTGCTCGACGCGCTACGGCGCGGCGAAGCGGGCGAATGAGGCGGGTCAGGTGGCCCGAACAGCCGCACCCGACTCAAGGCGGGCATTCGCCCTCAGCGGCTCTCGAATCGCTATGTCCTGGTGAGCAAACGATAGCCGACCCCAGGCTCAGTGATCACCAGTTTGCCCGCCGTAGGGCCCAGTTTCTGGCGAAGGTGACCGATGTACACGCGCAGATACTGTACATCCTCAGTGTGAGCAGGGCCCCACACGGCGGTCAGCAACTGGCCGTGTGTCAGCACCCGGCCAGCGTTCCTGGCAAGCTGCGCCAGCACCCCGTATTCGCGCGGGCTTAGCGCAAGCGCTTCGCCATCGACCCGTACCCAGCGGCGCAGCAGGTTGACCTCGAGCGGGCCGTTACTGAATATCCCGTCCGAAGCCTGGCTGCCGAGCCCATGGCGGAGCGCGACCCGGATGCGCGCGAACAGTTCGCCGATGTCGAAGGGCTTCTCGACGTAGTCGTCCGCGCCTGCATCCAACGCGGTGATCTTCTCGGCCGGGCGATCGCGTGCCGACAGGACGACGACAGGCACCTTGGTGAACTGGCGCAGCCGCTTCAGCACCTCCTGTCCGTCCAGGTCGGGAAGACCTAGGTCGAGCAGAATCAAGTCTGGCGAGCGCGTGGCCGCCAGCCGCAGCGCCTCGGCACCGCCGTGAGCGAGCTCGACGTCGTAGCCTGCGGCCTCCAGCGTGGGCCGCAGAAAGCGATGGATCTGGGGCTCGTCATCGACCACGAGTATGCGTGCGACGCCACTCATGGCGCGATCGGCATGTCGATATGCACGACCGTGCCCGGGGCTCCATCGCGCGCTGCGTCCGGGCGGGGGCTTTGCGCCTCGATCCTGCCACCCATCGCCTCGATCAGGCCGCGTGCAATCGCCAGCCCGAGCCCGGTGCCCGGCACGGTGCGATCCCCCCGTTGCGCGCGGTAGAAGCTGTCGAAGATGTGCGGCAGGTCGGCCGGTGGAATGCCGACGCCTTCATCGGCGACGGAGATGCGAACCATTCCCGCCGAGGTCTCTCCAGTGATCCGGATCAGCGCATTGAGCGGACTGTATTTGGCCGCGTTCTCCAGGACATTGACCAGCGCCTGCTCCAGCAGGTCCGGGTCGGCCGACAACGCCGGCAGGTCCGCAGGAAGGCTTTCCGCCAGGAGACCGATATCGGGCACACGGGCTATGGCCGCATCCACGACCTCGGCCGCCCGGACCCGCAGGCGACGGGGCCTGATCTCGCCGCTCTCCAGCCGGATCATATCGGTGATATTGGCCAGGAAACCGGTCATCCGGACGGTGTCGTGCTCGATGCTGGCCAGCAGGTCGCCGCGCGCCGCGGCGGGCAGATCGTTCCAGGACACCCGGAGCGAGCCTGCGGCGCCGCGGATGCTGGTCAACGGCGTCCGCAGGTCGTGCGACAACGAGTTCAGCAGGGCGGTCCGCAGTTTCTGGGTTTCCGCCTGAGCCTCGCTCCGCGCGGCGGCGGCGGCCAGGCGCACCCGGTCCAGCGCCAACGCGGACTGATCTGCCAGTGCCGAGAGCGCCTGGATCTGGGACTGCTCGAGCCCGGCTTCCTTCTCGGGGCAGACACCCAAGAGCGCCGCCACCCCGTGCGCCGTTTGCATCGGGATAAAGCGCCATGCCGAGGAAGGCAGCGTGGTTGTCCCGCGTCCGGTCTGTTCCTGGTGGCCCCAGGCCCAGCGCGCCGCCGCCCAGCTGCCTTCGTCCATGGTGTCCATGGACGGACTGGCGGCACAGATGCGCAGGTCATCGCCTTCGGCCGTCAGCACAACAGCGCGCTCGGCGATTTCGGCGGCTTGCCGCACAACCTCCTGCAACAGGTCCGGCTCGGCGACGGCCTGGCCGAGACGTCGGCTGAAGCCCGTGATCCGGCGCAGGTTCTCGATCCGGCCCTGCGCCACCGCAGCCTCCCGCCGCACACGGCTGGCGAGCCACCCCGAGGCCAGGGCGATGCCTGCGAAGACGATGAGGGCGATGACATCGCGGGGCTCGGAGATTGTGAGGCTGTAGAGCGGCGGGATGAAAAGGACGTTCCAGCAGAGGAAGCCGAGCGTTGCCGCATAGAGCGCGACAAGCAGCCCCCACAGCGTCGCGGAGGCTACGACGACGGCCAGGAACAGCATCCCGAGCGCCTCGTGCTCCAGAGCCTGCGAGAACAACTCGCCCGCGAGTACGACGCCGCCAACGAGCAGGGTGACAGAAAACCAGGGCAGCCAGCCCGTCGCGGTGCGACGCGCGGCCGTGCGACGCGGCCGGGACGTCTTTCCGGCCACCGGGACGACATGCAGCGCCAAATCGCCTGCCTGCCGAACCAGGCTGGTCGCCAGGGTCCGGCCGAACATCCGGCGCCAGAACGGGGGTTTGCCACGACCGATGACCAGATGCGTGACGTTGCGGGCGGACGCCAGGTCCAGGACCGTCCGTACCAGATCGGACCCGGCCCGCACCTCCACCTCGGCGCCGAGCTGGGCGGCCATATCCAGCGCGTGGCGGGTGTCCTCCGGGCTGCCCGGCCGCTCGACGTGCAGAACGAGCCACGGTGCGTGCAGCGCCTCCGACAGGCGCTTGGCTGCGCGTACCACGGTTTCAGCGGTGGCGTCGCCGCCAATCAGCGCCAGCACGCGGTCGCCCGCGGGCCATGGGCCGGCGATCGCCTTCTGGCGCATGTAGTCGCGCACGTCGCGGTCAACCTGTTGCGCGGTCTGACGCAGGCCGATCTCGCGCAGGGCCGCCAGATTGCCCTCCCGGAAGAAGCCTTCCAGTGCCCGCCGGGCCACATCCGGTCGATAGACCCGTCCTTCCTTGAGCCGGGTGCGCAGCTCGGCCGGCGTGAGATCCACGAACTCGATCTCGTCCGCCATTTCCAGCACCCGGTCCGGCAGGGTCTCGCTCACGCGGATGCCGGTGATGCGGGCCACCGCATCGTTCAGACTTTCCAGGTGCTGGATGTTCATCGTGGCCCAGACATCGATCCCTGCCTCCAGCAGTTCGGCCACGTCCTCCCACCGTTTGGCGTGCCGGCTGCCCGGGGCGTTGGTGTGGGCCAACTCGTCCACCAGCAACAGACCGGGGCGGCGGGCCAGGGCGGCGTCGAGGTCAAACTCCTCCAAAACACGCCCGCGATAGCCGACCGGGCGGCGGGGAAGCACGGGAAGGTCGCCGATCTGCGCTTCGGTTTCCGCCCGTCCGTGGGTTTCCACGACGCCCACCACCACGTCGGTGCCGTCCGCCCGTCGGCGGCGGGCGGCGCTGAGCATGTCCCAGGTCTTGCCCACGCCAGGGGCGGCGCCCAGGAAGACTTTCAGGCGCCCCTTGCCCTCTCGCGCCGCCGCAATCAGCAGGGCTTCAGGGTCCGGACGCACGGTGTCGTCGGCGGCCATGCGCCAATATGCGCTCTTTCCGCCGCGCCGGCCTAGCGGGTCGCGTGCGTCGATGAACCGGCGGACGGGGCCTGCAGGTTATCGAGCGCCAGATTCAGTTCCAGCACATTGACCCGCGGTTCGCCGATGATTCCAAGGCGACGGCCGCGCGTGTAACGCGCCAACAGAGTTCGCACCGCCGCCTCCGGCATGTGCCGTGCGGCGGCGACCCGTCCGGCCTGGCGTTCCGCATTGGCGGGCGAGATCTGCGGGTCGAGTCCGGATGCCGATGTGGTCACGGCATCCGCCACGACCGGAGGAGGGGCGTACCGGCGGATTTCGGCCTGCACCCGCTCGATCAGCGCATTCGAGGTCGGCCCGAGATTGGAGGCGCCGGAATTGTCGGCCGCGTACGGCACCGCAATGGTCTTCGTGGGGTCCCTGGGATCGGGTTCTGTCGTCGCCGAGGGCCGGGGGTGGAAGTAGCGGGCCGAGGTGAACGCCTGGCCGATCAGCGCGGAGCCGACCACCTGGCCGTTGCTGCGGAGGAGGCTGCCGTTGGCCTGGGTGGGGAACAACGCCTGGCCGAGGCCGACGAAGGCCAACGGGAAGGCCACGCCGGTCAGCAGGGTGAACAGCATCACCAGGACGATGGCGGGACGCAGGATCTGCATGGGAGTGGCCCTCCTTCAGGCCAGGGCGAGGGCGGTCAGGAGCAGGTCGATCAGCTTGATGCCGACGAACGGCGCGACCAGCCCGCCCAGGCCGTAAATCAGCAGGTTGCGCCGCAGCA
This sequence comes from uncultured Alphaproteobacteria bacterium, assembly GCA_963847615.1. GTDB lineage: Bacteria > Pseudomonadota > Alphaproteobacteria > Acetobacterales > Acetobacteraceae > Palsa-883. The sequence goes on from CAWKAN010000015.1 coordinate 62,237, forward strand.
GCGCCGCCGCGCCGACCGGCACGAAGCGCACCCCGCGCAGCGCCAGGGGCACCAGGGCGGCGATGATCAACGCATTGAAGATCACCGCGGACAGGATTGCGCTGGTCGGCGAACTCAGCCGCATGATGTTCAGCGCATCCAGCTCCGGATAGGTCGCGACGAAGATCGCCGGCAGGATGGCGAAGTATTTCGACACGTCGTTGGCGATGCTGAACGTGGTCAGCGCGCCGCGGGTGATCAGCAGTTGCTTGCCGATCTCCACCACCTCGATCAGCTTGGTGGGATCGCTGTCGAGGTCCACCATGTTGGCTGCCTCACGCGCCGCCTGCGTGCCGGTCTGCATCGCCACGCCGACGTCCGCCTGCGCCAAAGCGGGTGCGTCGTTGGTGCCGTCGCCAGCCATCGCGACCAGACGTCCCTCGGCCTGCACACGGCGGATGTAGTCCAGCTTGTCCTGCGGGGTCGCCTGGGCGATGAAGTCGTCCACGCCGGCTTCGGTGGCGATGGCCGCGGCGGTGATAGGGTTGTCGCCGGTCACCATGACGGTGCGGATGCCCATGCGCCGCAGCGCGGCGAAGCGGTCGCGGATGCCGGGCTTGACTACGTCCTTCAGCTCGATGACGCCCATCAGCCTACCGCCGGCGGCGACCGCCAGCGGCGTGCCGCCGGTGCGCGCGATTCGATCCACCGCCTGGTTGAAGGCGGGCGGCACATCCGATCGGCCGATGGTGCCGAACACGCTGTCCACCGCCCCCTTGCGCCACGACTGCCCGGCATGGTCCAGGCCCGACAGGCGCGTGTTGGCCGAGAATGGGATCACCGTGGCGTCCGCCGGACGCTCCGCTGCGATCCCGTAACGGTCGCGGGCGAAGGCCAGGATCGAGCGTCCTTCCGGCGTGTCGTCGCCGAGCGAGGCCAGCACGGCGGCCTCCACCAGCGCATGCTCGCTCACCCCGGGAGCGGGGAGAAGCTTGCGGCCATGCGGTTGCCGAAGGTGATCGTGCCGGTCTTGTCGAGCAGCAGCGTGTCCACGTCCCCGGCCGCCTCCACCGCCCGGCCCGAGGTGGCGACCACGTTGAAGCGCACCAGCCGGTCCATCCCGGCAATGCCGATCGCGGACAACAGGCCGCCGATGGTGGTCGGGATCAGCGTGACCAGGAGGGCGGCAAGCACGGGAATGCCGAGGATCGTGCCCGAATAGCGCGCCAGCCCCTCCAGCGTGACCACGGCGATCAAGAAGATGATGGTCATGCCCGCGAGCAGGATGTCGAGCGCAATCTCGTTCGGCGTCTTGCGCCGCTCCGCGCCCTCCACCAGCCGGATCATGCGGTCGAGGAAGGTGCTGCCGGGCGCCGCCGTAATGCGCACCACCAGCCAGTCGGAGACCAGCTGCGTGCCGCCGGTGACGGCGCTGCGGTCGCCGCCGGCCTCGCGGATCACCGGCGCGGACTCCCCGGTGACCGCGCTTTCATTGACGCTGGCCACGCCTTCGATCACCTCGCCGTCGGAGGGGACGAGGTCGCCGGCCTCCACCAGCACGACATCGCCGATGCGTAACTCCGGCGCCGGCGTCGGCTTGAACAGCGCGCGGTCGTCGGGGCGGAGCAGCAGCTTGGCCATGGTGTCCGAGCGGGTGCGGCGCAGGCTCTCGGCCCGGGCGCGACCCCGCCCTTCCGCGACCGCCTCGGCAAAGGTGGCGAACAGCACGGTCAGCCACAGCCAGGCGGCAATGGCGAGCGGGAAGCCCGCCGGACCGCCAAACGCGAGGCCGCGCAGGCCCAGCAGCGTGACCAGCGCGGCCACCACCTCGGTAACGAAGATCACCGGGTTGCGGATCAGCGTGGCAGGGTTGAGCTTGGCGCCGGCATCGCGCGCAGCGCGGACAAGTAGGTCGGCGGTGAACAGCGGGATGCGGTCAGCATGCCGGGTTACCATGACGGTGTCCTCAGAAAGTCTTGCCGGCCATCATCGCGAAGTGCTCCGCGAGTGGACCAAGCGAGAGTGCGGGCAGGAACTGTAAGCCGCCCAAAATCAGGATCACGCCGATCAACAAGCCGATGAACAACGGCCCGTGCGTCGGGAAGGTGCCGGTGCTGGCAGGGACTTTCGGTTTCGCCGCCAGGGAACCGGCCAGGGCGAGCACCGGGACCAGGAAGGCGAAGCGGCCGAGCAGCATCGCAATCGCCAGGCCGTAATCGAGCAGGTCGGTGTCGGCGGACAGGCCGGCGAAAGCGCTGCCGTTGTTGCCGGTGGACGAGGTCCAGGCATACAGCATCTCGGACAGGCCATGCGGGCCGGCATTGTTCAGCGACGCGACGCCGCTCGCCATCACCAGCGAGACCGCGGTGCCACCGAGGATACAGAGCGGCAGGATCAGCACCGCCAGCATGGCGAGCTTCACCTCCTTCGCCTGCACCTTCTTGCCGAGGTATTCCGGCGTGCGCCCCACCATCAGCCCGGCAACGAACACCGCCAGCAGCACAAACACCAGCATGCCGTAGAGCCCGGAGCCGACGCCGCCCGGCACGATCTCGCCAAGCTGGATCAGGAACATCGGAATCATGCCGCCCAGCGGAGTGAAGCTGTCATGCATGGCGTTGACTGCGCCGCACGACGTGCCCGTGGTGAGCACGGCGAACAAGACGGACAGCGGGGTGCCGAAGCGCACCTCCTTGCCTTCCATGTTGCCGAGGGACGGATCGACGCCGAGCTTCGTCAACAGCGGATTGCCCGCGGCTTCGGCGGCGTAGCAGGCCAGCACCGCGGCCACCACCAGGACGCCCATCGTAATGAACAGGGCTCGGCCCTGTTTCGGGTCGCCGACGATGTGGCCGAAGGCGATGGCCAGGGCGAAGGGGATGACCACCAGGGTCCAGCACTCGATCATGCTGGTGACGGCGGTGGGATTCTCGAACGGATGGGCGGAGTTGGCGTTGAAAAAGCCGCCGCCGTTGGTGCCAAGCTCCTTGATCGCCTCCTGGAAGGCGACGGGACCGACCGCGATGGTCTGCCGCGCGCCTTCCAGCGTGTGGGCGACCGGATAGGCGGAGAGGGTCTCGGGCACGCCGGATGCCAGCAGCACGATGCCGATGGCGACGGTCAGCGGCAGCAGGAGGTAGAGCGTGATGCGGGTGAGGTCGGCCCAGAAATTACCGAGTTGCTTGAGGCCGCCGCGGGAGAAGGCGCGCGCGACCGCCGCGGCGGCGGCGATACCGGTTGCGGCGGAGAGAAAGTTGTGCACGGTCAGCCCGAACATCTGGCTGCCGTAGGACATGGCGGTCTCGCCGGAATAGGCCTGCCAATTGGTGTTGGTGACGAAGCTCATCGCCGTGTTGAAGGCGGTGCGCGGCGCCAGGCCGGCCAGGTGCTCCGGGTTGAACGGCAGGTAGTACTGCGTGCGCAGGATCACGTAGAGCAGCAGGAAGTGCACGGCGTTCAGCACGACCAGTGCGACGGCGTATTGCCTCCAGCCCATACCATTCGCCGGATCGATTCCGGCGAGCGTGTAGCAGCCGCGTTCCACCGGGCCGAGCGCCGGGGTCAGCAGGACGCGGTCATTGTTCAACACGCGCGCGATGTAGCTGCCGAGGGGAAAGGCCGCGAGCGCGACCAGTCCCAGCACCAAGGCGATCTCCGCCCATCCGGTGAGGGTCATGTGGGTTCTCAGAAATCCTCGGGCCGAACCAGGGCCCAGACGAGATAGAGCAGCAGCACCGCGGAGACGGCACCGCCGAGGATGAGGTCGAGCATCAGATATGCTCGCAGAGCGTGGCGTAGGCGGCCATCAGAAGGATGCCACCGGTGCCGAGGACGGCCAGCAGGACATCGAACATACGTCGGCGCCTCCTTCACGCGCCGCGGTTCAAGATAGGCGGCACGGGCGTAAAGGCGCCATGTGACTTTTGGGTCGCAGGCATCAACGAATCATAAAGCCGCTTGGGCCTGCCAATGCTTTTCTCGCTGCCGGTCAAAGGGGGTGGGGCAGCGTCAGAATGCGATATCCGCCTGCCACCCTATGCGGGCGCTCCACCTGCCGCAGGTCCGCCGCGCGGCGCTGCTCGACGCGCTACGGCGCGGCGAATCGCGCGAATGAGGCGGCCAGCACGGCGTAGATCGGCCGCTTGAAATCCACCGCCAGCGCCGGCAGCTCGGCCAACCTCGCCCAGCGCCAGGCGTCGAACTCCGGGTGCGGGTCCAGGTCCAGGCGGATGTCGCGGTCGTCCCCGGTGAAGCGCAGCGCGAACCAACGCTGCCGCTGGCCGCGGTAGCGCCCGCCCAGCGCCACGCCGACCAGTTCCGCCGGCAGGTTGTAGGTCAGCCAGTCCGGGTGCTCGGCGATGATCTCGGCCCGGTCGGTGCCGATCTCCTCGGCCAGCTCGCGCAGCACCGCGCCGCGCGGGTCCTCGCCGGCGTCGATGCCGCCCTGCGGCAGTTGCCAGCCGCCGGGCGCCCCCTCGGCGTTCGGCAGGTCGGCCCGGCGGGCGACGAACACCAGCCCGGCGCGATTGAACAGCACCGCGCCGACATTCGCCCGATAGGGCAGCGGGCTCATTGCGGCGCCCTGGCTTGCGGTCCGGTCCCGGCGGGCGGCACGACGATCGCGCTGACCGGGGCCAGCGCGTAGCCGCGCCCGGCGAGATTGCCCACCCAGGCCGCCAGGTGCTCGATCGTCCCCGGGCGGATCGCGCCGATCAGGCCGAGTGCCGCGCCGGTGTCGTGGGCGCGCTTCTCCAGTTCGGCCAGCCGCGCGTCGATCTGGTCCGCGCTCGGCGGGTCGTCGATCACCACGTCCACGGTGCGCGACCACACATCGGTCAGTTGCGCCGCGCCGGGCCGCGGATCGACATACAGCAAGCCGCGCGCGGCGAGCGTGGCGAGCACCGGGTCGATCTGGTCGGGCACCGCGGCGAAGCGCTCGCCACGCATCTCGCCCAGCGCCCCGGTCGCCCCGACATAGCCGGCCACCCGCGACAGCACCCAGTCCAGCCGCCTGGCATTGTCCTCCACCGAGGCGGCGGTCAGCAGCGCGCGCCGGCCGGGGTCGTTCAGCGCATAGCCCTGCGGTTCCATCGGGATGGAGATCAGGTATTCGTGCCCGGTCTGGCGCGCCCGGTAGGCGGTGATTTCCGGCGCCTCGGCGTAGGGCGAGATCGCCAGGGTGACCTCGGCGGGCAGCGCGCGCATCGCCGCCTCGCTGGCCTCCGCGTCGAGGCCGACGCCGCCGATCAGGATGGCGATCCGCGGCAGCTTGGTCGCCTGGTCGAACCGCGCCGCGTAGCGCTGCATCGGCGCCAGCCCGTTCGCCCCGATGCGCGGCAGGCCGACGGAAGACGGATCGTCGGGCATGGGTTCAAGCAGCGCCGGGTCGGGCGCGGAAATCTCGCCGGTGGCGGGCCCGCCCGCGGTTTGGCCCGGCCGTCCGAGCATGGCCGGCGGCGGCGCACCGGCCCCGCGTGCCGACGTCGTGGCCGCCGGCGATCCGGCCGGCGGTCCCAGCACCTGGAGCGTCACGCCGCCGACCGCCAGCACCCCCAGAACGCCGGCCCAGAACAGGCCGAGACCGCGCCACCCGCGCCGTGTCCGCCCGGCCTCGGCGGGAGCGTCAGCGGCCTCGCCGGTAGCCGCGGCGAGATCGTCGGACGCGGGATGCTCGGGCGACGGGTCATCCGGTTGCACGGCGGCGGCTCCACGACAGCGAGCCAAATGGCGGTGAACCAGTTGGCGGCGAAATCGAATGGCGACGGATCAGTTGGCGGCCCGCTTCTGTGCCGCCATCGACTTGGCCACCACGATCGCTTGCTGCAGCTGGAAGTCGGTCTCGTCGGGCTTCGCCGGATCGAATTTCGGGAAGCTCTCGGGCGGCTTGTCGGGGATTTCCTTGGCGATGGCCGGCAGATCGGTGCGCGTCGGCTCCGCCTGCTGCGGCGTGCCGCCGCTGTTGGACAGGATGTGGTTGTAGTCCGCCTCGTGCTCCGGCCCGAACCGCGCCTGCGCCTCGCGCGATTCGTGCACGATGATGTCCGGGGTGATGCCCAGGCCCTGGATCGAGCGGCCGGACGGCGTATAGTAGCGCGCCGTGGTCAGCCGCATCGCGCCGTTGCCGGGCAGCGGGATCACCGTCTGCACCGAGCCCTTGCCGAAGGTCTTGGTGCCCAGCAGCACCGCGCGCCGGTGGTCCTGCAATGCGCCGGCGACGATCTCCGAGGACGAGGCGGAGCCGTTGTTGGTCAGTACGACCAATGGGATGCCGGGGATGATGTCGGCGCCCTTGGCGTTCCAGCGCTGGCTGTCCTCGGCGTGGCGGGCGCGGGTCGAGACGATCTCGCCCTGGTCGACGAAGTCGCTGGAGACCGCGATCGCCTGGTCCAGCAGGCCGCCGGGATTGTTCCGCAGATCGAGGATCAGCGCCGTCAGCTTGCCGCCCGGTCGCGCCTTGGCCGCGTCGGCCTTGAGCTGCTGCACCGCCTTGCGCAGGCTGGCATCCGCCTGCTCGGTGAACTGCGACAGCCGGACGTAGCCGATGTCGTCCGGCTCCAGGCGATCCTTGACCACCTGGATCTTGATGATCTCGCGGAGCAGCGAAACGTCGATCGGCTTGTCCACGCCGTCGCGATGCAGCGTCAGGGTGATCTTCGAGTTCGGCGGGCCGCGCATCCGGTCGACCGCGTCGCTGAGCGCCAGGCCCTGCACGGTCTTGCCGTCGATCGCGGTGATCAGGTCGCCGGGCTTGATGCCGGCGCGCGAGGCCGGCGTGTCGTCGATCGGGCTGATCACCTTGATCCACCCGCTCTCCTGGGTGACCTCGATGCCGAGGCCGCCGAATTCGCCCTTGGTCTGCACCTGCATGTCACGGAACGCCTTGGCGTCCATGTAGTTGGAGTGCGGGTCGAGCCCGGTGAGCATGCCGTTGATCGAGTTCTCGACCAGTTGCTTGTCGGGGACCGGATCGACGTAGTCGGCGCGCACCCGCTCGAACACGTCGCCGAACAGGGTCAGCAGCCGGTAGGTGTCGGCGTTGCCGGCGGCATCGGCGAAGGCCGCCGGGACAAACGCCGCGGGATCGAAGCCGAGGCGCTGGCCGAGCTGGCCGGCGGCCGGGCCCAGTACGACCCCCGCCAGGAAGGCGGCACCGACCAGCAGGCCGGCGCGAAAACGCCGAGGGCGCGGGGACGAAGGCGGCGTGGAGTCCATGTGTGTTCCTCTGTCACCGGTCGGGCCGGCGCTGGTCGCAACGGTCTGCATGCATCTTTCGGGCGCGCGCGGCGCCCCGTCCAGCGGCGAATTATTACCTATTGGAGAGTCAGCCACGCGCTTTCAACCACGGCGCGGGATCAGCGGTCGGGCAGGTGGGGCGTCCTTCTAGCATTTTGCCGCGCGGGTGGCTGCAACTACGCATCGGGCTCTTTAGCACTAGCGCTGGCACTTGCGCTGCCAGCGCCTGCACCTCCAGCGCCTGCCCCATTGGCACCCGCGCCGTCAGCACCCGCACCACCACCGCTTGCCCCCCGGGGCCTGCGCCGCCAGCATCTGCGCCACCAGCGCCCGCAACAGCAGCGCCCGCCCTACCGGGACCCGCGCCCCCAACAAGTGCGCCACCAGAGCCGGCGCCACCCGCATTCGCCCCGCCAGCGGCAACTCCGCCGGCGCCAGCCCCACCAGCACCCCCATCACCGGCAGCGACCGCGCCGGCAGCACCCGCGCCGGCGCCCGGTGGCGGCCCGGGCGCGACCATCTCCAAAGCCTGACCAACGACACTGTCGCCAAATGCTTTCAACAGCTCGCTGGCCAGCAACAGCGCCTTTACTTCGTTGTCGAACGGTTGGCCGCCGATGCTATCAACCGCGCTGCTCAGCGCCGCGCGGTCTACGGCGATAGAGCCCTGCGCCAGCGCATAGCAGAGCGCGATCACCGGGCCCGCATCGGTGGCGAAGTTCACCCGCTGCAATCGCAACAGAGTGTCCAGGCCGATTTGCAACGATGACCGGATGCGCGGCCCGAGCCCGTCAACGGTCTTACTGAGCACGTCGCGGCCGACGATATTCAGCAATCTCAATCCAAGCAGCAGGGTCTTTTGGTCATCCTCGATGGTGGTGTCGCTCTTCAGCAACTTGATCCAGTCAAGAACGACCTGGCGGTCGCCGACGCTCACGTTCTGCATCGCGCTGAAGCAGAACTGCGGCAGGATGTCGGCGGCCTTGGAGAATGATACGCCATTCATCAACTGGCTGACGAACTGGGCGCGGGGCAGCGCTCGCTCGCGATCGCAGGCCCGGTCAACCGCGTTGAGGATAACTTGCAGCACGCTCGCCGGCCCGACCGCGACATCGGTGCTGCCAACCCGCACGGTGAACACGGCACTACGAAAGAACGCCATGGCCCCGAGGCCGGCGACCAACGTCTCGGTCAGCAACCTGGCAGGCTGCGTCTTGGCGGCGAGGTTCAGTAAGTCGAAGCCATCGGCCAGGCCGAACGCCGTCCCCGCGGCGAGCATGTTCACCGCGATGTAGAGCAGGCCCGGCCACGCGGATAGCGCCTTCTCGGGAGAGTCGGTGTAGCGCGCGACCAGTTCGGAGACGCCGATCAGCGCGCCGAGGCCGACGGCACCAATCGCCGCGGCAGCGATTGCGCCGTTGGTCAGCCAGCCCAGGCCGAGCAGCAGCGCCACCACCAGCAGCGTCGCGACGATCAGGGCTGTGCGCACGGCCTTGCGCGGTCAGGGAACAAATTTGAAGAAGCTGCGCGCCTTCTGCACGAACGGCGTGCCTTGAATGACATCGCCGGTTCGCTCGATCAGGCGCATGTTGAGCAGCCGCTGCACGGCCAGTTCGACGCGATCCGGTTGGGCGTCAACCTCTTGAACCAGTCGCGACAGCGTCGTGCCCTCACTGGGGATGTGGTTGAGGATGATTGCGGAGAGCTTGTCATCATCCGGAGCGTCGGTTGGCGCGCTACTGCTTTGCAAGGGTTCGCCTCCAGATGGCTGCCGCGGCGACAAACGAATTTACCCGGAACGCCACGGCGCACGGCCTCGTATAGCATGAGATCGCCCACCCCGCACATCAAGATGGCAGGGGGCATCGCTCTTGGAGCGCTACAGGCGAATTTGCGACCACATGAAGGCTCTCGGGCGTGCTTTACCTCGACCAGAGGCCCCGAAATCGGCCGCTAGAAAGGCCGTTCGAACGGCAAGAAATCTAAGTGCGATCGCCCCGTCGAGGTGGCTGGGCCGTCGCGGCTCACCCGTTGGACCTAAGCCACGGCGCAGGATCGATCGGCTGGCCGTCGCGCCGCAACTCGACATACAGCGCCGGGCGGGCCCCTCCCTGGCCCGGGGTCCAGCCCGGCATCGCGCCGACGGGTTCGCCGGCCCGCACAAGCTGGCCCACCGCGGCATCCAGCTTTTGAAACCCGGACATCACCGCATGGTAGCCGCCACCGCAATCGACGATCAACAACAGTCCGTAGCTGCGGAACGGCGCGGCGAACACCACCCGCCCGCCGCATATCGCAACCACGCGGGCGTCGGGTGGCGCCTGATAGGTGATGCCGGTCGCCGGTCCGGCGTCGCTCGGGGCACCCCAGCCGCGCAGTACCGGTGCCGGCCACCGGCGCGGTGAGCTGGCCGCCCGGCGCGGCGCCGCTGGGCAGGCTGGCGGTGGTGGCGGGCGTGTCCAGCGCCCGCTGCCGCCGCCGCGCGGCGTCCGCTTCCGCCGTCTGGTGGCGCCGCTCGGCGCGCGTCTCCTCGGCCTTGGCGCGGCGTTCGGCGGCGCGGTGCCCGGCGTCCAGGGCGGCGAGCACGGCGCGCAGCGTATCGGCCCGCGCCGCCGCGTCGGCCGCCTCGCGTGCGGCGGCGGTGGCGGCGTCCATCGCCGTGCGCCGATCCGCCTCGGTGGCGGCGATTTGCCGGTCGAGTTCCTGCGCCTGCGCCGCCTGCGCCGCCTCGGCCGCGGCAAGCTGCGGCATTTCCGCCGCCAGGGCGCGCGCGGCCTGCGCCGCCTCGGTCCGCGCCTGGCGCAGCGCCACCGCCTCCGCCTCGATCCGGTGCGACAGGAAGCTCAGTACCAGCAGCCCGCGCACCGCATCCTCGGTCGAGCCCGGCGTGGCCAGCAGCGTCTCGGTCGGATACAGCGACAGCCGCTCGACCACCGGTAGCAAGGGCGCCAGGGCGGCGCCGCGCGCCTTCAGCCTGGCCTCGGCCGCCTGGCGCGCCTGGGCCAGGGCGTCGATCCGGTGCGCCACCGCCAGCGTGCTGGCTTCCGCGTCGTGCAACCTGGCGGCCGCTTCGATGCGGGCGGCGGCAAGGTGCTGCTCGGCCTCGGCCGCGGCGGCGGCCCGGGCATCGGCCGCGCGCTGTGCCGCCAGGCTGTCGGCCCGCGCGCGCTCGGTGTCCTGCAATTGCTGGCGCGCTGTGCCGCTGTCCGCGGGCGCGCCCGGCGGCGCCGCTGCCGCCTGGGTCGGCGGGCCCAGCGTCGTCAGCGCCAGCGTCGTCAGCGCCAGGGCTGTTATCCCCTGGGCCGTGATCCCCAGGGTTGTTATCCCCACGGCCGTTATCCCCTGGGCCGTGCTTCCCAGGGGTGTGGTGCCCAGGGGCGCGATCCCCAAGGTCGCGATCCCCACGGTCGCGATCCGCAGGATGGCACGCCGCGGGACCGTCATCCCCCCGGCGAGGACAACGCCGCGGCGGTCGATGACCCGCCGGCTACGCGGCTGCCTTCGGCGCATGGTCTTGCGGCAAGGGGCCGAGGATCAGCGACGCACCGGTCATTTCAGCCGGCTTCGGCAGGCCCATCAGCGCGAGCAGGGTGGGCGCAATGTCGGCCAGGCGGCCGTCGCGCAGCGCCTCGGCGCCGCCGCCGACCAGCAGGACCGGCACGGGATTGGTGGTGTGCGAGGTGTGCGGGCCGCCGGTGGCGGGGTCCTTCATCAGCTCGCAGTTGCCGTGATCGGCGGTGACCAGCAGCGCGCCGCGCTGCCAGCGCACCGCCTCGGCGATCCGCCCCAGCGCGGTGTCGACCGTCTCCACCGCCTTGATCGCCGCCGGCAGGCTGCCGGTGTGGCCGACCATGTCGGGGTTGGCGAAGTTCAGCACGATCAGGTCGTATTTCGCCGTCCCGATCGCCGCCACCGCCTTGTCGGTCAGCTCGGAGGCCGACATCTCCGGCTGCAGATCATAGGTGGCGACCTTCGGCGAGGGCACCATGATGCGGTCCTCGCCGGGAAACCGCGTCTCCTGCCCGCCGTTCAGGAAGTAGGTGACGTGCGGGTATTTCTCGGTCTCCGCCATGCGCAGCTGGGTCCGCCCGGCCGCGGCGGTGATTTCGCCCAGCAGGTGATGGAGCGGCTCCGGCGGGAACATCACGTCGAGGAACGGCGCCAGGTCATCGGAATACCGCGTCATGCCGACCGCAGCGGCGAAGCGCGGCAGGCGGGGGCGGGGAAATCCGTCGAAGCCGGGATCGAGCAGCGCGCCGAGGATCTCGCGCACCCGGTCGGCGCGGAAGTTGAAGCATAGGATGCCGTCGCCGTCGCGCATCCCGCGGTAGTCGCCGATCGCGGCGGGGACGACGAACTCGTCGAACACGCCGTGCGCGTAGGCGTCGCGCACGGCGTCCACCGGGTCGGCGAAACGGGCACCGTCGGCGTCCGTCAGGACCCGGTAGGCCTTGGCGACGCGGTCCCAGCGCTTGTCGCGATCCATGGCGTAGTAACGGCCGCAGACGGTGCCGATCGGCACGCCCGCCGGCAGCGCGGCGGCCACCCGGGCAAGGTCGTCCGCCGCGGATTGCGGCGGCGTGTCGCGCCCGTCGGTGAAGGCGTGCAGCACCGTCGGCACCCCGGCCGCCTGCAACAGCCTCGCCAGCGCGACGGCATGGTCCTCGTGCGAGTGCACCCCGCCGGGCGAGACCAGGCCCATCAGATGGCACGTCCCGCCCGAGGCCTTCAGCCGGCCGACCAGCGCGGTGAACGCCGATGCCCTGCCGATCGTGCCATCGGCGACCGTATCGCCGATCCGCACCAGCTCCTGGCGCACCACCCGGCCCGCGCCGATGTTGAGATGGCCGACCTCGGAGTTGCCCATTTGCCCCTCCGGCAGGCCCACATCGCGGCCGGAGGTCCGCAGAAGCGCGTGCGGACAGGTCTGCCAGAGCTGGGTGAAGGCCGGCGTGCGCGCCAGCCGCACGGCATTGTCGGCGGTCTCCTCGCGCCAGCCGAAGCCGTCGAGGATGACCAGCATCACCGGCCGAATTGCCTGCGCCATGACCACCTCTCCCGTCTACCCCGCCACCTGCGTAGCGCCCGGCGCTGGCCGGAACAAGGCGGCAGGGAACGAAGCCAGGCCAGGGGCTTGCCCCTGGACCCCACCAAGGGCTCCGCCCCTGGATCCGCCAGGGCGAGCCCTGGAACCCTCCCCTCCCCACACTCCCGTCTGGGTCCGGGCGCCCTTGGCGGGGGCAGCCCCTGGCCTGGCTTCGTTCCGGCGTGATTGCGCGCCGGGCATGCGGCCGGTAAATCAGCCTCTCGTCATGCGCGTCTTCGTTTGCGGGTGTAGCTCAATGGTAGAGCCCCAGCCTTCCAAGCTGGTTATGCGGGTTCGATTCCCGTCACCCGCTCCACGCCCTGGAGCTCCTGCCTGCCAGTGATGACCGGGCATGTCCACGTGATTGGCGCCGGCCTCGCCGGGCTGTCGGCAGCGCTCGCGCTGGTCGAGGCCGGGCGCGCCGTGACGGTCTACGAGGCCGGACCGGCGGCCGGCGGGCGGTGCCGGTCGTATTTCGATCGCGAGCTGGGCCTGACGATCGACAACGGCAATCACCTGCTGCTGTCGGGCAACCGCGCGGCGATGCGCTATGTCGACGCGATCGGCGGTCGCGCGGCCCTGGGCGGGCCGGCCGAGGCGATGTTTCCGTTCGTCAACCTGGCGGACGGACGGCGTTGGACCCTGCGCCCCAATTCCGGGCCGCGCCCCTGGTGGGTGCTGTCGCGCGCCCGCCGCGTGCCGGGCACCGGGCCGCTGGACTATCTGGCGCTGCGCCGGATTCTGCGCCTGCGCGACGACACCACCGTCCATGCCGCGTTCCACCAGGAGCCGCTGTACCGCCCGCTGATCGCGCCGCTGACCATTGCCGCGCTCAACACCCAGCCCGAGCAGGCGCTGGCCCGGCTGCTGGCGGCGGTGTTGCGGGAGACGCTGCTGGCCGGCGGCGCGGCCTGCGTGCCGCTGTTTCCGCGCGGCGGCCTGTCGGCGGCGCTGATCGATCCGGCGGTGGCGCTGCTGACCCGGCGGGGGGCGGCGTTCCACTTCGCGCGGCGGATCGCCGGGCTGGACATCGTCGATGGGCGGGTGATCGGCCTGGCCGGACCGGATGGGCCGATTGCGCTCGGCCAGGCGGACAGCGTGGTGCTGGCGGTGCCGCCCTGGGTGGCGGCGGACCTGCTGCCCGGCGTGCTGGCGCCGACCGCGTTCGAGGCGATCGTCAACGTGCATTTCCGGGTCGCGGCCGATCCCGGGCCGGCCGGTTTCGTCGGCCTGCTCGGCGGCACCGCGGAGTGGGTGTTCGTCAAGCCGGGCCATGTCTCCACCACCACCAGCGCCGCCGGCCGGCTGGCGAACTCGGAGGCCGCGCGGATTGCCGCGTCGGTCTGGCCGGAGGTGCGCGCGGCGCTGCGGCTGAGCGGGCCGATGCCGCCCTGGCGTGTGGTGAAGGAGCGGCGCGCCACCGTCGCGGCGACAGCGGCGCAGGAGCGGCGTCGGCCGGGCGCGCGCACCGCGCTGGCCAACCTGGCGCTGGCCGGCGACTGGACCGCGACCGGCTTGCCCGGCACCATCGAAGGTGCGATCAGGTCCGGCGAAACCGCCGCCGCACTGTTGGCCGGCTGAACCCCCGGCCAAGACCCCAGCCAGGACCATGGACGCCGCCGTTCCCGAACACCGCCTGACCGCCGCGATGGCGCGCGCGACCGCCGCGTTGTGCGCGCACCAGCGCGCCGACGGGCATTTCGTCTTCGAGCTGGAGGCGGATGCGACGATCCCGGCGGAATATGTGCTGCTGGAGCACTTCCTCGACCGGATGGATGCTGCATTGGAACGAAAGATCGGCGTCTACCTGCGTGAGGTGCAGGGCGCGCACGGCGGCTGGCCGCTGTTCCATGATGGGGCGTTCAACCTGTCGTGCAGCGTCAAGGCATATTTCGCGCTGAAGGCGATCGGCGACGATCCCGAGGCACCGCACATGCGCCGCGCCCGCGCCGCGATCCTGGCCGCCGGCGGGGCGGAGCGCAGCAACGTGTTCACCCGCGCCCAGCTCGCGCTGTTCGGGCAGGTGCCGTGGCGCGCGGTGCCGGTGATGCCGCTCGAGATCATGCACCTGAAGCTGTGGTTTCCGTTCCACCTCAGCAAGGTGTCGTACTGGTCGCGCACCGTGATCGTGCCGCTGCTGGTGCTGATGGCGAAACAGCCGCGCGCGCGCAATCCGCGCGGCGTGCACGTGGCGGAGCTGTTTTGCACGCCGCCGGAACGGATCACCGACTGGATTCGCGGACCGTATCGCTCGGCCTGGGGACGGTTCTTCAAGGGCGTCGATGTTCTGCTGCGCGCCGCCCAGCCGTGGCTCCCCCGCCGTGGCAGGGAACGCGCGGTGGCCAAGGCGGTCGCCTTCGTCACCGCGCGGCTGAACGGCGACGATGGCCTGGGCGGCATCTACCCGGCGATCGCCAACAGCGTGATGATGTTCGACACGCTGGGCTATCCGCCCGACCATCCGCCGGCCGAGACCGCGTGGCGCGCGGTGCGCAAGCTGCTGGTGATCGAGGACGAACGTGCCTATTGCCAGCCCTGCCTGTCGCCGGTCTGGGACACCAGCCTGGCCGGCCACGCGCTGGCCGAGGCCGGCATCGAAACGGATCGCGCCTGTGCCTGGCTGAAGCCGCGGCAGATCACCGAGGTCATCGGCGACTGGAGCGTGCGGCGCCCGGGCCTGGCGCCCGGCGGCTGGGCGTTCCAGTACGAGAACCCGCACTACCCCGATGTCGATGACACCGCCGTGGTCGGCATGTTGCTGCACCGCAACGGCGATCCGGCGTACGCGGCGGCGATTGCCCGTGCCCGCGACTGGATCATCGGCATGCAGTCCGCCGACGGCGGCTGGGGCGCGTTCGATCCGGAGAACACGCATCTCTACCTGAACCACATTCCGTTCGCCGATCACGGCGCGCTGCTCGATCCGCCGACCGCGGACGTCACCGCGCGCTGCGTGTCGTTCCTGGCGCAGATCGGCCTGCCCCCCGACGCCCCGGTGCTGGCGCGCGCGCTCAGCTTCCTGCGCCGCGAGCAGGCGGCGGACGGCAGCTGGTTCGGCCGCTGGGGCACCAATTACATCTACGGCACCTGGTCGGTGCTGTGCGCGCTGAACGCCGCCGGCGTGCCGGGCGACGACCCGGCGATGCGTCGCGCGGTGGACTGGCTGGGCGGGGTGCAGCGCGACGACGGCGGCTGGGGCGAGGACGCGGAAAGCTACGCCGGCGCCCCGCCCGGGCGCTACAAGGCGAGCACGGCGAGCCAGACCGCCTGGGCACTGCTCGGCCTGATGGCGGCGGGCGCGGTGGACCATCCTGCGGTGGCGCGCGGCATCGCGTATTTGCTGGCAACCCAGCGCGACGACGGGGAATGGACCGAGCTGCCGTACACCGCCGTGGGTTTCCCACGGGTGTTCTATCTGCGCTACCACGGCTATCGGCGGTATTTCCCTACCATGGCGCTGGCCCGCTACCACTCGCTGCAGCAGGGCAATTCCAAGCGGGTGGCGTTTGGCTTCTAGGCCGGGACTGGTCGTCGGTCTGGCTTCCGAGGCACGGCTCGCGGGTTCGCTCGGCTGGCCGCTCGCGATCGGCGGCGGCACGGCGGCGGGCGCGGAGGCCGCTGCACGGCGCATGGTGCAGGCCGGCGCGACCAGCCTGATCAGCTTTGGCCTGGCCGGCGGCCTGGACCCCAGGCTGCGACCGGGAACCGTCGTGATCGCGACCGAGGTTCTGTGCCTGCTTCGCCATGACCCGCAAACCAGCGCGAGGCAGCCGCCACGGGATGTCCGCCACTTCCCGACCGATGCCGCGCTCTCGCGCCGGCTCGGCGGCACGACCGGACATGCGGTGCTCGGCGCGGCTGGGATTGTCGCCCGGACCGACGCCAAGCGCGACCTCTGGCAGGCCACCGGCGCCGCCGCGGTGGACCTGGAAAGCGGCGCTGTCGCGCGCGTCGCCACCGCGCATGGGCTGCCCTTCGCCGTGCTGCGGGCGATCTGCGATCCGGCCGGACGCGACCTGCCGCCGGCCGCGCTGATCGCGCTCGACCGGCATGGCGCCATCGGGCTGGCGCGCGTGCTCGGCTCGGTGCTGGCGCGCCCCGGGCAGTTACCGGCGTTGCTGCGACTTGCCGCCGATGCGGCGGCGGCACGCCGTGCGTTGCGCGAAGCCGTCGTCGCCGTAGGGCGGATCAGCGCAGCGTGATCCGCCATCGTGGTGGCGGATTGCGCTGCGCTGATCCGCCCTACGGCGCCGCGGCGCGCGCCAGCGGGTGGTGCGCCTCGACCAGGCGTTGCAGCCGCTCGGCCAGCACATGGGTATAGATCTGCGTCGTGGCGATGTCGGCGTGGCCCAGCAGCAGTTGCAGGCTGCGCAGGTCGGCGCCATGCGCCAGCAGGTGCGAGGCGAACGAGTGCCGCAGCACATGCGGCGAGACCCGCGCCGGATCGAGGCCGGCCGCCAGCGCCACCAGCTTCAGCATCTGCCCGAAGCCCTGCCGGGTCATCGGCTGGCGCGCATCGCGTCCGGGGAACAGCCAGCGCGTTGCCGCCGTGTCCTGCTGCGCCACCAACGCCGCCGCCGCCGCCTTCGCCGCCTCCGACAGCGGCACGATGCGCTCCTTGCCGCCCTTGCCGCGGATCATCAGCACCGAGGCGTCGCCGGCCAGCGCGCGGCGCGGCAGGCCCAGCAGCTCCGAGACGCGCAGCCCGGTCGCGTACAGGATCTCCAGCGCCGCCTTCGCGGTCAGGCCGTGCAGGTCCGGGCGGGTGCCGGCCGTCTCCAGCAACGCCTCGACCTCCGGCTCGGATAGGTATTTCGGCAGCGCACGCGGCAACTTCGGCGCATCCAGCAGCGCGGTCGGATCGTCGGTCCGCACGCCCTCGCGCAGCAGGAAGCGATGGAACTGGCGCAGTGCCGACAGCCGCCGCGCCGCGGTGCGCGCGGCCAGCCCGGCGCGTGCCAGCCCGGCCATGTAGCCCTGCAGCACCGCGGCCTCCGCCCGCGCCGGGCTGGCCCCGCGCGCGGCGGCGAAGGCGGCGAAATCCGTCAGGTCCGCCGCGTAGGCCAGCAGCGTGTTGCGCGCCGCGCCGCGCTCGGCGGCCAGCATTTCCAGGAACGCCTCGACGTGCCGATCCATTCAGGGCGGTCCAGGGGCGGTTCAGTTGGTCTGGAACCGGTCGTTCGGCAGCACCTTCTCGACCGTCTGGACGTGCGGCGTCGGCGGGAAGGCGCCCAGGTAGGCGAACCCCACCGCCAGCGCGACCAGGCAGGCGGCGAGCAGGATCAGGACGACGCGGGCCATGCTGTGCGGGCCGACTCCGGTTGCCGGGGCCTCGCGTGGCCTCGGTGTGGGGCGGTGTGCTAGCCTTGCCCTCCATGACACGCAACACCGTCCTTCGCGACGCCCTGCCTTTGCCCGACGCCCTGGCCGGACGCAGCATCGTCCTGGTCGGGCTGATGGGGGCGGGCAAGACCTCGATCGGCCGGCGCCTGGCCGCGCGGCTGGGCCTGCCGTTCCGCGACGCCGACGCCGAGATCGAGGCGGCGGCCGGCTGCACCATCCAGGAGCTGTTTTCACGTTACGGCGAGCAGGCGTTCCGCGACGGCGAGCGCCGGGTGATCCGCCGCCTGCTGGCGGGCGATCCGCTGGTGCTGGCGTTCGGCGGCGGCGCCTTCATCGACCCCGAGACGCGCGCCGTGGTGCGCGATGAGGCGGTCTCGGTCTGGCTGCGCTGCAGCCTGCCGGTGCTGGTGCGCCGCGTCGCCGGGCGCAGCCACCGCCCGATGCTGCACGGCGGCGACCCGGCCGAGATCATGCAGCGGCTGATGGACCAGCGCTATCCGGTCTATGCCGAGGCCGACGTGATCGTGGATTGCACCGACGAGCCGCCGGACACCACCACCGGCCAGGTGCTCGACGCGCTGGTGGCCTGGCGGGCGCCGCGGCGGCTGACCGTCAGCCTGTCCAGCACCAGCTACGACGTGGTGATCGGCGACGGGCTGCTGCGCCGCGCCGGGGCGCTGCTGGCGCCGCGCCTGGCGCAGAAGCGCGCGGTGATCGTCACCGACGAGACGGTCGCGGCGCTGCACCTGCCGACCTTGCGCCAGGGGTTGGCGGAGACCGCGGTGAGCGCCACCGAGATCGTCGTGCCGCCCGGCGAGGCGAGCAAGAGCCTGGACTCCTACGTCAACGTGCTGAACCGGCTGCTCGATGCGCGGGTGGAGCGGCGGACCGCGGTGATCGCGCTCGGCGGCGGGGTGGTCGGCGACCTGGCTGGCTTCGCCGCGGCGACGGCGCTGCGCGGGCTGCCCTTCGTGCAGATGCCCACCACCTTGCTGTCGCAGGTGGACAGCAGCGTGGGCGGCAAGACCGGGGTGAACACCCGGCACGGCAAGAACCTGGTGGGCGCCTTCTACCAGCCGCGCATGGTGCTGGCCGACACCGCGACGCTCGGCACGCTGGCGCCGCGCGAGCTGCGCGCCGGCTATGCCGAGATCGCCAAGGCCGGGCTGATCGGCGACGCGGCGTTCTTCGCCTGGTGCGAGCGCCACGGCGCCGGCGTGGTCGGCGGCGACGCCGAGGCGCAGGCCGAGGCGATCCGCCGCGCCTGCGCCTTCAAGGCCGCCGTGGTCGGCGACGACGAGCGCGAGGAAAAACCCAACGACGGCCGCGCGCTGCTCAACCTGGGGCATACGTTCGGGCACGCGCTGGAGGCGGAGGTCGGCTACACCGGCGGGCTGCTGCACGGCGAGGGCGTGGCGATCGGCCTCGGCCTGGCGTTCAGGCTGTCGGCGCGGCTGGGCCATTGCAGCGCGGCGGATGCCGAACGGGTGATCGCGCATGTCTCGGCGGTCGGGCTGCCGGCGGAGCTGGCGATGCTGAACCGGCGGTTCTCCGCCGCGACGCTGATCGGCCACATGCGGCGCGACAAGAAGGTGCAGGACGGGGCGTTGAAGTTCGTGCTGGCGCGGGGCATCGGCCAGGCGTTCACCGCGACGGACGTGCCGGAGGAGGCAGTGACGGACCTGCTGCGCGACGCGGGGTGCGCGGCCTAGGGCGAGCAAACTCTGCCGAACAATGTCAACAACGCGGCTACGACGAGCGCCGTGATGATTGCTACCGCGACCCAGAGCAAACCTTGAATAACGGTGAGGCAGGCCGACAGTTTGAGAACCATCACCAGCCCGAAGAAAGCAAAAATCGCGATCAGCAGGAGCGTCGCCATCAGGTCAAAATGGACGGGCCGCAACCGTGGTCGAACCTGTTCCAGACAGTGCCTGAAGGCATAGCAGGCAATATCCTGCGTCCTTTGGTCTGCTGCCGCCGGCACGTCGCCGTCGTGCATCTCGGCTGCCATCCGCCGCTCGATCTCCCGCTGGATCAGTTCACAGGCGACTGTGAACCTTTGGAAATGCAAATTCACCACGATCGCACAGGCGAACAGCAGGATCGGGATGGCGAACACCATGGCCACGTCGAACACGGCTTTCCACCGCTGCAGCGCGCACATATCGGCGCCACTCGGAAGCTGCGGCGCCGCTTGCCAGGCCGCGCCAAGCCCCACGGTCACCAGCAAAATGGTCAATCCGGAGCGCGTCGCGCTGTAGTGCCGGTCGTAGTCTCCCGCCTCATGGTGGGCCCGCGTCCACAGCTCCATCTTCTGCCATGCGGATAGCGGCTCCGGCGCGCCGGCCGGGACCGCTGCGTCGATGGCCGCAATCACCTGACTAAGGTTTACACGGACGGTACCGAGCAACTGCTGTGCCGCGGGATCCATCGACAAAGCCTCCCCAAAATGGACGCCGACAGCTTATACTAGCCGTTACCAGCCGTCGAAAAGATTGACCCACCGGTCTGCACCCACGTCATGGCGGTGATTCGCTGCCCGATCAGATCGTAACTCCATTGCAAATCCGTGCCGGCGCCGGCGTGCGCGGCCTCCCTGATGCCGACCGGGATGGTGACCCGGCCCTTGCTGGTGACACGGGTGGGCGTCGGTAGCGCCCTGATAATACCGCAGTATTACCGAGACGCGTCTTTCGTATCAATGCCGTCGCGCGGGCCGCCGGCTGGCGGTCAGGGTTATGCGACCCGTGGCCGATCGGCGGTTGCCGCAAATCGGCACCCAACCAGGATGACCGATGGTGTGCAGGTCGAGAAACGCCGCCGCGATCATCCCGCTGACGGTTCCACCTTCGCCAGCGCCAGCCTGGCCGCGGCCTGGTCCATCAGGCGTCCGGCACTCCGCCGTCTTCGCAAACTCAGGCAACGCGCAGGCCGGTCTACGTTTCCGCCGGCACGCACGCACTGGGAACGATGCAGGCGCCCGACCCCACCGCTGTGACATCGCCCTTCTGGTTGGTGGCGGTCACCTCCACGCTGACACGCCCGCCATTCGTCACCTTGCTGATGTCGGTCACCGTGCCGGTAAACGTCACGGTGTCCCCGGGGCGCACCGGCCGCAGGAAGCGCAGCTCCACCATGCCCTGGCGGTTGTACACCTCAGGCCCGAAATAACGCCGCAACAGCTCCGTCGCGAACGACACCGACATCCGCCCCGAGGCCACGGTGCCGCGCGTGCCCAGCACCCCGCGCGCGGTCGCCTCGTCGGTGAACTGGCTCGGGCCGGTCTTGCCGCCGCTCTTTTCGAACAGGTTGATCGCCTCTTGCGTCATGGTCTTGCTCAGCGGCGGCACCTGATCGCCGAGCGCGTAGCTGCGCGTCATTGCCATTTCTTACCGACCTCCGCGGGCTGCTTGAGTTCATGCGTGATGACGCGGTCCAGCAACCGGCCATCCTCATCGACCGAGACGGCCTCGGTCACGATGTAGTTCTTGCCGCGGCGGGCGTATTTGTCGGCGATCCACGCCTGGACGAAGATGCGCTTGCCGGCGATCGGCGGGTTGTAGCAGTGGAACGCACACCGCGCATTCACCGACCCGTCGTCGTGGTAGGCCATGTGATAGGCATTGACGTCCACCTTGTGCGCGATGGTTGGAAACGCGGCCTCCGGATCCATCACCCCCAGGCGGTATTCGTCCATCATCTGTTGCGTCAGCACATAGGAAAACGAGGGCAGCCGCTCGCCGACCTCCAGCGTCTCCCAGTCCAGCAGCCTGCGTGTGTCTTCTGCGTGCGCCTGCGCCATGCCGACTTCCTCTCCATGAACGACCTGACAGCCGTCGGACTGCGAGCGCGTGCCGAAGCGCCCGCGTCCGAGGCCATCGTATCGGCGCAGCTTACCGCCGGACGCCGATCGGACGTAAGGGCACGACCGGGGCTCCGCCCCGGACCCCGCCAGGGGGCTTTGCCCCCTGGACCCCCACCAAGGGCGGAGCCCTTGGAACCCCGGACTGGGAGTGTGGGGAGGGGAAGGGGGCGGGTGGGCGAGGCGAAGGGGCGCCGGACGGCGCCCCTTCGCCTCGCCCACCCGCCCCCTTCCCCTCCCCACACTCCCAGTCATGGAGTCCAGAGGCCGCTGCCTCTGGTGGGGGGTCCAGGGGGGCAAAGCCCCCCTGGCGGGGTTCGGGGCGAAGCCCCGACCTTGCTTCGCCTCACCCGCGCGCCGCCAGGGCGATGCCGCCCACCGTCATCCCCAATGCCAGCATTTGCCTGGCTCCCAGCGGTTCGCCCAGCAATGCCGCCGAGCTGAACACTCCCACCACCGGCGCCAGCAACACCCCGATCGCCGCCGTGGAGGCCGGCAACAGCCGCAGCGCGCGGAACCACGCCAGATACGCCAGGGTGTTCGGGATGGCCGCCGCGTACAGGCACCCCAGCCAGCCCAGCGCCGTCACCTTGCCCCAGTCCGGCCGCTCGAACCCGGCCAGCAGCAGCAGCGGCAGCGTTGCGAGCAGCACCTGCCAGGCCACGCCCGCGACCGGCGGCATCGCCAGCGGGCGGCGCTTGGCGATCACCGTGCCCAGGCCGAACAGCACCGCCGCGCCCAGGCCGCAGGCCACCCCGGGCAGTGCGTGCGGGTCGGCCCGCACCTCGCCGATCCCCACCAGCAGCGCCACCCCGGCCACCCCCAGCAGGATCGCCGCGCCGCGCCGCGCCGTCAGCCGCTCGCCCAGCACCGGCCAGGCCAGCGCCACCGCCCAGATCGGCAGGGTGTAGGTGACGATCACCGCTTCCGACGCGGTCAGCCACAGCAGCGAGAACGTCGTCAGCAGCACGAAGGCGCCGTAGTTCAGGATGGAAAACACCAGCAGGCGGCCCCACTGGGCGCGCGGCGGACGCAGCGCCTCGCCGCGCGCGCCGGCCAGCAGGAAGGCGAACGCCACCGCGCCGAGGCAGCAGACCGCGCGCATGGTGAACGGCGGCAGCTCGCCCAGCAGGAATTTCGCCACCGGCCAATTGAAGCCCCAGGCGCAGGCGGTCAGCAGCACCAGCCCCAGGCCCCGGACCTGCCCCTGGACCTGCCCCCCTGGACCTGGGGCGGCCGGGACGGCCAACGGGATCGGGCGCCCCTCAGCGGACGTAGACGCGCACCTGGTTGGCCCCGATGCCCGGGTCGGCGCGCACGCCGAGATGGATGCGCGCCGCCGGCACCCCCAGCGCCATGATCGCGCGCATCACTCCGACCGCGTCCTGCTGAGCGGCGCCGGCGGCCGCGATCTGCTGGGTCGGCGTGCCCTTGGCCGGCACCACGGCGAACACGTCGTACTGCACCGCGGCATCGCGCGCCTCCGCGGCATGCACCGCGTAGCCCAGCATCGCCTGGTATTGCGGGTCCGGCTGGTCATAGCCGATGGTCACCAGCGGCGTGCGCTGGTCGAGCCTCGGCAACGCCACCTGCGCCGGCTTCGCCTCCGGCCCCGGCGCGAACGTCGTCTGGTCGATCAGCTTGCAGCCCGTCAACGACAGGCCGGCCAGCAGCATCACGCCTGCGATCATCCGTATCCCGACCACTGTTCACCGACCATTGCGTCTGGACATGACTTTGCAGGAAGCGGCGCGCTCGGCAAGATGCCGGCTGCACAGCGACCCGAGGTTCCCATGGCGGCCCAGACCAATCAGCGTATCGACGGCAAGCGGCTGTGGGACCTGTTGCTGTCCATGGCGCAGATCGGCGCCACCCCAAAGGGCGGCGTGCGGCGCCTGACGCTGACCGAGGTGGACAAGCGCGGCCGCGACCAGTTCCGCGCGCATTGCGAGGCCGCCGGGCTGACCGTTCGCGTCGATGCGATCGGCAACATGTTTGCCCGCCGCCCCGGCCGCGATCCCAACCGGCTGCCCGTGCTGTTGGGCAGCCACCTCGACAGCCAGCCCTCGGGCGGCAAATTCGACGGTGCGCTGGGCGTGCTGGCGGGGCTGGAGGTGATGCGCAGCCTGAACGACCTGGGCATCGTCACCGAGGCGCCGGTCGAGCTGGTCAACTGGACCGACGAGGAAGGCAGCCGCTTCGGCCACTCGCTGATGGGCTCGGGCGTCTGGGCCGGGGTGTATACGCTCGACAAGGCGTACGGGCTGACCGACACCGAGGGCGTCAGCGTGCAGACCGCGCTGGACGGCATCGGCTACCGCGGCGCCGCGCCCGCCGCCCCGTTCCCGGCGGATGCATATTTCGAGCTGCACATCGAGCAAGGCCCGATCCTGGAGCGGGAAGCCAAGCAGATCGGCATCGTCACCGGTGCCCAGGCGCAGGTCTGGTACGACGCGGTCGCCACCGGGCAGGACAGCCACGCCGGCACCACGCCGCCGTCGGCGCGCAAGGACGCGCTGGTCTGCGCCGCGCGGATCATCGACCTGGTGGACCGCATGATGCGCGCCCGCGGCGAGGACGGCCGCGGCACCGTCGGCCAGCTGCTGGTTTCGCCCAACAGCCGCAACGTCATCCCCGGCGAGGTGCGCTTCTCGGTCGAGTTCCGCCACCCCTCGGATGCCGAGGTGGACCGGCTGGACGCCCAGTTCCCGCGCGAGGCCGGGTTCATCGCGCGCGATTGCGGGGTGACGCTGGAGCTGACGCGGCTGTTCAAGATCCCGGCCCAGCCGTTCGATCCGGCCTGCATCGAGCTGGTGCGCCAGGGCGCGGCGAAGCTGGGCTATTCGGCGCGCGAGATCGTCTCCGGCGCCGGGCACGACGCGGTCTACGTGGCACGCCACGTGCCGACGGCGATGATTTTCACCCCGTGCAAGGATGGGCTGAGCCACAACGAGGCCGAAAGCATCGAGCCGGCCGAGGCCGAGGCCGGCTGCCAGGTGCTGTTCGAGGCGGTGCTGGCGCGGGCCAACCGCACGCTGTGACCGAACGCCAGGGGCGTGCGTGCCAGCCGTTCGGCGATCGAACCACGGGCAGAGATTCGCCGCGGCGTTGCCGTCGGCGGGCCTTGCGCCGGCCGGCGCGCGCGGTGGCGGCGGCGGTCGACGCCGGAAGCGATCATCCGCCACGGCAGCGGATGGCGGCGCAGGCTCGGGGCGAGCCGAATCGCGTCCCTCGCCGCCGCTGCGGGCGGGAGCGGCGGCCCCGGTTCCGGTCAGGCTGAACCTGCTCTATCCTCCCGGGGGAACGGAGGAACGTCCATGACCGCAACAATGGACTGCACGCTCACGAAACTGTCCGACCACACCGGCGTCGAGGTGCGTGGGGTCGATCTGGCCCAGCCGATGGACGCCGCGTTGCGCGCCAGGCTGAACCAGGCGTTCTCCGCGCACTCGGTGCTGGTGGTGCGCGACCAACTTCTGTCGCCGCAGCAGGTGCTGGCGGCGGTGCAGCTGTTCGGCGAGGTGTTCCCGCAGCAGGACAAGCGCTTCGCGCTGCCGGAGTGTCCGCTGATCCATTACGTCTCGAACCAGGACAGCTACCCCGATGGCACGCGCTACATCCCCGGTTCCGGCTACCACACCGACCACTCCAACGCCGTCGCGCCGCCGAAGGCGACGGCGCTGCACGCGGTGAAGCTGCCGGACCGCGGCGGCGACACGCAGTACGTGAACATGCACCGCGCGTATGCGGAGCTGCCCGCGACGATGCAGCACCGGATCGACGGGCTGCGCGCCATCCATGTCTATCAAAGCCGCCATAGCGCGCGAAAGCTGATGACGCTGAGCGAGGAGAACCGCAAGGCGGTGCCCGACGCGGTGCGGCACCCGCTGGTGCGCACCCATCCGGAGACCGGCCGCAAGGCGATCTTCCTCAATCCGATACGGGTCGAGGGGATCGAGGGGATGGAAGACAGGGCCGCGCTGGCCTTGCTGGACGAGCTGCTGGCGCACGCGCGCCAGCCGCGCTACGAATACCGCCACCGGTGGCAGCCGGGCGACCTGGTGATGTGGGACAACCGCTGCCTGTTGCACAAGGCGAACGGCGACTACGACATGACGCAGGTGCGCTATCTGTATCGCATCATGCTGCAGGGTGAAGTGCCGGCGTGACACCAGCCGGCGGAAGGATTGACCCGTCGGCACCGCGCCCACGTCATGCCGGCGAAGGCCGGCATCCACGACTATGCTTGCTGCACGAAGGCAAGTCGTGGATGCCGGCCTTCGCCGGCATGAGTGCGCTCGTGAAACCGCCAGGTCAGCACGGTGGAAGTCCGTGCGGGAGGGTGTCGTAACTCCGTAGTCGAAGGTAACTGCGTCGGCCAAGCGCAAGCAAGGCGGGGTGGGGAGCAACCGGAGACGAACCGACAGTCCGTAGGGTGACGAACCCGTTTCGGCGGGAGTCTGTGGCGAGCCTGCTCATGTATGGCGAAGCCTGGAAGCAACCTCTGGCGCTGCGACGACGGCGAAAGCGACCAGCGGACGGCTCACGTGGTTGGGGATGGAATGTCGGGACGGCAAGGCGGCGTAAGCGAGGAGACCTGGGGGCCCGGGTGAGCCTTCCAGGAGTCAGAGCCTTCATAGTACCGCAGCCGTGATGAACGGCGAAACGGCCGGGCAGCAAAACCGGCCCGAGGGAAGGGAGGTAGGAAGCTGGATGCGCGAGGTCTGGCATGGGGCAAGGGGAAGTTTCGGCAGTGTCCGAGAGGGCTAAGCAAGAGACAGACGCCACCGGCGGCGAGCGCCGCAAACTGTGGTGGGCAGAAGCCTCGGTGTGGACGGACCGCATGGTGTCGGCGCTGGAGAACGGCGTCCGAGGAGGCAAATGGTTCAGTTTGGTGGACAAGGTCATCCGGCCTTCGACCCTGGACGCGGCGTGGCAGAGGGTTGCGCGGAACAAGGGGGCAGCGGGTGTGGATGGCCAGGATACGGAGCGGTTCGCGCTGCAGGCGGAACGGTATCTGCAGGAACTCCGGAGCAGTTTGGCGGACGGCAGCTACCGGCCGCACCCGGTGAAACGGGTGGAGATCCCCAAAGGAGACGGCAAGACCCGTCCACTAGGGATCCCGGTGGTGAAGGACCGGATCGTGCAAGCGGCTCTGAAGATGGTCATCGAGCCAATCTTTGAAGTGCAGTTCCGGCCGGGCAGCTACGGCTTCCGGCCGGGACGCGGCTGCAAGGATGCGCTGCGGGAAGTCGATCGGCTGCTGAAGGACGGCTACACCCACGTGGTGGACGCCGACCTGAAGGGCTACTTCGACAGCATCCCGCACAACCGGCTGATGGCCGCGGTGGCGGGTTCGATCAGCGACGGCCGCGTGCTGGCGTTGATCGAGGGCTTTCTCCGCCAGGACATCATGAAGGACATGGAGCGCTGGCGGCCGACCGCCGGCACGCCCCAGGGGGCGGTGATCTCGCCGCTGTTGGCCAACCTCTATCTGCACCCGCTCGATCTGCTGATGGAGCAGAGCGGGCGACGGATGGTGCGGTATGCCGACGACTTCGTGATCCTGTGCCGGACGCAAGCCGAGGCCCAGGCTGCCCTGCGCGACGTTGCGGCGTGGGTGGCGCAGAACGGGCTGATCCTCCATCCGGACAAGACGCGGATTGCTGACAGCCAACTGCCGGGGCAGGGGTTCGACTTCCTCGGCTACCGGTTCGAGGCGGGCCAGCGTCTTGTGCGCAAGAAGAGCCTGATGGCGCTCAAGGACAAGGTGAGGAGCCGGACGGGCCGTTCCCGGGGCGTCAGCCTGGGGCGGATCATCGACAACCTCAACCCGGTGCTGCGTGGCTGGTTCGGCTACTTCCAACACGCCACGCCGGGTGTCTTCCGCGCCATCGACGGCCTCGTCCGCAGACGGTTGCGCGCCATCCTGCGCAAGCAGGAGAAGCGGCCCGGCTTCGGGAAATGCCAAGCCGATCACCAACGCTGGCCAAATGCCTTCTTCGCTCGGCGCGGGCTGTTCACCCTACAGACTGCTCACGCACAGGCGAGACACTCCCGATGAGGAAACCAGCAACTGGAGAGCCGTGTGCGGGAGAACCGCACGCACGGTTCGGAGGGCGGGGAGGTAGCGCCTTCCCGACCCCTATCGATGCGGGCACGGCCGGCGAGTCGATCATTCGGACACCCGGTATGACACCCTGCGTCGGGAACCTGCGTAGGGCGGAACAGCGCAGCGCATTCCGCCAGTTGCGGCGACGGCAAGAGATCCGCGGCAAGCGCGCGGCAATGCGTTGCGAGAGGCGGACTGCGCTGCGCTGTTCCGCCCTACGCATGATTTGCCACGGAATGATTTGCCAGCGAATGGTTTGCCAGAGAATGATTTGAACGCGGCATATCCCATGACCGACATCTATGTGGACGCGGATGCCTGCCCGGTGCGCGAGGAAATCTATCGCGTCGCCACGCGGCTTGGCTTGCGCGTGTTCATGGTGTCCAACGGGTCGCGCCCGATCCGCCCGCCCGGCCTGCCCAACGTCCACATGATCATCGTCGGGGCGGGCGCCGATATCGCCGACGACTGGATCGCCGAGCGGATCACGCAAGCCGATGTCTGCGTCACCGCCGACATTCCGCTGGCGGCACGATGCCTGGCCAAAGGCGCACACGCCCTGGCGCACACCGGCAGGCATTGGACCCCGGACAATATCGGCAATGCGCTGGCCGGGCGCGCGGTCGCGCAGCATATGCGCGAGATCGGCATGACCACCGGCGGGCCGGCGCCGCTGGCGCGCGCCGACCGGTCGCGCTTCCTCGGCGCGCTGGATCAGGCGGTGCGGATGGCCGCCGCGCGGCCGGGGGCGTAGGGCTCGATCGGCTTGCGCGTCATCAGCAGGGTGATCGCCGCTCCGGTCAGTCCCAGTATGCCGACCACCGCGAAGGCGCCGTTGAAGCCGCCGGTCAGCGCCAGCACGTAGCCGGTGACGATCGGTGCCATCACGCCGAACGAATTCCCGCCCAGCACCGTGATGCTGGTCACCTTGCCGATATCGGCCCGGTTGCGCACCAGATCGGTCACCAATGCGAAGTTCAGCGCGCTGCCGGCCGAGCCCGCCGAGCGGGCCAGCGCCAGCACGGCCACGATCGCCCACAGACTGTCGAGGAACGGCACCAGCAGGATGCTGCCCACGGTGATCATCAGCACGGCCAGCATCACCCGCCGCTGTCCGGTGTGCACGGTATCATGCGTCAGCAGCCGATCGCTCAGCAGGCCCAGCAGCACCGCCATCACCATCGCGGTGCCGAACGGCACGGCGGTCAGCATGCCGGCGTTCAGCAACGACAGGCCCTTGGCCCGCTGCAGGTAGCTGGGCAGCCAGGTCAGCAGCATGTAGTTGCCATAGACCTCGCAGCCCTGGGTCAGGAACAGGCCCCAGACGGTGCGCAATCCCAACAGGTGGCGCAGCGGCGAGGCGGACCGTTCCGCCTCCGACGGCGCCACCGCGCCATCGCGCCGGCGCAGGATCGTGTCGCGTTCCTCGGGGCGCAGCCAGCGCACGCGCTCGGGCTGGTTGAACAGCGCAAGCCAGGCCAGCAGCCAGATGAAGCCGATCGATCCGGCAGCGAGAAATCCGGCGCGCCAGCCCAGCCGGCTTACCACCGCGGCGATCGCCATCGCGCCGAACGCCGGGCCGGCGGCGGCACCGGCACTGAACACGGCGTTGGCAAGGCCGCGCTCGGAGGCCGGGAACCACTCGCGGATCACCCGGTTGGAGGCGGGCCAGCTGGTCGATTCGCCCATGCCCATCACCACCCGCGACCCAACCAGGAAGCCGAAGCTGGTCGAGAAGCCGGTCAGCACCGTCGCCGCCGACCACAGCCCGATGCCGGCGGCATTGACGATCTTGCCGCCGAACCGATCGACCAGCAGGCCGACCGGCAACAGGCAGAGCACATACATCCACAGGAAGGACGACAGCAGATAGCCCATCTGCACCGGCGACAGGCCGAACTCGAGGGAGATCGGCCGGGCGGCGACGGACAGGGCGACGCGGTCGGCGTAGTTGATCGTGGTCAGGGTGAACAGGAAAACCAGGATCCACACCCGGCGATAGTTCATCATCGTTCCTTCGCAGCGTCGCCTTGGGCGGTCGTTGCCGCCCGGCGCCAACATGGTTTGCCTTCCTCGTTGCGCACATGCTGCGCCGAGTGCGCACCGCCGGCAAGCCGCGCGCCGGTCAGCCGACGAAGGGCAGCACCTCCTCGGTCAGCCGGCGGAACTGGGCCATCGCGTCGCCCATCGTCGCCAGCCGGAAGGTGATGCGGTTGCAGCCGCAATCGGCGTAGCGGCGAAGCTGGGCGATGCAGTCGCCGGGCGATCCATAACTCAGCCAGGCCTCCAGCCGCTGCTTGGTGTAGTTCGCGCCGTAATAGAGATCGAGGTAGCGCTTGGCATCCGCCAGCGCCGCGTCGGCATCCTCGTTGATATTGATATGGTGGCACAGCACGTTGTCGAACCGCATCGTGTCGCGGCCGGCATCCTGGGCCGCCGCCAGGATCGTCTCCCATCCGGCACGAAACCCCGCCGGACCGACCGAGTGCGTCATCCAGCCGTCGGCCAGACGTCCGACGCGGCGCAGCGCCAGGGGCGATCCGCCTTCCGTCGCCTGGCCGTTCGCCAGCCTGCCGGCATTGCTGGTGAGCCAGATCGGGCAGGGCGACTGCACCGGCTTCGGCTCCAGCGTGATGCCGGCGAAACGAAGGAAGGCGCCCTCGAAGGCGACGTTGTCCTGCGTCCACAGGTGGCGCAGCGCGGCGATGTTCTCGATCATGCGGCCGCGCCGCTCGCCGGGCGGGATGCCCATCGCGGTGGTCTCCGCCTCCCACGCCGGGCCCGCGCCGCCGCCGGCGCAGACCGACAGCCGGGTGCGCCCCGCCGACAGCACGTCGAGCGAGGCCCACTCATAGGCGAACACCCGCGGGTCGCGCAGCGCGAAGGAGCCCATGCAGGCGGGGCCGAGCAGCACGCGGGCGGTGCGTCCGGCGATGGCGGCAAGCAGGGTCAGCGCGTCCAGCCGCCGGTTCACGAACAGCGCGTCGCCGACCCAGATCGAATCCAGCAGCGGACACGCCTCGATCGCGTCGGTCAGCGCCAGCAGGTGCTTGACGGTCGTGAGGCCCAGCAGGATGCCGCGGTTGGCAAGCGTGATGCCGAACCGCATGGCGCTACAATTGTCCGGCCAGACGCCGCGCCAGCAGCCAGCCGGGGATCGCCGAGACCGGCGCGCCCGGCAGCAGCAGCAGCCAACCATGCGGCTCGCCGTTCATGATCATGCTCATGCCGATGCCCAGCATCATGCCGCCCACCAGGGAGCCGATGACGCCGGCGGAGACGCCGAGCCAGATGATGTCCGCGCGCGTGATCATGGCGGAGTGGTATGGCGGGACGCGCGCGGGCACAAGCCCGCGCTCGGCCCACGGCCTGGCGGCGTGTCGGACATGCCGCCGCCGGGTGCCGGACCTGCGGCGCTTGCGGTCAGACCACCTTGCCCGCCTGGGCCGCGGCGAACTGGTCGTACGCCTCGACCGCCTGTGCGGCATACATCACCGACGGGCCGGCCCCCATGTAGACCGCCATCCCCATCGTTTCCATCAGCTCGTCGCGCGTCGCCCCTTGCTGCACCGCGCTCTCGGCGTGAAACGCCACGCAGGCGTCACAGCGCAGCGCCACCGAGATGCCGAGGGCGATCAGCTCCTTGGTCTTGCGGTCCAGCGCCTTGGCTTCCAGCGCGGCCCGCGCGATCGCGGAAAATCCCTTCATCACCTCCGGCGTGCCCGCGCGCAGCTCTTTGATCGCGGGCATCAGTCCGGCGGCCAACTCCGGCCAGTTCTTGTGCATCTCGGCACCTCCGGTTGCGCGAGGGACCTTGTCGCCGCGCCGGCCCCATCGCGCATTGATACGGATCAAGCGGCGGGGCCTGGCTATTGCGGCGCCACGCGGTCGGCGTCGCGCAGCACGACGTAGATCGCCGGGATCACCAGAACGGTCAGCAGCGTCGATGACGCCAGCCCGAACAGCAGCGAGATCGCCAGGCCCTGGAAGATCGGGTCGGTCAGGATCGTTGCGGCACCGATCATCGCCGACAGCGCGGTCAGCAGGATCGGGCGGAAGCGGATCGCCCCAGCGTCCAGCAGCACCTCGCGCAGGCTGCGCCCGGCGGTCCGTCCGTGGCGGACGAAGTCCACCAGCAGGATCGAGTTGCGCACGATGATCCCGGCCAGCGCGATGAAGCCGATCATCGAGGTGGCGGTGAACGGCGCATGGAACAGCCAGTGCCCCGGCACGATGCCGATCAGCGTCAGCGGGATCGGCGTCAGGATCACCAGCGGCACTTTGAAGCTGCGGAACTGCGCCACCACCAGGATGTAGATGCCCAGCATCGCCACGGCGAACGCCGCCCCCATGTCGCGGAAGGTGACATAGGTGATCTCCCACTCGCCGTCCCACAGCAGCGTCGGGCGCGATTTGTCGGTGGGCTGGCCGCGCAAGCTGATGGCGGGCTTCGCCAGCTTGCCCCAGTCGTGCCGCGCGATCGTCTTGTCCACCGCCAGCATGCCGTAGATCGGCGCCTCGAACGCGCCGGCCAACTCGCCCATCACCATGTCGGCGAAGTGCCCATCGCGGCGGAACAGCACCGGGGTGCCGAGCTCCTTCTCCGCCCGCACCACCTCGCCCAGTTCCACCACCGTCTTGCTGCCGGGCACGGTATTGGCCGGCACCGGCGTCGAGGCCAAGCGGGTATCCCAGCTCAGATCGCGCTTCGGCAATCCAACGACGATGGCGATCGGATCGCGTTCCGCGCCGCGGTACGAGTAGCCGACCGGCACGCCGCCGAACAGCGCCTGGATGGTGTCGTAGACGTCGCTCTGCTCGACACCGAAATATTCCAACTGGTCCTGATCGATGCTGATGCGCAGCCGCGGACGCGGATGGCCGTAGGAGTCGGTGACATCGACGATATACGGCACCGACTTGAACAGCGCCTTGACCTCCTGCGCCACCGCCATCCGGGTTTTGGCGTCCGGCCCATAGATCTCGGCCAGCAGCGTCGCCAGCACCGGCGGGCCGGGCGGCACCTCGACCACTTGCAGCGTGCTGCCCTCCGGCAGTTTTAGCGCACGCAGACGCTGGCGCAGATCGAGCGCGATGGCGTGGCTGCTGCGCTGCCGCGCGCTCTTGTCGGTCAGGTTGAGCTGCAAGTCGCCCAGCTCCGGCGATTGGCGCATATAGTAGTGCCGCACCAGGCCATTGAAGTTGAACGGCGCCGCGGTGCCGGCGTAGGCCTGCACCGAGCGCAACTCGGGCAGCGCGCGGGCGATGCGCGCGGCGGCGAACAGTGCCCGCTCGGTGTCCTCCAGGCTGCTGCCCTCCGGCAGGTTGACCTCCACCGCCAGCTCGGACTTGTTGTCGAACGGCAACAGCTTGACGGTGACGTTCTCGGTGTAGAACAGCGTGCAGGCGGCGATGGTGGCGAGGCCGACGCCGATCAAGAAGCTCCAGGCGCGGGTCCGCGTGCGCAGCAGCGGCGTGGCGACGGCGCGGTAGAGCCGCCCCAGCCGGCCCTCGTGGTGCGCCGCCAGGTCGTGTTCCATGCCCGGCGACGCCGCCGGCAGCCATTCCGCTTCCTCAGCGATCCGCGCCGCCGCGTCCGCGCCAGGCGTTCCGGGTGCAGGCGGCACATCAGCCAGGGTGCCACCACCATGGCGACGAAGAACGAGAACAGCATCGCCGCCGAGGCATTGGCCGGAATCGGCGCCATGTACGGCCCCATCAGCCCGGAGACGAACAGCATCGGCAGCAGCGCCGCGATCACCGTCAGCGTGGCAACCACGGTCGGGTTGCCGACCTCGGCCACCGCCTCGATCGCCCCCTGCATGCGCGATCGTCCATCGCGCATGGCCCAGTGGCGGGCGATGTTCTCCACCACCACGATCGCGTCGTCCACCAGGATGCCGATGGCGAAGATCAGCGCGAACAGGCTGACGCGGTTGATCGTGTAGCCCATCAGCTCGGCCGACAGCAGCGTCAGCAGGATGGTGGTGGGGATCACCACCAGGGTCACCACTGCTTCGCGCCAGCCGACCGCGAAAGCGATCAGCACCACGATGGACACCGTGGCGAGGCCGAGATGAAACAGCAGCTCGTTCGCCTTGTCGTTCGCCGTCTTGCCGTAGTTGCGGGTGACCTGCACGCTGATATCGGACGGGATCAGCCGGCCCTCCAGCGCGTGCACGCGCGCGACGATGTCGCCTGCCACCACCACGGCGTTCGAGCCGGCGCGCTTGGCTAGCGCCAGGCTGACCGCCGGCACGCGGTGCCATCCCTCTGCCGAAGGCGTCAGGTCCCACACCCTGGCGTCCGCCGTGCTGGGGCCGATCACCACCTGCGCCACGTCGCGCACATAGACCGGGCGGCCGTCGCGCGTGGTCAGCAGCAGCAGGCCGATGTCCGGCACGCCGCGCAGCGTCTGCCCGGCGGCCAGGGTGCGCGTCAGGCCGGCGTCGCGCACCGTGCCGGCGACGAACTCGCTGTTGGCGCCGCGCACCTTGGCGATGAGCTGCTGCAAGGTGACGCCGAACAGCGACAGTTTTTCCGGGTCCGGCTCGACCCGGATCTGCTCCGCCCCGGTACCGACCAGGTAGGAGGTGCCGATATCAGGCACCTTGACCATTTCGGTGCGCAGTTTCGTCGCCAGGTCGTACAGGTCATGGTCGGTCCAGCGCGCCGCCGCCGCTGGCTTCGGCGACAGCGTCAGCACCACCGTCGCCACGTCATTGATGCCGTGGCCGACCACCAGCGGCTCCGGGATGCCGATCGGGATCTTGTCCAGGTTGGCGCGGATCTTGTCGTTGACCCGCAGCACCGCGTCGTCCTCGTTGGTGCCGACGACGAAGCGCACGGTGACCACCGCCCGGTCGTCCTGCGTCTGGCTGTAGACGTGCTCCACGCCGGGGATCGGCTTGACGATCGCCTCCAGCGGCTTGGTCACCAGTTCGACCGCGTCAGGCGCCGCCAGCCCGTTCGCCTGCACGATGATGTCGACCATCGGCACGTGGATCTGCGGCTCCTCCTCGCGCGGGATGGTCAGCAGCGCGAGCAGGCCGGCGGCGAGGGCGGCCAGCAGGAACAGCGGCGTCAGCGGCGAGCGGATCGTCGCGCGCGTCAGCCGGCCGGACAGGCCGAGGTTCATGGGCTGGTTCCGGCGGGCCGGCCGGGGCTTGCCGCGGCGGATCGGTCGGGACGCACCAGTGCGTCACCGGAATGGACGCCGGAGAGGATTTCAAGCCCGTTCGGCAGCGCCGGGCTGGGACGCGGCTCGCCGCGCTGCACCGGCGTATCGGTTACGCCGCCGTCGGGCGCGCGCAGCCGCACGTAGTCGAGGCCGAAGCGGGTTTCGACGAAATCGGCCGGAACGATGAAGCCCTGCCGGGTGCCGGCGCTGATCCAGACCAGGACCCGATCGCCGACGAAATAGGAGCCGAGATCGGCCACCGTCGCGTCGGCCACCACGCGGCCCTGCTCGATCTGCGGATAGACCAGCGTGATGCGCCCGCTGGTGCCCTGCCGGGCGCTGAGCTGGTCGGCGGCCAGGCGGATCGCATCGCCTTGCTGCAGGAACACCGCGTGCCGCTCCGGGATGCGCAGGCGCAGCAGGAACGGCTGTTCGCCGATCGTTGCGATGGTGTCGCCGTTCAGCACCACCGTTCCCTTGGTCAGCGGCACGGTCAGCACCCGCCCGGCGACCGGCGCCAGGACCTGACCTTCCGCCAGGTTCTGTTGCGCCACCGCGCGTTCCGCGGTGCGCGAGCGCAACGCGGCGGTGGCAACCTCGACCGCGGTGCGCGCCTGGTCCAGCGTGGTCCGCGGACCGGCGCCTTGGCGGAACAGCGTCTCCGCCCGGGCCAGGTCGGTCTGCGCCTGGGCCAGCGTCGACTGCAGCCCGGCGATCTGCGCGTCCAGCGAGTTGATCTGCAGCAGCAGCTTCTCGTCGGCGACGACGGCGATCACCTGGCCCGGCGTGACGGTGTCGCCCTGGCGCACCGACAGGCTGCTGACGGTGCCGCCGATGCGGCTGCGCGCCGGCACGACGTTGGGGCTTTCCACCGTGGCGAACACCGCTTTTTCGTCGGTGAGCTCGCGGCTGTGCACGGTAAAGCCGGGCTGGGCGCGCGCGCCGGCCGCCAGGCCGAACAGGCAGGCAACGGCCAGCAGCGGAACGAGGCGCATTGGGTGTCTCCTGGGACCGGCCGCCCTGGCGGTATATCTCTGGGCGGAACGATCCGCCATCATCGGCGATCGACGACGCTGCCGGTGGCCGGATCGAGCGTGATGGTCGGCAGCCTGGCGTGCTTCCAGGCGAGGATGCCGCCCTTCAGGTGGGTGGTGACCGGAACGCCGGCGGCGATGCATTTCGCCACCGCGGCCGCGGAGCGTTTGCCGGAGCCGCACTGCAGCACCACCTTGCGGCCATCCGCCGGCAGGGCGCGCGCGTCGAACGTCGTCAGCGGGAACAACAGCGCGCCATGGATGCGCTCGGTGATGTATTCCTGCGGTTCGCGCACGTCGATCAGCACGATTTCCTGGCGCCGCAGCGCGTCGTGCACCGCGCTCGGCGTCATCTCCTGAAGCGGTGGCCTGGGGTGCATGGCGGTTTCCTGGCAAGGGTTCGGCGGATCGGGTTCGCTGCCGCGCGGCGGGGCGCGCAGGTGATGGCGCGCTGGCACCGCGCGGCATCGACCTCGATCAATGCGCGGCGTGCCGGCGGTGGCATCGTGCAAACGGGAGCGAGTGGCGTCATCGTCGGGTGCCGCGGCGTGGCAACTTGTTCGCCGCCTGCGCACGGCCGGTTGGCGCGCACAAGGCGGCCGGCTTGCAGTAGATCTCGAACAACGTGTCAAGCACGCGCCGGGCCGATGGGCTGGCGATCGCGTACCAGATGGTCTGCCCGTCGCGGCGCGTCTGCACCAGGCCGTCCTTGCGCAGCAGCGACAGGTGCTGCGAGACGGTCGAATCGCGCAAACCCAGCAAGCCGGCAAGATCGCCCACCGAGCGTTCCTGCTCGGCGAGTTGGCACAGGATCAGCAGGCGGTGCCGGTTGCCGAGCGATTTCAGCAATTCGGCGGCCTGGTCGGCGGCGGCGTGCATTTGGTCCGGATCGATCGTCATGCTCGTACTTTCGTTCTTGCGTATCTACGCGAACATGAATATATTGTCAAGCGACGGCACGCTGCCCTTGGGGCGGCGAGGCCAGCGGGGTCGAAGCACCGGCCGGGTGGGAGTGGACGCTGCGTCGGCGGGCGCTCATATTGGTTGAGTGGGAGACTTGTCATGCCCAACGCGTCGCACATTGTCTGCCCGCATTGCGGCACGGTGAACCGCGTACCGGCCGAGCGCCCGGCCGGCGCCGCGCGCTGCGGCGGCTGCCGTGCCGCGCTGTTCGAGGCGCATCCGGTCGAGGTCGATGAGGCGCGGCTGGAGCAGCACCTGCGCGGCAACGACATTGCGGTGCTGGTCGATATCTGGGCCCCGTGGTGCGGCCCCTGCCGCGCCATGGCGCCGCAGTTCGAACGCGCCGCCGCGGCGCTGGAGCCCGCGGTTCGCCTGCTCAAGCTGAATGCCGACA
This sequence comes from uncultured Alphaproteobacteria bacterium, assembly GCA_963847615.1. Lineage (GTDB taxonomy): Bacteria > Pseudomonadota > Alphaproteobacteria > Acetobacterales > Acetobacteraceae > Palsa-883. The sequence goes on from CAWKAN010000015.1 coordinate 99,426, forward strand.
CCGCGCAGGACACTTGCGCGCGGCTGGGTGTGCGCGGCATTCCGGCGATCTACTTGTTCCGTAACGGCAGCGTGCTGGCGCAGACCGCCGGCGCGATGAACGCCGACGCCATCGTGCGCTGGGCGCGCGACGGCCTGACCTCCCGTCCACAGTAACAACGGAGACCGCACCCATGACGATCGATCGAGCCGTTCTCGCCTTCGCCGGCGCCATGACGCTGCTGAGCGCCGTGCTGGTCTGGCTGGTCAGCCCCTGGTGGCTGCTGCTGACTGCCTTTATCGGGCTCAACATGATCCAGGCCAGCTTCACCGGGTTCTGTCCGGCGGCGATGGTGTTCAAACGGCTGGGCGCCAAGCCGGGCTGCGCCTTCCAATAACCTGCCGCGCGTCGGCCAAGGCGACGGTGGCAATGACGCGTTTCCTGCGCGTGCCGGGCGTCACCGCAGCGGGCGACGGCGGCCGGCGATCACATCCTTCAACCACATCCGTCGGCCGCATCGCTGCGTTGTCAACGCTTCGAACTTGAACCGACCAGTCAGGACGTCATGCACAGTGCTCTCGCGGTTGGATCGGGCTCGCTGGTCGGTTTCTCGCTCGGATTGATCGGCGGCGGCGGGTCGATCCTGGCCGTGCCGCTGCTGCTGTATCTGGTCGGCGTCACCGATCCGCACCGCGCGATCGGCACCAGCGCGCTGGCTGTCGCGGTGAACGCCTTCGCCAACCTGCTGCCGCATGCGCGCGCGGGCAATGTGCGCTGGACCGCGGCCGCGATCTTCGCCGCCGCCGGCGTGGTCGGCGCCTTTGCCGGGTCTTCCCTGGGCAAGGCGATCGACGGCCACCGCCTGCTGACCCTGTTCGCCCTGCTGATGATTGTGATCGCCGTGTTGATGCAACGCCGCCGCAAGGTGACGAGCGGGCACGAGGGCAAGCTGCGTCGCGACGTCGTCGTGCGGCTGGTCGGCGTTGGCTTCGGCGCCGGCGCGCTGGCCGGGTTTTTCGGCATCGGCGGCGGGTTCCTGATCGTGCCGGGGCTGATCCTTGCGGCCGAGTTCTCCACCCTGCACGCGATCGGCTCGTCGCTGGTGGCGGTCGGCGCGTTCGGGCTGACCACCGCGGTGAACTACGCCGTGTCGGGCCTGGTGGACTGGTGGATCGCCGCGCTGTTCATCGCCGGCGGGATCGTCGGCGGCTGGTTGGGGGCCGCGCTGGCGCGCCACCTGTCGAACGGCCAACAGACGCTCAACCGGGTGTTCGGCGCGGTGGTGGTCGTCGTGGCATTGTACATGCTGGCGCACAGCGTCGGCTGGCTGGGGTCGCGATAAGGCGGCGTCCGACCGCCGCGCCATCGCGGGGCATCGCCGGCAATGTGCATTTTGACCGGACGACGTCGCCTCTCCGTCAAGCCGGCGATGCCGGAGAGAGGCTGCCCGGACCGGCCAAAATGAGACGTGCCGGAGCATCGCCGGCGCCCTGCGCCGGTATCGTCCGTTCCGCTGGTGCCGCGGTGTTTTGTCTGTCGAAGGCTTGCATGAGGTCGTTGCATAGTCGTTACGCGACAACTTATCCCTGGCGGCGGAATGATCGACTCTCCGGCCGGACCCGGGGGCCGGCATGACGGGGGCGCGGCGCCGACGGGTCAATCCTTCCGCCGGTCGGTATTATCCCGGCCACGGCACCGCCGGGCGGCACCGCAAGGCCACGCCGGGAATGGCCGAGCCCGCGCGGCGTCGGGTGCCTGAAGCGGGCGGTTGATCGGAGACCACGATGTGCGAACTGTTCGGCCTGTCCAGCCGCCTGCCAACGACCGTCAGCCTGTCGATGCGGGTGCTGGCGCGCCATGGCAGCTCCGCCGCCCACCTCGGCGACGGCTGGGGCGTCGCCTTCCACATGGGCGAGGACGCGCTGCTGGTGAAGCAGCCCAGCCCGGCCGACCAAAGCCCGTGGATCGACTTCCTGGCCGCAAACCCGATCCGAGACCGCATCGTCGTCTCGCACATCCGGCGCGCGACGCGGGGCGAGGTCTCGCTGCGCAACACCCAGCCTTTCGTGCGCGAACTTGGCGGGCGGATGCACGTGTTCGCGCATAATGGCCGGCTGCCGGAGATCGAACGCCGGTTCGCCGGCGCCTGTCGCCGCTTCCGCCCGGTCGGCTCGACCAACTCCGAGGTGGCGTTCTGCGTGCTGCTGGAGCGCCTGGCGCCGCTGTGGGACGCCGGCACGCCGTCGTCGGCGCAACGTTTGCACGCGGTCGCCGCGCTGGCCGAGGCGTTGCGCGCGCTTGGCCCGGCCAACTTCCTCTATACCGACGGCGAACTGCTGGTCGCGCACGCGCACCGGCGCACGCAGCACGACGGGTCGATCGCGCCGCCGGGCCTGTGGATGCTGCACCGAAGCTGCCCGGTGGATCCGGACGCGCTGGCCGCGGCGGGGGTGACGTTGGATGACGGCCAGGTCGTTACGCTGTTCGCCAGCGTCCCGCTGACCGACGAGGCGTGGCAGCCCATGCAGGAGGGCGAGATCGCCGCTGCCCGCGACGGCGCGCTCGAACGGGTTGCGGCGTGAAGCCTGGCGTCGGCGACCTCGATGCTGCGTACGTTGCAGCGCGATATCGGCGCGAGGTTGCGCCCCGGCTGGCGCCGTTATCCCGCCGGGGCGAGCTTGCGGATGCGGTGGTTCTCGGAATCGCCGAGGTAGATCGCGCCGTCCGGTCCGACGACGGCGCCGTGCGGACGCGCCAGGCCGGCCGCGGTTGCCGGACCGCCGTCGCCGCCCGCCCCGGCGACGTCGGCGACATAGAGGAACCGGTGCGTCGGATCGAGCGCCAGGCCATTGGGTTCGACCAGGGGTTCGCCGAACGGCGATCCCTCACCCGCCACGGTGGTGATCGTTCCGGTGGCGCCGTCGATGCAGCGCACCCGCCGGTTCAGCCGGTCGGCGACGTAGATGGTGCCGGCGCGATCGATGGTGACGCCGTAGGGTTCGTTGAAGCGGGCGCGGATGGCGGGACCGCCGTCGCCGGCGAAGCCGCGCTCGCCGGTGCCCGCGATCGTCGCGATGCCGCCGCTGCGTGCGTCAATGCGCCGCAGGCAGTGATTGAAGGTGTCGGAAAACACCAGGTTGCCTTCCGGGTCGAAGGCCAGGTCGAACGGGTTGTTGAGCTGCGCGGCCAGCGCCGGCCCGCCGTCGCCGGCGAAGCCCGGTTCACCGGTACCGGCGAGCGTGCTGATCGTCCATCGGTTTGCCATGGGTGTTTCTCCGCCTCATCCGCCCAGTGGGGCACGCATCTCCTGGGCCATGCCGTCCTTGGCCAGTCCGTCCTGGATCATGCCATCCCTGGTCACACCGTCGCTCGTCACGCTGGCCGTCGTCGCGCTGGCCGGGGTCGCGCCGTCCTGGGTCATCGCCGCGGCGGCGGCCGGTTGTTGCTCATCGGCCAGCGGACGCCAGTCGCGGAAGAACGCGGTGCCGATCTCGCCGGCCAGCAGGATCAGGTCACGCTGCACGGCATCGAGGAATTCGTGCAGGCCGTCGGCGATCACCCGCTCCATCGGACGGGCCAGGATGGCGGCGCGCACCTCCTCGATACGTTCCAGGGAGGCAACGGTGCCGCGCAGGCCGTAGCGGCTGCGCAACTGGCCCAGCAGCCACTCCATCTGGCCCACGCACAGCAGCACGCTGCGCGGGAACGAGGTATCGGTCAGCAGGAACCGCACCACGTCCTGCGGCGTGAAACCCGGCGGCGCCACGCGGCGGAACGCATGGTAGCCGGCGGCGGCGCGCAGCACGCCGGCCCACAGGGTCATTTCTTCCACGCGACGTTCCTCGGTGCCGGGCGGCACCAGCGAGTGGAAGCGGATGTCGAGCAGCCGCGTGGTCTGGTCGGCGCGCTCGATCAGCCGGCCCAGCTGGTAAAAACACCAGCCCTGGTCGCGGAAGAAGGTGCCCTCGGTGATGCCGGTGTGCTCCTGCACGCCCAGCTTGATCATGCCGCACAGCCGCGACAGCCGGTCGCCGTGCAGCTCGGCCTCGGTGATCGCCGCGACGTCGCGATGGAACATGTTGAGCTGCATCCACATCTCGGTGGAGATCAGCGGGCGCAGCGTGCGCGCGTTCAGCCGCGCCGCATCGATCGAGCTGGGGATGGAGCTCGGGTTGTCGCGCTCCAGCAGGTAGAAGCGCTTCACCGCATCCGCGTCGGGGGCGTGACCGCGCCTGGCGAACTCCGTCTCGTTGGCGTTGATGCGGATCAGGGCATACCAGGCCTCGGCCTCGCGCCCGGGGCTTTCGAAGGTCTGCGTCACGTCGATCAGCCGCGCCAGGTTCTCCACCCGCTCCAGGTAGCGGGCCATCCAGAACAGGCCCTCGGCATAGCGGGCGAGCAGCGGCAGGTCGTGCGACATCGTCCTCAGCCCTCCGCCAGCACCCAGGTGTCCTTCGATCCGCCGCCCTGCGAGGAGTTGACCACCAGGCTGCCCTGCTTCAGCGCGACGCGCGTCAGCCCGCCCGGCAGCACCCAGGTGGCGCGCCCGGTGACGGCGAAGGGGCGCAGGTCCAGATGGCGCGGGCGCAGCCCCTGCTCGGTCAGCGTCGGTGCGACCGACAGGCCGATGACCTTCTGGCTGATCCAGTTCGCCGGGTCCTTCAGCAGCGCGGCGCGCGCGACCGCCAGCTCGGCCCGGCTGGCGCGCGGGCCGATGGTGATGCCGTAGCCGCCGGATTCGCCGACCGGCTTGACCACCAACTGGTCCAGCCGATCCAGCGTGTATTGCAGCCCCTCCGGCTCGCGGCAGATATGCGTCTCGACGATCGGCAGGATCGGCTCCTGGTCCAGGTAGTAGCGGATGATGCGCGGCATGTAGGCGTAGATCGCCTTGTCGTCGGCGACCCCGGTGCCGACCGCGTTGGCCAGCGTCACGTTGCCCTTGCGCCAGGCACCGATCAGGCCCGGCACGCCCAGCATGCTGTCGGCGCGGAACACCGTGGGGTCCAGGAAGTCGTCGCCGATGCGGCGATAGATCGTGTGCACCGGGCGCAGGCCGCTCGTGGTGCGCATCCAGACGCGGTCGTTCACCACCGCCAGGTCGGCCCCCTCGACCAGCGGCACGCCCATCTCGCGCGCCAGGAACACATGTTCGAAGTAGGCGGAGTTGTAGATGCCCGGCGACAGCAGCACGACCTGGGGATCGTCGACGCCCTCCGGCGCGATCTCGGTCATCGCCTCGCGCAGCCGCTGGCCATAGTCGTCGACCGGGCGCAACCGCATCCCGGCGATCAGGTCGGGGAAGGTGCGCAACATGACATGGCGGTTTTCCACGACATAGGAGACGCCGGAGGGGGTGCGCGCGTTGTCCTCCAGCACGCAAAAATCGCCCGCCTGGTCGCGCACGATGTCGATGCCGCAGATATGCACATAGGTGCCGAAACGAACCGGGAAGTTCTCCATCTCCGGCCGGTAGTTCGGGTTGGAGAACACCAGGTCGGCCGGCACCACGCCGTCGGTGACGATCTTCCGCCCGTGGTAGATGTCGTGCAGGAAGGCGTTCAGCGCCGCGACGCGCTGTTTTACGCCGGATTCCAGATGCGTCCATTCCGCCGCGGTCAACACCCTGGGGATGCAGTCGAACGGCAGGATGCGGTCGATCGCACTGGCCTCCGAATAGACGGTGAAGGTGATGCCGAGGTTGATCAGGTCGTTCTCGGCCGCCGCGGCGCGGGCGCGCAATGCGTCCAGGCCGATGGCACTGATCGCCGCCCGCAGCCGCGCGATCGCGCCGCCGTCGCCGCCGCGATCCGGCGCCAGCTCGCAGAAGTAGGGGCCAGGGTCATAGCCGGCGAACGGGTCGGCGGAGGGCAGGGTCATGGGCGGCCGAATCCGGATCGTTGGGGGCGTCGGGTGGGCTTGCAGCCGAGCCTAGCAGACCGGCCCAGAATGCCATCGGCCAAAATACGCCCGCCGAATGCGCCACAACCGGCGGCCGCCGCCATCCGCGATCGCTGGCGGATGCGCACCCGGCCGGGGCCGCGCGAGAACCCGGCAACTGGTCCAAGCCCAGCCGCTGCAAACCGGGCCGGTGGCGTGGTCGGCCGGTAGCCGCTTGACAAACTAACAAATTACGGTCAGTATTAGTGACAAAAACAGCGAAGCAGCACGCCATGCCGACCGACCGATCTGGATTTGACGAGCTTAAGTTGCCGTTCATTTTCGTCCCGCATGATGCGCCGGAACCGAGCGGGTGGCTGCAAAGCCACCCCGACCATATCAAGCTGCCGGCGACCTTCGAGCCGACTGCGCGTGGCGAGGCCGACCCGTTGTCCGGCCGTCCGCCGCCTGGCCAGCGCGGCCCAGCGGGCGGATTTGCGGCGGGGCCGGACCCGGCCGCGCCATGGCCGCCAACTGGGAGTGCGATGACCGAGACCGCGTCGGCTGCGATGACCGAGACCGCCGGCCGCGCATGGCCCTCGGACGATCCGATCGCGGCCTACCGCAAGGCAAACGGAGCCCTGGCGACATCGGCGCGTGATTACGCGTTGGATGACGGGTTGGGGCAGGCCGGGTCTGCTGCGGCTGAGCCGAGCCCGCTGGATTTTCCACCTCAGCAACAGCCCATGGTACAACCTCCAATCCAGCAGGAGCCTTTGGCACCGCCTCCGGGAACCGCTCCGCGGCCTCCAGGATCGCCACCTCCCCGGTCGCCGCCGATGAACGATTCCGACACCTGGCGTGGCGAATTGCTGCCGTTCGAACAACCGGGCTTTGTGCCCGGAACAAAGGATGTGATAGTCTTTGATCCGGATGGCCTCATTCGAGACCCGACCATGGAGAAGGAGCCGCCAGAAATTGGCCAACCGCGGATTCCCGACAGCGAGGCATATTAGGTCTCCCTTCACGAACGTCACCGAGTTCTGGCGGAGATAGCGATGGCTGTCCATGAGACCGCGCATAGAAGGCAGTTTACCAGAACACGAAAGACCGAGTGGCGGACATGTCTGTCGTAAGAGCGGCTGCTCGTGTGTGCTGCCTGGCCACATTCGTCATGGTGACACTGGCATTGAATAACACCGCACGGTCAGAGAAATATCACATAAAATACATCAACGTAAGGCAGGTATTACAGGATTCGAAACAAGGCAATACCGGAAGTTATACACTGGGCGAACAACACCAGTTGGTATGTCACGACATGACATGCATAGGCATTTTGCCCATCACATTGACGCACAATACATACTATTATGAGACGATCGCGATAATTTTGACGGATGACCCGAAATATATCCGGGTGAGCATTAACTTGCGGCCGACATCGACTGGCTGCGCGCCCCGTTGCCAGGAACCAACGCTGAACTCGATCTCTACGTCCATTCCCTCGGCAAGGCAGACGCACGTCACCATTCCCATCGAACAGTTTGGCGATTTCCCGCCGACGTCGCTGCCGGGTAGTACAACGGATTTGGTATACCGGGTCGGCCAGGAGCCGGTCGCCTACCTCGACTTGTCCGTTGAACTTGCATCGCAGGATTAACCCGGAATGTTGGTTCGAAGAAGCAGCCCACCGTGCAATCCGACCCGCTTGTCCTGGACGAACTTAAGCTGCCGCTCGTCTTCGTCCGGCATGGTGCGCCAGAACCGACCGAGTGGCTGACCCGCCACCCGGACCATAGCAAGCTGCCGGCGAGCTTTGGGCCGCGCGCGGGCAGCGATGGCCGGACCACCCTGTCGTCCGGCCGTCCGCCGCTTGGTCAGCGCGGCACGGTGGACGGGCTTGCGGCATCGCCGGACCCGACCGCGCCGTGGCCACCGACGGAGAATGCCATGCCCGACGCCACACAAGCTGGGACGAACGAGAACTCCGACCGCACATTCATCGGGGCCGATCCGATCGCGGCCTATTGCCGGGCGAACGAAGCCTTGGCGACGGCAGCAGGTCGCCACGTGTCCGAACACGCGGTCGCGTCGAACCCATCCGCAGATGTGGGCAATGCTCCAGCGGATCGCACAACGCCGTTGAGCTCGCTGGCTGAGCAGGTGGCGAGCGCAATTTGGCACGCCATAATCCCGCCGGCGGAGGCGAAAGAGGATCTCCCTGCTCAGGCGGTGCACCAACAGCTTCAGCCGGAATTCGAAAATTTCTTCAACCGACTTTATGGTCCCGCGCTTAAGATAGCTAAAGATCTCAACATCCCCGTTGAATTCGTGTTGGGAGTGGCTGCCCTAGAAAGCGAATATTATTCCGATCGACACGACATCGGTTTGAGCAACCCATGGGGAAGCACCCAAGCTGGGCGCAATGACCTACGTTTCGGCTCGGTCAAGGACGCGGCAACCTATTGGGAGAATTCAAATGCGTGGCGCTTCACCGACGGTCCGCCCATGACGAACAGCGCGTTCATAAGGGATCTAAGGAAAGTGCCGGCCTATAACAGCGCTGATCGAGATTACAACAAGGACTTAGACAGCACCATAGACAGCGTCAGATCGAGGCAGGCGATCTGGCTAAAAGAACACCCGCAGAACTAGGAGTACGGCAAATGTTTTTGAGACTTCATGTGCTCAGGCTGATCGTCTTCTGCTTTGTCGGTGTGACTGTCTCCGTCGGGATGGGGCATGCCGCCGAGACATACCGCAACGCGGACTACGGCTTCTCAGTGGCGGTGCCAACGGGTGTCAAGCTATGCACGGACCCGCCTCCAAACCCGGATCACGGTGCAGGGTTGCTCCTGGATCCGTCGATCTCGTGCGAAGCGCTGCCAGATGCCGAACCGAGTATCGATGTGAATGCAGGGTTTAATTCGATCGAGAAGCAAAATCTTGAAGAACTGAAGAATTATACATGCAATGGAAGCGACTCTCGTGGAACGGTACCCAACGGTCTTACGATACCAGGCCATAAGACCGTGTCATGCCTCCTAAAATCCGGGAATGGCAAGGTTGAGATCTGGATAGTGGCTCAGGTGCGCAGAGGTGACAATATTGATATATGGATCAATTATAAAGTAAGTCTTTTCACTACGGAGTCCCGATTAGACAAGGACCTGTTGACTCTGCGTCGGGTTCTTGCCGGAATGCGTCTATTCAAGCCGCTATAGGGGCATGGCAGGTGCTGTCCGGACATTGAGAGCGGCCTCGTAAGCGTAGCGCCGCGACCACATTGCGGTAACGCGGCCAACTCTGTTGGCATGTCCCGTCATGACGACGGACATGGACAACCCGAAGGCCAGCGAGAACACCGATCTGAGCACTCATATGAGTGCTCGTATGAGTGCTCGCCCACGGCGCATCGAAGTGATCACCCGCGGCGAGCGTCGCCGGCGCTGGTCGGCGGTGGAGAAGCAGGCGATCGTGGCGGAGAGCCTGGAACCGAATGCCTCGATCGCGGGTATCGCGCGCAGGCATGGCATCGGCACGGGCCAGCTCTATGGGTGGCGCCATCTGATCCGCGTCCAGCCGGGGCCGTGCGAGAACCCTGCAACCGGTCCAAGCCTGGCCGCCGCAAACCGAGCCGATCGCGCGGTCGGTGCAGGGCAATCGGGTGAACGAAAGCAAGGCCGGGGCGAAGCCCCGACCTGCCTTCGCTTCACCCGATTG